>NZ_JBQEMV010000020.1:0-313 GCF_052044405.1 Chitinophaga sp. 22620 | reverse complement strand
TATTTTAGTACTCCCCGTAAGGCGAAGGCAGCGCAAGCTGAGCTAACCACACGGATGTTTTACAACTTCCCAATATGTAAATTATTGATGGGTTCCGCTCTCAGTACCAATAAGTACAAATGAAGAACCCGGGCTGTCCGCCACCTACCGGTCACCTCCCATTGCCTATGGCAGGGATGACAAGCACGGGTAGTCAGTGAAGGACAATAAAGCCCAGAAGATCTTATGGTGGTTTTGCCGAGGGTGTTCACCTCTTCCCATTCCGAACAGAGAAGTTAAGCCCCTCATGGCCGATGGTACTGCACTATCATGC
>NZ_JBQEMV010000019.1:0-354 GCF_052044405.1 Chitinophaga sp. 22620 | reverse complement strand
CTAAGTCGTAACAAGGTAGCCGTATCGGAAGGTGCGGCTGGAATACCTCCTTTTTAGAGCACATTACACCGTGGCTGTTGTTTCCAGATTTTTAAATGTTTTGTTCGAAGCGGAAGCTGCCGGCAAAACGACTACAAAAGAAAAAGGTGTGGCGGTCAAAGGACCGGCCGGTGATCGGATCACAACACTGTCTAAGTTTTTCATCATGGATCGCAAGGTCACCATATCATAGTAATTATGGGGTGGGGATGGAAAAAAGTTCTTTGACATATTGGGAAAACAAGTTGTAAAGCACGCGAGTGCTAAATGATTTAAGATTTTTAAAGCGAATAAGGGCGCATGGTGGATGCCTAG
>NZ_JBQEMV010000018.1:0-399 GCF_052044405.1 Chitinophaga sp. 22620 | reverse complement strand
TCACCAGGCGCCAGGATACGATCCGTGCGGCCGGTGCATGTCTGAATAACTATCAACTCCGCCGTGTGTGGATCGCTACCGATGTGTGCGGTAACCGTGACTCCGTGATTCAAATTATCACCGTACAGGATACAAGACCACCGGTGTTCACAACGCCGGCTCCGGCCAACGCTACCGTAGAATGTAGCGCTATCCCGGTTCAACCGGATCTGACAGCCAATGACGCCTGTATGGGTGCTGTGACAATCACCAAACGTCAGGATACGATCCGTGCGGCTGGTGCATGTCTGAATAACTATCAGCTCCGCCGTGTGTGGATCGCTACCGATGTGTGCGGTAACCGTGATTCGGTGATACAGATCATCACTGTACAGGATACAAGACCGCCGGTATTCACAA
>NZ_JBQEMV010000017.1:0-488 GCF_052044405.1 Chitinophaga sp. 22620 | reverse complement strand
GCTTACCCGCGATGCGGCTTCGATCGCTGCGTTGACAGACCTTCAAAGCCTGCCCACAGTAGTGATCCCGGCAGGAGACGGATTTGTGGATGTAAACTTTGTTCCGGCAGATGACAATGTAATTGAGGCTACGGAAAAACTGATCCTGACACCGGCCGCCACTGGCTTCACTTTCAACCAGCCGATCAGCTTCGATATCACTGATCAGGACCTGGCAGGAGCAACGATCACTCTATCCGCCGCGCCAGCCAGTGTTGCAGAAGGCGCCAGTTCTGTGATTACAGCTACGCTGAATGGCGGTGTGACCGCCGCCAGCAACCTGGTTATTACTTTAACTAAAGGCGCCGGCTCTACTGCCGGCAGTGCCGAGCACGGCGTACTTGGTCCCATCACGATCAACGCTGGTCAAACAACCGGCACTGTTACACTGACCACCAATACTGACCAGGTATTGGAGGCTAATGAAACTGTAATGATCGAAGGCGCCA
>NZ_JBQEMV010000016.1:0-518 GCF_052044405.1 Chitinophaga sp. 22620 | reverse complement strand
GCAGCGATCCACACACGGCGGAGCTGGTAGCTATTCAGGCAGGCGCCGGCAGTGCGAATGGTATCCTGACTTCTGGCAATCGTCACAGCACCCATACAGGCGTCATTGGCTGTGAGATTAGGCATTACCGGTATGGCGCTACATTCCACGGTTACGTTGGCCGGAGCAGGCGTCGTAAACACCGGCGGACGGGTATCGCGAACGGTGATCACCTGAATCACTGAATCACGGTTACCGCACACATCGGCAGCGATCCACACACGGCGGAGCTGATAGTTATTCAGACACGCACCAGCAGCGCGTACCGTATCCTGGCGTTTGGTGATGGTCACCAGGCCATTACAATTATCGGTGGCAGCCAGGTTGGGCATTACAGGGATGGCGTTGCATTCCACTGTTGCATTGGCCGGAGCTGGCGTTGTGAACACCGGCGGACGGGTATCACGAACGGTGATGATCTGTATCACCGAGTCACGGTTGCCGCACACGTCAGCAGCGATCCACACACGGCGGAGCTG
>NZ_JBQEMV010000015.1:0-519 GCF_052044405.1 Chitinophaga sp. 22620 | reverse complement strand
CACCTGCTCCGGCTAACACTACTGTAGAATGTAGCGCCATCCCGGCCCAACCGAATCTGACGGCCAATGATGCCTGCATGGGTTCCGTAACGGTCACCAGACGCCAGGATACTGTGCGGGCTGCCGGTGCATGTTTGAATAATTATCAACTCCGCCGTGTGTGGATCGCTACCGATGTGTGCGGTAACCGTGACTCCGTAATACAGATCATCACTGTACTGGATACCCGTCCGCCGGTGTTTACTACTCCTGCTCCGGCTAACGCGACCGTGGAATGTAGCGCCATCCCGGTTCAACCGGATCTGACAGCCAATGACGCCTGTATGGGTGCTGTGACCATCACCAAACGTCAGGATACTGTGCGGGCTGCCGGTGCATGTCTGAATAACTACCAGCTTCGCCGTGTATGGATCGCTACCGATGTGTGCGGTAACCGTGACTCCGTAATTCAGATCCTTACCGTTCGTGATACCCGTCCGCCTGTGTTCACAACGCCGGCTCCGGCCAATGTAACCGTGG
>NZ_JBQEMV010000014.1:0-623 GCF_052044405.1 Chitinophaga sp. 22620 | reverse complement strand
CTAAGTCGTAACAAGGTAGCCGTATCGGAAGGTGCGGCTGGAATACCTCCTTTTTAGAGCACATTACACCGTGGCTGTTGTTTCCAGATTTTTAAATGTTATTAAGTTCTTTAGTTTACTACCTAGGTAGTATCCGTTACAGATCCGTAGCTCAGCCTGGTTAGAGCACTACACTGATAATGTAGGGGTCAGCAGTTCAAATCTGCTCGGGTCTACTAGTTATGATCTGCAAATGGAAACGGCTTGGGTTGTTTCTTTTTGTTGTGTCAAAACCTGGGGGGTTAGCTCAGTTGGCTAGAGCATCTGCCTTGCACGCAGAGGGTCATCGGTTCGACTCCGATATCCTCCACCAGAGGGAGATTGAAGGTCTCCACCTAAAAGTTCTTTACAAATTCGGTGTTTGAATATGATCCTTTTCAAAGGAAAAAGATCATGATTCCTGAAGGTTCGCGCCTTCGCACTGACCAGTTCTAACACAGGCTGTAAAGCCACAGTACCATAGTAAGTATGGAGCTGCGTTAGGAAAAGTTCTTTGACATATTGGGAAAACAAGTTGTAAAGCACGCGAGTGCTAAATGATTTAAGATTTTTAAAGCGAATAAGGGCGCATGGTGGATGCCTAG
>NZ_JBQEMV010000013.1:0-656 GCF_052044405.1 Chitinophaga sp. 22620 | reverse complement strand
TACTGTATTTGGTTATACTTCTACAGATGTAGCGGATATCACGATCACGGATGTGTCGAACAAAACGATCACTGTTACCGGCCCGGCTACCATTGCAGAAGGTGCTACCGGCACTTACCGATTCAGCCTGCCCACGGGTGTAACATCTACTTCTGCGATCACCATCACGCTCACCCGCGATGCGGCTTCGACCGCTGCGTTGACAGACCTTCAAAGCCTGCCCACAGTAGTGATCCCGGCAGGAGACGGATTTGTGGATGTAAACTTTATTCCGGCAGATGACAATGTGATCGAAGCGACAGAAAAGCTGATCCTGACACCGGCTGCCACTGGCTTCACTTTCAGCCAGCCGGTAAATTTCGATATCACTGACCAGGACCTGGCAGGTGCTACGATCACTCTATCTGCCGCACCAGCCAGTGTTGCAGAAGGTGCCAGCTCCGTGATTACGGCTACGCTGAATGGCGGTGTGACCTCCGCCACTAACCTGACGGTGACCTTAAGCAAACATGCCAGCTCCACTGCGGGTAATACCGAGCACGGCGCACTGGGTAGTATCACGATCAACGCTGGTCAAACAACCGGCACTGTTACACTGACCACCAATACTGACCAGGTATTGGAGGCTAATGAAACTGTAATGATCGAAGGCGCCA
>NZ_JBQEMV010000012.1:0-657 GCF_052044405.1 Chitinophaga sp. 22620 | reverse complement strand
GTTCACCTCTTCCCATTCCGAACAGAGAAGTTAAGCCCCTCATGGCCGATGGTACTGCACTATCATGCGGGAGAGTAGGTAGCTGCCATATTTATTGAAAGTCCCGGTCTTGTACCGGGACTTTTTTATCTTCCCACCCTCCACAAAGTTCTCCTGCAAAATTTTGTAGTAATCGATTAAGTTGCTATCTTTGCCATCCGCTTTGAAAAAAGCGCCAGTAGTTCTTTGTGTGCCCGGGATTCCAGCGTAGAAACAGCGCACTTATTCAGTAGATATAAGTAATTGAGAATCAGGAAAATAAAATCTAAAAATCCTGTTTAAAAATTTGGAAGAAACAAAAAAAGCACTACCTTTGCACTCCCATCGAAACAGAGTGTGCGGCAGGGCCGGGAAAGAAGGGGAAACAACAACAACAAAAAGGGCCGTTACGGTCACAGTTCTTTAGAAACATCACGAAAAAATAACCAGGATGCAGGCGTTAGGCCTGGAGGTTCGCAACCTTGGCATCTGACAATTTTGACCGCAGACGGACTGCAAGAGTGCAGACCAGGTCAGATAAGTTCTTTGAAAGTTTGGAAGCAACAGCACAGAAGCCACCCGGAAGGGTGGTGGAAGTAAAACACAGGTAATGTTAGCGATAACATATTAAAATTGAAA
>NZ_JBQEMV010000011.1:0-683 GCF_052044405.1 Chitinophaga sp. 22620 | reverse complement strand
CCGCGGCTTTGCTCAGGGTGATAGTGATCGCCTGGCTGCTGGTGATGCCTGAAGGCAGGCTCGCTTTTATTTTTATTAAACCACCTTCTGCTACAGTGCCGGTAACGGGTGTGAGGATAATTGTTTTATTCGCATTTGTGCCAGTTGCATCGCTAATGGTAACCGTAGTTCCGGTCACTGCAATGCCCTGGGCGTTGGCACCTTCGATCATTACGGTTTCATTAGCCTCTAATACCTGGTCAGTATTGGTAGTCAGTGTAACAGTGCCGGTTGTTTGACCAGCGTTGATCGTGATACTGCCCAGCGTGCCGTGCTCGGTATTACCGGCAGTGGAGCTGGCATGTTTGCTTAAAGTCACCGTCAGGTTAGTGGCGGAGGTTACACCGCCATTCAGCGTAGCTGTAATTACAGAACTGGCGCCTTCTGCAACACTGGCTGGTGCGGCGGATAGAGTGATCGTTGCTCCCGCCAGGTCCTGGTCAGTGATATCGAAATTTACCGGCTGGTTGAAAGTGAAGCCAGTGGCGGCCGGTGTCAGGATCAGTTTTTCCGTAGCCTCAATTACATTGTCATCTGCCGGAATAAAGTTTACATCCACAAATCCGTCTCCTGCCGGGATCACTACTGTGGGCAGGCTTTGAAGGTCTGTCAACGCAGCGATCGAAGCCGCATCGCGGGTAAGC
>NZ_JBQEMV010000010.1:0-798 GCF_052044405.1 Chitinophaga sp. 22620 | reverse complement strand
CAAACACGCAAACTCAGCCTGCTGCGCCTACACAAACGGTGAACCCCGTTCCGGCGGCTTACGGTGCAGGCGTGAAGGTAAACTACGTGCGTACCTGGGAACCAGCGAAGCCTTTAACAGACCCAGCAGCCGTGATCGCAGAAACGAATGTGTCCAACGTTCGGCAGTCCACCCAGTACGTAGACGGCCTGGGCCGTCCGCTGCAAACGGTGACCAAAGGTGGCTCTCCGGCAAAAAAAGATGTGGTCGTGCCTGTGGTGTATGATTCTTTCGGCCGTGAACCATTCCAATACCTGCCGTATGTCTCCACCACCGGTGACGGGGCTTTCAAGACCAACCCTTTTACCGATCAGAAGAACTTCTACGCGCCTACTGCCGGTACGCCGATCTATCCCGGCGAACAGGTGTTCTACAGCCAGACGCAATACGAAGCCTCTCCCTTGAACCGGGTGCTCAAAACGATGGCTCCTGGCAATAGCTGGGCGGGCTCCGATGTTGGTGTGAGCCAGCAATACCTGGTCAGCACCGTAGCCGACTCGGTGCGCATCTGGACGATCGCCGCCGCGGACGGCAGTGTGCCGGCCAGCACCACGCGCTACGCAGCAGGTGAACTATATAAAAACATGACCACCGACGAAGCGGGCAACGCTGTGGTGGAATACAAGGATAAGGAAGGCCGGGTCGTGCTGAAGAAAGTGCAGCTGGCCGCCACACCCGGCACGGGCCATGTGGGCTGGCTGAGCACCTATTATGTGTACGACGACCTGGGCAACCTGCGCTATGTGTTACCGCCTAAAG
>NZ_JBQEMV010000009.1:0-829 GCF_052044405.1 Chitinophaga sp. 22620 | reverse complement strand
TCACCAGGCGCCAGGATACGATCCGTGCGGCCGGTGCATGTCTGAATAACTATCAACTCCGCCGTGTGTGGATCGCTACCGATGTGTGCGGTAACCGTGATTCGGTGATACAGATCATCACCGTGCAGGATACAAGACCACCGGTGTTCACAACGCCAGCTCCTGCAAATGCAACCGTCGAATGTAGCGCTATCCCGGTTCAGCCGAATCTGACGGCCAATGATGCCTGCATGGGTTCCGTAACGGTCACCAGGCGCCAGGATACGATCCGTGCGGCCGGTGCATGTCTGAATAATTATCAGCTTCGCCGTGTGTGGATTGCTACCGATGTGTGCGGTAACCGTGACTCCGTAATACAAATTATCACTGTACAGGATACCCGTCCGCCAGTGTTTACTACTCCTGCTCCTGCTAACGTGGTTGTAGAATGTAGTGCCATCCCGGTTCAACCGGATCTGACAGCCAATGACGCCTGCATGGGTGCTGTGACGATCACCAAACGCCAGGATACTGTGCGGGCTGCCGGTGCATGTCTGAATAACTACCAGCTCCGCCGCGTGTGGATTGCTGCTGATGTGTGCGGTAACCGTGATTCCGTAATACAAATTATCACCGTACAGGATACCCGTCCGCCAGTGTTTACTACTCCTGCTCCTGCTAACGTGGTTGTAGAATGTAGCGCTATCCCGGTTCAGCCGAATCTGACGGCCAATGATGCCTGCATGGGTGCCGTAACGGTCACCAGGCGCCAGGATACGATCCGTGCGGCCGGTGCATGTCTGAATAACTATCAACTCCGCCGTGTGTGGATCGCTACCGATGTGTGCGG
>NZ_JBQEMV010000008.1:0-912 GCF_052044405.1 Chitinophaga sp. 22620 | reverse complement strand
TTGTGAACACCGGCGGACGGGTATCACGAACGGTGATGATCTGTATCACCGAGTCACGGTTGCCGCACACGTCAGCAGCGATCCACACACGGCGGAGCTGATAGTTATTCAGACACGCACCAGCAGCGCGTACCGTATCCTGCCGTCTGGTGATGGTCACCAGGCCATTACAATTATCGGTGGCAGCCAGGTTTGGCATTACAGGGATGGCACTGCATTCCACGGTTACATTGGCCGGAGCTGGCGTTGTGAACACAGGCGGACGGGTATCGCGAACGGTAAGGATCTGAATTACGGAGTCACGGTTACCGCACACGTCAGCAGCGATCCATACGCGGCGGAGCTGGTAGTTATTCAGACATGCACCGGCGGTGCGTACCGTATCCTGGCGTCTGGTGATGCTCACCAGGCCGTTACAATTGTCGGTGGCAGCCAGGTTGGGCATTACAGGAATGCTGCTGCATTCCACTGTTGCATTGGCCGGAGCCGGCGTTGTGAATACAGGCGGACGGGTATCGCGAACGGTAAGGATCTGTATCACCGAATCGCGGTTACCGCACACATCAGTGGCGATCCACACACGGCGGAGCTGATAGTTATTCAGACAGGCACCGGCAGCGCGTACCGTATCCTGGCGTCTGGTGATGGTCACCAGGCCATTACAATTATCGGTAGCAGCCAGGTTGGGCATTACAGGGATGGCGCTACATTCTACGGTCGCGTTAGCGGGAGCAGGAGTAGTAAACACCGGCGGACGGGTATCCTGTACAGTGATGATCTGTATTACGGAGTCGCGGTTGCCGCACACATCAGCAGCGATCCACACACGGCGGAGCTGGTAGCTATTCAGGCAGGCGCCGGCAGTGCGAATGGTATCCTGACTTCTGGCAATCGTCACAGCACCCATACAGG
>NZ_JBQEMV010000007.1:0-220777 GCF_052044405.1 Chitinophaga sp. 22620 | reverse complement strand
ACGCCCAGGGCATTGTAGTAACAGGAACCACGGTTACCATTACCGATGCTACCGGCACAAATGCGAATAAAACAATTATCCTTACACCCGTTACCGGCACAGTAGCAGAAGGTGGTTTAATAAAAATAAAAGCGAGCCTGCCTTCAGGCATCACCAGCAGCCAGGCGATCACTATCACCCTGAGCAAAGCCGCGGGCTCTTCTGCTACGCTTGATGTAGCGGATGTAACCTTCCCAACGACTGTGACCATTCCGGTAGGTGCAGAAGGAACTGAATTCGATGTGACAGCGGGAACTGATAACCTGATAGAACCGTCTGAACTGCTGAAATTGGCATCCAGCGCTACTGTATTTGGTTATACTTCCACAGATGCAGCGGATATCACGATCACAGATGTATCCAACAAAACGATCACTGTTACCGGCCCGGCTACCATTGCCGAAGGTGCTACCGGCACTTACCGCTTCAGCCTGCCCACGGGTGTAACATCCACTTCGGCGATCACCATCACGCTCACCCGCGATGCGGCTTCAACCGCTGTATTGGCGGATATTCAAAGTCTGCCCGCGGTAGTCATTCCAGCTGGCAATGCATTCGTGGACGTTGATCTTAAACCGGAAGATGACGACCTGCTCGAAGCGCTGGAAAAGCTGATCCTGACACCGGCTGCCACCGGCTTCACTTTCAACCAGCCGGTCAGCTTCGATATCACCGACCAGGACCTCGCAGGCGCCAGCATCACTTTATCCGCCGCACCGGCAACAGTAGCTGAAGGCACCAGCACCGTGATCACCGCCACGCTGAACGGAGGAATCACTTCTGTGAACAACCTCACCGTGACCCTGAGCAAAAACCCCGGCTCCACTGCCGGAAACAGCGAGCACGGTGCATTGGGCACCATCACCATTAACGCAGGCCAGGCAACCGGCAGCTTCACGCTTTCTACCAATGCCGACCAGTTACTGGAAACCGGTGAAACCATCGTGGTCGACGGCATAAATACACAAGGCATCACTGTAACAGGTACCACCGTCACCCTTACTGACGGCACCGGCCCGGCAGACATTGCCTTAACGCCCGCCACCGCTACTGTAGCAGAAGGCGGCACCATAAAACTGAAAGCAAGCCTGCCGGCAGGCATCACGGCCACCCAGGCTGTAACCGTAGCGCTCAGCAAAGGCAGCGGTTCATCCGCCGCACTCGGCGCCACTGAAGTAAGTTTCCCCGCATCCGTTACCATCCCGGCCGGCGCAACGGAAATCGAATTTGACGTGACCGCCACAACGGACAATGTGATCGAAACCGCAGAACTGCTGGAACTGACCGCCAACGCAACCATACTCGGTCATGCATCCACAGCCTCGTCGGACGTGACCATTACCGATGTATCCCTCAAAGCCATCACTATTACCGGTCCGTCTACAGTTACCGAAGGTAACCAGGCCGTGTATACGTTCGCGTTACCAACAGGCGTAACTGCGGCCAGCGACATCGTGATCCAGTTAACACAAGGCGCCGCAACACCCGCCGTGAATGCGGCAGATATTGCAGGAGGCATACCAGCTGCGGTAACTATTCCTGCGGGCAGCTCTTCGGGCTCCCTTACGCTGAATATCAACACAGACGCCGTTATAGAACCCACAGAAAAGCTTGCACTGAATGCATCCTTAACCGGTTACACCTTCAGCGGCAGCATTTTGCTGGACGTACAGGATGCAAACTTCGGCGGCGCCATTTCCTTCACCAGCAGCCATGCTACTATCCGCGAAGGAAGCGGAACTGCCATCATCACCGTGAGCCTGCCCGGCGCATTGACCGCCACGGCGGACATCCAGGTAGACATCATGAAAGATGCGCTTTCCACCGCAGCCAATTCCGATCACGTTGCCCTGCCTGCCACGGTGACCATCCCGGCCGGCCAGCACAGTGCTACATTCAACATCACCGCGCCGGCGGACAATATCCTGGAACTGCCGGAAACCCTGCAACTGGGCGGCACTGCCCCCGGGTTTAGTGTGAATGGCATTACCATTTCCATTGAAGACGGCACCGGCCTCGACCCGCTCAATACCGTGATCTCCCTGGTGCCCGATGGCAGTAGCATCGCGGAGAATGCAACCGGCGACTTCAGCGTGAAACTCCCTGATGGTATCGTTTCAAGCACGCCCATTACCGTAACAATGTCCAAGACCGCCGCCGCTTCCACTGCCGCGGATACCGATCATACGCAGATCCCGGTGAGCATCACCATACCGGCCATGACCAACAGCAGCGCAGACTTCGACATCTCAGCGGTGAAAGACGGCATTATTGAACCGCTAGAAACTATACGGGTAGACGGCGCAGCCGCAGGATTTACTTTCTCCGGCGCCAACATCCGGATAACAG
The DNA here is from genome assembly GCF_052044405.1 of Chitinophaga sp. 22620. Lineage (NCBI taxonomy): Bacteria > Pseudomonadati > Bacteroidota > Chitinophagia > Chitinophagales > Chitinophagaceae > Chitinophaga > Chitinophaga sp. 22620. Next base: position 218,389 of record NZ_JBQEMV010000007.1, on the reverse strand, counting down.
ACCTGACCGGCCTGGATCCCGCCAACAGGCAGATTTCCATTGCCATCGACTCAACAACATTGCACGAAGGCAGTACCAGCAAAGTGGTATTGTCGTTGCCCGCGGGTATTACCACCGCGCTGCCCATCGCCATCAACCTGGCTGCGGACGCGGCATTCAACGCGGCGAATGCAGACTTCTCCGTTGCACCTGCTGCTGTGATCGCAAAAGACCAGCAGAAGGTAACGATCAGTCTCACCGCAGTGCAGGACAATATTATTGAAGCGAATGAAATTCTCCGTCTCACCGGCATCGCCACCGGCTTTACTGTGACGCCGTCCGCACAGGTAAACATTCCCGGCGACCCTGCACCGGTATTGAACATCACCGTCGTAAAAACCGCCGATGCCGCAGAGCCTAATACCAATGGCGCTTTCAGCATCCGGCTGACCGGCGCGGCCACAGCGCCGTACGATGTGACCGTGAGATATACCCTCAGCGGAACAGCTGTTCCAGGCCAGGACTTCGCTGCGCTCACCGGCACCGCCGTGATCAAAGCAGGCGCCTCTTCTGTTGCAGTACCGGTGGCCGTAACAGACGACCAGGTGGTAGAAGGCACTGAAACCGTGCAGATATTGCTGACTTCCGGCAGCTTCGTATACTTCGGCAACACCGTCAGCACTACACTGGACGCTGTGAAATCAGCCGCATTAAATATTACCGACAACGAAACCACCGCAGACCGCAGCATTCTCGTCGAAAAGATCGCTGACGCCACCGAGCCCTCCACCGCCGGCAGCATACGGGTTCGTTTCGCCAATACACAGCTCACTGCCGCAGTACCGGTAACGGTCACCTACACAGTAGGCGGCACCGCAACAGCAAACACGGATTACAACGCCCTGCCCGGCACAGTCACCATTCCCGCAGGTTCGAAAGAAGCCGTGATCAGCATCGCGCCGAAAGACGACAACCTGCTGGAAGGCACAGAGAGCGTGAATATCCAGCTCACAGCCGCTACCGCTTCGCTGCCTGCCATTACCTGGCCGGTGAGCACCACACAGCATACTGCCAGCATGAACCTGTACGACAACGACGTGATCACCGTGGAAATATTTACAGCCGCGCAGGCAAATGAAGGCGCAGGCCTCATAGTAACGCTCAGGGCATCGCAGGCGCCATCTGCCGACATGCCCGTAACCGTAAGCCTGCAGCACGACGGCCTCCGCAGCGTGACCACCACCGTACCAAGAACAGGCGCAAACCTGGTTGTCACCATCCCGGCCGGTCAAACCGAGGTAAGCTTCACCCTCAACCTCACAGACAACGATACCAACGACGACAATGGCTTCGTAAATCTGGCTATCCAGCCATATAGCGGCCCGGGGCAGGCATACGGAAAAGGCTCCAGCAGCAATACCGCCACTGCCGTAACGGATAACGATGCGTTGGAGATCAGTTTCAGTAAAGACACAGCGAAAGTGCAGGAAGGAAATACAGGCGTAGAGATCATGCCGTTCAAAATAACGCTGAGCCGCCAGAGCACAAGAACGATCGTATTGGAATACGAGTTTGCCGATGCGTTTGAAGGCGCGGGCGCAGACAAAGACCCGCAGCGCGCGAGGGCAGGGGAAGACTTCCAGGATCATATCCAACAGATCATCATCCCGGCCCTGGCCACCGAAGCGGAAATTGAAGTGCCCGTGCCAGGGGATATCGTACATGAATCTGACGAATACTTTGCCGTGAAGCTGAAAGCCGCCACCGTGGCCTCCGGCCAGCAACCGCCGGCACTGGGTACTGTGCGCACGGCCGTTGGCTCCATCCTGAACGACGACCAGGTGCCTGATTTCGAGATCAGGGTACAGAAGGGACTGTCGCCGAACGGGGATGGCAAGAACGATGTGCTGATCATTGAGAATATTGAAAAATACAGCCGGAACGAGATCGTGATCGTGAACCGCTGGGGCGGGACCATTTATTCCACCAGCAATTACCATAACCAGTCCAACAACTTCAACGGCCAGTCCAACAAGGGCAGCGGCGCGGGCAAGTTGCTGCCGGACGGCTCGTACTTCTACGTGCTGCACGTCTGGGACGCCAATGGTAACATGACGCGGCACACCGGGTATATCGTATTAAAATCCGCCCAATAATTAAAAATATTACTATGCAAAAGAGCCTCAGAACGCTGTTCGTAGTTGCCATCATCATCAGCTGTATGGCCCGGGAGGCGGCAGCGCAGCAGCATCCCATGTACGCGCAGTACCTGTACAACGGGATGGTGATCAATCCCGGTTACCCTTCCATGGACGAGTTCAGCAGTATGACCGTGGTGGCCCGCAACCAGTGGGTGGGCATGGAAGGCGCGCCAAAAACCGCCACGTTCTCTTTTTATTCGCCTATCAAAGCCACCAGCACCAGCGTTGGATTTATGGCGATAAAAGATGAGATCACCATTTATTCCCAGACCGGCTATTACTTCAATATATCACAGAAAGTGAAGCTGGATGATAAGCTATACCTGGCCATGGGCCTGAAGGGCGGGATGGAGCAGTTCAAGGAGAACAATGAGCACCTGGGTACGGACGATCCTGTTTTTACGGGAAACCAGAGCTACTGGAAAACCGATATCGGATTTGGTTTTGTGTTGTACAATGAAAAGTTCTTTGTTGGCTTTTCCGCGCCTTCGTTCCATAATTTTGACATCGGCGGCACCCTGAACAAAGTGGAATTCAAACGGCATATGTACCTGCACGGGGCATACCTGGCGAATGTGAACAAGATCCTTAAATTCAGGCCGGGGGTGGTTTTGCGCCAGGTTGCGGGAGCGGGCGTGCAAATGGACGTTAATGCGACATTCATACTGAAAGACATTCTCTGGGCAGGCGCCACCTGGAGAACTGAAAAATCTGCCAGCGCGATGGTGCAGATACAGGCAACGAAGAATTTCTCCTTCGGTTATTCCTACGATTTTGCATCCGCCACTCATTTGAAAGGGATGCAGTCCGGCAGCCATGAGCTGATGCTGAACTATCGTTTTTCCCTCGTGAAAGGGAAAGCGCTTACGCCCAGATTTCTTTAATAAATAATATATTACATATTGTAAAAACATTTATCCGGGTTCCTGAATCCGGATTTTGTTTTTATACGTACGTACTCCCGTAATAGGATACACGCTGCAATTTCTTCTCTTTCAATTCCGCCATTTTACAAGCATGAGAAATTTAGTTAATTGTTAGTTATCCTAACGTGAAATATTTGTTTGTTCATTTTTTTCATATAGATTTGATTAAACGATGTGATACGCCAATCGTGCCACAACAAAGTTCTTTCAAAACTGATTCTTACTTTTTCACCATAAGATATTTGCAGGGTGACAAACCTGGCTGAAGAATTTGTCTTAAGCTAAATTGGAGAAAAAATCGAGCCTGATGGTCGTGTCGGGCTCTCTTTTTTTACTTTGTTTGTCTCCTCGCTGAACGCATTTTAAAGAGTCTATTTATTAGGGAATAAGGGATTTTTGTCTTAAGCTAAATTGGAGAAAAACGAGCCTGATTGTCTTATCGGGCTCTTTCTTTTGAAACTCAGCCTGTTCTCACCTAACTCATTGCTGCCTGGATAAATCCGGGCTTTTCTATTAGCCGGATCACCTTCCAGGAAATTAGTATTCCTAACATAATAATATTTTTTTTGTAGCTTTGGAACCGAAGGTGAGGGCTTTGTGCGAATATCCGATCGATAAAATATCATCCCGATATATACATCTTTATCCACTTTGCATTACTAGTTAATTTGGAGGATGGGCCTGATTTTCAAGTCGGGCTCTTTTTTTCTCCCTGACCCTTCGCCCGCTTTTCCCCTAAAATTTGTAGATTTAAGTAAAGTAAGTGTTAACGATCATGTTCAACCAGGAAATATGGCTCACATTGCTGTTTATGCTGCACATCTGGATTGTAGTACGGTTTGTGGTGCAGCATACTTTTAAACAGGGCAACAACCGCCGCCCTTACCACCTGAAATGGCTTGTGCTCGTATTTTTTCTGCCCTTTGCCGGATACGGCCTGTATTTATGGCTCACCCGCAATTATTCCTCCTCTTCCCGCTGATCGTCGTACCATCTCGAAGAAAGCTCCCTGTGCTGGCGGATCGCCTTGATGGACAGCCGTATGCCTATAAATAAACAGAACAGCGAGGCCCCCACCAGGAACAGGCTGCTGCCGATGAAGAGGAAAAAGTCGAAAGCGCCGTGGAAAGCCACAGCCCAGAATAACCCGGTGAACAGCAGCGTGCCCCTGTGCTGCGGGATGAATTTCGCCAGCCCGGCATAGTATCCCATCAGTATCGCAAACGCCGCATGGGCAGGCACCGAAATGAACATCCGCACCCAGCCGGTACCTATGCCGAACTGCATCACGTAGCTGATGTTCTCCGCCGTGGCAAACCCCATCCCGATCATCACGGAATATACGATACCATCGAAAGGCTCATCGAAAGAAGGTTTGCGGAAAGCGTAATAACGGAGCACAAGGAACTTCCCCAGCTCTTCGCTAAGCCCCACCACGCCGAAGGCAAAGATCGCCTTGTTCAGCAGTCCCGGTACATTGGCATTCCAGCCGTAAGAGGTAGCCAGCGTTTGTATGGTAAGCGGGAATATCACGCTCAGCACGCCCAGTAAAAAGCAGCGTACGAGCAGGCGCACCGGCTCGCGGTCCCGCCCGTCGAGCATATAGATCAGCAGCGATATGGCAATACCAGGAGCTACGGCGATGGCCAGTGCGTGGAGGAACATTATAATCCTTTTTTGAGTTTACGGGCTTCCAGGAAGGCCTCCAGTTCGGCCCTGCTGAAGCTGCTCAGGTTCTTTTCTTTGGTGAGGCCGCCTTTTTGCGCGGCCAGCGTGCCGTAGTGAATGTCTTTATACCCTTCAATGGCATGCGCATCCGGGTCGATGGAAAGCAGCGCACCTTTTTCGAGCGCATAAGGGATCCATTCCCAGTCTATATCCAGCCGGCGCGGGTGCGCGTTCAGCTCTATCACCACGTCATTCGCCACGCAGGCATCCACTACCGCTTTATGATCCACGGGATACCCGTTGCGGCTCAGCAGCAGCCGGCCGGTCATATGGCCGAGGATAGTGGTGTATGGATTGGAGATCGCTTTCAGCAGGCGGGCCATGGCTTTTTCTTCCGGCATTTTCAGGTTGGTGTGCACGGAAGCGATCACCAGGTCGAAGGTTTTAAGCACTTCGTCGGGATAGTCGAGGCTGCCGTCGTTGAGGATATCCGCTTCGATGCTTTTGAAAATGCGGAAGGGGGTGAGTTGTTTGTTCAGCTGCTCTATTTGCTCGTGCTGCGCCACGATGCGCTCCACGTGCAGGCCGTTGGCATAGAAGGCGGAGCGGGAGTGATCGCTGATCACCAGGTATTCAAAACCCTGATCCCTGGCTGCTTTGGCCATATCTTCCAGGCTGGCTACGCCGTCGCTCCACTGGCTGTGGGAATGGATGATGCCTTTGATGTCCGTTGACTGTATGAGCGCAGGCAATGCGCCGTTGGCGGCGGACTGTACGATGGCGGCCGTTTCCCGCAGGGCGGGCGGTATGAAGGGAAGATTTGCGGTGCTGAAGATATCCTCTTCGGTGGCCTGCTGCCCGCCGGAGTGCGCACCGGCATGGCTGAAGAACGCGTCCAGGAAGGCTTCGGTGCCGGTGGTGGTGAACAGCTTGGTGGCGAAATTTTCCGCTTCCACGCCGTAGATCTTTATTTTGATATGCTCTTTGTATTGAAGGAGGATGGCGTCGTTCGTATTGTCCAGCCGGTTGAATTCCGTGAGGGACTTGAATTTCTCCGCCACTTCGTCTATCGCCATCCCGATCACGAATTCCAGTTCGTCTATGACCGGCTGCTGCCTCCTGAAGGCGCCGGTGACGGCTACTTTGGCGGGGCTGAACAGGCGGGAGAGGAGTGTGTCCAGTTCCGTGGCAAAGCTTTCCACTTCCGCATACAGGAACCTTTCGCGGTTGGACAGGAAAAATTCTATGCTTTGGCGGATGCTTTCCTGCGTTTTTTGCCCGAATCCCTTGAGCAGGGTGAGGCGGTTTTCGTTGCAGGCGTAGAGCAGTTCGCCGAGGGTTTCGATCTCCAGCTCTTTCCAGATGGTGGCGATTTTTTTCGGGCCGATGCCTTTGATGCGCATCATATCGAGGATGCCTGGAGGCGTTTTACGCAGGTAGTCTTCCAGTAGGAGGAAGTGCCCGCTTTCCAGCATTTCGATCACGCATTTGCCGGTGGATTCCCCGATGCCTTTGATGCGGAAGATGGCGTCGCGCGGGGTATCCTGCAGGGGTACGGTGAGTTTTTCTATCTGGAAGGCAGCGTTGGCAAACGATTTGGCTTTGAAGGGATTATCGCCGTGGATATCCATCAGTTTGGCCAGCAGGGAGAGGTTATCGGAGATGATGTAATTGTCCATAGAGGCCCTAAGTTAGGCAAAAAAAAAGAACCTCGATTTGCATCGAGGTTCTTTATGCTACAGTTTGTAAATCCGATTCTACATTGCCGGAGCTGCAGGAGCAGAAGGAGCTGCTTTTTTCTTAGCAGGCGCTTTCTTTTTAGGAGCAGCTTTCTTAGCAGCGGCTTTTTTAGGAGCAGCTTTCTTGGCAGCGGCTTTCTTTTTAGGAGCAGCTTTCTTGGCAGCGGCTTTCTTTTTAGGAGCAGCTTTCTTAGCAGCGGCTTTCTTTTTAGGAGCAGCTTTCTTAGCAGCAGCTTTCTTTTTAGGAGCGGCTTTCTTAGCAGCGGCTTTTTTAGGAGCAGCTTTCTTAGCAGCAGCTTTCTTTTTAGGAGCGGCTTTCTTAGCAGCAGCTTTCTTTTTAGGAGCAGCTTTTTTTGCAGCAGCTTTCTTAATTGTTGCCATTGTTTTTTGAATTTTGGGTTAGTAATTAAAATTGGGTATTAAAAAAACTTTATGGCAAACACTACCTTAAGCTTCCGCCTGGGCAGTGGTGTCAAATGATTTAACGGAAACGAAAGTTCTGTTCTCACGACCTTTTCTGAATTCCACAACACCATCTGTAAGAGCGTAGATGGTAAAATCTTTACCAATACCTACGTTAGAACCTGCGTGATATACGGTGCCTCTCTGGCGGATAATGATATTACCTGCCACTGCCACCTGACCGCCGAAGATCTTTACGCCAAGCCTTTTGCTTTGCGAGTCGCGGCCATTCTTAACACTACCTTCACCTTTTTTATGTGCCATTGTATTGTTACTTTATAACTTTAGTCAATATGAATTTAAGCAATTTCGTTGATCTTGATCTTGGTGAAATGGGTACGGTGACCTACTTTCTTCCTGAAGCCTTTTCTGCGCTTCATTTTAAAAGCAATCACCTTATCACCTTGCACGTGGCTCAGGATCTCGGCTTTAATCACTGATTTTACATCAGTACCTACGGTAATTTTACCGTCGTTGTCGGTCAGCAAAACTTCTGCAAATTCTACTTTATCTCCAACATTACCAGCCAATTGGTGTACGAAGATCTCCTGATCTTTCTGTACCTTGAATTGCTGACCTGCGATTTTTACAACTGCGAACATAGTATTCCAAAAATAATTTCCTGCAAAGGTATTACTTTGTTTTTTAATCAACAAAGAATTTAATACTTTTTTACAGGAAGTCGTACCCCGCTAACAGGGCACTGTATTGAAAAATAGCTTTTTACATATCAAAGATACGGAGTTTTTACAATTTTAGTTTTTTTTAACAATTGTTTTGCACCCCGCCGATACCGGTATTTTACCCCCTGGGCCCGTTTTTCGCCCTGCAACGCCCGCCAGTGGCCTTTCCTAAAAACGCGCATAGTTGTACACAATTTTTATACATTTGTTTTTTACGTTGATCATTAAAATATCGGGGCATGAAGTTTAAATCACTGCTGGCCAAACCATTTGCTTCCATCATTGCCGGAAAGGTCAAGAAGGAAATGCTGAGGGCGGTGGAAGATCAGGAGTCGATCCTTCAGGATCTGCTGAAGACAGGCAAAAAGACAGAGTTCGGGAAAGACCATCAATTCGAAAGCATCACCAGCTATGAAAACTATAAACAGGCAGTGCCCATCCGCGATTACGAGCAGTTCAAGCCGTATATCGAGAAAATAAAAGAAGGAAAACATAACATCCTCTGGAAAGGCCAGCCCATCTACTTTGCCAAGACCTCCGGCACTACCAGCGGAGTGAAATATATTCCCATCACCAAGGAATCGGTGGACCATCACTTCAACACCTCCCGCAACGCGGTGTTCTGCAACGTGACCGAGTTGGGCGACGCCACGGCGTTCGACGGCAAGCTCATTTTCCTTTCCGGTTCGCCGGAACTGGAAAGGGTGGGAGGCATCCCCACAGGGCGGCTTTCAGGCATCGCCAACCACCAGATACCCCGCTACCTGCGCACGAATCAACTGCCCAGCTACGAGACCAACTGTATCGAAGACTGGGAAACCAAGCTGGGCAAGATCGTGGACGAGACCATCAGCCAGGACATGCGCCTCATCAGCGGTATTCCGCCATGGATGCAGATGTACTTCGACCAGCTGATCGCCCGCAGCGGCAAGCCGGTAGGGGAGCTGTTCCCCAACTTCAACCTGCTGGTGCATGGCGGGGTGAACTTTGAGCCCTACAAGGCCAAACTGTTCGATTCCATTGGACGGAAAGTGGCTGCCATAGAGACTTTTCCGGCGTCGGAAGGCTTCTTCGCCTACCAGGACAGCCAGCTGCATGAAGGCCTGCTGCTGAACACCAATGCCGGCATTTTCTTTGAATTCGTGCCTGCTACAGAGATCTTCTCCGAAAACCCGACCCGCGTTACCCTCAAAGACGTGGAAGTGGGCGTGAATTACGCCCTGGTAGTGAGCACTAATGCGGGCCTGTGGGCTTATAACATAGGCGATACCGTGAAATTCGTGAGCACCAACCCGTACCGCATAGTGGTGACCGGGCGTACCAAACATTTCATTTCCGCCTTTGGCGAGCATGTGATCGGCGAGGAAGTGGAGCAGAGCCTGATGGGGGTTGCGGCCGCCGGCAATATCCGCATCACGGAGTTTACCGTGGCCCCGCGCATACAGGTGAATGGCGAACTGCCCTACCATGAATGGTTCGTGGAGTTCGAGGAGATCCCGGGCAACCTGGAGGGGTTTGCCCTGGAAGTGGACCATGTGCTGCGGAAAAAGAACATTTATTACGACGATCTGTTAACCGGTAATATATTACAGCCTCTCAAGATAAGGCCCGTGCGCAAGAACGGCTTTATCGACTATATGAAGTCCATCGGCAAACTGGGCGGCCAGAATAAGGTGCCCCGCCTGAGCAACGACCGCAGGATCGCGGAAGAAATGGAAAAGTACCTGCAGGCGCGCTGATGCAACCCCGCAAAGGTCATGGCTTCCTGCTGCGCAGGGAAGCAGGTTTCCGCACGCATAATAGAAAAAACCTTTAAATTTAAGCACAGGAGACATTCCTGTTTGATCATGAGTAAGAAACGTATAGGAATTTTCGGATCCACCGGGTCCATTGGCCGCCAGGCGCTGGAAGTGATTGCAGCGCATCCTGAAAGATTTGAGGTGGAGGTGCTGACCGCGCAGCAGAACGCTGCGCTGCTCATAGAGCAGGCCCTGCTGTTCAAGCCCAACGCGGTGGTGATAGGGGACGAATCGAAGTATACTGAAGTAAAAGACGTACTGTTCGATAAAGGCATCAAAGTATTTGCCGGCGCTGCTGCCATGGTGGAAGTGGCTGCCTGGGATTCCATAGACCTGATGTTGGCCGCCATTGTCGGCTTTGCGGGCCTGGCCCCCACGCTCAGCGCGCTGGAGCAGGGTACGCCCATTGCCCTGGCGAATAAAGAAACCCTGGTGGTAGCGGGAGACATCGTGATGGCGACCGCCCGGCGCAGGAATGTGCCTATTATCCCCGTGGATTCAGAGCATTCCGCTATTTTCCAGTGCCTCCTCGGGGAGCCAATGTCAAAGGTGGATAAAGTGATCCTGACCGCCTCCGGCGGGCCTTTCCTGGGAAAAAAAACGAACTTTCTCATCAATGTAAAAAAAGACCACGCCCTGCAGCATCCGAACTGGAGCATGGGCGCCAAGATCAGCATAGATTCCGCCACGCTGATGAATAAGGGGCTGGAGATGATCGAGGCCAAATGGCTCTTTGGCCTTGAAGCGGAGCAGATCGATGTGGTGATACACCCGCAGTCCATCATCCATTCCATGGTGCAGTTTACCGATGGTTCCCTGAAAGCGCAGATGGGCCTGCCCGACATGAAACTGCCCATCCAGTATGCCTTGGGGTACCCGGACCGTTTGTCCAACGATTTCCCGCGTTTTTCTTTCAAGAATTACCCCTCCCTTACATTTGAGCAGCCGGATACCAAAACTTTCCGTAACCTTGCCATCGCAACAGAAGTGTTGAAGAAGGGCGGAAACGCAGCCTGCGTCATGAATGCAGCCAACGAAGAAGTGGTGCTGGCCTTCCTGAAGAACAGGATCGGGTTCCTGCAAATGACGGAAGTGATCGAGGAAACCCTGGTGAAGATACCTTTCGTGGAAAAGCCGACTTTACAGCATTATTACCAGGCAGATAACGCTGCCCGCGAACATGCCGCAGAATTGATCCACAGTCTCACCTGATTTATTACCTTCGCAAATCAGTATATCATCCAAGCAATACATGGAAACATCGGAAATATTAATCAAAGCAGGCCAGTTGATTTTGTCGCTGTCGATCCTGGTGGTCCTGCATGAAATGGGGCATTTTATCCCGGCCAAGTTGTTTAAGACCAAAGTAGAGAAGTTCTATCTTTTCTTCGATCCCTGGTTTTCCCTTTTTAAATTCAAGAAAGGCGATACGGAGTACGGCGTTGGCTGGCTGCCCCTGGGCGGTTACGTGAAGATCTCCGGTATGATAGACGAGAGCATGGACAAGGAGGCGATGAACAAACCTCCCCAGCCATGGGAATTCCGTTCCAAACCGGCCTGGCAGCGCCTGATCATCATGATCGGGGGGGTAACGGTGAACCTTATCCTCGGCTTCCTGATCTACACCATGATACTCTGGCACTGGGGCGACGATTACCTGCCCATCCGCAACGCCAAATACGGCATCTATGCGGATTCGCTGGCCCGCAGCATCGGTCTGCGCGACGGCGATCATATCATCGCGATAGATAGCGTAAAGAAGGAAAAGTTCGAAGAGATCACGGGAGACGTGATCCTCAACGAAGCCAAAACCATCCAGGTTGAGCGCGAGGGGAAAGAGATCAGCATCGTTATACCGAAAGGCTTCGTCAACAAAACGATCAACAAAAAAGCGCCTATTGCCGTACCCAGGATGCTGTCTGTGCTGGACACCCTGTCCAGGGACGGAGTTGGCTATAAGACCGGGCTGAGGGACGGAGACCGGGTGCTGAGCGTGAACGACACGGCCGTGACCTATTTTATGGATATGGCGAAGATGATCCGCAGGGATACCGGTAAAGCTGTAAAGATCAGGGTGCTGCGGGGCGCGGATACGCTGACGTTTGAACCTGTAGTGCCGAAGGAAGGCATTGGTGCGTCGTATATTGCAGACAAGCAGCTGGAATTTGTACACCTGAGCTACAGCTTCGGGGAAGCGATCCCCGCGGGCTTCAAAAAAGCACTGAGCACACTGGTGAAATATGTACAGCAGTTAAGGCTGATATTCGTTTCCCCTGAAGTGAAGGCCAGCGAATCGCTGGGCGGTTTTATGACCATCGGCAGCCTGTTCCCGTCCGTTTGGGACTGGCAGAGCTTCTGGACGCTGACGGCGTTGCTGAGCATCATCCTGGCGTTCATGAACATTTTACCGATCCCCGCGCTGGACGGCGGGCACGTGCTGTTCCTGGTCTATGAAATGATCACCGGCCGCAAGCCCAGCGAGAAGTTCATGGAATATGCGCAGATCGTGGGCATGGTGATACTGTTCGGTTTACTGCTGTATGCGAACGGCCTGGACGTATGGAGATGGATTACTTCTAAATTCTGATGAAAATTCCGTATCTTTGCGGAGCAAAATAAACCGGGGCTGACCGGTTTTGACAGCATAGGTCTTTGAAAGTGTAAGCATGCCGTGCGTTGGATAATTAGCACGTAAATCTGAATACCCAAACTTCAAATGGCGAATCTAACTACGCCATGGCTGCCTAATTAAATTAGCGCACCCATTATGGCCGCTTGAGTTGTGACCCACTACGACTCTTGCCGCTGAATCAAAACCATAGCGGGATAGGTACACATGGTTTCTGTGAGTGTGTAATGAAAATCTAAACGGATACGAACGAGGTTGGTTTGTTCCGTCCCTGCCGAGTTCCGACAACCCAATGCGGAAATAAGCATGTAGAAAGCTTTTGGAGGATATGTTTGGACGCGGGTTCGACTCCCGCCAGCTCCACTTTACGATTTTAAAGCCCCTGGTATCCAGGGGCTTTTTCGTTTCCCACCGGCTCTGAGCAATATTTATTTGTTAACCGATGTATCGCCGGCTACCAGCCACCTTCCCCAAGGTTGTCAAAATCTTCTATCTGCGAAAGCCTGGCCAGGCCTTCAAGAGAAATATCGGTCCATTTGTCCTTGAATACCTCATCTCCCCCTTCTGCGGAAACATTGGTGTTGGTCCGCTCCAGTCGTCTTTTAGTTAGGAAATTGATGCTTACCTGCCGGTCGGTTCTCGGACCGTTATTGTTGCTCGCATCGTAGCCGATGAGCTCAAAGTCTGATCCCCTGAGCCTGAACGTGTATTTCCAGTACCCGTACCTGCCATGCCGGTAATGTACATATAGCCTGTTACGGCCGATCTCAACAGAAAGTTCAGGGGCAAAATATACCCCGCCATCTTCGTTTTCAGAAGAAAAGCAGTCCAGGTTTTCTGTCACCTTCTTAAACTGCCCGTTCGTTCTTAAAAACACGATCAGCCCGCGACGGTTCTTATCCACCAGTTTGCCATCTGCATTAGTCTCCAATCTGTCTTTTGCGGTTGCTTTCACCAGCAGAACGCTGTCCAGGATCCCGTCCCCATTCAGATCGCCTCCAATACGTCCGACGACCGTGTATCCTTTCGGCACCGGAAGAGTAACTGCCTCGCCTGAAGCAGGTCCTTTTACCGGGGCGGATATCGGGCCGATAGTTTTGGGTGCGACAGGAGGATTCCCGGACACCTGCCGGCTGAAGCTATCCAGCGCTAAAAGAATGACGACTATTACATTTATTGTAAAAAGATATTTTATCATTGTTATCAAGGATTTTAGGACGCATCAATTCAAACAGCGCCCAAAAAGTTCAGATCAGTTTATTTTTTCAACGCTGATGTCCTCCATCTGATAGGAACCGTCAAGCTGGCAATAGATCTCCATGTCAGGATATTCTTTTTTAGCTTGAAAGACCATTACCACCCCATCGTCGGGATAAAAACACAGGCGCACGATGAGCAGTGAGGTTTCAAGATCAGTATAATCACTCTCTGAAGGCTGATAATCCGAACCCCCATAGGCAGCATCGGTCAGTTCCCTGGCGATTTCTTTTTTCAACGCTGCAATAGTACTGGCGCTCAGACCACCTGCCCAGGTAGCCGCACTTGAGATCAGCCCGGCAAAATCCGGCTGACCGGGATCGTCGTGCTCTTCCAGGTCGAATTCGGTGGTAATTTTTACGGTGTCCGGCAGGTGAAGGTACCCAACCATGCGACCGTCTTTTAATTTTAGATCCTTAAAAACTTCCATACAATTATCGATTCTGATGCTTATGGTTTCCGGGTTTCTTGTTTTTGGCCTTTCATGCGCTATGCAACGGATCTATCCCTTTAATGGCGGGGCATTTATGCATTGTTCCGGGGCAAAGCAGACCGGCAAGCGCAGGCACCTAAAAATAGGAAACCGATTTTTATATCACAATATTATGATATTATTTTGTGGCAGCGATGTCCGGTTCTTCCCTGGTAGCCGGCGTCCGATATTTTTTCTTTTTAACTTTTTTACATGAAGGCCCTTTATTTAATAATTCTGGTCATTGTTGCCGCAGCGGCTTTATACCTGCTGTTTTCAAAGACTTATAAAAATGGGAACCATGACGGGCTTCCCGAAGCATACGCAGAATACCAGTCTATCGACAGCGTTAAAACGATCGAAAGCGGAACCGCTCAACTGCAACTATTATTTGAAAGTGAAGAGAACATCCAGTCCTTTCTGACCGAAGCGAACAATGTGATCATCTGCACTGTTCACGGGAAGAGCGAAAACACGTTTTATAAAATCGCTCCTGGCGGAGACGTCATCGATTCGCTGAGGATCAGTCGCAGGACGGGCGACCTGGCATTTGTAAAAGGGTTTATCATCGATAAAGAGATGAGCGAATATTATAAATGGAGTTTTAACGGGAACAAGGCCCCCATCAGAATACCAGCTGAAAATGCCGGCTTTGACTGGGATACCGGCAGGCAGAAAAGCAAGCTTGCCGATATCAAAAGTTTAGCCGGCCCCGTCTATGTAGATTACCGGTTCAAGACCCCTTCCCCCGAAAAAACTTCCGGGGGCAAGATACAAACCACGCAGGCGAGCACTGTCTACGCTGTACTGACTTACTTCACCGGTGATGATTGCTTTCAGTTTTATACTACCCTTGATATCAGCAGACAATTTCCCTGGTCTTACACGCAGCAACTCATATGGAATAATCTCTTCAAGCGGATAGATGAGCGTTCTGCACATAATGGGGAAATCATTCCGTCATCTGCTTTGAGATACCGTTACTTTCACAGGGGAAAGAAAGAGAAAGTCCGCTTCTCGGGCGGCGGAGGTAATGCGCCGGGCTTTACCAAGGAGCTCTATCCCGGGTATCTCGTTAGCGATGTCGTATTTAAAGAGGATACCATAAAAATAAAGGAATTCATGTATCTGGATGAAGAGTGGCCCAGCTCAGCTATAGAAATCGATGGTAAGAGGGTTGGCACATTTTCCAGGAACCGGGCCCAACCGGTAGAAAATATAGACGGCTATATGTATTACACTAACCATCAGCTGCAGTATTCCCTGTTTGCAAACAGTGATAAGAAGATATTTCAGATCAGGAAAAAAAAACTAAGTACCGGCGAATAAAAACTTGTGCGGAACTTTTCAAAAAACAACTATGGCTAATCTCACAAACATATTTACAAGCATCATTTCATTTTACACTGAAATTTCGGACTTGTTGACCGAGATGGAAATGTATTTCTATCTGGAAAAACGAACCGGGAGTCAATGGGAAATCATCAAAATAGGGACAGAGGCGGAGCTATTAGAAAATATCGGTGATCACTACCGGTCGTTCTTTATATCGTCGGAAATTTTTGATGAAAGCAGGTTTGAAAACTTTTATGACGATCAATTCTGTGTGCATGCTGTAGAAGGGCTCGGCGGCCGATATAATAAGGTTGAACTGGAAATGCTCAGCCTGAGGATAATATCAAAAACACCGGACATAAAGGTGAAATTATTTATCGACAGGCTTGTTAAATTGCTGAAGAAAAACAGCGGGTATGGCCTTGGAGTTGGTCCGGGGGAAAGTCCTTTGTACAGGAGGATGTTTTATAACAGGTCGGATGTCCAGGAGCGGACGTTGTGGTTTGATTTTGAACGAAAAGTAACACCTGTAATAGCAGGGGAGAATCAGTGAAGGTTCTTGACAGTAACGGAAATGTCAATACCAAAAGAAGCTTTGGTTAAGTTGATGGCGTTCCGCCAGCTCCGCTTTACGATTTTAAAACCCCTGTTACCCAGGGGCTTTTTGTTCCTGGTCACCCTCTATCCTTCAGCGCTTTCATCACCTCTCTATGCCTGCGGCGCGCAATATTCAACCTGCTTCCATTGATCATGACCAGGGATTCGCTGCCCTCCGTTCCCATAACGCAGTCGAGATTGACGAGAAAGGATTTGTGAATGCGCATAAAACCATACTCTCCAAGCAGCCCTTCAAATTCTTTGAGCGTTTTGGAAACGGTGATCACCGTTTCATCCCGCAGGTAAAATTGGGTATAATTGTTTATGCCGGTGCAATAAATAATGTCTTCGGGCTTTACCAGCCTGATACCCGCCGGCGTGAGCAGCGTCAGTTTAGGGGGCTGCTTTTCGCCATGCAGCTGCTGCACCGCGTTTTGATACCGTTCCGCGATCCTGCCTTCTTTTTGCCTGTTCCTGAGGAACCGTTCCACCGCCTGCTTTACCTCTTCCACGTCCACCGGCTTCAGCAGGTAATCCAGCGCACTGTGGCGGATGGCCCTGATGGCATATTTGTTGTAAGCGGTTGTGAAGATAACGCTGAAAGAATGCTGCCCGGCAACGTTCAGCAGGTCAAACCCGTCCATAAAAGGCATCTGCACATCCAGGAAAAGCAGGTCCGGCTGCCAGGCTGCAATGAGCTGTATGCCTTCTTTGGCGCTGGTGCATTTTTTCACTTCCGTGATCGCGGGTACGTGACGCCGGATCAGGTAAGCCAGCATATCACAGGCCATCGCTTCGTCGTCTATGATCAATGCCTTTATTTCAGGTTTCATAAATGATCGGTAATTCAAGGGTGACTTTTGTTCCCCGCACTTCAGGATCTGTTCCTTTCAATTCTTCGATGTGCATCGTAGCATGCAGCATGGTCTTTTCCTGTAAAGCTAGCAGCCGCTCTCGGATCAGCTGAAGCCCTTTTTCTTTCCGTGAAGCCCCGTTCAGCCTTTCGGCTTTTATTTTCTTTGCCGCTGTGATGCCGATGCCGTTGTCCTGCACGATGCAAAGCAGTTGCCGCGATGAATCCCGCCTGAACTCGATCAATAGTTTCCTTTCGCCTTCCTTGTGCAGCAAACCGTGCCATACGGCGTTCTCCACGAGCGGATGGATCAGGAAAGAAGGCAGCATCACCTGGTCTGTGTTAAGCATGCTGTCCGCCTGAATATTATAGGTGAAAGAATCCACAAAACGCAGTGCCTCCAGCTGAAGGTACAAACGGAGCAGCTCCAGCTCATCCTTCAGGCTGATGAAGCTGGTCTCGTTTTCATCCACTACCATTCTCAGCAGCTTGGAGAACCTGGACAGATACTGCAGGCCTTTTTCGTTCTGGCGGCTGGCAATAAGGGAACTGATGGCATTGAGACTGTTAAATATAAAATGCGGGTTCATCTGGGCGCGCTGCGCTTTGATCTCCAGCTCTATCAGCTGCTGCTGGACGAGCGCCTTCTCCGCGGCCTTTTTCCTGATGGCTGCTTCCCGCTTCTTCATCCAGAAAATAAGGATGAATGCAACTGCCGCGAGGCAATACAGGATGAACCACCAGGTTTTCCAGAACGGAGGCCGGATGGTGAAAGAATATGCCAGGGGGGCGCTAGCAGCATGGCTTCCGAGGTAAGACCTTATCTCCAGCCGGTAGGTACCGGGCGAAAGGTTTTCAAAGCTAATGCTCCGTTTATTCCCGATGTCCGTCCATCCGTTTTCCGTTCCTGACAGACGGTATGCATATTTCAACGCCTCGGGATGAGAAAAGTATATACCTGAAAACTCGAACGCAATGGACTTTTGATCGTAAGGCAATACCAGCGGCTGATCGTTTGGTTTGTTTGAACCGCCCGGCAACCGCACGTTCCGCAATACGATACCCGGCGTTGCATAGGCGTCCGGGAAATCTGCGGGATTAAAACAGAGCAAACCTGTGGAGGTGGCCACCCATATCGTATCTCTGCTTGCCTGCAACAGTTTAATAGCCTGATAGCCCTTGCTGAAATACCCGTTCGGCTGGCCGTAATTAGCGATGAAGGGCTCGTTGTCCTTTATGAATTTGATCCTGGTAATGCCGGAGTAGCTGGCTGCCCAGATATTCCCGTCATGACCCGCCACGAGATTGAGATAGATATTGCTATGCAGGCCGTCCTTTTCGGTGAAAATCCTTTTAAGGCTCAGCGTTCCGTTATCATCCAGGTTGAACTGCCATATGCCGTCGCCCTGGGTGGTGATCCACGCGTCATTCCCGCTTCCTTTCCTGATGTCCGAGATGTTCAGCGGATGCGGCGTGTGGCCGGAAAGACCGTATTCCCGTAATGTATCGCCCCGTATCACGAACAATCCTTTTTCACCACCGAGCCATATGGCGCCGTCCGGACCTTCTACCGCGTTCAGGAACGTATTGAAATTATCGCCTGCGTATGATCTGCTGAATGTTTTGAAAGACAATTTTTCGCCGGGCCGGCCGATCCTGATCTTTGTAACGGCGCCGTCTCCGCCGGTCCATATGTTGCCATTCGCATCTTCAAGCAGGAAAGAATTTGAGTTGGTGCCCAGTCCGTCTTTTTCCGTAATGTTTTCTATGTGGCCGTTTCCGCGCATCAGCCTGATGCCTTCAAACCCGGTGGCATACCACATCCAGCCCCGGCTGTCTTCCAGCATGGCCCTTACTTCAGCGCGTTCCGCGACAGATGTTTGGGGGCCCAGGTAATTCAATACGTCATTTTTGCGTTTTTCAAAGACCCTTCCACGGTTGGCGCCCATCAGCAATCCACCGTCCTTCCGCCGGTACAGGCTGAACAGCTCGATGCCGGCGGCAGCATCGGCATTTTTGTATTCATAGAACTTTCGTTCCTGCTGGAAGATCAGGCAATCGTGCATACCGATCCATATGTTACGTTCACGATCTACCAGCAGGCACGACAGCCAGAGGTTCAATTCCTCCGGTATGGCGCTGATGAACCGCGTTTGATGGGAGGACGCGGTAAAGCCGTAAACGCCGTGCATGGTCAGGTAATAGATGCTGTCTTCCTGCTGCTGAAGGTTTGCGGAGATCGTTTTTTGAAAAGGTATTTTTTTCAGGCTGCCATTTTCGTACGCAAAGAGCCCGCTTCGCACCGAGGTAAAAAAGACCGTGTCCCGGTTGTGGCATACGATGGATGTAATGTCATCACCTTCCAGCGCCGTTTCCCATATTTTTACCAGGCCTTGCCGGTTATAACGGTACAACACGTGCCGGGTGCTGAACCAGATCGAACTGTCCGCATCCAGTGCGATCTTTTTGACCATTTTTGCAGATGCGGGAAGGATCTTCAATGCGGCCTTTTTCCGGGCAACCAGGTCGTTCAGCGCAGCCTTGCCGACAAAGGCAGGCCCCGCTGCCGTGGCGAGCCATGCGCCGCCGTTGCCGTCAAAGCACATGTCATTCACCGAAAGATCGTTTTCAAGCAAGGCGGGGAACAATTGTCCTTCTTTATAAAAGCAAAGCCCTGATTCGCTCATCACCCATATCACGTTGTTGTGCAGGTCTTCCTTAACCGCATGTACTTTGCCTGTCTGCCGGTTGCCTGCTGAAAGGAAGTTCTCGAAATCAAAACCGTCGAACCGGCTTACCCCGATGGAGGTGCCGATCCATAAGGGGCCGGCTTGCTGCTGGTACAGGCAGAGGATTTGCGAGGAAGGCAGCCCGTTGCGGGTGCCCATCACGGTGCTGATGTAGCGGCTGCTGTCGTAGTACAGATGGTTCACATCTTTTCGCCAGAATACATGCGTCCCCTGTGCCTTTGCTTGTGCACAACAGGCGGTTAGCAATAGTGCCCGGATGATATTTTTGCTAGATAGCAGCTGGATGCATTATGTCACTACAGAAGTTAAGAAGAATATCTCAGATCGTGTCCCAGTTCCGGTGAATTTCCTGCATCGCCTGGATCATTTCCCCGATGGCAGACCTGAAAGGCGCGTCGGAGGGGCCTCCGCCGCAGTTCATCATGGCAGCGAAGCCTCTGCCGCTGTGATGGTAAATGTACATGGAGGCCAGGCTGCCGCCGGTGGCGCCGTTATGGTTGAGTGGTTCGTTTTTAGCTTCTCCGCCCAGGAAAAGCCCGCCCCTTGTGGCTACGGTGACCGGCTGCTGGTATTGCTCAATATCAAAGACCGCCGATGAGTCTACTGCCCGCAAATTATACCGGATGAATTGCGCCATCCCATCCACCGTGCATTGTATGCCTCCTACAACGAATTTGCTGTCATAGGGCGCTATATCGTTGTAATCCGGAAGCGGTATAAACAAACCGCTTGCTGCATCGTAGGTGTGCAATTGCATACCATTTGGCAGGCTCCCGTTGATCATGTGCAGCCTGCCGCCCAGCGGCGAGGCCTTCAGTTCTTTCATGATCTGTTCCCAGGGCTTGCCCGTTTTTCTTTCGGCCATAGCCGCGCAAATGGTGGCGGTAGCGCCATAGCCCGCTTTTGCCTTGCTCTGGTAGCCCAGGTTTGTACTGCTGTTGAACTTGTATTTTTTCTTTTTCAGGCTCAGCACAGTGAACAGGTAGCGGAGGTACATCAGGGCCGGGTAACTTCTCCATTCCCCATACCGGTCGTTCCCTTTGTTAAACATACCCTGGTCCTGGATATACCGGAAGGGATCCGTATCATCATCCCTGGCTTCGTCGTTATTCGCGATATGGTAATAAGACCCGTTCATGCCTGAAGTATGCCCCAGCAGCTCGTAGACGGTTGTGTCGAGGAAGGAGTCGTTCATGCCGCACCGGTCGCGGAAAGTCTTTGATGTGAACTCAGGAAAAACGTCCCGGATCCGGGTCCCCCAAGTCAGTACGCCTCCTTTTTTTATGAGGCATGCGATCAGGAAACCGGTGATGGGCTTTGATATAGAGCCTACATTGAAATAGTCGGCTTTGGTAGCCTGGTTGCCGGCAGCGGCAGCGTTCTTGCTGGCGTCTCTTATTCCCTGCACGGTGTGCATGATGGTGTTGCCGTTATCACGTACGATAACGCCGGCGATATTCGGGAGACCGTATTTGGCGCGGATGCTTTTGGCTTTATTATCGAGCGCCAGCTGGATCAGTGCAATGTTTGCCATAATGGAGGATTGATGGTTATTGGTGGATGTCCAGGAATTTTTTTGAATGGACCTTAGCCCAGGCAATATCCCAGTGGGCGCCGAAGTCGTTCGACCTGGCATGCCATATCCTGTTGTCCAGCCCCTTGCCGAATACATGGATGATCCGTCCGTCCCAGGAGCAGCTGGCAGAAGGCATGGATGTAAATACGCCTTCCCCGATGGGTGCCCACGCCATGTCCCACTGCTGCACGCCATTAGTGGAATATGCCCACCAGTACTTGTTGTCCTGCCCCTTGCCGAATACATAGATCCGTTTTCCGTCAGCTGAGCAGACCGCAGCAGGCGCGGAAGTGAATACGCCTTCGCCAATGGGTGCCCACGCCATGTCCCAGGAAGCGCCTCCGCTGGTAGAATAGGCCCACCACATCCTGCTGTCTGTGCCCTGCCCGAATACGGTCACCAGCCGGCCGTCTGCGGAACAGGCGGCGGCAGGAGAGGAAACAAAGGTCCCTGCCCCGATAGCGTCCCATGCCATATCCCAGGTAGTTCCGCCATTGGTGGAATAAGCCCACCATATCCTGTCATCGTTCCCCTTGCCGAACACCATCACACCTACGCCGGCATAACTGGTGTCTACTGTGTGCGGGGTGCCCTGCCGCCAGCCGGAGACGGAATTGCCGAAGGAACAGATGGCAGGCTTGCCGCTGAATACGCCCTGCCCGATAGGCGAAAACCCTACGTTCCTGAATTCATAATATTCTTGCAGGCGGGTGAACCAGAACTTGTTGTCCAGGCCCCTGCCTACCAGGAATGTATCCAGGCTGTCCCCGGAAATGCAGGCTGCGGGCGATGAAAGGAAAACGCCGATCTCATTGGGGATCCAGTTGTTCACCCATGAGTTCCCGTTGTCGTAGGATACGATCCTTTCGATCTTGAACTTGTTGGCAGACCTGGAATCTTTGTCTGCAACCACAAAGAGATCCAGGCGCGTTTCCAGCGCAAAAACAGATGCTGTCATGATAAAGGATTTTATTTCCGAAAGCTTACGCCTTCAATAAAACAATAGCGGATGGAATCTACGTCGGCACGCGTTTTCCACATGCAGCTGGGTTGTGTATCGTCGAGGAACAGGCCATAGAGCTCATATGATACTATGGCGCCGTTTTTCTTCAGGTAGGCAGCCATGAATATGGGAGGCTTGCCGTCGCTGGTGGTGATCCTGAGATTGCCTGTTCCGTTCCGTACTATCTTGAATTGCTGGTTGGGTCCGGGTTTCCGGTCAGGCATATCTTCCTCGTAGATCAAAGTGAGCCGGATGGCGGTGGGGAGTACCGGGTTGTTCCGCTCTCCCTGCGTCCAGTATACGCGGGACGGGGAATCAATGTTGTGCCCGATCTTGTACACGGCATAATATCCGTTGCCCAGTTTTTCCACCGTCCATACATACACTGTGTCTACCACGTCCGCCAGGCTTGAGTGATAGGATAATGAAAGCTGGCGGCCTTCGGCGGTGCGGTGAACAGTTTCAGCGAGCAGGTAGCGCCTTTCGCGGTCTGTGTTTATCGGGGAGGTGGCAATGTAATAGCGGCCGGACAGGTTTTCCGTACTGTCGTTCCCGTTATTCTGCCCGTTACCGTCCTTTTTGCAGGATGTGAGAAGGAGCATGCTGCCGAATGCAAACAGGAGCAGGCAGCAAAAAGCATGTTTTTGCATAACAGATTTTTGAAGTTAATAAACAATCAATCGTGTGTTCCGCGACAATGTATAATTAGAGATATTTTGAAAAGGGGGAGTATGGTTTTTAGGGAACGGGGCATATTGTTGAGGGAACGGAAAAATCCGTAGTAAACCGGTTGGGATATTTGGGCGGGCTTTACAAAGCTAATACCGGGGAGGCTTTGGTTGGTTGGGGGGAAATCATCGCTGATTTCCCCCTTTTTGCCGGCAAAAAAATTCGTTTTATTATGAATATCAGGCGAAATGGTACAGGAACACCACATCACCCGTGTAAGCGGGTTTCGCCTTACCTTTAATACTGAGGGTGGCGCCGATTATCACTTTCGTAACACCCCTTAAATCCACTATAGAATTGAGTTTCGCTTTCAGTTGCACTTCATCGTTCACCAGCACAGCCTGGCCAAACTTAAATTGCTCTATACCGTAGTTTATTTCCATTTTAACATTGCGGATCTCTGCGATTTGCTTCCACAGGTATGGAATCAGCGCCAGCGTCAGGTAACCATGGGCGATGGTGGTTTTGAAAGGCCCTTCATTCTTTGCTCTTTCCTCATCGCAATGGATCCATTGATGATCCAGCGTGGCATCCGCAAACTTGTTGATCTGTTCCTGATCTATTTTATGCCATTCAGAACTGCCTATTTCTTTACCCTCGTATGCCTGGTATTCTGCGAAACTGTTGACGATCACCATAATTTTTGTTTAATATTTAAAGTTGTAAGAATCCTGGCGATAAAGTATGTCGCCCGGGATAGACGAATTTATAACCTACTGTTATTCTTTCATCTATCCAAATATTATTCCATTTTTATTTATTGAAGAGCCCGCTAAACAAGTCCGGTTCCCCCTGGCTTTATATCCTTTTTTACTTCAAAGAAAGTAGCGATCAGCGCTATTTCTCTGTCAGCGCCTGCCCTTCAAATGTTATCCCCCGCCAGCCATGCTTCATAAACTGCCGGATGTTCTGATGGTCCGTTCCGTCAGGATTATTTAATACGGACTGATAGTGCTCCGCGAATAAAAGAAGGGTATCTTCTTCACTCAGTTCATTTATTTGCGCGAAAGCAAAAACCTTGGCGCTGCCCTGGTTTTGCGTTGCTTCATTAGCTGCCTCGCCGTTTTTAAAGGCTGTAGGCTGATGTTGGTAGTGCGTTTCTATAAATTCGATCACCTCTTTGAATGAGAGGGAATTGTCTTTTAATTTTTTAATTAGGTGCTCTTTCATTCAGCATTTTCATTAATTAGTTTCTCTATGAGGCTGTACGGGAAGCCTGTGGATTACGGCCCGAGAACCTCGTTTAACGGGGCAAAAATAGAAATTTAAAGAGAAAGCTTTTCAAAAACATATACCGCCTGACCCGTTGGTGCGCCGGATGTGATACAGCTGACTACTATGCTAATCCGCATACTTTAATATGTACGGGATTAAAATAGATCACCGGGTTTTGATCGCTTATGCCGAGAATTGTCTGGCCCGGGATTATATCCGATACAAATAATTCCCGGAATCCCTCAAAGGTGAACAGGAATCTTGGGTTATTAATCAGTTGCGTGAGGGCTACCGGGTTATCCTTGCATATTGTCCTGTCGTTGATGTTGATGTAATTGTAGATATTTTTCCGTTTGGCATTCAGTATATTATACCCTCCAACGTAAGCATGCGAATAGCTTCCGTCTCCGCTGCTTAAACTAATATATACCGATTGGCCGATTAGCGGCCTGTAATGATCATTCTTGTATTCCTGGACAACACTCATCATGATCACAAACCGTGATAAAGTAATGGCGATTTCCCGGTTGGTATAAGGAAGCTTACGCATTCCATTCCATATGAGGTTACAACCTTTCTGTATTCGGGTATTTAGCTTTTTGTTGAACGGAATACGGCCTCGCCTGATAAAAAGTTTTACTATATTACTCCTGCACGTCAAATTCCGGGACAATATTTGCTCTATCTGTTCAGTGAGTGCGTCTGCCTCCTCGTTACGTATCTGGGAATAGGAAAAATAAAGTTCCAATTGTTTCTTTTTTTCCAATTGGTTCCAGTGTTCCCCGACGTCGGTCCGCCATTGAATTATATTGCTCCGTCGCCAGGAATAATGAGGCTTGCATTTACGGTCAATGTAATCAAAAATATTGTGCCCTGGTAGCCGGTGTATCTTGTCTTCACCAATCCAGTCAATCAGAAGTTCCATACTTCTGCTCCGCCCTTCGGCTGAGAAGAAGTGGTCGAGGTAGGTTTCCAGCATGCTTTTCGAAACCGGGTAGATATCTTCATCCTTGAGGTTATTAAATGGCTTCGTAAACGGGAACAGTATCCTGTTAAATCTGTAAATTGTTTCGATCCCCGCAAACGGTGTATACAGAAAATGCCCCTTCTGTGCCTGGAGCCGCCAGAGATTTTTCACGTCAAAGGATAAAAAATCAGGTTGATGACCATCTATCAGGTATTTATGCAATCCCGGTTTTGCAAATTCCATTACCTCTCTAAAATCTTTTCTGTTGGCGCATATAATGCAAGCATATTCATCGGCCGGGTTGGCTGAATGAGTTGCGAAATAAGCCGCCACTTCGGGATCCGCCGTGAAATCTATGAAATTGGTCGCTAACCCATAATGCTGGGCGATGGCGATAAAATGATCCGGGTTGTGGATGTAGTTCTTTAAGGCTTGATTACTTCTCATGAAGGAGTACAGGATTCTGAGCCGTTCAAGATGCGAAGTATATTCATTTTGATTTTTGACCCTGTGGACACTTGCCAGAAGCTTCCAGTTCCTGCATTGGCCTCTGAATAGATCAAATTTTCCCTCACCTTGCCATTGCTTAGCCAGGTCAAGTGCTTCTTCCAACGAACCTACTATTGTTTCATAATCCTTTTTCAAAGCCATTGATGTGATCCAGGAATATTTTTAAAAAAATACGTCCTCGGATGCAATTAATAAATTTATTCATTTAGCGCCAAATCTCTCGCTAATTCCCCTCCCTGAACCCGCCAGGCGACTTCTCTGTTTTCGCCTTAAACAGCTTTGAAAATGCGAAGGGGACTCGAATCCCAGGTCATATGTTATTTTTGCTGATCGGCTTCCCGGGTGCTCCATATAACGATTTGGCTTTTTTCTACCAGCTTATGCAAACCGGCTCAGCAGGAAAAAATACCTGTCAATTTTCCGGTTGGCCGTAATAGCCGGGGCTCACTACCTTTATGAAATAAATAAACAGCCATGCAACTTTCAATAGACGATATGTACCAGGCGATTGTCCGGAAAGACACTTCCTTCGAAGGAGTATTCTTTACCGCGGTAAAAACCACCGGTGTATTTTGCCGTCCCTCCTGCAGGGCCAGGAAGCCGAAGAAGGAGAACGTAGAGTTTTTCAGCACAATAAAGGAAGCGGTCATGAAAGGCTACCGCCCCTGCAGGGTATGCCATCCGATGGAAAACCTCCATGAAACGCCACCACGGATAAAACAACTGATGGACGATCTGAATGATGACCCTTCTTTGCGGTTAAAAGATGGAGACCTCCGGCAGAGGCGGCTGGAGCCGAACGCCATCAGGCGCTGGTTCCTTAAGAACTACGGTATTACTTTCCATGCCTACCAGCGGATGCACCGCATTAATACGGCCTTTAAAAAGATACAGGAAGGGCAAACGGTTACAGATGTCGCTTTTGATACAGGATATGAGTCACTCAGCGGTTTTGGCGATTCATTCAGGACGGTTTTCGGTTTCTCGCCCAGGGACAGCAGGACAAAAATGATAATAGACCTAAAAAGGCTGGAAACGCCCCTGGGAACGATGTACGCCTGTGCTGTAGAAGAAGGTATATGCCTGCTGGAATTTACGGACAGGAGAATGCTGGAAACGGAATTTAAGGATCTGGCCAGGAGATTCAACGCCACCATTGTTCAGGGCCATAACGCGCATTTTGCCTTGCTGGAAGAGCAGCTGCGCAGGTATTTCGAAGGCACGCTCAAGCGGTTCACCGTTCCCTTATGCGCCCCGGGCTCTGAATTCCAGCAAAAGGCCTGGTTGGCCCTGCAACAAATCCCGTACGGTGAAACCCGGAGTTATAAACAGCAGGCTGAAAACATCGGTCAGCCGGACGCTGTGAGAGCCGTGGCCAATGCGAACGGAATGAATAAGATCGCTATCATTATTCCCTGCCATCGTGTAATTGGCGCTAACGGTGATCTTTCCGGTTATGGCGGCGGCATCTGGCGCAAGGAAAAGCTGCTGGATATGGAAAAGGCGAACCGCTGACCGCAAAAAAATACCCCGCCCGATGGCGAGGTATTCTTAGGTAAAATGGTACATATATCGTCCTTATTTGGCCAGCAATTCATCCAGGTTATCCGCAGCCATTGCGATACCCTGTTCAAAGCCCATTTCAACGATCTTTTGCAGGTCTTCTTCGCTGGCGAAGGTAATGTAAGTAGTCACCTTCGTGCCGGCGGCTGTTTTGGAGAACTCAACCCGCCAATCCATTTGCGGCATGCCGGGCGTCGGGTTGCCCTGCTCGTCACAGAACATATCTGAGACGGTAAAGAACTCGGGCGCATTGATCTTGCCATAAGTAGCCTTCGCCCAGTGCTTTTCTCCTTCAGGCCCTACCATGGCGTATAACCAGGTGCCGCCTTCTTTGAAGTCCATAGATTTAGTTTCGGCTTTCCATGGCCGGGGCGCCCACCATTGATCCAGCATTTTACTGGTGGTATATGCCTGCCACACCGTCTTGGGCTCGGCGTCGAACTCCCTGGTAAGCACCAACTTTTTGTTGGATGCGTCTTTCGTGATCTGCATTTGATGTTTGGTGGTCATTTTTTACCTTTTTTTAAGTTATTCAATAAATTGTCTAACTGGTTAAATCTGTCATCCCACATATTCCTGAATTGCTCCAGCCAGGTGTCTACTTCTTTCATTTTTTTTGCATTGAAATGGTAATAAATTTCCCTGCCTGCCTGTTCCTGCTTTACGATATGGCATTCCGCCAGTATCTTAATGTGCTTGGACACGGCCTGCCGGCTTGTATTAAAATATTCCGCCAGCGCGTTGGGCGTCATGGCCTGCACGGCCAGCAGCCCTATGATGGCACGCCTGGTAGGATCGGCTATCGCCTGGAAAACATCTCTTCTTACTTCCATGTTATAATGTGCTACTATATGGTTGCAAATATAAGGCAACTATTTGGTTGCGCAAATTTATTTTTGATCTTTTTCGGACAAGATGTTTAGAGGTTGTTGGAAACGCATATTTCATCAGGGTTTCCAAAGGAAAATATTTGCCACAAAAAAAAGGCCGGCTTTTAAAGCCGGCCCATAGCACTTATTGTTATTAAAACTACATTTTCCCCGTCAATGTCACTACCGATCTGCCGGGAACGCCGATAGCTGTATTTTCACCGCCATACAGGCTGCCCGGTTGCAGGCTGCTGCCTTCGGCAGTAACATAGCTGCGCAGCTGTTCCGGCCTTGCATTCCTGAAATTCAGCGTTATGTCAACGGCTGCGGGATTGTTGTTGACGATGACGATATTCACGGTATTATCCGCATTCCGGTAGGCAGACACCAGCAACGGCTCTGATCCGCTGCTGTCCGCAGTCGCCTGTATCCTTTTTGCACCCGGCCTGATGAAACGGCTGTAGTTGCCCAGTACCCACAACATTTTGCTGTCCTGCGCCTGCCCGTCTGTTTTGTTTTTATCGATATAGACCAGGCCGTCTTTGTAATTGTAGGGTGAAACCGCCAGCCAGTATTGCCAGGCCGCGGCATTGGCCACGGTCAGATCATGATGGATCACGCGCGCCAGGTACAGGGCTGCATTCATTCCCAGGTCTTTCCCTTCGCCGTTGATCTCGCCGCCATTGTCGCCCAGGATGCAATACTCGGATTGCCAGAAATCAAGCCCCGGTATGGAATCTATACTGGCGGCCAGCTGTTGCCTCATGGCCACGGCCCCGGCTGCGGGAGAGGTGGTGAAATAACTGTGACCTGCAATACTATGACGGACGTTGGGCAGGCCTCCCAGGTAGCTAGCAGAACTGTTGCTGAAAAAAGCGTTGATCTGCCTGCCTTTACCGGGTTTGTCGTGCGTTTCATACAGGTAATTGATCTTGCCGGCTTCAGCGATCAGTATCTTGATATCCAGTTGTTTCGCGGTGAATGTTTCGCTGAGTTTCCTCACCAGGCCGCTGATCTCGTCGTTGTTATACGGGCAGCCTTCCTGGCCGCCGTCACTCCAATCCCATTGCGGTTCGTTGGCAGGACTGAAATGATCGAACTTCACGCCTGTCTTGCTTTGTACCGCAGGGATCACTTCCGCGACGTAAGCAGATAAGGCTGCATACTTTTCCGGGCTGATATTGCAATTCCCTTTCGTGGCGAATGCTTTCCCGTTGATGGTGAATTGTACCGGCGGGCTGTTGAGGAAAGCAAGGAAATACGGAACCCCTCTTTGTTTCGCGGCCTTGAGGAACCATAGCTGCCCTGCCTGCCGTTCCCGGCTGGCGGCATCATCGTCCAGCAAAGACGCCGCGCGGCGCCATTCATCTTTAATGCCGCTTGAATCTCCCTGCCGCGCGCTTCCCGCGCCGATATTAAAACGCCACATGGAAAGCCCTATGCCCCGGGGCCCGCCGGCAGCGGTGGTATCCATACTGAACAGCCAGTCCGCCATCTGGTTGCGTTTTTCATCCGGCCAGTTGCCGGCAAACTGGCATGCCCATGCATCGGATGCGCCGAAGTTGTGAATGGTCTGGTACGTAACCGCCGGATCGATATGGACGGCAATGGGTTTTCGTTGCGCAGGCTGTGCTGCGGCTTGCTGCAGGGCCATTACGGCGCACAGCAATGGTAGTATGTTCTTCATGATCAATAGCCCTGGTTCTGCGTCAGCTTATTGTTGGATGCCTGTATCTCTGATCTCGGGATCGGTAGCCAGTAATGTTTATTGGCAAAGGCGCGGTTGCTCAGCGCTACTTTACGCGTATAACCCGGCACACCGTTGGTCCTTGTCACATCTATACCATATGCCGGCACATTCTCTGTCACATTCGCGATCTGCCAGCGGCGCACGTCATAAAAGCGGTGCTCTTCAAACGCCAGCTCAACCTGTCTTTCTTTCCGGATGGCATCCCTCATAGCGGCCTGCGAGAGCCCGGCGGGCAGTGGCGGCTGTGCGGTGCTCGTTCTCTGGCGCACCAGGTTCACGGCGTTATACACGGTGCCATCCGGCCCCGCGGCTTCATTCTGCGCTTCCGCATAATTCAGCAGCACTTCCGCGTAACGCAGGTAGATCCAGGGTTGCAGACCGGCTACGTTCCATGGGTTGTCGATCGGGTTGTTGTCGTCCATGAATTTACGGAGATAATAACCTGTTTTGGTAGTGTTCCAGTTGGAAGGACCGTCTTTGCTGTCTTTTCCTCCGGGTGTGAAAATTTCAATAGTGCTGCCCCTGTAGGAAGCGCCGTTATACAGGATGGTAGCGGCCAGCCTGTTATCCCTGTTGGCATAAGGCTGTTGCGGATTATATCCTGAAGTGGGATCGGTAATGTCTTTACCGTTCTTCATCTGGTAAGCATCCACCAGGTTCTGCAGCGGCGTGTTGCCTGCCCAGCCGCCATACCCGTTGGGACCGTTGGCTATTTCAAGGCAAACGTGGCGCGCGCCTACTGCAAAATACCTTGCAAAAATGATCTCGTTGCTGCCGGAGGTGAGGAACAGCCTGCCGTAATCGGCGGCGAGGCCATACTGGTTCAGGTCCATCACCGCTTTTGCGGCTGCTGCCGCGGCCTGCCAGGTGCCTGCATTATACAGCGGGCTGGCGGCATACAAGGCCAGCCTCGCTTTTAAAGCCAGCGCAGCGCCTTTCGTGGCCCGGCCCAGGTCCCAGGTCTTGTCCGCATTCAGCATGGGTAAAGCCTGTGCGGCTGCATCCAGCTCGGCAATGGCGTAATCAAGGCATTGTTTTAAAGTTGAACGGGTGAATAAGCCGCTTTCTGTAAGATTATCCTCGAGGTTGTAGACCTTGTCGCCCATCAGCACCACACCGCCGTAATTGCGGATCAGGTCGTGATAGCGGAAGGCGCGGATAAAACGCAGCTCGGCCCTCAGCAGGCCCCTTTTGGTATCGCTCATCTGCACGCTGTCTATATTGCTCAGGGCGTAATTGCATTCCCTGATGCTCCGGTAGCTTCTTCCCCAGATGGTGCCCGTGATACCGGTGTTTTCAGGGGCCAGCTGCCCGCGCTGCACGAGCCAGGTATTATCGTCGTTGTTGTAGATCGATTCGTCTGAAAGCGCGCTCCACATGGCGTATTCAAACCCTCTGCCAAAGCCCGGCAAGGTGCCTTCGCCTTCTTTGTCCTGCAGCCGGATGCTCATATACCGGTTGATCACATAATTTTCAAAAAGCGCGGAATCGGCTAACAGCGCCACTTCCGAGATGCGGTCGGTTGGCACAATGTCCAGGTAGTCCTTTTTACAGGAAGAAAATATCCCTGATAATATGAATGCCGATATAATTAAGATGTTTGTAGTCTTCATTGCTTTGATCTTTTCGGTTAGAACTTAACATTTACGCCAACATTCACGATGCGCTGCTGCGGGTAGAACTGTCCGCTGGCGCTGCTTCCTTCAGGATCGTAGTCTTTCACCGGGGTAATGGTGAAGAGGTTGAAGGCGCTTGCGTACACGCGCAGCCCGCTGATCCTGATCCGGGAAAGCACATCGGCTTTGATGGTATAACCCAGCTCCACATTTTTTAACCGCAGGAAGGAGGCGTTGTTGAGCCAGAAATTATTCTGGTACAGCCCGCCGTTGATGGAAGCGGATGCCCGGTCGTCCACCCGGGGATAAGTGCCGGCCGTGTTGGAAGGGCTCCAGCGGTTATCCGCCCAGCTGCTGTAGAAGTTGCCCACCGTTCCGGATTCGGGCAGCACGTACTGGCTCACATGTGTTTGGCCTGCCACAACCGCGGAGAGGTCGAAACCTTTGTAATCAGCGCCCAGCACCAGGCCGTAAGTGATCTCGGGTATGTTGCCGTATCGGGATCTTACCTGGTCGTCCGCGGTGATCTGCCCGTCGCCGTTGTAATCCCTGTAGATAAGGTCTCCTGGCTGGTTCCCGCTCAGGTGGGGAAATTTATTGAGGTCTTCCTGTGTCCTGTAAATGCCGGTCACATCATACAGCAGGTAGGTGTTCAGCGGCCTCCCGGTTTGGCGTTGATAATCCAGGGTGCCTGCTGCTTCGTCGATAAATATGATCTCGCTTTTTGCATAGGTGAAGTTGCCGCTGATGCGGTAACCAAACCCGCCGGGCGTGGTGTTGTTATATCCCAGTGAAGCTTCTATGCCGTTGCTGTTCACCTTGCCGATATTCTCCGCGGGCACGAGGGGATCGCTGGCATGTGGGTTCACGATGCCGGAGGACTGCGGGATGGAGGCGTTGCGCTGTGTAAGGATATCCGCCCGCTTTTGCTGGAAGTAAATGAATTCCAGGTTGAAATTTTTCAGGAAAACTGCGTTGATGCCCACATCCAGCTTTTTGGATGTTTCCCAGGTGATGTCCGGGTTGCGCAGCTTGGTGATGTCTATACCCGGGCGGATGGTGCCGCTGCTGCCCAGTACATACAGGTTATTGAAGGAATAGTTATCGAAGTACTGGAACAGCCCTACATTGTCGTTGCCGAGCGTGCCGTAGGAAGCCCGCAGCTTCAGGTCGTTGATGAATGTTACGGGCTCAAACCAGTCTTCTTTGGATATCCTCCAGCCCGCGGATACCGAAGGGAAGAAACCATATTGATTCCCTGGCGCAAATGTGGACGAGCCGTCTACACGGGCCTGCACTTCCAGCAGGTATTTTTCCTGGTAATTGTAGGCCACCCTGCCAATATAACTTTTACGGGTGAAGAGGTAACTTTTGCCGGCGTTGTTCTTATCCGTAGCGGCCGGCCCGCCCTGTGACAGTTCGGGCGTTTGCGGGGAAGGGAAGTTCAGCCGCGCGGCGCTAAGACTGTCCATCACGGTTTTGCTCTGCTCGTATGCAACAAACGCGTCTATGCTGTGCTTGCCGAACTGCCGGGTATAATTGAGCTTGATGTTGGATACGCGCATTTCCTGGTTCTGCTGCAGTTCCGTGAGCGTTGCCGCGCCGGCGGAGCCGCCTACCACCACTTTGTTATACGTATTGGTGCCTGCGCTGTAATTGTACAGGATATACGGCTTGCTGAATGATTTGCTGAAGTTCCAGGATTTGTCCACGGAAAAGAACCCGTCCAGCGACAGCCCTTCAACGCCCGGTATGGCATAGCTGCCTTTCAGGATACCGTTGAAAACCTGTGTGGGATTGCGGTTGGTGCCGGCTATGTCCGTTACCTGCATTACCGGGTTGTTGTTCTCTATGCCGGTGGTGGGCAGCCCGTTAGGGTAAATGGCGGCCACAGTGGGGTAAGCGCGGTATATCGACCGGAAAACGTCTCCCGCGCCGGTCTGCGGAAATAAGCGGTCTTCCTGCCGGCCGGAAAGATACAGGCTCACCTTCAGGCGTTTGGTCACATCCGCATCGATGTTCGATCTGAAATTATACTGGTCGTACTGGGTCACGCCGTTACGGTACAGGCCGTCCTGCCCGATGATGCCCAGGGATATGAAATATTTCACATTGTCGCTGCCGCCGTTCACGGAAAGGCTGTGCTGGTGCTGCCGGGCGGTCTTTTTTAAGGTAGCGTCCTGCCAGTCTGTATTGGGGAAGTTCAGCGGGTCCGAGCCGTCCCTGAATTTCTGCAGCTCCGCGTCTGTATAGAACTGGTTAAGCCCTCCCGCCGGGTTGTTATAATATTCTATTTCGTTCATCATGGCGGCGTAGGTAGCCGCATCCGCCATTTTAGGCAGGCGGGTGGGCGAGGAGAAGCCCTGGTTGAAGCTGTAGCTGATAACGGGTTTACCGGTCTTTCCTCTTTTAGTGGTGATCAGTATTACGCCGTTGGCGGCCCTGCTGCCATATACGGCGGCGGACGCATCCTTCAGCACGGTTACGCTTTCAATATCGTTCGGGTCCAGCCGCTGCAGCCCGCCTATCTGCCCGGGCACCCCGTCTACCACAACCAGCACGTCGTTGTTGCCGGTGGTGGCCAGCCCGCGGATATACATGTTGGATCCGTCGTAGCCCGGCTCGCCCGACCTGTTATTGGCGATGAGGCCCGAGAAACGGCCTGCCAGGGAGTTGGACAGGTTGGGCTGGGGGCTTTTCACAATATCCGCTCCTTTCACAACGGAAATGGAACCGGTGAGGGTGGCCCTTTTTTGCGTGCCGTACCCAACCACCACTACCTCGCTCACGTTCTGGCTATTGGCCACCAGCGATATTTCCAGCGGGGAGTGGTTTTTAACGGGCATTTCGAGGGCGGCATAAGAAATATGGTTGAACACCAGCGTATCGCCCACGGAGGCCTGCAGGGTGAATTGCCCGTTCTGGTCTGTGAGCGTTCCCTGGTTGCTGTGTTTTATCCTGACACTTACGCCCGGCACCCGGTCTTCCCCGGATGTTACTTTCCCTGTAATATTGGCGCGCTGCGCCCGGACGGTTAAAGATGAGATAAGAAGGAGGAGGGACAGGAATACTCCAAAGTGTCCGGACGTTGGTCGAGATCTTTTCATAACGAGTGTTTGGAATTAGTAATTAAACAGCCTCGCGGCTTTGCTGTGAATACTTGCAAATTAAGCCGTGGTTAAGCAGGGGGAGAGGGGGTAAATCGTTTAAAAAAGGGGGTAGAATCATATTTACCCCCCTTTTTATGCGGCTATTTGAAGGCGTCTGAACGGATGATATTATAATCACCGTTAAACGAATGGCGGTATTTTTTGATATAGTCGGAGGGGTTCATGCCGAACAGCTTCACAAACTGTTCGCGGAAGTACCTGATATCGCCGATGCCCACTTCGAGGGCGGCCTGGTTGATCGTATAATTTTCTTTTAACATTAATACCGCGGCCTTTCTTAAACGGATGGAGCGGATGAAGGAATTGATGGTCTGCCCGGACACGGCTTTCACCTTTTTATAAAGGCTGGAATGGCTCATGCCGATGGCCTGGGTAAATGCCTTGATGGAAAAATCGTCGTTATCCAGGTTCTCTTCAACGACCCCGATACATCTCCGGAGGAAATCCTGGTATTCGGCGGGCACACGTATGCTGCTGCTTTTTAAAGTGATCTGGTCCAGGAAATATTGCCTGAGCAGGTTCCTCGTTTTGAGGATGTGCTCCACCTTGGCCAGCAGCAGGTCTTTTTCGAAGGGTTTGGTAATGTAGTCGTCCGCTCCTCCTTCTATGCCCATTACCTGCACATCAGGCGAGGAGGTGGAGGTGAGCAGGATCACGGGGATATGGCTGAGATGCTCGGTTTTCCGGATCTTCCCGCACAGTTCCATGCCGTCCATTCCATCCATATGCACATCGCTGATCACCAGGTCGGGCATGCATTTGTTGACCATGGCGAAGCCGCTGTTCCCGTTATCCGCCTCGTAAACGATATACTTATCCGAGAAAAGCTGCTGGAGGTATTTTCTTATTTCCGCATTGTCGTCGATCAGGAGTATGGACCATTTCCCCGTCACAAGCTCTTCCGCCGCCGGCTCCCGGTTTTTCCAGCCTGGCTCTTCCGGCGCAGCCGGAGCATTGGTTTCCGCGGTCAGTTCTTCCAGCAAGGCAGATTTTGTGGCGGTATCCCCGACAAACCATGCCGTGGGGAGGTGCCCGGTGCCTTTTTGCAGGCGGATAAAAAATGTGGTGCCTTCCTGAACGCGGCTTTCGTAGGAAACAGTGCCCCGGTGGGCTTCAATAAAATGTTTCACCAGGTATAACCCTATGCCGAAGCCGGTCTGCAGGCGCTCGGGGCGGTTGCCGGCCTGCCTGAACTGCTCGAAGATAAGGTTGCCGGACTGTTCGTCTATCCCGCAACCGCTGTCCCTGACGCTGATCAGCACTTCGTTTTCCTGTTCCTCCAGCTCGAAAGTGATGGCGCCTCCTTCCGGCGTGAACTTAAATGCGTTGGATAAAATATTAAAAAGCGCGATCTCTATTTTTTCATAATCGGCATATATCGCGGATGCGGTTCCTTTATGGACGAAGCCGTATTGAATATGTTTGGCCCTGGCCTGCTGGGTGAAGCAGAGGTACACTTCGTTGCAAAGCTCCGCAATGTCCGTCCTGGCGATCTTCAGCTGGTCTCCTCCCGCATCGGCTTTCCGGAAAAGGAGCAACTGGTCCACCAGGCTCAGCAACCGCCGCGAGTTCCGGTACACCACGCCAAGGTCCGCATGGCTCACCTGCTCTTCCTTATTGTGTATAAGCTCTTTCAGGGGGTTGATGATCAGGGTGAGGGGCGTTCTGAACTCGTGCGATACATGGGTGAAGAAGGTGAACTTTCTTTCATTATGCTCTTTTTCCTTTTCTCGTTCCAGGTGCGCGAGCTTTATCTCATATTTCAGGCGCTCCTGCCGGGTGCGGTATTGTATATAAAAATAAATGGCGGCGGCCAGGCAGGTAATATATAAAAGATAGGCCCACCAGGTTCTGTACCAGGGCGGCAGCACGATGATCTTTACGGCGCGCAGTTCCTGGCCCCACTTCCCGTTCGTATTCGTTGCTTTTATTTTGAAGGTATATTCTCCTTCCTGTAAACGGGTGTAATTCGCGGTGCGGGCTTCGCCCGCGTAATTCCAGTCTTTGTCCCAGCCTTCGAGGTAATAAGCGTAGCTGATCTTGTCCGGCGAAGTGTATTCCAGCGCAACAAAGTCCAGCGAAATGGAAGCCTTGCCGTAAGGCACGCGCAGCGCGGGCATATCCCCGCTGTTCCTGCCGGAGATATAAGCGGTATCCTGCTCGATCGGTACGTTATCTATTTTTATTCCCGTGAGCAGCACGGAAGGAATGTCTTTTTGTTCGTACACGCTGTCCGGGTAAAAAATATTGAACCCTTTGATGCCGCCTATCATCAGCTCCCCGGAACGCAGCTTCAGCGCGGCGTTGTAGGCGAACTGGTTGCTTTGCAGGCCGTCTGACTGTGAGAAATTCCGGCATGTGCTTTTTGCCGGATCGAAGCGCGACAGTCCGTTGTATGTACAGAGCCAGAGGTTGCCGGTATCGTCTTCCATAATACGGAGGATGGAATTGCTCGGTAATCCGTCCGCATCGGTGAACCGGGTGAAAGCGCCTGTTTCTGCATTAAAGGACAACAGCCCGCCGCCATCTGTTCCCAGCCAGAACCGGCCCCGTTTGTCTTCATGAATGGCGCGGATGGTATAACCGGTATTATATACTTTATGCTTTTTATGTACCCGGTCGATCCTGACGAGGGAAGAGTAATTGCCGCCCCAGAGGTTGCCCCGGCTGTCTTCCGCCAGGCATTGGATGTTGGTGATACTGTTATCAAAAATATCGAAGCGGTTGGCGGCGCGGTTGAATGTATACAAGGTGCCGTTGTTGGTAGTGCTTGCCCAGAGCGTCTTTTGGGCGTCCTCATATACCAGCCACACATTATTTTCCTCTGCCTTGGTATGCGGGTTTACACAGGTAAACCGCTCGAAGGTACCGCTGGCTTCATGGTAGCGGTTCACGCCGCCGAACCAGGTGGAGAACCAGGTATCTCCCCGGTCATCTTTGATAATGGTAGTAATGAAATTGCTGCTGATGCCGTTTTTATTCCCGGGATGGTAGGTATAATTTTTCCAGGTATTGTTCGCCCGGTTCCAGTGCTTCAGGCCGCCGCCATCCGTTCCTATCCAGATGTACCCGTCCTTGTCTTCACAAAATGAAAAGATGAAATTATTGGTAGGGCTGAGGGAATGATTGTTATTGAAGGAATGCAGCTCAAACGGGGCCGGCCGGGGCTCTATGATGTTGATGCCGCCACGCAGGGTGCCGATCCATTTGCGGCCTTCCCGGTCCTCACAAATGGAATAAACGGCGTTGCTGCTGAGCAGGTGCTTGTTTCCCGGGAAGCTCAGGGCGCCTGCTTTCGTTTCCCCTGGGCGGAGAATGAATATGCCTTCGCCATCTGTGCCTATCCAGATATCTCCATGCTTATCTATACAAAGGTTCACTGCCTTGCAGCTTTCTTCAAGGTAGTTGCCGGAAAATGCTCCCGCCCGCTTGTCGTACCTGAAAAGCCCGGCATTGGTGGCCAGCCATATGCCGCCCTGGCGGTCGGTTCTCAGGCAATTGCCCCGCTGCACCTGGTTGTTCACAACGCTGAGGGTGTTGCTACGGGCATCGTAACGGCAAAGACCTTTGTTTTGCACGAATACCCAGGCATACCGTGTGTCCGTATCAAAATCGATCGCCATTACTTCGTAGTCCATGATCTTCCCGGAACCTTGCTGCAAGGGTATCTGCCGGCCTGTTCCGCCATCGGCGCCAAACAGGATCAGGCCGTTGTTCTCGGTTCCGACGAGCACCATCTTCTTTTTGTCGGACCTGATCACGTGGATATTTCCCGCCAGCTTTTCCGCGCTGCCCGAACCGGCAGGCAGGTACATGGCCGGTGAGAATTTTTCATGGAAGGGATCAAAAATGCTCACGCCTTTGCGGCCGCCGATCCAGAGCCGTTCGGCACCATCCTGCTCCAGGGTCCATATGCCGTTATCCGCCAGGGAAGTGCTGTCCCCGGTCTTGTTCCTGTATATTTTGAATTTATAACCGTCGTACCGGTTAAGCCCGTCGTAAGTACCAAACCACATAAACCCTTTACTGTCCTGGTAAATGTTCACCACGGCGTTGTTGGACAGGCCGTTTTCGATGCCCAGGTACCGTACCGGGTAGCTGGCTGCTGAAAGTGAGTTGGCTGCAATGATCAACGGAAGTAAAAGCAATGCTTTTATTCTCTTCACACCCATATGGCAATTTTAATTTCTATGAAAACCGGCAGAGCGCCCGCGTTTCAGATCTGGTTGTTTCGTATGACCTCTCAGTAAATTGTCAATTTAACACTTTTCCGTGTTATTTGGCAAAACGCATGCAGGGAAACGCAGCGTTGTTTTTTTACGCCGATTCGCCAAAATTGGCTAATATTAAATGATGGAATATGCTTATAAAGAGGTGGATTCCCCGGTGGGGAAGCTGAGGATCGTAGCCAGCGGCAAAGGATTGGCGGCTATTCTCTGGGAGAACGATAAACCCAACCGTACGCGCGTGAGGAAATATACGGAAGAACCGCAGCACCCGGTATTGCTGGAAACGGAAAGCCAGCTGAAAGAATATTTCGAGGGCAAACGCACTTCCTTTTCCATTGCATTGGACCCTGATGGAACGGACTTCCAGAAAGAGGTCTGGCGCATACTTTCTACTATTCCCTATGGCGAAACGAGAACTTACCTGGACATTGCCAGGCAGATGGGCAACGTTAAAGCCGTGCGGGCAGTAGGCGCGGCGAATGGGAGGAACCCTATTTCCATCATTGTTCCCTGCCACAGGGTACTGGGCACTTCCGGCGGGCTCACCGGCTTTGCGGGCGGCATTGAAACGAAAGCGGCGCTGTTGTTGCTGGAAGGAGCGAAGCTGGGGACAAAGCAGGCGGAATTGCCCTGGTGAAACACTACCATCTTCTCAACTGAGCCGGTAAGCCGGGAGATCTTTGGGGAGGGGTTTGTTTTTGCAGGGTTGTTTCCATGTGCCTGCGTTTTTTTTGACATTATTTCTGCAGCTCTTTTTCCATCCATTCGTTTTTGCTCATGCCCAGCACATGCTGCCGGTGCTGCTTGCCCCATGCGCTCAGCAAATTAACGATCTCCTTCAGCGATTCGGCGTACGGGGTGAGTTCGTAAGATATCTGGCCGGGGTTGCCATTCAACTCGATCCGTTTCACAAAGCCGTTCAGCTCCAGGTCTTTCAGTTCTTTTGAAAGCACTTTCGGTGTGATCCCGTCTATAGACCGCTCGATTTCATTGAAGCGCTTTGCGTTGTTGAGCAAGGCGGAGATCACGAGCACTTTCCACTTTCCGCCAATGGCGTAAAGCGCATCCTGGACCCCGCTGATGTGGGCCTTACATTTCTCCACGTTATGAATTTCCTCATTCATTTTTAAAAGAATTTTTGGTGCCACTATCCTTTTGTATACCGGTATCCTGCTGTATAGCAGCGGCTTTTGTAAAGCTAGTGAAAATATTTTTGCCTTACCAAAAAGCAAAAGAATGAAAATATTACATCTCATTTCGAGCCCCCGGCAGGACGGCTCATACAGCATTCAACTCGGCAAAGCTATTGTAGCGCAGCTGCAATCCAAATATCCCGGCAGCATAGTTAAAACCCGCGACCTTACCGCGACGCCTTTCCCGCACCTGGAAGAAATGCATATCCGGTCGTTCCACACGCCGCCGGAGGCACGTTCGGACGAGCAGGTGGAAGCGCTGAAACATTCTGATGAAGCGATTGAAGAGCTGCTGGATGCGGACGTAGTCGTGATCGGCGTACCCATGTACAACTTCAGCATTCATTCCAGCCTCAAGGCATGGATCGATCATATTTTCCGCGTGGGGCGCACTTTCAAATACGGGGAATATGGGGTGGAAGGGCTGGTGAAAGGTAAAAAGGTCTACCTCGCCATCGCTACCGGCGGCATTTACAGCGACGGCGCCATGAAGGCCTTCGACTTCACCGAACCATACCTGAAAAGCGCGCTCGGCTTCATCGGCCTTACAGATATTACCACTTACCGCGTGGAGGGTGTGAGTATCCCTGATGTGAAGGAAACCGCCCTGGAGAAAGCGATTGAAAGAGTGGCGGTATAGATTTTATGTTTGGTTTTTACAAGGCTTTCCCCTGTTGAAGGGGGAAGCCTTTTTTCTGCGGGGCAGTTATGCCCAGAACCAGCTATGTCTTCATCAACCCGGGCTACCATTAACGCGCAGCGTCATTCCTTTCCCTCCATCACTTCTTCAAACACCTCTTCAAACGGCCGGCCGCGGTGTTTGGGCCAGAGGGCGGAAAACTTTATCTCGATGTTCTTGAGCAACTGGATGCACAGTTGTTTATCATCTTCGGTCAGGTCGTGCAGCATCATCATCGCCATCTTCCGGACCCTGGGAAAACTCATGGCTATCACTTTTTCACCTTTGGCGGTGAGCTCGATGCGCTTGGAGCGCTTGTCCTCCACGTCGTCGTACTCCCGGATGAGCCCCCTTTTGATCATGCGGCCCAGCATATCGGTACCGCTGCTCAGTTCGAAAAGGTTTGCATAGATCACTTCCGTTTTCCGGGGGTTCTTTTCCTGTTTAATGGTGAGTAGTATCCCGAATTCCTCTATCTGGTTCAGGTCGGTGCCTTTCAGCGCGAGGTTGGCGTAAGAGAAGTTCAGCTTGTGTATCCGGCCGATGATCTTCAGCAGCAGGCCGTCGGCAACCGGCGGCACCACACCGCCCACCAGCGGGCTTTTTTGTTCTTTGGCCGGGGGGCGGCGGCTGGCGAGATAATGCCGGCAAAAATCTTCAAGGTCCCCGTCAGGGTGATTTTCTTCAAATTCCCCCCAGGCCTTCACCAGTGCAACAGTTTTATTCATAAATGGTTAGTTCGATTCCGAAGCAAATATAAAAAATATGCTTCGGATATTTGGTTATTACTACGATATCGTCTTATATTTGATAAGAATTTATCCGTAAACGAAATAAGTATGCCATGACAACCATGACTATTTACAACATCGCGCTCATTACGCATCTTGCGGGACTGGCGCTTATGGCGGGCGCCACTATCCAGGATTTTTCCATCACCCGGCAGTTCTGGAAACATTTTGCCATCGACCGTTCGCGCGGCCTGGCTATCCGCGAGGCGCGGGAACGGTCGCCTTTGTTCTTCGGCATCGGCGCGGCCTGTATCATCGTTTCCGGCCTTACCATGATGGTCCTGACGAAAGGAGTGTATGGCGAGCAGCTGTGGTTCCGGATCAAGTTCGGGCTGGTGATCCTTATTATCATCAACGGCATCCTGCTGGGCAGATTGCAGGCGGGCAGGCTCGGTAAACTATTGCAGGCAGGAGCGGGGGAAGGCAGTCTGCTGAAGGTGAAAAGCAATATCAGCCGCTTTCACCTGCTGCAACTGTTCCTGTTCCTGGTGATATTCTGCCTTAGCGTATTCAAATTCAACTAACCTTTCATTTGCTTCAACATGGAAAAAACGAGAAGAAATCACTATGCCATCACCGGGCTCATCAGCGCGTTCATGTTCTTCAGCGCTTATTTTACGCTCACCAATAAAGTGGCGATGGGCCTGCTGGGTTTCCCGGATTATTTCAGGATAGAGCTGACGGTGGCCAAGATCATCGGCGCCATCGTGATCCTGCTGCCGGGAATTCCCCAGCGGTATAAGGAATATGTGTTCGTGGGCTTTTCCATCTGCCTCGTATCCGCTTCCATCGCGCACTTCTTCAGCCGCGATCCTTTCTATAAAGTGATACTGCCGCTCACCGAACTGGTGTTGTTGCTGCTGGCCATGCGCTACTTTAATAAACAGGCCGCTAAAGCGAAATGACGGGTGATTTTCTTACATTCAGTGTATGAAGTTCAACTGCGTTATTCCCATCCTGTATTCCGCCAATGTGCCGGCGAGCATCCGTTATTACACGGAGGTGCTGGGGTTCAGCGAGCACTGGGGCTGGGGCGATCCGCCCGATTTCGGCGGCGTCTCCCAAGGCGAGGTATCTGTTTTCTTTTGTGAAAGCGGACAGGGGCAGCCAGGAACCTGGTTGTCCATTTTCGTGGAGAATGTGGATGAATATTACGAAAGCATCAAAGCCAAAGGAGCGAAGATCGTTTCCGTTCCGGAAGACAAGGAATGGAAGGTGCGGGAAATGCTCGTGCAGGACCCTGACGGGCACTTCATCCGTTTTGGGCATGGCATTTAATTACCTCATCGGCCGGCGAAACACACCGGGAATCCCCCTTGGTGCCGGCGCGATTCTGCGCAGGCCTGGCGGATTTCCGCGTACTATTTTTCTTTGAGGTAGGCTTCGATCGCCGCGTAATTTTCTTTTTCCCCGGGCGTGGCCTCGTCTGTAGTTTGCATATAGGTGGCCCATCCCAGCGGCGTGCCATGATACACCCGGTCCGGAATACCCGGATCGGCGCCCGCTTCCATCAATACTTTCACGGCTTCCAGCGAACCGGAGAACACCGCCTGGTGCAAGGCCGTAGCGTGATGGTGAAACCCGTGATCTTTTTCCGGCAGGGCATTTATTTCGACGCCGTGCTCCAGCAACAGGCGCAACATGTCCGCATACCCATAGAACGCCGCCGCCACAAACGCCACCTGCCGCTCGGCAGCATTGGACCGTTCGAGCAATGCGGGTAGCCAGTCCGTCCGCCGCAGGCAAACCGCCGCGGCCAGCGTGAGGTCGCCTCCGCGGTCTATCAGCCTTTGTGCGGCATCTATATTATTATGCGCCAATGCGCCGATCCCGCTGCCCGGCCTCGCCCCGTTATCGATCAACAGATCAATAAGTGTCAATTGCACACCATATTCCCTCGGCACCCTGCCGGTGGCTACAAGTCCAAGCGCATAGTCCAGCTGTTCCTGCAAGGTTTCAGGTGCGTGCTGGCGGATGGTTTTAATAATGACGGCGGCGATGGCGGTGATGTTTTCCGGCAGTTCGCCTCTTTCTACAGGATTGTCCGCAATAAACCACAGGAGGTAAGGTCTTTTGAAATATCCGTCGTCCGGTGTATGATGACGGTAAGACGTAAGCTGTGGATGCCAGGCAAGCAGGTGTTCCAGTTCCGGCAGGTCGCCGGAACCGACGGCATCCACCGCTTTCATGAAAATGGCATCTGTAATGGCAGGGTCGGGCATATAGAAGGTTTGAACGGCTCTGCTGTTAATTTACTGAATTTGCTGCTGCGCAAAAAACAAACAGCATGGATTAACAACCTGCGTCATTGTTGACGCATAAATGTTAAGCAAAAAATTGTTCATTGATAATCAATTGAATGCGATAAAAGGTATACATTTCAATACCTAATTATCAACATATGCCTACCCCCGTTCATCCTGCGTTCGGCTAATTTCGGGCATGATCAGCTTGAGATCATCCACGGAAAAAATTATTGAGAAACGAACGTTATGGCATCCAGACAGACTCTTCGCACAGCACTATTTTCAATTTCTTTTTTGTTATCCATTCACGTTTTTGCAGGCGACCCGGTAAAGTTCATCCGCGAAAAGGACGGGGTGACGGTATACCCGGAAACATACCTGTCAGGCAACGCGCGGGCCGTTAAATTACAGGTGATCACAGACAGGATCATCCGCGTGACCGCTTCGCCGGAAAAAGATATCCCCGCGCGCAAAAGTCTTATTACCGTTTACAGCGCGCCTTCCACCCAATTTACATTGACCGAGAGCCCGGACAAGATCGTGCTGCAGACTTCCGCCCTCACCGCCACCATGACGCTGGCCACCGGGGCGGTCTCTTTCACGGACAAAAACGGCAGGCTGCTGCTGGCGGAAAGGCCCCACAATGGCCGGGCCCTGCAATCCGCCGTGTTCGAAGGCCAGCCCTCATACGGCATCACACAGACCTTCGAAGCCACCGAAGGCGATGCGTATTATGGCCTGGGCCAGCACCAGGACGATGTGTTCAACTACCAGGGCCGCCAGGTATTTCTTTTCCAGAACAATACCGAAGTGGCCGTGCCATTCCTGGTGAGCAGGAATAATTACGGCATCCTCTGGGATAATTATTCCCTCACCAAAGTGGGCGACACGCGGGAGTACCTGCCGCTGAACCGGCTGAAACTATTTTCCGCGAAAGGCGAACCCGGCTGGCTGACCGCTTCTTACAACAATAGCCGCCAGCATCCTGAAAAAGTTGCCTTCACCCGCGCCGAATCCAAC
Source organism: Chitinophaga sp. 22620 (assembly GCF_052044405.1). Lineage (NCBI taxonomy): Bacteria > Pseudomonadati > Bacteroidota > Chitinophagia > Chitinophagales > Chitinophagaceae > Chitinophaga > Chitinophaga sp. 22620. The sequence goes on along the minus strand of NZ_JBQEMV010000007.1, from coordinate 173,913 downwards.
ATCGACTATGCTTACCTGGACGATACCAAAAAACACCTGCCCGCGGAATTTGTAATGAAAACCGGCGTGCTGACCTGGGAAGGGAGCATCGCATCAGACTTCGAAGGCCTGCACACCCTGCGCATGACCTACGGCGGCTACCTGAAAGTATGGGTGAACGGTAAGCTGCTCGCCGATAAATGGCGGCAGGCCTGGAACCCCGGTACCGCGCTGATGGAAATTCATTTAGAGAAAGACAAAAAATATCCCGTCAAAATATCCTGGATCCCCGACGGTGATGCGTCATACATCAGCGCCAGGTGGATCAATCCTGTTCCGCAGGAAGACCGCAATACGTTCACCTTCCAGTCCGAAGCGGGCCGTATGCTGGATTATTATTTTATCCACGGCGATAATATCGACGAGGTGGTGAGCGGCTACCGGCAGCTGACCGGCAAAGCGCCCATCGTGCCTAAATGGGCCATGGGTTTCTGGCAAAGCCGTGAAAGGTATAAAACACAGCATGAATTATTACAGGCAGTGGCGGAATACCGGAAAAGGAAACTCCCGCTGGACAATATCGTGCTGGACTGGAGCTACTGGAAAGAAGACGCCTGGGGCAGCCAGGAATTTGACCCGCAGCGTTTCCCTTCGCCGGACAGCATGATACGCACGCTGCACAACCGCTACCACACTCAGTTTATGATCTCCGTATGGCCCAAGTTCTACGAAGGCATTCCCGCTTACCGCGATTTTGACAGGAAGGGCTGGCTTTACCGGCGGAATATTGCGGACCGGCAGCGGGACTGGATCGGGAAGGGATATGTGTCCACTTTCTACGATGCGTTCAACGACGAAGCGAAAAAAGGATTCTGGGAGCTGCTGCACAAAAAATTATATAACAAAGGCGTAGACGCCTGGTGGATGGACGCCAGCGAACCGGATGTATTAAGCAATGTAAGCCCGGAAAAACGTAAAGAACAGATGTCGCCCACGGCAAACGGCACTGCCGCCGAATACCTGAATGCTTACCCGCTGGAAAACGCGAAGGGCATTTACAACGGCCAGCGCAGCGCAAATCCGGACAAGCGGGTCTTCCTGCTTACCCGTTCCGGTTTTGCAGGTTCGCAGCATTACGCGGCAGCCATCTGGAGCGGCGACATTGCGGCGCGTTGGGAAGATATGCGGACGCAGATTTCCGCGGGCCTCAATTTTTCCCTGTCCGGCATACCGTTCTGGACAATGGATATAGGTGGGTTTGCGGTGGAGCCGAGGTTTGAAAAACCGTCCGCCAAAGACCTCGAAGAATGGCGGGAATTGCAGGCAAGGTGGTTCCAGTTTGGCGCGATGGTGCCGCTGTTCCGCTCCCACGGCCAGTTTCCTTTCAGGGAAATTTATAACATCTCACCCGAAGGCCATCCCGCCTACAACAGCATGCGTTATTACAGCCAGCTGCGTTACCGGCTGATGCCTTACATCTACACCCTGGCCGGGATGGCGTATCACCGTGATTATACGATCATGCGCGCGCTGGTCATGGATTTTCCCGCCGACGATGCGGTGAAGGAAACCGGCGACCAGTTCATGTTCGGACCTGCTTTGCTGGTGAACCCCGTGTATACTTACAAAGCGCGTGAGCGCGATGTATACCTGCCCGGCGGCCAGGGCTGGTACGACCTGTACACCGGCGCATACCATGAAGGCGGGAAACATATCACCGCCAAAGCGCCCTACGAAACCATGCCGGTGTTCGTGAAAGAAGGTTCCATCCTGGCATCGGGGCCGGCATTGCAATACACCGCGCAGAAAAAAGCCGATACGCTGACGCTGCATGTCTATACCGGGAAAGATGCATCTTTCACCCTGTATGAAGACGAGGATACCAATTACAATTACGAAAAAGGCGCTTACAGCAATATTCCGCTGACATATAAAGCATCAGACCGGAGCTTACTGATCGGGGAGAGGCAGGGCAGCTTTCCGGGTATGCTGCACAACCGCGTTTTCCGCATCATATGGGTGAGCCGGAATGCCCCAAGGGCCTGGCTTCCGGACGCAGCGGCGGACGTTACCGTGCAGTATAACGGCACGCCCCTAACAGTTCGGGAAGCAAAATAACCTGACTATTATTCAATAACCAAGATCAAAAAAACGAGACGTTTATGACTGATCATTCCACGGATGGGAAGCTCCTTGCTTCCTGGATCTGCAGTTTCACGTTACCATTTCAATTTAAGAATGATCATGTACGGAGATGCGGCCAGCGGCGGCAAAACCACTTATTGCGATAATTGTCCCGGCGGCGCGGTGGCTTACCCCTTCGCGCAACGCCAGGGCGGTTACCGCTGGCGGAAATACCAGTACTACGAAGAAGTGGCCAGCTACGGCGGCCCCGCCAGCAGCATCAATTCGCAGGTGATCCGTTTTGCGGACGTGTTGCTGATGATCGCGGAAACATACATCCAAACCAATGCGCCGGAGTCCGCCCGGCCGTACATTAACCGTGTGCGCCAGCGCGCCGGCGCTTTCCAGTACACAACGCCGGGCAGCCAGGCCGCGGCGATGCAGATACTGATGCGTGAGCGGCAGATCGAATTCGCCGGCGAACAATCCCGTTACTTCGACCTGCTGCGCTGGGGCTTGCTGAAACAGGTGCTGAACCCTGAATTGCAGGCGCAGTACGGCGCGGCAACTTTCCAGGACAGGAACGTATTGCTGCCGATCCCGCAGCAGGAGAAGGATACGAACCCGAATGTGGCAAACGATGTGGCCAACAGCTGGAACTAACCCAATGCCCGCAGATAAAACTGCGGGCATTTTTTTCTATATTTCATAAACAGGATGGACATCATGAGATCGATCGCACTAATGCTCCTGGCTTTGCCCGCCGCGGCGCAACAACAGATCCGGCTGAACCAGTCGGGCTTTTACCCGCTGGCGCCCAAAATTGCCGTAGTTACCGGGAAAGTTCCCGCAAAAGAATTTTTTGTACTCACCCGTAACGGCAAAGACACGGTGTTCAATGGATCGCTGGGGCCTGAACAGCCATCCGCCAATTCTTCCACGCTCACCCGTATCGCGGATTTTTCTGCATTGACCGCAAAAGGGGAATACGTGGTATATGTGCCCGGTGTAGGCACTTCATATCCTTTTCCCGTAACGGCGGACGCGTTAAAACCTGTGGCTGCCGGCAGCCTGAAAGGGTTTTATTACCAGCGCTCGGATGTTCCGCTGGAAGAAAAATACGCCGGCAAATGGCACCGTGGCGCAGGCCACCCGGATAATGCCGTACTGGTCCATACTTCGGCGGCCGACAATAAACGCCCTGCCGGCACTGTGATCGCTTCGCCCGGCGGATGGTACGATGCGGGTGATTACAACAAGTACATCGTGAATTCGGGCATTTCCATGAGCTCGCTGTTGTCCGCTTACGAAGACTTCCCCGAATATTTCGCTGGCCTCGGAACCAATATCCCGGAAAGCAACGACGCGATACCCGACATCCTCAACGAAGCCATTTACAACCTCCGCTGGATGCTCACCATGCAGGACCCCAACGACGGCGGCGTGTATCACAAATGCACCAATGCGGCGTTCGACGGAATGGTGATGCCCGGTGTTACAAAGCTGCCGCGCTACGTAGTGCAGAAAAGCACTGCCGCCGCGCTGGATTTTGCAGCGGTTGCCTCCCAGGCCGCGCGCATCCTCTCGCCGTTCAATCAACCGCTGGCAGACAGCTGCCTGAAGGCTGCAGAAACGGCCTGGCAATGGGCGGAAAAACATCCCGCTTTGCTGTACGACCAACCTGCCATGAATAAACAATACCAGCCTGCGATCTCCACCGGCGCATACGGCGACAATGATGTGCGCGACGAGTGGAGCTGGGCCGCCGCTGAAATGTTCGCCACCACGAAGGATAAAAAATATTACACGGTGTTCCGCCGGCACCTGGAAGACAGCGTGCATCTTCCCACCTGGCGGAATGTGGCCATGCAAGGGTATTACACGATCCTCCGCATTTCAGGCGCATTGCCCGAAGTCATTCAACCCGATATAATGATCATCCGGGAACGGGTTCTCCGCATGGCCGGCGAATATATCCGCAAGCAGCCGCAGAGTGCCTTCCGCACGGTCATGGGCCAGTCGCGCAGGGACTTTAGCTGGGGCGGAAGCTCCGTAGCCGCCAACCAGGGTATCTTGTTGTTATACGCTTACCGCCTTACAAAAAATAAAACCTACCTGGACGCCGCGCTCAGCAATATGGATTACCTGCTGGGCCGCAACGCTACCGGCTATTCATTCCTCACCGGCTTCGGCAGCAAACCCGCCATGCATCCCCATCACCGCCCGTCGATCGCAGACGGTATCGCGGAGCCTGTACCCGGCCTGCTTTCAGGCGGCCCGAACCCGGGGATGCAGGATAGCTGCCGCTACGAACATACCGAACCTGAAACCGCCTTTTCGGACACCGACTGTTCTTACGCTTCCAACGAGATCGCCATCAACTGGAATGCGCCGCTGGTATACCTTGCCAATGCCCTGGAAGCGTTGAAGAAAGCGGCGGCATACGTGGAAGAATGATCACTTTTTCTTTACCGCGGTGGTAGTTTGCCCTCCTTTTGAAAGCTGAAGCGAAGCCACCTGGCCGAAGCTGTCCATTTCGAACTGGGCGAGTATCTCTTTGTCCGGCACATAGAACTGGTGTTGCCCCGTGCGCACCATCACGTGTTTGTTGCCGCTTTTAGGTATGCCATACAGCTTACCGTCTTCCAGGATGATCTCCAGCTCAGGATCATCGGGTATCAGGTAAGTGCCGGTGTATACCGCCAGCATTTTCAGGGAATCCGGCTGCGCAGGTTGTTTGGGCAGGCTGTCGCGGTACGCCGCAACAGTTGCGGAAGTAAGGGTTGCAGGCCGGGCGGACGTGTTACTGATGGCAAAAGCGCCGGTAGCGAAACAGATGGCAAAGCAATGCCAGGCCCCGGAGGGCAACAAAGATCGGAGTTGCATGTTTTAAGAATTAAGCGTGAATATTAAGGTTGTTCAGTGTATTTGAGGTACAGGAAATAGGCGAGATAACTCAACGCAATGCTGAAAGCCATGATGGCCAGCGAATGTATATCCAGCGGCAGCGTATAATACACGGCTGTAAGCCCTATGCCCATGCCGGTAAGCATCAGGCACCATTTAAGCGCCTGCGAGCGAAGGTCGCGGCTGGCGGGCTGAAGGAATTGTCCGGCCACTTTGTCCGTCACACCCTTATCTACCAGCTTCGACCGCAGGCGGTGATCCAGCGTGATCCTGATAATGTTCAGTATAAAAGCGCCGACGAGGTACAGCACGAAGATCATGGCAGGAATGGAAATAAGCTGGACGCTTATCTGCCGGTTGTCCGGCAGGTGGTAATACTCCTGTGCAAAAAGCGCCACGGGAGCCAGTGTGGTTATCGTTACGAAAAAAAACTTCTTCATTGGGTGAGGGTTTAAGATCCTTTATAATTATGTGCTTGTTGTCGGTATTCTTCTGTGGCTGGTCAATAATATTCCAGCTTTGCCATTTTTTGCCGGTATGAGCCGAACAGGTCTGCCGCCAATATCACCAGCAGCGTAACCGCCGCCGGGCCGAGGCAATATAGCAGGTAAGGGACGGACAGGCCGGCTATCCCGCTGAGGTAATCCCTGAAATAATAACCCGCGCCTCCAAGCGCCAGCAAAGTGACAGCGGTAATTGCCAGTGCCGGAACCAGTACCGGGCGCGCTTTCCCGGGCAGCGGCAGCTGCGGCTGCACGAGTGCTCTCACATCAAAGTCAAACGTTGCCACAGGCATTTCATCCAGTGCCGAAAACAGCTGCACATACGATTCCACTGCCGTCCTGCATGTTTCGCATTCCCGGATATGCGCCATGGCAAGCGGGTCTTCGTGCGTTCCGTTAAGCGCAAATGCCTGGATGATCTCTTCAGTTAAATGAGCACTACTCATAATGTTGCTTTAATCGGTTTCTGCTTACTCGTTCTCCTTTTCCTGCTTCATATCTTCCTTCCCGTAATACCCCGCCAGCTGCTCTTTCAGTGCCTTTCTCGCCCTGAACAGGTAACTCTTCACCGTGCCCGGCGGCATGCCCGTGATCTCGCCTATTTCCTCGTAACTCAATTCCTCCTGGTGATATAACGTGATCATAGTGCGGTATACCGGCTGCAGCCTTTCCATCCCTGACTGTAAAATGCCTGCCAGCTCCTTGCGGTACACGGTATCATCCGCCGAGCCACTGCCCGGCCCATCCGCCAGCTCCCCGGGAAACAACAGCTTCTTCTTCCGCAGGTAATCCATACAGGTGTTGTAACTGATCTGCGCAATCCAGGTCGACAACTTCGCCGCATGTTTGAATACCGCCAGGTTCCTGTACGCCTTCAGGTAGATCTCCTGCGCCAGGTCCTTCCGGTCTTCCACATTGCTCACCATCCGGCAAACGATCTGCCCTACCAGCTTTTCAGTATTGCGGATAATGATCCCGAAAGCCTGGGCGTCGCCGCTCAAAGCATTATGAACCAGTTGCTTGTCAGCCAGTTTATCGGGATCAGTGTACATCGGTTTATTTGACGGGTATGGAAGGATTATGTTGCAGTTTTATGAAAATAAATTTTTAAACGCGGATTTTGTCACATTTACCCCTTGATTGGTCGCGCCCTGCCCTGCTTTTTTCCTTTTTTGTCCTGAAATTTGTTTAAAATCAAGCTGTATGGAAATCCGCGAAATGCAGATCGAAAAAGACATTCCCGTGTTCTACGTGCAGGCTCAATCCATGGCCGCCATCTGGGGCGCTTTCACCAGCCTGCACACCAGCCTTGAAGATGCGCATGAACGCCCATCCTACGGCGTTACCGAAATGGTAGACGGCGAACTGGTCTACAAAGCCTGCGCAGGCTTGTTTACCCCGGACGAAGCCGGAGAGATCGACCTCCCCGTATACAACATTCCCGCCGGGAAATACCTCTTCATGAAAATACAGCCCTTCGGCCCGCAAATGCAGCAATTCCCGCAATTCTTCCAGGCGTTGATGGACCATCCCATGGCCCGGCCCGGTTCTATCGGCATCGAGCACTATAAAACCATGGATACGGCCATCCTGGCGGTACAGGCCCGCTGAAGCTCCTATAAGGCTTTCCCGCCATATGGGGAATTTCAATAAACACTTCCTGCTTCCCCGCAAATGTATTTTCTTTGATAGCTGGTAAATGGAACGCACTTTGCAGTAGCGCCCCCGCCAACGATATCAATATGCATTTATTACAGGTTTCCGATATATACAGGAAGGATCAGCTGGGATTTGAACTGAAACCCATTTCCTTTACGCAGCAAAAGTTCCAGAAACTGGCTATAGCAGGGGCTTCCGGCTCAGGCAAAAGCACGTTGCTGCGCATCATCGCCGGATGGATACAGCCGGATGGGGGAGCCGTGCTTTTTGAAGGGAAAAAAGTGAAAGGCCCGGAAGAACAGCTCATCCCCGGCCACCCGCAGATCGCCTACCTTTCCCAGCATTATGAGCTGCGGAACAATTACCGGGTGGAAGAACTGCTTTCTTATGCCAACAAACTCACACAGGAACAGGCGGACCGCCTCTTTGAGATATGCAGGATCGGCCACCTCGTGAAACGCAAGACAGACCAGCTTTCCGGCGGAGAAAAACAACGCATCTCCCTGGCCAGGCTGCTGCTCACCATGCCCAGCCTGCTGCTGCTGGACGAGCCCTTCTCCAACCTCGACCTCATTCATACCCGCATCCTTAAAGACGTGATACAGGACCTCGGGGAAGAGCTCAACATCACCTGCCTGCTCGTTTCCCACGACCCGGACGACATCCTGCCCTGGGCAGACGAAGTGCTGATCATGAAAGACGGCGCCATCATACAACAGGGGCCTCCCGCGCAGGTATACCGCCAGCCGCGGAATGAATACGTGGCCGGGCTGCTGGGCGCTTACCATCTTTTTACGCCTGAAAAAGCGAAAGTTTTTTCTCTCATGCCGGGCATCAGCGCAAATGGTAAAAGTCTTTTCGTAAGGCCCGAACAGTTCCGCCTGGTGCGCGAAGGCGGCGACGCGCTCAAGGGCCGCGTAAAGGCGGTGTATTTCGGCGGCAGCTACAACGATGTGGAAGTGGAAGTGCCGGGCAATATCATCCGCGTAAGGACCACCAGCGGCAATTATAAAAGCGGGGATGCGGTATTTGTTTCCCTGCCTTCCAAAGGCATCTGGTATATGCCGGTTGCGGAATAACGGCGCTTTTGTTTATTTTGACCTTCAAATTTCACAACCTTGAACCTTACCTCGAAGCTGCCCAGCTCAGGCACTACGATCTTCAGCGTGATGAGCGCGCTGGCAGCGGAACACCGATCCGTGAACCTCGGCCAGGGCTTTCCCGATTATCCCATGAACCAGGAGCTGATCGCGAAAGTGGATGAAGCCATGTATAAAGGATTCAACCAGTATGCGCCCATGCAGGGTTACCTGCCGCTCCGCGAAGTGCTGGCGCAGAAAGTGCAGTTCCTGTACGGCACCGCCATTGATCCGGACAGCCAGATCACCATCACGCCCGGCGGCACTTATGGGATCTATACTTCACTCACCACGGTATTGCAGCCCGGCGATGAAGTGATCATCTTTGAACCGGCATACGACAGCTATGTGCCCAATGTGCTGGTGAACGGGGCGGTGCCTGTGCTGATAGACCTGCAATTCCCGGGATACAAAATAAACTGGGAAGAAGTGCGGGCAAAGATCACCCCGCGCACCCGCATGATCATGCTCAATACGCCGCACAACCCGACGGGTTCGGTGTTGGGTGAGAACGATATCATTGAATTGCGGAAAACGGTGGAAGGCACCAATATCTTCATACTGAGCGATGAAGTGTATGAACACCTGATCTACGACAACATTCCACACCAGAGCATCCTGCGCTATCCTGACCTGCTGGAAAGAAGCTTTGTTTCTTTTTCATTCGGCAAGCTGTATCACTGCACCGGCTGGAAGCTGGGCTATTGCATCAGTTCGCCCGCGCTGATGAAGGAATTCAGGAAGGTGCACCAGTATAACTGTTTCTCCTGCCACAGCCCTTCGCAGGTAGCCCTGGCGGAGTTCCTGCAGAACAGGGATTCGTACCTGCAGCTCAGCGGTTTCATGCAGGCGAAGCGCGACCGCTTTCACAGCCTGATGGCGGGCACGCGCTTTACGCCCATGCCGAGCTACGGCAGCTATTTCCAGTGCTACCAGTATCACCGCATCAGCGAAGAAAGCGATCATGCATTCGCGGTACGGCTCACGAAGGACTTTGGCGTTACGCCGGTGCCGGTTTCAGCATTCTACCAGAACGGCACCGATCATAAAGTGATCCGTTTTTGTTTTGCGAAGAAGGATGAAACGCTTGAAAAAGCCGCGGAGCTGCTGATGAAGGTCTAGTTATTCAATTCCCTTCACTTTCATTTTGAGCGTGTATACAGATGTGCCTGCGGTGATGAACAGCAGGTCCCTGTTTTTTCCGCCGAAACATGCATTGGCCACCCATTTTTCAGGTACGGGTATCAGCGCGATCTGCCGGCCTTCGGGATTGAAGACGGAGATGCCGTTGCCGCAGATGTAAAGATTGCCGCGATCGTCCAGCGTAATACCGTCGCCGCCCTTGTTGGTGAAGAGGATGCGGTTGGCGAGCGAGCCGTCTGCCTGTATTTCGTAGCGGTAGGTTTTGTTATCCCCGATGTCCGCCACGAAAAGATATTTCCCATCCGCGGAACCCACGATGCCGTTAGGTTTCACAATATCGTCCGCCACCATTACCGGTTCGTTTTTACCGGGCGCCAGGTAATACACGCGCATGGCTTCTATATCGGGCTTTTGCCTTTCCCAGTATTTGCGCTGGTAATAAGGGTCTGTGAAATAAATATTGCCGTTGGGATGGATCCAGAGGTCGTTCGGGCCGTTGAGCTGCTGCCCTTTATAGCCGGTCATCAGCACGGTGTGTTTGCCTTTTGGCGTGAAGGCCCACATTTCGTTGCGCTCATCCGCACAGGCAATGATGCGCCCTTTTTTATCGACGTACAGGCCGTTGGAGCGGCCGCTTTGGGAGGTAAGCTCGGTGAGTCTTCCTTTTGTATTGTAGACCCAGATGCGGTCGTTGGGCTGGTCGGTGAAATAAACATTGCCTTTTTTATCCCGGGCGGGGCCTTCGGTGAAGCTGAACTGGCCGGATACCAGGGTTACCTGCGCATTGTCTGCAACCAGGGATTGCAGCGAGTCGGACTGCGCCTGCACGGAAAGCGAAAGCAGCAATAAGGCGGCTATTTTCATGTGGAATCTCGTTTCCGTTCAAGATAGTAAAAAAAGCATGCAAAGTATAGCTATACGGATTGCAGCTGCCGCAGCAGGCTGTTTTTATCGGTGGTGCCGGCATGCCGCCATACGATCTGCCCTTTCCGGAAAATGATGAATGTGGGCACGGCGCTGACATTGAACTGTTGCGCCGCCGCCTGGTTCTTGTCTATATTCACTTTCACCACGCGGGCCTTTCCTTCCACCGCTTTGGCCACTTCTTTGATCACGGGCGTCATGGCGTGGCAGGGCTGGCACCAGTCCGCGTAAAAGTCCACCAGCACCGGCTGGTCTGATTGGATAAGGTCGTTGAATGCTCCCATGGTTCTCGTTATTTTTGTAAGGCTGCCATAATGGAATCCCGGTCGTGGCCGCCGTTGTAACGTATTTCATTGATGAAGAATGTGGGTGTGCCGTTCACCCCGCTGCGCACGCCGCTCTCAAAATCGTCCTGCACTTTTTCTTCCAGTGCCCGGTCGTTGATGTCTTTTTCAAACTGCTTCATATCCAGCCCAATGATTGTGCCGAATTCCCAGAGGGTTTCGATGCTGAGCGATGCCTGGTTCTCGAATATCTTATGATGCATGGGCCAGAACTTTCTTTGCCTGCCCGCGGCTTCGGCGGCGATGGCTGCGGAAAGGGCCAGGGGATGGGCGGTGGACAATGGAAAGTGCCTGTACGCAAATCGGAGGTCATGCCCCAGTTCCCGCACGATATCTTCTATAATGGGATAAGCCTCGCCGCAATGCGGGCACTGGAAATCGCCGTATTCCACGAGAGATACGGGGGCGTTGGCATTGCCTCTCACATGATCCTGCTTGCCGATGGGGGGCTTGAGTTTGGACATCCGGTTTATTTTTTTGCGTTGATCTTCCCGAGCGCATCCAGGATGCCGTCTGCCCCGGGGTTGACAGATGGCGGCGAAAGGTGGTTCCAGCGGATGACGCCTTCTGCATCCAGCACATACAACGAGCGCAGGCACTGGCCCTCTTTATCGTCGTATGATTCGTAAGCCTTTGCTATGGCACCCTTCGGCTCAAAATCGGCCAGCAGCGGGAAGTGCAGGTTACGGCTTTGCATATAGGCCTGGTGGCACCATTTGCTGTCCACCGAAATACCCACAATAGCCGCATTCTGCTTGCGGAAGAGCTGCAGCATTTCGTTATAAAGCGTCATCTGGTCGCCGCAAACGGGGCTCCAGTCTGCCGGGTAAAATGCCAGTATGAGGTTCCTGCCGGAAAAATCCTTTAATGAATACTGCTGGTCCGGGGTGGAGTGGAGCCGGAAATCCGGCGCTGCGCTTCCGATCGGTAACATGCCACAAGATTTTAATGCTGCAATGAGGTTTTTCGAATACTGTAAATGTACAATCAAAAACCATGCACACCGTCCGGCGTTATTCCATTAACAACCAGGGCAATACGTTTTACGCTACCAGCCGATGCCGTAATCTTCCCCGTGGTTGCTGCTCCCGCCCCAGATGCTGCCATGCAGCCTGTCCAGGAAAATTGCATTGATGGGCCCGCTGCTGCGGGGTGTGAAGCTGAGGGAATAGCCCATTTTGATAAGGGCGGTACGGGTACTTTCCGGCGTATTGCTGTTCAGCAGCAGGCTGCCGGGTTTGGGCATGCGGTCTTTAAGGGAAGTGCCGCCAAGGCTCAGCCACAACTGGTTGCTGTTGATATTCGGCGCTTCGGTGGCCTGTTGCACCGTCATCCCGAATTCAACCATGTTGAGGAAAAATTGCAGCAGGTTCTGGTCTTGCGTATCGCCGCCCTGCACGGCAAACGAAATATAAGGCTTGCCGTCTTTCAGCGCCATGGACGGCGTGAGCGTAACACGCGGTCTTTTGCCCGGGGCCACTACGTTGAAAGGGCTGAGCGCGGAATCGAGCACGAAACTCTGAAGCCGCTGGCTCATGCCTACTCCCGTGCGGCCTGCTATGCAGGCGGGCAGCCATCCGCCGCTGGGCGTGATGGATACCACCCAGCCTTCCTTATCCGCGGCTTCCACGCTGGTAGTGCCGCGCCAGAGGCGGTCCGTATATGCGCTGTCTGTCCCGCGCGCGTAGGCAACGGCGTCATGTTTGGGCACGAAGATCTCGTTCTTTTTTTCGAGCGTGGTGTCAGCATATAATTTTCGTTGCTCCAGCAACGGCAGCAGCGGGTTCTTCTTTCCCTCGAAAGGATAGGGATCGCCGGGCCCTGCGTCCGCATCGTTCCGCATGCGGTTGATCCGCGCGGCGCGCTGCTTTGCATACTCCTTGCTCAGCAAACCTTTGATGGGCGTGCGGGAGAAATGCGGATCGCCATAATAAAAATCACGGTCCGCAAAAGTGAGGTTCAGCACCTGGTACAATGTGTGTATATATTCAGGGGAGTTGAAGCCCATTTTTTTAAGGTCAAAGTTCTCCAGGATGTTGAGGCCCTGCAGCAACATGGGCCCCTGCGTCCATTCCTGGAGCTTGTATACTTCTATGCCTTTGTAATTCACATGCAGTGGCTCTTCTTCGATGGGTTTCCACTTTGCAAGGTCTTCCATTGTGATAAGGCCGCCCTGTTCCCGGCTGCCCCTCACGAATTCCTTTGCAATGTCTCCTTTGTAGAACCGGTCGTAAGCAGCCATGATGGCTTCTTTCCGGCTCTTTTTATTTTTCAGCGCCTGCTGTTCGGCTTCCACCATTTTGGTGAGGGTGGCCAGCAGGTCTTTCTGCACGAATATCTCACCGGCTTCCGGCGCTTCCCTTTCTTCCCCGGGATGTGTGAGAAAAACGTTTTTGCTGTAGGGCCACTGTTTGATAAGGTCTTTGCCGCGCTCGATGGCATTGGCCGTCTGCGCTTCTATCGGGTAGCCGGCGGCCATTTCCATGGCAGGCGCCAGTACTTCCCTGAGGCTCATGGTGCCGTATTCAGCCAGCATGTGGCAGATGCCGCCGGGTGTGCCGGGCGTTACCGCGGCCAGCGGACCGTATTCGGGCGGAAAGCTGTAACCTTTGCCTTTAAAGAAGGCCGGTGTGGCGCCGGTGGGCGCAACGCCCAATGCGTTGATGGCGATCACTTTGCCTGTTTTGGGGTTATAGATCAGCGCCTGCGTTTCTCCTCCCCAGCTCAGCACGTCCCACATCGTGCAGGTGGCCGCGAGCATGGCGCAGGCGGCGTCTACGGCGTTGCCGCCTTTCTGGAATATCATGGCGCCCGCAGTAGCGGCCAGCGGTTTCCCGGTAACGGCCATCCAGTGTTTGCCATGCAGTGGCGGTTTCTGCGTTTGCTGTGCAAAACCCCCAGCGGCCAGCAGGAGGAGCAGGGGGAGGAAGATTCGTTGCATAGGTCTAAATTAATGAAAAAAGGAAGCGCGGAACAGCATTCTGTTCCGCGCTTCCCGTAAATATTGTACCTGCGGGGATTACCCGACCTTATTGCTTTCTTTCACTTTCACCGGCACGCCCCTGATATCCCACACAATGCCCAGCCAGCCCAGCATACGGATGATGTAATAGGTGATGTCCACCTCCCACCAGTAAAAACCCTGCCGGGCCGCGCTCTGGTAATAGTGATGGTTATTGTGCCAGCCTTCGCCGAGTGTTACCAGGGCCAGCAGCAGGCTGTTCTTGGATTCGTCGCCGGTCTTATACCGGGGGCGGCCCCATTTGTGCATCAGCGAATTGATGGTGAAGGTGCCGTGGAACAGCAGGATGGTGCTCAGGAAGAAACCGATGAACAGGGTGGAAAGCCCGGCAGACCAGTCGAACCAGCCGGCGCCGTTCACTTTGTTGCCGATGAAATACACCACGACGGCCAGCACCAGCGGGGGAACGAAATGATATTTATTGAGCCAGTACAGCTCTTTGTGTTTGATGTCCTTAATAAGATCGTAGCGGGTTTCTTTATGCTCTTTATCCATGATCCAGCCGATGTGGGCATGCCAGAAACCATATATTTTGGCCGAATGCGGGTCTTCTTCGGTATCGCTGTGCTTGTGATGCACGCGGTGGTTGGCGGCCCACCACAGCACGCCTTTCTGGAAACTGCTCTGCGCGCCGCAGGCCAGTATGAACTGGAAGAAACGCGAGGTTTTGAACGAACGGTGCGAAAAATAACGATGATAACCGCCGGTCACAAAAAACATCCTTACAAAATAAAGCACTGCGCAAACGATCCAGTCAAACAGCCTCACGTGCGTAAAAAATGCGAGGAAAGGAACCAGGTGTATCCCGATGAAATCCAGCTCATGCAGCCAGTTAATTCCTTTGTCCGGTTTAAGGGTAGTATTCATTACTCAAAAGTAATAGACGTTTTTAAAAACACCAATGATTTATATCAATGTTAATATAGATAGAACACATAGATTTAACATTGCTTTAACGTATGAGGTTACGGGTAAACTGCGCCCGTAATAACGGGAATGGATATACATAAATAATGGGAAACGAAGAGCAGCCCGGCGTTTTTCCGGCGGATCTTGCATTCAAAATAAAATGAAAACGGCTCCTGTTATCCATAACATGGAGCCGTTTAGCATGTATGTAGAGTTGAGATGTAAAACGGTTAGGCAAGAGACTCCTGGGCTTTGGTGCTCATCTTTTTTGCTTTGTGATTCATTTTGTGATAAGCGTTTCTTGCCGCGTCTTTTACATCATTCAATGCCTGGTCCGCACGGTGGCGGTTTTTCATATACCAGAAAACGCCTGCTGCGGCTGTGCCTAATACGGATGCTGCAATGATTATCTTGTTCATGACTATGATGATTTAGTACGTGAAGTATAAAACAATGCCCGTGCCAAAAAGTGCATCCTATTCCCAAAAAAATGCGCTGGGTATATAATTCCACACTCTTCGTTTCCGATCCGCGCGCTAAAACCTTTCCCCTTGCGGAATGCAACAGCAGTAGGGCTTTGGCGCACTGATTGCGCCTGTTTCCGTGAAATAGTATCCTTCCTAATCAATTACAAATCACGGTTATGGCAAAACAGAAAAATGGCGACGAAAAAAATCCTAAAAAACAGCAGTTGGAAACGTATACCGAAGAATCCACCGGCCAGTTCCTCACCACTAATCAGGGCGTTAAAGTAAACGACGACCAGAACACGCTGAAGGCGGGAGAACGCGGGCCTTCGCTCCTGGAAGATTTTATCATGCGTGAAAAGATCACGCACTTCGATCATGAGCGCATACCAGAGCGCATTGTGCATGCAAGGGGATCTGCCGCGCATGGCGTGTTTAAGGTGTACGACAACAAGCTGAGCAAATACACGCGCGCGGGCTTTTTGACCAATTCATCGCTGGAAACCCCCGTATTCGTGCGTTTTTCCACCGTTGCCGGTTCCCGGGGCTCTACAGACCTTGCGCGGGATGTGCGCGGATTTGCCGTGAAATTTTATACGGACGAAGGGAACTTCGACCTCGTGGGTAACAACATGCCCGTATTTTTCATCCAGGACGCTATTAAGTTTCCCGACCTGGTACACGCCGTGAAACCGGAGCCGCACAATGAAATGCCACAGGCCGCCAGCGCGCATGATACTTTCTGGGACTTCATTTCCCTGATGCCGGAATCCGCCCACATGATCATGTGGCTGATGAGCGACCGCGCCATTCCCCGCAGCTATCGCATGATGGAAGGTTTCGGTGTGCATACTTTCAGGCTGGTGAATGCGAAGGGCGTTCCCACCTTTGTGAAATTCCATTGGAAACCATTGCTGGGTGTACATTCCGTGGCATGGGACGAGGCGCAGAAAATATCCGGCAAGGATCCCGATTTTCACCGCCGTGACCTCTGGGATGCCATCGAAAAAGGCCATTTCCCGGAGTATGAGCTGGGTGTTCAATTAGTATCCGAAGAAGATGAGCATAAGTTTGAATTCGACCTGCTGGACCCGACGAAGATCATACCCGAAGAGCTGGTGCCCGTGCAGCGGATAGGCAAGATGACGCTCAACCGCAACCCCGACAACTTCTTCGCGGAAACCGAACAGGTCGCTTTTCATCCCGGCCACGTTGTACCGGGTATCGATTTTACGAACGACCCGCTGTTGCAGGGCCGGCTCTTTTCATACACCGATACTCAATTGATCCGCCTTGGCGGGCCTAACTTCCACGAGATACCCGTCAACCGCACCGTGGCGCCCATGCACAACAACCAGCGCGACGGCTTCATGCGGCAGGAGATCAACCGCGGAAGGACCAGCTACCAGCCCAACTCCCTCGGTGGCGGCTGCCCCTTCCAGGCTAAAATGGTGGAAGGCGGCTATAATTCTTTCGCGGAAAGGGTAGACGCACATAAGGTGCGCGCCCGCAGTAAAAGTTTCTTTGATCACTTCAGCCAGGCAACGCTTTTTTACAACAGCCAGTCCCAGGCCGAGAAAGCCCACCTGGAAGATGCGCTGAGCTTTGAGCTGGGTAAAGTGGAAACTGTGGAAGTAAGGCAAAGGATGGTAGGCATTCTTACACAGATCGATGTGGGGCTGGCCACAAGAGTGGCCGATGCATTGGGCTTACAGGTGCCCGCGCGCCCGGAACATCCCATCAATCACAGCATCCCGGCAGACGGCAACCCGCAGGACTTCCAGCCTGTAAAAGTGAAAAGTTCCGTAACCATTTCCGCGGCGCTGAGCATGGCCAATACGCCGAAGGATACAATAAAGAGCCGTAAAGTAGCCATACTGGCGGCGGACGGTGTGAAGGCCGCTAATGTGGAAGCGATGCAGAATGCGCTGCTTGCCGCGGGCGCCGTGGGAGAAGTGATTGCGCCCAAGCTGGGTACCGTGGAAGGCGATAGCGGCAAAGAGCTGCCGGTGAAGAACAGCTTCCTTACCGCGGCCTCCGTATTGTACGACGCGGTATACCTGCCCGGAGGAACAGCCGCGCTGGCAGGCAACGGGGATGCGCTGCATTTCCTGAATGAAGCTTACCGGCACTGCAAACCCATCGCCTTCGATGCGGATGCAATTGATGTACAGCGATCCACTTACTTTGGAGAAGGCGAAACGCCGGGTGTTTTCACCGGTGATGTTATCGGCAAACTGGCGGAAAAATTCATTGAAGGCATGAAGCAGCACCGTTTCTGGGAAAGGGAGAAAATGGGGAAAGTGCCGGCATAAATTTTAAGGTGCGGCGGAAGCTGGTATGTCAGGTGTTGTATAGTTCTTTCCCGAAAGGGGTGAATGTAAGCGCGAGCAGCTTGAAATGCTGGCGGGCAAAGGGTATGCCGATGATGGTGATAGCCAGCAGCAGGCCGAACAGCAAATGTCCCAGGGCGATCCAGATGCCGCCGCAAAATATCCAGAGGATATTCATCACCGTTGCCAGGCAGCCGGAAGAGCCGGGTATTTCGCGCACCTGTGTGCCGAACGGCATCAGCGTAAGTATACCGATCTTGAATGCCTGCAGCCCGAAAGGAATGCCGATGATGGTAAGGCAAAGCACAAGCCCGCCGATCATATAACCAACAAATGTGAAGAAGCCGCCGAAGATCAGCCAGATGATGTTACCTAAAAGATTCATAGGGATAAATGTAATAAAAAAGCCGTTGCGTTATGCTCCCTTGTTATGACCGGCAAGCAGCGCCGCCACTTCAGCATGGCTCCTCCGTTCTGCCCATGCATGCGGGCGCGCCCAGGCGTGCTCTGCCGGCAGATCAGGGTTTGCTCCTTTCTCCAGCAGGAATTCCACCATCTCCCGGTGGCCGTGCTTTGCGGCATAACCCAGGGGCGTGGTGGAATTTTCTTCATCCACGGCGTTTACATCAGCACCATGCTCAATGAAACTTGCCGCATTTTCAAGATCGTTGTTGCCCGCAAACTTATGCAGCGGTGTAATGCCCAGCCAGCTGCGGTGATTGGGGTTCATGCCCTGGCCGAAGAGATAATCCCTCAGTTCCTTGGTTTTCACCGCTTCCTGTGGCCCCCGGCTGTTAACGCCTACGGCAATACGTTTTGCCAGGTCGGGCTGATAGCGGAGCATGAGCTTTACGAATAAGTCATGCCCTTCGCCTGCCGCGTTTTCCAGTGCGTTCACATCATTGGCCAGCGAAGGTTTGGCGGCGAATATGGCGGCGGCGGTTTGCAGATCGTTGTAATAGGCCAGCAGGGGCACGTTGCGATACGCGCCGTAGGAGCAGAGCAGTTCTATCATCGGCTTGTTGTCGCGGTGGATGGCGGCTGAAAGGGTATCTGCCGAGCTTTCGATCTCTACGTTGGGGTGCGCGCCGTATTGCAGCAGTAATTTGACGGTCTCCATATCACCGTTGATCACGGCGGAATGCAGGGCGCGGCCTTTCGGGGCTATTCCCGGCTCCGGAAGGTTGGGGTCTGCCCCGCGCTCCAGCAGCAGCTTTACGATCGCCCTGTGCCCGCCGGAAGCCGCGTTGTTGATGGCCGAGCCGGAGCCCTGGTAATAGGTCACATAGTCGGAGAGGCGGTTTACGAGGGAGGGGTCCTCATCCAGCAGCTGCCGCACACGGTCTGTATCGCCGGTGAGGCTGGCCATGTAGATGTCCACATTCGCGCCTTTGCGCACCAGCAGCTGGTAAATGTCTTTGGGCGTGGCGGCGATATCGGCCGGTACATCGCGCCAGCCGCGGAAGTCGTAATCGCCATTGCACAGCTGGATGGGGCGTGCCCCGTCGTAACGTTTGGCGTGAATGTCTGCCCCGCGCTCCAGTAATAACCCGATCACGTCTGGCTGGCGCGTCATCACCGCCCAGTGGATGGGCTGGTTGGTACGTTCGTCCGGCGCATGCAGCAGCTGTGGTTCCGCGTCCAGCATCGCTTTTACTTTTGCCGCATCCCTCTCACGGATAGCCTTTGCAATTTTTTCTCCTTCGGGATGGATATGCTGGCCCATCGCTTCCTCCAGCATGAGTTGTATGTCCGTAAAACCACGGTCCTTCGCCATTTGCCACAATGTATCCGACGTGCCGGAACTGACGGGGTTGGCGCCCTTTTCCAGCAGTAATTTCACCGCTTCCGCCCGGTTGTTTTTCACCGCGAAATACATGGGCCCGCGGTAATCGTAATTGCAGGAAATCAGCTTCGGATCACGGGAAAGGAGAGCCTGAAGGGCGGGTACATCGCCGGCAGCGGCCGCCTGGAACATATCCCACACATCGGTGCCTGTGCCATAGGACCATATGAGCGGTTCGTTTTTGCTGAGAGCTTCGGGGCGCGTCATACCATAAAATTTAAGGGGTGGGGAAGATGATTAAGATAATAAATCCGGGCGGCATTTTAGTGATTACTTTTGAGGGATGAACAACCAGCATCAACGGTACATGGACCGCTGCCTCGAACTCGCGGAAACGGCCAGGGCGCAGGGCGAAAGCCCGGTAGGCAGCGTCATTGTAAAAGACGGGCAGATCATCGGCGAAGGGACCGAACAAAGCAGGCAGCTGAAGGACGTCTCGCGCCACGCGGAGGTAATGGCGGTGCTGGACGCCGTCAGCAAAGGCCACCAGCTGGCAGGCGCCACGCTTTATTCCAATGTGGAACCCTGCCTGTTATGCTCTTACGTGATCCGGCATCACCGGCTCGGCAGGGTCGTGTTCAGCAAAGCCTGCGGTGAACTGGGTGGTACCAATCCCAGGTTCAACCTGCTCACGACGAACGAACTGGGCTCGTGGGGCGATGCGCCGGAAGTGATCATTCTGTAAAAGAAAAAGGCAGCCTTCGGGAAAGCTGCCTTTTTAATGTACGGGCGGAAAAATTATATCTCCGGCTCCTGCTGGCTCAGGCAGTGGAAGCTGCCGAGGCCCCAGATAATATCGGTGCTGTCGATCCCCACTACTTCACGGTCTTTAAAACACTCCGCAATAATGCGCAGCGCTTCGTCGTCTTTTTTGCATTGAAAAGTAGGTACGATCACGTATTTGTTGCTGATGTAAAAATTGGCGTAAGACGCGGGCAGGCGCTGGTCTTCAAACACTACCGCGTCCGGCATGGGCAGCGTTACAATGTTCAGCTGCTTGCCGTTCAGCAGGCGCATCTGCTGCAACTGGCGGAGGTTCTGCTGCAACAGCGTGTAATTCTCATCCTGTTTGTCCGTTTCGATCACGGTCAGCACGGTGTCTTCATTCACGAAGCGGATGGTATCGTCTATATGCCCGTCCGTATCGTCGCCAACAATGCCTTCTTCCACCCACAGCACCTGGTCGGCGCCGTAATACTGGTGAAGGTATTCTTCCAGCTGTTCGCGGTTGAGATGCGGGTTGCGGTTCTCGTTCAGCAGGCAGCAGGTGGAGGTGAGGATCGTTCCTTTGCCATTGAACTCCACTGAACCGCCTTCCATGATGATGCCGGGATTGAACAGCGGCAGCTGGTAGTGGTTGGCAATGAGCGTGGGTATGATGTCGTCCTGGTCGAACGGCGGGTATTTGCCGCCCCAGGCGTTGTAGTTCCAGTCCACCACCGCTTTTTTCTGTTCCGCGGCGGGATTGATCAGGAAAGCCGGCCCGTGGTCGCGGCACCAGGCGTCGTTGGTGGGATGGAAAAAGAATTCCACGTTCCGCATGTTCACGCCCGCCTGCAGGAGATGCCCTGTGGCAAAGGTTTTCATGGCTTCGTCCGCAACGTTGATGCGCACCTTTTCACTGTCTGCCAGGTATTTTACAAACCGGCTGTAATGCGGGAAAATGGTATGGATCTTCCCGGGCCAGCTGGCTTCTTTATGCGGCCAGCTCAGCCAGGTGGCGGTATGAGGATGAAATTCTGCCGGAAAATAATACCCTGATTGTCTGGGAGTTGGTTGCGTCATGCTTCGTCGTCGATATATCTTTTTGTAATAGGTTGGTAGGAATCGATCCTCCTGTCGCGCAGGAAAGGCCAGTGAGTGCGGTAACGGTCCGTTTTATCCAGGTCCAGTTCCAGTACGTTCACTTCTTCCGCTTCGTGGGAGCTTTGGTGGAGAATGGTGCCGAAGGGATTGGCGATAAAGGAGCCGCCCCAGAATTTCATGGCGCCGTCCTGCTCAAAGCCCACCCTGTTCACACTCACCACGTGCACGCCGTTGGCCACGGCATGGCTGCGCTGCATGGTTTGCCAGGCATTGTATTGCTCCACGTTGGTAGCCTCGTCCTGGCTCGTGGCCCAGCCAATGGCGGTGGGATAGAAAAGTATCTGCGCGCCCATCAGGGAAGTGATGCGTGCGGCTTCAGGGTACCACTGGTCCCAGCAGATGAGCACGCCGATGGTGGCGAATTTAGTTTTGAACACTTTATAACCCAGGTCGCCGGGCGTGAAATAGAATTTCTCGTAATAGGCCGGGTCGTCCGGGATATGCATCTTGCGGTATTTGCCGAGGTAAGCGCCATCCGCATCCAGTACGGCGGTAGTGTTGTGATATAAGCCTTCTGTTCTTTTTTCGAACAGGGAAGCGATGATCACCACGCCCAGCTCTTTGGCCACCTCGCCCAGCGATTCGGTGGAAGGGCCGGGGATGGGTTCCGCCAGCTTAAAGTTCTCGTAATCTTCCACATCACAGAAGTACAGCGAAGTGAACAGCTCCTGGAGGCAGATCACCTGCGCGCCTTTGGCTGCGGCTTCTCTCACTTTGGTGATGGCTTTGGAAAGGTTCTGCGCCTTGTCTGCAGAACAGCTCATCTGTACGTATCCGACTTTTACTTTTGCCATGGTTGCAAAGGTATAAAAAAGGGAGGGTTTCATACCATATTCCCCCCGTTTCATCCCATTTCGGTAAAAACCGGAGAACTGTTCACTAATATTGCATGAAAGAAATATTAAATGGAAAGAATCAGGAAAACGGAATTCTGGCTGGCCACAGGTGTTTACCTGCTGGTGATTTTCACCATGATATTCCCTTCCCTCTATACCGACGGGGCCGCTTATTCAGGCCGGCTGGAAGAACGTTTTGTGGTGAACCATATGGAGTTCGACGGCTTCATGCACTTCCTGATGCCCAAGATGCTGATCGCCACGGTGAGTTACCTGCTGTTCGTGGCGCTGAACAACTGGCTGATCCCTTTTTTCTTTGAAAAGAACGACGGGCTCGCCTGGGGCATTATTTTAAGTTTGGGCGTACTGCTGTTCTACTGGGGCATGCTCACCATCGCCTTCACCTGGCGCTTCGGGTATATGCTGGGATACCGCAGTGTGAATAGTTTTCACAACCTCTGCGCCTGGCGGGCTTTTATCGTGACGTTTACCGCCGTGCTGTGTTACGTGGTATACCACCTGGTGAAGCTGCTGTATTTCAGGTACCTGCATGATGTGCTGGTGGAAAAGAAGATATGGAAAAAGATACCGCTGGATATCATGCTGCTATTCGCTTTCTGGTTTCTTGCCATTTTCATCATGGTGGCGGATAACCGGCCTGCCCGGGTGCAGTTCGTGGGATGGGGAGGCATTGCCTATATCGCGGCCTATATAGCATACAGCCGCTATGTTTTCCAGCCACTGTTCAGGAAAGAGCAACCATTTAAAAAACTATTGCCGATCCTGCTGCTGATACTGGTGCTGTCTTCTGCATTCGCCTGTATTACGGTAGATGCCGCCACCCGGATAGGCGGGATGGCGACTATCAATATGCTGCTTGTTTTCTGCAACGTGATGTTCGTGATACCTCTCGCATGGGGCGTATCCTATTCCCGCTTATCGAGAAAGAATGAGGTGTTGAACCTGGAGAAGGCATTGGGTCGTTCTTCCGCCAATCTGGACTTCCTGCGTTCCCAGATCAACCCTCATTTCTTGTTTAATGCGCTGAATACCCTGTACGGAACGGCCCTCCAGGAAAACGCCCCCCGCACCAGCGAAGGCGTGCAAAAGCTGGGGGACATGATGCGGTTCATGCTGCACGAGAACAACCAGGAAAAGATCGAGCTGGACAAGGAAGTGGGATACCTGCAAAACTACATCGCGCTGCAAAAGCTGCGCACGCAGGCTTCGCCGGATATCAAGATAGAAGTGAACATCAACGAAGCCAATTGCGAGCACGACATTGCGCCCATGCTGCTGATACCTTTCGTGGAAAACGCCTTCAAACATGGCATCAGCCTGCGCAACCGCTCCTGGATCGTAGTGTCGCTTTCCTGCGATAAAGACCATATCTATTTCGACGCCTATAACAGCGTGCACCTCAAACCTGACAACGACCCGGAAAAGCACAGCCTGGGCATCGGCCTGGCCAACGTGCGCAACCGCCTGCAGCTGCTGTACCCCGGCCGCCACGAGCTCAGCATCCGGGAAACGGCCAGCGAGTTCTTTGTGCACCTGACCATCAAAACAAAATAAAAATCTAAACGAACACAATGGCTCAACAGCAACAACCGGAAACCGCAGAACAGAAACCCTACGAGCCTGACGGCTTCACCCGCTTCCTCTGGTGGCTGGCTACCGCCGATGCGGACATCCTGAAACAATGCCAGGCAGACCGCGAGCGGTACCGTATCATCGGCATCGCCGTGCTGGTCACGGGGCTGTTTGCCGCGCTGGCCTGGGGGTATTTCTTTTCCACCGTGGTGCAGGACGATATCGCCATCATCGGGCTGGCGCTCTTTTTCGGCTTCGCGATCCTGTCTATAGACCGGAGCCTGATCGCCGCCATGCACCGCAACGGCGGCAAACCGCAGTTCATGCCCGTCGCCTTCCGCCTGCTGCTGGCCATTACCATCGGGTTGTTCATTTCACAGCCTGTCGTGCTCATGTTGTTCAAAAAAGATATCCACGCGCAGATGGTGCTGGACCGGCAGGAGAAAATGGACAAGTTCCGTAAAGAGCAGACCGAATTCAACGCCCTCAAAACAAAAGATATCCGCCAGCACATCGCCAATTACCAAAAACAGCTGGCGCAGAAAGAAGAGCAGGTGAAAGAATATAAAGACGGCTACATCCGTGAAACCGACGGCACTGGCGGCTCCGGGAGGATTGGTGAAATGGCCGTTGCCCGCGTCAAAAAAAGCGAATACCTGAAGGCCGACGAAGAGCTGCGCAAGCTGAAAAAAGAGCTGGAGCCGCTGCAGCTGGAGCAGGCCGAAAAGCTGGCGCTGGTGAGAACGGAAGACAGCCTGAAGGAAGCCGCATACAGCGCCACGCTGACGGATGGTTTCCTGTCGCAGGTGGAGGCGCTGAACAAACTGACCGATGAGCATCCGCCGCTGAAACAACGGTACCGCCTCATCGTTTTCATCATCACCCTCATAGAAGTGATGCCCCTGCTCACCAAGCTGCTGATGCCCAAAGGCGAATACGACGCCCGCCTGGCCGCGCTTACCGAAGGCAGCGTACAATCGTCGGAGCTGGCGAAGGAAAAACAAAAGGAATTGCAGGAGCACTACCACGAAGGAGCGGTAGCGGCAGACAAGGAAGTGATGGACCACCTGTTCCGGCTCACCGAAAGCCAGCGCCGCCGCGAAGCGGAAAAGCTGGTGAAGGACTGGGAACAAAAGGACGGGAGCAGCTTCCAGCGGTTGTGGACCGCCGCGCGCCGTTTGCTCCTCCTTCATAAAATGTAATTTCACGTATCTTGTATACCATGACCATGACCGCCATTGCGATAGATGACGAGCCCGTTGCCCTGAGCGTGATACAGGCGCACGCGGCGAAAGTGCCATTTATGGAGCTGAAAAGCCTGTTCACCAATGCTTTCGAAGCCATGGACTTTCTCCGTAAAGAAAAGGTGGACCTTATTTTCCTGGACATCAAAATGCCGGATATTTCCGGGCTGGACTTCCTCAGCAGCCTGCATGAGCCGCCCATGACGATCTTCACGACCGCCTATTCAGAACATGCCGTGCAGAGCTTCGAGCTGGATGCGGTGGACTATCTGCTGAAACCTTTTTCCCTGGCACGTTTCCTGAAAGCCTGCAACAAGGCGCACAGCCTCATGCAGCTGAAGCAGGAGCGCGCGCAAAACCCCGTGCAGGCGGATTACATCTTTATCAAAAGCGGTTACGAGCAGCTGAAGATCCAATTGCAGGACGTGCTTTACATCGAAAGCGCGGGCAACTACGTGAACTTTGTGCTGCCGGATAAAAAACTGCTGTCCCGCCTCTCCATGCAGGAAGCGCTGGCACTGATGCCTGCCGCCCGTTTCACTCGGGTGCACCGTTCCTACATTGTTGCGAACGATAAAGTGGACAGGATAGACCGCAGCTGCGTATACATCGGGCAGGCGGTGATCCCGATCGGCGCGGCTTTTGGCGAGGCGGTGAACAGGATCGCGGGGGAGGAGTGACGGGCCGAAACAAAACAGGCGCTGCAAAAGCAGCACCCGTGTCCTGTCAGTGTACTCGGTTTTAACACTATCTTATATAGAATCCAAATGTAAGCCTCTTAGGGAAAGCACAAATATATATTAAAATAATTCGCAAATTAAAATAATATTAATATAGCGCCGGGTGGCCGAAATGCCTATATTTGAACAAATACCTCCAGATGAAAAAGTTATATACATTGTTACTGGGCGGCATGTTATGCAGCACTGCGGTGCTCGCCCAGCAGGAAATCGCCCCTGCCCAGCCAGGCGTAACCTATGGAAAATCCATCAACGCGGAATCGGCCATCGGCATGAGCGACCTGGGCGCGAAACTCCAGGCGGACACAGCTTATACCGGTAAGATCGAAGGCAAAGTGGTGGAAGTATGCAAGAAAAAAGGCTGCTTCATGAAGCTGGAAAGAGCTTCGGGCGAGCCGGTGATGGTGAAGTTCAAGGATTACGGTTTCTTTATGCCGCAGGATATTGTGGGCAAAACCGTGGTGCTGGAAGGCGTGGCGAAAGTGAACGAAACTTCCGTGGAAAGGCTGAAACATTTTGCGGAAGACGCAGGTAAAAGCAAAGAAGAGATTGCGAAGATCACCCAGCCCAAGAAAGACATTGTGATCGTGGCAGATGGTGTGGTGGTGGTGAAATAAAATATTCCCAAAACACAGGAAAGGCTTCCGGCAACCGGGGGCCTTTTTTTATGCGCAGCCTGCTCAAAGCATCATAAAACTTCGTATTTCCCACAACAGCAACGCGTTATTCACGGTGTCCAGCGGATGTTTTGTATCCGGCAGCACGGCCATGGAAGCCTGCGGCAGACTTTTGAACACGGCCAGCGTTTCTTCTATGCCCACCATCGTATCGCGGTCGCCCACCATCAGCCGCACGGGAATATTGATCGAAGAGAGATTTTCTTTGGTAAGCAGGGGATGGGCGCCCAGGGCGGTCATCAGTCCGGCGGTGGCCGGCAGCAGGTTCTTCCAGCCTTCTTCCCCATGCAGGGCTGCAAGCTGTTCCACATACGCCGGTGCTTTCTCCTGTAAGAATGCGGCATCCAGGCGGCGGGTTTCTTTTGAGGCTGTTCCGGGCGACCAGTTGAACTTGGTGGCCAGGGTCTGCACCCGCTCCACCGTCCCGGGCGCCTGCAAGGCCGCGTGTAAGGCCACGTAGCCGCCCAGGCTGTAACCGAATACCGCTACCGGCCCCAGCCTGTTATCGCGGATATAGTCCAGCAACTGCGCCGTATATAATTCAATGCTCAGCGGAGCGGCCGGTAATGCCGTACCCCCGTGACCGTGAAAGTCGAAACGGTGGATGGTATATTGCTCGCTTAATACGGGAACGATTGGATCAAAGTGCCGGGATGCGCCAAGAGCGCCGTGCAACAGCAATAAGGCTGGCTTCATGAAACAACGGGGTTTTTAAAAAAGACTTATTATGTTGGCTAATTTACTTATATTTATTGTAAATCTTGGACTTGTCATTCCCTACCACCGATCTCATTTACTTTATATAAAACTTATTTCCGTTTACAAAACGCATTGTCCTCGAAAACCCTACCGGCGCAGAAGGAAAGTGAGTAAAAATGGATAATATCCGCAGCGTGCGCGCTGCGGTTTTTTTTTTGCATAGCCATGCCCGGGGCTTTCAGGAAGCCTTTTTTTGTGATTGATTTTATACGATGAAAAAGGTCAGGCGCTTGCCTTGATCTGCTCGCCGAATTGCAGCAGGTACCCGTTGTTGTCGTAAATACCGAATTCGCGCATCCCGTAATCGAAGTTCTGTACGGGGAAACACACTTCGGCTTTGTCTTTCACTTTCTCCCATAATTCATCCACGCCTTCCATATGAATATAAATGGCGCCGGTAAACAGGGGCTGGTCAAAAGGATCTTCGCTGCCAAAAGGGAATTTGGCCTGCGGATGGACCAGTTGCATGGTCACCTTATCTTTTTTGATGGAAGCAAATTTCCATTGCTCGTCCATCGTTTTACAGGTGAAGTCCAGCACATTCACATAAAAATCGATCGTTTCCTGCAATAAAGGAGTAGTTAATGTCGGGATTGCGGCCAGCAGTTCCATACTTGCAATATTGTTTTGGGTTAAAATTTTTGAATAACAGTTGTAATATGACAGTTGTGACAGTTGAATAAAATGACTCTCTTATAAATGTAATGATTTATTCTGCTTCTCAATTGCTGTTATGTTAATTTTTTGCACATTCCTTTATCCTATATTTGTCCCGGAGGCAAATTCAAGTTCGGGCTATGCAGCAATCATCTTTGTTAACACTGTTAAAACATCATTTCGGTTACACGCATTTCCGTCATAACCAGCAGGCAATAATCGAGAACGTTCTCGCGGGAAAGGACACGATGGTGCTTATGCCCACGGGCGGCGGGAAGTCCATCTGTTACCAGCTGCCCGCGCTTGCGCTGGAAGGGGTGACGGTGGTGGTATCTCCCCTCATTGCCCTGATGAAAGACCAGGTGGACGCGCTGAAGCAGAACGGTATTGCCGCCGCTTTCCTCAATTCCTCCCTGTCCATGGGGGAGCAGCAGTCCGTCATCCACCAGCTGCGCACCGGGCAGCTGAAGCTCCTGTACCTCGCGCCGGAGCGGCTTGTGGGCGAAGGGAACTTCATGGCATTGCTTGCTGACGTGAACGTGGTGCTTTTCGCGATAGACGAAGCGCACTGTATCAGCCACTGGGGGCACGATTTCAGGCAGGAATACCTGGCGCTGGGCCAGCTGAAAGACCGTTTCCCGCATATACCGGTGATTGCCCTTACCGCCACGGCAGACGGTGTTACGAAGCAGGACATTCTTGAGAAGCTCAACCTCCGCGCGTACACCGTATTCGAAAATTCCTTCAACCGTCCGAATATATTTTACGGCATCAGGCCCAAACGCAACCATTACGACCAGCTGCTCACTTACCTGGGCGAGCACCGGGACGACAGCGGGATCATCTATTGCCTGTCCCGCTCCGCCACCGAATCCCTCGCGGCGGACCTCCAGGGCGAAGGCTTCTCCGCCGCGGCGTACCACGCGGGGCTGGAGCGGCACCTGCGCGAAGAGCGCCAGGAGAAATTCCTGCGGGACGAAGTGCGCATCATGGTGGCCACCATCGCCTTCGGCATGGGTATCAACAAAAGCAATGTGCGTTTCGTGGTGCATGTGGACCTTCCCAAGAACATCGAGGGATATTACCAGGAAACAGGCCGTGCAGGCCGCGACGGGCTGGCCAGTGAGGCTATCCTTTATTACGGCGCCGGGGATGTGTTTAAAATGAAACGGTTCGCCAGCGTGGAAGGCAACGAAGCGCAGAGCGCCATCATGCTCAAAAAGCTGGAGCAGATGGCCGGCCTCGCCGAAACACGGCAATGCCGCCGGCAATACCTGCTGCAGTATTTCGGGGAAGATGCGCCCGCGCATTGCGGCAACTGCGACAATTGCCTGGGCCATTACGAACGGGCAGACGGCACCATTGCAGCGCAAAAGTTGCTGAGCGCCGTATACCGCCTCCAGGGTCGTTTCGGGCTCAATTACGTGGTGGATTTCCTCCGGGGCAGCAGCACCGTCCGCGAATCGCACCAGGAGCTGAAGACCTACGGCATCGGGAAGGATATTTCAAAAGAACAATGGAAACAATACGCCCGCGAGCTGATACAGCTCGGGTATCTCCAGCAGGCGTCCGGCGAATACCCGTTGCTGCAGCTGACCGATACCAGCTGGCAGGTGCTGCGCGGGGAAGATAAAGTGGAATTTACCGTGACGGCCGCGGGCAAAGAGCAGCCTGCCGGGCCCGCGCCTACAAAGCAGGGAGCGGAAATCGCCCACCCCGTGCTGTTCAACGACCTGAAGCAGCTGCGCCGGCAGATCGCGGACAGGGAGAATGTGCCGCCCTACATCGTGTTCTCCGACGCCACGCTGGCCGAACTGGTGGCTTACCTGCCCATCACAAGATCAGACATCTCCCGCATTTCCGGTTTTGGCGACGTGAAGCTGGCCAAATATGGCGACGCCTTCCTGGATGTGGTGCAAACCTATTGCCTGCGGAATGGTCTCAGCACGCAGATTCACCTGAAGGCGGCAAAGCAGCGCCCGAAAAAAACACGGACTGATGCCGGTGGCAGCCAGCGCCAAAGCCTCCAGCTTTTCCTGGAAGGGAACGCCATCGAGGAAATAGCCGCGCGCCGCAGCCTGGCCGTGAGCACCGTGGAAAGCCACCTGAGCGAGTTCATCCGCAAAGGCGAGCTGGACATCCGCGACGTGGTATCCGACGAAAGCCGGCTGGCCCGCATCCTGAAAGCCGTGGAAGACACCGGCGGGTATTCCCTGGGCGCCGCGAAAGAAAAGCTGGGAGACGATGTGGGCTATGGCGAGATCAGGGCGGTGCAGAATTATTATCAATGGTTGCAGGAGCAGGCATGATAATTTTAACTTTTTTCAGTACTTTGTTTAATGCTTCCACGTTTCATACGTTAAGCGTATATTCATTACAGTTATGAACTCATTACAAATCTCAAACTCTTAACACAATGTCATCATCCACGAACCGCAGACATTTCCTGCGCCAGCTGGGCCTGGTATCTGCAGGCGCAGCACTAGGACCCGCATTTCTCGCAGCCTGCAACAGCGGCGGCACCAATGGAGGCGCTGATACCAGCAAGACCGATACCACCGGCACCGGCGGCGGCGGTACCGTGAAAGACCTGTTCTTCAAGATCTCGCTGGCCGAATGGTCCTTCCACAACGCCCTGTTTTCCGGTAAAATGACCAACCTCGATTTTGCGGAGAAAGCCAAAAAAGATTACGGCATTACCGGCGTGGAATATGTGAACCAGTTCTTTAAAGACAAAGCAAAAGATAAAGCATACCTCGCCGACCTGAAAAAACGCGCGGACGACAACGGCGTTACCAGCGTGCTCATTATGTGCGACGGCGAGGGCGACCTGGGCGACCGCGACATCAAGAAGCGCACCCAGGCGGTAGAGAACCATTACAAATGGGTGGAAGCCGCGCAGTTCCTCGGCTGCCATTCCATCCGCGTAAACGCCGCGGGCGCGGGCACTGAAGAAGACGTGAAAAAAGCCGCCATCGACGGTCTCAGCCGCCTCACGGACTTCGCGAAAGATTTTAATATCGGCGTGATCGTGGAAAACCACGGCGGCTATTCCTCCAACGGCATCTGGCTGAGCGATGTAATGAAAGGCGTGAACAAGCCCGGCTGCGGCACCCTGCCCGATTTCGGGAACTTCTGCGTAAGGCGCCAGAAAGACGGCGACTACAGCACGCCCTGCGCCGAAGAGTACGACCGCTACAAAGGCGTTACCGAGCTGATGCCCTTCGCTAAAGGCGTAAGCGCCAAAAGCCATGATTTTGATGCACAAGGCAACGAAACTCATACCGATTTCCGGAAAATGTTGGAAATTGTGAAGGCTGCCGGCTACAAAGGTTTTATCGGCATCGAATATGAAGGCAGCACAGACAGTGAAGAAGCTGGCGTGCGCAAAACCCTGGAGCTGCTGAAAAGAGTAGGCCAGGAACTGAGCTAAACAGGCGCAAATCCCGTAAATAATCGAATATGGAAACATCTCCCAATGGAATGACCACGCTGAGCGGCGTGATGGAAGTATTGAAAGAACGCGGTGTGGATCATGAGCTGCGGCTGCTGGAAGACGGGCAGTTGAAAGACGAGGATTCAGGCCGGATATTCAACCCGCAGGGTATGAAGATCATCCGCAGTTACCGCTTCGAGGGCGACAGCAATCCTTCGGACTCCGCGGTGCTGTACCTGCTGGAGAACGCTGATGGTTTTATCGGCTACATCATCAATGCCTACGGCGCTTACGACGATTATGAAGGGGACCTTTTTGATAACCTGATCAGGAACCTCCCGGTGGAAGAACGCGAGTTCTGAAGCTGGGGCTGAAAAATAAAATGCCGGTTGTCTGCTTCGCACAACCGGCATTTCTTTTTGTCGCAGATCTGCAACACTATATTATATTCTAGGATATGGAAATTCCTGAATCTAAAATTTGATCACTACCTTATCGCGGGTCACCCGGTAGGTGAAACCGATGCTGTCTCCCAGTGTAGCAAGCAAATCCTGTACCGAATCGTTGTTGAACACCCCGGTGACGTGTTTGGCGCGGCCATTGTTCCCCCGCATTTCCATCTCAACCCCAAACCAGTCTTCCATCTTCTTTAACGCCGCGGGAAGCGGGGTATTGTTGAAAACCAGCTTTCCATGGAGGCAATCTTCCTGCTCTGCCAGCTCAAAGGTCTCTTTTTCCATGAGGTCGATGCCTTTGTTGGCCAGCACGCTTTGCCCCGTGGTGAGCTCTTCTATGGCATTGTCTGTTTGGGAATAGTAGCTTTTACCCACGCTGGCCTGCCCGCTGAGCACCAGGCAATAGGCGCCGCTCTGGCTTTCCAGGGAGCGGAGGCGGAAGGTGGCGCCGGGTGTGCGGGTTTTGAGCTTATCCGTTAAAATGACCATTTCCTGACCGGTGGCGGGCACGGAAAAGAAGGCCTCGCCGTCCAGCACCAGGCCGCGGGTTTGCGGGAAATTTTCCGGCATATAAAGTTTCGAACGGGAGTTGAGGATCACGAGGGTACTGTCCGGCAGCTTAACCATCTTACGCTGGCCGTAATCGCTCTGGTAAGTGACATACCGTTTGCCCGGCTCGAGCATAACGGAACTCCGCTGGTGGCGGCCTGCCACATAATACAGCGTGCCGGCTGCTATGAGCATAACGACGATCAGCGTAAGGGCAACGGGTTGCCAGTTACGCCGTTTTTTCATATACAGTGGAAGCCTTGGCCGCCGGAATTGCGTATGTGCTGCGCTCATGGTTGGGAATACGGATTTTGGTGTAACACTGTCCCGGGATAAATATAATAAAAAAATTGCCAGATCACAGCGGCTCTTTCTGCTTGTATGTCAGAAAACTATCATGAGTGAACGGACTTTTTTGTTAAACCAGTACCGGCCCCTTAACTTTGCCCGCCATGGAAAAGCAGCAACCACCATTATCATTCGACGATACGGCTATCGCATTTGAGCATATGTCTAACAAGGCATTGAAGCGGGCCAATTTCCTGTTCAGCAATATCGGCAAACCCTGGCTGGTGAAGCTGGGAGCATTTGCTACCCCTCTCGCATTCAAACTGCGCCTGCCGGTTAAAGGCATCATCAAATCCACCATCTTCAACCAGTTCTGCGGGGGCGAAACCCTCGAAGAGGCCGTAAAGGCAGCGGAAGAGCTGGGCCGTTTCGGTGTGGGCGTGGCGCTGGACTACAGCGTGGAAGCCGTGGAAGGGGAAGATAACTACGACAATGCCGTGCCGGAATTCCTCCGTGCCATTCAATACGCTGCCGGCAAGCCGCATATTCCTTTTATTCCTATCAAAGTAACCGGTTTCGCGCGCTTCGAACTGCTGGAAAAGATGCATAAAGGCGAAACCCTCACCCAGGAAGAAAAAGAAGAGTTCGAAAGGGTGCGCAAACGCATCCACAGCATTTGCGCCGCTGCGGCCAAAGGCAAAGTGGGTGTGCTGGTAGATGCGGAAGAATCCTGGGTGCAGCAGCCGGTAGACGATCTGACGGATGAAATGATGGGCCTGTTCAACAAAGGGGAAGTGATCGTGTTCAACACCTTCCAGATGTACCGCCACGACCGGCTGGACTTCCTGCACCAGAGCCTTGCAAAGGCCAAAGCTGCGGGTTACCTGCTGGGCGCCAAGCTGGTGCGCGGCGCATACATGGAAAAAGAAAGGAAACGCGCGGAAGAAAATGCTTATCCATCGCCCATACAGCCGAATAAAGACGCGGCAGACGAGGATTATGACGCCGCGGTGCGCTTTTGCCTGGACAACCTGGAGCACCTGGCCGTTTTCATCGGCACGCACAATGAGGACAGCTGCATGCTGGCCGCCCGCCTGCTGGACGAAAAAAATATCCCGCATAACCACCCCCGTGTGAGCTTTTCACAGCTCTACGGCATGAGCGATAACATCACCTTCAACCTGGCGCATGCCGGTTACCGGGTGTCCAAATACCTGCCCTACGGTCCTGTAAAGGACGTGGTACCTTACCTGATCCGCCGGGCGCAGGAAAATACTTCCATTGCAGGCTCCATGGGCCGGGAATTGAGCCTGATCCGCAAAGAAATGAAACGCAGGGGTATGTAACCAGCCGGGATAATGTAACATTTGGCCGCCTGCGCCCGTTATACGGGATCAAAAGCCAATTATCAGCGCATTATAACCGGGAACCAAATGCTGCTATGCAAAGAAGAAGCCGCTCCGAAAACTTTCGGGGCGGCTTTTTTTATTCCCGTCAGATTTGATAGTTATTGATTCGATTCCGGCAGCGGAATGGGGAATTTATCCCACACCTTATCCCCCGGCCGGTCGAGCGGCAGCTGGTTCAGGCGGCCGTAGCGCCGCATGTCTATCCAGCGGTGGCCTTCTGCGAACAACGAATACCGGCGCTGGTGCAGCATTTCGGTGATCAGGGCCGCCTGGCTGGCAGCGCCGGGATACACCGACAGGTTGTGCCCCGTCCTGATCCGGTTCAGCGCCACGATGGCATCCGGGAGCTGGTTGAGGTTGATCTTTGCTTCGGCGTAGATCAGGATCAGCTCTTCGTTGCGGATGATGTAAACGGGAGCGGTATTGCTCCGGTGTATCCATACGTCGCGGTTGGAGGAGAGCCCGTCCAGCGAAGCCGGTGCGGCCCGGAGCGTGGCTTTGCCAATGCGGTCGTCTCCCGGGGCGATCTGCGTGGCATACGAAGGGTGCGCCAGGCGTTGTTCGCCCGCGTTGTTCTGCGGCAGGAACACAGGGTTCAGCAGGTCGCCGGAGTTAGCGCTGAAGATATGCACATATCCTTTATTAAAATCCCCGTTCAGATCGAAGAAAGATTCGTTCAGCGCGGTAAGCGCAACTGCCCACTGCTGGCGGTATATGGCCACGCGTGCGGCGAGCGCCCGGTTGAATTGCAGGAGCTTGGCGGGCGTTACGTCCGTCACGACCGATACCGGGAAAACGATCTCGCTGCCCGTGAGGTCCGCTTTCCCTTCGTCCAGCATAGCGGCAATGTCCGCCAGGCTTTCGGGGTAACCTTTAATGGGCCCGAGGTTGTTCGGGTCTTTCACTTCCGTGCGGATGCCGTTGGTATACTGCATGTTGAGCGCGATCAGCAACTGGTAGGCCATGACCGTTTTAGCGTAACCCAGGTATCCTTTTTTCTCGTTGGCGGAAAGCCTGGACGATGCGTTCACCGCATCCATCAGTATATTGGCCTGCCTTACCACCCTGTAGCGGGAAGCCCAGGGGTTGGTGGTGTAAAAGGTATTGTTATCCAAAGGCGAGGTGCCCATGAGTTCGGTGGTATACCTCGGCTCGGACCCGGAGAACCGGTAGATCTCGCGGCCCTGTATCCCGATCGCATCGAAATAGGTGTTCAGGGTAGGGCGCATGCCCGATTCCATGGCCACGGCCAGGTTATCGATCTGCTCCTTGGTGCCGTTGGTGATGATCTCGCTGGCCACCGGCGTGTTCAGGTTGGGTATCTCGCCCTTCTGGCAGGCGCCCAGCCCCAGGAGCATTGCGCTGAACAATAATATGCTATGTTGTTTCATAATGATTCTTTTTTAAGTTGAACAGATCAGAAGGTTACGCCCAGGTGAAACATTGCCCGCTTGGCAGCCGGGAACGGCGTTACTTCCACGCCGGTGCTGATGCCATTGCTGCCGCGGGAGGTTGCGGTGGAAATGGTGTTGCTGCCGAAGTTGGAAGTTTCGGGATCGTAACTTTCATAATCGGTCCAGGTGAACCAGTTGTTTGCTGAAATGCCCACGTTCACAGCGGAAATGATATTGTTCTTCGGGATGGGAATGTTATAATACAAACCGATCTCGCGGATGCGCACGTAAGACGCGTCCTGCACCCGCACGCTGGCGTCTGAAATACCCGCGGCGGCCATCCTGTCCTGCCCGTCTTTTACGCCGTTGCCGTTCTTGTCGTCGTCGTAATCGTAAGAGGTCTGGAAAATGTCAGACAGGTACTGCGTCAGGTTGATGTTGTCCCCGCCTTTTTTCCAATGCAGCATTACGCGCAGGCTGAAATTGGTGAGGAAGGTGAGGTCGTTGTAAAAGCTCAGCTGGAAGTCCGGCTCTGAATTGCCGAGAACGCCCACGCCTTTGTTGTTGCCCAGGGTGCCGATGATCTGTGTGGCTGATTTGCCTTCTTCGATGAAGAAGTTGCCCAGCGTGTTGCCGAACGCGCCCATGGGGAAGGCGGGAATGGTGAGCTTGGTGATCTCAGAGGTGTTCTTCCAGAAATTTACCTGTGTATTCCAGCGGAATTTTTTGGTGTTGAGGGGGATGGCGCCGATGCCGATCTCCACGCCTTTATTCTGAAGGTCGCCGCCGTTCACCCATTGCTGGGTAAAGCCGCTGGACGATGGTACGTTCCTGCGCAATAACAGGTCGTAGATCTTTTTGTTGTAGTAGGTGGCTTCCAGGAAAAGACGGCCGTTGAAGAAGCTCACGTCGAGCCCTGCTTCAAATTCTGTCTGCCGTTCCTGTTCAATGTCCGGGTTGCCGAACTGTGAATCGACTAAAGAACCGGGCTGCCCGCCGATATTGCTGGCAGTGAGCGCAAGGAACTTCGCGCCATAAGGCGCTACGTTGCCCGCCTGGCCGTAAGCCGCGCGCAGCTTGAAGCTGTTGATATCGTTGATGCTCCAGAAACCCATCTTGGCAAGGTTCCAGGATGCGGATGCTTTGGGCAGCACGAAGTATTTTTTGTAATCGCCGTTGTTGGTACTGCGGTCGAAGCGTACGCCGGCGCTCAGGGTGATCGCGTCCATGAGCAACACTTCTTCCTGGATGAAGATACCGTTGTCGCGGTACTTCTGGCGGAACTGCTGCAGCTGTGAGCTGGCCGCCTGGTCCACGTTGTTCTGGCCGGGTATCACGTTGGTGGCGATGGACAGGATGTGGTCCAGGTAATTGGTTTCCAGTGTGGCGCCTAATGAAGTGGTGAAATTGAGGTCCGGGTTCGCCGCGAAGGTATTTACCAGCACGCCCGCCAGGTTGGTGTTGAGGTTGTTGGTATTACCCTGGATGGAAGCGCCTTCCAGCCCGCCTCTCATGAATTGCAGGGTACGGGGGAAGATGGCTTCGGTCTTAAGGTTAAAGAAGTCGATGCCGCCGCGCACGATCAGCTTTGTATTGGTGCGGTCGTTGGTATGCAGGGTGGCCCTCACTTCGCCGCCGGTGATCACGCGGTTGGTGGTTTCGTTGTTCCGCATTTTGTCCCTCGTTTCAAGCGGGTTGGCCGCTGCGGGGTTAGTGGGATAATTGCCGGTGGCGTCGGGGTGCAGCTCGAGGTATTCCGGAATAGTGGCCAGGGACACGCCGTAGGTAACGCTGTTGTTGTCGTTGTTGGTAAGCCCGCGGTCCGCGGAAGTGTTCATGTAGGTTGCGCGCAAAGCCAGGCTGATACGGTCGTTCAGCTGGTGGTCTATATTCATGCGCACGGAATTGTTCAGGTAACCGCTGTTTTTGACGATGCCTTCTTCGCTCTTGCGGTTGGCGGAGAAGTACATGCCGGTGCGTTCGGTGCCGCCGTTCACGCTCACGTTGGTGTTGGAAATGAGGCCGGTTTCACCATACATCTCGTCTTCGTAATCGTAGAGCTTGCCTGCGTTGCGCGCGGCAATGAACATATCCCTTTCAGTAGCGCCGCCTCTTTCGAACGCGGTCTGCTCGGTGAAATGGCGTACGCCCAGCAGCTTGCGGGCTTGTGCAAAACCGAGGTCCTGGCGCAGGCGCACGATAGTGCGGCCCAGGTTGGTGCCTTTTTTGGTGGTGATGAGAATTACGCCTGCCGCTGCTTTGGAGCCGTAGATGGCGGCAGCGGAAGCGCCTTTGAGTATTTCAATGTTCTCGATATCGTCTGGGTTGATGTCTGCCACGCGGCTGGACGGATTGTCCTGGTTCTGCGGGTTGCCCGCGGTGGCGGCGCCGGTGATGAGGTTGAGGCCGGCGGGTACGCTGATGTTGGAAATGAAAATACCGTCTACCACATACAGTGGCTGTGAGTTACTGAAGATGGAGGTTACGCCGCGCATCTTCACGGAAAGGCCGCCGCCGGGCGCCCCGGTGTTGGCGGTGATGAGCGCGCCGGGTATCTTGCCGCTCAGCGCGGCGTCGAAGGTTTGTGCCGGGGCTACGCCGTAAAGTTGTTTGGCTGAAATAGTGGCCACAGCGTTGGCAAGGTTGCTTCTTTTTACGGAAGTGGCCAGGCCGGTGATCACTACTTCATCGAGGTTGGCGTAGTCTTCCTGCAGGGTTACATTCAGCGCACCGCTGCCAACCACGATGTTCTGCGTTTTGAAACCGGTGTAGGAAAAAATAAGGGTGCTGCCGTTGGTGGCTTCTATGGAATACCGGCCCTGGGCGTCGGTAACGGTGCCCCGGTTGGTTTGCTGAAGCCTGACGGTGACCCCCGGCACGGCATTGCCCGAGGGGTCGGATACTTTCCCGGTCACCGTCTGCTGAGCCGCTGCCGCAAAGGAAATGCACAGCAGCAATACCAGCAAAATGAATTGTTTGGTCAGATACATGTTCTGGCGATTTAGAGGTTTAAGAATGATTACAGGTTGATAAAAATTTTGAGGCATGGCTTCGGGTTAAACAATAGGATGCCACGCCATGCTTTAGTGCGGTACATCTTGTTGCATGATAAAAGAATTTAGAGGTTGATAAATTTATTATCAACTGCAAGGCCAGATGGGAAAATTCTGAATGCTTGTGTCAGTTCTTCAGGCTCCGGGTTTCTACGTTCTCACGCGGTCGTTCTGCTGCATGGTCTGACCCTGCAACGGATAATTTAGGGTTGATGATAAACGAATAGTGCCTTTTTTATTTTTTAAGCGTTTAGATTTTTATAGTTAGATAGTGCCGTGATTTTGTTGATATGGTCTTATATATTATCGCAGATTAATGAAATTTGCGGGAAAGTAGATTTGTTTGTTTTCACCCTTTTGTTTATATTATTTCTCACTGTAATCTGATAGCTGTGATAGGCTATTTCCCAATTTACATTTAACTTGCGGGGTCATGCAACAATACCTGGATTTACTACAACATATTATCGCTCAGGGGAATAACAAAACGGACCGTACAGGAACCGGCACCCGGAGCGTGTTCGGCTACCAGATGCGTTTTAACCTGCAGGATGGTTTTCCGCTGGTGACCACCAAGAAACTTCATCTCAAATCCATCATCTACGAACTTCTCTGGTTCCTGAAAGGAGACACCAATGTGCGCTACCTCCAGGACCATGGGGTGAAGATCTGGGACGAATGGGCGGATAAGGACGGCAACCTCGGCCCTGTTTACGGCAAACAATGGCGCAGCTGGGAAGGGGCCAACGGCAAAACGATCGACCAGGTGACGGAGCTCATCAGCCAGATCAAAAAGAACCCGGACAGCCGGCGCCTGATCATCAGCGCCTGGAATGTGGCCGAATTGCCGGACATGGCGCTCAGCCCCTGCCATTGCCTGTTCCAGTTCTACGTGGCGGATGGCAGGCTCAGTTGCCAGCTTTACCAGCGCAGTGCGGACGTGTTCCTGGGCGTGCCTTTCAATATTGCATCCTATGCGCTGCTCACGCTTATGATCGCGCAGGTGTGCGGCCTGGAGCCGGGAGAGTTCGTGCACAGCTTCGGCGATGTGCACCTGTACAATAACCACTTCGAGCAAGCGCAGCTGCAGCTCACCCGCAAGCCTTACGCCCTGCCGGTGATGAAGCTGAACCCGGCGGTGAAAGACATCTTCTCTTTTGAATACGAAGATTTCACCCTGGAGAACTATGAATTCCATCCTCATATCAAAGCCCCGGTAGCAGTATGATCTCTATAATAGTTGCGGCATCAGACAACAACGTGATCGGCATCGAGAACCGCCTGCCCTGGAATCTTCCCGCGGACTTGCAGTTTTTCAAGAACACGACCTGGGGCAACCCGGTGATCATGGGCCGGAAAACTTTCGAATCCATGGGAGGGAAGCCGCTCAAGGGCCGGCAGAACATAGTGATCACCCGCCAGAAGGATTACGCGCCCGAAGGCGCCACAGTAGTGTCTTCTATCAACGCTGCCATCACGATCGCGGAAGATTTTGATGTGGACGAGATCTTTATCTCCGGGGGGACTGAAATTTTTCTACAGGCCTTTTCGATGGTGGATAAGATATACATGACGCGGGTGCACGCCACGCTGCAGGGCGACGCTTTTTTTCCGGTGATCAATCCCGATGAGTGGGAACTGACACATGCGGAAGATCATGCTGCGGATGAAAAACATGCGTATGCTTTTACTTTTCAGACGTGGGAGCGCCGTTAACGTGCGTGTCAAATAAAAAGTAAAACTGGGCTGTGCCGGCAGTAGCTGCGGGCACAGCTACTTTTTATTTGACACGCACGTTAACCGGCTTTGCTTAATAAACAGGTTTTTTTGTGGTTGGGTTTATTTTTGATTTTTTTCTAGTGGCCAGGCGTTTTTCCGGTTGCTCGCTTTTTTTCTCTTGCTCAGTGATGTAGAGGGTGAGCTCTTCTGCTTTTTGTAAAAGCTTTCTGTTGATATTATTTAATGATCACCGTCCCCACCTTATCCGTCAGCTCTTTCGCCATTTGTTTGAGGTGGATGTCCATCTCCATACATTTTCTCGCCACGTCAAAATCTGTGGCGTCTTTCAGCTCCTGCTGGTTTTCTTCGATGAGCTTGCGGATCTTCCGGAGGATCAGGTAATGGCTGGCGCTTACGGTGTCTTTTACGAAAGCATCGTCGCCGTAAACGGTCTTGATCTCGAACTTGTCGCGCCAGTTGGAGCTTAGCTCGGCTTCTTTGTCTTCCAGGATGAGTGCTACGTTTTTGGAGATTTCCGGGTCCTGGTGGTAGAGGAACCATTTTTTGTCCAGGGGCGCGCCCTGGTCGTATTGGGATTTGTATTCGTGCAGGATCTTTTTCACTACCTCGCTGTCTGCCAGCGATTCGAAGTCGTAAGGGAGATGGAAGATGTAATCCGCCACCGTGATCTTCTGTTCTTCGTCGAACATCTTATCGCCGAAGCGGAGCAGCACTTTTACCAGCTCGCGTTCCTGCTTTTCATCCTTGTTGAAAAGGTTGTCAGGGTTTACCTCCGGCTGCATGCTTTCGTCGAAATGCTCGGGGTACATTTCGGCGAGGGACGGACCGCCTTCTTCCCCGGCGGGTGTTTCCTGCCCGCGGTTTTTGAAACGGTTCTGCTCCTGTGTGGCCTGTTTGGTGAGGCGGTCGCGGATGTATTTATTTACCAGCGTCACCATGCCTTCTTCGTCTATTTTGAGAAGCTGGCTGCACTGGCGGATGTAGTCCTGCTGTTTGGTGAAATCTTCCACCTTGTCTATACGCGCGATGGTTTCGGCGATCTCGTTCACCAGCTGGCTTTTCTTCGTCGTATCGTTGCCGGCTTCTTTCAGTGATACGCGGAGCTTGAAGAGGATGAAGTCCTGTTTGTTGTCCGCAATGAACTGCCGGAAACCTTCCGCGCCGATCTTCCGCACGTAGCTGTCGGGATCTTCGTTGTCGGGTATGAGTGCGAGCTTTACGTTCAGGCCCTCTTCGATGGCCATGTCGAGCCCGCGCAGCGCGGCTTTCACGCCCGCGTTGTCGCCGTCATAAAGAATGGTGAGGTTGCGTGTGTATTTTTTGATCAGCCGCAGCTGGTCGGTGGTAAGCGAGGTGCCGCTGGAGGCAACTACGTTCTCCACCCCGGCCTGGTGGAGCGATACCACGTCCGTATACCCTTCCACGAGCAGGCATTCGTCCTGCTTGTCGATGGCGTGACGGGCGAAATAGGTGCCGTAGAGCACCTTGCTTTTTACGTAGATATCGTTCTCGGGGGAGTTGATGTATTTAGGTGCGCGGTCGCTTTTTACAAGGATGCGCGCGCCGAAACCGAGCACTTTCCCGCTCTGGTTGTGGATGGGGAAGATGACGCGGCCGCGGTAATTGTCTGCCGGCTGTTCGTTGCGAATGGTAACGAGCCCTGTTTTTTGCAGCAGCTCCATGTTGTAGCCTTTATGCTGCGCTTCGCGCACGAAGGCGTCGCGCAGGTTGAGGCAGTAGCCGAGCTGGAATTTCCTGACGGTTTCTTCGGTGAAGCCCCTTTCTTCAAAATAGCTGAGGCCCACATTCTGCCCTTCGTCGGTTTCGTGAAGGGTCTTTACAAAATAATCCCGCGCGAAGTTGTTGATGATAAAAAGGCTGTCTGCCAGCTGCTGCCGGGCTTTCATTTCCGGGCTCACTTCCTTTTCCTCGATCTCCACGTTGTATTTGGCGGCCAGCCAGCGGAGCGCTTCCACGTAGGAGTATTTTTCATGCTCCATGAGGAAGTTGATCGTATTGCCGCTTTTGCCGCACCCGAAACACTTGTAAATTTCCTTGCTGCCGGAAACGGTGAAGGAAGGGGATTTTTCGTTGTGGAATGGGCAGAGCCCCATGTAGTTGGCGCCGCGTTTCTTCAGTTTAACGAAGGAACCGACGATTTCCACAATGTCTATCCGGTTGAGTATCTGTTGTATCGTGTCCTGGGAGATCAAATCTTAATTCGGATTTATCGAGTATACTTTTTGTCAACTGAAATATACAAATAGTATACTCGGCCATCTGCAAACTTAGCGAAAAATCGGTAAGGGGGGAATTCCCTATATTTGAGATCCTTCAAAAGAAGGATCGCCAAAACAACAAAATCATTTTTGAACCCCGGGGGCGCAGGTTCCGCAGGGCATTAAAATCAATTTATTCAATGAAAAAGGAAGTATTCATAGTTTCCGTAGCCCGCACTGCCATCGGCAGCCTGGGCGGCTCGCTGGCCTCCGTGCCCGCCACCACGCTGGGCTCCACTGTTATCAGGGCTTCGCTGGAAAGGGCGGGAGTGGCTGTGGACCAGGTGCAGGAAGTATACATGGGTAATGTGATCAGCGCCAATATCGGCCAGGCGCCGGCCACGCAGGCCAGCCTGTACGCCGGGCTGCCCAATACCGTGCCCGCCACCACGGTGAACAAAGTATGCGCTTCGGGCATGAAAGCCATTATGCTGGGGGCGCAGAGCATCCTGCTGGGAGACAACGACGTGGTGGTGGCCGGCGGCATGGAAAGCATGAGCAATATCCCCTATTACCTCGATAAGGCCCGCAACGGCTACCGCCTGGGCCACGG
Source organism: Chitinophaga sp. 22620 (assembly GCF_052044405.1). NCBI lineage: Bacteria > Pseudomonadati > Bacteroidota > Chitinophagia > Chitinophagales > Chitinophagaceae > Chitinophaga > Chitinophaga sp. 22620. The sequence goes on along the minus strand of NZ_JBQEMV010000007.1, from coordinate 131,086 downwards.
CTCGCTGATAGACGGCATCCTGAGGGATGGTCTCTGGGACCCGTATTCCGATTTCCACATGGGCAATGCCGGGGAGATCTGCGCAAAAGAATACAACATTACCCGCGAAGACCAGGACGCTTTTGCCAGGCAGAGCTATGAGCGCGCCGCGGCGGCCTATAAGAACGGCTATTTCGACGCGGAGATCGTGCCGGTGGGAGTGGGCGGTAAAACGCCCGTGGTCGTGAATTCCGACGAAGAATACCTTAAAGTGAACTTCGAAAAGATGGCGGCCCTCAAGCCGGCCTTCCAGAAAGACGGCACCATTACTGCCGCCAACGCATCAAAGATCAACGATGGCGCGGCAGCCGTTGTGCTGGTGAGCGGCGAAAAACTGAAAGAACTGGGCCTGAAGCCAGTTGCGCGCATTGTGAGCTTCGCGGACGCCTCCCAGGCGCCGGAATGGTTCACCACCACGCCGGTAAAAGCCGTGGGTAAGGCGCTGGCAAAGGCCGGGCTTACCATGGCTGATATGGATTATACGGAGATCAACGAAGCTTTCAGCTGCGTGGCGCTGGCTAATGAGCGGGACCTGGGCGTGAAACCCGGCACCCTCAACGTTTGGGGCGGGGCCGTGGCGCTGGGGCACCCCATCGGTTGCAGCGGGGCGCGCATCGTGGTCACCCTTTCCTCCATCCTGCAAAGGCTCGGCGGGCGTTACGGCGTGGCCGGGATCTGCAATGGTGGCGGCGGAGCGAGCGCTATGGTGATAGAGAAAATGTAAATGCTTTGCTTTTTGGCAAACAAACGATAAATTTGCCCTGCCTTTTGAAAAAGGCGTGTATATATTTCAAATAACTTTTATAGAACCAAATGCGTCAGATAGCCTTCAGACAAGCCTTAAGAGAAGCCCTCCAGGAAGAAATGCGCCGTGATGAGCGGGTATTCCTGATGGGAGAGGAAGTGGCAGAATACAACGGAGCGTACAAAGTTAGCCAGGGTATGCTGGATGAATTCGGTGCCCGTCGTGTAATTGATACCCCTATCGCCGAGCTGGGCTTTACGGCCATCGGTGTGGGTGCCGCCCAGAACGGGTTACGCCCCGTATTGGAGTTCATGACCTGGAACTTTGCCGTACTGGCGCTGGATCAGATACTCAATACCGCTTCCAAAATGCTGGCCATGAGCGGCGGGCAGGTAGGTTGCCCCATCGTTTTCCGCGGCCCCAACGGTTCCGCAGGTCAGCTGGGGGCACAGCACTCCACCGCTTTTGAAAGCTATTATGCCAACATCCCCGGCCTGAAAGTGATCTCCGTTTCCAACCCGTACGATGCGAAAGGCCTCCTGAAAGCCGCCATCCGCGATGAGGACCCGGTTGTTTTCATGGAATCAGAGCAGATGTACGGCGATATGGGAGAGGTGCCCGAAGAGGAATACATCATCCCCATCGGTAAAGCTGATATCAAACGCGCCGGTAAAGACGTTACCATCGTGTCCTTCAATAAAATGATGAAAGTAGCCCTGGGCGCCGCTGAAGAGTTGGCCAAGGAAGGCATTGAGGCCGAAGTGATCGACCTCCGTACCATCCGCCCGCTGGACTGGTTCACCATCCTGGAATCCGTTAAAAAGACCAACCGCCTGGTGATCGTGGAAGAACAATGGCCGTTCTCCAGCATCTCCTCCGAGATCTCTTACCGCATCCAGAAAGAAGGCTTCGATTACCTGGACGCCCCCATCCGCCGCATCACCGCTGCGGACGCGCCCATGCACTACGCGCCCAACCTGGTGAAACTGTACCTGCCCGATATCGAAAGGACAGTGAAGCTGGTGAAGGAAGTGATGTATATGAAGAAATAATCTTCTTTTACAATATTTAAAAGAACCCGTTCCGGCTGGAGCGGGTTTTTTTATGCCCTTGCGGAAAAAAATAACCGGCACGGAATTTCCCGGCCGGTCGTTGGCAAAAAGGTTATGGGAAGATCAACCGAAAAGATCGGAACTAAGGTAACGGTCCCCACGGTCGCAGATAATGCACACGATAACGCCGCTGCTCAGCTCCCTCGCCACGCGAACGGCTGCCGCCACGGCCCCGCCGCTGCTCATGCCGCAGAAAATGGCCTCTTCACGGGCCAGGCGGTTTGTCATAATGCGGGCCTCTTCTTCGGAAATATCCATAATGCGGTCCACCCGCTGGCGCTCGAATATCTTCGGCAGGTAAGCCTCCGGCCATTTGCGGATGCCCGGGATCCTTGAACCTTCCGTAGGCTGGCAACCCACGATCTGTACGCCGGGGTTCACTTCTTTCAGGAAGCGGCTTACGCCCATAATAGTGCCGGTAGTGCCCATGGCGGATACGAAGTGCGTGATGGCGTGCTGCGAATCGCGCCAGATCTCCGGGCCGGTGGTCCGGTAATGCATGCCGTAGTTGTCGGGATTGGCGAACTGGTTCAGCATATGGTAACCGCCTTTCTGCACCTGCGCATGCGCGTAATCGATAGCGCCTTCCATGCTTTGCTCTTTGGGTGTGAGCACCACTTTGGCGCCAAAGGCTTCCATGGTGAGCACCCGTTCGCGCGTGGCGTCTTCGGGCATCACGATCTCGATCTCCACGTTAAAAAGATTGGCTATCATGGCGAGGGCTATGCCGGTATTGCCGCTGGTGGCTTCTATGAGCTTGATGCCGGAGCGGATCTCCCCGCGGTCCATCGCGCCTTTGATCATACCGTATGCCGCCCTGTCTTTCACGCTGCCGCCGGGATTGTTGCCTTCCAGCTTGGCATAAATGGTTACATCGGGGTTTTCGGGAATGCGTTGCAGGGCCACCATAGGGGTGTTGCCCACTAAATCCAGAACTGATCTCATGTTTAAATCACTTTTATACTGCCATCTGCTTTATAATAAATCCGGGAATACGGTTCTACTGTTTTGATGAGCCACACATTGCCGCCGATGATGCTGTGGTGGCCGATCACCGTATCGCCGCCCAATATGGTGGCGCCGGCGTAGATCACTACATGCTCTTCAATGGTGGGGTGGCGTTTGGCGCGCGCCATCTGCTTGTCTATGCTGAGCGCGCCCAGGGTTACGCCCTGGTATATTTTCACATGCGGGCCTATCACGGTGGTTTCGCCGATCACGACGCCGGTGCCATGGTCTATGCAAAACCAGGGCGCGATCTCGGCGGCAGGGTGAATGTCTATCCCCGTGCGCGCATGCGCATATTCGGTGATCACCCTCGGCAGCAGCGGCACCTGCAGCAAATGCAGGCCATGCGCCACGCGGTATGCGGCGATAGCGTAAAAGCCGGGATAGGCGCGGATCACCTCGTACAGGCAGGTAGCCGCGGGGTCGCCCTGCAGGATGGCTTCCGCATCTTTGGTAAGGTCCGCATAAATGCCGGGCACCTGCTCCATAAAATTCCGCGCGATGCCTTCCGGCGTATCTTTCAGCTGCGGCGACATATTGGCCAGCAGCAGCGTCAGCTGTGTTTCCAGTTTCACGGCATACTGCTCCAGCGCCGCTTCATCCAGCACCTTGCCGTTATGCTCAGGGAAAAGCCAGTTCACCAGGTCGCTGCAAAACGCCCATACTTCCTCTGAAGAAGGGTATGCCGGTTCTCCTGCGGCAGCGTGCCGCGCCTTTAATTGCTCCAGTAATTTTTTCATCATAACGGATAGTTACCTGCTACGGGCTAAAATTACACAAAAACCGACAAGATCAGTAGACTTTTATATATGTAAAGCCGCCATCCATCAAGATTTATTTTTAACACTGCTATGCCATGAGAGTATTTTGTGGTAGGTTCCGTCTTTTCCTTTATTTTTGGCACTGTTTAAAATAGTAGACAACCTATATGGCCAATATCCTCATAATTGACGACGAGAAGAGCATCCGGAAAACGCTTTCCGAGATACTGACCTACGAAGGGTACAAGGTAGAAGAGGCGGCAGACGGCGCGGAAGGTTACAAGATGTTCCAGGCGAAAGCCTACGACGCTGTGCTGTGCGACATCAAGATGCCGAAAATGGACGGCCTCGAGTTCCTGGAAAAAGCAAAAGAGATCAATCCCGATGTGCCCATCATCATGGTGAGCGGCCACGGAAATATAGACACCGCCGTAGATGCGGTGAAAAAAGGCGCATTCGATTACATCTCCAAGCCGCCCGATCTCAACCGTTTGCTCATCACCCTCCGCAACGCGCTCGATAAAACCACCCTCGTGGCGGAAGCGAAAGTATTGCGTAAAAAAGTGAGCAAAACGCCTGAAATGATCGGCGAATCGGGCCCGATCGTGAAGATCAAGGACACGATCCATAAAGTGGCGCCCACCGACGCGCGCGTGCTGGTAACCGGCGACAACGGGGCCGGCAAAGAGCTGGTGGCCCGCTGGATACATGCTTACAGCAACCGCGCAAACGGCCCGATGGTGGAAGTGAACTGCGCGGCCATTCCCAGCGAACTGATCGAAAGCGAGCTGTTCGGCCACGAGAAAGGTTCCTTCACCTCCGCGATCAAACAACGCATCGGCAAGTTCGAACAGGCCAACGGCGGCACGCTGTTCCTGGACGAGATCGGCGATATGAGCCTCAGCGCGCAGGCCAAAGTGCTGCGCGCCCTGCAGGAAGGAAAGATCACCCGCGTGGGAGGAGACAAGGAAATAAGTGTGGACGTGCGCGTGGTGGCGGCTACCAATAAAGACCTGCTGAAAGAAGTGGAAGACAAGAACTTCCGCCTCGACCTGTACCACCGCCTCAGCGTGATCCTCATTCATGTGCCTTCGCTAAACGACAGGAGGGACGATGTACCTTTGCTGGTAGATCATTTCCTGGACGCCGTTTGCGCCGAATACGGCACTGCCCGTAAAACAGCGGACAAAGAAGCGATGAAAGCCCTGCAGAACCATCACTGGACGGGCAACATCCGCGAGCTGCGCAACGTGGTGGAAAGGCTGGTGATATTGAGCGGCAAGACCATTACGGCAGACGACGTGGAGAACTACGTGGTTCCCAATCACGAGAAAAAAAAAGCCACTACCTGAACGACGAGCTGCTGGTGCTGACGCGCCTGCACGACTTCAGGGATGAAGTGGAAAAGATATTTATCGAGTTCATGCTGAACAAGAATGGCCGTAATGTATCCCGCACGGCGCAGGAACTTGATATCCAGCGAAGCCATCTCTATAACAAAATGGAACGGTACGGCATCCGTAAATCAGCCGAAGATGAGTAAAAAGCACATATACCTGATCAGCGGGCTGGGCGCGGACGAGCGCGTTTTCCGCCGGCTCAGCTTCCCGGACAACTGCGAGGTCCATTATTTACCCTGGATCAATCCGCTGGGGCAGGATGAACCTATCGGGGATTATGCTGCAAGGCTCGCGCGCCGCATTCTTCACCCAAACCCTGTGCTGCTGGGCCTTTCCTTCGGCGGTATGATGAGCATTGAAATTGCGAAACAGCTACCCGTGGAAAAAGTGATCATTGTTTCCAGCGTGAAGCACAGGCAGGAGCTGCCGCCGTATTACAACGGCATGGCGCGTATGCTTCTGCGCCGCCTGCCAGACCGCCTGCTGTTCGGCAACCGGCAGTATATCGTGAAAATGTTCATGCAAAGCAGGAGCGAGGAAGAAAGAATGCTGCTGAAGGATTACATGCAGAAAAAAGATTTCCGTTATATGCGCTGGGCGCTGGGCGCCGTGCTGAGCTGGGAGAACGAATGGGTGCCGCCCGCAATGGTGCACATCCATGGCAGTGCAGACAGGCCTTTCCCCCGCCGCTACGTAAAACCGACCCACACGATCGTGAAAGGAGGGCATTTTATGGTCATGAACCGCGCCCCTGAGATCAGCCGCATTATTGAAAGGGAACTGGCTTAGGATTTTTCCGGGTTTTTCCTCCGGGCATATTGCAGCACTTCTTCCATACTCATCAGGAACGTGATATTTTCAGGCGGGGGTACCGTGATGCGCACCACCTGCGGGCCTGAAACGGCCACAGGAATATTGGGGAACAGCTTGCCGAGATCTTTGACGAAATTATCCAGCTTTCTCTGCGGGAAATTGGTGATCACATGGGTGTAGATATGGTCCACCGGCTTGCGTTCGGTGTAAAAGCGGAGGTCTTCCAGGGGAACGTTGGCGCCGAAGTTCACCACCATACAGCCATGTTTTTTGAGCATGTAGTGGACGAAAAGGAGGGGGATCTCGTGAAACTCACCCTCGGGAAGGAAGATCATGAAACGTTCACGGTCCTGAGCGGGGGCATCCAGCCCGTCTATAGCCACCATGAGCTTTTTACGGATGATATTGGACGCGAAATGCTCCTGGGCGGGTATCACGCAATCCACCAGCCACAGCAGCCCGATGCGTTCCAGGAAAGGGTAGATCACCTTCAGCATACACTGCTCAAAACCCATGCGCAGCAGGATGTTGTGGAAGATCTTCTCAAATTTCACCTGGTCGAAATCGATCATCGCCTCCACCAGCTGGTTGATATACACCTGGTAAAGGTGAGGGCCTTTGTGGCCGGTTTCTTCCAGCGACAGCTGTTTGATCTCTTCCTCGCTCATATTGGCGATCTTGGAGATCTTGTAGCCATGGCGATAGAGGTAGGCGATGCGCATGATATGCTTCAGGTCCCCGTTGTCGTACACGCGGTGGTTGGTGTCTTTACGCTTGGGCCGGAGCACATTATAGCGCTGCTCCCATATCCGGATGGTATGCGCCTTGATCCCTGTAAGGCTTTCGATGTCTTTTATCGTGAAACTGTTCAATGTTCTGGATGTAGAATTAAACAAAAATAGAAATAAACTGGCATCCCGCTCCGTCTATTTGGTAAACTTAAGTGGGATTTTTTAAGAAAACTTTTGCGGGGTAAAACTCGCATACAATTAACAGAATATTATATTTGTTCTTTACTAACTAAACAACCGAGCATGAATCTGGCATTTTGGAGAAAGAAGGACGGGGGGCAGCCGAAGAAAAAGAAATCCGCGGTCCGCGAGTGGATCGATGCGGCCGTTTTCGCGATCATTGCTGCTACGCTGATCCGCACTTTCATTTTCGAGGCGTATACGATCCCTACTCCTTCTATGGAAAAAACCTTACTGGTGAACGATTTCCTGTTTGTGAGCAAAGTTAGTTACGGTCCCCGCGTACCCATGACACCCCTTGCGGTGCCATTCACCCATCATACCCTTCCCCTCACCAAATACACCAAGGCCTATTCCGAAGCCATACAGTGGAAATACCGCCGCCTGCCCGGCTTTGGGGATATCCACCGCAACGACGTGGTGGTGTTCAACTTCCCTGAAGGGGACACTGTGGCCCTTGAACGGTCGGACGAGAGCTATTACGACCTCGTGCGCCGGATGGGGAGGGACGAGGTGTGGAACCAATACCGTGTTATTTCCCGCCCGGTAGACAAAAGGGAGAACTACATCAAGCGCTGCGTGGGCATTGCCGGGGATTCCCTGGAGGTGCGGAACGGCATCGTGGTGGTGAACGGCGTGCCTGAAACGCCGCCCCCGCACGGCCAGCGCCAGTATAATGTGAACACCAATACAGGCGAGCCGCTCAGCGCCATGAGACTCGAAGAGCTGGGTATCACCAGCCCCTACGAAGTGCTGGAGGTAGGCAAGCTGTTCTATAACCTGACCCCTTCCGAAGAAAAGGCCGTAAAAGCCATGAGCTTCGTGGGCGGCAATGTGCAGCCTTACCTCAGCCCCATGGTGGACGGCGTATGGCCGCAGGATACGGCGCATCACAAATGGACGGTAGACAACCTCGGGCCCATTTACATCCCGAAAAAAGGCGCCACCATACAGCTGGACAGTTCCAACATCGAGCTGTACCGCCGTGTGATCGCTGTTTACGAAAAAAATACCCTGGAAACCCGGGGCAACCAGTTTGTGATCAACGGGCAGGCTACCAACAGCTACACTTTCAAAATGAATTATTACTGGATGATGGGCGACAACCGCCACAAATCGCTGGATAGCCGCTACTGGGGCTTCGTTCCGGAAGACCATGTGGTGGGTAAGGCCTGGCTCATCTGGATGAGCTACGGCAGCAACGGCATCCGCTGGAGCCGCCTGTTCAGCACTATCAGGTAAACAGCTGATCAATAGCATAACGGGGAGCCGTTTCAGTTTGCGAATCCTAAAAGGAGTAACTTAGGGACCGCAACAGGAACGGCTCCTTCTTTTACCAAACCTGGCTACAGAATATGGAAAATAAGATACAACAGATTGAATACGAAGTATATAAAGACGCGTCTGAATTAGCTCCCGAAGACCGGGCACTGCTGGAAGCGGCCCGCAAAGCGGTGGAAGACGCGTATGCCCCGTATTCCCGCTTCAAGGTGGGAGCAGCCCTGCTGCTGGCCAACGGGCAGTGCGTGCCGGGCACCAACCAGGAAAACGCTTCATACCCCGTGGGCATCTGTGCGGAAAGAACAGCCCTTTCCACGGCCTCTTCCCTGTACCCCGGTATTGCGGTCCGGACGCTGGCCGTCAGCTACCACAACGAGCTCGGAAGCAGCCTTAAGCCCATTTCTCCCTGCGGCATCTGCCGTCAGACCATCTGCGAATACGAGCAACGGTTCAATACCCCCATCCGCATCATTATGGCGGGCCTCACCGGGCCGGTTTTTATTGTCAAAAACGGTGGCAGCCTGATGCCTTTATCATTTTCTTCGAGCGATATGTTATAAATTATAGAATTTATGTATATTTGACTCAGGCGCGCATGCGCTTTGAATTATGTTCCTATACCGTATCCTACTGTACCTATGCATCCTGCTGCCGCTATGCCTTGCGCTGCCGGCAAAAGCGGATAGTCCCGGTGCCCGCCAGCTACATGAGCAGGGGCTTCGCCTGAAGCTCAGCGGCCGCCTGCAGGAGGCGGAAGAGCGTTTTACCGCCGCCATCAAAGCCAATCGCAGCTATGCCGCTCCTTACATCGAGCTGGCCAATCTTTACCGCCTGCAGCAACAGCCCGAAACCGCCAAGCAGCAGCTGCTGCTCTTGCTGGAACAGCATGCGGAGCACAGCGAAGCCCTGGCAACCCTCGCGGAAATTTTCTTTGAGCAGAAAGGGTATGAAGATGCGCTGGCCTATGCTTTCAGGGCGCGGGAACAAGGCGCGCCACATATGAACAGCATCATCGGCCTCAGCTATTCCTTCCTGGACCACCCGGAGGAAGCTGTGAAAGCGCTGGAACTGGCGCTGCTGGAGGAACCGGACCATCCGGTGCTGCTCTGCCGCATTGCCCGGCTGCACGCACAGGCAGAGAATTATAAAGAATCGCTTATTTATTACGAAAAAGCACTGAAAGCAGACAGTACGGCTGCCGGTGTATATTACGAATCAGGAATGATGCATTTTAACATGAAAAACTACAAAAACGCTGCCGGGGCATTTGAACAGGCCGCCAGGATGGGGCACCCCGGTAATGCAGATCTCTATGTAAACCTCGGGCTGGCTCAACTGAAGCAGTCCGCCTATGACGACGCCATCCGCAACCTTCATGCTGCGCTCAGCTTAAGACCGAAAGACATCCAGATCATGCAGAACCTGGCCAACGCTTATTACAAAAAGCAGGATTATGCGCAAGCCGCCGTGCAATGGAACAACATCCTGATGCAGCAGCCCATGAATGCTTTTGCCATGTTCATGCTCGGCAAATCGTATATCTGTTCAGGTGAGGTGGCCAAAGGCCAGGTCATCTGCGACCAGGCGCTGCTGCTGCAATAGCGCGGTATTTTACTTTATGATCAAACGCTGTAATGAAAAAAGCTACCGTTAACAACAAAGCTCGTCGCAATGACGGGCTTTGTTACATCCTTTCAGGCACCTGTATCCCCAGCAGCTTCATGCTTTGTTTGATGGTGTTGGCGGTAAGTATGGCGATTTGCAGGCGCAGTTTGCGTTTGTCTTCATTTTCCGCATCCCTTACGGAATAGATGTATTTGCCGTTCTCTTTTTTAGCATAGAAGGAGTTGAAGGTCTGCGCCAGCAGGAACGCGTAGTTCGCGATCACAGACGGGCTCCATTCCCTTTGGGCGTCTTCCAGCACGCTGCCGAACTGTTCGTTGATCATGATCAGCTCTTTTTCCATGGGCAGCAGGGGCGCGTTGTGGCGGTAATCTGCCAGCGCGGCCAGGTCTGCCGTGGAGAACTCGCGCAGGATGGATTTGATGCGCGCGTGGCTGTACTGGATGAAGGGGCCGGTGAAGCCGTGCAGGTCGATGGATTCTTCGGGGTTGAAGATCATTCTTTTTTTCGGGTCTACTTTGAGGAGGAAGAATTTCATGGCACCGAGGCCGATGGTCTCGTGCAGCTCGCGCAGTTCTTCTTCTGAAAATCCTTTCACCTTGCCCAGCTCTTCGGTATGCGTGGCCGCGGTGTTGATCATTTCTTCCACCATATCGTCCGCATCCACCACGGTGCCTTCACGGCTTTTCATGCGGCCGTGCGGCAATTCCACCATGCCATAGGAAAGGTGCTCAATACCGTCGGCGGATGCGTCGCCGAGCTTCTGGAGTATGAGCTTCAGCACCTTGAAGTGATAGTTCTGCTCATCCGCCACCACGTACAGGCTTTGATCCATATGGAAATCCGCGTACTTGAGGCGTGCGGTGCCAAGGTCCTGCGTGATGTACACGGAAGTGCCGTCGCCGCGAAGTACCAGCTTTTCATCGAGGCCGTCTGCCGTGAGATCTATCCATACGGAGTTATCCGGCTTGCGGAAAAACACGCCTTTCTGCAAACCTGCTTCCACCACGTCTTTCCCCAGCAGGTAGGTATCGCTTTCGTAGTATACTTTATCGAAGTCTATGCCCAGGCGTTTGTAGGTCTGTTCAAAACCTTCGTACACCCAGCTGTTCATGGTCTGCCACAGCGCCCGCACTTCGGGGTTGCCGGCTTCCCATTGCTGCAGCATGATCTTGGCCTGCTGCATGATCTCGGTCCGGTTGCGGCTCAGCTCTTTGATCTCGTCTTTTATCTTTCCCGCTTTTTCTTCATCCGCCTGTACTTCAGGCTTATGCAGCGCGGCGTGCAGCTTGATGATCCTTTCTTTTTCCGTTCCTTCAAAATCTTTGAAATTGCCTTCCAGCACGTCAGAGATAATAGGCTCGGCCTGTTCGCGGAGGATGGTCTCGAACCTCACGTAATAATCCCCTACGAGGTGATCGCCCTTGATGCCGGTGGATTGCGGGGTATCGCCATGGGCAAACAGCTGCCAGGCCAGCATGGACTTGCAGATGTGGATGCCGCGGTCGTTCACCAGGTTGGCTTTGATCACTTCAAACCCGTTGGCTTTGAGTATCTCCGAAACGGAAAAGCCGAGGAAATTATTCCTGAGGTGCCCCAGGTGCAGCGGCTTGTTGGTGTTGGGGGAGGAGTATTCCACCATCACTTTTTTGCCGTTGGAAGGTTTCCGGCCGGGCTCAGGGTTTTGATGGGCCTGTTGGATATAGCCGAGCCAGTAGTTCTGGTGTACGCTGAGGTTAAGGAAACCTTTCACCACGTTGAAGCCCGCGACCAGGTCCGGGTAATGCTCCACAAGGTACGCGCCCAGCGCCTGCCCGGTCTCTTCCGGCTTCTGCCGGCTGAATTTGGTGAAGGGGAAAACGACGATGGTGTATTCACCTTCAAATTCGGGTTTGGTGGTGTTTACCGCCACGTCCGCCATGGTGAAGGGCTGTTGGTATAATGCCTGTACGGCCTCGGCTGCTGCCTGTTTTATGGAAGAAACTACGCTCATTCAGTTGAAACTTATAGAGGGCAAAGGTAACAGATGTTGTGGGATTGCCCAACATCCCCTGGTTTTACAAGCCAGCCCGTTCGCAATAGATTGCGATGGGGCCGCAAATTGTCTCTTTTCTGCTTGTAAATAGCTGGCTATTAACCCTGATGCCATGGTTTTTAACACAACGTTCATCCTCCGCCCCCGGTTATTTCCGTAACTTTGTGCGGTACTATCCTGTTATCCCGCCGATTATTTCACCGAACGCAACGTTATGCATACCACAGCTAACCCGGCTTCTTTCGTAAAAATGGCCATTTTTGACATGGACAATACCCTGCTCCACCGCAGCTTTATCCACACCGCAGCTGCTCAATTCGGCTTCACGCAACAGCTACAGCAGATCATCGGCGAATGCCATCCTGACGTGGTGCGCACACAGCTGATCGCGCAATTGCTGAAAGGCAGGACCCAGGAAGAGCTGGTAGCCGTCGTACAGTCGATACCGGTAGTGGAGGATGCGGCCGCCGTGGTGGCTTCGCTGGTGGAGAAAGGTTATGTCTGCGGCATTATCAGCGACAGCTACACCTGCATCACCAATTACGTGAAAGACAAGCTGGGCATGCAATTCTCCTGCGCCAACGTGCTCAATTTCGAGAATGGCAAAGCTACCGGCGTGGTCAGCATCCCTTCTCACTTCCTGCGGATGGACGATAGCGGCTGCATGCACGATTACTGCAAGTGCAATATGATGCACCATATGCGTTCGCATTACGCCATCAGCCTGGAAAATACGCTGGCGATAGGGGACGGGGTGAACGATATCTGCATGATCCGCCAGGCGGGCATCGGCATTGCCTTCAACGCCACCCACGAGCGCGTGAATGAAGCGGCGGACCATATCGTGGACGAACGCAGCTTTATGCCCGTGCTGGGGCTGGCATAAAAAAAGGCAGTGCACTCATATATGCACTGCCATGGGTTTTTACAGGCTAGAATTATCTTAGAATTTCTTTTTCCCGATGATATAATAAACGCTGAACTGCGCTACGCTGTTCTTGCTGGAAAATTGATCGGTTTTCCAGATATCGGTAAGGCCGAAGTTGTAACGCGCCCCAATGCCCAGGCCCATATCGAACGTATACCCGAGACCCGCGCCGAGGCCGAAATCGATTCCTTTTACGTCGTCTTTTATATTTGTCGCATCGCCATCGTCATTCTTAGTTTTGGCGGCTACGCGGAAACCTATCTGCGGGCCTGCTTCCAGGTGGAATTCAGGGATGATATGATACTGCACCATCACGGGAAGGTTGATATAGTTGATATTGTAATGGAGCGTGGGATTGTCTAAAAGGGGTACCGGCAGGTCCCATTTGTAACCCTGGCCGGAATACACCAGCTCCGGCTGAATAGCCCATTCCTCCGTCAGCCCGATCTTCGCGAACGCGCCAAGATGGATGGAGGCACGGGTTTTACTGTCATCGATGTCCGTTATCGTAGCGATGTTCAGACCGCCTTTTGCGCCGAAACTTACCTGTTGGGCACTGGCGGCCTTTGTGAGGCAAACAAAAAGGAATAAAATAGTTAGGTTTTTTATCATATGTCGAAGTTATAGCATCCCCTTTTCGCAAATAACATGCCGGGAAAAAGCCCCGGCATGTGCCGGGGCTTTTGTCATGTTGACATATGATTGTCAGTGATCTAGAATATCGTGAACTCCACGCGGCGGTTCTTCTGCCTGCCCGCGGCTGTTTTATTGGTCGCGATAGGCTGTGTTTCACCGTAGCCGGTAGCTTCAATGCGGCTCGGGTTCACGCCCTTGGAAGCAAGGTAAGCTTTCACGGATTCAGCCCTGTCTTTAGACAGTCTCATGTTATTGGCTTCGGTGCCCACATTGTCCGTATGGCCGGCCAGTTTAAGGCTGAGGTTCTTGCGGATCATGAGGTCAGCCACCCTGTCCAGCGACGGGAAAGACTTCGGTTTGATGTCCGATTTACCGGTCTGGAATTCGAGGTTGGCGATGGCGTCGCGTACCAGGCGGCGGTCGTCTTCCGTGATAATAACCTTAACAGGTGCTGGTTTGGTGGTGTCCGGCTTGGGCAGCGGGCATCCAGCGCCATCCACCTTGTCGCTGGCCGGGGTGTTCGGGCATTTGTCGAAGAGGTCGGACACGCCGTCGCCGTCGCTGTCTGCCTGGAGCTTGGCCACGCTCGCGGCCAGTTTGGCGTTATTTTCTTTTTCAGCGTCCAGCTCCATTTTCAGCTGGTCTTTTTGTGCCACCAGGTCGTCGTACATCACGGCAGGAGCGTTGTGCCATGCCAGTTGCGGTTTGGTGCGGTCGCCCAGCGCAAACTCCAGCCCGGCGTAACCGTAGGCGTATTTGTCTTTGGAAGTGCCGTAATTGAAGCCGTCCAGGTTATCGCCATCCAGGTAATGCATGGTGTAGCCCAGGTCCAGGTTGATGACGTCAGACAATTTGAATTTCAAGCCGGCGCCCACGGGCACAAAGAATTCGTTGATGCTGCCGGAAGGTTTGTAATCGCGGGTAACGCCGCCGGCCGTGGTGATGGTCGGCTTATAGCCTGCCAGGCCGCCGCCCACGGAAACATAGAGCTGTGCGGCATTTTGACGGTGCAGCCAGTTGATGGTGGCGAGGTTGAACACGGCGTTCAGGCTGCCTGACCAGTTAAGGGAGGTCTCGAAGCTTTGAACGGCCCTGTTGGGGTTGGAGCCGTCTCCCAGTTCTTCACTGTTGTCTCCCTTTAATTTACCGCCCACAAAGTCACCCCGCAGGGCGAGGAAGTGGAGCAGCTGCCATTTTACATAGGCGCCATAACCGTAGTTCAGCTGCCATTTGGTGAAGTCGTTGCTGCCCCCGGTAGCTACGGCAGGTATCAGTACCCCGCCGTTTACCCCGATGGAAACGGTCCTGAATTGCCGGCTGCCGCCAAAAAGGCCGCCTTTGGGGGTGGGTGTGGTGGTTGCTGGTTCCGGGGTTTGGGCAACAAGTGTGAGGGGCGATGCGGCCAAAAGGAGGAAGGCCCATCTTAGCGTGGTATTTTTCATATGATTACGGTTAGTGTACATACAGTGAAACAAAATCTGCGCCACTGTGTTCTATATGTTCAGACTTCTTTTTAAAAGACATACACGGTTGTTAGCCGGAACTGACATATTTTCATATCAGGCTGCCTTGGCATAATCATTGACAAACCTATCAAAGGTCCGGGAACCCCTTCCCGGGCTACACTGTTTCACAAAGGAGAACATTAATTATTATGGGAAAAATCATAGGTATTGACTTAGGAACTACCAACTCTTGCGTTGCCGTAATGGAAGGTAACGAACCGGTAGTGATCGCAAACGATGAAGGGCGCCGTACCACGCCTTCCGTAGTTGCGTTTTTAAAGAACGGCGAAAGGAAAGTAGGTGACCCGGCCAAGCGCCAGGCCATTACCAATCCTGTAAACACCATTATGTCGGTGAAGCGTTTTATGGGCCGCCATTTCGATGAGGTATCCAATGAACTCAGCCACGTAAGTTATAAAGTAGCAAAGGGCGATAACAATACGACGCGTATCGATATAGACGGCAGGCTCTACACACCGCAGGAAATTTCTGCGATGATCCTGCAGAAAATGAAAAAAACAGCGGAAGACTACCTGGGCCAGGAAGTGACCGAAGCGGTGATCACCGTTCCGGCTTACTTTAACGACGCCCAGCGCCAGGCTACCAAAGAAGCCGGTGAAATCGCCGGTCTTACCGTTCGCCGTATCATCAACGAGCCTACCGCCGCGGCGCTGGCTTATGGTATGGACAAAAAACATGCGGACAGCATGATCGCCGTGTTCGACCTCGGCGGTGGTACGTTCGACGTATCCATCCTCGAACTGGGCGACGGCGTATTCGAAGTAAAATCCACCAATGGCGACACCCACCTCGGCGGCGACGACTTCGATAAAGTGATCATGGACTGGCTGGCAGATGAATTCAAAAAAGACGAAGCCGTAGACCTGCATAAGGACCCGATGGCATGGCAGCGTTTGAAAGAAGCTGCTGAAAAGGCAAAGATCGAACTGTCTTCCTCCCAGGAAACCGAGATCAACCTGCCTTATATCACTGCGGTGGACGGTGTGCCCAAGCACCTCGTAAAAAAGCTCACCCGCGCTAAATTTGAGCAGCTGAGCGACAGCCTGGTGGAAAGAACACTGGAGCCTTGCCGCAGGGCGATCGCCGATGCAGGCGTTGACATCAGCAAGATCGACGAAGTGATCCTGGTGGGCGGTTCTACCCGTATCCCCCGCATCCAGGAAGTGGTAGAGAAATTCTTTGGCAAAAAGCCGAACAAGGGTGTGAATCCTGACGAAGTAGTGGCCGTAGGCGCTGCTATCCAGGGCGGTGTGCTCACCGGCGAAGTGAAGGATGTGCTGCTGCTGGACGTTACCCCGCTTTCCCTCGGTATCGAAACCATGGGCGGCGTGTTCACCAAGCTGATCGAATCCAACACTACCATCCCCACCAAGAAGAGCGAAATATTCTCTACCGCGGCAGATAACCAGCCGAGCGTGGAAATTCACGTGCTGCAAGGCGAAAGGCCCATGGCCAGCCAGAACAGAACGCTGGGCCGCTTCATCCTGAACGACATTCCGCCTGCACAGCGCGGCGTGCCCAAGATCGAAGTAGTGTTCGACATCGATGCCAACGGTATCCTCCACGTAACCGCGAAGGACCAGGGCACCGGTAAATCCCAGAACATCCGCATCGAAGCCGGCAGCGGCCTGAATAAGGACGAGATCGAAAAGATGAAGGCAGAAGCGAAAGCCAACGAAGCGGAAGATAAAGCCGCCCGTGAAAAGGTGGAAAAGATCAACCAGGCAGACAGTCTCGTGTTCCAGACAGAAAAACAACTCAAAGAATACGGTGAAAAGATCCCTGCCGAGAAAAAAGCGCCGATCGAAGCGGCCCTGGAAAAACTGCGTAACGCGCAGAAAACACAGGACATTGCGCAGATCGACGTAGCGGTAGCGGAACTGAATGCTGCGTGGACCGCGGCTTCAGAAGAACTGTACAAAGCATCCCAGGCACAGGGCCAGCCCGGTGCAGACGGTGGCGCACAAGCCGGCGGCCAGCAGCAAGGCGGCCAGCAGGGTAACGCAGGCGACGCCGTTACAGATGCGGAGTTTGAAGAAGTGAAATAATTCTGCAATAACGATAAGTTAAAGCCCGGAGCGTGTAAACGTTCCGGGCTTTTTTTATATCCCGGAAGCGTTTCCGGCTGGAAGACTTGCGGGGTAAGCCGTTCGGGCACCGGAAGACAAGCCGCTATAAAAAAACGCAGCACCGGGAGTTGCTGCGTTCGCGTTTAAAAGAAAAATAATTTACCTGGCGGAAGCCTTCGCATAATCGAATACAAGGTTGCAGAATGCTTTCACGCCTACATACAGCTCGCTGTCGTCGATGTAAAAATCCGGGGTATGGTGGCCGGGCGCTTTCTGCGGATCGTTGCCTTTGGGCATGCCGCCCAGGTAGAAGAAAAACGCCGGTGCTTTGGTGCCGTAAAAAGAAAAGTCCTCCGCGCCGGTCACCCAGTTCATGCTACCTACATTCTCAGCACCGGCGGCCTTTTTCAGGGAAGGCAGCATCTTTGCCACCAGCGCCGAATCGTTGAATGTAACGAGGGTTTTGGTATCGATGGTAACAGTGGCCACCGCGCCTGATGCTTCCGCGATCTTTACCGCCGTTTTGCGGATGCGCTCGTGCACGTCTTTCTGCATCCGCGAATCCAGCGTGCGGATGGTGCCTTCCAGCAACGCATCCTCAGGAATGATGTTGTTGCGCACGCCGCTGTGGAATTTGCCGACAGTGATCACAACGGGCGCTTCCACGATATTGGACTGCCTGCTTACAATGGTCTGCAATCCTTCTATGATCTGCGTGCCGGCCACGATCGGGTCTACGCTGTTCCATGGCGCAGAGCCGTGTGCCTGCTTGCCTTTGATGGCAATAGTGAACCAGTCGGAGGAAGCCATCATAGCGCCTGGCTTATACCGGATCTTCCCGGCTTCGATGGCGGAGCCGATGTGCAGGCCGAATACCGCGTCCACTTTGGGATTGTCCATCACGCCTTCTTTCACCATCAGCGGCGCGCCACCTTCTTCATCGCCCGGAGGGCCTTCTTCAGCGGGCTGGAAAATGAATTTTACGGTGCCGGGTATATCTTTTTTCATGGAAGCCAGCACCTCCGCGGTGGCCATTAAAATAGCCACATGGCTGTCGTGGCCGCAGGCGTGCATCACGGGCACCGTTTGCCCGAGGTAGTCCGCCGTTACCTGCGATTTGAACGGCAGGTCCACCCTTTCTTTCACGGGCAGCGCGTCCATATCCGCGCGAAGCGCTACCACAGGACCGGGTTTGCCGCCTTTCAGCAATCCCACCACGCCGGTTTTTGCAATGCCGGTCTGCACTTCTATGCCGAGTTTTTTAAGATGCGCGGCCACATAGGCTGCGGTGTTCACTTCGCGGTTAGAAAGCTCCGGGTGCTCGTGCAGGTATCTTCTCCATTCAATGAGCCTGGCCGAAATGGCGCCGGCCCTGGCCGCGATCTGTGCCTGCTGGTCCTGCGCCTGAGTGGATGAGGCCAGGCAAGCCAGCCATAGGGTAAGTAGTTTCTTCATTATGGCAATGATTGGTATTACCATAAAGTAAAGAAGTAAAACGGATTATCCTATTTTTTGAGTGGAAATATCCGGCAACGGAACACCAGGCGCCAGGCCGTTCAAAGCGGAATGAATAACAATAACAGCACAGTTCCTTTTTTACACGTAAAAGGTTTGGTCTGCTTTTTTCGTAATTTCCGGGCTATGACGCTGCGCTTTTTCGTCCGGTACTCCACCTCGTGGGGCCAACAGCTTTCTCTTGCCCTCGATACCGGCAGCGTGCTGCCTATGACCTGGTACGATCGCGATCACTGGACGGCAACGCTGGAATGGGAACTCCCGGAGCTGCGCTACCGCTACATTCTTACGCATGGCGGGGAAGTGGCGGAGCAGCCTTTGCGTTGCATAACCTTCCATAAAGACGAGCAGGAGCTGACCATCCGCGACGAGTGGCGGCAGCCCGGGCGCGTGGCGGACTGCCTCATGAAAGCGCCTTTCCGTGACGTGTATTTCCATCATGCAGCTTCGCAGGTTGCGCGCGGGGCCTCGCATTATTTCCAGGTAAGCGCGCCTTTGCTGGAAAGCGGGCGGGAACTGTGGCTGACGGGGAATGTGGACTCGTTGGGCAACTGGAACGCCGCATCCGCGGTGAAGATGCAGGCCCGGGAAGACGGCCGTTTCGCCGCAAACGTGAACATCCCGCCGGGCCTTGCCGTGGAATACAAATACCTGCTGGATGGCGTTGAATACGAAGCAGGAGAGAACCGCTCTTTTCTTTCAGCAGGGCCATGCCTGGCGGATGATGGCTATGCCCGCTTCAACCATCCGCTCTGGAAAGGCGCGGGTGTTGCGGCGCCTGTGTTCTCCCTGCGTTCTGAAAAAGGATTGGGTTGCGGCGAATTTTCGGACCTGCGGCTGCTGGCGGATTGGGCGGCTTCCACCGGCCAGCGTATGATCCAGCTGCTGCCGGTGAACGATACCATTGCGGAGCACAGCTGGGAAGACTCCTATCCCTACGCCGCTATTTCAGCGTTTGCGCTTCATCCCATGTACATACACCTGCCCGCGCTCGGCATTGCCGAAGGTTACGCGGCCATGCAGGCAACGCTCAACGCCTTGCCCGATATGGATTATATGGCAACGGTCACGTTTAAGACGCAGGCCCTGCAAACATTCTATCAAAGCTTTCAGGCAGACAGCGCATATACGCAATGGACGAACGAAAATCAGCACTGGCTTGAACCTTATGCTGCTTTCTGTTGCAGGCGCGATGGGAGCGGCGATGCGGGATTTTATTATTTCGTGCAATACCATTTGCATCTCCAGCTCAGCGAAGCCGTGGCTTATGCGCACAGTAAAGGCGTGGCCATCAAAGGCGATCTGCCCGTGGGGATGTACCTGCGCAGCGCAGATGTGTCTGCCATGCCCGCGTTGTTCGATACCCGCGTGCAGGCGGGCGCGCCGCCGGATGAATTCGCGGCGAAAGGCCAGAACTGGGGCTTCCCGGCTTACAACTGGTCCGAAATGGAAGCAACCGGTTATGCCTGGTGGAAGCAGCGGCTGCGGCATATGGCGCAATATTTTTCCGCTTTCAGGATCGATCATGTGCTTGGTTTTTTCCGGCTCTGGCAAATTCCGCGGCATGCGAAAGAAGGCATACTCGGTTATTTTCATCCCGCGAAACCTTTTACGGAACAGGAATTATTTGACTGGGGCATTCCCTTCGCCCGCGAACGCTTCTGTGAGCCGTATATCACAGACGCAGTGCTGTACCGCATCTTCAGCGACGACGCCGTCAGAATAAAATCCATTTACCTGGAACCCTCGGGCCATGGCTATTACCGCCTCGCGGACGCGTACCGCTACCAGGCTGGTATTGCGGAAGAAGATCCCGTTATCCGGCAGGGCCTGTACGATCTCATTGCCAACGTTATTTTCCTGGAGCCGTCACCCGGAGCATTCCATCCGCGTTTCGGTATGCAGGGAACGGATTCGTTCCTCGCGCTGGAACAGCCCGTGCAGGAAGCATTGCAGGAACTTTCCACGCATTTCTTTTACCACCGCCACGATGAGCTATGGGAAAAAGAAGCGCTGCGCAAGCTGCCCGTGCTGCAGGCCGCTACAGACATGCTCGTGTGCGGCGAAGACCTCGGCATGGTGCCCCACTGCGTGCCCGGCGTGATGCAGCGGCTGGGCATGCTCAGCCTGGAGGTACTGCCTATGCCCAAACAGCCTGGCCAGATGCCCGCTCATGCGCCTTATCTTTCGGTGGTCACACCTTCCACGCACGACATGAGCACTTTGCGCGGATACGCGCCCGGCAGGGAAGAGGAGATCGCCCGGCTGCATCTGCAGGCGCCGGCCATGTGGTGCATCCTGCAATTGCAGGACTGGCTCGCGCTGGACAGTTCGCTGCCACACCGCTCCCCTGCGGAAGAGCGCATTAACGTGCCCGCCATTACGCCCTGGTACTGGCGTTACCGCATGCCTGTTACATTGGAGGCGCTCTGCGCCGCGCAGATGCTGAATGGGAAGATCAGGGCCATGGTGCAGGAAAGCGGGCGTTGATTGTATTCCATATCTGTACATATGCAAAGATATCCTAGCATTTGCCCCCGGCTTGCTGCCGGTAGGAAATGCCATAAACCCGCAGTATATTTATTCCATGGAGTTGACACTGTATCCCTTCGAACTGAAATTCAGGCATACGTTTACGATCTCGAGAAAAAGCAAGCATGTGCAGCCGCTGCTGGTGGCAGAGCTGAAACAGGACGGGCTCAGCGGCCTGGGCGAAACGGCTGATAATGCATACTACAACATCACCGTTCCCGGCCTGATGGCCGCCATCAACGAACACAGGCCTTTTATTGAAGCATATCACCTGGACACGCCTGAAGCCTTTTGGGAGGAGATGTACCCGCGCCTCGCCGGCAATATGTTCGCGCTTTGCGCGCTGGACCTTGCCGCCCACGACCTGTATGCCAAGCAGCAGGGTAAAAAGCTCTACGAAGTCTGGAACCTAGACCCCTCGCATAACCCGATGACGGACTACACTATCGGCATAGATACGGTGGAGAACATGGTGAAGAAATTACAGGAATTCCCCTGGCCCATTTACAAGATCAAGCTGGGAACGAAGGAAGATATTACCATCATCACGGAGCTGCGGAAGCATACCAGCGCTGTGTTCCGCGTGGATGCGAACTGCGCCTGGGGTGTGGATGAAACGCTTCGTAACGCCGAAGCCTTCCGCGAACTGGGGGTGGAATTCATTGAGCAGCCGATGCCTGCGGCAGACTGGGAAGGCATGCGCAAGGTATATACGGATTCCGCATTGCCGGTGATTGCAGATGAAAGCTGCATCGTGGAAAGCGACGTGCAAAAATGCCATAACTATTTCCACGGCATCAACATCAAACTCACCAAATGTGGCGGCATCACGCCCGCGCGCAGGATGATCATGGAAGCTAAAAAGCTGGGCATGAAAGTAATGACGGGCAGCATGAACGAAAGCACCGTTGGTACTTCCGCCGTAGCGCATCTTCTTCCTTACCTCGACTATACGGACATGGACGGCCCGCTGCTGCTGGCTGAAGATGTTGCAAGCGGCGTCAAGATCCGCGACGGTGAGATCATTTATGCGGACAGGAACGGTACCGGCGCGGAACTGCACCGGGCTTTCTAAAACTTCTTCTCTCAGGAATAAGGAAGTATGGGTTGAGCTATCCGCTTAACCCATACTTTTTTGTTTTACGCACAAGGCATAATTTTCCCGGTTCCCGTTGCCGGGAATGAACCGGGGATGCAAGCCGTTTACTTCAGTTTCGAGATACCCGCATCAGCGCTGGCCGTCAGGTTCTCAGGCTCTTGTTTCATGCCGGAAAAACTGAATGGAGGCGCATTGAAGTCGTTGGTGACCACCATGTGCCCGCTGATGATGTTCTCTTCCCTGAACCTGAAATACACCTTGTTGTTGAGCACCCACTCATGCGGGCGGCACACGATGTTGTACGGCAGGTTGCTGTGCAGGTCCGGCTTCATGATGAAGTCGTGGTTCTTCCCGGGAGCCAGCATGCCTTTGATGTGGCAGAAGTCCTTCCACTTGGGATGGTAACGCTGGTCGTTTTCCATCCTCCCGTAAAAGAACATGCCACGCGTGCTGTCTATATGCAGGATATAGCGCAACACAGCTTTGTCTTGCTTGAAGGAAATGTAATAAGTTCCGAGGAGGGCAGCGGTTTTCTGCTGCATGATTTTGTTCACGTGCTGGCTGCTGGATTGCAGGGGAATACATAGCAGTAGAACTGCTAAAGCAACAACAGCCTGCCGGATGATAGAATGGCGGATCATAGCGCGACAGATTAGTTGTCTTAAAGTTACGACGCTTCTATGCCGCAGCAGGGGCGAATGTTACGGGTGGAAATAACAGGATTAGTTGATGTTGACGTCAGCTTCCGGGTTCGGGGATCTCCCTCCAGCTGCGCACGAAGAACACATAATCGCTCTTGCGGCCGGTGGCTTCTATGTACTTTCCGGCCAGTTCCGCCAAAGGGTTATCTGCAAAGGGATTGCCGCCGGAAGGACGGATCAGGAAGCTGCCGTCCTCCGTTTCGAGATACACGCCAAGGCTTTCGCTTTTCGTGGTTCTTGCAAAGGTTTTCAGGACCAGCCGGCCCCTTACGGTGAGCGCTTTATTTTTCCTATCGTCTGACATATTCTCGATGCCCCAGTATTTCGCCGTTCCTTTCCTTCACCACCAGCACTTTCGTGCTTTTGAACTTCCCATGAACGGTACTGGCCGAATATACATGAAATTTCACCGGCGCGGTAAACGATTTCATACCGCGGGTGAGTGGCGAAGGTTTGGTTTCGTTGATGAACACTTGTTTATGGAGGCTCTTTTGCGGCAGTTTCCGGCTCTTCAGGAAGGCGGTTACAGCTGCGTCAGCCTTCTTTTCTTTCAGGGGTTTGGGTACTGAAATAAAAGCAGAAAGCGCCAAGCCTTTTGCCATCATACTGTCCCGGCGGTTCTGCCGGTGGTCGCCGCGAAGGGATGCCGGCGCCGAAACGGCCACCAGCGAAGGATCGCCCAGCAGGTAGAATTGCGCCAGGGTCTTCAGCTCAAAAGGATCCAGCGCCGGCCCCATCTCGTCCAGGAAGCGCTGGCGGGCTTCGAGGAAGGCGCGGCCGGTGGATGCGCCTTTGATGGTGTTGATCAGGAAATACTGGGTCAAAAGGTCCGCCAGGCCCTGGCCTTTCGCGGGACCATATGCAATGGTGGAGCTGCCGGCAAAAGCAATGGCATGGTTCAGCAGGTAATTGTTCGCAATGCTCAGGTGCCCGGCCTCTGTGAGCAATGGATTATAAAGCTGGGCGCCGTAACAGCATTCCGCCGCCACAATAGCCCCTTTGCTGATCTTTTTGGCGATAAGGGAGGAACGGAGGGCTTCCGGGAACTTTTTGCCCTTCTGGCCGTAGTAACTCGGATCGTCCAGCGCGCCGTGGCAGTTGATGAAATGTGTTTTGGCCTTCAGCTGGGCATTGGTCCACGCGGGGCCCAGAACGGGGGAGAGCTGCAGCGCGGCATGGTCGCCAAAGATGTTGTGCAGGCTCTCGGAGGTGGACGACCGCCAGTCGAACACGCTGATGCTGAAGTATTTCCTGTAATCCTGCTGCCGGCCGGGCTTGTTGCCGGCAATGTCCTGCACGAGGGAATGGAAATAGGCGGGGTCATTGCCGCCGGGTACATCCGGCAGGCGGCCCACCACGCGGGTAGGTGAAATGAACTTCCCAGGATCGGTGCTGTAAGCGGTTTCGCAGGCATAAGGCAGGTCGCTGGGGATCAGCTTATCCTCATCATCTTCCCCGAAAAGCAGGTTTTGCAGCGGCAGGAAAGGCACTACATCCTGAGCTCCCGCTATCATCAAATAATCAGGTCGGAAATGCCGGAACAGCCCGTCTATAGCGGCTTTGTTCTGCTTTGCATGGCCGGGGCTTTTCACGGCGGGAGCTTTATGTTTTTTCATGGCGGCGGCATCATCGAGGAAAATCACTTCGCTGTGCAGCCCTCGTTTTTTATCCGCCGCTTTGATGGCTGCCAGGTCTTTTAAAATGGAAGTGTGCTTACTGCCGTATTTTTTTTCCAATGCGGCGCGGTTGGAAACGATCAGTTTATCCGTTTTCATGTCTGGGGCGTATTTTGGGGTGGTAGAAACTGTAACGAATTTAAGCTATTTCCGCGCTTATTGCATAAATGCCGGGGAATGACTATTTTAATCGTTCATTACAATCGTTCCATATGAAGTACCCGCGTTATGCCTGTTTGATCATACTCACATTTTTATCGATGACTGCCAATGCCCAGCTGCTGGCCCGTTACACGGTGAAAGCCGGCAAATATGCCCGTCATAATACCATCATTTCCGTTCCTGCCGAAGCGCAAAAGGGAGATGTGTACCAGCTGTACCAGGTAGAGGGCAAAACGAAAACCCCGGTGCCCCTGCAGGCTGGCAACGGCCGGTTAGTCTGGTCCCTGGGCGGGGACCTGCAACCCGGGCAGCGCCGCGTGTTTGAGCTTTATAAAAACGGGAAAGACGCCGTGCCGGTGAACCCGGACGATGCCGTGACCGTCGATAATTCGGCGGAAGGTTTTACCGTGAAGCGGGGCCGGAGGCCTGTGTTATTCTACCAGGCAGCGGTCAAAGACGTGCCGCCTGGTGTGGACACGGCATTCAGAAGGGGCGGCTTCATTCATCCTGCGTATACGCCGGGCGGGAAGGTGCTGACCAATATCCAGCCCAAAGACCACTACCATCACTACGGCATCTGGAACCCATGGACCGAAACGGAGTTTGAAGGGCAGACCGTGGATTTCTGGAACCTGAAAAAACTCTCCGGCACCGTGCGTGTCAATTTTGAGAGCAACCGCAATTACAGCGTGTCCGGCCCGGTATGGGGCGGCTTTCTGCAGGTGCAGGACCATGTGGTGCTGGGAAAGGGCGGCCCCGATAAAACGGCTATTAATGAGGACCTGGAAGTAAGCGCCTACGGCGGAACGGAGGATGTGCAGATATGGGATTACAAATCCACGCTTAGCTGCGGCACCGCATCACCGATTATTTTGAAAGAATACCGCTATGGAGGCGGTTTTGCGATAAGAGCAGCGGAGGAATGGAATAATGAGAACAGCGCGGTGCTGACGTCTGAGGGGAAGACCCGCAAAGACGGCGATATGACGCATGCCCGCTGGTTCAAGGTGGCAGGAGATCTGAAAGGCGGCAAAGGCGGCATTCTCGTATTATCCTCCCCGGAAAATTTCAACGCGCCGCAGCCCTTGCGCATCTGGCCGGAGAAAGACCAGCAGGGGCAGGTGTTTGCCGAGTTCAGCCCTACCAAAGACAAGTCCTGGAAACTGGAGCCCGGCAAACACTACCTCCAGCAATACCGCGTGATCACCTTCGACGGAGACCTTACGGCGGAACAGGCGGAAGCTTATTGGAACGATTATGCGCATCCGCCGAAGGTGGATGTGGATGTGAAAAAATAAAGACAACAGATGCCCAAGATCAGATGTACCAGTGAGACCAGGTTATTTACCGGCCTGAGTAGCCAGATAATCCGAATGCGAAACAAACGTTCCGCGCACTTTCAACCAACTCAGGAAGGCGCGCATCTTGCCATATAAACGTTTCCCGCTCACGCCTTTCACATACAACGGCAGCTTGTATTGGCCGATATCTTCCAGCTCCCAGGGGTGGAAGTAGAAGGAAAAATAATCCTCCTTTTTCAGTATACGCGCGGTGCAATGCCGCGTGAACCACAGCGGCATGTTCTTCAGGCTCAGCCAGAAAACTGGAATGCGCCAGCCGGGCGTAACAGACGTCGGCATGATCCACATATTCTCCTGCAAATGCACATGGCGCGGGCGGTGGCGGTTGTTGTAGCGCCCGGGCAGCCAGGTGGGGTTCAACGACGCATCGTAAGTATAACCGGCCTGCGCCAGCGCATCCATGGATACAGGTTGCAGCCTGGGCATGCGGAAACCCTTCACCGGCGTGCGGCTGATGCGCTCCAGCACTGTGCGGGAATGCAGCAGGTCCCGTTCCAGGAAGCGGTCGTGGTAAAAAGCATGCGAAGCGATCTCGTGTTTTTCCGCGATACGCTGAACGAGTTCCGGAAAATATCTCGCCCACAGCGCGGTGATAAAAAACGTTGCCCTTATTTCCAGTTCATCGAACAGCGTGAGGGTTTTCAGCACGCCCTGCCGGCTCACTTCCAGCTTTTCTTCGAAAGGCACGGCCTGCCCGTATTCCTGCGGGATGTCGAACTCTTCCACATCCACGCTGATCAGTATCTTTTTGTTGTTCATCGTTTGATCAGGATACCCATGAAATTAAAAAATTCACGTACCAGTGTTGCGGACCTGAATTCCGAAAAACGGATGCCGGGCCGGCAAACGATCGGGATGGTACGCACGTTCAGCGTTTTGTTGCGGCAGGCGCGGCGGACGAACTCGCTGTCGTACAAAAAACCGTTGACGTGCGTGGACAGGAACTCGCAGCGGCCACGGCTGTTGAAGGCTTTCAGCCCGGCCTGCGCATCGTCTACCGGCAGTTGCAGCAGATAACGGTTCATCAGCCTGCTGATGCGGGTAATGATCTTGCGTGCGGGCGGCAGCAATTTCACGTACTGGTCGCCACGGATGCCCGCTACCACATCGGAGCCGCAGAGCAATTGCTCGTACGCGAGCTTTACGGCTTCCACGCCGAAAGGAAAATCAAAATCGGTGCAAACCAAATAGGGCGCATCAGCAACGGCCACGCCTAAACGCACCGCGTATCCTTTGCCCCGGTTCACGGGATGGTCTATAATGCGCACGGCTGGTATGCAAGCCTGCAGCTGCTGCAGGTGCAATGGCGTTACATTCCGCTCGGAGCCGTCGTTTACGAGGATGAGCCGGATCTCGGTATCCGGTATCAATTCCCGCAATTGACGGTAATCGGTTACGATCTGCATTACCCAGTCTTCCGGCGGGTTGCAGCAGGGGACCACCAGGTCCAGTTTTTTTGTTACCCTTATATCAGCGATAGCCAGGTTGTTCATAACGGGCAACGTCGTAGGTTCGAACATTTCAGATCTTTGTTTACATAGGCTCTCTCTAAAGATGCGCTCAGCTCAGGGGAAGGGATAATAACGAAATTCCTGCGGCAGCATTGTAATGCTCCTCCAGGTAAACGCAAGCCGGAATATAAGGTGGTGGAAGCGCTTTTCTCAGCGCCATGGTCATCCGTTACATCAGGTTATGCATATAGTCAGGTTCTGTCTTCTTAAAGACGTGCAAATATACTCATTACCCCTATGACCGCATAGTGGTTGTGCGGAAATCAACGGAAATACAACTAAGCGGCGCCGGCCATGGACAACTGTGTTGACCGATGTTACTGTATGTACACTGTTTTGATATTCATGAATTCATGCACGCCTTCCACGCTCAGCTCGCGCCCGTAGCCGGATTGTTTGATGCCGCCGAAAGGAAGCCTTGCATCGGAGCGAACCATGGCGTTGATGAACACGTTGCCGCTTTCTATGAGCGTGGCCAGGCGGGCGGCCTTCTCCGTGTCTTTCGTCCAGATGGCGGCGCCAAGGCCGAAGGGCGTCTGGTTGGCGAGGCGGATGGCGGACGCTTCGTCGTTGGCGGTGATGACGGCGGCCAGCGGCCCGAATGTTTCTTCATCGAAGGCGGGCATACCCGGCTTTACGCCGGTGAGCAGCGCGGGCGTGAAGTTACAGCCATCCCGCTCGCCGCCTGCAAGCAATAACGCGCCTTGTTCTATGGAACGGTCCATTTGCCGGGCGAGTTCTTCCGCAAGGTCAGGCCGGGCCATGGGGCCGGTATCGGTATCGGGGTGGAAGGGATCGCCCTGCCGGAGGGAGGTGATAATGGACTGTACCTGCTGCGTAAAATCTTCCGCAATGCTTTGCTCCACGATCCAGCGTTTGGCTGCGATGCAGCTCTGGCCTGCGTTCTGCATGCGGGCTTTTACGGCTGTCTTTGCCGCTTCAGCCAGGTTTGCGTCTTTCAGTACAATGAAAGGATCGCTGCCACCCAGTTCCAGCACGGTCTTTTTGATGTATTTACCTGCCAGCGCGGCAACGCTCATGCCCGCGGGCGTGCTGCCGGTGAGGGTTACGCCCTGCACACGCTGGTCCGCGATCAATGGTTCCATTTCTTTGGACGATACCAGTACTGTTTGAAAAGCGCCTTCAGGGAAGCCCGCTTCCAGGAACAGTTTTTCAATGGCCAGCCCACAGCCGCTCACATTGCTGGCATGTTTCAGCATAGCGGCATTACCGGCCAGCAGGTTGGGAATGGCAAAACGGAACACCTGCCAGTACGGAAAGTTCCAGGGCATGATAGCGAGCACAATGCCTTTGGGCTCAAATGCGGCGTAGCTCTTTTTGCCGTCGGACTCGATCAGCCTTGGCTGCAGCAGCGGTTCAATATTGGCGGCATAATATTCAGCAGTGGCGGCGCATTTCAGCACTTCGGCCTTTGCTTCCTTCAGTGTTTTGCCCATTTCTTTTGAAATGATAGTGGCATGCTCCGTAACATTGTCCTTCAGCAGTGTTGCTGCCTGCAGCATCCATTCACAGCGGCGCTCCAGGCCTTCCTGCCTGAGCGAAGCAAAAGCCTTCCAGCCGGCCTGCATTTTCTTCCCGATCTCCGCCTGTGTGTGTGCGGGATATTCGGCAATGGTTTCCTGCGTGTAGGGGTATATGCTCTTGAACGTCATGTTATAAAGTTAAGGATTTTTGAGAGTGAGGGCAATGCCGCAAAACTGTTAACTTTGCAGCCTTAACCAGGGGGGAATATGTCTTTAAGCAAGCTGAACATCGCGGTGATGGCCTTATGCACCGGCCTCATTGTTGCCAATATTTATTATTCGCAGCCTTTGCTGGTGCTTATCAGCCAGGAGTTTAACGTATCGGAATCCAACGCGGGGCAGGTCACTTTTTTTACACAGATCGGTTATGCGCTGGGACTGCTGTTTTGCGTGCCCCTGGGCGACAAGCTGGAGCGCCGCGGGCAGATACTGGCGATGACGGGCTTTGCCGTAGCGGCATTGATTGCGGCGGCATTGTCTGTAAACATCGGTATGCTGAAGGTGATGGGTTTCATCATTGGGTTCACTTCCATTGTGCCGCAGCTGATATTGCCGCTGAGCGCAGCTTTGACCGAGCCGTCGAAAAGGGGGAAGGTGATAGGCGTGATCATGAGCGGGCTGCTGATCGGCATTTTACTGTCAAGAACAGTGAGCGGCTTTGTGGGCGAGCATCTGGGCTGGAGGGCCATGTTCTGGATCGCAGGCGGATTGTCTTTCCTGATGATGGTCATTATGATGTTCACTTTCCCGAAGAGCCGGCCGGCTTTTAGCGGCAGTTACGGGGCGCTGATGGGTTCCATGCTTACGCTCGTGAAGGAGCAGCCGTTGCTGCGGGAGGCGTCGGTGATCAATGCCTGCGGATTTGCCGTTTTCGGGCTGTTCTGGACCACTTCGGTGTTCCTGCTGTCCAACCCTCCCTATAATTTCGGAAGCGATATTATCGGCCTGATGGGCCTTGCGGCGGCGGCGGGCGCTTTGGGCGCCCCGCTTATCGGGCGCATTGCAGACAAAAAGAACCCGCGCATCGCCATCGGCTACGGCATTGCCTGTATACTGGCGGGTTATATCGTGTTCTGGATATTCCGTGATTCGCTCATCGGCATCATTGCCGGTATTGTGCTGCTGGACCTCGGTTTGCAGGGCGTTCATGTGTCCAACCAAACCCGCATCTACGCATTGCTGCCGGAAGCGCGCAACCGGATGAACACCGTATTCATGACCGTTAGTTTCATCGGCACTTCCCTGGGCTCCGGCATCGGGCTCTGGGTGTGGGATATCGGTAAGTGGACGGGCGTTTGTATTGCCGGGGTGGGGATTACATTTATCGCGATATTGGTGTATGGGTTTACGTATAAGAAAGCGGAACAAAGTTGAATACATTCTAGTTGATCGGTTTGGCCGCTGGCGGGATGATACCTCTTTTGCGCATTAATTCTTTCACTTTTACTTTCCAGCTTATCCGGGCGGATATCCAGCTTTTGCTGTGAGGCATTATATCGATGTTATCGTTAGAGTGGTTCGGGCGGTTAGGGATTTCTGAATATTTATTGTCGTCAAATCCGAGAAGCAAGCCCAGGTCTTCTACCGGGTTCTGACGGTCATCTAAGTCGAACAGGCAGTCGAATTCATTTGAGCCGTACTTTTCCTGCTTAAAGCGCAGCAAATCAATCAGGTTTTCCAGGTTAATTTCATTACTCAGGAGGTCAAGGTCGTAAATATCTTTCTTTGCCTTCCTATTGCAGGCACTCATCAGTTTCAGGAGCGCAATATCTTTCACGGATAACATCTGCACACCATGATGGTCTTCAATAGTATCCAGTATCTGAATGTTCTGAATTGCTTCAACCTTGATTTTCGTCTGGCCCTTCGAAATAAGGGCTCTCAGAAAACAAAATTGTTCCCCGTTGTCGGGATCAAGAATTTCACAAAACAATAGCGCTTCGCCGAAATGACCTTCTAAACCCTGTTTCATTTTGTCCAGGCCGGCCAGCCCGATAACATAGTTTGAAAACAGATCAATATCTATGGATCTCCTGTGATTGTATCGTATTGCCAGATTGGTGCCTCCTGCCAGCGCGAAATTGGCAAAAGCTGGTAAAGCCTGAATTTCAGTAATGGCTTCCAGGAGTTCGGCAGAAACCGCCTTGTCATATTCTTTTTCGGACATCCTTATCTGCGGGAATATCTGTGAAAGAGAGGGATGTGATACCGCAGAGCCACCATCTCGCACACACGATTGCTGATCCTTTCCCTGGTGGATTTGAGGTTTTTTACGATCTCGTCGCTGCTGTAAATGGTCTCTAATCTGGCGATATCATCGTCGAAGGATTGCTCATTGGTCATATATAAGGCGCGCGGAATAATCAGACCCTGATCTTTGTCAGCGTCCAGTTGTTCCAGTTTAACATCCCAGAACAGATGCTTCGGGAAGATGGATATTATGTTAATTGCCTTATTCACGCTACAAATTTACGGAATTTCCTTTTCTGTTGAATTTATCCAGGTTCAACAGATACTTATTAATAATCAACAGGTTATAAAAATACAAAAGCCGGCACAACACTGGTACCGGCTTTTGAAAAATATGATCCGTTATTTATTCCGGCACCCTCGTGATCTTCAGCATATTGGTGGGCAGGTGTTCCTTTACAGGCGTGCTGCCGGTATTCACCACCACATCATTCGCTTTCAGGAAGCCTCTTTCTTTTAGGATGTTGATCTGGTCGGAAATAATATCGTCCAGGCTTTCTTCTTCGCCGTAGTAGAACGCGCGCACGCCCCAGCTCAGGCTCAGTTGGTTTACCAGCGTCTTCTCCTTGGTGAAGATGAACAGCGGTGATTTGGGACGGTAGCTGGATAGCATGAAGCCGGTGTAACCGCTCTGCGTCATCCCGATCAGCGCGTCGGACTCCAGGTCTTCCGCGATCTTGCACGCATTGTAACAAAGCGCGTCGCTCAGGAAGGTGGGTGAGTGGCGGTGAGGGATCAGGTTGCGGTTGTAGATGATGCTTTCTTTTTCCACTTCGCCGATGATCTTGCGCATGGTCTGTATCACCAGTACGGGATGGTTGCCGGTGGCGGTCTCGCCGCTCAGCATCACTGCGTCGGCGCCTTCCAGCACGGCATTGGCCACGTCCGTGATCTCGCTGCGGTTCGGGCGGGTGCGGTCTATCATGGATTCCATCATCTGCGTAGCCACAATTACAGGCTTCGCGCGGTGGATACATTTGCGGATAATGTCTTTCTGGATCATCGGGATCTGCTCAACCGGCAGCTCCACACCCAGGTCGCCACGGGCGATCATTACGCCGTCGCTTTCCCAGATGATCTCTTTCAGGTTCTGGATCGCTTCCGGCTTTTCGATCTTGGAAATGATCTTCATTTTGGAATTGCGCTCTTTCAGGCGTTTACGCAGCAGGCCGAGGTCTTTTACGTTGCGCACGAAAGAAAGCGCCACCCAGTCGCACTCATGATCGATGATAAATTCCAGGTCCTCTTCGTCCTTCACGGTCAGCGCAGGCAGGGAAACCTTGGTATCGGGCAGGTTGAAACCTTTTTTGGAAGAAAGCACACCGCCGAGCAGCACTTCTGCTTTGATGAGGTGGTCGGGCGTGATCTCTTTCACGACGGTTTCGATCTTACCGTCGTCCAGCAGGATCTTCTGGCCGGGGCGCACGTCTTTATGCAAGTCATGGTAAGACACATAGATCCTTTCCATGGTACCTACGCATTTTTCCGTAGTAAAAGTGAGGATGTCTCCTGTTTTCAGCGGCAGGGCATTGTTCTCGATCTCGCCTACACGCAGTTTCGGGCCTTGCAGATCGGCCAGGATGGCGATGTTGTAAGGTTCCGTTTTATTGATCTGGCGGATGTAGTTGATGATCCGCAGTTTGTCTTCATGGCTGCCATGGGAAAAGTTCAGGCGGAATACGTTCACCCCGGCCCGTACGAGTTCCAATAACTTCTCATAGGTATCAGAAGCAGGACCAACTGTAGCTACAATCTTGGTCTTCTGCTTAGCATGCGCCGCTCCGGCATCATTATCCATTTCCTTGTGGAAGTATTTGGACAGGTCTTTTGTACTCATAGACGTTTATTTAACTCGCAAGAATTTTGACAATCTTAAACCATTCCGGGTCGATCTTTTGTTTGGCTTTAACAGCCTTATCGAGCGGAGTATACTGTATTTTGTTATTAACGATACCGATCATTACGTTCGAAGTACCACCGATGAGCGCGTCTACCGCGGCGTAGCCCATGCGGCTGGCCAGCAGGCGGTCCATGGTGGTGGGGGAACCTCCGCGCTGGATGTGGCCGAGGATGCACACGCGGGTGTCCAGCTGGGGCATTCTTTCCTGTACGTGGCGGGCTACTTCGTTGGCGCCGCCGAATTCGTCGCCTTCAGCCACTACGATGAGGTTCACCATTTTCTGGCGGCGCTCGTTGGCCTGGAGGTCGTCTATCACATCGTCGATATTGGTTTTGCGCTCAGGGATGAGGATATGCTCCGCACCGGTGGCAATGCCGCTGTGCAGGCCGATGTACCCCGCGTCGCGCCCCATTACTTCGATGATAAAAAGGCGGTCGTGCGCATCCGCAGTGTCGCGGATCTTGTCGATCGCTTCCACGGCGGTGTTCACCGCAGTGTCGAACCCGATGGTGAAATCGGTGCCGGCAATATCTTTGTCGATGGTGCCGGGCAGGCCGATGCAGGGAATGTCGAATTCCTGGCTGAACTTCTGCGCCCCTTTAAAGGAGCCGTCGCCGCCGATCACCACCAGCCCGTCTATCCCGAATTTCTTCAGGTTCTCATAAGCTTTTTTCCTGCCGTCTGCTTCGTAGAATTCCTTGCAACGCGCTGTTTTTAAAACCGTGCCGCCGCGCTGTATAATGTTGGCAACGGATTTGGATTCCATAGGAAAGATCTCGCCGGTCAACATCCCCTTGTAGCCATACATCACGCCGAACACATTCAGATGATGATAAATTCCCGTTCTTACTACCGCCCTGATGGCTGCGTTCATCCCCGGGGCATCGCCTCCGGAGGTAAGAACTGCGATGTTGTTCACTTTTTTCATGAGTAATCTTAAAGTTCATCAAAGGCCACATCAAATGATTTATTTCATGCAGCGTCTTAATATTTTTCCATCAATGGCCACGCTGAATGGTCATTTCATAGTAATATTGCTTAATATCGCCGCCTGGTAAAAGGCGCACAAAATTAACATTTTTAAATAGTTTCCTATCATTATTCGATGAATTAACCTAAATTTTTAATTTTAGTCAAATAAACAGCCAACTTTTTTTAAAAAATATATGTATGGCAAATTTAAACCATAAGCAGATTGTCATGGGCGTAATGATGTCGTTAACCGCAGGAACCCTGGCAGCACAACAGGCTCCTATCACTTATCCCCATACCCGGAAAGTAGATACAGTGGATGATTACCACGGAAAAAAGATCGCAGATCCCTACCGCTGGCTGGAAGACGATAATGCCCCGGATACCAAAAGCTGGGTGGACGCGCAGAACGGCGTCACCCAAAACTACCTTGCTTCCATCCCTTTCCGCCCGCAGGTGAAACAACGGCTGGAAGAGCTCTGGAACTACCCCCGCTACGGCACCCCCTTCCGCGAAGGAAAATATTATTATTTCTATAAGAACGACGGCCTCCAGAACCAGGCCGTGCTCTACCGCCAGGAAGGGCTGAACGGCGCCCCCGAGGTGTTCATAGACCCTAATAAGCTGTCGGACAAAGGGACGGCCGCCCTCGGCTCCCTGAGCTTCTCCAAAGACAGTAAATACTGCGCCTACCTCGTAGCCAAAGCCGGCTCGGACTGGCAGGAAGGTTTCGTAATGGACGTAGCCACCAAACAGCTGCTGAGCGACAAGCTGGACTGGATCAAATTCTCCGGCCTCTCCTGGAAAGGAGACGGCTTCTACTACAGCCGTTACGACGCGCCGGATGAAAAAAGCAAACTCTCCAAAAAGAACGAATTCCATAAAGTATACTTCCACAAAGTAGGCACCCCGCAGGACCAGGACCAGCTGATCTACGTGGACAAGGAACATCCTCTCCGCAACGCCGGCGTAGGCCTCACGGAAGATGAGCGTTTCCTCATCCTCAGCACCACCGAAGGCACCAGCGGCAACGAACTTTATTACCGCGACCTGCAGGACCCTTCGCAGACGGACTTTAAGCTGCTCGTAAAAGGCTTTGCATACGAGCCTTCCGTTGTGGAAAACGTGGGCGACAAGCTGCTGCTGCTCACCAACCACGACGCGCCCAATTACAAGCTGGTACTGGTAGACCCGAAGAACCCGGCGCAGGAGAACTGGAAACTGGTGATCCCCGAGCAGAAAGAAGTGCTCCAGGGCGTTGGCACCGCAGGCGGCAAACTGTTCGCCAGCTACCTGAAAGACGCATCCACCCGCATTGTGCAATACAGCGTGGACGGCAAGCTGGAAAAGAACATCGCCCTGCCGGGTATCGGCACGGCCGGCGGCTTTGGCGGTAAAAAGGAAGACCATACCCTGTTTTACACCTTCACCTCTTTTGTAGCGCCTCCCACCATTTACAAATACGATATTGCCT
Source organism: Chitinophaga sp. 22620 (assembly GCF_052044405.1). Taxonomy (NCBI): domain Bacteria; kingdom Pseudomonadati; phylum Bacteroidota; class Chitinophagia; order Chitinophagales; family Chitinophagaceae; genus Chitinophaga; species Chitinophaga sp. 22620. Next base: position 95,442 of record NZ_JBQEMV010000007.1, on the reverse strand, counting down.
CCGGCAAGTCTGAAGTGTTCCGTAAGACCGAGGTGAAATTCAACCCGGCCGATTACGAAACCAAGCAGGTATTCTTCACCAGCAAAGACGGCACGAAAGTGCCCATCTTCCTGTCTTACAAAAAAGGCATTAGGATGAACGGCCAGAATCCCGTGCTGCTGTACGGTTACGGCGGTTTCAACATCCCGATGACCCCCGGTTTCTCCGTGTCCAACCTCTTCTTTATGGAGCAGGGAGGCATTTACGCGGTGGTGAACCTGCGCGGCGGCAGCGAATACGGCGAAGCCTGGCACAAGGCCGGTATGATGGAAAAGAAACAAAACGTGTTCGATGATTTCATTGGCGCGGCAGAATACCTGGTGAAGGAAAAATACACCAGTCCGTCTAAGCTGGCCATCCGCGGCGGCTCCAATGGGGGGCTGCTGGTAGGTGCGGCCATGACGCAGCGGCCTGAGCTGTTCAAAGTGGCGCTGCCCGCGGTAGGCGTGATGGATATGCTCCGTTTCCAGAAGTTCACCATCGGCTGGGCCTGGGTAACCGAATACGGCAGCGCCGACAAGCCCGAACAGTTTGATTACCTGGTTAAATACTCCCCGCTGCATAACCTGAAAAAAGGCACTCATTACCCGGCCACTATGGTTACTACCGCAGACCACGACGACCGCGTGGTACCGGCGCACTCCTTCAAATTTGCATCGGCTCTGCAGGAAGCGCATGAGGGCACCAACCCGGTACTGATCCGCATTGAAACGCAGGCGGGGCACGGCGCGGGCAAACCCACGTCCAAGCTGATAGACGAGGCGGCAGACATCTGGTCGTTCACCATGTACAACCTGGGCATGAATTTCAATACGGTGAACACGGGCAAAAAATTGTAAGCATAAACTTTACTGATAAACGCCGCGTAATACAGGATGTTACGCGGCGTTTTAGTATATTAACATGATGAAAGTTTTAATCACAGGGAGCAATGGTCTCCTCGGACAATACCTGGTTCAGAAGCTGGCCGGAAATCCGGATTATGAAGTGATTGCAACAGGCAGGGGGGCCAACCGCCTGCGGATGAAGGAGGGGTATGCCTATGAATCTGTGAACCTGGCGGATGAAGCCGCCGTAAAAGGCCTGGTGGACCGTCATAAGCCGGACGCCATTATCCATTCCGGCGCCATGACGCAGGCGGACGATTGCGAACGCAATAAGGACTCCTGCTGGATGGCCAACGTAAGCGCCACCCGCTTCCTGCTGCATGCGGCCGAAAAGGCAGGTTCGTTTTTCCTGTTCCTCAGTACAGACTTCGTGTTCGACGGCCTTGCGGGCCCTTACCGGGAAGATGACCCGGTAAACCCCATCAACTACTACGGCGCCAGCAAGGCGGCAGCGGAGCGCATCGTGAAGCAGGCGAAGATCCCCTGGGCCATTGCCCGCACGGTGCTGGTGTACGGCGTGGCGGACGACCCGCGCAGAAGTAACATCATCGGCTGGGTGAAAACCAACCTGGAGCAAAAGAAAAAGATCAAAGTGGTGGTGGACCAGTGGCGTACGCCCACCCTCGTGCAGGACCTTGCGGAGGGTTGCAAACTCATCATCGATAAAAAAGCGGAAGGTGTGTTCCACCTTTCCGGCAAAGACATGTTAACCCCGTACGATATGGCCGAGAAAGTGGCGGATTACCTGGAGCTGGATAAGAAGCTCTTCGAAAAGGTGGATGCCTCCAGCTTCCGGCAGCCGGCGCAACGCCCGGCAAAAACAGGCTTCGTGATAGACAAGGCGGAGCAGGCATTGGGCTTTGCGCCCCATAGCTTTGAAGAAGGGTTGAAGATCGTGGTGGAGCAGCTTACCGGTAATAAATAAGATACCTGTCATAAAAAGGAAAGGCCATCTCGCGTGAGATGGCCTTTCCTTTTTTATAATCTGACGGCTCAGTGAGCAATATACACGGGCATTTTAAACTTATCCGCCACAGAATCCTTCGCGGCGGCAGTATCTGCCGGCAGGCTGCGGAAAGGCACGGCCAGGTGGTAAACGGCCGAATCGCCTGAAGTGAACAGCACCACTTCAGAGTGGCCCCATGCAATCCGTTGAGCGAGTTTTTTCTCCGCTTTCTCTTTGGAAGGGAATTTTTCGAACACCACGTAATAGCTAATGCTGTCGCTCACCGGCGGCACCGTTTCAGCTACCGCGGGAATGGAATCCTGTACGGGCGGCGTTACGGTTTGTTCCAGCGATTTAGCGGCCGGCGCCGGGGGCATGATCTCGTCTTTGAAGATCCACGCGGCCAGGCCGGCGCCGATCACTGCCAGCGGCAGCACTACCCACCACCACCTGAAGCGGCCGCGGGGCTCATCTTCCAGCACTGCCTCGGTATGCTCCACGACCTCGTGGTTCACCACTTCCGTAGTGCCCTGCAATACTTTGGGAGCGGCGTCAGAGCGGAGAACGGGCGCCAGTTCCAGTGGCTGCCATGCGTCAGGCAGTTCCTGGGCGGTAAAGCGCACCTGTCCGAGCGGGTCGAGGCGGAGGGAGCCGATGCCCGGGAGGTCCACCGGCTGGCCGGATTGCAGCATTTCCCGGAACTCCTGGAGGTATTTTTCCAGCTTGAGGCTGGCTACAGATTCAATAAGGTTCTCTTTCTGGGAGATCCAGTGAAGGCAGGAGCCATCGTCTTCCCAGCGGGTTTCGAAGCTCACCTGCTGGCGGGGGGGCGTAAGCACCTGCTCCACCACGGAAAAATGCGCCGGGATGTGCTGGAGGGTGAACGTGCCCACCTGCGGCAGCGAGCAGGTCTGCTGTTTGAAGAGTACTTCTGTGATATATTGCTGTAGCATTACGGCCTGGTCAATTTTGAATGCAAGTTTACGCAATTAAAACTTAACCATGATACCCCCCAGGATATTGAATCCATAGCTCTGGTATCCGTACCAGCGCTGGTACTTGTAGCTGAGTATGTTATTGGCGTTCAGCCAGAGGTTGAAGTTCTTGCTGATATTGTACACCGCCCCGGCATTCAGGTCCTGCGCAGGCTTCACTTTCCCGAAATCCCCGTTGGGCAGCACGTAATAGCTGCCGCTGAGCGTGTACAGGTTGGCGTTCAGGTGGAATTTTTTGCCGAAGGAATACTGGGCGAACAGGCTGGCCTTGAAAGGCAGCACGTGCCAGGGTTTCAGCTCGGTCTGCTGGTCGGTCCAGTTATACCAGTCCACGCTTACGCGGGCCTGGAACTTCTCTTCCTGGATATACCCCACTTCCGCATGCAGCTGGAAAGCCTTCAGCTCTTCTTCGTTCCTGATGTCGAACTTCTTGCCGTCTGTACTGTCGTTCACGAACAGCGGCAGGTTGTGCCAGGTGATGGCGCCGAACTTCGTGTTGTAAGTGAAGTGGTTGCCCAGCGTACCTTTGATGCCGGTGTATTTTTCTTCCACCCTGGTGTTCAGGATGCCGGAAGGGTAGGTATTGATGAAAGGATTTTCATTCGCCAGGTTGCGGAAGTTGTTCTTGTCTATATAAGAGATCCAGCCGCTGCTGAGGATGAGCTTTTTACGGATCAGGTGCGACTCGTTCACGATGTCGGGCAGGAGGTAGAACTTGCCGTTGCTCCAGGTGGGGTTGGCGCCGGCATGCAGCATGAACCCGGGCTTGGTGATCTCCACCGCGGGGTGGATGGCCGCCACGTTGTTATTGATCTGGTCGTTGTTGTCTTCCTTGAAAGTGCTGAGGTCCGCCAGCCCTTCTGCCTTCAGCCAGATATCTTCAAATATCTGCTTGCGGATGGGCGCTTTCAGCACGAAAGTGTTTTCCATCCTTTTGTAGCTGTCGCCGAAGATCACGAATTCCGCCTGGGGATTGTACTGGAAGGCCCAATCGTTCTGCGGCCTGTTCTTCAGGCCCACTTTAGCGATCACTTCGTTGTAGGCCTGTTTTACATCCGATTTTTCGAATTCGTACTGGGAGTGGTCGTACCCGTAATAATGCACCTGGTTGCGGTTGTAGCCCAGGCTGCCGTTGATCTCGAACAGCGGGGAAAAGTAGGTGCCGGAGGCCAGCACGTTGATGTTGGAATAGTCCTGGTTTTCGATATCGCCTTTGGAGGAGATGTAATTGAAGAACAGGCCGAAGTTGTATTTATCCGCCCGGCCGCTGCCGAACCCTGCCTGGATGAGCGGGGTGGAATAGTTGCCGTAGCCGAGTTTCACGAAATTGTTCTGGAGGTACAGCGCGGAAGTGTCCCGGCCGAGCGCCAGCGGTTTGATGGGCACGGGCTGGTACATGAAGTAAAGGTTCAGCGCGGGCACCTGGTAGCCGAGCCGCGGGCGCGCCGTGTCCAGCGCGGGCAGCGAGGCCGTCAGGTTCAGCTTGGCCGCATCGCGCAGCTTGGGCTGGTATTTACTGATGATGTCTATCGTTTCCTGCTTCAGGGAATCTTTCTGCGCGAAAGCGCCCAGGGGCATGACGGCGAGTAAACCAAGGATATATCTGATCTTCATGTTTGTCATCATTTAATTTTAGAACCTGCTTTTTCTTCTGCTTCCACTTTCGCGAGCTTCTCTTTGGCTTCGGCTTTCAGTTCAGGTATCGGGCAGTTTTCCGCGATGCTCTGGAAGGTGGCTTTTGCGTTGAAGTAATCTTTCTGGCGGTGATACACATCGCCCAGCAGGATGTATGCGCGGGCCGTCCATGTTTCGTAGGAAGAGGTGTTCTTGATCACGTCGAAACCGGCTTTTTCCGCGGCGGCCAGGTCGTTTTTGTCCAGGTAGCTTTTGGCAATATTATACCGCGCTTCGGCGCCGATCTCGGATTTGGTAAGGCCCGTCACGATCTTGTACTCTTCGATCGCTTCATCGTATTGCTGCTTTTCCTGCAGCGCCTTGCCCAGGTAAAAGTGCCCGATGATCTGATCGTCTGTACTGATATTGGAAGCGCTCAGCAGCTGTTCGGCAAACTGGCTCACTTCTTCCCAGTGCTTCAATTGGTAGTGGCTGCGCAGCAGGCCGCGGCTGGCCGCCAGGGTATTGTCTTTGGTGGTGGACAAACTCTGCAGCTGCTGGTAATAGCCGAGCGCTTTTTCGAAGTCCTTCACCTGGTAATAATTCAGGTAAGCCGCTTGTAAGGCGCTTCTTTCGGCAAACGGGCTGGCGCCTTTGGTAAGCACGAACTCGTAAGCGGGCAGGGCGTTTTCGTATTCCTTTTTGTTATAGAGGCATTCGGCTTTGTAGAAGTTCGCCTGCAAAGCAAATTGCCCGTTAGGGAATTTTTGCAGGTAGTTGTTGAAGGCGGTCACCGCGCCTGTGTAATCCCCGCTGCTGAAGCGCGTTTCGGCGGCAGCATAGCTGAGGGAATCTTCCGCGGTGGCAGATACGGAGCGGCCGGTGGATTTCAGCAGGGCGAGGTAATCGTCTGTTTTGCCCTGGTCCACGTAAATGGTGCGGATGTTCTGCAGGGCGGTATTGGCTTCATTGGAAGCGGGGAATTTCTCCACCACCTGCCTGAAGTAACCTACCGCGGTATTGTCCTGGTCCGTGTTAAAATAAGCCAGACCCAGCTTCAGCAGCGCTTTCGGCGCATTGGGGCCTTCAGGCTGCTTTTGCAGGATGTTCTTGAGGTGGGGGATGGCGTCGCTGAAACGTTCGTCGCTGAGATAGGTATCGGCGATCTCCATCTCCGCGTCGTTGTTGAAGCCGGAAGTGGGATATTTCACGGCGAGCTGTTTTAGGAGGTTCAGCTTTTCGCTGTGTTTGCCCTGTATGCCGAGAATGATGCTTTTCTGGTAAGTGGCGTAATCAGCGCCGGCATCGTTGTTGGCGATGATGCGGTCGTACAGCGAAGTGGCTGCGGGGAAGTTGCGCAGCATATAATGGCAGTCTGCCGCGCGGAGCAGCGCATCGGTGTTGATGCGTCCTGCATTGGGTCCGCTGGCGCGCTGCGCGGCTTCAAAGTAAGGCAGGGCGTTGGCGTACTGTTCTTTTTTCAGCAGGCTATAGCCCATGTTGTAGCTGGCCGTTTGTACGTTGGCTTCGCCGGAAACGGGGGCGGAGCCGGTGTTGAAATAAGCCTGCAGGCTGCTGATGGCCTTGTCTGTATTATTCTGGCGGAGCGCGATTTCCGCTTTCCAGAACTGCGCGAGCTGCACGAGGTTCTTGTCGTAAGGGTTGGCCAGTGAAATATCCAGCAGGCGGTCCGCCTCGGCCAGCTGCTGGTCGTTTACCAGCTGGGTGGCGCGGCCGTAAGCCACCTTCTGGTAGGCTTTCAGCACGGCGGCACTTTTCTCCGGCAACTGTTCCAGTATGCCAATGGCCTCTTTGTAGTTATTGGTGTTGGCGAACAGCTGCACCAGTATTTCGCGCGCCTCGCGGGTGTATTCAGAGCGCGGGTAGGTGTTCATGAAATTGGTGAGCTCCGCGATGGCAGCGTCCTGGTAGCCAAGCTCGAAGGAAAGTTTGCCGTAATTAAAACGGGAGATCTCCTGCTGTTTGGCATTGGAGCTGTTCCTTGCGCTGAAGGCGAAGGCGTTGCGTGCGTTGGCTTTCTGGCCGGTGCGCAGGTAGCAGTCGCCCAGCAGGTACATGGAGTTCTGCCCCAGCGAATCCTTTTCGCTGCTCAGCTGCTTGAAGCCCGCGATGGCTTTATCGAGATTGGCGGTCTGGTAGTAAGCGTAGGAAAGCTGATATACATCTTCCCGGCGTACTTCATCCGCGTTGTTGTTATATTCTTCGAGGTAGGGCAGGGCTTTGGGATAATCTTTCTTTTCGAAATAGGCCTGGCCGAGGAGCTGTTTCAGTTCGGCGTCGTAGTAGATGTTCCCTTTGCGCAGGAGCGGTTCCGCATAAGCGATCAGCTGGTCGCGCTTGCCCTGGAAGTAATAGATCTCCGCGATGTAGTAAGGCACTACGGTGCTGTATTTCGGTTCGTTCTTCACCCGTTCGAAGCTGCTGAGGGCGGCTGCGTACTGTTTGTTGTAATAGGAAATGAAGCCGTAATAATAATTCGCGGGGATGTAGTATTTGTTCTGGATGTCTTTGATGGAAGCGAACAGCGGCTGCGCTTTCTTGAAATCCTTTACGTTGAAGTAGCAGTAGGCCAGCTCGAACTTCATATCGGCGATCTCTTCGTTGGAGAGGTTGTCGATACTTGCTTTTTCGTAGTAGGGGATGGCTTCCTGGAGCTTGTTGGCGTTGAAGTAGAAACGCGCGAGCTGGAAGCTCACCATTTGTTCGCGGGCGCTGTTATTGAAGTATTTCAGAAAATCCAGCGCCTTTTTCTCCGCATCGTCGTTGCCCAGCTTGAGGGCGCACATGGCGTAGTAATAATGGGCGTCGGTATTCACCAGGGAGCGGCTGGTTTCTGAAAAATACCCGATCCCGTCGATGGTCTGTTTGAAGAGTTGCTGGGATATGGCGTATTTGCCTTCCTTGTAAAGTTGCTGCGCTTCTTTGAAGGTCTTGTCGGGCTCCGTGTAGATGCGGGATTGCTGCGCGGATGCGGCAGTGGCCCCTGTAATGCCCGCCAGGAACAAGAGTACGTGCAATCGTGGAAGCGCGCGGTTCTTTCTGGTGAATAGCTTCATGCTTTTTATGTTATTTCTCACAATATTTTTTAAAACGGTTCCGGCTCCGAAATATTTCAAATACCGCGCTGTGCGGTGTTTATATTCCGGCGCCGTGTCTAAATTGGCCAATAAGAAAGGGGCTGTAAACCGGGCAAATATAACCGTTTCCGCCTGTTTTGCCCTTTGCAGGTTATCTACGCAATGTGGATAAACTTATGGATGTGGATAACTATCGTGATGCTCCTTTGGTTTTGGAGAACCGCATTACTAAATTTGAGTTTTATGCTGATATGCATTAAGAATATAAAAATCTGAGCAGCAAATCCCTCGCGGGGTACTTAACAAGAATCAAACCAATTATCATCTATGAAACTTCTCTCTTCCAAGATCAACAGCGGGGCTTTGAATTTCGCCCTGTTGCTCCAGCGTGTGATCTTCGGCGCGCTTATCATGATGCACGGATGGCCCAAGCTGATGAACTTCGCCGCAAAAGCGCAGAACTTTGCCGACCCTTTCGGCATCGGTAAAACGCCTTCGCTCATCCTCGTGATCTTCGCCGAATTTTTCTGCGGTGCCCTGCTGCTGATGGGCCTGCTCACCAGGCTGGCCACCATTCCGCTGATCATCTGCTTCTGCGTGATAATTTTCATGATCCATGCAAAGGACCCGGTGATGGAAAAAGAAACGGCCATCATGTTCCTGGGCATGTGGGTTTCCCTCCTGCTCACCGGCCCCGGCAAATATTCGCTGGATGCCGCTATCGGGAAATAAGTCATTAAACATACACCCGGCCTGAGTTCCGTGCATTATCCGTACGGAACTCTTTTTTTATACCTGTCAAATCCCCTACATTTACAATCCATTTTAAAGAAGACCATGTACACAACGACGATTGACATACGCGTGCGGTACGGCGAAACGGACCAGATGGGCTATCTCTACTACGGGAATTATGCGTTGTACTATGAAGTGGGCAGAACAGACGCCATCCGCCAGCTGGGCTTCACCTACCGCGAGCTGGAAGAGCAGGGGGTGATCATGCCGGTGGCGGAACTGCAGGTGAAGTACCTGCGGCCTGCGTATTACGACGATGTTATAACGGTGAAGACTATACTAAAGGAACTGCCAGCCAACCATAAGATCCAGTTCCACTCTGAATTATACAACCAGAAAGGCGAGCTGCTCAATGTGGGCACCGTTACGCTTGCCTTTATAGATGCCAAAACAAAAACACGTATGAATATGCCCGAAGCCCTGCGGGAAAAACTGGCCCCGCATTTCGAAGAGGGGAAAGCCTGAGCAGCAGCGTTCTCGCACGGCAACGACGCAAACAGATTTCCAACAGACAGATCATGGAAAAGATACTAGCGAGCATTATCACCATCGGCGATGAATTGCTGATCGGCCAGACGGTGGATACCAATTCGGCCTGGATGGGCCAGCGCCTGAACGATGCGGGCATATGGGTGCAGCGCCGCGTGGCCGTGGGCGACGACCGCGGGGCCATTATCCGCGCGCTGGACGAAGAAGGCCGCCTTTCGCACATCATACTCATTACCGGCGGCCTCGGCCCTACGGCGGACGATATCACCAAACCCGTGCTGTGCGATTATTTCGGCGGCAAGCTGGTGCAGGACGAACCTACGCTCACCCGGCTCATGGCCCTCTTCGAAAGCCGCGGCCTGCCCGTGCTGGAGCGGAACGTGGCGCAGGCCCTGGTGCCCGATACCAGCACTGTATTGCCCAACATGCGCGGCACCGCGCCCGGCATGTGGTTCGAAAAGGACGGGAAGATCTATGTGTCCATGCCCGGCGTACCGCACGAAATGAAAGGGCTGATGGAAAATGAAGTGATCCCCCGGCTGCAGGAACGTTTTACCACGCCCACGCTGCTGCATCATACCCTTATTACCGCCGGCATGGGAGAATCCTTTGTGGCGGAGCGGATTAAGGACTTCGAAGCCGCGCTGCCCGCGCATATCAAGCTGGCTTACCTGCCGAATTACGGGCTGCTGAAGCTCCGTCTCACTTCCGTTTCTCCCGAAAAAAACACCGCCGCCGATGAAATAAAAAATGCTTTCGACCGGCTCAAGACGCAGCTGGCAGATATTCTTGTAGCGGAAGAAGACCAGCCTATGGGTGTGGTGCTCGGGAAAATATTGCTGGAAAAAGGTTTCACCGCAGGCACCGCCGAAAGCTGCACCGGCGGGAAGATCGCCAGCCAGATCACAGCCGTGGCGGGCAGTTCCCGCTACTTTAAAGGCAGTGTGGTGAGCTATGCGAACGAAACGAAGATGAACCTTTTGGGCGTGCAGGCCGCTACGCTGGAGAATTATGGCGCGGTAAGCGAGCAGACCGTCCGGGAAATGGCTGAAGGCGCATTAAAGGCGCTCAATGTGGATTGCGTGATGGCCGTATCCGGCATCATGGGGCCCGACGGCGGAAGCGCGGAGAAGCCTGTAGGCACGGTGTGGATAGCGGTGGGCGGGAAGGATAACATCCGCGCCACGCTGCACCGGTTCCGTTACGACCGCGAGCGGAACACAGACATGACGGTGGTGGCAGCGATGAACGAACTGCGGAAATGGCTGGAACTTTAATTTACCTTATTTTTGTCATCTACTTAAAAAAAGCACTTATATGGCAATAGTCGAACTGGTGATGCCCAAAATGGGAGAAAGCATTATGGAAGCCACCATCCTGCGCTGGCACAAGAAGCCGGGCGATAAGGTGAAGGTGGACGAAACGGTGCTGGAGATCGCTACGGACAAGGTGGACAGCGAAGTGCCTTCCATTGCGGAAGGAGAGATCACCGAGATCCTTTTTAATGAAAACGACGTGGTGCCTGTAGGTACTGTAATTGCAAGAGTGCAAACTGAAGCCGGCGCCTCCGTGGCTGCGTCTCCCGCCGCTGCGCCCGCAGCGCCTTCGAAGCCCGCGGAAACACAGTTCCAGTCTGTGCCGGCCCCGGCGCCTGCCAGAGCGGAAACGCCTGCCGTTCAGCCTTCCGGCGAACCGCGTTTTTATTCCCCGCTGGTGCTCACTATTGCGCAGCAGGAAGGCATCAGTTTTGCAGAGCTCGAAAAAATTCCCGGCAGCGGCGCAGATGGCCGCGTATCTAAAAGGGATATCCTGGACTACATCGCACACCGCGGCCAGCAGGTGCAGGAGCCCGAAGTGATCCGCGACGAGCCGAAATCCGCGCCCGCACGTGAGGACGCAAGAGCCGGCTCTTCCCGTGAAATGACCACAGTGGCCGCTTCCAACAGCTATGGCAATAATGTGGAGATTATCGAAATGGACCGCATGCGCAAGCTGATCGCAGAGCATATGGTGCGCAGCAAGGCCACCAGCCCGCATGTGACCAGCTTCGCCGAAGCCGACGTGACGAATATGGTGCGCTGGCGCGACAGTGTGAAGAAGGATTTTGAAAAACGCGAAGGCGAAAAGATCACCTTTATGCCGCTTTTCGTGGAAGCCATCGTAAAATGCATCAAACGTTTCCCGCTGGTGAACTGCTCGCTGGACGGGGACAAGATCATCCTCAAAAAAGACATCAACATAGGCATGGCCACAGCACTGCCCAGCGGCAACCTGATCGTTCCCGTGATCCGGAATGCGGACATGCTGAACCTGGTAGGCCTTACCCGGCAGGTGAACAGCCTGGCCAACGCCGCCCGCCAGAACCGCCTGAAGCCGGAAGACACGCAGAACGGCACTTTCACCATCACCAATGTGGGGACCTTCGGCAGCCTCACCGGCACGCCGATCATCAACCAGCCGCAGGTAGCCATCCTGGCGGTTGGGGCCATCAAAAAGCGACCGGTAGTGGTGGAAACCGAGCAGGGCGATTCCATTGCCATCCGGCATATGATGTACCTGTCCATGTCGTACGACCACCGTATAGTGGACGGTTCCCTGGGCTCTACTTTCCTGAGCGCGGTAGCCACTGAACTGGAAAATTTTGACCCGGCGAGGGGGTATTAGTCCTTCCTGGAAATGATATTGAAACGAAGGCCGTCCGTATCGGGCGGCCTTCGTTGTTGGCAGGGATACGCGGATCGTTGGCTGGCCGGGCACAAGCCGGCTCACGCACGGCCCGCGCCACAGTACCTTTATCCACGGGTTTGATATGGCTTTGAGTCGGATTTGCCACGGGTGTGAGTACGGGGAGTGACGGGTGTAAGCAGGAGGGTAAAAGAAATAGAACATCCATCACCAGCAAGGCCGGTTTTAAGGCAATAAAGACGCTGAAGGCGGGAAGATGAAGGGAAACTGGCCTGGGAAATTACACGCGGCATTTCGCCTTTAAGGCATAAAAAAAGGCTTCCGGGAGGAAGCCTTTATAGTGTCGATTAGATGTAAGCCAATTAATAACGACGATCGCGGCCACCGCCACCATATCCACCGCCACCGGGCCTGCCACCTCTGTTGCCGCCACCGGGATTCGGTGCTTTCGGACGTGCTTCGTTGACCATCAGCTGTTTGCCTTCCACTTCACTACCGTTCAGACTCTCCATCGCCTTTGTACCCTCTTCTTGGTTAGGCATTTCAACGAATCCAAAACCACGTGAACGACCGGTTTCGTGATCTTTAATGATTTTTGCGGAGGTAACTTGCCCGAATTCGCTGAAGATTTGGTGAAGGTCCTCATCGTTCAACCTGTAATGCAGGTTGGCTACGTAGATGTTCATGATAAAAAAATTAAAAAATGAAAAATAATATTGAAGTTAAGGAATTAACTGAATAAAAAAAGAACTCCCCGTATTTTTCAAGGGTATGCCCTATTTGTCATATATGTTAAAAATCGGTTAAATGCAATGCCATGGCCGGTTTTCAAAAATTATATGCAGGGTAAAAAAATGTGAAAATCGGGGATCGGGGTGTTATGTATTAAAAAATTTCGTAAATTCAATGAAGGCCGGATTAAATGGCCCGCCAGCTATGAAAGCATTGAGTGACACGTGGTTCGCCGAAGGGTTCATAGATTTCGAACTGAAAAAATACACCCTTCTCGCGTACCTCCAGGAAATCAACCGTTATTTTAACGAGAACAAACTGTATCCGCAGCTGGGCGATGTGATCTTCCACTACAACAACCTGGCTGCTTTCAGGGACAACAAACAATTCCTCCAGCAGCATTTTCCCAAGCGCCTTACAGCAGTGAACATGGAACGCCTCCAGGTGCTGTATGAACAAATGATCGCAGACGATGAACTGATGGAAGAGCTGGAATCCATTCTCCAGTACGCCTTGCAGAAAATGAACGGCACCATCAAGGAAGGAACGGAGATATACGAGTTCGTGGAAGACAAGCTGAACATCACGCCGGTAGGGCTTGTTCCGCTGGACAGCCAGGAGGGCTACATGCTGCTGTCCGACGGGCGTTTCAGCGATACGCGCGTGTACCGTTACCGCCTGACCATTTTCGAAAGGCACGATGAAAAATACCGCGGCATCCACACGGATTTTATCAGCACTTACACACGCAGCCTTACGCAAACTTATCCCGGTATAAAGCGCGACCTGATCCGCCACCGCAAAGACCTGCCCAACCCTGCTGTATTCACGGTGGAAACGGACCTGGTATTTCCCGTTGAAGAAACTTTGCTGCCGGTGGCGAAACGCTGCCTGGTGAAGTATATCACGGTAAGCGGCTCATAAAACAAAACACCCGTCGCATCGCCGCAGCCGGGTGAAAATATCTTCAGACTCCCGCGGGAGCTCACTTTAACTGCAGGCGCTTCGGCGCTTCGTTGCCGAATTTCACCCGCACTTCGTACTGCAGCGGCGAATAATAAGTGGCAATGATCTTCCTTATTTTTTCCTTGCTCTGCTCGATGTACTGGCCATTGTTCTGCAGCTGCGCGCGGGAGGTTTCATAGAGTTTTTTCTGCACGTCAGTATAAGTTTCATCGTCTGCAGCCATCAGCCAGCCTTTCCTGTTGGCAGTTTCCATCTGGCTGAGGCGCAGCTCGTAACTCAGCAGCGACGGGGCTGGCAGGCTAACGGTGATCACTTTGTCCTGCTGCGACACGGAGAAGTTCTGATCATTCACATCCACGCCGTATTTGGCCGTGTAAGGCACGGTTACCCACACGGTATTTTCGGCAAAGACCTTTTTCAGGTTATCGGTCCATTCCCCGCTGTTAGCCACGTTGCTGCGTTTGATGGAAGCATTGCCCTGCACTTCAAGGCTGGCCAGCTCCGCGATCTCCTTTACGATCAGGCTGTTGGAAAGCACCTGCTGGTTCACGTTCTTTGAGCCGGAACAGCGGCCCAGCATGAATATGCCGATGATAAACAAAATAATGACCGTCCATTGAATGATCTTTTTCATGCGAATATTTTATGAGTGTGCTGCGTTCATTTCAGCATACGTTTTACCGATCCTTTTGCTCATGCTCCGCTCGGGGAATTCCCAGACGGAGAAGCCGAACTGTTTGTACAATCCCTGTGCATCCTGCGTGATGAGCATCATGCGCCGCAGGTCCTGCAGGCCGGGGTGGGAGAGTACCACTTCCATGAGCCATTTGCTCAACCCCCGTTTGCGCCAGGCATCCAGTACAAATACATCCGCCAGGTAACCGAAAGTAGCAAAGTCTGTGATCACCCTTGCAAAACCGATCTGCTGCCCGTTCGTATATATGCCGAAGCAGAGGGCGCCTTCAATGCTCCTTTCCACGATGGAACGGGGAATGCCTTCCGCCCAATAAGATTCCTGTGAAAGATACCGGTGGATCACATCTGTTTGTAACAACGCCTTGTCTGTGGAAATGAGGAATTCTTCTTTCCGTGCTTCAATTGGTCTTTGCATGGTCGTTTCTTTTAAGGCCATAAAAATAACAAAAACGCCGGATGCAGAGACCCCGGCGCTTTCAATATTCCGTACGCTTGTTGTAAAACGCTATGCGTATCGCTGCCTGCGGAGGAGGCGGGTATACAGTTGCGGCGTAAGCCCGGTCACTTCCATAAACTGGCGCTCCAGTGTATGACGGCTGGTTTTGAAACGCAGGGCAAGCTCCAGCATAGCCACCTGCCCTTTTTGTTCAGTTAGGTAATCCACCATTTCATCCACCTGGCGAAGGGCAGGTTGCTGATGCGGTAACAGGCTTTCCAGGGCCAGATCCAGGATATGACGAATTGTATGGATGTCGGTTGTTTGTTGGAGTTCCTCCGCAGTGCTCTTCCAGCGCGGGTTCAGCCTGGTGAGGTCACGGAAGTAATTGGTCACTGATTCCATGCTGATGCCCATCAGCCGGTGGCTGGCATAGGCGTTCAGCTGCACGATCACAGCATTCAAAGGCCCGGTCACACGGGCGTCTACGGCACAGGTAAAAGGCCCGGTCACGGATGCTTCAGGCAGCTCAAATGCCGCATGATCCATTGGCTTGAATGCCAGCCCGCCTTGTTGAATGAAAACCAGGTATTGCCTGCCTGCAGTAAAGAGTTTCTTTTTTGCAATGTCCGCAGTGGAATGGATGTTCTGCAGAACAATATACTGTTGCACAAAAGGATGCAAAGTATCTTTAGGACTAAGGATATAGGTATTCATAGGATTTATTGCGGTTTATTGGTGAACCTTCCGCTCTCAAAACTGATGTAAATATAGTTAAATTACTATATGCAAGATCATTTTAATTAGAAAAATTTCTACGATACATGGAAGTTGTTGAAAATCTTCCAGTTAACGACAGAATAACAAAAGTCCCGGCCATGGCCGGGACTTCGAATATTAAGTACCTGAATATCAGTGGTCAAATCCCCAATCCTTGCCTTTCTCCGTAGCCGGAACACCCTTGCTCAGCCATTTTGGAGCAGGCGCGCCTTTCAGGAAATGGTCGAAGAACTGCTGCTCGCGCACCTGGATGTCTTTCCGGTTCTGCCTTTGTATCAGGTTGTGCGCCTCGCCGTTATAGTTAAGCAGCCACACGGGTTTGCCCAGGCGGCGCATGGCGGTGAACATCTCGATGCCCTGGTACCAGGGTACCGCCCCGTCAGCATCGTTGTGCATGATGGCCAGCGGCGTGGTTACTTTGGGAATATGGAACAGCGGGGAATTTTCGATGTACAGCTCCGGCTTTTCCCACAACGTGGCGCCAATGCGGCTCTGGGAATGCTCGTACTGGAACTGCCGGTTCATACCGCTTTCCCAGCGGATGCCGCCGTAAGCGCTCGTCATATTGGCCACCGGCGCGCCGGCCCATGCTGCTTTAAATAACGGCGTGGCGGTTATAAGATAACAAACCTGGTAACCGCCCCAGCTCTGGCCCTGTATGCCCATATTAGCCTTGTCTATCCAGGGATTTTTCGCCAGCGCTTCGGCGCCGCTCACGATGTAGTCATAGGCGCTTTTGCCGGGGTGGCCGGTCTCATACCGGATGTCCGGCGCCAGCACTACGTAGCCGCGGCTTACGAAGAACGTGATGTTCAGCCTGGAAGGCGTTGGCGCGGGCGGCTGGTAGGTATACAATCCGTCTGTCAGCTTCTCATAGAAATAGATCAGTACGGGATATTTTTTATTCGGGTCGAAGTCTTCGGGCTTGTAGAGAATGCCTTCGGTGGTTTTGCCGTTGTAGGTATTCCATTTGAACAGCTCCGCCGTGCCCCAGTTATATTGCCGCTGCTGCGGGTTCAGGGCGCTGATGCGCGTTGCTCTGGCAATATCGGCGCCGGCAAATACGTCGGGCGATTCCTGGAAATTGCTGCGCTGGAAGAGGTACATGCCGGCATTCTTCGCTTTGTCTACCGCGGAGTACGACCAGGGGCCGGATACAAGCTGCTGCAATCCTTTTTTGTCCTGCAGTTTGAGGCTCCATAGGCTGCCGTATTTGCTGGAATCGTTCTGCGCGGCCAGCAGCAGCTGTTGTTTTGGAAGCATGAAGCGCTCTTCCCTGTCCAGCTTCAGGATTCGGAAGGAAGTGCGCGTTCTGCGGCCTTCGCCCCTGGTGAGGTTCACGGGCGCTTCTTTACCCTGCGGATCCACCTGCCAGATGTCGTACCGGTCGTTGATATACACATACCTGTCATGCTCCTGCCAGCCGTTTGTACCGTAGGGGCGCGGATAATCGGGCATGTCCATTTCTTCGTCGGTGATGCGCGCGGGGATGTTGGCGCTGATCACGCGGCTGCTACCGGTAGCGGTTTCATACACATGCCACTGGCCTTCCGGCTGGTCGAACCAAAGAATGAAGCGGCCTTCGGGGGAAATGGAAAAATTGCCGTCAACGTTCGTTTTAACGGGCTTGCGCTCGCCGGTGGCGATGTTCACGGCATAAGCGGTTTTGAGCGTGCTGCCCGTCCATTGCAGGGCCACGCGGTTGTTCGTATCCGTATAGCCGAGGCCGTAAGGAGCATTGCCTTCGTCGCCGGGGATGAAGTTTTCCATGCTAAGATCGCCCAGCTGCACCACGCGCTGCTGCGCGGGAAAGTATACGGCGGCGTAGTTGCGTTTCAGCTCACGGTCCAGGTTCTTCAGCTGCATGGTTTGCAGGTAATCGTCCTGGTAATGCCAGATGTCCACTTTCGCTACTTCGAAATCCACGATGGTCGTGTCTTTCGGCTTGGGTACCGGCGCGGTGCCGAAAAAGAGGCGCTCGCCGTTGCGGGAAAAAGTAAGAACGCCGTCCTCGGAAACGCTCCATTGGGCGGGAATGCCCTGGGTGGACCTGGTAACGGCGATCTGCGCACTGTCCTGCCCGGGTTTGAAATAATACAGGGCGTAGAATTTCTGCAGGGCCTTGGCACTGTCGCGGCTGCCGAGGTAGGCGAGCTGCCGGCCTTTTTCGTCGAAGGCGAACTGTGCGAATGTGCCGTGGCCGTTGCTGAGTATGCTGGATTTGCGTGCAGTCACGTCCCAGAGCAGCACGGCGGGTTTGGCCAGGGAATCCTTTTTTGGAGGATTAGTGACAAGCACGATGCGGTTGCCGGGTTTGCTGATGGTGTAAGAGGTCACGCTTTTTACGGTATCGGCGAGCTGTTTGCCGAGGTACATGATCACCAGGTCGCCGGCATCGGCGGCGCCGGGTTTGCCGGGCGTGTCGTCATCCGCATCGGCGGCGTCTTTCAGCGGCGCGGGTTTTGCCAGCGCGATGCGGGCCGAGGTGTCTTTCGGTTTATCTTTCAGGTAAGCGAGCAGGCCGCTTCCTTTTTCCGGTGTTTTGAATGATTTGACCGCGGCGATCTTTGTGACGGCGGTTTGCCCCAGTTCCAGTATACCGAGGGAATCCTTGGGCAGATCGGCGGGCAGTTTCTTTTTGATGCGCGCCTGCCGGGTGTCCTGGAAAAACGGTTTGATGTAGAAGATCACGTAACGGGAATCTTCCGTGATCACCGGCGCGGAACCGCGCGGGATACTTACTTCCTGGCCGTTGTGCAGGTTGCGCACCACGAGTGTGCCGTCCCCTTCCTGGGGCGTAACGGTATAGGCGGCCCACTGGCCGTTGTTGCTGATGGTCTTTACGCCAATGCTCTGCCAGCCGTCGTACACGCTATGGTCCAGCGGTTTTTTGGATTGGGAGAAGGCGGTGGTCTGGATTAAAATGGTCAGGCACAGGCACCATCTGAGGGATCGTCTCATAGCCGGTAAAATTTAGATTTGGTTCAGATAGCGCGTAAAATAATATTTTCCGGCGTACCGGGCGGCGCTAAGGTGATGAACGGTTTCAGGCGGAAGGCACACTGCGGCGGTGCTGCCTCACTACGCGCAGCATCTGCAGGGCTACAGACAGCAGGATGAGCGACAGGCCGGCATAAAAACCGCCCTGCAGCAGCTTGTTCTCCTGGAAGAGGATAAACGCGAGGATGATGCTGTACAAGGGTTCCAGGTTAAAGCACAGGTTCACGGTGAAAGCGGATATCTTTTTGAGCGCGTTCATGGAGAGGTTGTACATCAGCACGGTGCAGAACCAGGCGAGTATAAGCAGGTATACAAGGTCCATGGCGGAGGGGATGAACGACGCAACCGGGAAGGCGCGCAGGTAGAAGGGCATCAGCAGGCTCAGGCCGAGAAAACCCACGCCCAGTTCGTAAAACGTGATGCTGGCAGTATCGTATTTTACGACCAGCCTTTTGTTGAACACGGTGAACAGGGCGCAGAACATGGAGGAGATAATGCCGAGGATGATGCCGGTGCGGTATTGCGTATCGAAATGGAATATCAGCAATATGCCGGCCAGGGTGAGCATGCTGAGGAGCATCTCCGTTTTGTCGAACCGGCGGCGGTTGATGAGCGGGTCGAAGATGGCGGTGAAGAGGCTGGTGAGGGAAAAGCATACGACGGCGATGGACACGTTGGCGTATTTAACGCTGCCGTAAAAGAACAACCAGTGCAGCATTACCACGCAGCCCGTTCCGCCGATGCTGAGGATAGCGGGCAGGGGCAGCTTTTTCAGCTTGCCCTGCATGCGGAACAGCACGTACATGGTAATGGAGGTGAACAGCAGGCGGTACCACACGAGCATGCCTTCGTTCAAAGTGATGAGTTTACCGAGAATGCCGGTGAACCCTGCAAGAAATACGGAGAGATGTAGTTGTAGAAATGCTTTTTTCACTATGGAAGATTATCCGAATAAGCTTTGCCATTGTATCTTCAATACCCCTAAAATGCCTTCCTTCACAATGCCTTTGCTCATTTTGGAATAGCCTTCCTTACGGTCTATAAAAGTGATGGGAACTTCTTTGATCTTAAAGCCGAGCTTCCACGCGGTAAATTTCATTTCGATCTGGAACGCATAGCCCACGAACTGTATGCGGTCGAGGTCTATTTTTTCCAGCACTTCGCGTTTGTAGCATACAAAGCCGGCGGTGGCGTCTTTCACCGGTATCCAGGTTACGCAGCGCACGTAAATGGATGCGCCGTAGCTGAGCACGGCACGGTTCCAGGGCCAGTTTTCAGTTTTGCCGCCGCTCACGTAGCGGGAACCTACGGACACATCCGCTCCTTCGTGTGCGCATGCCTGGTAGAGGCGCACAAGGTCTTTGGGATTGTGGGAAAAGTCCGCATCCATTTCGAAAATGTATTTGTAACCTCTTGCCAGCGCCCATTTGAAACCATGGATATATGCGGTGCCCAGGCCCTGCTTGCCGCTTCTTTCTTCAAGGAAGAGCTGGCCGGGATGCTGAGCCTGTAAAGACTTTACGATCGCGCCGGTGCCATCCGGGGAGCCGTCGTCTACGATCAGGATATGGAAATCCTGCTGCAATGAGATGACCGCCCCGATGATCTGCCGGATGTTGTCTTTCTCATTGTACGTAGGTATGATGACTAATTTTTCCAATTAGCATGGTTTTTTATAGGATGGCAAAAATAGATAATGTCGCGCGCAAATTAGCACGTTTTGGTAAAACATTAAGATTTTTTTAGCACCATGCTGGTGTAGATTTCCGTCAGTTTTTGTTTGGTGTTGAGGGGGAAATCCGCTTTCATCATCCAGTCATAATATTGGGGTTCAGCCTTCAGCACTTCTCTCACGGCCCGTCCTTTGTATTTTCCAAAGTTAAACATTTCCACGCCGTTCTGCATCACGATCCGGCGGGCGAAGTCCACGTACTCGTCTTCTTTCGTGAAGGCGGCGAGCGCGTCCACATCGGCCTTGAGCTGCGCTTCGTAGCGTACCAGCTGGGCTTCGAGTATCTCGAAGGTGGCCAGCGCGTCCGCTTCGGCGCTGTGGGCGTTGGTGAGATCTTTGTCGCAGTAGAATTTATACGCGGCGCTGAGGGTGCGTTTTTCCATGAGGTGGAATATTTTCTGCACGTCAATGAAACGGCGGTGGTCCACTTCAAAGGTGAGGCCGGCGCGCAGGAATTCCTCTACCAGCATGGGGATGTCGAACCGGTTGGAATTGTAACCGGCTATATCGCAATGTTCAAGGAACTGCCTGAATTCGTTGGCCACCTGTTTGAAGAGGGGCGCGTCTTTCACATCGTCGTCGGAAATGCCGTGTATGGCAGTGCTTCCGGCGGGGATGGGCATGCCGGGGTTGATCCGCTTTACTTTGTTCTGCACGGACCGGTCCGGCATCACTTTTATAACAGCGATCTCTATGATCCGGTCTGTGGCGACGTTGGTTCCTGTTGTTTCCAGGTCAATCACAGCAAGGGGGCGGGTAAGTTGTAAAGCAGACATTATAATTTATTGTGGTTTCTGTACCGTTAAATATTTTTTCAGTTCTGTAAGGTTGAGCCCTTCATAATCGCCGGAGCTCATGAGCAGGAGGTTGGTATTGTCAAGGTCCTGCCCGTCCAGGAAGCGTTCCAGGGCCTGGCGGTCCGTGAGCACCAGGAGGTCTTTGCGTGCAAATCCGCTTCGGATAACGTCCGGCTCCAGGTAGGGCATGCGTTTGATCTCCAGGGCGTGGCCGCTGTAAAAAACAGCCGCAACGTCCGCCGGATCCAGTGCGCCTTTGTATTCGGTCATAAACGCGGCGTTCAGGCTGCTGTAGGTATGCAGTTCCAGCACGGCCACCAGCTTCCGTTGCGGGTATTGCCTGCGCAGCGCCAGGATGGTGGCTTTAACCTTGGAGGGCGCGTGCGCGAAATCGCGGTAAATGGCGGTGTTTTCATTCTTTACCACCAGTTCCATCCTTTTGGCCGCCCCTTTGAAGGTGGCGATGGCCGCCAGGAAGTCGATATCGCCTACGCCCAGTGCCCGGCATACCAGCAGGGCGGCGTGGATATTCAACAGGTTGTGCTCGCCGAACACCAGCAGGTCTGTGGAGGCGTTGCCGAAGCGGACGCGGGTGAGGCCGTTGATGATGGTATGTTCGGGAACGCCGTAGGGAATACATTCCAGGTGTCCCGCTTCCTTTTCCACCAGTTTGCGCAGCGTTTCGTCGGTCTGGTTATAGATCAGCCTGCCACCCGGTTCCATGGTACGGATGAAGATGGCGAACTGTTCGAGGTAGTTGTCGAAAGTGGGGAATACGTTGATATGGTCCCATGCGATGCCGCTCAAAACGGCGATCTGGGGGTGCAGGAAATGGAATTTGGGCCTTTTTTCCAGCACGGAGGCGGGATATTCGTCGGCCTCGCACACAATCAGCGGGGCGTCCGTGACGTTTACGGACTGGGCGAAGCCTTCCAGCCGGGCGCCTACGAGGTAGTCGAACCGGAGGTTGCATTGCTGCAGCACGTGCATGATCATGGAGGTGATGGTGGTTTTGCCATGACTTCCGCCGATGGCCACGCGGGTTTTGTCGCGGCTTTCCTGGTAAATATATTCCGGGAAGGAGTATATCTTCAGGTCCAGTTCGCGGGCGCGGAGCAGTTCCGGGTTGTCTGCCCGGGCGTGCATGCCCAGTATCACGGCGTCCAGGCCGGGTGTAATGCGGTCTGCATCCCAGCCCAGCGTGTCGGGGAGGATGCCGGCCTGGGCCAGGTTGGTGCGGGAGGGTTCGAATATCTCGTCGTCGCTGCCGGTTACCTGGTAGCCTTTATTCCGCAGGGCGATGGCGAGTTGGTGCATTACGCTGCCGCCTATCGCAATAAAATGTACTTTTGCCATGCTTATCAGGTCCCTGTGTGCTAACTTTGGGCGTAATAACGGGCCGTTAACAGCACATAGGATTGTTTTTTTTAATATAAAGTATATATTTGCAAAATAACGTTACAAAACACGAATCACAAAGTTCTACAATCCAAGCCTATGAAATTTCGTTTATTTACAAAAAAGCAGACTATGAAATCAGGACGCCGTATTGTCGGTATTGTATGTTTGATGGCGGTGTGTGCTGCCATGTTCTCTTCCTGCGCCTCCCAGAAGCTGGGGTGCCCTATGAAGATCACCAAGGTACAACATGTAAAAGACAAAAACTGTTAGGATTATTATTATGTGGATCGCATTGGAAAGTGAGGAGCAATTGGCGGCGATACAGTCGCGTTCTTTCGAACAACCGGTAGTTATATTCAAGCACAGCACCCGTTGTTCCACCAGCAGCATGGTCAAGAGCCGGCTGGAGCGCAGTGATACCCCGGAGGGGATTGCGTTCTATTATCTCGACCTGATCAGGTACCGTTCCGTCAGCAACCGCGTGGCGGAGATGTTCGGGGTAGAGCATGAGTCGCCGCAGGTGCTGCTGATACGCGGCGGGAATTGTGTGTACGACGAGAGTCATATGGCGATACGGATGGAGGAACTTGCGGA
Source organism: Chitinophaga sp. 22620 (assembly GCF_052044405.1). Classification (NCBI taxonomy): domain Bacteria; kingdom Pseudomonadati; phylum Bacteroidota; class Chitinophagia; order Chitinophagales; family Chitinophagaceae; genus Chitinophaga; species Chitinophaga sp. 22620. Next base: position 72,760 of record NZ_JBQEMV010000007.1, on the reverse strand, counting down.
GATGAGCTGATAAAGACATTTAACTGATTCGGAGCCCTGTTGAAAAGTATTTTACTTCTCAACAGGGCTTTGTTTTTTGTAGCTTTGCGGGTATGGACAAACATCGTATAGTAGTCGCGGTTACGGGGGCGAGCGGTTCCATCTACGCCCGCCAGCTGCTGGGTAAGCTGGCAGCGCTGAAGGACCAGGTGGAGAAGGTGGCGGTTGTTATGACGGAGAATGCGAGGACCGTGTGGAGAACCGAACTGGAAGACGAGGGGTTCAACGACCTGCCTTTCCCGGTGTTTTCGCAGAACGATTTCCATGCGCCGTTTGCATCCGGCAGCGGGCGTTACAATACCATGATCATCTGCCCGTGCTCTATGGGTACGCTGGGGCGGATAGCGGGTGGTATTTCCAACGACCTGATCACCCGGGCGGCGGATGTGGTGCTGAAGGAGCGGCGCAGGCTGATCTGCGTGCTGCGGGATACGCCTTACAACCTGGTGCATATCCGGAATATGCAGACGGTAACGGAAGCCGGCGGGATCATTTGCCCGGCCACGCCGTCCTTTTACAGCCTGCCCCGCAGCATAGAAGAGGTGGCGGCCACGGTAACGGACCGGGTGATTGACCTGGCGGGCCTTCAGCAGGATACTTTCCGCTGGGGCGAATAAAGATCATTACTACAAACCCGAATATGAAAATAGCGATCATCAACGGCCCTAACCTGAACCTCCTGGGCAAACGAGAGCCGGAAGTTTACGGCAGCCAGACATTCGAGCAATACCTGGACATATTGAAAGCGGAATTTCCGCAGGTGGAGTTTGCTTATTACCAGAGCAATGTGGAAGGGGAGATCGTGAATCACCTGCATCATGTGGGTTTTGATCACGATGGCATCCTGATGAACGCAGGGGCCTACACGCATACTTCAGTGGCTATCCGCGATGCGGTGGCGGGCATTAAAGCGCCGGTGGTGGAAGTGCATATCAGCAATATTTATGCGCGGGAGGAATTCCGGCATACTTCGCTGACGGCGGCGAAGGCGGTGGGGGTGATCTGCGGGCTGGGGATGAGGGGGTATGCGCTGGGCGTGCGTTTTTTCCTGGAGCGATAATTCATTCTTTTTCTGAGTGTATGAAAGGCAGTCTGACAGGCTGCCTTTCTTTTTTTGTTTAACCTCCGGAAACCTGAGATATTTGATGCTAAGTATGAGATATTCTCACCGTTGAAATTCGGTGTGGATGCGGGGTTTGGGTAAATTTGGGGATGAGTATAAGTGGTCATTATGAAGTAACGCGGGTGGATAAGTTTGAAAACAAACTAAGATTTCATTTTCAAAGTTTGGGTCGAAGAAGATTGCCTAAAGCAATTGAATTTGAGCCCTTAAGCATGTGTTTAACTGGCAGGCCAGTTTATAATCTTGGATTTGGTGATAGCGATCAGGAAGATATTGACATTGAGGATACAGTAGTGAGCAACAACGGAGACGTATACCGGGTTTTTAATACTGTTCTGAGCACGATACCTGTTTTCTTCGATCATCATCCCGAAGCGGCTATCCATGTTAGAGGAAGTGATGGACTAGAAGATTATTTTGACAGGTGTATTCTTACATGTGAAAAAGCATGTATGATGAAATGCAGGAAAGAAGGAAGGAGGATGGCGATTTATCGCAGCTTTGTGAATAAATATCATGATTTGCTGGTGGTAGACTATGTGCTTCTTGGTGGTGTAAATTATCATGATCCGCCAAGTATTGACTGGGAACATTATACACCGGGCAAGTTATACGATGCTATACTAGTTTATAAAAGAACTTAAAACACCAAAACATGAAAACAGAGAACATTATTATTGAAATTCCTGCCGGCAAAACTACCCAGGAAGTCCAGGAAATACTGAGAGACGTGGCGAATATGATAGGAAAAAGTATTCCCCGGCGAAGAATTGCGATAGCAAAAGAATATTTGAAGAACTCATCTTTTCCAGATGATCTTGAAGAGGTATTGAGGAAGGGAAAATCGGTCTGATGTTAAAACATTTCTTTCATACCGGGCTTTTTTTAAAAGAAATCAAGACATCTGCCTGAGATGTTTAAAATTAGAAAGTCGTGAAAACTGAAAAGATCATCATTGAACTGCCTGCTGGTTTATTTGCTGAGGAGAAGGAAAAAGTATTGAAAATTTCAATCAGCTTAATCAATAAGAGCCTGCCTCGCCGGCGGATTGAAGAGGCCATTGAGACCCTAAGGAATTCTGTATAGGGTGAAGGCCCTGATAGGGTTTTTGAAGAGGCGGCCCCAATTTAATGACCATCACCGAAATAAAACCAACCATTCATATCATAAAAAAGGGGCTGACCCTTAACCGGCCAGCCCCTTCTCAGGAATTTCTTTTTATACCGCCGCACCCTAGCCTTTCACCACCCGGATAATATCATCCTCCACAGTAAGGTTATACGCGGGATTTTTGCCTTTGATATAAGCGTTCAGCTCTTCCATGGTCGGGTAATCGTTTTTGCCTACGAAGCCGCGGGCATCGTCTATCAGCAGCACATGGCCGATGTCGTTTTTGAAGATGGCGTCCAGTTCTTCGAAGATGGGGCAGTCTTTTTCTCCGCGCGCGGTAATGCCGTGCGAATAGTGGCCGTCCAGCCAGAAGAGGGCGGGCTCTTTCAGCGCAGGCACCACCTTGTGCAATACTTTGCCGCTATCACCCTGGTGCAGCTGCACATTGGGGTTCCTGCGGAAACGCAGGCGGGCGCGGTCATACAGGTCCTGGCTCAGCTCTATGGAAATGACCTTGTCGAATTCATGCAGCTGCACTTCCACCATATCGCCCAGGTAGGTGCCTGTTTCCACGAGGGTGCCCAGCCGGTAACGCTCGCGGTATGCGCGGATGGCCTTTTGTTTTACGATGTGCGGTACATTGTCCGCAGGCCTGCCTTGTTTAACCCATTCGGAAAACGTGTTTTCGGCATTTGCCTGGTTCTTGCGGAAGCGTTTCCGGGCGATCTGTACTTTAAGGATGTTCAGCATGGTTGACAGGGTTGCAAAAGAACGGGAGCTGCTGAAACACAGCAGCTCCCGTCCGGATAATTATTTAATGAGCGTGCACATGCACGTGCTCGTCTTTAAAAGCTTCGCGTGGTTTCAGGCCAAGCAGCTCAAACATCATATGATCCTCTTCGAATGAAGGGTTCTTGGTGGTCAGCAGCTTTTCGCCGGTGAATATGGAATTAGCCCCTGCCATAAAGCACATGGCCTGCTCGGAAAGGCTCATTTCCGCGCGGCCGGCGCTCAGGCGCACCATGGCTTTCGGCATCAGGATCCGGGTGGTGGCGATCATCCGCACCATATCCCAGAACTCCACTTTCGGTAAATGCTCCAGCGGGGTGCCCTTTACGCGGGTCAGCGCATTGATGGGCACGGAATCCGGATGCTCGGGCATGGTGGAAAGGGTGAGGAGCATGTTGATGCGGTCCTCGTGACTTTCACCAAGACCGATGATACCGCCGCAGCAAACGGTTACGCCTGCTTTGCGCACGTTGTCGATGGTCTTGAGACGGTCGTCGTAAGTGCGGGTGGTGATGATCTCGCTATAATATTCGTCTGAAGTGTCCAGGTTGTGGTTGTAGGAGTAAAGGCCCGCATCCGCCAGCTTTTGCGCCTGCGATTCGGTGAGCATGCCCAGGGTGCAGCATACTTCCATGCCGATCTCGTTCACTCCCTTCACCATGTCGATCACACGGTCGAAGTCGCGGTTATCGCGCACTTCCCTCCATGCGGCGCCCATACAGAAACGGGTGGAACCGGCTTCTTTGGCTTTTTTGGCATATTCCAGCACCTCGTCCTTCTTCATCAGGGCCTGTACGTCGATGCCGGTATTATAGCGGGCTGCCTGGGGGCAGTAAGCACAGTCTTCGGAACAACCGCCGGTTTTGATGGACAGCAGGGTACAAACCTGTACCTCCGCGGTATCCTGGTATTCACGGTGCAGGGTGGCTGCACGATACATCAGCTCCAGTAACGGCGTGTTATAAATATCCTTTATTTCTTCAAGTGTCCAGTCGTGACGGATCATAAACTTCGGATTTAGCGGCAAACCTATAAAACTATTGTGAATTATCAATTACGAATAACGAATTATATTATTATTTAATTGATAAAGCCTTAACGCCTACAGGTAGTGAAAATTAGTTTTTGGCGTGATATTCAATAAAGTATGATAAATGAGCTGGATGGTCTGCTCGATATCGTCTTTCTTCACCATTTCCACGGTGGTATGCATATACCGCAGCGGAAGGCTGATCAGGGCGGACGGCGTACCGTCGTTGGAATAGGCGAAAGCATCCGTGTCCGTACCGGTGCTGCGGCTTACGGCATGCAGCTGATGGGGGATCTTCTCCTTCTTCGCGGTGGAAATGATCAGGTCGCGGAGGATGTTGTGCACGGCCGGGCCGTAAGTAATACTGGGACCGCTGCCGCATTTGATCTCCCCTTCGATGTTCTTGTTGATCATCGGGGTGGTGGTATCGTGGGTAACGTCGGTAATGATGGCCACATTGGGCTTGATGCGCTTGGCAATCATTTCCGCGCCGCGCAGGCCCACTTCTTCCTGTACGGCATTCACGATATACAGGCCGAACGGCAGGCGTTGTTTGTTTTCGGTGAGCAGGCGCGCCACTTCGGCGATCATGAACCCGCCGATGCGGTTGTCTATCGCGCGGCAGATGTAATAGTCGTAATTCAGTTCCTCGAAACCGTCTTCGAAGGTCACCACGCAGCCTACGTGAATGCCGAGGTCTTCCACTTCTTTACGGGAGCGGGCGCCGCAGTCCAGGAAAATGTTGTCTACTTTCGGCTGGGGCTCTTTACCGTCGCCGCTGCGCAGGCGGGTGTGAATGGCGGGCCAGCCGAACACGGCCTTTACAGTACCTTTCTCGGTATGGATGTTCACTCTCTTGGAAGGCGCAATAGCCTGGTCGGAGCCGCCGTTGCGGATCACGTATATGAGCCCCTCGGGGGAAACGTAGTTCACAAACCAGGAGATCTCGTCGGCATGCGCCTCTATCACCACTTTAAAAGCGGCTTCAGGGTTGATGATGCCCACGGCGGAACCATAAGGGTCCACGATGGTATCGTCGATATAAGGTTTCAGGTATTCCAGCCATAATTTCTGCCCCTCTTTCTCAAACCCTGTGGGAGCGGGATTGTTGAGGTAAGTCTTCAGGAAGCTCAGCGATTCCTTTGTCAGTATTGATTTCTGTTTCTTAGACATCTTTTGTTCAGGTTATGTATTTATATCCGGCAAAAATACGGATTCCCTGCATTCGGCCGTCAGATTCCCCCTAATGCCATCCAGGCAAAGTGGAGAAGGGCGGATAACATCATGAGCCCGTCCAGGAAAAAGTAATATACGTAGTCGGATGTATGTTTTTGCGCGTAACCTTTCACAAGGACTGTAACCGCCACCGGTGCAAGCAGGCTGAACAGCACGTACAGCGGCACTGCCGGCGCCAGCGCTATTGCGGTGCCGGCGGCGATGAGCAATGAAATGTAATACAACCGGTCCAGCTGATGTTCCGGCAGAAAGGTGATAAGGCTGCGGATGCCCTGCTGGCGGTCTTCTTCCCGGTCTCGGTAATCAAAAAGGATGCAGATGGCATAGATGAGGAAGAAGCGGTAAACAGCCAGCAGCACCAGGTCGCGGACGTCGGCCAGCATGATGTCCGCCATAAAAGCGGGCAGCAGCGTGGTCACATACATCCACACGAAAGACAGGAAAATAGTTTTGCCGACCGCGATCTTTGCCAGCCACCTGAAAACCGGATGCGGCACCTTGGGCGCGGAATACAGGAAAGTAAGCACTACGGCCCCGCCTATAGGCAGCCAGTGCTGGTACAGTTTCATAAAGAACCACAGGGACCCCAGCAGGCCTATGGCACAGCCCAACAGCTGCAAAGCCCGCCTGCGCTGGCCCCAGAGGATGCGTTCGGAATTCCGGATAGAGCCGGGGGTAAGGTACCAGTGGAAATTGTAGCTGCAGATGGTAGAGAAAAAAACGAATCCCCCGAAATTGAGCCTGTCCAGCTTCAGCTGTAATATTTCTTCGGATTGCCATGCCATGGCCAATGCACATACAGCGATATAAATCGAACTAAACAGCAGGAAATTGAAAAAGCCCCGGATCATTCGGCTAAAATAGGGAGAAATTATTTTTCCTTCAGCAGGGATTCATAGAGGGCATAGTTCTCATCGTCGAAACACACGAAGGTGACGGACAGCGGTGCTGCCTGCTGGTGAAGGAATGTTTTTACGGTATCCACGGCTATCCGCGCCGCCAGGTCTTTCGGGTAACGATACACGCCGGTGCTGATGTTGGGAAAGGAAATGGTCCGGACTTCGTTTTCCACGGCCAGCTTCAGGGAATTACGGTAAGCATTGGCCAGCAGTTGCGGCTCCCCGTTGTCCCCACCATTCCATACAGGCCCCACGGTATGGATCACATATTTTGCTTTAAGCCTTCCACCGGTAGTGATCACGGCCTCGCCGGTCTTGCAGCCGCCCTGCCTGTTGCGTATCTCGATGCACTCGTTCAGTATCTCAGGCCCTCCCGCGCGGTGGATCGCCCCGTCTACCCCGCCTCCGCCGAGCAGCGACGAATTGGCGGCATTTACGATAGCGTCCGCATTTTGTTTGGTGATGTCCCCCTTCACGAGATGGATCCTGTTTGGCATAATTGGAGCGGTTTAGAGTCACAGGCGTTATTGAAGTTAACACAAAAATTCAACCTGTAAAAGAACCGCCATGCAGGAACCAGAAGGGCCGGCCCATACCCGGGCCGGCCCTGTTCAGGAAAATCCGCACGTTTACTTGCGGTCGAATATAGATTTGGGTTTGATGAGGTCATATTCCACTACGCCGGTCTTCTTCGCCCAGTCGAAGTACGAGGCGGACAGCTCGTTGACGATCTGACGGTTCTGCTGCGCGATATCCGTGGTTTCCCCCCGGTCCTTTTCGATGTCGTACAGTTCCCAGCGGTATTGCGGGTAGGTTGAAACGAGCTTCCATTTGCCTTTCCGTACGGCCCTGTTGCCCGCGCGTTCCCAGAAGATGGGCTCTTCGCGGTTCAGCTCGGTGTTGGAAAAGAAGAGCGGGGCCAGGCTTTTGCCGGGCAGCTGGTTCGTGTTCACGCCATGGAACTTTGCGGGGTACCTGGCGCCGGCTATTTCATAAAAAGTAGGCGCGAGATCGATCAGGTGCGCCGTGCCCCTGGCGATGCCGCCTTTCTGTATCTTCCCGGGGAACCATGCAATGAGGGGCGAGCTGATGCCGCCTTCGTACATGGAATTCTTGAAGGAGCGGAAAGGGGCGTTGGACACGAAAGACCAGTTCTTCCCCTGCGCTTCGAAAGAGCCCGCAGTACCCACGGGGCCGGAGTTGCGGCCTGCCTTCTTACCGCCATGGGCAACGTCTTCAGCGGGCGCGCCGTTGTCGGAAATAAATACGATGAGCGTGTTCTCATCTTTTTTCAGCTCTTTCAGCTTGGCCAGCAATTTGCCCACGCCCTGGTCCATACGGTCCACCATGGCGGCGAACACTTCCATTTTGGCGGCCCAGAGCTGCTTTTCGTCGTAGGTAAGATTATCCCAGTCGGGCACGGTCTCATCGCGGGGTGCAATGCTTTGGCCGGGCGCGAGCAATCCCAGCCTGGCCTGGCGGGCGAGGCGTTCATTGCGCAACGAATCCCAGCCGATATCGTAACGGCCTTTGTAACGGGCAATGTCTTCCGGCAATGCCTGCAACGGCCAGTGCGGGGCATTGAACGCGAGATACAGGAAGAAGGGTTTATTGGTTTTGTTCTGTTCTTCGAGGAAGGTGACGGCATTGCCCGCTATTTCGTCGGTGAAATAATAGCTGTTGTCAGCAGGGTGCTGGCGCTGGTTGTTCTTCAGCAGCACCACCGGGTATTCAGTTCCCCTGAGGGGCATGGGTTTGGCGTCAAAATAATTGGCGCCGCCGCCTATTATGCCGTAAGATTGCTCAAAGCCGCGCTGGTTGGGCCAGCTGAGACTGTCGTTGCCCACATGCCATTTACCGGAGAGCAGCGTGCTGTATCCCGCGTTCTTCAGAACTTCGGCCAGCGTGAGCGACTCACGGTTAAGAAATCCCTGGTACGCGGGCAGGCCCAGGTTCACATCAAAATAACCGATGCCTGCTTTATGCTGGTATTGCCCGGTAAGCAGCGATGCGCGGGTGGGCGCGCAGATGGAGTTGTTGTAGAATTCTCTCAGGCGGAGGCCTTCTGTGGCCAGCCTGTCCAGGTTGGGCGTGCGGATCTCGGAGCCATAAGCACCCAGGTCTGCATAACCCATATCATCCACCACGATAAGGATGATGTTGGGCCTTTTGGCCTGCGCCTGCGCGCTGCCGGAAAGCAGCATGGCGGCAAGCACGGCGGTGGAAACAGTGAATATTTTTTTCATGTTGGTTGTTTACGGATTGCGTTGAGCGGTTCGCTGCCTGCCAGGTGTTGCAGCAGCATTGTTGGTATTCGCGTTGTTAGTACTGCCGGCGGCGTTACTATTGAATGGCCCGGCAAACCCGGAAGGCCCTGCCGGCTTGATCTTGTCATAATCCACCACATCATTGTTTTTTGCCCAGCTGTCGTATGCGGCGGACAGCTCGTTTACCACCTGCGGGTATTGCGCGGCAAGGTCTTTTGTTTCAGCACGGTCTGTATCGATGTCGTACAGCTCCCACTGGTTGCGGGGATAGGAGGATACAAGCTTCCATTTGCCGTTGCGCACCGCGCGGTTGCCTGCACGTTCCCAGAACAGGGGCGTTTTGCGGGAAGGTTCCTGGCTGGTGAAAAAGAGCCGGGCAAGACTGATACCCGGCAAAGGATTGGTGTTCACTTTATTAAAAACAAGCGGGTAGCTGGCTCCGGCCAGATCATAAAAAGTAGGGGCGAGGTCTATCAGGTGAGCCGTGCCGCGCGCGATGGCGCCGCCTTTGATCTTCCCGGGGAACCATGCGATGAGCGGCGAGCTGATGCCGCCTTCGTATGCGCTGGCTTTGTAGGAACGGAAGGGTGAATTGGAAACATGCGCCCAGCTTTGTTCCTGGTAATCGTAAGAGCCCGCGGTGCCGATGGGCCCCGAGCTGCGCTGGCGTTTCCTGCCGAAAGGAATGAACCCGCCCTGCGCGCCGTTGTCGGAAATGAAAACGATCAGCGTGTTGTCATCTTTTTTCAACGCTTTCAGCTTGGCCAGTATTCGGCCGATCCCCTGGTCCATGCGGTCTATCATCGCCGCATACACTTCCATTTTCTTTTCCCAGAGCTTTTGTTCGTCGTAGGTAAGGCTTGCCCAGGCCGGTACTTCCTCGTCGCGGGAAATGGTGGTGTTGGCATTGATAAGCCCCAGCTTCTTCAGCCCCGCGATGCGCTGCGTGCGCAGGGAATCCCAGCCGATGGAATATTTGCCGCGGTATTTCGCGATATCTTCCGGCTGCGCCTGCAAAGGCCAGTGTGGCGCGTTGTAGGCCACGTAGAGGAAAAACGGCTTGCCTGTTTTGTTTTGTTCATCAAGGAATTTTTCGGCGTGGCCTGCGATCTCATCGGTCAGGTACTGGCCGGGTTGCAGGGTAACCTGTTTGTTGTCTTCCACGAGCTGCACGGGCGGGGCTTTTTCTTTATACGGACTGATGTCGTAATAATTGCTGGCGCCGCCGATGAACCCGAAGAACCGGTCGAACCCGCGCTGGTTGGGCCAGCTGAGGCTATCATCGCCCACATGCCATTTGCCGGCCATCAGCGTGCTGTAACCGGATTGTTTCAGCACTTCGGCAAGCGTGAGCGATTCGCGGTTCAGGTAGCCCTGGTAAGCGGGCAGGCCAAGGTTCACGTTAAAGAAACCAATACCGGCCTTGTGGCTGAATTGGCCGGTCATCAGCGAAGCGCGGGTGGGCGCGCAGATGGAATTGTTGTAGAACTCACGCAGGCGCAGGCCTTCGCGGGCGAGCCTGTCCAGGTTGGGCGTTTGTATCTCAGAGCCGTAGGGGCCGATGTCCGAGAATCCCATATCGTCCACCATAATGAGGATGATGTTGGGTTTCTTTTGTTGTTGGGCCAAACCCTGGTGGAAAATACCGAGTAAGGCCAGCAATATGCATATTCTCATGTTGAAAGGGTTTGTTCGTTTAATTCGCCCACAAAGGGTCCTGTTTGAGTTTGAGGTTCAGGTTCAGTTCGCGTTGCGGTGTGGGAAAGCGGATGTGTTTGGGGGCGGCCAGGGTCTTCCCGGCAGCTTTCAGCGTTTTGACGTAATAATCCGGCCCGCGGCGCACCAGGTCGAACCAGCGCTGGTATTCGAATACCAGCTCTTTTCTTCTTTCCTGGAAAACACTGTCGCGGAAGGCGTTTACGCTCAGTGAAGGTACTATATCTTTCAGCAGCGGGATGCCGGCTCTGCGCCTTACTTCATCCACCGCGCCGTACGCCGCGGCGGTTGGGCCCTGGTGCTGTTCGTTCAGCGCTTCGGCATATATCAGCAGCACTTCCGCATAACGGATGATAGGCAGATTGCGGGAAGACTGTCCCGGATTGCCCACTACCGCTGGATCGTAATATTTGTGCAGATGCGGCTCGAAGGTGTAAAGCTTCCCGTCTGTCGGGCTGATCATTTGCGTAACGAAAGTGACGTTCCTGCGGGTATCGGTTTCGCTGAAACTTTCGTATAGACCTCCCTGTTTGTGGATCGCATCGGCGTAGTCTCCATTGATGCCGGGCACTTCGTTGGGGGCGGAGCGGCTGGCGAGACTGTTGCCCTGGTAACCTGCATTGCCCTGGAACTGCGCGGAGAAGATGTGCTCTTTCCCGTTTTTCTTCGATACTTCAAATACATCCCCGAAATTTTCGAAAAGCGCGTACCAGTTTTTGTCTATCACCTCTTTGCTTTTCGCGGCTGCATTGGCCCAGTCCTGCCGGGTGAGGTAAACCTTTGCCAGCAGGCTTTTCGCGGCGCCTGCGGTGGCCCGGCCGATGTCTGCGTTGCCGTACTCATTGGGCGCGGGCAGGTTTTCTGCGTCTTTCAGGTCGTTGATGATCTGCTGGTACACTTCCGCGGCGGGAGACTTGGCCACGTACAGCGCTTCCGGTGTAAAGGAAGTGGTTTCGTGGAGGATGAGGGGCACGTCGCCAAACCAGCGTACGAGGTTAAAATAATGCAGGGCGCGGAGGAATTTAGATTCGTTGATCAGCCGGGTGCGGATGTTGCCGGATATTTTATCCGGGCTGATAAGCGGGATGCGGTCTATCGCGATGTTGGAAGCGTTGATGGCATCGTAGCTTTGTTTCCAGAGCTGCTCCATGCGGTCGTTGGACGCGTCGTGCGTGAGGCCGGAAATGGCGCGTACATGGGCGTTCCTGGCCCTGGGGCCTGCCTCGTAATCGTCGGTGGCCATTTCGACGCCTATCTGGAACAGGCTGTTGTAGAGCGATTGGCCGGTTTCGTATAATTTCCGGTAGCTGGCGGTTACCGCCGCGGTGGCCTGCTGCTCGTTCTGGTAGAACTGCTCCGTAACCAGCTGGGAAGCCGGCTCTTCATCGAGGCTGGAGCAGGCGCCCAGCGACAGGAGCGTGAAGGAAAGCAATATGGCGGATGTATGTTTCATACGCTGTATCAGGTTTTAAGGTCAGAAAGAAATTTTAGCGCCGGCGCTCACCGCCCTGGATACGGGATAGATGCCGGCATCCGTGCCGGGCGAAACGTTGCTGCCCGAAGTGACTTCCGGGTCGAAGCCGGTGTAGCTGGTCCAGGTGAGCAGGTTTTGCGCGGAAACGTACACCTCAACGGAAGCGATGTTCCTGATCACGGAGCGGGGGATGGAATACCCCAGTGAAATATTCTTCACGCGCACAAAAGAACCGTCTTCAATGAACCGGTCGGAGAACACGGGCGCGGGATCGAGCTTGGCGCGGGGAATGAGCGTGTTGGTGTGCTCAGTCGTCCAGCGGTCCAGCGCGGAGGTGGCGGCGTTTTGCTGGCCGGTGAACAGTTCCAGTGTTTGCCGGTTGGAATTGAGGATCTTGTTGCCGTAGGAGCCCTGGAGGAATACTGACAGGGAAAGGCCTTTCCATTCGAAAGTATTATTCAGCCCGAAGATAAAATCGGGTTGCGCGTTACCGATGATGGTACGGTCTGCCGCCGTGGTGAAGAGCTTATCGCCGCTGATGTCTTTGTACAGCCTGTCGCCGGGTTTTGGCGCGGCACTGCCGGTATACCGGCCTTTAGCGGCTTCTTCTCCGGGCTGAAGGATGCCATCGGTCACGGTGCCGTAAAAGCTGCCCAGCGGCTCGCCCACGCGGATAATGTAATTGCCGGTGATGTAAGACTGTGCGCCATTGCCCAGCGTGAGCACTTTGTTGCGGTTGAGGGAGAAGCTGAGGTTGGTGTTCCAGCCCAGCGCGCCCGTCAGGTTGCGGCTGTTGATACCGATCTCAAATCCTTTGTTCTGCACGGATCCAAAGTTTTGCAATGAAGCATTCTGCCCGGTGGTCCAGGGGATCTCAACACTCAGCAGCAGGTCCTGCGTTTTTTTGTAATACCCGTCCAGCGAGATCTGCAGCCGGTTGTTGAAAAATCCCGCATCGATGCCGGCGTTGTACTGGTAGGTGGTTTCCCAACCCAGCTTGTCGTTGGGGATGCGCGAAGGCGCGAAGCCGGTGGCCGTTTTGCCGCCGAAGAGGTAGGTCAGGCTGTACAGCGCTGCCAGCGACTGGTATTCCCCGATCTCCAGGTTGCCCGTGGTGCCGAAGCTGGCCCTGAGCTTGAGGTCGCTGATGGTTTTGCTGAGCGCCCTGAAGAAAGGCTCGTTGCTGATACGCCAGGATGCAGCGGCGGAAGGGAAGTAGCCCCATTTGTTACCTTTCCCGAAACGCGAGGAGCCATCGGTTCTGATGCTGGCGGTAAAATAATAACGGTTGCTGAAATTATAGTTCAGGCGCGCCAGCCAGGAGTGCAGCACCCAGGCGGTCGCGTCTGAATAGGGGCGCACGAGCGTTGCGCCGCTTTGCAGGTTGTTGTAGGTAAGATCATCCGTCACGAAACCCTGCGAGCCGCTCCGGCTCACGTCGCTGGTATATTCCTGCTGGGTGAAGCCGCCGAGCAGGTCGATGTTGTGTTTCCCGAAAGATCTTGCGTAGGTGATGGTATTTTCATTCAGCCAGGAATAAGAACTGAAAGTGCCCTGCCCGGCGGAGCCTTTTGTTTGCGCGCCTTCGTAGATGTAGGAGGGGATGTAACTTTTTTCGTTAGTGGTATTTACATCCGCGCCGAAGAGCACTTTCACCTGCAAGCCTTCCAGTATGCGGTATTCCGCGAAGGCGGTGCCGAAAAAGCGGTTGGTGACGGACTTGTTGATCTGTTCCCTGATGGTGGCTACCGGGTTCGCGAAAATGTTCTCAAAAGGATTGCGTAAAGTATAACTTCCGTCGGGCTCATACACGGTGGCGGTGGGCGGCATGATGAGCAGGGAAGTGACGATACCCGCGGGCGCTACGTTTGCATCGCTTTTGCTGGCGGTGAGCGCGGCGCTTACTTTCAGGCGGTCGAACGGATTGGCGTCCACATTGGCGCGCAGGCTGAAACGAGAGAAGTCCGTATTGCGGATGATGCCTTCCTGCTTGAAATAATTGCCGGAAAGGAGGTAACGCGTTTTGGCGCTGCCGCCGCTGATGGTAAGCTGGTGGCTTTGTTGGCGCGCGGAGCGGAAAGCTTCATCCTGCCAGTCGGTGCCTTTGCCCAGCTGGTCTATCTGCGCCCGGGTGAGATATTGGAATTGTCCCCGCGAAGGGTTTACATCATACAACACTTCGTTGCGCAGCACGGCGAACTGTTGCGCATCCAGCACATCGATCTTTTTGCGGAGCGATTGCACGCCGTACAGCACGTCGTAGGAGAGGGAACTTTTATCCGCCTTTCCTTTCCTGGTGGTGATGATCACTACGCCGTTAGCGCCACGGGATCCGTAGATGGCTGTGGCGGAGGCGTCTTTCAGCACGTCGATGCTTTCGATGTCAGACGGGTTGATATTGGCCAGCGGGTTTACCGGCGTGCCGCTGAGGATGCCGGCGCTCACGGGGTTGTTGTATACGGGGAAACCGTCTATCACATACAATGGCTCGTTTCCGCCCTGTATGGACGCTCCGCCGCGGATGCGGATGCTCACGCCGCCGCCCGGCTGGCCGGAGGTCTGGGTAACCTGTATGCCCGGCACGGAACCTTTCAGCGCCTGGTCCAGGGAACTGACCGGCTGCTTCAGCAGGTTTCCTGAAACGGAGGATATGGAACCGGTGAGATCGCTTTTCTTTTGTGTGCCGTAACCCACCACCACCACATCGTTCAGCTGGTTCTGCACGGGGTCCAGGCGCACTTCCACCTGGCCGGTCTCAGCGATCACTTCCTGTTTTTTATAACCGAGAAAACTGATGATGAGCGTGTAGGGGAATTTCTGCCCTGTTACAAAAGCGAATTTCCCCTGTTCGTCTGTGCTTACGCCGTGCGTGGTGCCTTTGATCTGCACTACCGCTCCGGGTAAGGCTTCGCGGGTAAGCGCATCTACCACGCGGCCGGAGAGCCTGGAGTTGATGAGCGGCACAGTGGGCTCCTGCGCGAGGAGCTGAAGAGGAAACGATATCAGTGAGAGCAGGACGGCGTACGGTATCCATGCCCGTTTTTTTATGCGGTTGCGAAGCAGTTCGTTGGATGGAGATTGCATATCGGTTGTTGGTTTTTGTATGGACAATAAGATCCCTGTCCGCCCCGGGAGGCGGAAGATCAGGCAATAACGGGCGCGCATAGGTATCCGGCTAAGGCAGTGCAATGCCATAGCGCGTTACGGAGCGATCGTCATTTTTCAGCGGGCAGGCACAGGCTGCCGGAAGCAGCCTGGGATGCGCAGGTTCTTCAGACCAGACATCGGTGGTGTGTAAAGTGGTTGGTTGACATATCCTTCAATTTTAGTGAATTGAAGACCGGTGCAGCGCCTTTCAGGATAGTTGTGGTTGGTTTTGAACTACCGTTTCTCGATTCGGTCATTGTATGCATATACCGGTCAGGCGGAACAAAGATAGTATATAAATCCAATTATCCTACAAAATTTGTAGACTAATAAATTATTACACGGGTTACTTCAGCAGCAACCGCTACGGAACGGATGATGTGTTTGAAATGAGAAGGAAATGATCAGATAAGAGAATTCAGGTACAGTATCCGTGCAACCGCAAAAACCGTGATGCATGCATACAGGATAAACACCCACAGCCTGCTGCCGCGTGCAAGAAAGAGCCCGGTACCGCTCAGCACAACGATCAGCAGTGCCCATACGTGCAGCACGATGAATGTATCTCCATCCAGCTGCCTGATCGTGGGATCATAGTCGTACCGGTAAGGCGAGGTAACGGTAAAGAAAAAGGCGATGACGGCGATCACCGCAAGACAAACGACCTGCAATATTTTATTCTCTTTCATACAACAGGAAAAAATGAAAGCCCCCGTAGTGCGGGGGCTTTTTAATATTTATAACGGGATGTTCCCGTGTTTTTTCTTCGGCATGTTCACCACTTTATTCTCCAGCATCTTATAGCCGCGGATGAGCTTGTCCCGTGTTTCTTCGGGGCTCACCACCTCGTCTATATACCCTTTTTCGGCGGCGAGGTAAGGGTTGGCGAAGCGTTCGGTGTAATCGGCCACCAGTTCGTTCATGCGGGCTTCCTTGTTTGTTGCGGTGTCGATCTCTTTTTTGAAAATGATCTCCACGGCGCCTTTCGGGCCCATCACGGCTATTTCCGCCTGCGGGAAGGCAAAGTTCAGGTCGGCCCCGATGTGTTTGGAATTCATCACGCAATACGCGCCGCCGTAAGCTTTGCGGGTGGTGACGGTGATCTTCGGAACGGTGGCTTCGCTGAGGGCGAAAAGCAGCTTTGCGCCGTTGGTGATGATGCCGTTCCATTCCTGGTCTGTACCGGGCAGGAAGCCGGGCACATCTACCAGCACCAGCAGCGGGATGTTGAACGCGTCGCAGAAACGGGTGAAGCGGGCGCCTTTCACGGAAGCGTTGATGTCCAGCACGCCGGCCAGCACAGCGGGCTGGTTGGCCACGATGCCGATGCTCCTGCCTGCAATGCGTGCAAAACCCACGATGATATTATCTGCAAAATCTTTATGCACTTCCAGGAAGCTGCCTGTATCCGTCAGTTCCGCGATCACTTCCTTCATATCGTAAGGCTGGTTCGGGTTCTCCGGGATCATGTTATTCAAAGCGGGCCGGCTTTCGTTTCCGGCTTCGTAAGGGTATACCGGGGCAGTGTCTTCACAGTTCTGCGGCATATAGCTCAGCAGCTCCTTGATATTGCGGATGCATTCCACTTCGTTGGCGCAGGCAAAATGGGTAACGCCGCTTTTGGTCGCGTGGGTATGCGCGCCGCCGAGGGCTTCGCTGGTCACTTCTTCGTGGGTAACGGTCTTCACCACGTTGGGGCCGGTTACGAACATGTAGGAGGTGTTCTCCACCATCAGGATAAAATCGGTGATGGCGGGGGAGTAAACGGCTCCGCCGGCACAGGGGCCCATGATGGCGGATATCTGCGGTATTACGCCGGAGGCGCGGGTGTTGCGGTAGAAGATGTCCGCATAACCGGCCAGGCTTACCACACCTTCCTGTATACGCGCGCCGCCGCTGTCGTTCAGGCCGATAACGGGCGCGCCGTTTTCCATGGCAAGGTCCATTACGCGGCAGATCTTGCGGGCATGCGGCTCGGAAAGGCTGCCGCCATATACGGTAAAGTCCTGGGAAAATACATACACCAGCCGGCCGTTCACGGTGCCGTAGCCCGTTACCACCCCGTCTCCGGGAAACTGCTCCTGCTCTGTGGTGATGCCTTTGTTGCGGTTATGTACGAACATGCCCAGTTCTTCAAAAGAGCCTTCGTCCAGCAAAAGCTGTAATCTTTCGCGGGCCGTGAGTTTGCCTTTCTTATGCTGGGAATCGATGCGTGCCTGTCCGCCGCCGAGCTGCGCTTCGGCGATCTTGGATTGTAGTTCCTGGATTTTGCTCATTATGTAAAAATACGGAAAGCGCCTTAATTACGAGGCTGCCGGTTTATGGAAAGTGGACGGCCACTTTGGGCAGGAGGAGGGTGTCTGAATAATTGCCGGCGTTATCTTTGATGAATACTTTCAGCTGGCTGGTGTCTACTTTGCTGGGAGGCGTTTGTGTATTGCCGCGGAGCCGGATGTAGTTGGTGGAGTTCAGGTCGCTCATGATAAGCGTTACCTCTGCATTGAGCTTGGTGCCTTTATGGATCTCAAGGCTGGGCATGCGGATGAAGTCGTACGGATCCCGTCCGTTATCGGTGGTGGTATCCATCCGGTAAAGGTCCAGGAAATACAGTTCGCTTTCCGTATCGCCGTCGCCATCCTGCAGGTTGAAATAAAACTCGATCTGCTGTACTTCCACCGGCACATCTTCCATGGTTACCGATTTAAAGGTCAGGATCGGCCTGGTGCCGCCGGCCTCATCTTTTTTACAGGAGAAGAAACCGAAGGCTATAGCGGATAAAAGTATTATTTTCTTCATATAACAAACCTACATTAAAATGACCAAAAAGGCAAAACAACCTCCATTATAAACGTCAGGATCACCGGTTTGTTACATATACCTCCGGGTATTCGTAAATTTGCTCCCCAATGAAGGATCAATTCGCCGCAAGGATATTTTCAGAAAAGGACCCGATGGCCCTGGCGCCGGAGCTTTTCAGGTTCCAGTACGGGCAGAATGCGCTCTACCGGGCTTATGTGGACGCCCTCCGGGTGAACCCCGCCCATGTGCAGACCCCTGAACAGATACCTTTCCTGCCCATCCGTTTTTTCAAGACCCACCCCGTTGTTAGCGGGGAGTTTGAACCCGAAGCCGTATTCGAAAGCAGCGGCACCACGCAAACGCAGAACAGCCGGCACCTCGTAAAGGATACGGGCATCTATACACGCAGTTTCATGAAAGCCTTCCGCCGCTTTTATGGTCCCGCGGAAAGCTTTGTGGTGCTGGGCCTGCTGCCTTCCTACCTCGAAAGGAAGCATTCTTCGCTTGTATACATGGTGCAGGAAATGATTACGCGCAGCGGCCATCCCGAAAGCGGTTTTTACCTGTACGAGCACGATAAGCTGGCCGATACCCTGCTGGCCCTGGAAGCCCGCCGCCAGCCTGTGCTGCTGATCGGGGTCACCTTCGCCCTGCTGGATTTCGCGGAAGCTTACCGCCTGAACCTGCGGCACACCATCGTGATGGAAACCGGGGGCATGAAAGGCCGCCGCGAAGAATGGACCCGCGAAGAACTGCATGCTTTTCTCATGGAAAGGCTGGGCGTGCCCGCCATCCACGCGGAATACGGCATGACCGAGCTGCTCAGCCAGGCCTATTCCAAAGGCGGCGGCCTGTTCCAATGCCCGCCATGGATGAAAGTGCTGGTACGCGACGAGAACGATCCTTTCGACCTCTCCGCTGCTTCCTCTTCGGGCGTCATCAACGTGATAGACCTCGCCAATATCCACTCCTGCGCCTTCATCGCCACAGACGACATCGGCCGGCTGCAGGCAGACGGCAGCTTTGAAGTACTCGGCCGCCTGGACCATTCCGCCCTGCGCGGCTGCAGTTTAATGGTCAGTTAGTTATGGCGTTTTAGAATAATATGTTTACCTTGCCTGGAGAATCACCAGCACCTATGAAAACACCTATCCTCCTGGCATTGGCCATGTTCCTTTGTATGCCGGACCTCCAGGCGCAGCTGTTCAAAAAGCTGACCGGCAAAAAGAAGGAGCCCGTTGAAACGGAAGAGACCATAGACGAAACTTTCCCGCAGGCGCGCGGCCGCGCCCGCGCCGCAATGCCCGAACCCACGCTGATCATCGGCGGCGACGAAAGCGTGAGGATAGATTCCTCCTACGAATACGACTGGGCCGTGTACCAGGAAAGCGAAGCCTTCCAGGGGAGCCAGCGGGTGATAGACGGTGGGGAAGATATCGTGATCTATTACAGCAGCACGGAACCGGCCTTTTGCATCCAGCTAAAAAGCCGCAGCACCGGCACCCGGTATCATTTTTACGGGGATTTCGGGAAGGAATCGCAGCTGATGCTGGCCGGCGTGGGCGGTATTGCCAGCGGCGACAAAACGAAGCTGCAGCTGGAAGGCATGGAACCTGTTTACCCCGGCGAGATCGGGTACCTGAGCCAGCTGAAAAAGACCGGCAGCAAAAAAGTGATCGCCGGCGTGGCCTGCGAAGAATACGTGGCCCACAACCTCCGGCACGACCCGCGCGTGGTGAACACCAATCATTCCAAAGTAACCGCCTATGTATGGATACCCATGGACCCGCATGCCGTATTCCCCGGCTACAGCCTGATGCCGGATCATTTCAAGATACAGATAGAGCGCATGCGCATAGCAGGCTCGTATCCGCCGGTGGTGATGCCGCTGGAAATGTTCCTGGAGTACGGGAACGGCGATAAGGTGTTCACCCACACCACGCACATCATCATCAAAGAAAGACGGAAGGTGGAGCTGGGGGATATCAATAAATAATAGAAATAGGGTAATAAGATCCTGTCCCGCAAATGAGTTTCCTCCAGGGGGCAGCTTTTTTTTGACAGGGATGTACAGGGATGGGAAATTTCATGGGGGATGCGGACAGACCTGAATGTTCGGGCTCCTTACCTTCTGCAAAAGCGATAGAGAGCGATTTATATTGAAAAATTCAATAGCGACGGGTTACAAGTTAACAGGCTGCATGAATTTAACGAGTTCGGGGTTTATAAACTATTTTATATTCGGCGGATTTTGCGTATATTCTGACAGGCAGGAAAAAGCCGGTGCAGAGACCGGCTTTTTTACACTTAAGCTAATCGAAGGTTTCCGTAACAATACCTTCAGGGCGTTCAGAGGACGATACGCTGAGGGGTAAACGAAAGGATGAAAGGCCGGCTCCGCATACGCGTTTTAGAATGGCGGCGAAAGCATTCGATGACACCTCTAAAGTATACGCTGAAGTGTAAAACTTATGTGAAATGTTTGTGAAGCAAATGCTAAAGTGCAGGCGGTTACGTGAAGGTTAGTCCACTTATGTTGTAGGGAATTATGTATATTGACGGGAATTCTTGAAATTACACGCGAACAAAATTTAAAACCATACCACACATGCGACGTTTAGCCACTTTATTATTTATCAGCGGGGCAGCCATTATGATGTCTTTCGCTGTGCCAGCCAACGAGAACCCTGCAAAATCAGCCGCGCATACCAAAGCCGCGTATGCAGTTTACCAGGTAGACAACCAGCAGAGCAAACTCACCTGGACCGCCAAAAAAGTGACCGGCTCACATGCCGGCGCCATCGCCGTTTCCGCGGGCCAGCTGGATATCGATAAAAACATACTGAAAGGCGGCAGCTTTACGCTGGATACCCGCAGCATCACCGTAACAGATATCACCAATGCGGATATGAACGGTAAGCTGGTGGGTCACCTGAAAAGCGACGACTTTTTCTCCGTGGAAAAGCACCCCACCGCAACGTTCGTGATCACCAGCGCAACCGCTAAAGGCGGCGGCAATTACGACGTTACCGGCAACCTCACCATCAAAGGCATTACCAATCCCGTGTCTTTCCCCGCTACCCTGACCGTAGCCGGCAGCCAGGCCACTGCAAAAGCGACCGTAACGGTAGACCGCACCAAGTTCGACATCAAGTACCGCTCCAAGAACTTCTTCGAGAACCTGGGCGATAAAGCCATCTACGACGACTTCACACTGGATGTGACCCTCGTGGCCAGCGCGAAATAAATTTCCGGGAAGGGACGAATATTACCGGGATAATGCCTGTTGAAGGCGTTATCCCTTTTTTATTGTAATGAGGGAAAAACAAGGTCCTTTTGTGCTTTCCCGCCGGGTGAAGCCGTATTCCGGCCAAATTGGCGTACTTTTGCGGCTTAATGCTACCGGCAACTATGACTTTCAACGATCTGAACCTGAACAAACCGCTGCTTTCCGCCCTGGAAGACCTGAACATCACCACGCCTACCACCATCCAGCACAAGGTGTTCTCCGTGGTCATGAGCGGGCAGGACGTGTGCGGCATTGCGCAGACCGGCACGGGTAAAACCTTTGCATACCTGCTGCCCTGCCTGCGCCAGTGGACCTTTACCAAAGAACGGTTTCCGCAGATACTCGTTGTGGTGCCCACCAGGGAACTGGTAGCGCAGGTAGTGGAGTCCGTGAAAAAGCTCACCACTTACATGAACGTGGAAGTAGCCGGCTTTTACGGCGGCACGAATATGAACCCGCAGATGGCTACCGCCGAAGGCAAGCTGGACGTGGTGGTGGCTACCCCCGGCCGGCTGGTGGACATTGCGCTGAGCGGGGCGCTGAAGCTGAAGAACATCAAAAAACTGGTGATCGATGAAGTGGATGAAATGCTGAACCTCGGCTTCCGCACGCAGCTGAAGAATATACTGGACCTGCTGCCCGCGCGGCGCCAAAACCTGATGTTCTCCGCCACCATCACCCCGGAAGTGGAAGCGCTCATTACCGAATTCTTCAACAACCCCGCCACGATAGAAGCCGCTCCCGCCGGCACGCCGCTGGCGAATATCTCGCAGGGCGTTTACCATGTTCCCAACTTCAATACGAAAGTAAACCTGCTGGAGCTGCTGCTGAAAGAGCAGGCAGATATGACGAAGGTGCTGCTTTTCGTAAGCACCAAACAGCTGGCGGACCAGCTGTTTGAAAGGCTGGAAGCGGATATGCCAGGTAAAGTGGGTGTGATACATTCCAACAAGGAGCAGAACTACCGTTTTAATTCCGTGAAACAGTTCCAGGAAGGGAACACCCGCCTGCTGATCGCCACAGACATCATCGCCCGCGGGCTGGATATTTCCGAAGTAACGCATGTGATCAACTTCGATATGCCGGAGGCCCCCGAAAGTTACATTCACCGCATTGGCCGCACAGGCAGGCAGGACAAGCGGGGCAATGCCATCAGCTTTGTTACGGAAAACGAAATGGAGCAGCTGGAAAAAACGGAGGAGCTGATGAATTACAAAGTGCCGGTAACGCCCCTGCCGGAGAACCTGGAGATCTCCACCGTGCTCACCAAAGCGGAAATTCCTGAAGTGATTGTGCCGAATATTGTGTTGAAGAAGCCCAAACGTGAATCAGGCGCGGCTTTCCACGAAAAGGCCGCGAAAAACCGGAAGGTGAACGTGAAAATAAGCCACAAGGAAAAGATGATGAAGAAGTACGGCAAACCTAAATCGCGCGGGAAAAAGAAATAGACGCGTCATTGCGAGGAGCAGCGAAGCTAAGTGGGTGGGGCGACGAAGCAATCTCCCACATTGAATTGAGCTGACCCGGCATTCGAAGATTGCTTCGTCGCGTCTTCCGCACAAAATCCCCCGCTGCTTCTCGCAATGACGGGATATTATAAATTCAGCAACCCGAATTTATAGAGGTTGTTCACCGGTTTGTTGTCCCAGAACAATTCAAAATCTTCCAGCCCCGCCGCTGCATAGCTTTCTTTCACTTCCTGCAGCGTAAGCGTTTTGGGCTGGTCTACGGATACTTTCTCCAGGATGTGCGCCAGCCATTGTCCCTGCTGCGGTTCCACGCTGATATTGATCTTTTCTTTCCTGTTCTGGAAAGTAAGGGAAGCTACTTCCCAGGTATTGCCTTTTTTGCTTTTGGTGAGGGTCTGCAGGGCCGGTTTTTTGCCGAGCCACACGATCTTCGCGGTGGGTTTGGCGGAAGCGAGCTTGTCTTCCGTCAGCGCGTTCACAATATAGTCCGGCGCAATTTTCGTTTTCGGCACTTTAAATTCGAACCATTTCTGCAAAGGGTCGTCCAGGCAAATGCCGTGCATGTAGTTGAAGAGTGATTTTTTGAGGCCGAAGCTGAAAGACTCATGATCGGCGCCGGTTTCATCGATGTGCATAATGTCGTTGTTCGCAAAGGCGCCCATGGCTTCTGTTTCTTTTTTTACCTTGAACTTGGCGGGTTCCAGGCCAACGGGGCTGTGGGCCGTCATGGTGAAAAGGTGCCAGAAGGCGGATTGCAGGATGCCCGCTTTGAACATCTGCCGCACCATTTCCAGCGAATCGATGGTTTCCTGCGCGGTTTGCGTGGGGAAGCCGAACATCAGGTAAGCGTGCACCATGATGCCCGCTTCGGTAAAGTTGCGGTTCACCTGTGCCACCTGCGCTACGGTGATCCCTTTTTGTATCAGCTCCAAAAGCCTGTCTGAAGCCACTTCCAGGCCGCCGCTCACCGCGATGCAGCCGGATGCTTTCAGCAGCAGGCACAGGTCGCGGGTGAAACTTTTTTCGAAACGGATATTGGTCCACCAGCTGACGGTCAGCTTCCGCCGGATGATCTCCAGCGCGAGCGCGCGCATGAGGGCGGGAGGGGCCGCTTCGTCCACGAAGTGAAAACCGGTCTCGCCGGTTTGTTTGATGATCTCCTCCATCCTGTCCACCAGCAGCGACGCGGCTATGGGTTCGTAGAGGCGGATATAGTCCAGCGAGATATCGCAGAAGGTGCATTTGCCCCAGTAACAGCCGTGGGCCATGGTGAGCTTGTTCCAGCGCCCGTCGCTCCACATGCGGTGCATGGGGTTCACCACTTCGATGGCGGAGATATACCGGTCCAGTAAAAAATCACTGTAATCCGGCGTGCCTACCTGACCTTGTTTGTAATCGGCGCAGCTTTGATTGTTTAAATAAGTCACTTCGCCATTTACCAGCATGAAGGTGCGTTTCAGCTCCTGTTGCGTTTTGGCCCCGGTGATGTACCCGTAAAGGTTTTCGATGGGCGCTTCCCCATCATCCAGCGTGATGAAATCGTAAAATTCAAACACCCGCGCATCGGAGAGCGAGCGCAGTTCTGTGTTGGCGAATCCTCCGCCCATAGCTACTTTCACGTCAGGATAATGGGCTTTTATCCATTGCCCGCAACGCAGGGAAGTGTAAAGGTTGCCGGGGAACGGCACGGAAATGGCTACCATAGCAGGTTGTACGGTGGCCATGCGTTCGGCGAGGATGCGTATGAGTATTTCGTCGATGTAAGTATATGGTTGCTGCAGCGCTTCGTAAAGCTCATCGAAGCTGTTGGCGGAACGGGCCAGCTTTTCAGCGTAACGGCTGAAACCGAAATGCTCGTCCACGCATTCCATGATCAGGTCGCTCAGGTCTTCGAGGTACATGGTGGCGAGGTGCTTGGCCTTGTCTTGCGTGCCCATGGAACCGAAGGCCCAGCCCAGGTCTTCCAGCTGCGCGAAGCGGGCGGCTTCGGGAAGGAAGTCGCGCTTGCAGATGCGGTGCGCCAGGGTGGGGTTGTGGCCCTGCAAAAAGCGGATCACATCGTCGATGGTGTGAATGTAATCGTCCTGTAAAGCGATGATGCGGGAGATATTGTCCGGAAGTTCGCCGCCGCGTTGTATAATGCGGTCAAACAGCGCCTGGAGCCCGTTTTTGGAGAACAGCGCCACGGTTACCTCGATGCCGAGGTCAGCCTGGAAAGCCGGTATATTCCTGGTGTTCAGGAAGCCTTTCAGGTAGGCGGTGGCCGGGTATGGCGTGTTCAGCTGTGTAAAAGGCGGCGTGATCAGGAAAACGGAAGCGCTCAAAATCAAATCGGTTTAAACAGCAAAAATATCACTAATTCATTAAACAGGGATTTCCTATTTTACGGTCCATGGCTTCCACACAAACTTTGACGGCCCTTTTGGCCCTGGCATTCGCGCTTCCCGCTATGGCCCAGTCGGATACCACTACCCTGGGCGGCATTACCGTACACGGTTATTCCCAACAGCGCCAGCTGGCCTCTATCCCGGCGGCAGTGGCCCTGGTGCGCCAGCAGGATCTGCAAAGGCTTTCCGGCCAGTCCATCCTCCCCGCGCTGAATGCGCAGCCCGGCGTGAGAATGGAAGAACGTTCCCCGGGCAGCTACCGGCTCAATATCCGCGGCAGTTCCCTGCGTTCGCCTTTCGGGGTGCGGAATGTGAAGATGTATTACAACGGCCTGCCTTTCACGGATCCCGGCGGCAATACTTACCTGAACCAGTTTGCCGTGGGCAGTTTTTCGGATATGGAGATATTGAAAGGCCCGGGCAGCAGTTTGTACGGCGCAGGCACCGGCGGCGTGCTGCTGGCGGAGAGCGGGTTTGAGGATAAGGATAATTTTACCGCCGGGTACACCGGCGGCAGCTACGGCAGCCATTTGCTGGCCGGTAAAGGCAACTGGGGAACAGAACGTTTCAAACAGCAGGCCCTGCTGAGCTGGCAGGAATCCAACGGCTACCGCGCGCAGACCTACATGCACCGCAAGGTGGCGGGCTGGGGCGGCCGGTGGAAACCCAACGATAAAGCGACATTGGAAGGCCACCTGCTGTATGGTGATCTCTTTTATGAAACGCCCGGGGCCCTCACGCTTGCGCAGTTTGAAGCGGATAAGCGGCAGGCAAGACCGGCCGGCGGAGGTTTTCCTTCAGCCGCGGGCGCGCATGCGGCCATTCACCAGCAAACGCTGTGGGGCGGCCTGCAGTTCGGGTACCGCTGGAATGAGCATTGGGAGCAGCGCACGGGCGTATACGGCGCATTCAGCTCGCTGGAGAACCCTGCCATCCGGAATTTCGAGAAACGCCGCGAGCCGCATTATGGCGGCAGAACGGTGTTTACCTATTCCCGTTCCATACTGAGAATACTGGGGGGAGCGGAAGTGCAGCACGGCGATTTTTCCACGAAAGTATTTACAAACGTCAACGGCGGGGCCGGAATATTGCAAACGGACGACAGGATCAATAACACGCTATATTCGCTTTTCCTGCAACCGGAGCTGTTGTTGCCGCAGGGCTGGGTGATCACGGCGGGCATCAGCATGAACAATACCCGCACAAAATTCACCCGCGTTTCAGAAACGCCGGCATTCAATTTCACCAGCCGTTATAAGAACGAATGGGCGCCAAGACTGGCGGTGATGAAACAATTCGATGCATGGGCGAACGTATACGCCGTAGTGTCCAAAGGTTTCAGCCCGCCCACCGTGGCGGAGCTGCTGCCGAGCACCAGCGTGATCAATACAACTTTGCAGGCGGAGAAAGGCTGGAACTACGAAGCCGGCGTAAGAGGCGGTAAAAGCGGTTTCTGGTACGACGTCAACCTGTTCTGGTTCCGCCTGCAGGATGCCATCGTGCAGCGCCGGGATGCCGGCGGCGCGGATTATTTCGAGAATGCGGGCGCCACTACGCAAAAAGGTTTTGAAGCGCTTTTGCAATACCGGTTCAATACCATGCTGACGCTCCGCGGCGCATACACTTACCATCATTTCCGCTACGATGAATTCCGCCAGCAGGATAAAGTGTACGACGGCAATGCCCTTCCCGGCACGCCCGCGCATACTGTGGCCGCTACGGCGGATCTCCAGCTGCTGCCCGCTCTCGGTCTTTTCCTTACTTACCAGTACAACAGCGACACCTGGCTGAATGATGCGAATACGGACAAAGCCGCATCCTTTCACCTGCTGGGCCTTAAAGCGCAATATACTTTCACATGGAGCGGCAGGTGGCAGGCCGGTGTTTTTGCCGGGGCAGACAACCTGCTGAACGAGACCTACAGCCTGGGCAACGACATCAACGCCGCCGCCGGCCGTTATTACAATGCCGCGCCCGGCCGGAATTTCTATGCGGGTTTCAGGGTGAGGCTGGACGGGCGGAAATAAAATAACAAACCCGGACAAGCTTTCACCTGCCCGGGATGTGCTTTGCTATACTAGGGAATATAGGACATTAAACATGACTTCCGTACATGCGTTGATTTATATTACTGAACCAGTGTGCCGTTCAGGAAAGTTTTTTGTACCTGCCTGAAATAAGCGCGTGGCGGCTGTTTACCTCCAGCTTCTGGTATATATTTTTGATATGCGTTTTGACGGTTTCCAGTGAAATGTCCAGCCTGATGGCGGTCTCTTTGTTGGTAAGGCCTTCTTCTATGGCCTGGAGTATCTGCGCTTCCCTGGGCGTGAGTTTTTCCTCCAGGTTGTCCGCCGATCTTGGATTGAAATATGCCACCACTTTCCGCGCTACACCAGGAGACATCGGGGCGCCTCCGTCGCGGAGGCTGATCAGTCCTTCCCTGATCTTCTGCAGGGAGGTTTGTTTCAGCAGGTAACCGGTGGCTCCCGCGCAAAGCGCCTGGAATATCTTTTCCGGGTCGTCGTACACCGTAAGCATTACCACCTGGCAGCGGGGGGCGCGGCGTTTGATGCGGTGAATGCCCTGTATGCCTGATTCCCCGGGCAGGCTGATGTCTGACAGCACCATGTCCAGCTGGGTCTGGTCGTCCCAGGCGTCGAGGAAGGAAGCAACGTCTCCCGCGCTCACCGCGCAGGTAAAACCGGGTTGCCGGGAGAAATACTCCGTTAAGGTATGCCGGATCTCCGCATCGTCTTCCAGTATCCCCAGGTGAATCATATTGTAAAGATGTGTATTACAAGTGAAAGAATCTCTCCCTCTTTTGGGGGAGGCTTTACCATGGAACGGTGAGCGCAACGGTAAAGAGGCCGTTCTGCGCGCCGGTTTCCAGCGCGCCTTTCATGCGCCCCGCCCGGATGCGCATATGCTGGAGGCCCTGGCCGCCCTGGTAGGTTCGGAGCGGGCGGGCATGTTCTTCGGCATATTCGCCGGCATGTTCGTCACAAGGGTTCTGCACTTCCAGCACCAGCTGCTGCCCGAAGTGAAGCGCGATGCTCATGTTGCCCCCGGCGGTATACCGCGCTGCATTGTTCACTGCTTCCTTGAAAATGAGGAAGAAGTTCTGCCGGATCATCTGGCTCAGGGCCCTTTCCGCATAGCTGCCCGTTACCTGGAAGCTGCAGGAAAGACCGAGGTCCTGCTGGAGCTTCATCACGTAATCGCGCATACGGCTTACAAGGTCTGCCGCGGTATCGAACCGCGCGTCTATGGACCAGACCATATCGCTCATGGTAGTGAGCGCATCGCGGCTGGTGTCGGCAATTTTTTGCAGGGCGGGGGTATGTTCTTCTTTCATGCGCAGCAGGTCTGCCTGGAAGTAGATGCGGGTGAGGGAGCTGCCTACTTCGTCGTGGAGGTCGCCGGCTATTTTAGTGCGCAGCTGCTGCTCTTTAAGCAGCTGCCGCATGCGGTAACGCCAGGCGGACCAGACCACGCCCGCACCCAGCAGCACTGCCAGTATTCGGAACCACCAGGTCTGGTACCAGGAAGGGAAAACGGTGAGCGGCAGCGAAAGCAAAGGTTGCACCGGGCTGCCCGGCGTGATGCGGGCGGCCAGCTGCACGAGGTATTTCCCCGGCACAAGGCCCGCAAAGCTGATCTCCGGCTGCCGGCCGATCTCTTTCCATTCTTCTTCCTTTAAACGGTAATAATATTGCAGCTGCCTCGCTTCATGGTCGGGCCCGCCGAAGCGGAGGGAAAAATATTCAGTGCCCGGCTGCACTTCCAGCGACTTCAACGTTTTGTACGGCAGGGTATAATCCTGCACCTGGCCTTTGTTGCTGCTGGTGGTAAAGCTGGTGAAATAAACGGGCGGCAGCGCATGCGTGGTGCCGGCGGCCAGCAATTGCGAGAGGCTGAAGCAGGTGAAGCCGTTGATGGTGCCGAAGTACATCCTGCCGTCGCTTTGCAGCGCGGCGGAATGATTGAATTCGTTGGACGGCAGCTTATCCAGCCGGGAATAATTCCGGATGGCAAAATTGTCCGCCTGCACCAGGCTCAGGCCATGGTCCGTTCCGGCCACAAGATAGCCGCCGTCGGACAACATGGAATATACGGCGTTGCCTGCGAGGCCCCCGGTGGAGTTCAATGTTTCCACGGGCTGGCCTGCCGCATCCAGCACCAAGATGCCGCGGCCGTTGGTGCCGGCCCAGATGCGGCCGTTCACTTCCCGCAGGCAGTACACGCCGGTTTCAGGCTGCTCTGCCGCGGCTTTGCGTATTTCGCCGGTAGCGGTATTGTAAATAAAAAGCCCGGCCGCGGTGGCGATGTATCGCAGCGAACCCTTTATCATTACCTGGTTGATCTTCGCGGTCATGATACGCTGATGGCCATCAATGGCCGGCACAGGTACGGTACGGCCTGCACGGACATTCACCAGGAAAAGTCCGCTGTAGGTGCCGGCCCATACCAGCGAATCGTTTTCGCGGCAGAGACTCGTAGTGTACCGGGCGAGCGATGTAATACCGCCTGTTGCGCTGCTGCGTACGGGGCTCAGGCTGCGTTGCGGGATATTCAGCCATAGGAGGCCGTCGCCTTCGGTGGCTGCCAGCAAAGTGTCTTTGCTCCAGGGCAACATGGCGTACACGAACCGTTGCGCAAGCTGTTTGAAGCGCCCGGTCTTTTCATCCAGCAACGTCAGCCCGTCGCGGTAATTGCCGATGAACCAGGCGCCGTCTGTATGCCGGTAAAGACTGCGCACGCTGTAAGGCACCGTTTCAGAAGAAGCGGTGCCGAGGTAGTTGCGGAAAAGGGTGCTGACGGGCTCCAGCACCGCAATGCCTTTGTTGAAGCTGAAATAGTTTTTTTCATCCCTTCCCTGGAACAGCAGCATGCCGGCATTGGTGAAATGCTGCATCACTTCGGGTTCTGATTCCTGTATTTTACCGCTTACCGGATCAAGGCCGATGAAGCCGTATTTATTGATATAAATGCCGGCATAGCCGTGATGCATGGGGAAAAAGCTGATCTTCCGCTGGCCGGCGAGGGAATCGTTGAGCGGGTGTTTCCAGCGGGATACTTCGCCGGTGGCCATGCTGCCGATGTAGATGCCGTCGCCGGCCACGTTGAAGATCACTTTGCCGCTTTCGTGGAAGAGCACTTTTTCCGTGATGGCATCTTTCATTTCCACGGAAGGGAAATAACGTACAATCTTTTGCTGCTGCATGATCGCGAAGCGACCGTTCACCAATAGCCACAACTCGCCTTTTACCGGCTCGAATACCCCGCTCAATTGTATATTCTTCCCCGGCAGGAGCTTGCTCAGATCAGCCGCTTCGGTCAATTGACCGCCGCTGATGCGGTACAGCGCCGCGTTGTCGGAGATGAGGTAAACAGTGCCGTCTTTCCCTTCGCACATGAACTTTAACACGAGGTTTTCTTTGGAGCCGGGGCGGTATGGCCAGGATGTGGCTTTCCAGGTATGCAGGTCTATCATGGTAAGGCCGTTGGGCGTGCCGGCCCAGATGCGGTCGTGCCCGTCTGCCAGCAGGCAGCTCACGGCGTTGCTGATGAGGGCGGGTTTGCTGAAGAGGTCGAACGTGAGGAGGCGGTTGCCATCGTAGCGGTGCAGGCCGCTGCTGGTGGAAAACCAAAGTATCCCTTTCCGGTCTTCCGCCACATGCGTGATGCTTACGTCGCGCAGGGAGGCGGGCAGGTCCAGGAAGCGGAACCGCAGGCCCTCGTGGGCGAACAGCATGCATGGCAGCAAACAAAGGCAGCAGAACATCCAGGTGCGGGTCATGATATGCATGGTTACGGAAAGCGCTCCGGGAATTCACGCGGCATGGCGCCGGCATAGGGGAATACACCGCTTTCCCGGGCTAAAATACAATATAATTAGTTTTCCATGTATTCCCAGGCGCTGCGGTATGCGTCGCGCGCTTCGGCATAGGCGATGAAATCCGCATAGAAAGGCAGCTGCGAAAGCGTGGCGCTGTCGCCGATCACCACCAGCTTTTTCCGCGCCCGCGTCATGGCCACGTTCATCCGGCGCACGTCTGAAAGGAAGCCGATCTTGTTTTCGGTATTGCTGCGCGTCATGCTGATGTACACGATGTCGCGCTCCTGCCCCTGGAAGCTGTCGATCGTATTCACGGATATTTTATCGCCATAGGCTTTCAGCGCGGGCGAATGTTCCAGCTGTTCTTTCAGCAGGTAGATCTGTTCTTTGTAAGGCGAGATCACGGCGATGGAGGGGAAGCTTTCCGGCTTGTAATGCGGGTGCAGCGCGCTTACCAGCTGGTTGAGATGTTTGAAAAGGAAAGCGGCTTCTTCGGGATTGCTCGTGCTGGTGCCCTCTGTTTTTTCATCGAAACCGCAGCCGGCGGTGTCCACAAAAGCCAGCGGCGCCTCTTCGGGATGGAGCAGGTGCTGTGCAACGGAAGCGTGCGCCCTTAATTTGTCTTTGTAAAAAATGGAAGAGGAATAACCCATAATGGTTTCGTGCATGCGGTACTGTTCTTCGAGCATTACTACGGCTTCGGGGTACAATGCGGCACATTTTTCAAGCAGCGTTGTGCTCAGGCCTTTGCGGGCCGCTTCGGCGGATTTGATGGTGGGCGACAACTGGCAATGATCTCCCGCCAGCACTACTTTCTGTCCTTTCAGGATGGGTATCCAGCAGGCGGGTTCCAATGCCTGACCTGCTTCGTCTATTACTACGGTATGGTAATGGCGGTTGCGCACGGTATAATGACTGGCGCCTACCAGTGTGGCGGCCACCACCCGGGCCTTGGACATCACATCGTCTATGATATACTGTTCCGTGCTCTCCACGGACTTCATGATGTTCTTTGCTTCGGTGAACAGCGCTTTCCTCTGTTCTCTTTCGGCTTTGCCGAAGTTGCGTTTGTATTTGTGTGCCATATCGCGGAATTCGCCGGCCTGTTTTTTCAGGCGTTTGATCTCCCTGATGCCGGGATGGCCGGCGATCCTGCTGTCCAGCGTAAGCGAGGCAAGCCTGTCTGACACGCGGGCGGGATTGCCTACGCGCAGCACGTTGAGGCCTTCTTCTGAAAGTTTTTCACTGAGCAGGTCCACCGCGGTATTGCTGGGCGCCACCACGAGTATCTGCCCGGGCTGTTGTGCTGCGATGGCTTTGATAGCCTGTACCAGCGTGGTGGTTTTGCCGGTGCCCGGCGGGCCGTGAACAACGGCTACGTCGTTGGCGGAAAGTATTTTCTGAACAGCTTCCTGCTGCGATGCATTAAGGCGGGGATGTTGAAAAGGCGGCGCGTCTGCATGGAACGAGGGCGCCTGCGAACCGGTGAGGATGCGCACGAGGCGGCCTTCGTTGGGCTTTTCAGCCAGCGCGGC
This sequence comes from Chitinophaga sp. 22620, assembly GCF_052044405.1. Taxonomy (NCBI): domain Bacteria; kingdom Pseudomonadati; phylum Bacteroidota; class Chitinophagia; order Chitinophagales; family Chitinophagaceae; genus Chitinophaga; species Chitinophaga sp. 22620. The sequence continues at coordinate 40,612 of NZ_JBQEMV010000007.1, read as the reverse complement.
CGCTTGTTTGAGGGCGTTTTGCATTTCATCGTAGCTGTTGTCGTCGAACAGCAGGTCGATGCCCAGCTTGCCGTCGTCCGCCCAGTCCGGCAATTCGTCTGTGCGGAGGGTGAGCTTCAGGCGGTTGCCGCTTTGCCAGGAGATGACGCCTTCCAGGTGGTCTTCTTTGGGATTGTGGTTGGAGAACAGCATGGCGGCCGCGCCGAAACGCAGCTGGTGAACGATCTCCTGGTGGGTGGTGCGTTCAAGCTCAACAGTCAGGTAATCGCCCCTGCTCATTTCGGAACCGCGGATGGCAATAGGGTACCAGGTAAGGCCGTTGGCCCGCCTTACAGCCACGGGAGCGGTTTCCGTGAGCTGGTGGTAGTTTTTCCTGTCTTCTTCCCTTTCTGTTTTCAGCAATTCCTGCAACCTTGCAAAATAATCCATCGCGCAAAGGTACGATTTATCCCGTCAGCCCGCGGCAGTGGAAGGGATGGGTCATTTTTCCCCTTCCTGTAATACGGACAGGATATTCCCCGCAGGATCGGTGAACCATGCGATGAGCGGCCCGCCGCCACGGAAGATGCCTTTTTTATCGGTTTTCAGCTCGCCTTCGTATTGCTCGAACCGCACGCCTTTCTGCGCCAGCTGGTCCACGGACTGCTCTATATCCTTTACCGGGAAATTGAGGATGGTGAAGCTGGCGGGCGTATGATCGGGTTTCGGGTAGATCAGTATGCTGGCTCCTCCTGCGATCTTCAGGGTGAGTGTGTCCATTTCTCCTTCTTCCAGGTTGAGGCCAAGCATCTGGCCATAGAATTCTTTTGCCTTTTTCAGGTCATTCACGGAGAAGCTGCTGAATGCTTTGGTGTTGTTGAACATAAGCCGGTTTTTATTTACCTGAAGTTACTCTCTTTGCGGGGTTCGGAAGAGGGGCAAATGCGGCAAATGCACGGGCTGAATGAGCAACAGCAGTGTGTTTATGGTTGTTTTATAGCGATGCCGCGGGCATATCATCCCTTCCCGGGTTGCTGCCGGATTTCTTGTGAAGACAAATACCGGCCGTCAATATTTTTAGAAAAAAAATCAGAAAAATGACCAACTTGAGTCAACATAAATCAGTTATAATATGTCTTCAAGAAGGAGCTTCCTGCGGAATGCCGCACTGGGCGTGGCTGTAACCACGGTTTCGCCGGTCCTGGCCAGCGCGGGGTATACCGCTAAAGCCGGCGCTGTTAATTTCCCTGTAGGGATGGCCGGTTATACTTTCGCGAAATTCGACCTGGACAAGGCGATTGCCATGATGAAACGCGTGGGCATCCGATTCATTTCCGTTAAGGATATCCACCTCCCGCTAAACAGTGGCCCTGAAAAGATCAAAGAAGTGCTGGACAAATTCGCCGCCGCGGAGATCAAGGTATATGCCGTGGGCGTGATCTATATGAAAAGTGAAAAAGCGGTGGACGAAGCCTTTGAATATGCCAAACGCGTGGGCGTGCCGCTGATCGTAGGCGTGCCCAATCCCGAGCTGCTCGATTACACGGAGAAGAAAGTAAAGGAATACAACATCCGCATCGCGATCCATAACCATGGCCCGGAAGATAAATTATATCCCGGCCCGAAGAATGTACACGACCTCATCAAAAACCGCGACGAACGTATGGGCATCTGCCTGGACATCGGTCATGCCATGCGCGCGGGTGAAGAGCCCGGCAAAGCTATCCGCGAATATAAAGACCGCATTTTTGACCTGCATATCAAGGATGTGACCGAGGCGTCCAATAAAGGAAAAGCAACGGAGATCGGCCGCGGCGTGATCAACTTCGCAGGACTGGTGAAAGCTATGCAGAAAGTGAAGTTCGCCGGCATCGCCAGCGTCGAATACGAAAAGGACATGACCGATCCGCTGCCCGGTATCGCTGAATCAGCGGGCTTCTTCAGGGGCGTGATCGCTTCGGCGGAATAAAATTGTACGTTATTTTGATCAAAGCCCCCCGGTATCCGGGAGGGCTTTTTTAGTACAGTTTTAGTATCTGCATGCGGCCGCTCACCGTAAAACTGTCCAGGTTCCGGACGGTGGTGAATTCATAGAAGTTATCGTTCACATTGGTGACCGTCACCTTTATCACCGACTTCTTCAGCGTCTCGTAGACACTGCCGGTATCGGAGGCGGGAATAAGCCGCAGCTCATATTCGCAGGGGCTGGTCCATTTTACAGCGAAGCGGGTAGACTTGCCGGTGTAGTGATTGATCTCTTCCTGGGCCGAATCATTCCTCATGATGGTCCATGTAGCATTGTTGTCCGGGCCTTTTAAGCGGAACTCGCCTGTTCTTATTTTATCACAGGGATTTTTTTCTTTTGCAGCTGAGCCGCAGGCGGCGACCAGGCAAATGAGAGGTAACAAATAACGCATAGGGTTGTAGTTGGAACAACAAGTTAGAGAATTTTTCATCAGGGATTAATGAACAGCCGCAGGATGTACGAAATTTCATATAAAAGAAACACACACACCAGTATTCCGTGGAAGGTAGCGTTGTTCGTGCGCATGGCTATCATGCATAATATAAAATGAACGGTGTTGCGTATGGGATATTCCGGGCCGAAATGTCGGAAATAATCCACGCCTTTGATGAGGGTATCCACCACATCCAGTACAAAGCTGGCGCCCAGCAGGCCGAAGAACCATTTTTTCCGCGAATAGAAATAATCCCTGAAGCCGCTGTAATCCTTCAGATCGTCCGGGTACAGCAGCGCGCAAATCACATAATACACGATAATGTAAATGATAATAAAAAAGTACTCCGGGAAAAACCAATGCTGGATGCGCGTGAGATGCCATTCCCACCACCAGAAATGCACCATCAGCAGGAACACATAAAAAGACCAGACGAAATGCACCCAGTAGAAAGGATTACGGTCCGGGTGCTGCACCAGCTTGATAGCGCCGTTCAGCAGCTGCCTGATGCTGAGGCCCAGCAGTATGCCGAGGATCACCTTGATGTGGGCGAATGAATCCATGAAGCGGTTTTTGGGTCAGGGTATATATAAAAATAACGATAATAGCTTAATAACAATAGCCCGCTTACGGCTGTTGCCGGCATGGCCTTTTTTTTGATGACGGGTAGGGATGAATGCAACTCAACGAACCGGCAACCCTGTGATCAGGCACAAATACACGGCGGACCCGGCCGCCATCGTGCACGAAGGAACGGTGTACATGTACACCGGCCACGACGAAACGCCCGAGGGCGAATACAATTACCAAATGCATGAATGGTGCTGCTTTTCATCGCAGGATATGGTGAACTGGAAAGAGCACCCCATCCCGCTGCGCGCCACTGATTTTGAATGGGTGAAAGACGGGGCCTGGGCATCGCAGGTGATTGCGCGGAACGGCCTGTTTTACTGGTATGTGGCGGTGGCGCACAAAACCATTCCCGGCAGGGCGATAGGCGTGGCAGTGGCAGACAGGCCCGAAGGGCCGTTCAGGGACGCGCGCGGTTCCGCGCTCATCAGCAACGATATGACGGCATCCGGCAGCGATAAGGATGATATAGATCCCACCGTGATCATAGACAAAGACGGGCAGGCCTGGCTGTTCTGGGGCAACGGCCAATGTTACTACGCCGCGCTGAAAGAAAACATGACCGAGCTGGACGGGCCCATCCGCACCATCGCGCTTCCTGAATTTTCAGAAGGCGCCTGGATACATGAGCGCGACGGGTGGTATTACCTTCTTTACGGTTACCAGTTTCCCGAAAAAGTGGCTTACGCCATGAGCAGGAGCATTCACGGCCCCTGGGAATTCAAAGGCATCGTGAACGAGCTGGCGGGCAACTGCCAGACGAATTCCCCCGCCATCCTGGATTACAAAGGGGCCACCTATTTCATCTACCACAACGGCGGCCTCCCGGGCGGCGACAGCTTCCGGCGATCCGTGTGCATAGACAGGCTGTATTTTAATGAAGACGGCACCATCCGGCGGGTAATCATGACTTCCGAAGGCGCCGGGCCGGCGGCAGGGTAGAATGTCACGATAGCCCTGTTGAAAGGCGCAACCGCACCGGGCGCGGTTCCAAAAGGAGGTGTACATTTATGATGCCCCTAAACAGGCTGCCCATGAAAAAGACCGCTACCGCAAAGAAAACACCCGCCGCCCCGGCCATCCGCCAGCCCGATGTGCCGGAGAATGCCACGGCAGACAATTTCGTGAAAGCCATGCAGGCATATATTTCACCCACGGAGCGCGAAAAGCTGATGCGGTATTTCAGGCAGCAGGACGGCGACCAGTTCATCGGCATACGCATGGGCCAGCTGTTCGCCCTTGCCAAAGCCTTCATTGCCATGCCGCCCGCCGAGCTGGACAAGCTGCTGCAAAGCCCGGTTCACGAAGTGCGGGCCGGTGCGCTCAGCATTATGGATAAGCAGGGCCGCAGCAACAAAACCCCTGAGAGCCGCCGCAAAGAACTCTTCGACCTGTACATCCAACGCCACGACCGCATCAATAACTGGGACCTGGTGGACCTTGCGGCCCAGTTCGTGGTGGGCCGTTACATTTTCGACAAGCCGCGCACGATATTGAACAAGCTCGCGAAATCGAAGAACGAATGGGAGCGGCGCACCGCCATCACCAGTACCGCGTATTTCCTGCGGCAGGGTGAGGTGGAAGATACTTTCCGGATCGCAGAAATGCTGGTGAACGATCCGCACGAATTGGTGCAGAAAGCCGTCGGCGGATGGATCAGGGAAGCGGGGAAAAGCCGCCACCGCAAAGAATTACAGCTCTTCCTGGATAAATATGCCGCCACTATGCCCCGCACCGCTTTGAGGTACGCCATCGAGCACCTGGATGAAAAAGAAAGGAAACATTACCTGGGGCTGAAGGGAAAATAGAAAGAAAAACAGCGGGTTTCCTTCAGCCCGCGCCGCAATGTTATTTTAGAGACGGGCTTTGCTGGTTGCGCTTCCTGTATAAAATCCCCGGCAACTCCCCGCAATGCCGGCCTTTGCTGGTCAATATCGGCCTGTTTCAGGATATAACCAGCTTATTTTTGTTTACTTACTACTAAGTAAGTAACTTGCACCCGTTTTAATGTGCATGTTATGTCTGAAACAAAGGAGAAAATCGTGTCTCTGGCGGACAAGCTCATAAGAGAGAAAGGGTTTAACGCTTTTAGCTACAAGGATATATCCGAGCCCTTGCAGGTCAAAAATGCGGCGGTCCATTACCATTTTCCCACCAAAATGGATCTTGGTATCGAAGTTGTTGAACAGGAATTACGTTTGTTGTCGCTGAATGCGGAAAAGTGGAAGAAGCTGCCGGAAGACGGACAGCTGCTGAAATTCTTCGGCGTATTCCGCAAACATTGCAACAATGGTAACGTCTGCCTGATGGGATCGCTGGCGCCGGACTACGAAACGCTGTCGCCCGCAATGCGGGAAAAAGTGCATGAGATGGCCAGCGTTATTGTGGAGTGGATGACCAGTTGCCTGGAACAGGGGCGCAAACACAAACGTTTTCATTTTAAAGGCAGCGCGGGAGACAGGGCTTTGCTCGTGATCTCCAATCTCCAGTCGTCACTGCTGTTATCGAGGGTACTGGGACCTTCTGCATTTACGAGGATCAGCCGGCAGCTGCTGGAGGATCTTGGCGCATAAATCATTGAACTATGAAAAGAGTTGTCATTACCGGTATGGGCGCTGTTACGCCGCTTGGAAATAATGTTACCGCTTTCTGGGAAAACCTTTCAGCCGGCAAAAGCGGCGCCGCTGCCATCACCCGCTTTGACGCGGGCCGTTTCCGCACCAGGTTCGCCTGCGAGCTGCATGGGTACGACCCTTCGCTGGCTTTGGATAAAGCCGAGCTGCGCAAAACGGACCCATTCACACAGTACGCGCTGTCCGCCGCCGCGGAAGCCATTGCCGATGCGGGGCTGAACTTCAGCGCCATGAACCCTTTCGACACCGGCGTGATCTGGGGCTCCGGCCAGGGCGGTATGCAAACGTTCGAGGAACAGGTAACGGAGTATGTGGAAGGCGGTTTCAACCCGCGCTTCAGTCCTTACTTCGTACCTCGCCTGATCACGAACATGGCTTCCGGGATGATCTCCATTAAATATGGCCTGATGGGCATTAATTATACCACCGTTTCCGCCTGCGCCACTTCCAATACGGCCATCATGGACGCGCTCAATTATATCCGCCTGGGCAAGGCTAAAGTGATGATCACCGGCGGTTCCGAAGCGCCCATTACGCCGGCATCCATTGGCGGTTTTTGTGCCATGAAGGCCATGTCCATCAGGAACGACGACCCCGCCACTGCATCGCGGCCGTTTGACACGGAGCGCGACGGCTTTGTGATGGGAGAGGGCGCAGGGGCGCTGATCCTGGAAGAATATGAGCACGCGAAGGCAAGAGGCGCAAAAATATATGCGGAAGTAGCGGGCGCGGCCATGACGGCAGACGCGTATCATATGACGGCCACGCATCCCGAAGGGCTGGGCGCTTACCAGGCCATGAAATTTGCGCTGGAAGATGCCGGGCTCAACACGGAAGAAGTAGATTACCTGAACGCGCATGCCACCTCCACACCCGTGGGCGACCTGAGCGAAATAGCCGCCATCACGCGCGTGTTCGGCGAAACCCCGGCGCACCTGCATATCAGCGCCACCAAATCCATGACCGGCCACCTGCTGGGCGCCGCAGGCGCAATAGAAGCGATCGCTGCGGTGAAAAGCATCACGGATAACCTCATACCGCCCACCATCAACACCAGCAACCTGGACCCGACCATTCCCGCCGGCGTGCAGATCGTATTGGGATCGGCTTATGAGAAAGAAGTGAAAGTAGCCATGAGCAATACTTTCGGGTTCGGCGGGCATAATGGCATCGTGGTGTTCCGTAAAGTTTAAAATGAATTGACACTAAAATGAAAAGGTTGCTTCAGCTGAAGCAACCTTTTCTATTGAAGATACCCGGTATGATCAGTCTTTTAATATCCACATGATCCCGTTCACGTTATCGCTGCCGTTGAACTGGCGCTGGATGGCCTCATCCAGGTTCCTGTTGTTGTAGCTCAGCTCGTTGGATGGGTACAGCCAGCGTACCGGGAACTGCGTGGTAGGCGTATTGAGATTGGTGCCGGAGTTCAGCACGAACACCGGGTAGCCTGTGCGCCTTTGTTCGTACCAGGCGCTGTAATTGCAGCCCTGCAGGAATCCCGCCAGGTATTTTTGCGTGATGATCTGCTTCAGCTGGTTAGCGGCAGTACCGATGAGGGCGTTGGTGGTAACATAGCCCTGGATGTAAGCATCATCGATCTTCATGTTGTGGTGGTAGTCCGCCACGTCGGGCGTATAAGCCGCCGTGAACTTCATGGCGGCAGTAATGCCCGCCGCGAAATAATCCTGTGCGGGCGTTCCCGCGATCCAGCCCCTGAGCGCCGCTTCCGCAAGGATGAACTGCTGCTCCTGGTAGCTGTAAACGCTTACCGGCTCCGCATCTACCAGCTGAACATAACGGTTGTTGAGGTCCGTGTAATCTTTTGACACGCGCATCGTCTGAAGCGAAGGGAACGAATTGGACGGCTCTGCCCCGGGATATGCGTCCCAGTCAGACGGCTGCATGCCTCCATTGATCTTCACCGGGGAGGGTTTGGCGTAGTAGAACAGCCGCCGGTCGCCCATGGCTTTCAGCGGATCTATGAGCGTTGTGGTGAGCATGGTATAGTTGGACTTCACGAAAGAATTGCCCGAGCCCGCCGGCACATCAGACCAGGGATAATTCTGCCCCTGCGTGGCGTTATAGGTCAGCGCGAAATTGTCCTTGTAAGTGCGCATCAGCGGGTGGTTGGCCACGATCTCCTTAAAGCGGTCTGTCACTTTCAGGTCCGCATCCCCGGTTTTTTTGTAGAGATTAATGAGCACATGCAGCTGGAAGCTGTTGGCGAGCCTGCGCCAGTTGTCGGTTTTGCCGTTGTAGATCGGGTCTCCCGCAAAATCCGCCCCCTGGGAGAACAGCGTGTTTGCACTGTCCAGCTCGTTGAGGATGCCGAGGAATACGGCTTTCTGCGTATCGTAGCGCGGCTGGATGATATTGTCTGATTCCCCTTTGCCCGCCTCTGAATAGGGGATATCGCCCACCTGCATGCTGCACTGGAAGAACAGCCAGGCGCGGATAAAGTGGCCCAGCGCTTTGTAAGACTTCCGCTGGCCTTCGTCCGTGGCGGCGGCTATCATCGGCGGGATGTTCCGCAGCTGGGTAAGCCTGTCAAAGTTCGTTCTGCCGAAACGGTTATACTGGAAGTTTTCCTGCCCCTCGCCCCAGGTGAGGTATTTGCCCAGCAGGAAAGGCTGCATGAAGCCCTTTGTGCTGGCTATGCTGTTCTTCGTAACGCTGAGGATCATATTGGTGGCCAGCATGGAAGAACTGGCCTGCGTGGTCCTGTTGGGGTTGGTATTGATCTTGTCGAACTTGGAGCACCCCGCGCTCAGCATCACTGCCAGCGGGATGGATAACATATAAATGCGGTTAATGCGTTTCATGTGTTGATGTTTTGATTGATGGATGCTGTGATCAGAAGCCCGCCCGGATATTGATGCCGATCATCCGCTGTGAGGGTGAGTTCAGGTTTTCCGTGTCCACATCAGGGTCTGAGAACCTGAATTTGGTGAACAGGAAAAGGTTTTGCGCGGTGAGGGATACAGATGCATTTTTAATGCCGCTCTTGCCCAGCACAGTGGAAGGGAACTTATAGCCGACGGACATTTCCCTTACTTTCACAAAGGTCTTTTTCTGCACGCCGTAATCGCCTTCCCTGAATTTCTGCGCATAGTCCTGGTAAGAAACCTGCATATCGTTCGCTGCGTATTTGCGGGTATCGCTGGTGATATTACCGAAGTTGTCGTAGGTGACGCTGCCCGAGGTCACTTTAACGCCTTTGCCCACATAATTCGTTTTCCCGTTCACCACTTCGTCGTAACGCCAGGCGTTGTCAGTATCCGGATGGGTGCCGGTGTCGTACATCTTATCGTTGATGTAATTGTACATCAGCCCGCCGATGCGGCCGTCGATATTGAGGCTTAGGGTAAAATTCCTTACCTGGAAGGTGTTGATGAACCCGATGCTGAATTTCGGATCGGTGTAGCCGTATTTCTGCACATAATCGCTTTCAACAGGGTAGCCGTTGTTGTGGATCACGTTTCCTTCAGGGTCTCTCAGCCAGTAATAATCGGTGTACGTATCGAGGCGCTCGCCGGTTTTTACCCAGGGGTTCCTGGCGGAGTACACGGAATCCAGGTTCTTATAATAACGGTGCTGGTTGGAGAAGTTGATCATCGAGGTCCATTCGAAATTCCTTCTTTTCATCACGGAGCCGGACAGGGTTACTTCAATTCCTTTGCGTACATAAGTTTCATCGGTATTAACGAGGGTGGACGAAAAGCCGGAGGAACTGGGGATGGAAACGGATGTTTGCTGATTGTAATAATACTTATTAAAATAGGCAAGATCCACGCTCAGGCGTTTCCGGAAAAGATAAGCGGCGGTGCCTATTTCCCAGGTGCGCTGCGAGCTGGGCAGCAGGTCCGCACCCAGCAGGTTGCCCGGATAGCTGGCGGAGTTCAGGTTGTTCCAGGCCGCCGTGGTAGTGGAATAGAGGCGGTTGGTGGCATATACGCCCGCGGGTGTTTTAAACGTGGCCCAGGAGCCCCTGATCTTCCACATATCGGTAAAGACGGGCATTTTGAATAGCTCTGACAGCACTACGCTGGAGCCGACGGAAGGATAGAAGTAATCCCTGCTTTCTTCGGGCTGCGCGGAGTTCCAGTCGTTGCGGCCGGTAACGTCCAGGAAGATGGCGTTCTTCCAGCCGATGGCGGCCCGGCCGTAAAGGCTGTTCACCTGCCTGCTGCTGTAGCCGGGCGTGATGGTGGGCGGCTCTACCGAACCGGCCAGGGAAAGGAAAGTGGGAGAAGTAAGACCATTTTTGGTGGAGGCGGAGAGGCTTTCGTCCACCCAGAAATAAATAGTACCCCCGGCCATCGCATCAATGGTGAAGTCGCCGGCTTTTTTCTGGTAGCTGAGCATGATATCGTCGTTGGTGCTCCAGCCGTAGGTTTTGTCTATCCTGTACAGTCCCTTTGCGTTCCAGCCGCCGCGGGTGGAGTAGATGTTGGCGGCCGGGTTGGTGAAGGTCTCTTTGTTGCTGTACATATCATAGCCCACGCGCGCCAGCAGGCTCAGCTCCGGGGTGAATTTGTAATTGGCGGTAAGGCTTGCGTTCACCGTGTTCTGCTGGATGCCGTTGAGCTTTTCGTAGGCAATGAGGTAAGGGTTATCGTACCAGTTGGTGTACATCCAGTTCTGCGTCTGGTTGGGCACTTTCCAGTAATCGCGGTACTGGCGGATGTCGTACTCAGGGCCGGTCCACATGGTGAGCTGGTAAATATATCCCTGGTTGCCATAGCCGGTGCCCCAGATCTGCGGCGCGGTCCTTTTGCTGACGCCCATATGGCTTTCCAATGTGAACTTATCGGTAGCTTTCAGTTCGCCGCCAAGGGTGAAGTTGTACATATTGAGCTTGGCGTTGGGGAACTGGCCTTTGTTGTAGATGTGGTTCAGCGAAGCGCGGAAGCTGCCGTTCTTCCCGCTTTGGGATACGCTGATATTGTTATTGGTCACCACGCCCAGCTCCATGAAATTCTTCAGGTTGTCTTTCCCGAGGGAATTCAGCGGGCGCCCGTCCTCGAACTGTTTGGTCTCCGGGTTCCAGTCACGTGCGGTTTGCCCGGCATCCAGCTTCGGCCCCCATACGTAATCGTTGTCGATCTTCCCGTTCTGCCCGCGGGCATAAGAGCTCTGGGTTTTGGGTATGGCGAGGAAGCCGCTCTGGAACATGGTGTTGCTGTTGATGTTGACGGACAGCCCCGAGCCGGCGGCGCCTTTTTTGGTGGTGATGAGGATCACGCCTCCTGCGGCCCTGGAGCCATACAGCGCGGAAGCGGTGGGGCCTTTGAGGATGTCGAGGCTTTCAATATCGTCTGTCGGTATGTCGCGCAGGGAAGTGTTGCCGTAGGGTACGCCGTCGATCACGAGCAGGGCGGATTCGCCTCTTAATTCAATGCCCGGCCGGGCGAAGAACTCGGTGGAGTTTTTTACGACCAGCCCCGCTACCTGTCCTGTCAGGGAAGTGGCTACGTCCACGCCTTTCACCGTTTGCACGGCATCGCCTTTCACTTTCTGCACGGCATAGCCGAGGGCTTTTTCCTGTCTTTTAATACCCAGCGCCGTTACCACGAACTGGTCCAGCGCAATGGTGGATTCTTTCAGCACCACGGTGATGTTTTGCGTGCCGCTCACCGTGTGCTCCACGGAGGCGAAGCCCATGAGGGAGAACACGAGCACATCGCCATCGTTCACCTGGCTGAGGGTAAAGCGGCCTTCCCTGTCTGTAGTGATGCCTTTATTGCTCCCTTTCACCTGTACGGTAACACCGGGAAGGGCATTGCCGAGCGAATCTTTCACGGTGCCGTTCACTTCCTGCACCTGCGGTCCGGCGGCCAGGTCCGGCGCGGTTTTTTCCGCGGGCTGCCCGGCTTTCAGCACATACAGCCTGCCGCCGATCTTTTTGCAGACAAGGCCCAGCGATGCGATGTACTTGTTGAGCGTTGCCTCGATATTCCCTGCTTTGAACTCGCCGGTACCGGGGATCGTGATCTGTTTGCCCTTAACGAGCTGCGTGTTGTAGTTGAACCGTACGTCGAACCGGCTTTCCAGCTCATTGATCACCGAAATAAGCGATACTGCCTGGGGATGGTTGCCGGCCCTGCCGGGTTGCGCCATGCAAAGCTGCAAACAGAAAAGCAATACGATGCCCGTTATCAGTTTTGCACTGATAGATCTGACTTTTTTCATAGTTAAGTTTTGGTAGTTGGCTGAAGGCGTTATTTAATGTTAACGTGTAGCTGGTTGTTGTGTAACGTGATTTTAAGCGTGAAAGCCTCTTCTAGTGTATTAATAGCCTGCGGCAGATCGTTGGAGGCGAGGTAGCCGGTGAACAGCAGGGCCGCCGCTTCCGGACGGTCGAACACCACCTCTATGCCGTATTGTTTTTCGAGTGTATCCATCACCGCTTCCATGGGCTGCGCCTTGAATGCGATCAGGTCGTATTTCCAGGAGGTGTGCAGCAGCGTGTCCGCCGGCTGTTTGGTCAGCTTGCCGGTAGCCGCGTTATAATCCGCCATTTCCCCGGGCCGGAGCAGGATGTTTTCCCCGCCGGCGCCTACTTTCACGCGGCCGGCGTTGAGCACTACCTGCGTGTTCGTTTTTTGCGCATTCACATTAAAGGCGGTGCCCAGCACGGTCACATCCAGGGCATTGGCCGTGTGTACTACAAAAGGCGCTGCCGCCTGCTGCTGCACGGAAAAAAATGCTTCCCCTTCCAGCCATACTTCGCGTCCGCCCGCCGTGCTTACCGATAAACGCGAGCGCTGGTTGAGGCTTACGGAAGTACCGTCTGCCAGCAGGATGGTCTGCACGCTTTTGCCGGTGTTCACATAATGTTGGAAAGCTTCTCCCTTCCCATAATGCATCATGGCCAGCGCCGCGATGCCAATAATGGGTAGCATCACTGCCGCCACCTTTACCCAGGTACGTTTCCACAAAGGCAGCACCCTGGCGGCCGGGGCCTTTTGCAGGATGGAGGCCATTACGGCTTCGGCAGCCCATTCGGGCATGAGAGGCCAGTTGTCACGCTGCAGCTCTTCCACTTCGGGAACAGCCTCCGCCTGCGGGTTGTGCCGCAGGTATTCCAGCAGCTGCAAACGCTCGGCAGGAGTGCTTTTCCCTTCTGTCAGCCTGATGAACAGGGCTTTTATCTGATCGTGATTTTCCTCCATTGGATGGTTTGCTCTGTAGTAATACGATTGAGTGAAGGGGTAAGACGATCCTCCCGGAAAATATTTTTTCAGGAAGGCAGGATGATGCGGAATGCGGCCAGCAGGATGGCAATGTCCGCATGGCGGTGGAGATACGACCTGACAAAACGGGAGGCTTTTACCAGCTGGTCCCTCACGGTGTTGATGGAAATGCCCAGGCGGTCTGCAATTTCCTGGTTGCTGAAACCTTCCACTTTACTCATTTTGTAGATCAGCTGCCTTTGCGCGGGCAGGCGGGAGATGGCGTTCATTTTAATGGCTTCCAGCTGCTTGGTGTAAAGCAGGTGGTCGGACGCGCCGAAGCCTTCTTCAAATGACTGCAGGAACGACTGCCGGAATTTTTCGCTATGGACGGCTTTTTTAAGATAATCGAACACGTAGTTGCGGGCCGAGCGGAAAAGATAAGATTTCAGCGACAGCGCGGGATCCAGCGTTTCATGCCTGAGCCAGACCTGCATGAACACTTCCTGCACCGCGTCCAGCGCCACATCGGGCGAGCCGCAGAGCTTTAACGTGTAGCCGTAGATCTGGTTCCGGTATCTGTCGTATAAAACAGTAAAAGCTGCCTGCTCCCTGTTTCTGATCATGCCGCACAATGCTTCATCTGTTGCATCCACCATTACAACATTGATTTTGGTTAATTGGTACTGGTTATATAAAGGTAGCGGTCAAATATATAAAATAATGGGTTGTTTCAGCAAACCTCTTGTCTCATTAATAATAATCATAATGTATTTATTTGTAGTATGAATACTACAAGAATGATAGGTAATGTACTATAGATAAGTTTTTCGTGTTCCACTAATTTCGCCCAGAGTATTTTCCCGGTAGTCTGAACCGTTACCTGGAATAAACAGGACTTTAATCGTATCCTAACCTTACTAATTAACCTTTTCCTATGGGAAATTTTTACCCGAAACCCGCTATGTGTATCCCGAGTACCCGAGCACTGTTACCATTACCCTTTATTACATTCCTTATACAACATTCCGTACAGGCACTGTACAGGACTGTATGGCGTATCAGTAACCAATTCGCGTAATAGACCATATCTAAATATGCATAACTGAGGTTCTCCCGGAGAGCCTTCCCTGGCATGCTGCCACATACAGCAGGCCGGGCGCCCCCTTCTTTACCCAAAGCACTGTACCATGTTCCGCTTGAATGCAACCTATCCGAATGCGAGATCTTTCAGCAAAAGCTGCAAACGCTTCATGCTTTTACTGCTTGGCATTACGATGACCGCCACCGCGATGGCAGACACTTTTCCCGTTACCAACACCAACGATGCCGGCCTTGGCTCTTTCCGGCAGGCCATCCTGGATGCGAATGCAGCTGGGGCGGGAACTCACTCCATCGTATTTAACGTTCACGGGCAGGTTACGCTGGCCGCGGGTTTCCCAACCATTACGGCGAACAACCTGACCATTGACGGGGAGAACAAGATCACGCTGTTTTGCCTGGGGGCCAACACTGCTGTCAATCCGTTTACGATCGATGCAGACGGCGTGACGATCCGGAACTTTACGATACAGAACAACGGGGGCATCAATGTGGACATTTTTGCCAACAGGACGGGGATCACGATTGAGAACATGCGGTCTTTCAGTACGGTGGGCAATTTCCTGAATGCATTCATGCGGATGCGGGGGGCAACTACCAACCTGACGATAAGAAATATCTATTCAACAGATGTGGAACCCACCGGCCCCAGTCCTCACATCGGGCGGGCTTTTTATTTTGAGGCGGGCATGCATACGAACCTGGTGATGGATAACATTAACTTAAGCACCGCGGGAAATGCCCGTGGCGCCGAAGCTATTGTATTCCGCGATGCGGCGGTGAACGGGTGGACGCTGACGAATTCCAATATCAGCGGTTTCCAGAATGCGATCGTGCTGGATCACACCGCGGGCGCGGTGGAAACAGCCAACAATATCATGTTCCGGAATGTGACGGTCGACTCGCTTTATGGTGGTTTGTCCCTGGGTTTTTACAGCGATTTTGTTAATACCAATATAGAACTGAACAGGTTTACAGTGGACATGGATGGAGTAGGGGATAATGAGGGGGATTATGCCATCCGTTTCGATAATACAACGAATAATGTAACGCTGGATACGATCAATATCAATGAATGCGATCTTAATTGCATCTGGTTCAATGGCGCTGCCAGCAATATTACGATCAACCAGGCCACGATAGGGTTAAATATGCCCGGGATCTACCCGTCTCCTTCCTATATCAGGTTCGAAGGCACGTCAAACACCGTTAATATCACCAATTCTGTGCTGGATGGCGATAAGCCTGGTAATGCGGACGATGCGGATTACGGGATCTTCTTCGTAGGCACGGCGACCGGCGTCACTATCGATAACGTCTCCTTCAATGAGTTTGACGGCGACGGGATCGTCGTAACCGGTGCGGCCACCAACTTCCTGGTCACCGATTCAAAATTTACCGGTAATAATGACGGTATTGAATTCGGTGGGAACTTCGCACGCAGTAATGTGGACATCGTTAACTCTTCTTTTAGGAACAGCGTTCGCGCCGGCATTGTGCTTAACGGCGCCAATGCCGTTTCTGATTATGACCTGACGGGCGATACGGTAATCAATTCCGCCCAGCACGGCATCTGGTTCTACGGCGCCGCGGGCGTAACAGACGCGCAGGTGACCGGTTGCGTCATATATGGCAACGGCGGCGCGGGTATAAATAATGATGCGCCCAACAAGGTGGTCATCACCAATAACTCCATTTATAATAATACTACCCTGGGTATTTCAAATCCCGCGGGCAACTGTACTTACACTGCCGCAGCCAGCCGGACGCCGGTGCTGGTATCGTCTACCTCGCTGGGAGGAGGGCAGTACCAGATACAGCTCACCGTTCCAAACATAACGGCAGGCGCGCAATACACGATAGATATTTATGCCAACGATCCCGCTACGAGCAAAACGAGCGGGCAATATTTTGTTACCTCCATACCGAACGTAAGCGCTGGAACCTCCACGCAAACTATCACTTACAATGCCGGCCCCGGCGCTACAGGCCTGGGTTTCTGGACGGCCACCCTTCGCATTCCCGCCAATAACTGCGGCACATCGGAGTTCGGCAACAGCATACCGATGACCCACGCCGGCCCTGCCTGCGTGAACAGTGCGGTGGTGGCCTGGTACCGGGCTGACCAGGCAGTGAACGGCGTGAACTGGGGAGATATTTCCGGCAACGCCAACCACATGACGGTAGTGGGCGACCCGGACGGCACTACTCACCTCGTGAACTTCAACCCCGCTATCTATTATGATGGCAACGACGCGCACCGTGTGCCCGTGGGAGAGAACAGCGCTTATACCCTGATGGGTATGGCCCAGCTGGAAGGTTCACAGACCGGCCGTGTATTTACCAGTTCCACCGGCAACAAATTGTTTGGCTGGCATGCTAACATGGAGAACCGGCTGTTCGTGGAAGCATGGTTAAACACCGGTAACGCGGTTACCACCAAAGGCAAATTGTATTCCTATGAAAGGACCAATACCGGGGCTTACGAATTCCGTGGCAACGGCGCTGCGGTGAAAACCGGCGCCACTTCCGATGCGGGCGTGTGGACGCTGGACGTAGGCGGCGCTTTCAACAACGAGTTTTCGAAAGTGCTGGTGCCGGAAGTATTTATCTATGGCCGCGACCTGACGCCGCTGGAAATGCAACGCATAGAATCTTACATGGCGCTGAAATACGGCATTACGCTCAACAACGGCGCCTCCGACTATATCACGAGCGACGGTACGGTACAAACGTACACCGCCGCGAACAACACAGGCTACGGCAGGCGCATCACCGGCATCGGCCGCGATGAATGCACCATGCTGAACCAGAAGCAGTCGCTGAGCCAGGACACCGGTGTGGTGACCATCGCGCTGGGCAACGCTATTTTGGCATCCAACGCCGCGAATACAAATACTTTCACCAACGATAAGGCCTTCCTGGTGTTCAGCGATAACGGCGGAGCACTTAATTATTTTACAGCGGTTACAGGAACCAATGTAACGCGCCGCATGGGCCGCATCTGGAAAGTGCAGAAGACCGCAGCCTGGGATAATACCCAACAGGTAACGCTGCGGGTGGAAGGCGGATCGCAGGACAATTACCTGATCATCAGCACAGCTGCTGATTTCGGGACCATCACCCAGGAGCTGAAGCTGAGCAGCAACGGCACCGTTACGCTCTCCAGCGCCGACCTGGCCGATGGGGCTTTCTTTACCTTCGGTAAACAACAACGTTTCCCTGGCGGCGTGGCCACCAATTTGCAGGCATGGGTGAAAGCCGATGCAGGCATCAATGCGGTGGATGACAACGTTAGCTCATGGACCGACCAGGCTGCAGCACGGGAATGGCTGAAAGCCCATCCTGCCGTAGTTCTTCCCTGGCAGGCGAACTCCATTAACTATAACCCGACTGTCAATTTCGCGGGTAACAGTTATTTCACCATACCGAGCATTACAGCTGCATATACAGCGGGTGAGGTATTTTCCGTGCAGTTCTCCAACCTGGCGGCTAATTCTGTTACCGCCAGCTTCCCGTTTGAATTTGGCGGCGATCCTGCCACTCTCACAGACCAGTTCTATCATTATAGCAACGGCTCGCATTATACGCACTTCGGCACCAACTCCCGGCCCGGCTTCCCATTGGGTGGCATCAATATGCAGCGCGCTCATGTGTTAAATAACTGGAGCGCTCCCGGCGACTGGGGACTGAACTTCGACGGCAGATCAGTTGGCGCCAGCACTACCTACCCTGTTACTTTCAGCAGGGGAGCAGGCATTAACTCAGCTATCGGCGCAGGCCATAATTCCGTCTTCCAGGGCCGCATTTCCGAGGTGATCCTCTACAACAGGCGCCTGACCGATGCGGAACGTTTACAGGTGAACAGTTACCTGGCGCTGAAATATGCGCTGACCCTGCAGACCGCCGCAGGTGCCGCAACTGACTACATTGCCAGCAACGGCACCACACGTATGTGGACCGCTACCAAGAACGTAGGCTACGGACAGCGTATCACCGGCATCGGCAGAGACGACAACGGTACTTTGCTTCAGAAGCAAAGCCGTTCGCAGCTTGACGGCGCCAATGTTAGCATTGCCGCAGGTCTCGGTTTCGCCCCCACCAACAGCGAGAACCCTACCAATATAGACAACGATCTTTCTTTCTTTACCTTCAGCGATAACGGTGGAGCAGCTACTTATACGCAGACAGTCAGCGGCCTGGGCGACGTGACCCTGCATATGGCGCGCATCTTTAAAATAGACCGCACCAACTGGGCGAAGAGCAATATCAGGCTGGCATTGATGGGAGCGGACAGCACGAAGTACCTGCTGGTGAGCAGCGATGCGACCTTCGGCGCGGGAGACAATATATACCGCCTCGATGAAAGAGGATTGGTGAATGTGGACAGCGACCTGCTGCCGGATGGTGCCTATTTTACTTTCGCCACCGTACAATCGGCTCCCGCCGGTGTTGCAGCCGGTCTTGAAGTATGGCTTCGCGCGGATGCCGGCATCACTGGCGGCAACAACGTTTCAAGCTGGAAAGAACTGAGCCCGTCCGGACGTGTATGGCCCAAAGGCTTTGCAGTTGTGGCAGAATGGAAACCGGGGTCTTTCAACTTCAATCCCGGCCTAAACTTCCCGGGTAATTACTATTTCACACAGCCGCAATTTGCAACTGCCCTGACGGCGGGTGAAATATTCTCTATACAGCTTTCTAACCTTGATAACAATAATGCCACACTACAATATCCTTTTGAGTTTGGCGGCACCTATGTGAGCAACCAGTCGACGTATACATGGAGTAACAATAACCAGTATACGTACTTCGGTTCGGCTACCGCACGGCGCAACTTTGCTTATCCTGCCGGTGTGAATGTGCGCAACCCGCATATGCTGAATATCTGGAGCGCCACGAACGACTGGGCGGCTGGTATTGACGGCAAGGTACTTGCAACAGCAAATGTCAATGCAGTGAGCTTCGCGTCGGCACCGCTCACGTATTATATAGGAGCCGGCCACAATTCTGTTTTCAACGGGGCTATTCCCGAGGTGGTTATGTACTCCCGCAAGCTGAGCGCTCTGGAACGCCAGCAGGTGCAATCCTACATGGCGCTCCGGTACGGCCTTACACTGGGCATCGATGTGCCCACGGACTACCTGGCCAGCGACGGTACTACTACCATGTGGCAGGCCGCTGAGGGTGGCGCCTTCTCCCGCCGCGTTACCGGTATCGGCCGCGACGACAGGGGCATGCTGAATCAGAAACAGTCCCTGAACTCGGAAACTGGTATCGTTACGATCGCTACCGGTCCTGCTGTTGCGGCATCCAATGCGGACAATGCCACGGTGATCACCAACAATCTTTCTTTCCTCAGCTTCGGCGATGATGACGGCGCCCTCACTTACCTGACCCCGGTGGCAGGCATTAATACGGTCAATAACCGGATGGCGCGCATTTTCAAAGCACAGAAAACCAACTGGGCCGACCAGGATATTACGATCAAACTTGCTGAAGGTAATTCGCAAACTTACCTGCTGGTGAGCGCGGATGCAACCTTCGGTGCGGGAGATGCCGCTTATGTAATGAACGGGGACGGCGAAGTTACTATCAACAGCAACCTGCTGCCCGACAATGGTTACTTCACTTTCGCCCGGATGATCAAAGGGCCGAACGGCGTGAAAGACGGCATCACCTTCTGGCTGCGCGCGGACGATGGAATGTCCAGCGGCAGCAAGTGGAGCGACTTCACCAACTACGGCAACGATGCCGCACAGGTGGCTGTAGCTGGTCAGCCGATCACGGATGCCCGCGGCCTGAACTTTAACTACAGCCTCATATTCGATGGTACGGACGACTACCTGGATATTACGACAACCCGTATCGATCCGTCTACCTCTACTATTTTCGCGGTTGCCAGCGCCTCCGCCTATGATGCCATCAGGGAAATAGTTGGATCCGGTGCGGTAGGTGGCGCCCAGGGAATGGAATTACGGGTTACTAACGGGGCCACCTTGAATTACCTGGAAAATTCAGCTGCAGTGGCTGGCGTAAACGGCCTGAATACTTTGCAGGCTAATAAACCGTATATCTTCAGCGTTACCCAGACAAATGCCACCAACGGTGTCCGCATCTTTGAAAATCATGCATTGGATAACCAGGGTACGGTTAATTTAACACCCACTACCGCGAATCTTATTTCCATAGGTTCCCGCACCACAGCCGCCCGCGGGCTTTACTGGAAGGGCAGCATGGGAGAGGTGATCGCTTACAACCGCGTGCTTTCCGATGTGGAACGCCAGTCGGTAGATTCGTACCTGGGCCTGAAATACGGTATCACATTGAATAGTGGCGCCACCAATTATCTTGCCGCAGACGGCACGGTGTACTGGACCGCCGACGCTACTTATAAATCCCGCGTAACCGGTATAGGCAGAGACGATGCCACCAATCTGAACACCAAACAATCCCTCAGCGTAGATGATGGTTTTGTAACCCTCTCGCTGGGTAATAATATTGCGATCACCAACGAACAGAACACCAACACCATCACCAACGACGAATCTTTCTTCGTATTTGCAGACAATGGTTTGTCCGCTTCATCATATTCCGAAGTTATCAGCGGTACGAGCGTAACCCGCCGTATGCCGCGCGTTTGGAAAGTGGATAAAACCAATTGGGCGGATCAGCCGATCATCCTGAAAGCAAATGCGACCGGCACTGACGTGCACCTGCTGATCAGTACCGATCCCACATTCGCTACTATCAACCAGGAACTGCCGCTGACCACGGAGAATACCATCACGCTGAACAGCAGCCTGATGGCGGATGGCATTTACTTCACCTTCGGCGCTCCCGCGAAATACCCGGGCGGCGTAAGTGGCGGCGTCCTGATATGGCTGCGCGCTGACGCCGGTACATCCGCTACTGCGGACAATATGCCGGTAAGCCGGTGGAGCGACTACAGTCCTGGCGGCAACTTCGTGGCACAGGCAACACCGGCCAGCCAGCCGCTGTACTTCGACAATGCAGCCAACAACCTGAACTTTAACCCCGTTGTAAGGTTCAATGGCGGTACCCATGGTTTAGTAGGCCCTTCCCTGCTGAAAACCGGTACCTATAACGGATCCGCTGCTTTCTATGCGGGCAACCAGACGTTGGCAGCAGCGACTGTGATCTTCACGGAGCCTGCCCTCTCCGGTTCCTATTTTTCGCTGCTCGCTACCTGGTCAGACAATTCTGTATACTGGGATCCTCCCTATCCCGCAAATCGTATTTCATATAACACGGGGGGTGTCAACAACCAAACAGTTCTCTGGACAAACACCAGTGACATTTCGCTTGCTGCCAACAGGCAGGCCATTTACAAAAACGGCCTGAGTGTAGCAACGGGTAATTTCGCCGGTGCTTTTACGGGTAACAACATCCCCTTCCAGCTGGGTCATAACGGTGGCGTCTCCTACAATGGCCGCATGGGCGACCTGATCATTTATGGCAATGGGCTGACGCCGATCGAGCAGCAGCGTATCAATACATACATGGCCATCAAATACGGCATTACGCTGAACAACGGCGCTACCGATTACCTGGCAACAGACGGTACCACCAAAGTGTGGGACGCTGTAGCCAATACAACTTATAAAAACAATATCGCTGGTATAGGCCGCGATGATGCGGAAGACCTTTTGCAGAAACAAAGCCGCAGCGTAAATGCGGGTATGCAGCCTGCCATTGGCCTGGGCGCTCTCGCAGAGACTAACCTCTCCAACGCCAACGCATTTACCGCCGATAAGAATTATATGGTATGGGGCGATGATGGCGCCAGCACGCTCTTCAAAACAGCGATCACCGGCAACCCCGCCGTGAACTACCGCATGGCGCGCATCTGGAAAGTGCAGGAAACAGGAACGGTAGGTACAGTGCAGATAGCGGTGCCTTATGATGCACTGCCTAATGCAAAAGAGACATACCTGGTACTGAGCAGCGATGCAACATTGGATGGAACGGACCAATTCGTGGCTGTAAGCGAGATGACGCTGAATGGCGTGAAACACTATGCAGCCAGTGTTGATCTCGCCAACGGTCAATACTTCAGCTTCGCTTCATATATCAAAGCACCGGGTGGGGTAGTAGGTACTTCCCTCTGGTTACGTGCGGATGAAGGTACCTCCAACACAACCGATAATACCGCGATCAACGGCTGGACGGATTATGCTTCCGACCTGAATAACGCGGTACAAACTACACCGGCCAACCAGCCGCTGTATGCTAATAATTTAACCGATAATGTCAACTTTAACCCCGTTGTGAAATTCAACGGTACAGCCAACCGGATGGTGCTCGACGGCACCAGGTTGCCGATAGGCACCATTGCAAGAACTGTCATTGCAATGACCACCAATGCTTCAATCGCCAGCAGGAGCGTGATCAGCTGGGGTAACAATCTTGCAACGTCCGTCGGCAATCGTTATGCTATGGAAATAGGCGGTGGGCAACGTTCTATCGAGGTTTCCAATGGCCGGTACGGTAACGTGGGTGGTAATACCGTACTTCCGAGCATTACCATGTATTCCAACGCGGCAAGCACTACGCCGTCTGCCACGCAGATAAAGATCAATGGCACCGCAGCAACGAACGCATTTATAGCTGTGGGCAATCCTGCCATTAATACAAGTTCTGTAGCGTTAGCTTATTTAGGCGATAACGTTTTAAATAGTGGTGGTTGGTATTACAGCGGTTCGATAGGAGAAACCATCGTGTATGGCAATACGCTTACGCCTGTTGAACAGCAAAGAGTGGAAAGTTACCTTGCCATCAAATACGGTCTTACGCTGAACAACGGCGCTACCGATTACCTGGCGACCGACGGCACTACCAAAGTATGGGATGCCACCGCCAACGTTACTTATAAAAATAACATCACCGGCATAGGCCGCGATGATGTGGAAGGGCTTGCCCAGAAGCAGTCCCGAAGCGTCAACACGGGCTTCCAGCCCATAGTGGGCCTTGGCGGCATTGCAGCCAGCAACCTGGCCAATGCCAATAACTTTACCGCTGATAAAACATATTTAGTATGGGGCGACGATGGCGCTTCTACCGCCTTCGCTACTGGCATGACCACCAAACCCGGCGTTACCGCCCGCATGACCAGGCTCTGGAAGGTGCAGGAAACCGGAACGGTAGGTAATGTACAGATCGCTATTCCCGCATCTGTCGTGTCTTCCACCGTTTCTTCCCTGCAACTGGTAGTCAGCAACGACGAGACGATTGACGGAAGCGACCAGTACAGCGCGCTTTCACAGACCACTATAGACGGTGTGGATTATTACGCCACTACCGTTGACCTGAACAATACCCAATACTTCACCTTTGCCGCGCTGGTAACCGCACCGGGCGGCGTGCTGGGCGATATATTGTGGGTTAAAGCCGACGCCGGCGTGCAGGCAGACGCCAGCAATAATGTAGAGCAATGGATAGACCAGAGCGGCAGCAATAATGTTGCTACCGAGCTGCGCGCATCCACGATCACGCATGCCGACCCGATCACGCCTACGGCAGCAATCGCTTATGTGCCGAACGCTATTAACTTTAACCCGTCTGTAGATTTTACCGGCGCCGCGAACAGGTCGCTGAAGGGTAATGCCCTGGCGGATTGGAATTCCACTCCTACAACCATCTTCGGCGTAAGTATAGTTGAAAGCCCCAGTATGGGCTTTGGCGGCATATTCAGCGGTTTGGCAGACTGGACGACTAATGATGGTGGTTCGGCCGGCATGAGTCTGGTTGCAAACTCCACTTCGTATTTCCTCGACGGAAGCGGCTGTAACTCGGGCATAAGCACCTCGCCCACCACAGGCGTACCAAGAATAGCCCGCGGTATTTACAGAACACCCGGCAACGCTCTCAACTCGGAGCTTGCTGTTAACGGCAGGATCGAGGTAGCTGCGGGTGCAAACTGCCTTGGTTATGCAACCACCTTCTTTGAAGTAGGGGGACGTACCGCGGGAAGCGCGGTATACGACAACCGTATTTTTAATGGTAAGATACCCGAAGTGATCGTTTACCGGTCTGCTCTTACCCCTGATAACAGTATAAAAATTGAATCTTACCTTGGTATTAAATACGGCCTCACGCTGGATCAGACGGCGCCCACCAGCTACGTGGCTTCAGACGCCGTGCCTTTCTGGACGGCTGCCAATAACGGCGCTTACAAGATCAACATCTTCGGTATCGGCCGCGACGATGCTTCCGCCCTCGTGCAGAAACAATCCCGCAGCGTGAACGCAGGCAACATCCTCACTGTAGGCCTGGGCTCTATTGCCGCTACCAATGCAGAAAATACCAACACCTTTACAGCAGACAAGAGCTTCGTGATGCTGGCGGGCAACAGCGCCGCTATGACCGTTTCCAGCACCGACCTGCCGGTGGGCAGCTGTATCGCTGAACGACTCACGCAGGAATGGAAAGCGCAGTTCACCAATTATGATATCGCCGCGCATCCCCTCAGCCTCCAGATCGATCTGAACGGCATCACCGTAGTAGGGGACGCCGTGGAAGATTTCAAGATCATGATCGACCAGGACGGCGATGGCAACTTCGCTACCGGTACCGTTACTGAAGTGCCCGCAACAGGTTTCAGCGGCGGCATCGTCAGCTTCGATAACGTGACCGCACTGACCGACGGCGCGGTGTTCACCCTCATTACCAATCATCCCGAACGCACCGCCAACCTGGTGCCGGATGCAACGGTAAGAACAGTGGCAGCCACCTGTATCGAAAACGGCACACTTTATTTCATCGATCCTTCCGATCCTAATAAATACATCGCATCTATCGCGCTGAACGGCAACACTATTGATGTGGCCCAGCTTTCCGCTGTGATAGACGTGAACAGGAATATGGCTACCGAACTGGGCCAGAACGTTGGCACCGATTATGGTACGCAGCTGATGCGCAGGCTGGTGAACATCACCTACACCGGCGCGGACCTCACATTGAATGGCGGCGTAACGCTCCGCCTGTTCTGGGACCCCGCCGAAAGGAACAATGCGGAAACCGCTCTTGGTACCACCCGCGGCGTAACCGGCACCCAGAGATGGACATGGTTCAAACATGCAGGTAACATTACCACTACCCTGGCGGACCTGGCTCCGGAAGGACTGGCAAACATCACCGAGCTGATCCCCACGGCCACCGGCCAGCAGGACGGCGTTGAATACGTTGAATTCAACAATATCCAGAACTTCTCCACTTTCGGCGCCCTGACCGCTGTGAATTCAGTGCTGGAAATACAGCAAGTGCAGAACGGCACGGAAGGCACGCAGAACGGCTCTTTCAGCATCAGCCTGCCCACCGGCGTAATGGCCACGGAAGACATTACGGTGAGCTACACCGTAACAGGAACCGCTACCAACGGAACAGACTATACGAGCCTGACCGGCACCGTCACAATACCCAGTGGCAGCAACAGCGTAACACTGCCGGTGACAGTTGACGATGACAACGTAATAGAAATAACAGAAGGCGTAACCGTTACCCTGGACGGGGCCACCGGCGTAGCCAGCGGCAGCCCGTATAAGATCAGCAGCACGGATGCCAGCGCCGCCGCAACTATTGCGGATAACGACGCGAACGATCCGGCGAAGACCGTTGTGGGCGTGGTCAACGCCGGCGACGCAACAGAAGCCACGACCCCCGGTTTCTTCCATATCAGCCTGCCCGCCGGTGTGACTTCTTCCGAAGACATTACCGTGAATTACGCCATTGCCGGTACGGCAACGCCCGGCGCGGACTATGGTGCAGTGGGCAGCAGCGTGATATTACCAGCCGGCCTGAACACCATAGCAATACAGATTTCACCGTCGCAGGATCTGCTGATAGAAAATATAGAGACCGTAACGATGGCATTAAGCGGCGGTAACTCCACCAGCTTCACGTTTACGCCGAGCACTACCGCGGGCAATGCTATTGTGAACATCAACGATGATGAGAACACGCCTGCCAACATGGTGCTGAGCGTTACAAAAGAAACAGATGCGGCAGAACCGAATGTGAACGGCGGCTTCAAGATCAGCCTGCCTGCCGGACTGCTGCCCACCGCGGATATCACCGTGAGCTATACCGTTGACGGTACAGCTACAAGCGGCGATGATTATGTGGCCCTCTCCGGTACGGCTACCATCCCCGCAGGACAGAACGACGTGACTGTTCCGTTCACCGTTAACGATGAACTGTTGATCGAGAATACCGAAACAGTAGCGGTTACCCTCACGGGCGGCACCTCTGCGGGTTTCACTTATACCATCAGCAGCATAAACGGCAATGCCACAGCTAACATCGCAGACAACGATAACAATACGACGAACAATGTGCTGAGCGTGGTGAAAACCACCGATGCGATCGAAGGAGATCCGACCGGCACTGATGGCGTATTCACCATCAGCCTGCCCGCTGGTGTTACTTCTTCCCAACCGGTTACGGTAAATTATACCGTAGCAGGTACAGCCGGCACCGCGGACTATGCCGCACTCAGTGGCTCAGTGCTGATACCGGCCGGCGATAACAGCGTGACTGTGCCTGTGACCGCCCTGCCTGACCAGATCATCGAAAACATCGAAACGGTGATATTGACCCTCACTGGCGGAACGAGCACCAACTTCACTTTCACGGCATCGCCCACCAACGGGGCGGCTACCGTGAATATTACGGATGACGACAATACGGCGGCTAATCGTATGGTAAGTGTGGTAAAATCGAGCGACGGAGCTGAAGGCAGCGGCTCCTTCTTTGGGTTCCGTTTACGCCTGCCCGCAGGGATCACCAGTTCCGAGAACATAACAGTCAATTATACGGTAACCGGTACCGCGGTAAAGGGCGCCGACTATAATGGCTTAAACACAGCACACTTCAGTGGTACGGCAACGATAGTGGCGGGAACAACTTCGGCCATAACCGGTACAGTGGTAGACGACCAGATCATTGAGGGTACCGAAACAGTGATAATTACGCTCACCAGCGTCAGCTCCCCCAGCTTTGCCTTCACCATTGATCCTGCTGCAGGCAACGCTACGGCCAATATTGCTGATAACGACAACATACCGGCAAACCTGGTGCTCAGTATCGCCAGAAAAGCCAACGCAGTAGAACCTAATACGGACGGCGCATTCACCGTGAGCCTGCCAACAGGCGTGGTGGCCTCCGAGGACATTGTGGTTAATTATACCGTTGGTGGCACGGCCACTGCCGGGGCAGATTATACCAGCTTGGGCACTACAGTGACCATTCCCGCGGGCTCCAACTCGGTAGACATACCGGTGGACGTGATCGATGAAACACTCATCGAGAATACGGAAACCGTGGTTGTCACGATTGCCGGCGGCACTTCCACCAGCTTCACCTTCACAGCCAGCACTACCAACAACATCGCTACAGTGGATATTGCGGACGACGACAATACGCCTGCCAATATGGTGCTTAGCATTACGAAAGAAACAGATGCGGCAGAACCGAATACGAACGGCAGCTTCAAGATCAGCCTGCCCGGCGGCCTGATACCGACCGCGGATATCACCGTGAGCTATACAGTGGACGGCACAGCCACAAGTGGCGTTGATTATGTGGCCTTCTCCGGTACTGCTACCATCCTCGCGGGACAGAGCGATGTGACCATACCGCTGACTGTTAGCGATGAACTGGTGATTGAGAATGCCGAAAACGTAAGAATTACCCTCACGGGCGGCACTTCTCCTGGTTTCACTTATACCATCAGCAGCAGCAACGGCAACGCAACAGCCAACCTTGCAGACAACGATAACAATACGGCGAACAACGTGCTGAGCGTGGTGAAAACCACCGACGGGGCGGAAGGAAATCCAACGGGCACCAATGGTGTATTCACCATCAGCCTGCCCGCTAATGTGACCTCCGTTGAACCGATCACGGTGAGTTATACCATTGGCGGTACAGCCGGCACCGCGGATTATACCGCACTCAGCGGCTCGGTAGTGATACCGGCCGGTGATAACAGCGTGACGGTACCTGTAGCTGTTCTGCCTGACCAGATCATCGAAAACATCGAAACGGTGATACTTACGCTCACTGGCGGAACCAGCACCAGCTTCAACTTTACGGCATCAGCCACGAATGGAACAGCTACCGTGGATATCACGGATGACGAAAATACTGCGGCAAACCGTATGGTAAGTGTAGTAAAATCGAGCGATGGAGCTGAAGGCAGCGGCTCCTTCTTTGGGTTCCGTTTACGCCTGCCCGCAGGGATCACCAGTTCCGAGAACATAACAGTCAATTATACGGTAACCGGTACCGCGGTAAAGGGCGCCGACTATAATGGCTTAAACACAGCACACTTCAGTGGTACGGCAACGATAGTGGCGGGAACAACTTCGGCCATAACCGGTACAGTGGTAGACGACCAGATCATTGAGGGTACCGAAACAGTGATAATTACGCTCACCAGCGTCAGCTCCCCCAGCTTTGCCTTCACCATTGATCCTGCTGCAGGCAACGCTACAGCGAACATTACCGATAACGACAACACAGCGGCCAACAGAACGCTCAGCGTTACCAAAGCAGGTGATGCAGCCGAACCATCAACAAACAATATATTCAATATCAACCTGCCCACCGGCATAACGGCAACCGAGGACATCACCGTTAATTACACCATCGGCGGTACGGCCACCGCGGGCGCCGATTATGTGGCCCTGGGCGGTACGGCTATCATCGCGGCCGGCCAGAACGGTGTGAGCGTGCAGGTAACGGTAAGCGACGACCAGCTGATCGAAAACACCGAGACGGTAGTACTGACCATCACCAATGGCACGTCCACCAGCTTTGCCTTTACGGCGGGCGCGGCGAATGCGGCCACGATGGATATTACGGATAACGAGAATACAGCGGCCAACCGCATCCTGAGTGTAACGAAAGGAGCGGATGGCTCAGAACCGACTACCAACGGCAGCTTCACTATCAGCCTGCCCACCGGCATCCTCACATCTGAAGCCATTACGGTGAATTATACGATCGGTGGCACAGCTACAGCAGGCAGCGATTATGTGACCCTGGGCGGAACCGCTACCATAGCGGCCGGCCAGAACAGCGTAAGCGTACCGGTAACGGTAAGCGACGACCAGCTGATAGAAAATACGGAAACCGTAGTACTGACCTTGACCGACGGCGCTTCCACCAGCTTCAACTTCACCGCCAGCACTACTGCGGGCAATGCCCTGGTGAACATCGCGGATGAAGACGCCACACCGTCCAACCTCCGGTTGAGCGTGGTGAAAACGGCGGATGCGTCCGAACCTTCCGCTAACGGCAGCTTCACCATCAGCCTGCCCGCCGGCATACTGGCATCCGAGGCGATCACCGTCAATTATGCAATAGGCGGTACAGCCATAGGTGGCACTGATTATGGCCTGCTGAACGGCACGGCTATTATCCCTGTCGGCCAGAACGGCATTGCCGTACCGGTAACGGTGATTAATGACCAGCTGATCGAGAACACCGAAACGGTGACCATTACAGTGACCAGCGGTTCATCAGCCAGCTTCAGCTACCTGCCCGGCACTACAAACGCCAGCGCATCGGCGAATATCGCTGATGAAGACAACACGGCGGCCAACCGCGTGATCAGCGCAACGGCCACCGGCGATGGCGAAGAACCGGGCACAAACGGCAGCTTCAGCCTCAGCCTGCCCACCGGCATCCTGACCTCAGAAGCCATTACCGTGAACTACACCATCACCGGTACAGCCACCAGCGGCAGCGATTACGTAGCCCTGAGCGGAACGGCCATCATACCGGCCGGTCAGAATGCGGTGAGCGTAACAGTGCCTGTAAGCGACGACCAGCTGATTGAAATTGACGAGACCGTGATACTGACGGTGACCGGTGGCAACTCCACCAGCTTCGCCTTCACGGCAAGCACTACGAATGCAGCCGCAACCGTCAACATCACCGATAATGATAACACAGCGGCGAACCGCACGCTGATCGTAACGAGAACCGCGGACGGCGAAGAACCGTCTGTTAACGGCGCCTTCAGCATCAGCCTGCCCACCGGCATCCTGACATCCGAAGCCATCACGGTGAACTATACGATCGCGGGTACGGCCACTGCCGGCAGCGACTACACCACACTGAGCGGAACGGCCACCATACCGGCCGGCCAGAACGGCGTAAGCGTACCGGTACCAGTGACCGACGACCAGCTGATAGAAGGTACTGAAACAGTAATAATGACGGCCACCGGCGGCAACTCCACCAGCTTCGCCTTCACGGCAAGCGCTACTAATGCCACTGCCACCGTCAACATTACAGACAACGATAACAATGCGGCAAACCGCGTACTGAGTGTAACGAAAACAGCGGATGCAGCAGAACCCGGCACCAATGGCAGCTTCAGCATCAGCCTGCCCACCGGCGTGCGGAGTTCCGAAGCCATTACCGTGAACTATACCATCGGCGGTACAGCCACTCCGGGAAGCGACTACACTGCGCTGAGCGGAACGGCAACCATAGCGGTTGGCCAGAACTCGGTAAGCATCCCGGTACCGGTAATGGACGAGCAGCTGATAGAAGCTATCGAAACCGTTGTGTTGACAATAAGCAACGGCAGCACCGACAGCTTCACCTTTACACCCAGCCCAACCAATGCAAGCGCCGCAGTAAATATTGCGGATAACGACAACAGCGACGCCAACCGCGTGCTGAGCATCACTAAAACGCAGGACGGCACAGAGCCGGGCACGAACGGCGCCTTCAGCGTGAGCCTGCCTGCGGGAATACTGGCATCTGAGAACATCACCGTAACCTACACCATCGCGGGCACAGCCACCGGCGGGGCCGACTACGCCGCACTGAGCGGTACCGTTACCCTCCTTGCCGGCCAGAACGCTGTGGCCATACCCGTAAATGTGCTGGGCGACCAGTTGCTGGAGAGCACCGAATCCGTTGCGGCAACGCTCCTGGGCGGCACTTCAGCCAGCTTCGTGTTCTCTCCGAGCACTACCAGCGGCAGCGCTACAGTAAACATAGCCGACGGTGGAAATACGGCCGGTAACCGCGTACTGAGCGTTACCAAAACCGGCGATGGCGGGGAACCGGGTACTAACGGCAGCTTCAGCATCAGTCTGCCCACCGGCATCCTGACATCAGAAGCCATTACCGTGAACTACACCATCGGCGGTACAGCCACCAGTGGCAGCGATTATGTTGCCCTGAGCGGAACAGCGACCATACCTGCCGGCCAGAACGCAGTGAGCGTAACGGTACCGGTTAGCGATGACCAGCTGATTGAAAATACCGAGACCGTGATATTGACAGTGACCAACGGGACTTCAGCCAGCTTCGTCTTTACGGCAAGCGCTACCAATGCAGCCGCCACCGTCAACATCACCGATAATGATAACACAGCGGCGAACCGCGTAGTGAGCGTGACGAAAATAGCCGATGCCGACGAGCCCGCCGGCGATGGCAGCTTCAACATCAGCCTGCCCACTGGCGTGCTGACCTCAGAAGCCATCACGGTGAACTTCACGATCGCAGGTACGGCCACAGCCGGCAGCGACTATACTGCACTGGGCGGAACGGCCATCATACCGGCCGGTCAGAATACAGTGAGCGTACCGGTACCGGTGATCAACGACCAGCTCATCGAAAACACCGAAACCGTAATATTGACGGTGACCGGTGGTAACTCCACCAGCTTCGCCTTCACGGCAAGCACTACCAATGCCATCGCCACTGTGAATATCCTGGACGACGACAGCAACATGGCGAACCGCACAATGATCGTCACCAAAGCAACGGACGCAGCGGAACCGTCTACCAACGGCGGCTTCAGCATCAGTCTGCCCGCAGGCGTTGTGCCCACGGAAGACATCACCGTTGCCTATACAATAAGCGGCACAGCCACAGGCGGCATCGATTATACCGCTCTTACCGGCACAGCAGTGATACCGGCAGGGCAGACCAGTGTAAGCGTGCCCGTTACCGTGACCGACGACCAGATCATAGAAGGAACCGAGACCGTGATACTGACACTTGGCAACGGCACATCAACCAGCTTCACTTATACTCCTGGCGCAACCGCTAACAGCGCAACCGTAGATATCACAGACAATGACGATACCGCGGCCAACCTGGAGCTTTCCATCACCAAAGCCAGCGATGCGGCAGAGCCCGGCACCAACGGCGCCTTTACGGTAAGCCTGCCCACCGGCATTATTTCAGCGAACCCGATTACAGTGACCTATTCGATAGGCGCAGGTACTGCCACGCCGGGAACGGATTACAGGGCCATCACCGGCACCGTGATCATTCCTGCCGGCCAGAACGGGGTAAGCGTGCCCGTAACAGTTATCGATAACCTGGTGATAGAACCCTCCGAAACGGTGATCATGAACATCAGCGCAGGCAGCGATGCTAAGTTCACTTACACAGTGGCTTCCGGCGCGGCATCTGCAACTGTCAACATCGCAGATAATGATTACACCGGCAACAGCAACGTGGTGCTCGTCACCAAAGTGTCAGACGCCATAGAAGGCGGTACCAACGGCCAGTACAGGATCTCCCTGCAGCCTGGTGTTACCGCTTCGGAAGATGTGGTGATAAACTTCAGCCTCACCGGCTCAGCCACTACGAATGTGGATTACACGATGTTAGGACTTTCAGCCGGCAACATTGTAATACCCGCGGGGGCCAATGAAGTGTTCGTTGATGTGGACGCCGGTAACGACGGCATCATTGAAGGACCTGAAACGGCGATATTGACACTCACCAGCGCTGCGTCCGCCAGCTATCCATTCACCATCGACCCATCCGGCAGCAGTGCAACCGTGGCCATTATAGACGCCAATGCCGCCAGCAGCACACCGCTGCAGGTGTTAACCGGCACCAACGCAAGCGAACCGGCCTCCAACGGCAGGTTTAAAGTGAAGCTGGCCGGGGTGGCCACTTCCGCACAGCCGATAACAGTTGGCTACAGGCTGTCTGGCACAGCAGTGGCAGGTCTGGACTACGAGGCGCTGGGCACGATCACGATCCCTGCGAACACTAACAACATAGACATCGATGTGAATGTGCTGGATGACCAGATCATTGAGCCTGTGGAAACAATGGTGTTCACCCTGCTGTCCGGCAGCTCCACAGACGGAGGCGGCAACGCATTCATCTTCCCGCCTGACCCGGCTAATGACGACATTGAGGTGAATATCGCCGACAACGACGCCACTGCCGCCAACCAGGTGCTGAAGGTGGTGAAAACAACCGATGCCGCAGAACCGGGAAGCCATGGTGCTTACACCGTAAGCCTGCCGGCAGGCTATACAGCCAGCGCCGACATTATACTTAGCTATGGTTTTGGCGGCAGCGCTGTACGGAATACAGATTATACCGTAAACCTGATCAACTTGCCGGCTTACTCCAACAGCGTGACCATCCCGTTGAACGTGATTGATGACAAGATCATTGAGAACACCGAGATAGCCATATTCACCCTTCACGCAGGTTTGGACGGCAACTCCTTCAATTATACCGCTGATCCGGCTATGAACGAAGCAGAACTGAGCATTGCAGACGACGACAACACGGCGGCAAATAAGGTACTGCTGGTAACCAATACGGCCAACGCAGCAGAACCGGGCACCAACGGCTCATTCAACATCAGCCTGCCTGCAGGGGTATTCAGCTCCGAAGATATCACCATCAGCTTCACGACAGCAGGTACCGCCGTTAACGGCACGGATTATGCTAATCCGGGTACCAGCGTGGTGATACCGGCTGGCCAGAACGGCGTAAGCGTTCCGGTGACCGTGATCGACGAACTGGTGATAGAGAATACCGAAACAGTTGTACTGACCGCAACAGGCGGAAACAGCACCAGCTTCAGCTTCAACCCGGCCACCGGCAATGCGGCCGCTACCGTGAACATCGCGGACAACGACAACACGGCGGCCAACCTGTTGCTGAGCATCGCCAAATCTGCAGACGCAGCTGAACCGTCCGCCGCAGGCGGCTTCACCGTAAGCCTGCCCACAGGCGTGACAGCATCAGAAGCGATAACAGTTACTTATACAGTCCAGGGCACAGCCACCAGCGGCGGCGACTATGTAACCCTCAGCGGCAGCGTAGTATTGCCCGCCGGAGACAACAGCGTTGGCATACCGGTTAACGTGAACGACGACCAGGTGATAGAAGGAATCGAAACAGTAGTGGCAACACTTACCGGTGGTACATCAGCCAGCTTCACGCTCGCACCTGACGCCGCAGCCAATACAGCTACCGTAAACATCGCAGACAACGATAACATACCCGCTAACCAGGTGCTTACCGCAACCAAAGCAGCGGACGGTGCAGAACCGGGCACAGCCGGCGCCTTCACCATCAGCCTGCCGGCGAACATCACCGCGGCAGAGCCCATCACCGTGAACTACACCATCAGCGGCACCGCCACGGTCAACAACGACTATGTGACATTGAGCGGCACCGCCGTGATCCCTGCCGGACAAAACGCCGTAAGCGTAGCAGTGAACGTGCAGGACGACCAGGTGATCGAAAATGTGGAAACTGTGGTCATGACCCTGGCAGACGGTGCATCCTCCGGCTTTACCTATACAGTTAACACCGCGGCTGCAACAGTGAATATTGCGGATAACGACAACACGCCGGCCAATACCGCGCTGACGGTGGTGAGGACCATGGATGGGGAAGAGCCCGGTACCAACGGCCAATTCGCTATCAGCCTCCCTGCAGGGGTAACAGCGGTAGAGGATATCACCGTAAATTATACGGTGGCAGGCACCGCAGGTAACGGGGCCGACTACACGACCCTCACCGGCACTGCCGTGATCCCTGCCGGAACAGCCACTGTGAGCATCCCTGTAATCGTAACAGACGACCAGATCGTTGAAACCACCGAAACCGTTATTATAACGCCCACAGGTGGAAATTCAACCAGCTTTACATTCACCGCAACCGGTAATGCTACCGTTGCCATCACAGATAACGACAACACGCCGGCGAACATGACGCTGGATATCGTGAAAACTGCCGATGCTGAAGAACCGGCCACAGGAGGCGCATTCCGCATCAACCTGCCGGCGGGCGTTCTGGTAGCGGAAGACGTTACGGTGAGCTATACCGTTTCAGGCACAGCTTCCGGTGACGACTATGTGCTGCTGAGCGGCACGGCGGTTATCCCTGCGGGCCAGCCCGGGGTGAACGTACCGGTTGCCGTTAAGGACGACCAGATCATCGAGATCACCGAAACAGTGATCGTGACGGTGACAGGCGGCGCTTCTGCGAACTTCACGCTGACTGCCGGCAGCACCAATGGCACAGCCACTGTAGACATCCTGGATAACGAGAGCACAGTGCCGGCAAACATGGCGCTGACCATTACGAAAGGAGCAGACGGAGCAGAGCCTTCCACAAACGGCAGCTTCACCGTAGCCCTGCCCACAGGCATCACTTCATCTGAAGAGATAATGGTGAACTATACCATAGCCGGTACCGCGGGCGCAGGTGCAGACTACACCCCGCTGAGCGGCTGGGTACTGATACCTGCCGGACAGAACAGTGTAAGCATCCCTGTGAACGTACTGGACGACCAGATCCTGGAAAATACAGAGACTGTAATCGTGACGCTCACGAACGGCAGCTCTTCCAGCTTCAATTACACAGCAGGCGGCAACGCAACTGTGAACATTACGAACAACGACAACACACCGGCTAACATGACCCTCGTTGTTACCAAAACACGCGACGGAGCAGAACCGGGCACTGGCGGGGGCTTCAATATTGGCCTGCCTGGCGGTATCATCACATCCGAAGATATCCAGGTAACCTACACCATTGCCGGAAGCGCGACCGGTGGCGCTGATTACGAGGCGCTGAGCGGTACGGTGACCATACCTGCCGGTCAGAACAGTGTAAGCGTTCCCGTGAACGTGACAGACGACCAGATAATAGAACCGACAGAAACAGTGGTACTGACCCTCACGGGCGGAACCAGCACCAGCTTCACCTTCACCGGTACGGCTAATGCTACGGTAAATATTACAGACAATGAAGGCACACCGGCCAACCTGGTGCTGAACGTTACCAACAGCGGCGACGCGGCAGAACCGGCCACGGACGGCAGCTTTACCATCAGCCTGCCTGGCGGCATCACTTCATCCGCGGACATTACCGTGAACTACACCATTGGCGGTACTGCCGCAGGGGGTACAGATTACAGCGCCCTGACCGGCTCCGTGATAATACCTGCCGGCCAGAACAGCGTAGCAGTGCCGGTAATCGTAACGGACGACCAGCTGATAGAAGGAGACGAGACCATCATCCTGAACATCACAGGCGGCACCGCCACCGGCCTCACGTTCACGCCGGGTACAAACGCCTCCGCGACCATGAACCTGGACGACGATGACGACGCCGACCTGAACCTGGTGGTAAACGCCAGCACGCCCAATGCCGCAGAACCGGCCACAGCGGGTGCATTCACTATCAGCGTGGCGAGCGGTAAGATACCCACAGCGGATATCACCGTGACCTACACCATCGGCAGCACCGGCACCGCTACTGCAGGCACAGATTACACAGCCCTTACCGGCACCGTGGTGATCCCCGCAGGCCGCAGCAGCGTGACCGTTCCGGTTGCCGTGCAGAACGACGATCTCATAGAACCGGCTGAGACGGTTATACTGAACCTCACCGGCGGAACATCGTCCAACGTCACCTACACCGTAGGCACAGAAGACACCGACACCGTGACCATTGCGGATGATGACAATACAAGCCTGAACCTCGTGATAGCCGCCAGCGTGCCCAATGCAACAGAGCCGGGCGTAAACGGCGAGTTCACGATCAGCCTGGCGGGCGGCAAACGCACGCAGGATGCCATCACCATTCAGTACATGATCGGCGGATCGGCTACGCCGGATGCGGATTACAGGGCCATCAGCGGTACCATCACCATCCCGGCGGGCGCAGGCAGTGTAACCGTTCCAGTTACCGTTCAGGACGATGATGAAATAGAACAGCCGGAAACCGTGCAGATGATACTCACCGGCGGCCAGTCGGCCAGCTACACCTACACACCGGGCGCTGCGGCCAACGCTACCGTGACCATCACGGATACGGACAGGCTGCGTGGGGACCTGGTGGTGACCAAAACCATCGTATCGCCGGCCACAGGCCCGTACCGCATGGGTCAGAACCTGACCTACCGCATCACGGTGAGGAACGCAGGCAACGTACCGGTTACCGGGGTAAGAGCGGAAGACCGCCTGCCTGTACAGCTGGATGTGCCCACGCATACTTCCGCTGAAAGAGGCCAGGTGACAGTAACGCCGGCCACCAAGCTGGTAGAATGGAACATCGGCGACCTGATGCCGGGGGCTACCGTTCAGATGACGCTGACCTCCCGTGTAATAGAAGGCGGCCCGCTGGTGAACGAAGCTTCCGCTTACAGCGCCACCATGCCGGACGCGGATTCTTCCAACAACGTGGCATCGGCCAGCACGGCGATAGAAGGCTTCGACCTTTCATTCCCGAACGTGATCACGCCGAACGGCGACGGTAAGAACGAGCGGCTGATCATCGGCGGTCTTGAAAAATATCCGGGCTCACGCATCCAGATATTCAACCGCTGGGGCGGACAGGTATATCGTTCAAACGACTACCGCAACGACTGGAACGGTTCGGACCTGAACGAAAGCACCTACTACTATATCCTGGAAGTGAAGAGACCGAATGGCATTAAAACATATAAAGGATGGGTATTAATCGTGCGGTAATGACAATAATATTCTCTGCTGATCTTAAAAGTGTAAAGATGCAAACAGTACTCAGGGCAGTGATAACGGTTTTGCTCCTCATCCCGGGAGCCTGCGCAGTGGCGCAGCAGAACATACAGTTCAGCCAGTATGTTTTCAACGGGCTCAGTATCAACCCGGCCTATGCCGGGTATAAGGAAGACCTCTACCTGAATGCGACCTACCGCCACCAGTGGGCAGGTTTCCCGGGGGCGCCGCGAACCGGCGGCGTATCCCTGGACGGGGTGACGCCCGCCAGCGAAGGCAGGGTGGGCCTGGGCGGACAGGTATTGTTCGATCAGCTGGGGCCGCAGGAAGCATTGTCTTTCTACGGTTCCTATTCCTACCGCATCCCGCTGGACGAGGAAAACACTAAACGCCTGTGCATCGGCATCGGCGGCGGTGTGAGCCAGTATTCCATAGACGGGGCGGCGCTGCAGTACGTGGACAACGACGACGTGGCCATTCCCACCGGCAAAACCAGCACCTGGGTACCTGATGCGCGTTTCGGCGTGTATTATTACACGTCTAAGTTCTACGCCGGTGTGTCTGTCATGGATCTTTTTTCCCTTTACTCCGACGCTTCGCGCTATAACTGGAAAGGCAACAATTATTCCACCATCCGCAAAACGCAGCACCTGTATGTAACGGCGGGTACGGTGTTCCCGCTGGGGGAAAAGCTCCAGCTGAAGCCGTCGTTCCTGGTGAAGGAAGACTTCAAAGGGCCTACCAGCCTGGACCTGAACGCCTTCCTGCTGATCGGGGACCGGATATGGGTGGGCGGATCTTACCGCACCAATGTGAGCATCTGGAAAAAGACGGCCCTTCAGCGCGACCTCCAGGAGACGAACGCGGCCAGCGCCATGGTGGAATTCTATGCCACCCAGCAGCTGCGCATCGGTTATTCCTACGATCTGAACGTGAATAAAATGGCGGGATACCAGGGCGGATCGCATGAGATCTCCCTCGGCTTTTTATTCCCTTCCAAAAAATTCACGGTACAGAATCCCCGGTATTTTTAAACCCATTACTTAAGGACGTATGATACGACGCAGTTTAACCTTTATCCTGACCATGACGCTTGCCGGCAGCCTGTATGCACAGGAGCAGAAAAGCGTGCTGCAACTGGCTGAAGAAGCCTATGCACGCGAAGAGTATGCGGTGGCAGGGGCGCTGTACAAACGGCAGGCCCGCAGCAAAGGCGACAGAACGCCGGTGGCCCTGCTCATGAAAATGGCGCGCAGCTACCAGGAGATCGGCTACTTTAAAGAAGCGGCGGGCTTTTACCAGCAGATCATCGCACGGCCGGATCACCCTGCGGCGGCTTATTTCGCTTACGGCGAAGCGCTGCGGCAGCTGGAACAATACGATTCCGCCCGGCAGCAATACGCCCTGTTCACCACTGCGAATGCAGACAGTATAAAGCTGAAAGAAATAGCGCTGCGCGGCTGCGACAGCGCCGCCGTGTGGAAACCCGCGCCGGTGCAGCTCCAACCGCTCAAAGAACTGAACACACCCGGCTCCGACCTGGTGAGCGGCGTGATCAAACAGGGACTGCTGCTGATGTCTAACGGCTACCGCGAACTGGTGCTCAACGGCAATGCGGAATCCAACCCGCAAACGGACCTGCGCACGAAGCAGCCTTTTTACAAAGCCTACGTATACCAGCAATACACACAAGGCAATGCCACGATGTACCTGGAAGAGCTGGTGCCGAAGCTGCTCGGTAAATATGATTACCACATCGGCCCGGTCAACATGAACCGCACGGAAGATACGCTCTATGCTACCATCAACATACAGGGAAAGAAAGTGCCCTTTACCGGCAAAGGCCCGGTGAACGGGGTGCGCCAGCTGCAGATCTACCAGTCCGTTAAAACCGGCGGCAAATGGGGCGAGATGGTGCTGCTGCCGGGCATTAACGTGGCGGGCCATTCCTCCAGCCATGCGGTGCTCAATACGGACGGCAGCATCCTGTATTTCGTGTCGGACCGCCCCGGCGGTTTCGGGCAAACGGACCTGTGGTACGCTGAAAAACAGGCTGACGGCAACTGGGGCTCGCCGGTGAACTGCGGGGATAAGATCAATACCATCGCGGCGGAAACATTCCCCACCGTGAACGAAGACGGCATCCTTTACTTTTCCAGCAAAGGCTACGCCGGGCTGGGCGGTTATGACATCTATCGCGTGAAAGGCGGGAAAACCAGCTGGGAAACGCCGGAAAATATGAAAGCGCCTTTCAACTCCGGTGCGGACGATATCGGCCTGGTGCTCAAACACAATGGCTATGAAGGGTATATGTCCTCCAATAAACCAGGCGGCATGGGCCGTGATGATATTTATTATTTCGCGGACCTGGATTACACCAACCGGGTGAACCATATTGCTCCTCCAGGCGTGATCGATCACAGCAAACAACCGCCTGTGACGCCTTCCACCGGTACGACCGGCACTACGGGCACCACCGGCCAGCCGCCTGTGCGCAGGCAGCTGACCGCTGAAGAGGAAGAAGACCGGCGTACGCTGGAGCAGCTGAAGTTCCTCTACGACTACAACAGCGCCCGCCTGCTCACCGAATCGCGGCAGGTGCTGGACAGGGTGGCCGACGTGCTGAAACGCAGGCCGGACTGGAAGATCGTGATCGCTTCGTTTGCGGACAACCGCGGCGCGGATCAGTATAACACCGATCTGTCTGCCCTGCGTTGCTTCTCCGTGATCGATTATCTCGTGAATAAAGGCATCGACCCGAAACGCCTCTATTACGCGAACAAAGGCGAGCTGGAACCGGTGAACAGGTGTAAGGACGGCGTGCC
>NZ_JBQEMV010000006.1:0-260368 GCF_052044405.1 Chitinophaga sp. 22620 | reverse complement strand
CAGCTGGCCGCCACACCCGGCACGGGCCATGTGGGCTGGCTGAGCACCTATTATGTGTACGACGACCTGGGCAACCTGCGCTATGTGTTACCGCCTAAAGCCGTGGAGATATTACTAAGCAACGGCTGGAGCCTGGCTGATGCCACCCTGCGCAAAGAGCTCTGCTTCCGTTATGAATACGACGCGCGCCAGCGCATGATCCTCAAACAGATGCCGGGCACCGAACCGGTGCTGATGGTCTATGATGTGCGGGACCGGCTGGTGTTTGCCCAGGACGGGCAGCTGCGACTGACCAACCAATGGCTGACCACGCTCTACGACGGGCTGAACCGCCCGACGATGACGGCGCTGTACCAGACCACGCTGCCGGTGGCTACGCTGCGCAGCCAGCTGGCCACCGCCACTACAGCCCAAACCATCACCCAAACCATCCCGGGCGACAACGACCTGGTGGTCAATACCCACGATGGCCGCAGCGCCTACAAAGGCCGGGCCTCGGTGACCGCCCTGCCGGGCTTCGAGGTGCTGACCGGGGAAGTGACCCTGGAGATCGACCCCACTGTACAGCTGCGCACCGAAACGGTGATCGCCAACAACCCGCTGCCCAACCTGGACCCTACCAAACTCTACGCCCTCACCTATACCCACTACGACGATTACAGCTATGCGGGCAAAAAAGACCCCCAAGCTACCTATTACACGGCCACCGAACTGCCCGACCCGCTGCCTACTCAAACAGGGGAACGCCCGACGGCGCATTCGGGTCTCACCAGAGGCATGGTAACCGGCATGAAGGTACGCGTGCTGGACACCGACCAGTGGCTGGTAACCACCACCTATTACAACGACAAAGGCCGGGTGCAACAGGTGCTCGGCGATAATATTGGCGGCGGCACCGATGTGGTGACGAACCTATACGATTTTACCGGGCAGCTGCTGGTCAGCGCCCATCACCATACCAACCAGTACAGCAGCGTGACACCGGCCACCCGGCTCATTACCCGGATGCTATACGATCATGCGGGTCGTGTACTGGAAACCCGCAAACAGCTGGGGACGGGCACCGAACATATCATTGCCCAAAACAGCTACGACGCATTGGGACAACTGGCGAGCAAAGCGCTGAAAAACAGCGCAGGGGCTAACCTGGAAACCCTCGATTATAAATACAACATCCGCGGCTGGCTCAGCGCCATCAACAAGGACTATGTGACCAGCGGCAGCGGCGGCCACTTCTTCGGCCAGGAGCTGAGCTATGATTATGGTTTTACCAACACGCAGAAAAACGGCAACATCGCCGGCATCAAATGGCGGGGCTTCAACGACCCGGTGGCCCGGGCCTATGGTTTTGGCTACGACAAAGCCAACCGCCTGCTCAAAGCCGATTTTAACCAGCAGGTAGGTACCTCCACCACCTGGGACCGGTCGGCCAATTATGACTTCAGTGTCACCATGGGCGACGGGGTCAATCCAGCCTCCGCCTATGATGCCAATGGCAACATCCGCAAAATGGTGCAGAATGGCCGCAAAGGCACTACGAGCCCGGTGATCGATAACCTGACCTACAGCTACGAAGCCAGCCAGCTCTCCAACAAACTCCAGTCGGTGAGTGATGGGGCCAACGACCCGGCTACGACCCTGGGGGATTTTAAGGAAGTGGCTACTAACGGCACTATCGATTACCTGTATGACTATAATGGCAACCTGCGCAAAGACTTCAACAAACAGATCGATTCCATCCGCTATAACCACCTGAACCTGCCGGAACATATCCACATCCTGGGCAAAGGCAATATTGCTTATCTCTACGATGCGGTCGGCATCAAACAGCGCAAGGTGGTGACGGACAGCACCGTGACCCCGGCAAAGGTGACGACTACCGATTACATCGGCGGCATGGTGTATGAACAGGACAGCCTGCGGTTCGCCTCTCATGAGGAAGGCCGCATCCGGGCGGTGTATGCCACAGGCCAGCCGGTGGAATACAGCTACGATTACTTCCTCAAAGATCACCTGGGCAACATCCGTACGGTGCTGACCACCGGGGAGCAGGAAACGGCCACCTACCTGGCCAGCATGGAGACGGAGACAGCGGCCAAAGAAACGGCCCTGTTCTCCAACATCGACGCCACCCGAACTTCCACCCCCACCGGTTATCCGCAGGACGCCACCACGCAGCAGAACAGCTTTGTGGCCAAACTCAACGGGGAAAACCCGGATAAAAAGATCGGTCCCAGCCTGGTGCTCAAAGTGATGGCGGGCGATACGATCCAGATCGGGGCCAAGGCGTTTTATAAATCCGGGCCTACGCCACAAAACAAAAAGATGGCTCCACCGGAGGATATGCTGAATGCCCTGATCAGCGCCTTCACGGGCGGTCAGACTCCCGGGCAGCAGGGCCATGGTGCTGGAATAAATGCAGCCGTGAACAACACGCCCTTCAACAACGACTTTAACAACAGCTACCAGCGGCTCAGGGATAAAGACAACGATGCGGCCAACCCGCAACGGCCCAGGGCTTATTTGAATTTTGTGCTGTTCGATGAACAGTTTAACTTGGTGGAAGGCAACAGCGGGGTCAAACAAGTGCAGGCTACGCCGGATGAGCTGCAGACGTTGGCGCAGGGCAAGATGGTGATGGAGAAGAGCGGCTTCCTGTATGTATACACCAGCAATGAAAGCCCGCAGGATGTGTTCTTTGATAATGTGGTGGTGATGAACGCACCCGGACCGGTGCTGGAGGAGACACATTATTATCCGTACGGGCTTACCATGGCGGGAATAAGCACCAGCGCGCCGAACCGGTTAGCCAACAAGTACCTCTACAATGGAAAGGAGCTACAGAACAAGGAGTTCATCGGTAATGGTGGTAGTGGCTTGGAGTGGTATGACTATGGGGCGAGGATGTATGATCCGCATATAGGCCGTTGGCATGTCGTTGACCCACTTGCCGATATGATGCGCCGGCACTCGCCTTATAATTATGCGTTTGATAACCCGATTAGGTTTATAGATCCTGATGGGAGGATGCCTTTCACAGACTATTATAATTTAAATGGTAAGAAAGTTAAGCATGTTGATGATGGTAAGACTGATAAGGTTCTTGTTCTTACGAATAGTCAGAAAGCGGATAAAGTGGATAAAGCAATATCAGAAGGGCATGCTATAAATGCGCCTACTCAAGCAGTGGCCGATAAGATGGAGGATGCTTATACGAAAACAGAAGCGAACGGGAAGGAAAATTATTTTGCAGTTGGTGAAAAGGGTAAAGTTTCTAAAACAGTGGAAGGTACTGAAGGGCAGGTGCCTGCAAG
This sequence comes from Chitinophaga sp. 22620, assembly GCF_052044405.1. NCBI lineage: Bacteria > Pseudomonadati > Bacteroidota > Chitinophagia > Chitinophagales > Chitinophagaceae > Chitinophaga > Chitinophaga sp. 22620. The sequence continues at coordinate 257,054 of NZ_JBQEMV010000006.1, read as the reverse complement.
CAAAATAATAGAAGCTAAGCAAGATTTAGTAGCGCAGGGCGATTTGCTTTCTTATGATGCACATACCCATCCTAATGGAACAGATAGCCAGGGTAACCAAACTATAGGAACTCCAAATCCTTCCGAAGCAGATAAAACAGGTGTTGGTTCCAGAATAGGAGTTGTTTTAGGCTATGAGCAAAAAATAACGCCCCCACCTTCTGGTACAATTGGAGGTACTTCTACTTCAGTAAATGTGAGAACTGTTGGTTTCCATAATTCAAGTGGGACGATCAACACGATAAGATTTAGCGATTTAAAAGACATTATTAAGAGAATAAGTAAAAACTAATAACTCAATGTTATGTGCACAACCAAAGGCGTTATAAAAGCATCTTTATATCTATCACTATTTATTGTCAGCTCTTGTGCTAGGTATGTAGATACAGTAAGAAGTTATTCCAATGGATCTGCTAAAAATGATTTTTTTAAATTCTATCCTGACAGTAACGTTTTTAGATACCAATCTAATGTAGTATTGACAAGGGATACGGAAAAGATTTATCCGAAATTTTTTGAAGTTAAGTTGCCTAAGAAGATTAGATATTATGAGTTTATAGGATCTACTGATTTTTCTTTCTATTATGATAAAGGGCAGACTATTTTTATAGAAGTGAATCTCGAAAAAAACAAGATTAGTCAGGATACTGTTTATAATCCATCGAGAGATCAGTTGGATGAATTTATTGAATCGACGGCGCAGACAGGGAATGAAAAGTATAACTTAAAAGCTATTCCTTTTAATGGGAATCGAAAGCACTTAGTTATGCAGAGAGGGAATGCAACTATCTTGCTTTATAATGTTGAAGATAAAAATTTTGATTTATTCTATGAATATATAAGCAAGTTTAGATTTATAAATTAGTAGCAATTTTTAAAGCAAAGAGCCCGCGCAGATCGCGCGGGCTCTTTGCTTTACCTGAATATGCTTTTTAGTTTTGTTGTAGGCAATAGCCATATCGATGAAGTAATACACTTTCTCTTTTTCATCAGGCGGGAGTGCCTCAATATCTTCCATTCTTTTAAGGAGTGTTTTATCCAGCACCATGTTGGTGGCCCCACCGAGCAGGTAATCCACGGTCACGGGCCATGGGTAAACTGGAAAACAAAAAAGAGAAGTTCCAGGGGCAGCCGTTGGACGATGAATCGGGCCTGAACTGGTATGGATTTAAGTGGAGGGACTATGATCCGCAGATTGGCAGGTTCATTGAAATAGATCCTCTAGCATCTGATTATACGCATAACTCTCCTTATGCATTTTCTGAGAATCATGTAACTGCACATATTGAGCTGGAAGGGATTGAGACAAAAGGGGGAAGTGAGCGTAGGGCCATTGAGTGGAAAAGGTAAGGTAAGGGAGTTTTCGGATGGTGTAACTTTAGTAGAAGGGAGTGTCAAAGTTCCGCTTAGGTTCGGCGTTATTCCGGTGACTGGTGAAGTGAAGGCGTCGGCAAGTAGTAACGGCGAGCGTAAAGCCACGGGGGAAATAGCTTCTCCAGAACTTGGCGGTGCGAAAGCTAAGGTTGGGGTAAGTTCTACTACTGGTACCTCCAATTCAAAGCAGAATGGTGTTCAGATAAGCGCGGGAGCAGAAGTGAAGTCAGGGAATAAAACTGTAAATTCTTCTTTTTGGTTTAGAATAGGAGGTTTTTAATTTAGCGAAAAATTAGTCAACATTAATTTGAATAAGACATTACGGATATTACCATTTGCGATTTTGTTGGTATTTACAGTTATAGCTTGTAATGACATTTTAACTGAACAGATGAATAGGATAAACCACTTCTCAAATAAATATTTTTTATCAAAGGCCAGTGAAATATCATTGGCCTTTTTGCTTTTAATAAGAGAAAAAAGCAGAACAACCAATAACAATACAAATGAGAATATTTGATGAAAGTACTTCCGGCCAAGCGTAAACCCAATAATAGATGTAATTATTGCTAAGAATATAGAATTATCTGTCGATAAAAAGCAACCAGTAAAAAAAGAAATTTTAATTCTGAGGTTTGTATTTGTGAGGGGCCTTGTACGGGCGGCAAGGGAATATGAATGCTTCCACAATGACTGTATAACGACCTGATAACCATAGAGACTACGGACTTGAGGCGGACTTGATCAGCAGTAGACGCGCATAGCAGCTGCGGCAATAATTTCTAAGAAAAAAGGAAGCACAAACAGAAAAATGAAGCAATTGAACGGAGAAAACCATTACAATCCGGAGGCCAAGCGAATGATTTTTTAACGGGCAGGCACAAGATACCCTGAAACAATCTGTTCCTTCAGGGATAAATTAAACAATTAACACGGTTAGGGGAAAAGGATAAAACATTCATTCACGCCTGACGATACCGGGAAGGCGCACTCTTCCGGGCTTATAAGGCATAGCGCTCAACGAAGAAAGGGAACGGGTCGAAACGCTTTGGAGGTTGTCGAAAATTCAAAAAAGCACCCGGGAGTTATCCCGGATGCTCTTATCAAATTGGTAAGTTTAGCGTCAAAACTCAAGGATCTTTGGAGTTGACACTCCTCCTGATCCTCGCCAGGATGTTCACAGCATCCGGGCGTATTATTATAAACATAGCCATTTCTCTTAAATGCCGATTACCTTAACCCCTCTTTAACAGCCACCTTCGGCGGTATCAATTTATACACCACCGGCGTCACAATCCTCGACAATAAAGTAGAACTGATCAAGCCCCCAATGAGCACAATCGCCAGCGGCGCAATCAGCGGGTTATTAGAGATCGCGATGGGAATGAGGCCGCCGATGGCGGTAAGAGAGGTCAGCACGATCGGGAGAAAACGAACCTCACCCGCCTCGCGTATCGCTTCTTCCAGACTACGTCCCTGCTCGCGCAGCTGGTTCGTGAAATCCACCAGCAGGATCGTATTCTTCACCTCTATACCCGCCAGCGCGATCAGCCCGATGATGGCTACGAAGGATAATGAATTCCCCGTGAACCACAACGCCAGCGCGGCGCCCACGATGCCCAGCGGGATCACCGAAAGTATTATCAATGTGCTTTTGAACGTCTTGAATTCCAGGATCAGCACGGCAATAAAAAGAAATACCGTTACGAGAATGATGTTCTGGAAGCCGCCGAACGATTGCTGCCTCGATTCCACCTCACCGCCCATTTCGTAGCTGTAACCCAGCGGAAGCTGCATCGCATCCATTTTCCCTATCACTTCGGTGATCACCCTGTCCGGCAGGAAACCTTGCTGCACAAAGGCTTTCACAGCCACCACCCGGCGTTTTTCCTGGTGGTTGATGTTGACGGGAGAAGTTTCCATCTTCAGTTCCGCTACTTGTGAAAGCGGAATGGCTTTGCCCTGGAGATTGTTAATGTAGAGATTGCGGAACACGTCCAGCGTTGGCCTCCCTTCCCGCATGCGGGTGAGCAGGATGTTGTATTCATTACTGTTCTTGTCCGTGTATTTGCCCAGCGTAAGCCCTGCTACGGCCAGTCGCACGGTACGGTCCACCTGCACGAATGGAATGCCCAGCTGCTGCGCTTTTTCAGGAATGATGTTCACCCGGATGTCACTTTTGTTGAGGTCAACAGGATTATCCACGTACATGGTGCCGTTGGTTTTCCGCAGCATGGTTTCCACGCTGGCGGCAAGACGGCGGAGCGTGTCCAGGTCGTCGCCAAAAAGGCGTACTTCCACCGGGGCAGCTACAGGCGGGCCCTGCTCAAAGTCTTTTACTTCCACTTTCGCGCCGGGGTATGGCGTCCAGGCTTTGCGGAGGCTTTCCATGATCTCGCTTTTCCGCTTTGGGTTGGTATGCTCGTCCAGCTGCACGAACACCTGTCCGAATTCACTTTGTTCGTTCCTCGGGATCACGTTGTAATAGATCCTCGGGTTGCCTTTGCCGACGTTGCTGGAGAAGAATTTTACATCTTTTTCCTGCTGCAGCCTCTTTTCAATCTGCCGCACGATACTGTTGGTATAGCCGATCTTCGACTGTGGCGGCGCTTCCACGTTTACGAGGAACTGTGGCTTTTCAGAAGGCGGGAACAGCCCGAAACCTATCAGCTGGAACACGAACATGGAACCGGCGAAAATGATCACTGTCACCACGATGGTGAGCGCGGGGCGCTGCAGCGCCTTGTCCAGTAAACGTGAATAGCTGCCATGGATGAGCTTCTTCAGCGCACGCATGAAAATATTTCCTTCCGGGTGACCGGTATGGTGCCTGAGTATCTTGCTGGTCAGGAAGGGAATGATCGTGAGCGACACCACCATAGACGCCAGCACACAGAATATTACGGCCAGCGGAAGGCTGCGGATGAAGTCGCCCGCGCCTTCGGGCATGAACACCAGCGGCATAAAAGCGATGACCAGCGTAACGGTACAGCCCACTACAGCCATGCCTATCTGTTTGGTAGCTTTCAGCGTGGCTTCCATGGCGCTATGCCCTTCCAGCATCCACCGTTCGATGTTTTCCACTACCACAATGCTGTCGTCCACCAGCAGGCCCAATGCCACTACCAGGCCCACGATGCTAAGCTGGTTGAGGTTGTAGCCGAACAGCTGCAGCAGGATGATGCCGATGGAAAGGCTCAGCGGGATGGAGATCATCACGATAATGGCCTGCCTGTAACCTAACGGTAACAGGGTAATGGCCACTAAACCGATGGCGAAAAGGAAATCCATACCAAGGCTCCCCAGCCGGCGGTTCACATTGTCTGCCTGGTCGAAATGCTGCACCATGTCTATATTGGCGGGGAGCGTTTTGCGGAACTGTTCCAGCACGGGCTTGTACAGCGTCTGCGTTTTGGTAATGTTCTCGCCTTCTTTTTGTGCGGCAGCCACAAACACGCAGCGGTAGCCGTTCAGGCGGGTCTGGTAGTTTTCGTCGGCGTAGCCGTAATACACTTTTGCAATGTCTTTCAGGAAAATATTCCTGCCGGCGGAAGTGTATACGATGGTGTTTTTTATTTCGTCAAGACTATGAAAATTGCCGCTGGTCTTGATGTTGAACGTCCGGTTTCCCGCTTCCACGCTACCGCCTGGAATGCTGAGCGTTTCGTTCTGGAGGCTGGAGATCACGTTATTGACGGGCAGGTTCATCTGCGCCATTTTTTCCAGGTCGAGCTCTGCGCGTACCTGCTGCTCGGGCAGGCCGTAGATCTCCACGTTTTTCAGCTGGGTGACCCGTTCCAGCTGTTCCTGCAGCTTGTCTGCATAGAACTTCAGCCTGTCGCGCGGCGCGTTCTCGGAAATGAGGGCGAGCTGCAACACGTTCACATCCGAGGGCTGGAATTTTTCCACTTCAATGAAAAGATTGTCCTGCGGAAGATCGCGGCGTTTGTTGTTCACCACGCGCACTACTTCCTGGTATTTATCCTCAACGTTGCTGTTGTATTTGTATTCGATGCGGAACACGGCCAGCCCGTCGCGGATGTTGGTGCGGATGCGCAGCACGTTTTCCATGGCGCTGAATTCCTTTTCCAGCGGGTCCACGATCAGCTCTTCCATGTCTTTAGGGCTGGTGCCGGGGTATACTACCACTACGGAATAAGTAGGGGCGTGCATCTCCGGGTCTTCGGAACGGGGCATGTTCAGGATGGTGCTGATGCCCAGCGCTATGATCATTATAAATATCACCAGGGTGAACTGGTAATTCTTTACGGCGTAGTCAGATATTTTCATGGCGGCGGTTTATGGGATGATACGGATGGTGCTGCTGTCCGTCAGGTACGCGCTGCCGGAGATGATGAGGTGTTTTGCATTTTCGAGGCCGGCGCTGATCAGCACATGGTCCTTTTCAATAGCAGCCACGGTAACGGGCACTTTGTGGGCCGTTTTGCCGTCGTTGGTGATGAACACGAAGCCGTTGCTGCCGTCGCCGTCCAGCAGGGCGTCGTAGGGGATGGACCAGCCTGCCGGGCTATCGCCGCCTTTGCCGCTGGTTTCGACGGTTGCTTTGCCGAACATGCCGAAGGCTATGCTGCCGGGTTTTTCACCGGTAAGCCTGATGTCGATAATGAATGAGCCGGTAGCGGGATCGATGCCTTCGCCACGGCGGGCAACCACGCCGGTGAATGTTTTCCCGGGAACGGATTCAACTTCCACAGTGGCCTTGTCGTTCAGCCTGATGGCGGCCCATTCGCGGTTGCTCACGCCGGTGCGCAGCAGCCATGCGCCGGATTGTGCGCCGTTGGTTTGCACGACCGGTGTGCCGGGCTGTACCAGCTGGCCTTCAGCCGCAAGCTTGCGCAGCACGAAGCCGTTGCGGGGCGAGGTGATCACGCTGTGGCTGCGGTTGAACTGCGCAGTGCGCAGTTGCTGTGCTGCCATTTCTTTGGCGGTTTGCGCGTTTTGCAGCTGTTCGAGCGTTGCCACGCTGTCGTTGTACAGGTTGGTGGCCCGCTGATGGTCCCTGCCGGCCTTTTCGAAAGCGAGCTGCGCCTGCTGCACGGCTGCGTCTATCTCAGTAGTGTTGAGGGTGGCGATGGTCTGTCCCTGGCGAATGGCGTCGCCTTCTTTTACAAGTATGCGCTGGATAATGCCGCCGGTTTTGAAAGAGAGCAGCACTTCATCGTCTGTCGTGAAAGTGCCGGATACAGGAATGTTGCCGGCAACGGGCTGTGCGGAAAGCGGCAGCAGCTTTACGGGCACTGCGTCCTGCACGGGAATGCCGGAGGCGGAGGAATGGCCGCCGCATGCGCTCAGCAGGGCAGGGGCCGCTAAAAGGAGAAGGAGGTACGGTTTCATATCGAATGCGTTTTATTTCGTTTTGTGTGTCAGGTAAATGGCCGTTAGTTGTTTTGCAGCGGGTAAGCGGCCTGGGCGCGCTCTATGTCCGCCTGCGAGATCTGCACCTGCGCCCAGGCCTGCAGCAGCTGGAGGCGGGCGTTGGTCAGCTGGTTCTGTGCGTCCAGCAGTTCTATGTAGAGCAGCTGGCCTTCTTTGTAAACTTTAAACTGGTCTCGGTAATATTTTTCCGCGAGCTGCAGCTGCGTGCGCGCACTGCTGAAATTGGCCGTGGCGCTGCGGTGGTTGTTGGCGGACCGGTCTACTTCCAGCTGGATGCCTTGCTGCGTTTCGTTATAAGCAGTCTGTGCAACGGCGGCATCTGCTTCCGCCTGTTTGATGCGGTATTTGCGCTGACCGCCGGTGAACAGGTCCCATTGAAGATTAACGCCCCAGAGATAATACCGCGTGTCTTTATTGAACGCGAAATTAAATCCCTGTGAGCCCAGGTCCAGGAAGGTGTTCACTTTCGGCGTGAAGGCGGAGCGTTCTTTCTTTTCAGCGAGCAGGGCCATTTTATGGGTGGCTTCCAGCTGCGCCAGCTCTTCGCGCTGCTGCGGAACGGCGGCGGGTGGCGGGACTTCGATGTTGATAATGCTGCTGTCCAGCAGGATGGAATCTTCCAGGCTGCGGTTCAGCAGGAAATTGAAGTATGCTTTTGCATTCTGCTGGTTGTTCTGCGCCTGTATGATGGAGGCTTCCACGCGCTGCTGCTCCGTTTGGGCGCGGGTAAGGGCGGTATTGTTACGGATGCCGTTGTCCAGCATGCTTTTATTGACGCGGATGTTTTCCATCACCAGCTGCAGGGCATTGCGGTAAATGTCCACCGCGCGGGTAGCCTGGAAGTATTGATAGTAGGCCGTTTTGATGTCCTTCACCAGCTGCCGTTTGTAAACGTTCACCACGGCCTGCTGGCGGGTAATGTCTTCCTGCCGGATCTTTTTGGCGTACCATATCTCCGTATTGATGAGCGGGAGGGAGGTGCGCACTTTGGCGTCGTAGAAATTATCCGGGGTGAGCTGGATGGACTGGTTTTCCAGCTGCGGGAACTTTTCGCTTTGGGTAAGCTGGTTGAGCGTGGTGTACACCGGGTTGAGCATGTCCCCGATGGGAATATCGATGGTACGGCCGCCGCTGGCTTTGGTATAGGAGCTGATGAGGCTGGCGGTGGGCATAAAATAGGCCCTGGCTTCCTGGAGCGCCATCATGCTTTTTTCCAGCTGGAAATTCTGCCGGGCGATGGCCTGGTTGCGGTTGAACCCCTCGCGGATGTATGCATCCAGTTTTGTATCCTGCGCTAAAACGCTGGTACTCAGCAAGACGGTAAACGCGATAAGGTTTATGACCTTTGGTAACATAATGAACGGTGTTTAGTAGTGTGTCTTAAAAAAAGCAATCCGTGGATTGCGTTTGGTTATGCTGATGATTTGGTATTATGCCTTGATCGTCCTCAAAAACTCCCTGATCGTAAGATTGATCATCTGGCTCATCTGTTCATCCGCCAGCTGCATCACTTTAAAGCGGCAGCGTACCTGGAGGGATACGAGGCCATGGCCCATGGACCAGATGGAGAGCGCCGCGACCCTTGGATCTGTATACCGCAGCAGGCCTTTTTCCATACATTCCCTGATGGCGTCCGTCAGGTAGTTGAAACAGGCGTCGCCATTGTCCCAGTCGCCGCGTTCTTCGGCGGTGTTCATCGGGGCGCGGATGATGAACATCAGGTCGTACAGGTCGGGGTGGTTGATGCCGAAGTTCACATAACTATATGCGATCTGCTCCAGGCGTTTCCAGGGGCTGCGGCTGGTAGCTTCCCGCTGGAAGGTTTCGAACATTTTTGAAAATGCTTCTTTCTGCACGGCATACAACAGCTCGTCTTTGTCTTTGTAATAAAGATAGATCGTGCCGGGGCTGTATTCGATCTTGTCCGCAATGTTGCGGATGGAGGTCTTTTCATACCCGTCTTCCACGAACATCCGAAGCGCCGCATCGATGATCAGCTGCTTCATTTCCTGCTTCTCTCTTTCTTTTCTGTCGGATATACCCATTTAGTATAAAATGTTTACGACGCAAATATACTGAACGGTGTTCAGTAATTCCAAATTTATTTTTCCGGTATCTTTGGCCGCATGATAAGACCCGCCACCCCGGCCGATGCGGCCGCAAGTATTCCCCTTTTATTCCTGGCTATGCAGGATATAGCCTTGAAGCTGACGGGCCATGATGATCCGCTGCTGTCCATGCCGGTGTTCGAAGCGCTTTTCCGCCAGCCCGGCAACCAGTACAGCTACGAAAACACCCTGCTGTACGAGGATGCGGAAGGCGTGGGCGGCCTCATTATCGCCTACGACGGCGGGAAACTTGACGCTTTGCGCAAGCCGGTGCTGGATTATACAGAACAGTCGCTGGGCCACCGTTTTCAGCCGGAAGATGAAACCGGGCCGGGAGAATATTACCTGGACAGCATCGCGGTATCTCCCGCCAGCCAGGGCAAAGGGATCGGCAGGCAGCTGATACTGGCGGCGGCGGAAAAGGGAAAGCAGGAACGGCTTGATTTTGCCGGCCTGCTCGTGAGCACCGCAAACCCGGATGCTCAGCGGTTGTATGAGCGGCTGGGGTTTGGGGTGGTGAAGACGGTGACCTTTTCAGGCGGGTATTATTATCATTTGCAGAAGGTGTTGTAAATTGAAAATGTAAGATTTATTCAGTGAATAGAAATTCCAGGCTGACGCAAGCCTGAAGCCCGGGCCCGGTGCGTAAGCCGACTTGCGCCGCTATGGTTAAGCATTTCAGGCAACTCTTTTAAATGGTACTTTATTTCTACTCCCGCGTCTCCTAAACATCACATTTAACCTGACTAATTATGTTTCACAAGATTGCAGCCTTATTTGCCCTGATCTTCATCAGCTCCGTTACCCGCGCTTCCGATTCCCTGCGACTCAAATCCATCCCGCACCCGCTCAGCTGGAACGCCCAGCCGGCGGACCTCCACATCCGCTCAGCCAGTTCCTTCACCATGAAAGCCGCCAAAGGCACAGACCTCTACTGTTTCGTGGACGGCAGTTATTACGTGCACCAGGTGCCTATGCTGCTGTTCAAACCCGATTCAGCATTTATCTTTTCCGCCAAACTCAAGCCGCAGTTCAGAAAATTCTACGATGGCAGCGCCATCCTCCTCTACACCGATTCTTCCAGCTGGGCCAAGCTGCTGCTGGAAAAAATGGAGGACGGCAGCGTGGCCATCGGCTCTTCCATAGTCAGGAACCGGGTTACAGACGATAACTATCACCGCACCATTCCCGGGAACGAAGTGTATCTCAAAGCCGTGCGTGCCGGGAAGGTCTATTGTTTCTACTACTCAACCGATGGTAAAACCTGGAACCTCCTGCGGACATTTTCCCTGGAAAACCCGGAAAACCTGCGCATCGGCTTCTATGCCCAATCGCCTAAAGGAGAAGGACTTACCGTGGACGTTTCGGACCTTCGTTATACCGCCGCGCCGTTTAAAAACTTCTTTACGGGGGAATAGCAGCAAAAACGATTCAGATCATATAATTGTCCGTTCGACACGATTAACCGCCGTTCGGGGATAATGCCGGCGGGTCCCGTTTCCTTTGCAAACTGCTGCTAAAACGCGTTGTAACACGATTTCGGCCGGAATGGCCGTCACTGCTGATATGTAACCGTTTGCCACCCATCCATTTATTCCTGCCTTCCCTGGTGGATTGCGTAATTTGGCCGCGAATGATATATCGTTTTTTGACGTCAAACAAAGTATGAGGAAAAATTTAGTCTTATTAGCTGGATTTCTGTGGATGAGCACCCAGGCAATAGCCCAGGACAACGGCGCCCAGGCAGAGATCCTTGGTAAATTATTGGACGACCAGAGTGGGAAACCCGTAGAATACGCTTCAGTGGCTCTTTTGAAGGCAACAGACAGCTCAGTGATCACCGGCATGCTCTCCAGGGGCAACGGCGATTTCGATTTCAAGAACATAGCTCCCGGTAATTATATCCTGAAAATTTATTTCATCGGCTACCAGACCTACTTTCGCACGGTAAACGTGAAGAGCCGGTCCGACGTGGGCAATATCCGCCTCAAAACCGCTGCCACGGCCCTGAAAGGCGTGGAAGTGGTGGGAGAGAAGCCGGCCTTTACCATGGAAATAGACAAACGCGTGTTTAACGTGGAGAAAAACCTTGCCAGCATGGGTGGTACAGCCACCGACGTGCTGCGGCAGGTGCCTTCCGTGAATGTGGATATAGACGGCAACGTGTCCATCCGCAACGGCAGCCCCACCATTTTCATCGACGGGCGCCCCAGCACGCTTACGCTGGACCAGATACCGGCGGACGCCATCGCCAACGTGGAAGTGGTGACCAATCCTTCCGCCAAATACGACGCGGAAGGCATGAGCGGCATCCTGAACATCGTGCTGAAAAAGAACCGCCGCGCGGGTATCAACGGCCTCATCCAGGGCGGTTATTCCACCACCAAAAGTTCCAACGCCGGCGTGGACCTGAACGTCCGCCAGGGGAAGCTCAACATGTTCCTCAACTATAACCTCAGGGACAGGCGTTCGCCCATGACCCAGCACATGCTGCGCAAAAACTGGGAAAACGGCGATACTACTTACCTGGATCAGTACCAGGACGGTGAATTCGGCCGCAGGTTCCAGAACGGGCGCATCGGCTTCGACTGGTTCATAGACAACCGTAATACCATCACCCTTTCGCAGGGCATTACCGGCGGCGATTTCAACAACCTGAACAGACAGACGGTTTACGACCTGGATGCCCAAAAGAACCGCCTCCGTTACGGCATCGGTAATAACGACAACAAGAACAGCTTCCGCAACTATACTACCCAGCTGGGTTACAAGCGTACCTTTGCCAAAGAAGGCCGCGAGCTGACGGCGGATTTCACCTACAACCGCGCCAACAACGATGGCAACAGCAATTATTCCCTGCAGTATTACGATATGAACGGCCAGCCCAGCAGTTCGCCCAACCAGCCCGAGCTGCGTTATGGCAACAGCGTGGGCAACACCACTTATCTCACCGGGCAGGTGGATTTCGTGAACCCGATCAATGAAAAATCGAAGATAGAAGCCGGCCTGCGCACTAACAGCCGCACGTTCAACAACGTGCTGAACACCTACGGGAAGGATTTTGCGACGGGGGAATTCATGTATGATTCTTCCCTGTCCAACAACTACCACTACACGGAACAGATCAATGCCGCGTACGTGAGCTATACCGGCGGCTTCGGGAACTTCGGCTTCCAGACTGGGCTGCGGGCGGAGCAGTCGTTCTACAGCGGTGAAATGAAGAATGTGAAAGGCGCCAATTACGAGATCGACTACCCGATCGGGCTGTTTCCCAGCATCTTCCTTACGCAGAAGTTCAAAGGCGACCATGAGCTGCAGCTGAACTACAGCCGCCGCATCCAGCGCCCCTGGTTCCGCGACCTGCTGCCGAACATCGAATACAACGCCAACTCGGGCCGCAGGGGCAATCCTTCGCTGAAGCCTGAGTTCACGAACAGCTTCGAGCTGTCGTACCTCAAAGATTTTGACCGCAAAGTGAACGTGCTGGCGTCCGTTTATTTCCGCAATACGAACAACGCCATCACCGATTTTTCCATAGACACCACGCTGAACCTGGACGGGCAAGAACGTAAAGTAGTGCTCAGTTATCCCATCAATGCGAACGTGCAGAATTCCTACGGCGCAGAGCTGACCGTGCGCACGCAGGTCACCAAGGGCTGGGATATCACCGCCAACGTGAACCTGCAGCAAACCGAGATCAGCGCAGAGGGTCTGGACAATTCTGGCTTCACCTGGTTCGGTAAAGTGAACAGCAACACGAAGCTCCCCTGGAACCTGACACTCCAGGTGACCGGCGAATACGAAGGCCGCCGCATTGAGCCGCAGGGCGAAGAAGCGCCGGAATACCAGGTGGACATGGCTATTAAAAAAGACTTCTTTAAGAAAAAGAATTTTTCCGTGGCCCTTGGTCTGAACGATATCTTCAATACGGACCGGGACCTCAGCTGGACCACCACCTCGTTCTCTGATTCAGAACGTTACCGCAAACGCGTGAGCCGCGAACTGCGCCTCAACGTAAGCTGGCGTTTCGGTAAAATGGACAGCAACCTTTTCAAGAAAAAGAAAGGCGGTGAAGAAGGCGGTGGCAGTGATATGGGGGGAGACGGGTTTTAAATTATTGCATATAAAAGCGAATGCCAGGGAGTTGTTCCCTGGCATTTTTCGTCAGATCAGTTCGCCTTTTCTGTAAGCTTCGGCGTATATCTTGTTCAGGTCGTCAGGGATGATAAATGACGTATTTTCACGAATGCCGAATTCTGCGGACATCCAGGTGATGCATTCATCAAGGGAGCCTTCTATATACGGATTACTGACGGCATCGAATCCTTCCTCCAGCTGGTTGACCGTGCGGAAGCTCACCACATCCGCGGTGAATTCATCGCCTTCGGGAAAGCTCCGGACCAGCGTGCATTTGCAGGTTTCCGGCGATATCCTTTCAAGTTTGATCCAGTCGAAGGTTTTTGATTCAAAAAACTCGCCTACCCTTGCAAACAGGGTGACGGTCCTGCCTAAATTAAGATGCAGCAGGGCTTTTTCTTTGCTGAAGTAATTGATGGGCAGCGCCATTTTGCATTTATTTTGACGTATGTGTACAAAATAAAAAAATTTCCTCAATTCGTGGCCAGCTTCTTTTCCAGGTTTTCAATTTTTTCCTGCTGCCTGGTGGATTCTTTTTTAAGATCGATGATGTAGAGAGTGAGTTCTTCGATCTTTTGCAGCAGCAACTTGTCCATTTCGCCTACGTCTACGCCGTCTTTCACCACTTCTGCTTCGGTAGGAATGCCAGGCAGGTGTTTGTTTTTCTTTACAAAATTTTCCACTTCCATGAGGGAAGGGAGTTTGTAGTCGTCGTGAAATACGAAATCGGACCAGGCGGCTTGTGTTACTTTTACTTTTCTTGCGCCGATAGTGCCTTCCACGGATAGTTTGTAGCTGGGCGCCAGTGCTGTGTGGCCAATCCCGATGTTGCCGGTGTTGCCGTCTACCATCATATAATAGTTTGCTGGGCCGGTGCTATTGGCGTTTACATGTGAAAAGTAGAAATTGTTGCCAGCCGCGCCGACTCCGAAAGACCTGGTAGTACCGGCGAACTCGATGGCGTTGCTGGAATAAAGTTTGATGGATTTGAACCATAGGTTATCTGTCCAGGTAGGCCCCCCGGAGATGTCTAAACGCGCTGATGAGCTGGTGGTTCCCAGGCTTAGGTTGCCCTGGATGCCGATGGGAGAAGGGACGAATGCCGTTACGCCCGAAGCCACATCGTCTGTAATCAACTGCAATGTTGCACTAGTGAGGTAACCGGTAAAAGAAAAGGAATACAGCGATGAACTATTGCTGATTTCCACCGCCAGGTAGGGCGTGCTGTTGTAAGTGAGCGTTACCAGCCTACAGGGTTCATTGTAATAGATCAGCGAGCCGGTATTGGAATTATAGCCTGTTGCCGTATTGACCTCGATGGTGAATCTCCGGTTGGAGGCAGCTGCATTTCCCCTGATACCGGTGATCTTGCCTACTACATGCCGGTCTGGAGACAGTGTGCCATTGTATATTTCATGCAGCAGGAGATAGTTGATTCCCTGTGCATTTTCGGTTTGTCCCGGAATTGATTTGTTAACCACGTAATGCCGGGTATTATCATACACCTGTAATTTGCCCAAGGTGGGATTTATTCCTCCTATTCCTACGGTGTCATAGGTAACCTTCTGGGCATAGGCATTTATCTGCATAACGAGTAACGCAACAATGGCGGACCATAAAAATTTCATAGGTAACAAAGTTTAGGGCGCTAATGTAATAAAAACTTCTATTCAATCGTATTTAATTAAATATCAATATGTTTTTTCCAATCCCGGATTTTAAAATGTAAGAAATAGCCATATATTTATACCGCGGTTTGTATTTTTACCGCGAAAACCTATGCAACCTGATTGTCTTATTTCCCCGTACAGCTTCCTCGGCTGCTTCAGCGATCAGGATTCATATGCCCCTTCTAAACCTGATTATAAATGGATTGTATGGATATTATAGCATACCAGCACTTTCACAGTATCCGGCTTAGTGATTTTTATGCCGGTCCTGATTACAGGGAGGTTGAAAATTATGACTTTATGGGAGAACAGTGGATAGGGGAGCTGTCCGGTTTCAATACTTTTCTCCGCCTTGTGCAGGAGCCGGATGAAACACGCGCCATTTCGCTGGACTTTACAAAAGACGATGGCGGCATGATCGGTAAAGTGCTGGAAGCGCTTCACCTGCCCATCAAGGCGGCCTGTTCTGAATCAGACCTGGTGCAGCTGTTCGGGGAACCGCATAAAAGGCTCCGGCTGGCAAAAGACACCATCACCATGGATTATATCATAGGGGAGGAGTTCACATATTACCTTTCCTGCACCCTTCATCATGTAAACGGCCTCATGTACCTGGACATTATGAATGAAGAAAAGGTGATCAAAAAACTGAAGGGAAAAGAAAAAAAGAAAAAGGAATAACCTATCTTTCGTTTAGTTTTTCACGCTTATACCTGGAAATGTTTACCCGGATCTTACTTTTAATTGTGTTATCGTTACCCGCTGCCGCACAGGATAGCCTCCTCACCAAAATGAATGCGGTGCCGGAGAAATATTTGTCGCAGGTGAAACAGAAAAGCCAGAAGCTGGAAAACCAGGTGGACAAACGTACGGAACAGGCACTGGCCCTGATGATCAGGCAGGAGAAACGCCTGCAGCAGAAAATGATGAAGATCGATTCCGTGGCTGCGAAGAACATTTTTACCCGCTCTATAGATTCCCTCGGCAAACTGAAGGCCTCCCTCAGGGGCAAAACCGCCAAATATGAAAAGGCGCTCAACGGACAGTATTTCGGCTACCTCGATACATTGTCCGGGTCGCTTGGTTTCCTGAAAGATTCCGAGAAATACCTGGGCCAGGCCAAAGGCATGCAGGAAAAGCTGAAAGGCTCCATGGACAAGGTGAAGGAGCTGCAGGGTAAATTGCAGCAGGCTGAAAATATCAAACAGTATATCCGTGAAAGGAGAGAGCAGCTGAAAAGCCAGCTCAGCCAGTATACCAGCATGACCAAAGATCTCCAGAAGATCAACAAGGAAGCTTATTATTACGCGCAACAGCTGAAAGAATACAAAGAAGTGTTCAGCGACCGCAAAAAAGCGGAAGCGAAAGCCATGGAGCTGCTGCAAAAGGTGCCGGCTTACAAGGACTTCCTCGCCCGTAATTCCCAGCTGGCCAGCCTGTTCAACCTTTCCGCCGGCGGAGGCAGCGCGGCTAACCTGGAGCAGCAGTTAGAAGGCCTGCAAACGCGCAGCCAGGTGGAGCAGCTTATCCAGCAGCGCCTCGGCAGCGGCGGCCCTAACGCCCGGCAGGCGATCAGCGAGCAGATGGATGCCGCCCGCTCGCAGTTCGACGAGCTCAAAAAGAACTTCCCCGACCTGGATAATGCCGCTGAAATGCCGGAATTCAAACCGAAGGAACTTAAAACAAAAAGTTTCCTGCAACGGCTGGAATTCGGCACCAATGTTCAATTCCAGCGTTCCAACCAATACTTCCCCACCACCGGCGACTTTGCCGGCCAGGTAGGTTACAAATTCAGCAAGAACGGGATACTTGGGCTGGGCGCCGCCTACAAGCTGGGCATGGGTACCGGCTTCGATAATATCCGCTTCAGCCACCAGGGCATAGGCATCCGCTCCTTCGGGGATTATAAGCTGAAAGGCACCTTTTTTGTGAACGGCGGTTTCGAATTCAACCACAACGCCGCATTTTCCAATACCACCCAGTTATTGAACGCCACCATCTGGACGAAGAGCGCCCTGCTCGGGATTTCCAAAAAATACAAGATCAACAACAAGCTGAAAGGCAATATGGTGCTGCTGTACGACTTCCTCGCCAATACACAGACGCCCAAGACGGATGCGGTGAAATTCAGGGTGGGGTATAGTTTTTAGCGAAATTTATTGTTAGTATATATCAATGAGCAAACGGAAACGTACCTATCTCGTTATTGTTGTATTATTCCTGTGCGTTTGCAATTCGGCATTCAGCCAGTTAAACAAGGACATTGCGCCGGTGAGCCCGGCTGTGACCACTTTTAGCAAATTTGGTGATGTGCCGGTAAACCTGCATACGGGGATTCCAAGCATCTCCATTCCCATTTATGAGCTGGAGGTAGACGGCTTTACGTTGCCGATCGGTATTGCGTATCATGCAGGCGGTGTAAAGGTGGATGAAGGAGCGTCTCAGGTAGGATTAGGCTGGGCGTTGATAGCGGGCGGCTTAATTATTGGATCAATCTACCGGGAGAAGAAGTTAAAAGGAGGCAAAATGAATAAGGTTATGTTATTATCGTTTTTGCTGCTCTATATGTTATGGAGTTGTAATGCGCAGCATAGGATTAATAGTACTGCACATAGTTGTAGTCAAGAATATGATTCCATCATGCAACGTTGGGTATATACTAACGTGGATAAGATGCTCTGGAAAAGGCTAACGACCGCATTAAAGCCGCACTTGTTGTGCGGCTTTTTTATTACCAAATAGACAAATTAAATAATTTTATATTCAATATAAGTTTGACGATTTGATTATAAAATACGTAAATAATATAAAAATATGTTCAATTAATATTTTTGGTATGAATTTACTTGTACTTTTATGTGGTATATTAAATATGTCAATAATAGTAATATAAAATACCCCTATGCCTCTTCCCCTGATGCGGAGAACAACCCAGCGGTCCAGTATTTATGCATGAATGTGAAAGCCGTAAGGGTGGTCTCCGCCTCCGGTGAAGCGCTGTTTCATCCTGTGCTTACCTGTAAAAGACCGAACGATCCATGATCAGTGTAACCGCCGCCATCCAGCAAATCGCGGCCTGCCGTACCAGTTGGGGAACCGAATCTGTGCCGCTGGAAAAGTCCGCAGGCAGGGTTTTGGCCGAAGCCATTACCGCTGACCGTGATTATCCTCCCTTTCACCGCGCCGCGCGCGATGGTTTTGCCATCCGCAGTTCAGACGTCAAAACCTCCCGCAGGCAGCAATTCCCGTTGAGCCGTGCGCGTTACCCCGGCGAAGCGCTTCAGCCCGGCCATGCCATGAAAGTGGCTTCCGGCAGCCTCCTGCCGCCGGATGTGGATGTGGTGATCAGCGTGGAGGAAGCGGAAGAGCAGAACGGCCACGTCGCTTTTTTTGACCATAACATAAAGGTATACCAGCATATGCGCCCCCGCGGGGAGCAGGCCGCGGCCGGCAATGTATTGCTGGAGCCCGGCCTGCGCCTGAATTTCCAGCACCTCGGCCTGCTGGCCTCCCTGGGCGTTATGCAGGTGAAAGTGCAGCGCCCGCCCCGGGTGATGTTCATCGCCGCGGGCAACGAGCTGCGCATCCCCGGCACGCCGGTGAATGACCTGCAGCTGCGCGATGCAAACGGTTTTACGCTCACCGGGCTGCTGCTGCAATACGGTATATCGCTGGAAGCCAGTTACATAGTGCCGGAACATGCCGCCGCCATTCAATCTGCCATCCAGCCCTGCCTGGAGGCGGACCTGCTGGTGATCTGCGGTAACGTGCTACCCAAAACGGTGATGGAATGCGGGGTGGAGCAGGTGTTTAATAAAGTGAAAGCGCATCCCTGCAACCCTTTCTGGTTCGGGTACAGCCCCACCCGCACAAGGGTGATGCTCATGCCGGGGCATCCCTTCGCCGTGCAGGCCGGCTGCAAGCTGTTCGTGGAATCTTATATCCGGGCCTGCTGGGGTATTCCCGTGATCAGGCCCTGGCTAATACCCTATATGGAGCACCGCACGGCCACCCATGGGCAGGACGAATTTATACCGGCGGCATTGGTAAGCAGGAACGGGCTGAAAGTAAAAGCATTATCATTTGCCGGGCGGGCAGATCTGACATCCACCGCGCGCGCAGACGGTATGATCTGCCACAGCGCGGAAGCGGGCAGCCTTGAACCTTCTGCCCTGGTGCCCTTTTATCCCTGGATAGAAACAGCCTGAGCCAGCCGGAAATCAAAACAGCCTGACCGGGTTCCCGCAAACAAAAAGCGAAATGCGCAACGCTTCTTGTATCCAGGTTTCCGGCAGGCTGCCGCGGATTATTTTATAAGCTTAAATGATCAGTCGATTGCCGTCCAGTCGTTTACGTTAATGGTCCTATCTGAATAAACGGATCTTGATACCCAGCCCGAAGTTCCCGTCGATATTATTTTTCACCCCGGCAGTCTGCGAGGTATAGCTGGCCTGCACTTCAATGGAATTCTTAAACTGGAAGCCCACGCCCGCGGTCACGGCATTGCTGGTATGGTACAGCGCGAAGAGGTTCACAAAGTTCTTTGCAAGACTCACTTTGGTGCCCACGTCCAGGATGCCTTTGTAGCCTTTCACGCCACGGAAGGCTATCATTGGCTCAACGGACGATACCTGGAAACTTTTGGTGCCGAATTTATAAGAGGCGGCCACCATAAAAGTGGAGGTGTTGCGTGGTTCCACCTTGTCTTTGTTCTGGAAAGTGCTTACCAGGTTGGGCAGCGACGCCTGGATGGTAAGGTGTTGGTTTGTATAGGCCACGCCCAGGTCTGATTCAAAATAATTGTCGCGGCGGTTGAATTCATCTACGGCCGGATCGTTCGGGTCACCAATGATCTTTTTCCTTTCCACGCGGCGGTTGTCCAGCGCGGCGGTCATGCCGACGTGCAGGAATTCGGTGTTGTTTTCGTTCAGCGGCATATGGTAGGCATACGAGAGGGCAACGCGGGTTTGTTTCAGGATGCCCGCCTGGTCGTTGAATACGGTGAGCCCGACGCCCAGCTTTTTAGCTACCTGGTAATCGCCGGTGAGGGCGAAGGTAACGGGCGCGTCCGGCATGTCTTTCCATTGTTTGCGGTAGCCGACGTTTATATTCAGCCCGGTGTCTGCCCCGGCCAGTGCCGGGTTGCCCAGGAAACGGTTCTCGAAATACTGGGCGATGAGCGGGTCGCGCTGCTGGATGGGATTACCCGCGCTTTGCGCTTTGGTTAAAGCAGGGAGCATCAGCAGCAGGAGCGTAGAAAGTTGTGTAAAGATTTTCTTCATTTACAATGCAATTAGGTACAGGAAATATGTTTCAGTTACGGCTTCTGATCAGGGTGATGGAGCCTTTGAAAAGATTCAGCCCTGCCCCGAAATCTATGATATAATAGTATACGCCTTCGGCCAGCTCCCCGCCGTTGGTGAGCCTGCCATTCCAGTCGTTCTGGTAGTTGCGTTTGTAGTACACCACCCGGCCCGAACGGTCTATGATACGCACCTCGTTCATGCTGTGGGCCGGCAGGTTGCGGATCACCCAGGTATCGTTTTTGCCGTCGCCATTGGGCGTTACGATGTTGGTGGCTTCCAGCATGTTATTCACCTCGTATACATCTACTACTTCAAGCTGGAATGCTTTTTCTATATACTCGCCGTTTGCATCGGTGCAGCGGATGCGCACGTAGCGGGTGGCTTTGGTTTCGAAGTCCAGTACGGCCATCACTTTAAGGGTATTGCCTGCAATAGTGAACAGCCTGTTGTCCGTACCATTGTCTCCTTCCACGAGGGAATAGGTGCATACGCCTGCTTCCGGATCGGTGGAAAAGGTGCCTACGGTCGCGCCGATGGCATTGTTCTCCGGAACCAGCGTGCTGCTGAGGTTCAGCGAATAAGGCGCTGTAAAAGGATGGGACGCGCTTTGGGTCCATGTACTTATAATTCCGCCCCCTGCTTTACCCGGCCGATACGCCATTGGTCCCGCGCCCATGCCCTGAACCGGGAACAATCCGCATATGCTTAACAGCACAGCGGTTCCCCTGTGGGAATTTCTTCTGGTAATGGTATAGGGCGCAGCAGCGTTCATGGGTTTCATGGGTTACGTATCCGGTCCGGTTAAACCAGGGCTTCACGTAGTATGCAAATATAGATTTAATGTTTAATTAAACAAAAATATAAATATGAAATTAAGTGCATGAGATGCAGAGTGGGAGCGGATTTGCGGGGATTTTTTGAATTGATCTTTATTACAGGTAACTTTTTATTATATACTGAATATCAATAATTTAATGTTGTTGGATATTGTAATGTAAAATGTGAAGTGTAATTCTAAAAAAACTTTAAACGCAGGCAGAAGAGGTTATTCGGCCAGCGGGCGTTAAGTGAGGTTTAGATTTTAGTTCATGGTTTCCAAATTCTGCAATACACGGAAAACGATCCTGCATGCGGCAACGCCAATGCCTGGATGGCGCAATTGTCCGCTTAAAGCCGGCCCGCATTGTTCCCCAGGTTGAAGGGAGTGACACAACGGCGGCCGGGACCTGTACAAAAGCTGGTTCAATAATTATCACCTGTCAGAAAGGATAACCGATCGCGATGTTGAGGATCAGGTTCTCTTTCCGCCATTGTTTGTTCCCGAAGCTGATCTGGTCAAATACCCAGCGTTCGCCTTCCGGCAGCCAGGGCTTGCGTAAGGGGAAAGAAATATCGAAACGGATCAGCAGGATGGATGCGTCTATCCTCAAACCAAGCCCCGTGCCCACAGCGATCTCCTTGTAAAACCGGCCGAACGCGAAAACTTTCTGCACGGAATCGGATTTGCCCAGCCAGATATTCCCCGCATCCACAAAAGCCGCCAGCTCCAACAGCTTCTGCGGCTTGAACCGCAGCTCGGTGTTGAATTCCAGCTTGATGTCGCCCGCGGCATTGGCCAGCAGCAGGTTGCTGGTGGTCGTATCCCTGAAAGAGCCCGGCCCGAGCGTTCTGGCCCTGAACGCCCTGATACTGTTGCTGCCCCCGCTGAAGAACTGTTTCACGAACGGCAGCGTTACCGGCGTTTCCGGGTCTGTCAGCGACTTGCCGTACGCATACCCGTACCCGAGGAACAGGCGGTTCACCCAGCGCAGGTTGTCGCTCAGCTTCCAGTAATGCCTTCCATCCACGTTGCCGCGCAGGTATTGGGAGAAGTTTTGGTTAAAAACGGACTTCCCGCCATCAGGCTCTTTTTTCGCAATGAGGCCGGCCAGGTTGCCCGCCACGTCCACATTAAAGCTCGCGTAAAAACTATGGAAACGCTCGGGCGCCTGGTTATTAAAGGTGATGGTGTAGTTACTTCCTAAAATGAACTGCTTGGAAACGGACTGCTTCAGCGCGGGATCCTGCTCCAGCTGCTTCAGGAACTCCTGGGATTCGTTGCCGGGCAGCGCGTAGGTGATGGCCACGGGGAACAGCGCATGGTCCAGGAACTTCGTCTGTTTCCAGATATAACCGTATTGCAGGGTGAACGCGTTCAGATTGTACAACGCGGGCCTGTTCAGCAGCTCGTAGCCTACGCTGAACCTGGTCCTTGGCACGTATGGCGTACGCGGGTTGAAATAGATGAGCGGGGTGTAGAACCTCGGCAGCGTGAGCGCCACTTCCGCGTTGAAGCTGTATGCGTTGGTGGACACATTGGTGGTCCTGCCGCCTACCTGCGTCTCGAAACCGCCGCCCAGGTTAATCTCCAGCACATTCGCCTTCCGCTGGAAGTTGCGGTTGCGGGCGGATATCTTTACCTGGCTGCCCACGAAGCCGCTGCTTTTGGAGGTGCCTGACACTTCGAACTGCAAAGACCGCTTGGGATACGGCGTCAGGTAAAAACGGGCTGCCAGCAGCGAGCTGTCCCTGATGGGCCTGAAGCTGCCGCGCACGAACTTGAACGTACCCAGGTTCACCAGGCGCTGTAACGTGATATTATGGGAGCTAAGCCGGTAGATGCTGTCCCGCTGGAGGAAAACCGAGCGGTCAAATACAATGGGCTTGAACAGGGAATCCGGGTCCACGATCGTGAAGTTCTGGTACTGGCGGCCCGGCATGGTCTTCAGCACGCTGTCACGCGTAAGGTCATAGTTGGAATATACCTCCACGTCGCGCATCCAGTACTGGCGCAGGGCGGTGGCGGGCGTGGTGTTCTTCAGCTTTATGTACAGGTCTACCTTGCCGTTCAGCGAACTGTCCACCTGGATCAGCATATAATCCGGCGTGAAATAATAGAACCCTTCTTCTTTCAGATGACCGTGTATACGTTCCCGTTCGGCCTTGATCATGTCCAGGCTGTAGGGGTCGTCCGGTTTCAACAGGGTATGTTTGGCGTTGACCATGATCAGCCTGCTGAGCACGCCGGTATCCGTATCGAACCGCACGCGGCGGATGGTGTAGCGGTGGTTGGGCTCGGCGGTGAAAACGAGGCTGGCTTTTTTGCTGCCTTTGTTCTTTACCTCATTGCTCACTTCGCTCTCGAAGTAACCGTTATCTTCCAGGTAGCTGTTCAGTATCCTGTTTGTCCTGTTGGGTTTCACCTGGCTGAGCAGCACGGGGGGCTCGCCCCATTTGTTGCGCAGCAGGTGGTTCAGGCCTTTGCCTTTGGGTTTGTTGCCGAGGTTGTACAGCCAGAGCTTGATGGGCATGCCCAGGAATTTCCGGTTGCGGGAAGGGCGCACGCGGTCGTCCATGCCTTCTTTAAGGTCGCTCCAGTCTTTCGGCTTTTTCTTTTCCGTCCATTTGATCTCGTGGCCGGTATACAGGCGGTCTCCTTCCGGCACGGTGCGGGTGGTGGAGCAGGCGGCAATCGAGGCCGTGAGTGCAAGCAGGCTTATGTGTCTCAGGTTGCGGGTCATGTTATTTGTTTTCCTTGCGCAGGCGTTCCTGTTCTTTTTCCTTTTTTGGTTTACTGAATATTTCCCTGAACTCGTTGTAATCCATGATGAGCATGAACGTAAGCCCCGTTTCCACCACCTGGCCCTGTATCACTGTTTCGGTGAGGTTACGCTGGTAGGCGCGGATGCGGTAACGCCCGTCGGCCGTGAGCATGTATTCGGCGCTCATGTCGCCGATGATGGAGCTCGCGTCCTGCCCCTGGGTTTGCGCGCCGGAAATGCCGATGTTGGAGCCCACGCTCACGGTAAGCCGGTCGCTGAAGAGGCGTTTGGACACGTCTACCTTCAGATTGGTGCTTTCCTGGCGGGAACCCGCATCGGTGTAGGCGTTTTCGCTCTGCAGATCGAAATTGACGTCGAAGCCCTTGATGAGGCTGCCCGCCAGGTTGTTCAGCTGCTGGGAAAGGATCTTGCTCACGCTGCTGCGCGCAATGTCTTCGGCAGCGCTGCCGCCCTGGGCGTCCAGCCCGTCGAAGGGGTTTTCGGAAATAAAGCGGTTCAGCACCAGCAGGCCCATCACCTGTTTGTTCAGCTCCGATTCCACCTGGTTGATCTGCTTGATGCGGGTATACACCTGTCCGTCCAGCACGCCCTGGTCCTTTTCAGGCATGTCCAGCTCAAACGCGATGGCGGGCTTCAGCAGCTCGCCGGTGATCTTGAGATATACTTCAACCGGAACTTTCTGTTTGTATTTGTTGCGTGCGGGATCATCGGCTTTGATCTGGTCCTGCACAAGGTCCGCCGCCACGGCGTTCACGTCGTACCGCGCGGTAATGTTCACGTCCGCGCTCAGCGGGTCGCCGTTCCATATGATGGTGCTGCCTTTTTCTATCTGGAACTCACGTTTGATGAGCTGGTTCAGGCTCATGTTGTATTTCCCTTCGTTGATCTCGTAACGGCCGGTTAGGCTCATCTTGCTGCTCGGGTCCATGGAAAAGTTGAGCGTGGCATTGCCCTTCACTTCCAGGAAGTCGCCGTTGGCCTGGTCTATGACCAGTTTCAGGGTCGACTCCGGGGTTACTTCAAGGTCCGCGGAGATCACGAAACCTTTCAGCCCGCTCACGGTCCGGTCTGTCGTGTCTTTCACGCGCAGGGTAGTGTCCAGCCACATGGCGG
This sequence comes from Chitinophaga sp. 22620, assembly GCF_052044405.1. Lineage (NCBI taxonomy): Bacteria > Pseudomonadati > Bacteroidota > Chitinophagia > Chitinophagales > Chitinophagaceae > Chitinophaga > Chitinophaga sp. 22620. The sequence continues at coordinate 232,308 of NZ_JBQEMV010000006.1, read as the reverse complement.
GGTCAATAAATTGTACAACGCCCGCCCTGTCCGCAATCCCCGGTTCTTCTTCGGGTATCATCACGGTAACGGCGGATTTCTCGCGCAGCTTGACCTTCATCTGCACGCGCGGCAGGTCCATTGTACCGCGCACCTGGGCGGTTACATCCACGAAAGCGGGCCCGTAGTAGAACTGCTCTTTGTCGTGCGGGTTCTGCGGCCCCAGCGCCTGGAAGTTCTCTGCTTCCACATCCAGGTTCAGCTGGAAGGCGCTCAGGTCGGTCGTGCGTATCTCGCCGTTCACCACGGCTTCATTCCCGGTGCTGTCTGCAATCACGAACTGGTTGAACCGGATGCCGGTTTCGGTAAGGGCCAGGTCTTCGTCGGGCAGCCGCAGGTAGTTATTGATCATGGTCACCCGCCCGGCCACATCGTCGAAGTGCAAGCTGCCGCGAATAATGGGCTTGTCTGTAGTGCCTTGCAGGCTGGCCCTGCCCGTGAGCTTGCCGCTCATATTGGTCACATTGCCGAACGTGAACGCCTCTACGCTTTTCATATTGAGGCTGTTGATATTCAGCTGGAAGTCCATCTGCTCGGCATAAGTACCGGCCAGGCGCAGGTCGTTCTCGTTGCCTGTGATGGTGGCGTCCAGCTGCACCTGTTTATCCGCAGTGGTATTGGCGGTAAGCGCCAGCTGGCCGATAGCGGAGCCCATCACGGCAAGACTGTCCACCGTCAGTTTCCCGTCTATCAGCGGCGTCTGGTCCAGCCCGGAGATCTTTATGGTGCCGTTGCTGATGCCTTCCGCCAGCGCGGTATCTTTTTCGATCATGCTGGTAACGGTGCTGAGCCTGAAATCTTTGAGGTTCACCGTGAGATCGGGCAGCGTAGCGCCTGCGGCGGCGGGGGAGGAAACGATGGTCAGTTCCTGTGCGCCCCTTTGCAGTCCTATGTCCGCAAAGGCTACACCGCCGTTGTATACCACCACCCGGTTATCACCGCTCACATTCCAATCCTGCCGGTTGAGCACCAGGTCTTTTTTGAGGGATATCAACAGGCTGTCTCCTTCGGCGAACCGCACCAGCCCGCCTAATTTATATTTGGGCTGGGTCTGCCGGCGGCCCATCATCACCAGGTCCCAATCCAGCAGGCCGTTTTGCGCCACGATGTCCGCAGTGGTCCTCCGAAGCGGGATCTGCGGATGCCTCAGGCGGCTTAGCAGGATGTGGGTCTCCATTTTGGAAGTATCGGCTGAAAGGTCCACCAGCAGGGTGTCTACCCTGAAGGAATCGTACCGCATGACGGGCACGGAAAGTTGTGCCACGAGGAAGCTGCTGTCTGTATCCAGCCTGCCGTTCAGCGTCATGGGTTTGGGAAGGTCTATATCGGGTAACAGTTTCCGGAGGCTTTTAGGAATGCTCAGGCTGCCGTTGAAATTCACCCACTGCGATTCCGCGGGCGGCGGCGGTTTTTCGCCCGCGGCTTCAAGATGGCGGGTAACAAGACCGGCCGCCGCGGTAGCGAAGGTCTGGTAGTTGAAATCGCCGGAGGCGGTCAGGAAGCCAAATGGTCCGGTAAGGCTGATCTTCTGCAGGCTGTCCGTCGCATCGGCTTTCAGGAGTATGCTGTCCAGCGAATAGATGTCCTTGTCGTCCGCCAGCTGTATCTTATGTATGGCGGCAAAACCGCTGAGCCTGCGCGGGCTGAGGTTGTCCAGCTCGGCGTCCAGGCACGATTTTACGACGAGGCGCGTGGTGCTGAAGTTCGTGGCCAGGAGGTCGAGCTTGTCCAGGTCCGCCCTGGCTGTAAGGGCCGGGTGCAGTGTATCCAGCTGGCCTTCCAGCTGGAACCGGGCCTGCGCATTCGGATCGGTGATCGCGCCTTTGGCGGAATAAGCGCCTTTGTTGAGCGCGGCATCCACGTCAATTCCCGTATAGGTGTAACGGTTATAGGTAAACGAAGTGATGTTCACGTCCGCTTTTATATCGGCTTTCTGGGGATCGGTGCCGCTGCCTTTCACGCCGAAGCGGCCGCTGAGGCTGCCCATGGCAGTGTCTCCCAATATCTGTCCAAGCTGCAGGCTGCGGGCGCCAAGGGCCATGTTGTACCGGATCTTGTCCATGTTCATAAAATCGGAGACTTCCCCTTTGATGTCCGCATTGCCCAGGTTGGTATTGACCGCCAGGTCAGGCCGCAGCACCTGCATACCGCCGCGGATGCTGCCGTTCACGTTCAGCGTGGCGGGCAGGCTTACGGAAGCGGGCAGGGTATTTGGCGGCAGCCACGATTCGACGCCTCTTTTGCTGCTGCGCAGGGTGATGGTAGTGAGGTCGGCGCCCATCCGGTCCGGGTCTGTTACCTGGAAGGCGGTGCCTTTAACGAAGAGGTAATTACGGTCATTGTCTTTTACCTCGAAACCGGGAATGATGAGCTTAGCCAGGTTGCCGGTGATATCGCCCTTCAGGGCGAGGCGTTTTTTCCAGAGCGGCTGAAGGGAAGGATTGGTGCGCATTTCAGGCACAAAAAAGAGAGCTTCTTTCATGGCAACGTCTGAAGGGCGCACGGTGGCCTGCACGGTCAGCAGGCCCAGCTGGTCGGAAACGGTTTCCCAGGACTCCGTTTGCAGCCGCACATCGGCGTCTATCCGGCTTTCGCCGGTTTGCAGCAGGAAATTGCCGAGCTGCACCTCTTTCGGCGTGTAGCGCACTTTACCGCGGAGGGCTTTCAGCTGCATGCCGCTTTGCTCTTTAAAGGCGCCGTTGCGGACGGTCAGCAGTGTACTGTCTGCGCTGTAAGCCAGGCCGCTTACATCCAGGAAAAGGCCGGTGATGCCAAGGTGGTTGTAGTCTACGGCATCTTTATATTTTAATGGCGGGGCCAGGTGGTTATCCATTTTAAAATTGACCTCCCGCGTTTGCAGGCTTTTGGCCGCCACTTTCCAGGTATTAGGCGCGGCGGGCGTATCCGGGGCCGCAGTGGTGGTATCCATGGGTTTCAGGAAATCGAGCGAGGCGGTGGTTTTCTCCAGCTTCAGTTCATCGGCTTCGATGAGCGTTTGCAACAGGTCGAACCGGGCTTTGCGCAGCTCCAGCGTGCCGATGCGGCCTTTGGTATCAAGGCCGCTGCTTTCGTCGGTGTAGCTCCACCCGGCGTTGCGGATGGAAAGGTCGCGCACGGTGAAGTCGAAAGGAGTGGAGGACGTGTCCGTATCAGGCGGCTCCGGCACGGCGGGCCGGTATTGCTGCAATATGCTGGCCTGCAGGCCTTCCAGCTGGAAATTCTTCAGGTGGTATTTGCCGTCGGAGGGCTGAAGGATGTCGGGCAGCGCGTCCAGCTTTGCCAGCCGCACGCTGGCCAGCATGCCGCCCAGGCTGTCGTTGTACCGTACGTATATGCGTTGCAGTTGCACTTCGCCGATCTGGTATTGCAGGGTGGTGCCGGATTCTTCGATAAGGGTGTCTTTTTTGGCTTCAGGCGAGCTGAAGGCATCTATCACGAACTGGAAATTAAAAGATGAATCGTTGGCGGGACGGTAAACGTTCACGACAGCGTCTTCCCATCGCAGGGCCCTGATCTTCAGGTCGTTGTTCAGCAGGGCGAGCAGGTTATATTTCACGGCCAGCACGCCGCTGGAAAGCAGGGTGTCTTTCCTGGTGTCGCCTACAAATACGTCGGAAAGGGTCATGGAGTTCCACCAGGAGAAGCGGAGCCCGCCGATGCGAACGTCGGTCTTTAATTGTTCCTGGAGGTAAGCTTCCGCCTTGCTGCGCATGAAATTCTGCACCACCGGCAATTGCAGCAGCAAAAGCAGCAGAACGGGCAGCAACAGCAAAGTAATAACACTACCTATGATCCAGCGAATGACTTTTTTCCGGCGGGGGGTACTCACGTATTTAATTATAGTTTATGAAGGTAAATGGTTAAATCACGCAACGCTCAAATATCATACCTGCCGCAAAAATAAGGCTTTACGCCCTATGGTGGCATAAAAGGCTTTTATAATCATATCTTTAGAATTGTAATAAAGGGGAAAAATGTATAATTTAGTTCCCGGTTACACATGCCCCGGATACTTTTTTTGGAACCGGAAGCGTTGTAGTAATCAGTAACCTGTTAAAACCTTACAACCTTGAAAAAGATCATCGGGTTCGTTTTACTGCTCGCTGCACCCTTTGTTAGTAAATCCCAGGACTGGCATGTCGGTGGAATCGCCGGCATCAGCAATTACAGTGGAGACCTTTCTGAAAAACGCGTGGACTTCGGTTATACGCGCCCAATGCTGGGGATATTATTGAAGAGGGACATCAACCGCTTCCTCACCCTCAGGGCTGGCTTCAGCTGGGGCATGGCCGCCGGGGATGATAAATCCAATTCCGATCCCTCCCTGCAGCTGCGCAACCTCAGTTTCAGCACTCATCTCTGGGAAGGCCATATAGGCGCCGAGCTGAATATCCTTGATATAGACGACAAAGGTTTTACCCCGTATGTGTTCGGCGGCGTGGCGCTGTTCAGCTTTTACCCGTATGCGAAAGATTCGCTGGGCAACAAAGTGCCGCTGCGGCGCCTGAGCACCGAAGGGCAGGGCTTGCCCCAGTATCCTGAAAGAGGGAACCAGTATGCGCTGCACCAGATATCCATTCCTTTCGGGGTGGGTTTCAAATATATATTTACAGACCGCATCACGCTGGGCCTGGAGATTGGCCTGCGCCCCACCTTCACGGATTATATCGATGATGTGAGCACCACTTACGTGGACCAGAACACCCTGCTGGCGGAAAGAGGGCAGACGGCCGTTGACTGGGCCTGGCGCGGGGATGAAGCGAATAAGACCGGCATTACCGGCAATTACCCGGTGGATGGCACGATACGTGGTTCTGCCAAATACAAGGACTGGTATACATTTTCAGGCATCACCGTGATGTACCGTATTGGTGGCAGCAGCGGCGGGCGCCGCAGCACCAATTTCTCGCGCTGCTTCAAAATGTAAAATCATAAAATAACTTTGGCACGATGGTTGCATAAAGGTGAATATACACCCCCAATCAAGTCCAAATAGAAAAAGTAAAAAGGTTGTCTTTAAAGACAGCCTTTTTTTGTTTGCGGTGAAAACGGGCAATACGTTTGTTGGCGTTTCTGCATTTAATATTTCTTTACAACCCGAAAGAAAAAAGCGGCTTCTTTTTTATCTCCACCGTTTTCTTTCATCATTTTTATTTGATCTTTCACTGTAAAAACTTCCTTCCGTTCATCATTCTTCTGCTCCATAACGATGGATTGCATTTCCGTTCATCCGTCTATTTTAGTCCGCTGTAACCCGCTGTGGCGGCGGATGCGAGTTTAAACAACGGTATTGGCATACTTCTTGGATTTAAGGTAATAAGTCCGTCCGCCTTACGCAAATAAGGGGATGAACGGACAGAGAGAACAATTAAAACAGCAGGCTATGAAAAAGCTGATTCTCGTGATGCTCCTCCTTGGAGCAACCTATGCAACTACACAGGCACAGCACAGGGGCAGAGGGCGCGGCCACGACCGCGACAGGTATGAAGATCGTTATGATCGCGATCGTTATGATCGTCGTGCGCGTTATGACGATGATTGTGATGATGACAGGAGAGGACGTCGTGGTCACTACAAAAAGGTGAGGTATTACGACCGCCATCACCATCATCACCCCGGCAGGGTAGTGGTGGTACGCCCCGGCATACCTTACCCGCCGCCTCCGCCGATCCTGGTTCCTCACAGGCCCAGGGTGTCTGGTGTAATTGTTTTCGGTAACAGGTAGAACCTGAATAGCCCCATAGCTGAAAGGCTCCGTTTTGAACGGAGCCTTTTTTTATTCCCCGTAACCAACGTACTTTTGCCCATTGAACGAAAGCTGCAAACTCATGGCATTTAAGCACCTCAGGCATTTTATCGGCACGCTGGACAAAGCGGGAGAACTGGTCAGGATCAAAGAATACGTGAACCCGCATCTCGAAATAGCAGAGATCACGGACCGCATCAGCAAATCCCCTGACGGCGGCAAAGCCCTGCTGTTCGAAAACACCGGCTACGATTTTCCCGTGCTGATCAATTCCATGGGCAGCTACCGCCGCATGTGCATGGCGCTGGGCGTGCAGGAGCTGGATGATGTTGCCTCAGAAATAGAAGGACTTTTTAAAATGCTTTCCAAACCGAAGGAAAGCATCCTCGATAAGCTCGCCATGCTGCCGAAGCTCAGCCAGTTCGCTTCCTGGATGCCCAAAGTGATATCCGGCCGGGGCGCTTGCCAGGAAGTGGTAATGGCCAGCCCCGACCTCGGCAAGCTGCCGGTAATGACCTGCTGGCCGCAGGACGGCGGGCCTTTCATCACCCTGCCTGTTATCCATACCAAAGACCCGCATACCCAAAGCCGCAACGTGGGCATGTACCGCATGCAGGTGTTCGAAAAAGATATGACCGGTATGCACTGGCACAAGCATAAAGTATCCGCCAAACATTTCTCCGAATATAAAAAGCTCGGCAAACGCATGCCCGTAGCCGTTATCCTTGGCGGCGACCCGGTGTACACCTATTCCGCCACCGCGCCGCTCCCCGAAAATGTGGACGAATACATGCTGGCCGGCTTTCTCCGCAAAAAGAAAGTGGAGCTTGTGAAATGCATTTCCCAGCCTGAGATCGAAGTGCCTGCCGACGCGGATTTCGTGATAGAGGGATATGTGGAGCCTGATGAAGAGCTGATCTGGGAAGGACCTTTCGGCGACCATACCGGTTATTATTCGCTGGCCGACTGGTACCCGCGCTTCCATGTTACCGCCATCACCCACCGCAAAGACGCCGTGTATCCTTCCACCATCGTGGGCATTCCCCCGCAGGAAGACGCATGGATCGGGAAGGCGACGGAAAGGATCTTCCTGGCGCCGATCAAAATGACGCTGGTGCCGGAGATCGTGGATATGGAAATGCCCGTGGAAGGCGTATTTCACAACCTCGTGATCGCGCAGATACAAAAAGATTACCCCGGCCAGGCGCAGAAAGTGATGAACGCCATGTGGGGCGCCGGGCAGATGATGTTCAATAAGATCCTTGCCGTTACAGATACCGGCACCCGCATCAACGACTATAAGTCCCTCGCGCAATACGCATTTAAACACCTCAACCCGGCCACGGATATTTATTTCAGCCAGGGCCCGATGGACGTGCTGGACCATTCCTGCTCGCGCATGGGCTTCGGTGGCAAAATGTGCATAGACGGCACGGCGCGCCTTCCCGAAGAAACGGACGACCGCTTCGATACCGCCGCTTTTGCGCCCGAAGTGAACGTGGCCGCGCTGCAGGCCGTTTTCCCCGAAATTAAGTCCGTAAACGTTTCGCTGCTGAAGCTGGACATTCCCTGCATCGTGGTGGCCGTTGAAAAGGACCGCCGCAACCACCTGCGCGAGCTGCATCCGCAGCTGTATGCGCAGCCCGGCATGGAAGGGATTAAAATGATCCTGTACGTGGAACATACGGTGGACCCGCAGGATCTGCCCTCCGCACTCTGGCGTTTCTGCAACAACCTCGACCCCAAACGCGACAACTTCCTGGCTGAACGGCCCTCCAGCCGGAACACACACAAGGTGACCGCCTGCATGGGCCTCGACGGCACCATCAAAACCAAGGAGCTGGACGATTTCCAGCGCGACTGGCCGAACATCATCGTGGCGGACGACGCCACCATCAAAGCTATCGATGAGAAATGGGACAAGCTGGGGCTGGGAGCGTTTTTGACCTCGCCTTCGCTGAAGTACAAACAGCAGATATACGGGCAGGGCGCCGTGGTGAGCCTGTAAAATGATACAAAATGGCCACAGGATGATACGAATCGGCGAGAAGGTTAAAAGGACTTAAGTTATTTTTAGGGAGTTCAACCCACATTAACCCTCTAAAAATTTATCTTATGTCAAAACGAACCCTTTTGATGGCAGCAATCGTTCTTTGCTGCGGCCTTTCCATGAACGCAACTTCCGGCCTGAAAAAAGCTGATCCCGCACCCGCTTTGCACGCGCCCGGTTTTGCCTGGAATTTCATTTATGCTTTCGGCAGCGGTCCCGTACCGGGCTTGAGCTGGTCCGGCGATTATCTGTATATTTCTTCGGGCAGTTACCTGGTGTATTCCGCGAACGGGTATGGATTCCTTACACCGTCAACCCCGGTGTATGTAAGTGCCGTGGATAATGCCAACACGTACGTCCAGGTTGCAGAAACCGGGGGCGGTACGGGCATTTCCTACTACGATTTTATGGAATACTAGTAAAACATTTTTCCGCATCGCGTAAATCAATTTACCGAATTCATAAATGCATGATAATGACCATCGCTACTTTTGTGGCTCGCGCAAATAGCCGAGCTTTACAATAATTGAGTTGGTCGTACATGAAAACGGCGCCTTGTCAAAGGCGCCGTTCTTAATTTAAGCCCGTCATTGCGAGGAGCTGTGGGGAGATTTGTGCAGAAGACGCGACGAAGCAATCTCCTCCCGGTATTGGCGTATCTCAATTCAATGAAAGAGATTGCTTCGTCGCCCACCCGCTTTGGCCGCGCTGCTCCTCGCAATGACGACTCTTCTTATTTATGGATCTCGGAAGTGAAATGGAACTCGATCTCCGGGTTGTTGGCCCTTTCCGTGTTCAGGTACCATTCGCTTTGCGCGAGGTATACCAGGTGGCCGTCTTTATCGTACACCACGTTCGCGCCTTTGAACCGGATGAATTCCTCCAGCTTTTGTTTCGGCCCAGTGATCCAGCAGGCTTTGTAGAAGGGCAGGGTGTTGAACTGGCAGGAAGCGCCGTATTCCTGCAGCAGGCGGTACTGGATCACCTCGAACTGAAGGTCGCCCACGCAGCCGATGATCTTGCGGTTGCCGTTGTGCTGGGTGAACAGCTGGGCAACGCCTTCGTCCGTGAGCTGCGAAATGCCTTTTTCGAGCTGTTTGGTCTTCATCGGGTCCTTGTTCACCAGTTCCTTGAACAGCTCGGGAGAGAAGCTCGGGATGCCGGTGAAATAGAAGTTCTCGCCTTCGGTGAGCGTATCGCCGATCTTGAAGTTGCCGGTATCGAACAGGCCCACCACGTCGCCGGGGAAGGCATCGTCCACGATATTCTTTTCACGCGCCAGGAAGCTGTAGGGGTTGGCAAACCGCACATCTTTATCAAGCCGCACGTGGTGATAGAATTTATTCCGCTCAAACTTGCCGGAGCACACGCGCAGGAACGCGATACGGTCGCGGTGGCGGGGATCGAGGTTGGCGTGGATCTTGAACACGAAGCCGGAGAATTTATCTTCATCCACTTTTACCTCGCGGGTGCTGGCCTCGCGGTTGCGCGGGATGGGGGCTATCTCCACGAAGGTGTCCAGCAGATCCTTTACCCCGAAGTTGTTTACGGCGCTGCCGAAGAACACGGGGGCCAGCTTGCCTTCCAGGTAAGGTTGTTTGTCGAACTCGTCGTACACGCCTTCGATCAGCTCCACGTCGTTGCGCAGCTGCGCGGCGTCCTGCGCGTTGAACAGCTCGTCCACCTGCGGGCTGCTGAGGTCGGCCATGGGCACTATATCTTCGTCGGTCGCTTTGCGGTTGGCCGCGAACGACACGAAACTTTTATCATAAAGGTTATACACCCCCTTGAAATCCTTTCCGCCGCTGATGGGCCAGCTGAGCGGGCGCACACGGATGTTGAGCAGCTCTTCCAGCTCGTCCAGCAGGTCGAAGGGATTTTTGCCGTCGCGGTCCAGCTTGTTCACGAAAATGATCACCGGCGTATCGCGCATACGGCACACTTCCATGAGCTTTTTGGTCTGCTCTTCCACCCCTTTCACGCAGTCGATCACCAGCACCACGCTGTCCACCGCCGTGAGGGTACGGTAAGTATCCTCCGCAAAGTCTTTGTGGCCGGGGGTATCCAGCAGGTTCACGAGGATGTCTCGGTATTCGAAGGTCATCACGGAGGTGGCTACGGAGATACCGCGCTGCCGTTCTATCTCCATGAAGTCGGAGGTTGTATGTTTCTTGATCTTGTTGGACTTTACCGCGCCCGCCGTCTGGATAGCGCCGCCGAACAGGAGGAATTTCTCCGTCAGGGTGGTTTTCCCCGCGTCAGGGTGGGCAATGATGGCAAAGGATTTCCTTTTGCTGATCTCGTTAAGATATTTTGTCATAAATGGCTGCAAAGGTACATTTTTCTCTGAAAACCGGGGATACTTGCCATTAGTCATAATGCCATCCGTCGCATTATATAATATGCTAAATTTGGATCATGCTATCTACCCTTAAAATTCTATGGAGCAGCTTCAAAATGGCCCTGCAGGAGCTGCGGGTGAACAAGCTCCGTACCTTTCTTTCCTTATTGGGCATCACTATCGGCATCTTTTGCATTATTGCGGTGCTGACCGTTACGGGTAGCATGGAATCCAATATCCGGAAAGACCTGAACTCACTGGGCACCAATGTGATATTCGTGCAAAAATGGCCATGGGATGGTGATGGCGAATGGTGGCGGTATATGAACCGCCCCGAGCCCAAGTATTCCGAACTGCGGGCTATCCGGGAAAAGGTACAGTCCGCGGAAGTGGTCACTTTCCTGTTCAGCTCCAATGGCCGGAAAGTGGAATTCGGCTCCGACTATATGGAAAATGTGGAAATGCTGGCCACCACGGCTGATCTTGAAAAGTTGCAGCCGGTGGAACTTTCGGCGGGGCGTTATTTCAGTCCTACCGAGCTGACCAGCGGCTCCAATGCGGTGGTGCTGGGCGCCAATATCTGGGAAGGCCTGTTCTTCACCCCGGAAGCCGCTGTGGGCAAGGTGGTGCGGATCGGGGGAAGGAATACGCGGGTAATAGGCGTGCTGAAGCGGAAAGGGGAGAGCCTGATGGGCGGGGTGATCAACGATAATACCATGATACTGCCTTATACTTATGCCAGAACGATCATAGACGAGCGGCGCTTTGCCGATCCCTGGTTCATGGTAAAGGCCAAACCGGAAATAGCCGTGGGCCAGCTGAAAGACGACCTCACCGGCGCCATGCGGGCCATTCACCGGCTAAGACCCACGCAGGAAAACGATTTTGCGCTGAATGAGATCACCACCGCCCAGAAAGAGCTGGAAAGCGTGTTCGGCAGCATCAATTTAGGGGGATGGATCATAGCTATTTTTTCACTGTTTGTCGGATGTTTTGGCATTGCTAATATCATGTTTGTAAGCGTAAAGGAAAGAACCAGTATTATAGGACTCAAAAAGGCCATAGGAGCCCGCCCGGGTATAATTCTGATGGAATTCCTGATCGAATCTATTTTGCTATCCCTTATTGGAGGCGGATTGGGGCTTCTTTTTGTATTCATCGGGACTTTGATTGCAAAAAACATGTTTTCCAGCTTTGAAATAGCCATGTCTACAGGGAATATTATCCTGGGACTCTCCATATCTGCCGTTGTAGGGGTTATCGCCGGATTTATACCGGCTTTTTTGGCCAGCCGCCTGGATCCTGTAGTTGCAATTCGCAGCAATTCGTAACTTTGCGGCCTTATGGCGGTCAATATTTTAGCGATTGAATCTTCCTGCGACGATACCGGCGCTGCCGTGATCGCGGACGGGAAAGTGTTATCCAATATCATTGCGGGCCAGGCCGTGCACGAGCAGTACGGCGGGGTGGTGCCGGAGCTCGCTTCCCGCGCCCACCAGGAGAATATTGTACCCGTGGTGGACCTTGCCCTTAAAAAAGCAGGCATGCAGCTCACGGACCTCAATGCTATTGCCTTCACGCAAAGCCCCGGCCTGATAGGCTCCCTGCTCGTAGGCAGCTGCTTTGCCAAGTCGCTGGCGCTGGCGCTGGACCTGCCGCTCATCGGCGTGCATCACATGCAGGCCCATGTGCTGGCCAATTTCATTGACGATCCCCAACCGCAATTCCCCTGCCTTTGCCTTACCGTTTCAGGCGGGCATACCCAGATCGTACTGTGCGAAAGTCCCCTGAAGATGACTGTAATAGGCGAAACGACGGACGACGCTGCGGGCGAGGCTTTCGACAAAAGCGCCAAGCTGCTGGGGCTGCCGTACCCCGGCGGGCCGCTGGTGGATAAACATGCCCGTGAAGGCAATCCCGAACGTTTCCGTTTTCCCGAACCACAGATACCCGGGCTGAACTTCAGCTTTTCCGGGCTGAAGACCGCGATCCTGTATTTTCTCCAGGAAAACCGGGCGAAGCAGGCCGATTTCGCGGAGGTGAATATGGCGGACATCTGCGCGTCCATACAGCACCGCATTGTGACCATATTGCTGAACAAGCTGGTGAGGGCTTCCAAAGAAACCGGCATCCGCGAGATCTGTATAGCCGGCGGCGTGAGCGCCAATTCAGGCCTCCGTAAAGCGCTCGAAACCTATGGCGCGCAGCATGGCTGGAACGTATACATTCCCAAATTCGAATACTGTACAGACAATGCGGCCATGATAGCCATCACCGCGCATTACAAATACCTTGCGGGCGAGTTCAGCCCGCTGGATACCGTGCCTACGGCCCGGGCGGCTTTTTCGGCTATATAAGCGGCAACGTATTACAGCGATTTTCAACTCACATGGGCAACAGCTATTTCCGGTTCAAACAATTCACCGTACAGCAGGCGGGCAGCGCCATGAAAGTATGTACAGACGCCTGCATACAGGGCGCTTTCACCGCCGCCTTTGTAAAGCAGGAGCCGCGCATCCTCGACATTGGCGCCGGTACCGGGCTGCTCAGCCTTATGCTCGCACAGCAAAGCGGTGCCATAATAGACGCGCTGGAACTGGACGAGGCTGCTTTCCGGCAGGCAACACATAATTTCAAAAGCTCTCCCTGGCCCGGCCGCCTGCATGCCCTGCACCAGGATGTACAAGCCTATGCGCCCGCAGAACCTTATCCCTTCATCATCACCAACCCGCCCTTTTACGAAAACGATCTTAAAGGTCCTGACCACCGCAGGAATGCCGCCATGCACACCACTACGCTGGACTATACCGCGCTCCTGAGCGCCATCAACCGTTTGCTCACGCCGGGCGGGCGGTTCTCTGTATTGCTGCCCTATGAAGGGTTTCAGCGTTTCCGGGAAATGGCGGAAGCGGCAGGTTATACTTTGCAGGAATTGCTGGAAGTGCGGCAAACACCCGGCCATGGCTTTTTCCGTTCCATCGGGATATTTGGCCGGGGAGGGGGGACGCATATGCGGGAACTGACCGTGCATGATGCCGGAAGGCAATACACGCCGGCGTTCACGACTTTGCTGAAGGACTATTATCTGTACCTGTGAATTACTCCACTGCCGCGGTTTTCGGGCCTTTGGCATACGCTTCCATATACGCATACCTTTTAGTGAGCTGCCCGCCTTGCGTGATGGTGGCCTTTTCGATCATTTCGCTGCCGCCTTTCAGGAGGTCGTCGAAGATGTATTTCATAAGGTGGTCGCCGAAGAACTGCGAAGCGTCGCGCGGGAGCTCGTTGGGCAGGTTGCCTACGGCCATCATGGTCACGGAGCCGTCTTCGTAGGGCTCGGTCCTTTCGCGGGAAAGGCGGTCTACGCCGTACGCCGGTTGTTCTATCGTGGCGTCTCCGAGGTTGCAGGGGATGGAACCGTTCTGGTCGTCCGTAATGTCCGCGATCACCTTGATGCGGAAGTTATCCTTGGCCAGGTCTTCCCAGGTAAAAAGCGGTTCGATCTTTTTATCCCAGTAAATGCCGTTCATGAGGATGTCGCTGCAGGTAACGTAGGGGAGGAATTTGCAGTCGTAGAGTTCGGGATGGGCGTGAAAGTCTTCCCGGCTGTAGGTCTTATCCGTTCTGCGCAGGTACAGTTCGCCGGCTTTCAGCTGGGTATATACCGGGTATTCGTAGCGGTTGATAAGGTATTCTTCCGGGGGGATGTATTTGATGCCGAGCAGGCCCATCACTTCCAGGATGCCGGCGGTAACCCTTCCGGACCCGGTAGCGACGATCTTCACAGGCGGCAGCTTTACGCCGAAATAGTGGGTGATCAGCTCCTGGAAATCGTGGCATTCATGCACGCGTTTAAAATCGAAAAGGCCCGTGCGGCGGCCGTATTCGAGCAGTCCGTTATGCGCGCCCACTACGCCCGCAAAAAAACCGAAGCCCAGGATGCGCTGCCCGTCCGCATGTACGAGGCATTCATAGTCGATGAGGGTGATGCCTTTGTCCACGATCGCCTTGAACATGGCCTGGTTCTGCGGTTGCAGCTTTTTGGTATGGGAAAAGAAGAGATAGGTTTTATGCGGGATGAGCCTGTCCACCGGCACTTCCTTGATGCCCAGCAGGATGTTGCAATGGGAAAGGTCTTCCGCCAGGGGGATGCCGGCGGCGGCATATTCATCGTCTTTGTAGCAACGGTGGGGGGAAGGCTGAACGGTGATCTGTACGTCCGGGTAGTTGTTCATGATCCACTGGCATTGCAGCGGGGTGAATGCAACGCGATTGTCCTGCGGTATTTTTTCTTCCCTGATGAGCCCTATGTGTAGTTCTGCCATGATTGTTTTCGGGTAAGTCAACGAATGCTGCAACATTACTGTAAATTTGCATTTTAGCAAAATAAGATGGAGTATCTGGATCAATTGAAAGGAATACTGGCGCCGGGGGAGCAATACCCGTTGCCGGAGCTGTTTAAAATGGAAATGCTCGCATTGAACGAGCGGTTGCTGGAGCTGGAGTTGGCGGCGTTGCCGGAAGAGCGGGCGCAGTTTGCGAACCAGGTAAGCGGCCTGATGTCGGCGCACTTCCTGGAAGTGGCGGACGATATTAAAGCTTATGCCCGGGGCAAAGCCACGCCTGCGCAGGTTATACTGCTGAAGGAGTACTATGCGAAGCAAAAATTTTGTTTGCGGATTATGGAGAGATTATCTACATTTGCATCCCGCGATCAGGTTTCATAACCTGGATGCGATTGCCCAGATGGCGGAATTGGTAGACGCGCTAGACTCAAAATCTTGTTTCGGCAACGGAGTGCAGGTTCGATTCCTGTTCTGGGCACGGTGAAAGCCAATTAATTAGGGCCACTCATTGAGTGGCCTTTTTCTTTCCGGCAACCCGCCTTTTATAGACCTGTCAAAGATCCGTCTTCATTATAGCAACACTATACATCCTTTGCGGTGCAACGAAACTGTCCGACACACAAACTGTATAATAGGATTTGTCGTCTGCCTTTACTTTGTATATATGATTGACCGGGAGTACGAGTTGCATCTTTAAAATGTCATGGTAAGTTCCTTTTGTTATTAGTTTCCCGGTAGCCTCGTCCAGCACTGTCAAATTGTTCAAATTACCGTTCATGAAAACAATTTTCCCCTGGTCAAATACCAGCTTGGGCGACGAAGGGTAATAACCGCTACCCTGTTGAAGGCTGTCCGATTGCCATATCCTCGCTCCCGTATTGATGTCAATAGCATGCATGATAAAGCCCTTTGAAATAAAATAGATCTTACCATCATTTTCAAAAACCGATTTAATATTTTCTCCCATCTCATATTCCCACACCTTCTGTTTATCGAGATAATCTATACACCGTACCATTTTTCCCTCACCAACCAGCGTAGTATCCTCTTTTATTCCTGCCTGGATCATATACCGGTTATAGAAAACAGGCATGCTGCTTCCCAGGGAAGTTTTGCCAAAATGGTTGATCACTTCCCCATTACTGAATGCCAGTTCATAGGAACCGTCCGACACGGTGTGAACAATGAGATTATTGTTCAATGGATTCAGGGAATGCCCGGCAAACGCGCTTTGCGCCCGCTGTTCCCATATTTTATTCCCGTTTTTATCGAACCGGTAAATATCTCCGACATAGCTGCTGAAATAAATAAAGCTGTCTTTGACAATAGGAGGACTACCGGCCCAGTTGGACACTTTGGCGGTCCAATCCACGATACCCGTTTTTAGATCCAGGCAATAAAGAAGATTGGAGCTGTCAGTCGCGATCTCCAGGCTGCTGCAGTAGAGCTTATCGTCGATGAATGTTTTCGCCGGGAAATTTTCGTTCCTGAAATTGCTTACCCAACGATCACCTTTGGCGTAGCGGATATAGGGAGGTCCGTCCTGCAAATAACCATAACAACCTATAAGGGAAAATAGCATGACAAACAGGAGGGTGATCCGCATAGGCAAATATTAATACCTCAAAATACAGTTCATTTTTTGTTATTCATAGGACGGTATTAATTTACATTATTATCCAAAGGATAAACGACCTTTGCCACGGTAAACGTCCGAAACACGCCGTAAGGCGGGTCAATCAAATAAAGAACAACAAACATGAACGATTTCAAACCCGAAGGTAAACCAGCCAGCTCGCTGATCGAAAAGTACAGGCCCCTGCTGCCGGAAAAGCTCATTTCGCTCTGGCAGGATCAGGGCTTCGGCACGATGGCCGGCGGCTACCTGAAGGTGGTGAACCCGGAGGATTTTGAGCAGCAGCTAAAGGAGGTCTATAACTCCGTATATAAAAACCCGGTAGTCATGTTTGCGACAGCTATGGGCGATCTCGTTCTTTGGGAAAATAATTATACCATCCTCCTGAATCTCCGGCACGGGCTTTCTAAAGTAATCGAATCAGGGTTCCAGTATTTTTTGAAAGATGTTCTTGACAAGGATTTTGTGAACGATGAGCTGGACGGCACGCAGTATTTCGAAGCCAAAGATCAGTTCGGTGAATTAGCTTTCGACGACTGCTTTGGTTATGTGCCCTTGCTGGGACTGGGCGGGGCGGAAGAAGTGAAGAATCTTCAAAAAGTAAAAATGAAAGAACATATCTCCGTAATTGCACAGGCACTTGGTAAAGTGGAATAAGCTTCCATCACTTAGTCAGGGGCGTTAAAAGCTTTTCCCAACACCTTCGCCAGCCTTTCTGAAAACATCCGGAGCGTAGATCCATCGTTTTCCCCATGATCGGGATTAATTTCAGTAATTGTAAGAACACGCCAGTTGGGCGTTTTAAGGAATTCCCCCAGCGCCAGCATCAGCTGGTCGAATTTCAATCCCTGGTTCCTGCGGTAGTTCTCAGCAAGCGGCATATCAACATAATCCAGCACATCCACATCCAGGTGGATCAGCAGGTGATCGAAAGACCTTGCCCAGCCATTGCATATCTTCCCGGCGGTTCCCGCGGGATCGGCCTCAACTTCCCGTACAGGTGTTTCCGCTATATTGTGTTGATGAATGACCGCTTTTTCAAAACCCGTCATATTCCCGTTGGCAAAAAAATGGACCTGTGCAGGATGAAGCATCGGGATCCTTTTGCCTAACGATGCCAGCTTTTTCTCCGTTCCTTCGATATTCAGCAGGTGCGCAACGCCCATCCAGTCGAACGCGCCGTCTTCAACGCTGTGCGGCGTGTTAAGGTCGGTATCAAGATCGATATACACCAGGCCGATGTTTTCCGATCTGTGCAGGCATCCGGCAATCACACCGAGCTCAACGGTGCAATCGCCGCCAATGACAAGTATCTTTTCATATTCATGGAAGGAGGCCTGCACTTTCTCCGCCACCGCATTGGCAACACCGGCCACAATACCTGCATTCATGCCCCTGGGATGTTCCCTGTCCACCTTCCACCTGAAGCCGGCAACGTCGCCCTGATCGCTGACGCGGATGTTATGGGCTTCCAGCAATTCTATCAGTCCTGCAGCACGCAGGGCCTGGGGCGCCTTTTCCTGTCCCGGGCCATAAGCGCCGGCGCTGCTGGGCGCACCGATGAGGGTGATATGCTTGTTTTTCATGACAACTGGTATCTATCTTTTCAAATACACACCTAAAAATACAAGGCCGCCTCTGTAAACCAGGGACGGCCTTTATATGATAGATCGTATTGTTCACGAAGAATAATACCGGAACTACTAATCGCTTATAAATGCCGTTGCATCTATCTCCACCAGGTAATCAGGATGCATGAGAGCGGACACCAGCAGCCCGGTAATGGCCGGCGGCGCCTTCACTTCGCTCATGAACGGCGCAGCCGCCTTGTAACCCAGCACCGGATCCTGCCCCTGTACAATATAGATCGTTAATTTCACCACATCGTTCAGCGTAGCGCCGCAGGAAGCCAGCGCCGTAATGATATTGCGCATCACCTGTTCTGTTTGTGCCGTCAGATCGCCTTTGCCTACAAGTTCGCCTTTGGCGTTCACTGCATCCTGGCCGCCGATGTAAATGGTTTTGCCCGGGCCTTCGGTTATCACCATCTGGGAGAATGCGGGGCTCTTAAATAAGCCTTCGGGATTGATATGCCGGATATTGTTTGCCATGTTACAGTTGTTTATAGTTCAGGTACGGTATTCATGCACAAACTTTGCGCCAGACGGCCCGTTACAACAATAAAAAGCCGCCACGATATCAATACCAATGCTGTTAAGAGCCCTGTGATCAGGTAATGCCGGACCAGGGCGTTCATCGGTTGAAGCTACGGGCAAGGCTATCCGTAATATTGCGGCCTATGCGCCCGTCTTTGTCCAGGGAAGGGTTGTAGATGGTGATGCTCATACCGGTAATTTTCCCGGATACGAGCAGGCTGCTCACCAGGTACTCCGCCTGTTCAAAGCTGAGGCCGCCCGGCAGCCGGTATTCCACCGCGGGATTGATGTCGTCTGCGAGCACATCCAGGTCGTAATGCAGCCAGTATCCTTCGGCCTCGGTTTCATTCATTTGTTGCAGCACCCGCGCAGTGACGTTCTCTATTCCTTTCTGCGCTATTTCGTCGAACCCGATGCAGGTAATAGCCGAATCCCTGATCTCCTGTGAGCCAAAGCGGCGGGTTTCTTCCTGGTCGCGCTGCCCTACCTGTATCACCCGTTCATCTTCCACATAAGGCCGCAACTGGTCCATGTTTGTCAGGGCTTCCGGCCCGCGGCCGGTGACGATCGCCAGGTCCATATCCGCCACTTCGCCGGTGGTGGATTTTTCGGGTTCATAGAAATCGGCATGCGCGTCAACAAACACGAGACCATAACGGCCTTTCTTTTTCAGTGCAGGCATTATGCCGAGCAGGATGCTGCAATCGCCGCCCAATACAAGCGGGAAACGCCGCTGGTCCAGCGAATGTGTGACCGCTTTGCGCAACACGGCTGAAAAGTCCTGCAAAGCCTGTGTATTGAGGCAGTTGGTGTCTTCATCCCTGTCAGGGGAATACAAATGGTTCAGCGTTGGTACTTCTGTTACAGGCAAGGTAACGCCCAGGCTTTTGGCAAGGCCGTTATCCAGCAACGTTTTGCCCAGCAGTTCCACGCCGGTTGGAGACAGGCCCAGGATCGAAGGCGCGAGCAGTATATCAATGGTTTGCGGGTTTAACATCGTAGGTGTATTTGCGGTAACACCCTCAAAAAATGAACCACTACATGGTGGGGATCGTGCCGCCGTCTATTACGAACTCTGTGCCGGACAAATATCCAGCCCGCGGCGATACGAGAAAACCCACGAGTTCGGCTACTTCTTCCGGTTCAGCGGGCCTTCCCATCGGAATGCCGCCGAGCGCGTCCATTACGCTTTGACTGGCTGCTTCTACAGTAATGCCGGCGCTTTCAGCAATTCTTTCCATCATCCTTACGGCTGCGGTAGTTTTGATCCAGCCCGGCGAAACAGCCAGCACGCGCACGCCTTTGGGCGACACTTCCTTGCTCAGGCCTTTGCTGTAATTGATGAGGCCGGCTTTGGCCGCGGCATAGGGGAGGGTGGAGTCGTGCAGCGGCAGCCTGCCCTGTATGGATGCAATATGTACGATCACGCCGGAATGCCGTGCGATCATGTAGGGAAGCAGGCCCCTGTCCAGCCGCACAGGCGCCAGCAGGTTGGTTTGCAGCGTTTCCACCCAGTCGTTGTCGTTCAGCGCGCCGAAACCGCCGCCGGGCGTTTCAGAGCCACCCAGTGCATTCACCAGGATGTTTACGCCGCCATAAGTGCCTGCGATCTCGCGCAGCACTTTATCTGTTCCTGCCGCTGTGCCAAGGTCCGCCGCGATAAAATGAAACCTCGCATCCGGCTCTTCCGGCGGGCGCCGGGCGGTGATGATCACTGTGGCGCCTGCTCCGGCCAGCCTTTCCGCGATCGCTTTGCCTGTTCCTTTGGTGCCGCCTGTAACCAGCGCAGTTTGCCCGGCCAGTTCCTTCTTCATGTCGATTGATGTATCCATTTCTTTATTTTTGCAGGGTACAAAATTCGGCTATGCGCTTATGGCTGACAAGTACGGAACGAATTTTCGCATAGGGGCATTTTGTTCCCTATCACCGGAAAACAAACTGAAACGATTGATATGCCTGAAAGAAAAATTCCCGTGTTGCTGAACTGCGGGCTGGACCTGCTGGCCGAAGTGCTCTACGGCAAATGGAAAATACGGCTGCTGTATTTTATTCATGAAGGGCACAAACGCCCGAGCGGGCTGCAACGGAAAATACCCGATGCCACCCGCCGCGTGCTGGGCATACAGCTGAAGGAACTGGAAGAACACGGGCTGGTTGCCCGCACGGTGTTCCCGGAAATGCCGCCTAAAGTGGAATACGAGCTGACCCCGTTCGGCCGGAGTCTGATGCCGGTAATTATTGCAATGGGCAAATGGGCGGACGATAACCAGCAAAAATTACGTGAAGTGATCGGGAAAACTGCAGCAGCTTCTTCAAATAAGGAATAAAGAAGCGGATGAATGTATCCGGCCTTATTTCATTTGCTGCAGGGGATGTTGGAAGTAAATGATCGCCAGGTTCAGCGCGAGGAATGGCAGTTCGATGAGTACGCCTTTCAGGTCCCTGTCCTGCACGTGAAAACAAATGATCAATAAAATACCGGCGGCCATCAGGAAATTACCCCAGAGGAACGTTCTGGGGAATAAAATAAGCAATGCGGCGAGTATGGTGACCAGCCCGTTGATCATCAGGCCAGTTCTTCCAAAGCCCCATTTGCCGAACATGTTCATCATGTCGGCTTTGCCGGAAAACATGGCATAACCCTGCTTGAATCCCATGAACACGGCTACAAGTATGAGTATGGCGGATAAAATGCGGATCAGCATATACTAAAGATATGCTTTTCTCCCTTACAGTTCGTCCTCCCGCTCCCGGGCAACCGTTTTGTTCACTTCCACGGGATCGTCCGGCCCGGGTGGAAGCAGTTCTTCCCGGTCGCGGCGGTTTCTTCTGACGAGGAATACCACCAGGGCAACAGCAGCCAGTACTGCCAGCAATATTAATATGATGTCGGGGATGCTCATGGGGATGGATTTTAGATGAGATCAATACCTGTAAATGTCCCAAATCTGGTGCCAGCTGTTGATTACTTCCCTTTTAGGCAACAATTTTCCGATTGATAACATAGCCGGAGCTGTTGCGCTAATTACTGATCCAAGAAACAGCTTTAAACACAGGACCGTCCGGCAAATTCCGCCTACTCGTACTTCACGCCCAACCGCAGCGCCCGCAGCCCGCTGAGGCCCTGGAGATCTTCCAGCTCCAGCTCTTCCGTGTCCGTCTCCAGAACGCCTGTTTCCTGGAGGTACTGCACGTACGGCAGGTAATCTTCCACATCCCGTTTGTTGAAATAGATCAGCGCAATTTTACCGGGCTGGGTAAGCCTTTCGCCGGTATTCCGGATATGCACTTTGTCGATGCGCTTCTTGATCATCTGGTAACGGATGTTGTATGCGCCTTCCACGTCAAACTTCCGTTCATCTGTTCTGAAACTGATGTCGATAGGATGGTTGTGCACAAAAATGAGCTGTGTGGTTTGCAGTTCCACCGTCATTTCCGGCAACAGCGAACGCGTAAGCTTTGCAATGGCGGCCATCGATGAAAGCTGCCAGAGGCGAAGGTGTTTGAGATGGAAATGATCGAAGGGCTGCTTGGGCGCAATGGACTGCCCGATGTAGATATCGTATTCAATGCCGTCTGTCCTGAATTTTTCGAAATAGCAGGGATAGGATTGTTGCAGCTTTTCTTTTTCCTCTTCGAAATATTGATTCACGGCGGCATTGAGCTTTTGCATGGATGTTTCCAGCGCGTTGCGGTGGCGTTGCACTTCACCGTCGGGCTTTTTGGTAATATCCAGGTAGGCCTCTATGCCGTTGCGCGCGGCCGGTGTTTGCTGCGCGATATGTTTGAGGTAGGCGGTGATCTCCTCGTTCAGGAAATGGTTCAGGTTGGCCTCGTCTGTTGTAGGCAGCACGCCCTGTTCCAGCACCTGCCGCCATTTATTGCAGTGGAACAGCATTTCGTCGAGCAACACGGACTGGTGGTGCTCCTGCAGGGCGGAAAGGGTGTTGGAAAGAAGCATGATATGCGCGTCCAGGTCGGCCAGCGCCGCCTTGTTCCTTTCCAGCGTGGAATTCCGGATGTCGATGGCGCCGTAGAGCGGGTATACCTGTTCGAAGCGGATCGGCTCGCTTTCCACCGCAAGGTTTTTCTTTTTATGATGCAGGATATGCCAGGCCACTTCGTTGAACTTCCATTGCACCGCGGGTTGTATGGAGGTAAACTTTTCCTTGATGATGTTCTCCAGCTCCAGGTTGAACTCGTCGATATATATCTGCATCAGCTGCGCAATGGGCGATATGGCTGGTTTCAGCAGGGCGAGCACTTTTTCATCGAAGCGGTCGTTGCCCCAGGTATGCATGCCCAGTACGCCCACGGCCTCTCCCTGGTAAAAAACGGGCGTCAGCGCAAGCGAGCGCACGCCCAGCTTGCGGAACATCTGCACGAACGACACGTTCAGCAGCGCAGGGTCATCCAGGTCAGCCGAAAAGAAAGTGTCGGGCTTCGCCGAATAGGCCGCAACGTTCCTGGCGAATTCATCGGGCGTATAATTATTTTCACCCCATACGGAGAAGAGGATGCCGGTGCCGCTTTTTTCGTAACCGAACACGCCGCGGTTGTTCACCCGCACAAAAGGGAACAGGTCGAATTCGATACGGTCGTTCTGCACCAGTGTTTTCAGCGAACGCACCACATCGTCATACCCGCTTTTGCTATCGCCGGGCCGGGCTTTCAGCCGGATGTTCCGGATGTTCTCCACGGCCTGCAACGGCGTTACGTCGGTAGCCGTTACCACGGAAATGCCCCGGAACCTGAAACGGTCCAGCGGCAAAAGGTTTTCCAGTTCGGCAAATCCTTCCGGCGCCGAAAGCAGGGGATGCAGCTGGTTGATGTCCAGCGGCGGAAGCTCGCCTTTGACGGTCACTTCCAGGTAATCCATGTTTACGGCGGTATGATAATAGCGGAGCAGGCCGCTGCTTCCCCTCGACCAGGAGTGGTATTGCCCTGCCTGCGCCGGCGGCATGAAGTTGTACAGCCTTTGCAGGATGAGCGAATACATGAGCTTCAGCCGTTCCTGGTGATATTCCTGCGGGGTTTTGATATTCGTGTACTCCTCCGGGTTTTCGCTTTGACTGGTCAGCATTTCATAAATGGGCGCGGTGCCGTAGAACAGGATGGGTTGCAGGGGAAAGGCAAGCCCCCAGGCCAGGTCGCTTTCAGCCGCAAGGGTAGGGGAAAGCATGGCGTAGAGATATTCCAGCAGATCTTCAAAACGGTAGATGTCTTCCAGCGCAATATCGTCCTCTACGCCGGGTTTTTCGCGAAACCGTTCCAGCACGGTGAGGTAGAAGTTTTTTTTGAGACCCTGTTCTTCCGCGGCCCGTTTTTCGATGTGGGCCATGAACGGTCTGAAAGATATGGCGGCGTCCACCGGGAAGGCGAAGGCCCGGTTGCCGGATATATCGAGAATGCTCTTTTCCATGGAAAGGTAATTTCCCTGAACGTCAGGTTAAATGCTTTGTGAAAATAAGCAATTCCGGCAAAAGGGGCACAGATAGTGACCGGGCAGGAATACCCGGGTCCGTTACATTATCCATTTTTTAAGTTCCGTTTAAACCCCTGCCCGCGATCAACGACCGGGGCAGGCGCATAATGCTGGCATAGATAACGGCAGCGCGCCGGCCTTTACCACGGCTGCCGGATGTAATTTAACGGCATTGGCTGCGGTGTACACGGCAATGTGTTATCCGCCGCATCTTTTTCCTGTAATTATCAAAGAATAATTATTATTTTTTACCCCCGGAAACTAACACCGCATGAAATTATTCCACGCTTTAATGCTGCTTGCCCTGCCTGCGCAATGCCAGGTGCCTGCGGCAGACAGCTTCTTCACCGTTCCTGCCGCCTATGCATCCCAATACGGTCCCTACCGCAGCCCGCTGAAGTTTTACGATGGCACGCCGGTGAAAACCGCTGCGGACTGGCCGCGGCGCCGCGCGGAGATACTGGATGCCTGGCACAGCAAGATGGGCCGCTGGCCGGCGGTAGACACGCTGCAGAGGCTGCAATACACCGATTCCCTGAAAAGAGAAAATTTCACGCAATACCGGGTACGTTACCGTTGGACGCCGCTTGAATATACCGAAGGGTACCTGCTGGTGCCGGACTCGCCCGGTAAAAAGCCAGCGGTGATCACCGTGTACTACAATCCCGAAACCGCTGCTGGCCTCGACGATAAAAAGGACCGTGATTTTGCTTTGCAGCTGGCGCGGAGGGGATTTGTAACCCTGTCTATCGGCACCACGCAGGCCACGAAAGACCAGACCTTCTCCCTCTATCATCCCGGCCTCCAGGATGCAACAGTGCAGCCGCTTTCCATGCTGGCCTGTGCTGCGGCCAACAGCCTGGAAACTTTGGCAAAAGAACCTTTTGTGGATGCGTCGCGCATTGGTATTATGGGGCATTCTTTCGGCGGCAAATGGGCCATGTTCGCCTCCTGCCTGTACGAAAAGTTTGCCTGCGCCGTATGGTCGGACCCCGGCATTGTGTTCGACGAATCGCGGGACGGCGTGAATTACTGGGAACCCTGGTACCTTGGCTATACGCCAAAGCCCTGGCGCAAAAGAAGCCGCATTTCGGCTGAGAATCCCGCGCGGGGCTTATATCCGCAGCTGGTGAAGGAAGGCTTCGACCTGCATGAGCTGCATGCGCTGATGGCGCCGCGGCCTTTCCTCGTTTCAGGCGGGGCGGAAGATACGCCCGTGCGCTGGGTAGCGCTGAATCATTCCATCGCGGTGAACAGGCTGCTGGGTTACAGCAACCGGGTAGCCATGACCAACCGGCCGGAACACGCGCCTAATGCACATTCCAACGAACAGGCCTTTCAATTCCTCATTTATTGTCTGAAAAAATAAAAGCATGCACAAATTCTCAAGCGTACTTCTTGGTTTATTTTTCCTGGCCGCCGCAGCCATCGCTCAGCCTGTAGAGCAGGCGGTGAAAGTAGTGGTGGCGCCCGATCATTCCAACTGGCTGTACCATACCGGTGAAAAAGCAAAATTCACGGTCATGGTATTGCAGAACGGCAACCCCGTGAAAGGCGTAAAAATTGATTATGAAACCGGCCCTGAAAAAATGGCGCCCGTTGTGAAACAAACCGCGACGCTTACAAACGGCAGCCTGGTGATAGACGGCGGCACGATGAGCACGCCCGGCTTTCTGCGTTGCGCGGTAACGGCGGAAGTGAACGGAAAAACCTACAAACGCATCGCTACCGCGGGTTACGACCCTGAAAAGATCAAACCGACGGTGGAAAACCCCGCGGACTTTGACAGCTTCTGGGAGAAAGGGAAAACCGAACTTTCCAGGATCCCCCTCGATGCAAAAATGACGCTGCTGCCCGAACGCTGCACGGAGAAGGCGGACGTATACCATGTGAACCTGCAGGGTTACGGACAGTCCAGGTTATACGGTATTTTATGCATGCCGAAAAAAGAAGGGAAATACCCCGCCGTGCTGCGTGTGCCTGGCGCCGGTATCAGGCCGTATGCGGGAGACATTGCCAAGGCCGAGAACGGCGTGATCACTTTCGAGATCGGCATCCACGGCATCCCGGTGAACATGGATGCGGGCGTGTATAACAGCCTGCTCAGCGGCGCCCTGAGCGGTTATCCCATGTTCAATATGGACGATAAGGACCGCTACTATTACAAACGCGTTTATCTCAACTGTGTGCGGGCAAACGATTTTATTGCCAGCCTCCCGCAATACGACGGTAAGAATCTCGGCGTGCAGGGCGGAAGCCAGGGCGGCGCTTTGTCTTTGGTTACCGCTGCGCTGGACCCGCGCGTAACCTGTCTTGCCGCGATGTATCCCGCGCTCAGCGACGTGACCGGCTATCTGCATAACCGCGCCGGCGGCTGGCCGCATATGTTCTATAAAAAGAATGAGGACAGGAAGGACTTCATAGCCACCGCCGGCTATTACGACGTGGTGAATTTCGCGCGCCGCGTGAAAGCGCCGGGCCGCTACACCTGGGGCTTCAACGATGAGACCTGCCCGCCTACCTCCATGTATGCCTCCTACAACGTGATCACCGCGCCGAAAGAGCTGTCGCTGTACCTGGAAACGGGCCACTGGGCTTACCCGGACCAGCATGATGAACAGAATAGCTGGCTGATGGGAAAACTGAAGGCGAAATAAAAGCTGCGTTCGGTTTAATTCATAAAGAAGGGGCAATAATCTGATTATTGCCCCTTTTCAGGCTTAAACGCCCGTTATCTGGTTTGGAGAGTAAAACTATGTCACAGGCTTTTCAGCGCCAGCCAGGCCATTAATCCCGCGCCTGTTTCAAGGCTGCTTTCATCCAGGTCGAAAGTAGCGGTATGAAGGCCCGATGTGATGCCGCGCGCTTCATTGCGTACGCCGAGGCGGTAAAAGCAGGCATCCGCCAGTTGCGAATAAGATGCAAAGTCTTCCGCGGCCATCCAGATGGGGAGGTCCACCACGTTTTCCTTCCCAAGGTATTCTTCGGTAAGCTGTCGTGTGGCAGCCGTCAGTTTTTCTTCATTGATCAGCACAGGGTAACCCACCACGACCTTCACCTCGCAGGTTCCGCCCATGCTTTCCACGATACTTTTAGCCATGGCCTCGATCCTGCGGTGCGCCTCGAAGCGCCAGGTTTCATCCATGGTGCGGAAAGTGCCGTCTATCGTGACTTTGTCGGGTATCACGTTGTGCGCGCCGTTGGCGATCACTTTGCCGAATGTAAGTACGGAGGGTGTAGTGGGATTGGCGTTCCTGCTTACGATCTGTTGCAGCGCGACGATCATGTGGCTGGCGATCAGTACGGGGTCTATGGTTGTGTGCGGCATAGCGCCGTGGCCGCCTTTTCCGTGCACGGTGATATAAAGCTCGTCTGCGCTGGCCATGTACCTGCCCGCGCGGAATCCGATCTTGCCGGCTTCCAGCTCGGGCATCACGTGCTGGCCGAGAATGCAGTGGGGGGCAGGATTTTGCAGCACGCCTTCGCGGATCATGATGCTGGCGCCGCCGGGCGTGCATTCTTCCCCGGGCTGGAAGATGAATTTGATGGTGCCGGCAAAGTCGTTCTCCAGCGATTTGAGGATGGCAGCGGTGCCCAGCAGGGAAGCGGTATGCCCGTCGTGCCCGCAGGCGTGCATAACGCCCGGTGTTTTGGATTTATAAGGTACCTCGTTCAGCTCGTGGATGGGCAGCGCGTCCATGTCTGCCCGGAGCGCCACTACTTTGCCTGACGGCCCTTTTTTGCCTTGCAGCAGGGCCACCAGGCCGGTGTTGGCCATTCTTTCATAGGGCAGGCCGATGGCGTCCAGCTTTGCGGCCACAAAGGCTGCCGTGTTTTCTTCAATAAACGAAAGCTCCGGGTGCGCATGCAGGTGCCGCCTCGTTTGCACCGCTTCTTCGTGTATGCGGCGGGCTTCTTCCCTGATCCTTTCTTTCAACATATCACTGTCAGATTTTGTCCTTCTCAAGGAACGCCTTTACGAACGCGTCATCCGTCAGTTCAGGATAAGCGGCCGTAACGCGGTCGATCTCTTCCAGCTGGCCGGGGGAAAGGGTTTCTTCCGGATCCAGGCACCAGGTGCCTTCCAGGAGGCCTTGCCTGCGGAGTACTTCATGTATCCCGGCAATGGAGCCCGCAAAGGCATGCGAAGGGTCGAACAGCGCGGCGTTCATGTCTGTAACGGCAATGCCTGTACGCAATACTTCCTGGGGGCTCATGTGGCGGATGTCCGCAAACAGGGAGGCCACATTGCTGGTCCATACGGACCAGTGCCCGAGCAACCCGCCGGCAAAACTTTTCTCCACCGTTTGCCCGTTCACTTTGAAGCGGTAGGTGGTGAGGAGGTCTGCCAGTATATTGTCGTCGTTCCCGGTGTAGAGAGCGATCTGGTCCCGGCGGGGGGAGCTGCATACGGCACGCACCACGTCCAGGGTCTGGTAGCGGTTGAACGGGGCCGTTTTGATGGCCTTCACGTTCGGGATGGCTGCCAGCTGTTCCCAGAAATGGTAACTCAATATACGGCCTCCAACGGAAGGTTGGAGATAAAATCCGAAAACGGGGATCTCTTCCGCTATGGTTTTGAGATGTGTTATCAGCTGGTCTTCGCTCAGGTGCTGCAACCCGCCCAGGCTTACGAGCCCGAGGTGGTAGCCGAGCCCTGCGGCCAGCTTCGCTTCTTTTACAGCCTGTTCGGTGGGCCCGCAAACGCCGGCTACTTTAATAAAGGGGCGGCCTAATTTCGCTTTTTCAATTTCTTCCGCCGCCAGCCGCAGCACGGTTTCGTAAAGGTTCACGGAAGGATGGCGGATGGCGAATTGCGTGGTATGCACGCCCACGGCCACGCCGCCTGCGCCTGCGGCTATGTAGTAACGTGTAAGCCTGCGCTGGCGGGCTTCGTCGAGCTTACGCTCCGCGGTAAGCGCAAGCGGGTGCGCCGGTATCACGGTGCCGGCATATAGCAGTTGTTCTATGGAAGATTGCATGATGGATAAAGTTGTTTGATAGCTGTCAGTTAAATATGCACGGCGGCTTCCGGGAACTGCTGCGGGTTTCCGCTAGCCGGCTGCTGTGTGACAAATTTTTGCCCGTTAGAATTTTCCCGCCCTTTCCTGGAAATGCGTGGGTTTCTGGATCGTGGCGCCGCCCTGTAGCAGCCATTCCGCCGTCAGGCCGATCATTTGCAGCAGGCCGGTTCTGGGATAGCCGAACAGCCGGAAGCTTTCCGCTGCGTTGCTCAGCAGCGCGGTAGGTTGCTCTTCGTTGACGAACTGCGGCGTTTTTTGCATGATCTTCCCGAACTCTTCCGCGATCCAGCGTACGGGCGCTGTTTCAGGGCCGGTGATGTTCAGGAATTTAGCCGGCGCGCTGCAATGGTGGAAGCTGCGCAGCGCCATCTCGTTCGCGTCGCCCTGCCAGATCACGTTCACATGTCCCATGCGCAGGTCGATGGGTTTCTCCGCCAGCACGCTTTTCGCGATCTCCAGCAATACGCCGTAACGCAGGTCGTTCGCGTAGTTGAGGCGGTATACGAGAATAGGGGTGTTGTATTGGTTGGAGAAATGTTCGAACACGCGCTCGCGGCCCAGGCACGACTGGCCGTACTCGCCCACCGGGGCGGGCGGCGTGCTTTCGTCTGCCCCGCCGGAAAACACCGGGGTGAACGGGTACACATTGCCTGTGCTGTATACCACGATCTTCGAATTCTTATATTTTTCCGCCACACGGCCTGGCAGGTAGGCATTCATCGCCCAGGTAAAGGCCTCTTTGCCGGTGGTGCCGAACTTGGTGCCCGCCAGGTACAGCACGTTACGCGCGTCCGGCAGCTTGGCGAGATCGGCTTCGTTCATCAGGTCGGCTGCGATGGCTTCCACGCCGTACGATGCCAGTTCTTCTTTCAGCCCGGGCTCCGTTAAACGCGAAACGCCGGTCACTTTGCGTGGCACGCCGGACAGGTTCACGGCCTGTTGCGCCAGCCTGGCCAGGCTGGGCCCGATCTTTCCACCTACGCCAAGAATAAGGATATCGCCTTCCAGCTTTGCAACATCGGCCACGAGGGCAGGGGAGGGCTGCAATAGCCTGTCTACCGTTGTTTGAATATTTTTCATGAAGAATAAATTATCAGGAGAAGAATAAAGTTTTCACATTACTGGCTGCCAGCAACAACATGATGATCAATCCTATTGCGCCTACAACCTTGATAAAAGGCGTGTTCCGGTATGCGCCCATGATCTTTTCATCGTTGGCGGTAAGGTACAGGGCAATGCCGATGAAGGGCACAATAAAGATCGTGACCGCCTGCGCCAGCACGATCAGCTGCAGCGGGAGTTTCCCGAATATAATGGCGACCGCCGCGCCTATCACCATCACCACGCCGATAAGAAAGCGGACCATGGAAGATTGCAGCTGGCCGGTGTAACCAAGCGCATCGCCGAGGAGCGTGCCGCCGAGCGCCGCATTGCCGATCACAGATGAGAATGAAGCGCCGAAAAGGCCGGAAAGGAAGAGGGCGGAGGCAAGGTTGCCGAAGATGGGCTCCAGGGCGCGGCCCATGTCTGTAGCCGTGTTCACCGGTATGCCCTTGGTGTGCAGCACTGCGGCGGAGCATACCATCACGATGGCGCTCAGCAGGCCGAGAATGATCATACCGGGATAGGTTTCCCGCCCGGTCTGTTTGGCATGCGGTTGCAGGCGCTTGCGTTCCTGCACGAGGTACGACTGGTAAATGGCTCCCACTATGGAAAAGCAGGATGCCGTGAAGGCGATCACCAGCTGCAGCGAGCCGGCCGGCACAGTGGGCACGAGTCCTGCCGCCATGCCCGTCACGGAAGGTTTGGAGAGGAAGAGGGTGGCGATAAAAGCGACCAGCATCAGCGCGATGAGCACGATCATGATCTTCTCCAGTGCTTTGTAGAATGCGCGGTAGAACAGCATGCCTATGGCCAGCAGGTTGAACACCACGATCCAGGTGACCGGGCTGGTGTGCGTGGCTTCCGCTACCGCGATGCCCGTGCCGATGGAGTTGCCCGCCTGGAAGGATGCGCAAACGAAGAATACGCCGACGCCGATGGCGATGCGCGCGCCGTTGCCCCATTTGCGGCCGATGGTGGTGAGGATGGATTCGCTGGTGGCAATACCCACTCTTGCCGCCATGGTGGCAAACACGATCATAAAAAAAATAGCGGCCGCTACCAGCCAGAGCAGGTCGTATCCATACCGGGCGCCCATCATGGAAGTAATGGTGATCTTGCTGGGGCCGAATACCAGCGCCGCGGTGATCATCCCCGGCCCGATGGCCTGCAGCCAGTTCCTGTACCGGGAAGCAGGAGCGGCCGTTGCCTTAGGTTCCTGCATAACAGTGGTGTTGTTCATTGCGCGTTTTAATTTTGGTTTCCTGAAGAACGAAAAAACGGGTGGATGCCGGGAGATATCAATGCCGGCACAGGCGGTTAATGATACCAGAAAAAAAGATGTAATTTCGGGTACGTACACGAAAGTACACGCCCGGGGTCATAAATGCAAATATTTTATGCAAAAAAGAAGAAGGGTTTTTTACCGGCCAAAACCGGGGTATTCCTTGATTGTAAATCGGCCGCTTATGCCAGGATTCCTTTTATTTCCTGAGAAATATCCACCAGTTGGAAGAAAATGCTTTGCAGTTTCAGGAAATATTTTCTAATTTCCGGGTGCGTACCCGAAAACCGGGTAAACACATCAACCGGGCTGCCAGTCAGCCTAATTTTGGAAGAAAGAACGGGTACGTACACGAAATTTATCTTTCTTCCCCGGGTTTCAGCCATTTAACCTATTATATAGATAGTCAACCGAATCATTCAGCTTAATTAATCAGACTGTTCCTCATGACGCATTTGTATGACCGCCGCAAGTTCCTGCAGACTATTACCACCGCCGGCGCAGGCGCCGGGTTGGCCGCAGCCCTGCCCCTCAGGGCCTTCGCATCCTTTGCCGATCCTATCCGCATCGGTATTATCGGCTGCGATACCTCGCACGCCGTAGCATTCGCCAAAAGCTTTAACAGCCCCACGCCCGTACCCGGTGTGGAAGGTTTTAAAGTAACGGCCGCTTTCGCGGAAGCCAGCCCCGACATAGAAAATAACCTCAAACGTTTGCCGGGCTTCGTGGAAGAGCTGAAAAAGCTTGGCGTCGAAATGACGGACTCCATAGACGCGCTGGTGGCAAAGGTGGATGTGGTAATGGTGGAATCCAACGACGGGCGCCCGCACCTGCGGCAGGCCCTGCCCGCGCTGAAAGCCGGTAAGAAAGTGTTCATAGACAAACCGCTGTCTGCCTCCCTGGCCGAAGGCATGGCCATCTTCGACGCCGCGCGCAAATACAACGCGCCGGTATTCTCCGCTTCTTCCCTCCGTTACATGGAAAGCGCGCAGGCAGTGGCAGGCGGTTCCGTCGGGAAAGTGTTCGGGGCCGATACCTTCAGTCCCTGCCACCTCGAAAAAACGCACCCGGATATTTTCTGGTACGGCATTCACGGCGTGGAAACGCTGTTTACCGTAATGGGCCCCGGCTGCATATCCGTGACCAGAACGCAGACCGAAACCACGGACGTGATCGTGGGCACCTGGGCAGACGGGCGCATCGGCACTTTCCGGGGCAACCGCACCGGTAAATCCGAATACGGCGGAACCGTGTATGGCGAAAAAGGCGTGGCAACGCTCGGTCCCTTTAAAGGTTATGTGCCGCTGGTAGTACAGATCGCGGAATTTTTCAAAACTGGCAAGCCGCCCGTACAGGAATCGGAAACGCTGGAAATACTCGCCTTCATGGAAGCGGCGGATGAAAGCAAACGCAAAAAAGGCGCGCCGGTAACGCTGGAAGCCATGTACAACCGTGCCAGGAAACACCGCAGGTAACTCCTTTTTATAGCATACTCTTTAACAATAAAATTTCTGATCATGAAATCGGAACGATATACCTATGCACGGCGTGGTACAGGATACCTCATGCTTTTGCTGTTCCTGCTTCCGGTGTTTTCCTTCGCGCAAAGTTCTTCGCCGGTAAAAGGCAGGGTGACCGCAGCCGGCTCCGGTCTTGCATTACCGGGCGTTAGCGTAAAAGTGAACGGCACCGGCCGGGGAGCAACTACAGACACCAGCGGGCGCTTCAGCATCGCGGCGCAACCGGGCGAAACCCTGGTGTTCAGCTACATCGGCTTTGAAAGGCTGAGCTTTACGGTGAAAGACCAGCACCTTATTCATATCACTTTAAAAGAGGCCGCAAAAGGCATCGATGAAGTGGTCGTGATCGGTTACGGTGCTGTGGCCAAAAAAGATCTCACCGGCTCCGTCAGCAAAGTAAATATGGACGACCTTTCCAAAGCCCCGGTGCTTAACTTCGACGAAGCGCTGGCCGGCAGGCTGGCCGGCGTGCAGGTTTCCTCCGGCGAAGGTCAGCCCGGCTCGCAGATGAACATCGTGATACGCGGCGCCAACTCCCTCACACAAAGCAACGCGCCGCTTTACGTGATAGACGGATTCCCCATGGAAGACCCTGAAAACGCTTCCATCAACCCGGACGATATTGCCTCCATCGACGTGCTGAAAGACGCTTCCGCAACCGCCATCTACGGTGCGCGCGGGGCCAACGGCGTGATCGTGATCACCACCAAAAAAGGCAAGCCCGGCAAGCCGGTAGTGACCTACAGCGGTAACTACGGCGTGCAGAAGGTGCTGAAGACCATTCCCATGATGGACCCTTACGAGTTCGTGAAATACCAGTACGACCGCAATGCGGACCTGGCCACTGAATCGTATTTGCAGAATGGCAAAACGCTTGAATCCTACAAGAACGAGCAGGGCTACAACTGGCAGGACTACATCTTCCGCACCGCGCCCATGACCACGCACAACCTTTCCCTGAGAGGCGGCAATTCACAGACGCAGTATGCGCTTTCCGGCTCGGTTTCCAACCAGGAAGGGATCATCATCAAATCCGGTTTCAAACGTTACCAGGGCAGGGCCAGCATCGACCAGGTGGTGAGCCCCAAAGTAAAGACCGGCGTAACGATCAACTACAGCAATACCACGCAAACGGGCGCATCTCCTTCCGCCGATGCTTCGCAAAGCACCAATTACCTGCTCTTCAGCGTATGGGGCTACCGCCCCGTAAGCGGCGCAGGCGTGGATCTTACCGAAGATCTTTTCGACCCCACCATCACCGACGCGGCGGATCACCGCATCAATCCCGTGATCAGCACGCAGAACGAGCTGCGGCTGCGCGGTATTAAAAACTTCACTGCCAACGCATATATCGATTATAACATTACAAAAGAGCTGCTGCTGAAAGTGACCGGCGGCATCAACAGCCAAACCGGCCGCAGCGACGCCTTCTTCAACAGCATGACCCACAAAGGCACCCCGCTGTTCCCCACCAACGTGCAAGGCATCAACGGCTCCGTGAGTTACGACGAGCTGAACACCTGGGTGAACGAGAACACGCTGAGCTACCGCAAAACCTTCAAAAAAGTACATAAGCTGGATGTGGTGGCCGGCATGACCATGCAGGGCGGCAAACGTTCGCGTTACGGCTTCGCCGCACAACAGGTTCCTAACGAAGAACTGGAGCTGAGCGGGCTGGATGAAGGTATTCCATACCAGGCTTACGCTTCGGAAGGCAACTACACCCTGGCTTCCTTCCTCGGCCGCGTGAATTATGGTTACCGTTCGAAGTACCTGTTCACCGCCAGCCTGCGTGCGGACGGGTCGTCCAAATTCGCGCCGGAGAACCAGTGGAGCTATTTCCCATCCGCCGCTTTCGCATGGCGCATGAGCGGGGAACGATTCATGAAAAGCCTCTCCTTCGTGTCAGACGCGAAGCTGCGCATCAGCTACGGCGTAACGGGCAACAACAGGGTGGGGGATTTTGATTACATGCCTTCCCTTCAATTGCCCATCGGCGCTTCGTATTCATTCAACAACGCCACGCCTTCCAAAGGCGTGATACCCGGCACCATCGGCAACCGCAACCTGAAATGGGAAAGCACGTCGCAGATCAACCTTGGTTACGACCTCGCGCTTTTCAACAACCGCATAGAACTGACGGTAGACGCTTACCGCAAAACAACCCGCGACCTGCTGCTGCAAGCCAATGTACCCTATACCACCGGGTTTGAGACGGTGTTCAAGAACATCGGCAGCGTGCGCAACCAGGGGCTGGAGTTTTCCCTGAATACCGTGAATGTGAACACGAAACATTTCACCTGGAGCAGCAGCTTCAATATCAGCTTCAACCAAACCAAAGTGCTGGAGCTGGCGGAAGGCGAAGAAGCCCTGCTGACGCCCATGAGCTGGGATTCCGGTTATAAGGGCGCATTGTACATCGCCCGGCGGGGGCAGTCTACGTCCCTGTTCTACGGCTACATCTGGGACGGGCTGTACAAATACGAAGATTTTATTGAGACCGCGCCTGGCTCTTACGTGCTGCGCAAGGACGTGCCTGCCAATACAGACACGCGCGATATGATCAAGCCCGGGCACAACAAGTTCCGCGACATCAACGGCGATGGCGTGGCCAACAGCAGCGACATGACCGTGATAGGCCGCGGCCTCCCCATTCACACCGGCGGTTTCTCCAACAACTTCTCCTACAAAGGTTTCAGCCTGAACGTGTTTTTCCAGTGGTCTTACGGCAACGACATCATGAACGCCAACCGCCTGATGTTTGAAGAGAACGTGGGCAACCGCAACAACCTGAACCAGTACAAATCGTATGTGAACAGGTGGAGCCCGGAAAACCCGGACAGCGACATTCCCGTGAGCCGCGGTCAGACCATGTACGGGCTGTATTCTTCCCGCGTGATAGAAGACGGCAGCTACCTGCGCCTCAAAACGCTGAGCCTGGCATACGCGCTTCCCGGCCGCTGGCTGGCGCCCGCGAAGATCAGCAATATAAGCCTGGCCGTTTCCGCGCAAAACCTCTGGACCTGGAGCAGCTATTCCGGTATGGACCCCGAAGTATCCGTCCGCCACAGCGCACTTTCTTCCGGTTTCGATTATTCAGCTTACCCGCGGGCCCGCACGGTCACTTTCGGTATAAAAGCAACCTTCTAACCTGTAAATACGATGGTTATGCAACGCATTTGTTTATTCATAGGGGCATTGGCGATATTAGGGATAACAGGCTGCAAAAAATTCCTGGACACCAAGCCTAAGGATTTCCTCACGCCCACCGCTTATTACAACACCGAGGAGCAGCTGAACAACGGGCTCACCGCCACGTACGACATCCTCGCCGCTTCCGAGCTCTATTCCAACAATTTCACCAGCAGGATGGGCACCGAAGCGGACCTCGGCTTTTACGCCCGCAGCACCTTCAACGGCCCGCAGGTATATACGCATACCTCGTCGGACAACCTGGTGACCGGCACCTGGCAGAAGCTCTACACCGGCATCAGCAGGGCCAACGTGGTGCTGGCGAATATCAACCGGCCTAAAATGAGCGATTCAGCCCGCGCAAGGATCCGTGGCGAGGCGCTGTTCCTGCGCGCTTATTATTATTTCCTGCTCGTGAGCAACTGGGGCGATGTGCCTGTGGTGCTGGAGCCCGTTTCGTCCGCCACCGGCAACGATGTGGCCAGAACGCCCGCCAGGGAAGTGTATGAGATGATCGTGAAGGATATGAAAGAAGCTGAAGGGCTGGTGAATACCATCACCGCAGCCGGCTTCTCAGGCCGTGTAACACAGTCGGCCATCCAGGGCATACTGGCAAGGGTGTATCTCTACTGGGCGGGATATCCCATCAAAGACGAAACCAAATACGCCGATGCGCGCGAGTGGGCGCTGAAGGTGATGGGATCGGGCCTGCATGAGCTGGATACATCTTATTCGCAGATATTTATCAATTACGCGCAGGACAAATACAATATCAAAGAAAGCATCTGGGAAGTAGAGTTTTGGGGCAACCGCCTCGGCAACGCCTACGTGGAAACCGGCTGGATCGGCTATACCGTGGGTATTGCTACTACAGACACGGAAATAGGTTTCAGCTACGGGTTCATTAATGCCACCGCCAGGCTGTACCGCCTGTACCCGGAAGGCGATGTGCGCCGCGACTGGTGTATTGCGCCTTTTAAGTATTCCGGCAAGAACAAGGTGGCTCATGCCCCCAACCAGCTGTATCACCGCAACGCGGGCAAATGGCGCAGGGAATATGAAACGCTCAATCCTAAAGCGCCCAGCACCACGCCGCAGAACTTTCCCATCCTCCGTTATTCCGATGTGCTGCTGATGTTCGCGGAAGCGGAGAACCACATCAGCGGGCCTACTCCCGAAGCCTATAATGCCATCAATGCTGTGCGCAAAAGAGCGAAGACGGCGGAGCTGGAGAACCTGGGCGGCAAAGCGGAATTTTTCGCTGAATTGCAGGACGAACGTTCGCGCGAATTGTGCTTCGAAGCGCTCCGCAAACCGGACCTGATACGCTGGGGCAAATTCCTGGAAACGATGGAGAACGCGGGCAACGAGATATCGTCTGAAGCCGGCACATACGCATACGCCACGATCGCTTTCTTCAACGTATCGGCCAAACACCTGCTGTTCCCGGTTCCCGCGCGCGAGCTGATGCTCAACAGGAAACTGACGCAGAACACCGGCTGGTAATTCATTCCCTTCAAACAATACCGCATGAAAAATATTCTCCGCATATTGCTGCCTGTACTGGTGTTGCAGGCATGCAGCAAAGAAATAGACACGGAAGCGCCCGCCCTGGAAGTGGTTGCAGAAAAAAGCACCATCAAAGCCGGCGATACAGCGAGTTTCCGCATCAGCAGCAACGCCAATGTGCTCAGCTTCTATTCCGGCGAAGTGCTGAAAGATTACGATTACCGCGCAGGCCGCACCGTAGAGCTGGACAGCATACGCCTTTCCTTCTCCACTTCGCTGAATTACGGCACGCAGAAAGACCAGTTCACCGTATTCCTCTCCACCGATTTTAACGGCGATTACACGGCGGAAGGCGTGAAAGCCGCTACCTGGGAGAATATCACTTCCCTCTTTAAACTCGCGCCGGGAAACAGCAACACCGCTATACCAGCCGGGGTGAAGAACCTGAGCGCATACGCCGTGAAAGGCAAGGCGCTGTATATCGGCTTCCGTTTTATCGTAAAACCGCAAACAGCTAATGGCAGCTCCAAACTATGGACGATGAGCGGGTTCTCGCTCACAGGGCACAGCATACTGGGCGCCCAGGTGCTGGCTGATCATAAGTCCGCCGGCTGGCGCGTGATCCAGCAGGGACTGCACGACCCCGGCAGGGGAGCGGTGATACAGGCCGCCCAGCTGGCCTTTTACGGCAACAACCTGGACTATAAAGAAGAACTGGTGGAAGACTGGGTAGTCACCAAAGCCATTGAAACCGGCGCAACCGACATGGGGCCGGACTGGAGCACCGGCATCAAAACGCTGCCGGAGCCGCCGCTGGCAAGCTACCAGCACATTTACGAAAAGCCCGGGAAATACCTTGCTACATTTATCGCCAATAACGTGAACAGGCACCAGGAGAAAAAAACGATCCGCCAGGTGGAGATCACGGTTACGCCTTAAAACATATACCGCTATTGATTTTAACCGGAAACACCGCAGATAAACAACCAATATGCAAAGACGAGAAATGCTGGGCGCGCTGGGGCTGACGCTGGCTGCGGGATTTCCCGCATCCGCCGCTCCTGCGGCCAAAAGCAGGGCAGGCCATGTGCTCTACCCGGATGTTGCAAGCATGCAGCAGGACAAGAAACCAGGCGAAGGCACACTGGCTCAAACCGCAGGATATTTTACACCGGGCGACGGCGGCGCGGCC
Organism: Chitinophaga sp. 22620; assembly: GCF_052044405.1. NCBI lineage: Bacteria > Pseudomonadati > Bacteroidota > Chitinophagia > Chitinophagales > Chitinophagaceae > Chitinophaga > Chitinophaga sp. 22620. The sequence goes on along the minus strand of NZ_JBQEMV010000006.1, from coordinate 193,686 downwards.
ACCTACCGTTATACTAACGCCGGCGGCTACTCGCTGTTGCCGGATACATTCGTGAACTATAAAATGTTCGGCGCTGTAAGCGACGGTAAAAATGACGATGGTGTGCAGATCAAAGCCGCGCACGAATTCGCCAACCTGCACAATGTCCCTGTCATCAACCACGGCGGCGAATTCTGGATCAAACAGACCACGGGCATTCCCGTGCTCACGAATGTGCATTGGGGCCAGACGGTGTTTCATATCGACGAGCAATACAACGCCCGCAGCAGCGCCCGTTTCGAGGTTAAAAGCAAATTGCCGCCGCAGCAAATCGCGCTGGACGCCGCGGCCAAAGCCGATCTGCTGAAGCAGCTGAAACCCGGCGTGAAGCTGCTGCCCGTTATGGCGCCATATACCAACTGCCTCGTGTTCATTGCCGATGAAAAAGACCGCATCGGCCTGCGGGCGGGTGAAAAGTACACCGGTCAAAGCTGGGCGCGGGAAGATTTCTTTTACGTGGAAGAACATGGCCGCCTGACCGGCGACCTGGCCTGGTCTTTCAAAGATTACACCAGCCTGTATGCCGTGCCCTGCGAAGACAAGTACCTCGTGATAGAAGGCGGCACCTTTTATGTAACCGGCAACAGTCCGGGTAGAGTGAACGGCGCCAAATACGACGGCTACTGGCGCAGCGGCATCCACATCACCCGCAGCCGAACCATTATCCGGCAGCAATGGGTGGGGCTGGAACCGGGCGCAAAGGATGTGGCCATGAACCCGAGAGGCGGATTCTATTCCATGTCCAAAGTCTACGACGTTACCCTCCAGGACATCCGGCTGATACCCTGGGAGCAGGACAGGGAGGGCACGGACAGGGATGTGCCTGCCGGTACCTACGGCCTTTCCTGTAACCGCACGCTCAAAGCCCGCTTCATCCGCGTAACGGCCGAAGGCGGGCCGGTGCACTGGGGCGTGTTCGGCACCAATCTCAACAAACATTTTTACATAGACCAGTGCGCGCTGAACCGTGTGGACGTTCATTTTCATTGCTGGCACCTGCACATCAAAGATTCTTCCATCGGGTACCGCGGCATCACCGTTACCGGCGGCGGCGACCTGTTCGTGGAAAACACCACGGTATGGAGCCGCAATTTCCTCTCATTCCGCCGCGATTTCGGGGCTAAATGGGACGGCGCCATTTACATCCGCAACTGCCGGTATGTCCCGTCTGTGGTGGGAGAAACCGCCGTGCTGGAATTTAATCCTGCGGACTTCACCTACAATTATCCCATCGGTTTCGGCAGAACCATCAGGGTGGAAGGGCTGGTGATCGATTACAGCAGCGCGCCTGCTTCTAACCGGCCCTGCTGGCTGATGCGCATGCCTTCCTTCTCCAAAATGAAAAGCGGGGATCATATGTTCTTTCCGCAAGCAGTTTCCTTCAGAGATGTAGTGGTAGAAGGCCGTACACAGGGCGTGCGCCTGTTGCAGATCCCCACGCCGCATGATTACCGGCAACCCGCCGCCGGCGGTTTTGAAGGCGGGCAGCTCACGCCTAATGCCAGCCTGGTGTTCGACCAGGTGCAGCTGGAGCAGGCGGAAGGGCTTACCATCGGACCGGGCGCTTATACCGGTGCGCATGCGCTGTACCCCGAAGTGCGGATCGTGAACTGCCACCATTTTGCCGCTACCATCAGGGCGGCGGCGGACCTGCGCGTGGAACGCAGCGAGGTGAACGGCCTGCAGCTGGACATGCAGGGAAGCGTGGCCCTGGCGGACTGTAAGCTGAGGGCAGGGGAGCAGGGTATGAGCGTGAAGGCCGAAGGAGGGACAGCATTTACCAATTGTATCATATACGCGCCGCTGGCGAACGGCCGGCCGGCTCCTGAACTGACGGACCGCTACGGCTTTATACAGCTCAATAAAACGGTGAGGTTCAATCACCTGAACACCAGGCTGGGAGCGGACGTTGTGGAGTATTGCCGGAAGCAGGGGATGGTTTTGCTGCCGAAGTTCATCAGCATGCTGAAAGGCCACCACGAACTGGAAAAGGAAACAGTTTAACGGCCGGATTCTACCGGGCACGTTACCGTTCAGGCCTGTATTAGGGCTGAGAGGGAAAAAATAATCCTCTTTGCCTTTTGTTTTCTGATTTTAAATAGTATTTTCGGGTACGTACCCGAAACATTGAAACAAATAACAACCAAATAAGGAGAATATGGAAAAGTCCCGCAGAACATTCTTGAAAAACACCCTTAAGGGATCGGCCGCAGTAGCCATCGGGGGCATACTCCCGGGCTTCAGCGCCAAAAGTTACGCCAGCATCATCGGCGCCAACGAGCGCATCAAAGTTGGCATGATGGGCGTAAATGCCCGCGGGCTGGCGCTTGCAGGCAACTTTGCCAAACAGCCCAACTGCGAGGTGATCTCCGTTTCCGACGTGGATACCCGCGCTGCGCTCAAGTGCATCGCTAAAGTGACGGAGATACAGAAAACCAAACCAAAGGACGTTCCGGACTTCCGGAAAGCCCTCGAAAATAAAGACATGGACGCGCTGGTGATCGCCGCGCCGGACCACTGGCACGCACCGGCCGCCATCCTGGCAGCCAAAGCCGGCAAACACGTATACCTCGAAAAGCCCGCCAGTCATAATCCCGCCGAAGGCGAGCTGCTGGTAGCCGCGCAGAAGAAGTATAAAGTGACCATCCAGATGGGCAACCAGCGCCGTTCCTGGCCGAATGTGATCGCCGCCATCAACGAACTGAAAAGCGGCGCCATCGGCCGCGCCTATTTCGGCAAAGGCTGGTATACCAACAACCGCGAATCCATCGGTATCGGCAAGGAAGCGCCCGTGCCCGAATGGCTCAACTACGACCTGTGGCAGGGGCCCGCGCCGAGGATGGCCTACAAGGACAATATCCTCCACTACAACTGGCACTGGTTCTGGAACTGGGGCACCGGCGAAGCGCTGAACAACGGCACCCATATGGTGGACCTGCTGCGCTGGGGCATGGGCGTTGAATACCCGGTAAGGGTCTCTTCTTCCGGCGGCCGCTACCGCTACCAGGATGACTGGCAGACGCCGGACACGCAGGTGATCACCCTGGAATTCCCCAACAACACCAGCATGATCTGGGAAGGCCGCAGCTGCAACGGCAAGCCGGTGGAAGGAAGTTCCGTTGGCGTGGTGTTCTACGGCGAAAAAGGTTCCCTCACTATCGACGGCAATGCTTATACTATTTACGACCTGAAGAATAAAGTGGTGAAAGAAGTGAAGAACGATGTGAAAATAGACCCGCGCAACCTCACCAATCCCGCTGAAACACTGGATGCGCTGCATTTCCAGAACTTCTTCGCGGGCATCCGTCAGGGCGCGCCGCTGAATGCGGACATCCTCAGCGGCCACCAGAGCACACTGCTGTGCCAGCTGGGCAACATCGCGCTGCGCTCCGGCAACACCCTGCATATCGATCCCTCCAACGGGCATATCAGGAACGATGCCGCCGCGGAGAAATTCTGGGCACGCGAATACCAGCCGGGTTGGGCGCCTACCATCTAATCATCTAAAAAAGAACTGATGCAGAACAGACCAAAAACGGTGGAAGTAGGCGCCATGTCCAAAAGGGACGTACGCATATCCATTCTCATTATCGGGATGATGTTTTTTATTTTCGGGTTCGTTACCTGGGTGAACGCCATCCTGATACCCTATTTCAAAATTGCCTGCGAGCTAACCAGCAGCCAGTCGTACCTGGTGGCTTTTGCCTTCTATATTTCATACCTGCTCATATCCGTGCCTTCGTCGTACCTGCTGAAGCGCACCGGCTTCAAAAAAGGGATGATGGTCGGTTTTTGGGTGATGGCCGCCGGCGCGTTCATATTTGTGCCCGCCGCGCTTACCCGCACCTACAGCCTGTTCCTGATGGGGCTTTTCAGCATCGGGGCGGGGCTGGCCGTGCTGCAAACCGCCGCCAACCCGTACATCACCATCCTGGGTCCGAAAGAAAGCGCCGCGCAGCGTATCAGCATCATGGGCATCTGCAACAAAGGCGCCGGGATCATTGCCCCGCTCATATTTGCGGCGGTAGTGCTCCGCGCCACAGACAGCGACCTGATCAAACAGCTGCCGGCCATGGATGCCATTACAAAAGGCGCTGCGCTCGATGAATTCATCCGCCGCGTGATCGTACCTTATTCCGTGGTGGGCGTGGTATTGTTCCTGCTCGGCCTGCTGGTGCGTTTTTCACCGCTCCCCGAGATCAATACCGAAAGCGAAAGCACCACGCTGGCAGCGGCGAATGCGGGAAAGAAGAGCATCTTCGAATTCCCGCACCTCATCCTCGGCGCGCTGGCCATTTTCCTGCACGTAGGCACGCAGGTGGTGGCGATCGACACGATCATTCCCTATGCGCAAACGATGAACATCTCGCTGCTGGAAGCAAAAACATTTCCTTCTTACACCCTCGCGGCCACCATCATCGGCTATTGCACAGGGATCACGCTCATCCCGAAATACATCAGCCAGGTGAACGCTTTGCGCATCTGTACTGTGCTGGGGTCTTTGTTTACCCTGGGCATCATTTTCATGAAAGGGCAGGTGACCTTGCTGGGCCATACGGCTGATATCAGCATCTGGTTCGTTGTATTGCTGGGGCTTGCCAACTCACTGGTGTGGGCGGGCATCTGGCCGCTGGCCCTGGAAGGGCTGGGCCGCTTCACCAAGCTGGGCGCCTCCGTGATGATCATGGGCCTTTGCGGCAACGCAATATTGCCGCTGGTTTATGGGCATTTCGCGGATGTATCCGGCGAACGCCTGGCTTACTGGGTGCTGTTCCCCTGTTATCTCTACCTGATCTTTTACGCTTTTTACGGCCACCTCATCAGGAAGTGGGCCATCAACTTTTCATCTTCACCCGGTATCCAATTAAAAAAGGAAGTGCAGCATTATGGAATTTCGCAAGATAAAGATATTTAACGGCAGGATCATTACCCCTTACCGGATCATTCCCGGTGGTACCGTGCTGATCGAAGGGAACCGGATACTCGCCGTATCGGAGGATGACATTCCCGTGCAGGACGCACTTGAGATAGACGCCCGCGGGCAGTACATTTCACCGGGCTTTATTGACATTCATGTACACGGCGGCGGCGACAGCGATTTTATGGACGGCGATGTGGCATCTTTCCTCACCGTTGCCGAAACGCATATGCGGTACGGTACCACATCCATGGTGCCTACTACGCTCAGCAGCGATACCGCCAGCCTGCTGAACGCAGTGGAATTGTACGAACAGGCGCACCTGCGCAATACCAAAGGCGCCGCCTTCCTGGGCATTCACCTCGAAGGCCCGTATTTCGCCATGAACCAGCGCGGCGCGCAGGACCCGCGCTACATCCGTAACCCGGACCCGGACGAATACAAGGCCGTGCTCGCCGCTACCAATTCGGTGGTGCGCTGGAGCGCCGCGCCTGAACTGCCCGGCTCGCTTGAGTTTGGCCGTTACCTGCAAAGCCGCAGGATACTCCCGGCCGTTGCCCATACCGACGCCATTTACGAAGAAATGCTGGAAGCGTTCGAGTGCGGGTACACGCACGCCACGCACCTGTACTCCGCCATGTCTGGTGTAACACGGCGCAATGCCTTCCGTTATGCGGGCGCGGTGGAAAGCGCTTTCCTCATGGATGAAATGACCGTGGAGATCATCGCGGACGGCATTCACCTGCCGCCCCCGCTGCTGAAATTGGTGTACAAGATCAAAGGGGCGGACAAGACCGCGCTCATTACAGACGCCATGCGCGCGGCGGGCATGCCCGAAGGGGAAAGCATTCTCGGCGCGAAGAACAACGGTTTGAAAGTGATCGTGGAAGATAATGTGGCCAAGCTGCCCGACCGCAGCTCGTTTGCGGGCAGCGTGGCTACCACAGACCAGCTGGTGCGCAACATGGTGAAGCTGGCGGATGTGCCGCTGGCGGATGCCGTACGTATGATGACCAGCACGCCCGCCGCCATCATGAAAGTGGCGGACCGTAAAGGCGCCCTGATGGCCGGCCGCGATGCGGATGTGCTGATATTCGATGAGGATATCCGCATCCATACCGTGATCTGCGGCGGCAGGATCATGCACCAGGCCAAACATGCCCTGGACCTCGCTGTTTTATAAATCGATTTTGCTTCATAACGCAGGCGGCTGCACGCAACAGCGCCCGACACCATCATAAGACATAACGATATGGAAATAAAAGACCAGTTAAAGATACACCGCTTCGATACAAGGAAACAAATGGGCGCCGCTGCTGCCGCTATGGTGGCGGATAAGATCAGGGAACTGCTCAGCGTGCAGGAACACCTCAATATTATTTTTGCCGCCGCGCCTTCACAACAGGAATTCCTTGAAACGCTTGCCCAGGATGCAACAATTCCCTGGAACCGCATCAATGCCTTTCATATGGACGAATATGCCGGCCTGCATCCTGACGCGCCGCAGGGCTTCGGCAATTTCCTGAAAGCGCGGCTCTTCGGCAAAGTACCGTTCAGGGCTGTGCATTATATCAACGGCAATGCCGCCGACCTGGACCAGGAATGCGCCCGTTATGCCGCTTTGCTGGAAAAAGAAGGGGTGGACATCGTGAATATGGGCATCGGGGAAAACACGCATATCGCGTTCAACGACCCGCATGTGGCGGATTTTGAGGACCCCGCCACGGTGAAGGTGGTGGATCTGGACCAGGCCTGCCGCCAGCAGCAGGTGAACGACGGATGTTTCACTGCATTGGATGAAGTGCCCACGCATGCGTTGACCCTCACGGTGCCCGCGCTTTTCCGCGGGAGGTTTATTTATTGCATGGTGCCCGGGCCTACCAAGGCTGAGGCGATCTACCACACCATCAACGCGCCCATCGCGGCAGAGCATCCGTCTACCATCCTGCGCCGCCATTCCCGCGCGCACCTGTTCATTGATGCGGACAGCGGGGCGAAGCTTCAGAAAGAAAACTCATAACCTCAATACTTCTGCTACTAATACGTACTTCAATAGCGATTAAGTACAACATTAAGGCCGCTCCATTTTCATGAAGCGGCCCCGTTTTTATAAATAGCAGAGTAGGTCAGTTTTTATAGTACGCGAAGTTCTCCCGCGTAATGATATCGATCGGCATGAAGGAGACCTTTTCCACCGGCGCGGCCATCACCAGGTGCTGGTACAGCGCCATGATACCGCGGTAACCCTGTTCCTGCGGCTTCTGGCAGATCAGGAAATCGATCACGCTCCGTTGCAGGTAAGCGATGTTCTCCGGCAGGAAGTCGTAACCCACCAGCAGGGTGCCCTTTTTGCCCTTGCTCTCCAGGTAATGCGCTACGTTGGCCACGCGGGAGTTGGTCACGAAAATGGCCTTGATATTGGGCGTATTTTCCAGCGCTTCCGCCACTTTCTTTTCCACGGACCGGTCGTTGGTCTGACGGATGTCGATCTTCACGATCCTTTTTTCATTATCCTTAAAATAGGAGCGGAAGCCTTCTTCCTTGCGCAGCAGGTGGTGATGGTTCTCGATCTCATGCGATACGTTCACTACCAGTATCTTATCCCGCGGCTGTATGCAGTAATTGATCACATGCGCGCTGAGGTAACCGCTATGGAACAGGTCCGGCCCGATATAACAGAGGCTTTCGCGGTTGGGTATGTCTGAGTTGATAAAAACGTAGGGAATGTTCTTTTCCTTCAGTGCATCGGTGAACGCAATGGATTCCTCGATGAACGACGGCGCCAGCAGAATCCCGTCCACCTTCGATTTCAGTATCTGTTTGGTCTGTTTGGTAAAAGACGTTTTGCTGTTGAGGTCGAAGAAATACCGGTCTACCCTGATGCCCATCTGTTTAATTTCATCTTCCGCCTGCTGGATGCCCGCAAGGGGAGCGGCCCAGAAGGCAGTTTCCGCCGAAACGGAGGGGATGAGTATGGCGAAGTTGAGTACTTTCCTGGAGGCCAGCCTGCTGGCGATGATGTTGGGCTGGTAGTTCAGCTCCTGAATGATTTTCTCGATCCTGGTCCTGGTTTTGGCGCTTACGCCCGATCTGTTATGGATGACCCTGTCCACCGTCGCTATAGAGACCTTCGCCCTGCGCGCGATCTCCTTTACGCCGTTGGGCTGCTCGTTTTGATTCGCTTTCATAGCTGTTTTTACACGTGTACGTACCCGAAAGTAGTGAAAAACAAATAAACGGAAATTTTTATTTTGTAGCATGAAAAAGATCCTGATACTATTGCTGACATTAACGGCAACCACCCTCCACGCACAGGAAAACACGTTTACGAACCCGCTGCTGCCTTCCGGGGCGGACCCGTTTTCCTTCTACAAAGACGGCTTTTATTATTACACTCACACCACCGCCACGAGTATAGACCTCTGGAAAACGCGGAACCTGGCGGACCTGAAGGGCGCCGAACATACGACCATCTTCCGCCCGCCCGCCGGCACGCATTTTTCCAAGCACCTCTGGGCGCCGGAGATACATTTCCTGCAGGGTAAATGGTACGCCTATTTTGCGGCGGACAGCGGCAAGAACGAAGGCCACCGGATGTATGTGCTCGAAAATGCTTCGCCGGACCCTATGAGCGGCGAATGGACCTTCAAAGGCAGGGTGGCCGATCCTTCAGACAAATGGGCCATCGACGGGAACCTGTTTGAGTACAAAGGCCAGCTCTACATGATCTGGAGCGGCTGGGAAGGCGATAAAGACGCGAGGCAGGACATTTACATCGCGAAAATGAAGAACCCCTGGACCATAGAGGGCCACCGCGTAATGCTTTCAAAACCCGAGTATGAATGGGAAAAGAGCGGCCAGAAAGTGACCGTGAACGAAGGCCCGCAGGCACTGATGCATAAAGGCAAACTGATGATCGTATATTCCGCCAGCGGCTGCTGGACGGACCATTACGCCCTCGGCCTGCTGCGCTTCTCCGGCAAAGGCAGCCCCCTGGACAGTGCCGCCTGGGCCAAACATCCCGAACCCATTTTTAAAACCAATACCGCCAACAAGGTCTACGCACCCGGGCATAACTCCTTCTTCCAATCCCCCGATGGCAAGGAAGACTGGATACTCTATCACGCCAATTCCGCACCGGGACTCGGTTGCGGCGGCAAACGCTCACCGCGTATGCAGCGTTTCACCTGGACGAAAGACGGCATGCCTGTGTTCGGTGAACCTGTGGCGGAAGGCGTAGTGCTGGACAGGCCGGGAGCCGGGAAGAAATAAATGAAGTGATTACAAACAAGCCGGCAGGCCGATCTTATGCACTATCCGGCATAAAAAATAAGCGCCTTCAATATTGAAGGCGCTTATTTTATTCCAGAAGAGGATTAATTATAATTTCACCAGTATCTCCCCGATAGACTTCGCTACGAGCGCGTTCCCTTCTTTATTGAGGTGCACGCCATCGGTGGTAAGTATGCCTTTATCGGCATTCTGCGGGTTATTGGCCTTGTCGAAATCGGTGAACAGCTGGCGGAGATCGCAAAGGGGAAGGTTTGTTTCCCGGGCAATGGTGCGGATGCTGTTGGAAAAACGGTTCAGCTCGGCGTCCTGCTCATTGTCGCCGTCTTTCTTTTCGCCGATCACAGCGGGCGTGCAAAGGATCACTTTGGCGCCGTTGGCCTGTATTTTCTTAATGAGCGCGCGGTAGAAGCCGCCGAATTTGTCCAGGTCCGTGCCGGTATGCGATGTGGCTTTGTGCCATACATCGTTTACGCCGATGTAGATCACCACCACGTCCGGTTTCTTTTTCAGCACATCGTCTTCCATTCGCAGGTAAAGATCATATACCTTGTTGCCGCCGATGCCGGCGCCGATCAGCTCGTACTGGTCCGCATGCGATTCCTGCAAAAGCTTGCCCAGCTGGGTGATGTAGCCTTCGGCGCTTACGCCTGCCTGTGTAATGGAATCGCCGAAAAAGATCACCTTTTTCTTTTTGGGCAGGCCTGCGGAGATAAGCATTACCGCACTGAGTACGAGGAACATCGTTGAAAGTCTTTTCATGACGTGTAGCGTTTTAAAAAATTGACTGACAATATAAGGAAAAGATCAGGAGGATGCAATAAATACCCAATTGTGGGTATTCGCGGTGTGGAGGGCGGGGATTATCTTTAGAGATGGCCGATTCAGACTAACCAGCTTTTTCTCCAGGTTGTAATACAAGGAATGCCTTTCCCTTAAAAGGAGAGGCATTCCCGTTTTTGCGGCAGTTGGTATCTTATGCAATGCTCTTCAGCAATCCGCCTTCCGCCCTCAATGCCGCGCCGTTGGTGGCGGACGAAAGCGGGCTGGCGATATAGGTTACCATGTTGGCGATTTCGGACACATCCGCGAAACGCTGGAGGAGCGAGGAGGGGCGCATGGTTTTGAAGAAATCTTTTTCTGCTTCCTCCGGCGTAATGTTCTTGGAGCCGGCCACCTGTTTGATAAATTCCACGACGCCTTCGCTTTTGGTAGGGCCGGGCATCACGGTGTTCACGGTTACGCCTGTGTTTTTGGTAAGCTCCGCAAGTCCCCGGCTGATGGCCAGTTGCGCGGTTTTGGTCATGCCGTAGTGGATCATTTCTTCCGGGATCATGATGGATGATTCGCTGGAAATAAAAATGATCCGCCCCCAGTTCTTTTCCAGCATGCCGGGAAAGTAAGCGCGGGAGAGCCTTACGCCGCTCATCACGTTCACTTCAAAAAACCGGAGCCATTCTTCGTCGGTGATGGCCGTGAACTCTTTCGGTTCAAAGATGCCCGCGTTGTTCACCAATATATCCACGCCGGGCAACTGTCCGATCAGTTTTTGTACATCTTCGGCTTTGGAGAAGTCCGCCGCTATGCCGTTCACCGGCGCGCCGGGTACCTGCCCGTTGAGCTTTTCCACGGCTTCCGCCACGCGGGCTTCTGTTCTCCCGTTGATGGTAACGGTGGCGCCTTCCTGGAGCAGCTGTTTGGCAATGGCAAATCCGATACCCTGCGTGGAGCCGCTCACGAACGCTGTTTTTCCTTTCAATTTTAAATCCATGGTATGTTTGCTTTTATGATGCTTTAATATTCCCCGCTGGTACCGCCTCCGCCGCCGGTACCGCCGCCGAACTTAAATGAGTCGTCGGGCTGCGGGGTTTTATGGAATGTTTGTGCGATAATGACTGCTTCGGCGGCTTTGAGGCCGGTCATTTCTTCGCCTGTTTCATCGGCTTCGTAAGTGAAGCCTTTGCGCGGCTGCTTCAGGTAACCGATCACGGCCCAGGCTGCGGCGATCAATACAACGCCCGCCAGCACCATGGCCGTTTCTATCGGCATCAGGCTGTGATAATACCGGACGGTGAACACGATCACCGCCAGCAATATCAGCCCGGTGCGCAGGCGGATGCGGTCTTTGCGGCGGATGCCGAAATAGATGTACAAAGGCGGAACGGCAAAGGTATAGATCCAGAACAACCAGCCCATGGGCACCGGCCCGGTTTTGCCGAGCATGTCGGCGCCCACTTCCCGCACCACGAAATAATTGCCCGCGAGGTACAAAGTGATAAGCGATGCGGTGCTTAATACATCCAGGCAGCTTTCGTAATGCCTGAACGTATGCCTGCCCGAAAGCCGCGAAAATACAAGGTAGGCGCCCAGCGATACGGCCATGATGATAAACGGCATCAGGTCCGCCGCGAGGGCAGATAATTCAAATCCAAGAAAAAAGACAAATGCGATGCCGCTGATAAACGCCGTCAGCGCCATCAGCATATCCGCAAAACGGACGGTCATCCAGCCGGCAATGGCGCAGATGAAAGCACAGCCCAGCGAGGTTCCGGGGTCCAGCTCCGATATGAGGATGAAGCTGGTGAGCACCGAAGCGCCGGCAATCCAGATCAGCGCATCGTCTATCCCGGAGCGGTAATGGTTCTTCTCCTTTATCCACCACATTTCCAGCGCGGCATAAGCGCAAACGCCGAAAAATAAAAGCATGCCGCCGACGGTGGATTCGTTCAGGCCGTCCATTGCTACCAGCATCATAAGCCCCAGCAAACAAACGGCAATAACCGCCGTGAGCAGGAACAGCCCGACGCGGATGAAGAAATTAGGCGTGTATAATATTTCCGGGAAGGCTGTTTTGATGGCTGCCAGCTCGGTTTCCGTAATGTTGCCGCGCTTCAGTTCCGTTTCCGACTGATCGTTGATCATGGCATTATTCAGCCCGGTGGTGTTATACGCGATCATGGGCTTTCAGTTTTTTGTTTTCAACGATCAGGAACCGCACAACGGCTACCGCCGAGCCGATAAAGTAGAACAGCCCGAGATACAGCCCTCCAATTTCAAGGTTGCTTTGGAACAGGGCGCGCATCGCCAGGTAGCTGATGCCGATGTACAGGTACAGCACGGTGATCATCATAAAGTAAAACGACTTCCGCTGCCGGCTCTTCCAGTAACAGTACGCCGCGATGCCGCAGAGCGCCGCGAAAAAGAGCAGGTAGATATCCAGCAGGAACATGCCCGCCAGCGTAGCAATAAAAATGATATGCACGCCGAAGTTGTCGTAAGTGAAAGCAAAATGTTTCTTAAAGTCGAAACGCTCGCTGAGGTAACCCGCCGTGATGAGGATGACGCCCAGCAGCACGCCGGTATAGATCAGCCGGGAATCCGTGTTGAAATCATTGCCGGTGAGTATCTCGTACGGCGTAATGGCAACGCCCATCCAGGCGGCGAAGTTGGTAATGGCAAGACCGAGCACGCCCAGGTGATCGAAATAATATGCGCTGAAAAACAATACCAGCATGGGTATGAAAGTAGCCGAGCCGTACCTGGTACCGAATACATTGTACTGCGCCTGCAGGTAAGTGATGAACGTGATGAACAGCAGGCAGCCCAGCAGTACGATATAGTCCCAGCCTACGTTTGGCGCCAGTACTTTATGGCGGCTGAAGGGCCGTTTCTTTTTATACGCATACACGAAACAAAGCCCGCAGGTGAGCCCGATACAAAGCAGGATCACCTGGTGGCCGATGGTGTCGATGTTTTTGTACACGAGTATGCCCATGCCGCCGCTCAGCAGCAGCACGCCGAGGTACAGCAGCGTGTTCACGTCCCAGTGAACGGAAAAGAGACGGGGCTGCAGCAGCTTTTCCCGGCTCTCCGGGCCAATGAGGCCCTGCCCGGAAAGTTTTTTGATCAGTTCAGGATTCATAGGCTTGGGGTGTTTTAATATTCAAGCGTGCCGAAAACGCCGTTCTTGTAGTCTTCTATCGCCTGGTCCACTTCTTCGGGCGTGTTCATCACGAAATTATCTTTAGCGGCCACGGGTTCGTCTATCGGTTCGGCGGAGAGGAACAGGATGCCTGCGTCCTCGTTTGCCGTAATGCTGATCCCGCTTTCTTCTTTTTCGAATACACAGAGCTGGTGCATGGACGCGTCTGTGCCGTTTACCGTTACGCTGCCGCGGAAGATGTACAGCAAGGCCTGGTAGCCGGGCACTGCTTCTATCTGCACTTCCTTGCCTTTGGCGATGGTGCCGATGATAGCGGTAATGGGAGTGAAGCTTTTCATGGGGCTGCTTTTCCCTTCGTAGCTGCCGCTGGCCAGCTTCAGTTTCACGCCTTCCTGCTCCAGCACAAAAGGCAGCTGCTCTGCAGGGGCGTTCTGGTAATAGGGTTCATCCCATTTATGGGCTTTGGGCACATTCACCCATATCTGGATCATTTCCTGTACGCCGCCCCTGGCAAGGAATTCCTTCGTGGGGCCTTCGCTGTGGAGCAGGCCTTTGCCCGCAAACATCCACTGGATGCCGCCGCTGGAAATAATGCCCTGGTTGCCGGCATTGTCCATATGATAACCTTCCCCTTCGATCATGAACGAAACGGGCGAGAAGCCGCGGTGGGGGTGGGGATGGATGCGCATTTCGGAACCGGCGGGAATGGTCTCGGGGCCCATGTGATGTATAACGATAAACGGATTGGCAAATCTGAAATCCTTATGAGGCAAGGGTTGTATCACGGTTTCCTCGGGGGTGATCTGTTTGGCACGGCCGGTGAGCACATGTGCGATCGTCTTATTCATACCTGTTTATTTTTCAGTGAGTTAACAAATTTAATCTATTGCCCCTCCATAAAAAAAATAAAATATCTTTAAGGACGTGACATAATTGCGGTATGAAACTGGATGTTTTTTCATTATTGGTATTGCTGGGTGCGCTACAGGCTTTATTCTTCGGTATTTACCTGTTGTTTGCAAAGTCTGAGAACAGGTTTCAGAACAGGATGCTTGCCTTCTTCATCCTTATTCTCAGCTATAACGGATTTGAGACCCTGAACTGGAGCTCCGAGCTGGGGAAATACCTTTTTATATTCGAGCTTTTCCCTTTCGTGCTGATATTCGGCATCGGCCCCTGCCTTTATTTATATGTGCGCTCTTTCAGGAAGGAGCCGCCGGTGAAGAAACCCTGGCGGTATTTCCTTATAATGCTCATCCCTTTCACCAACCGCTTGTTGCTGGTGGCCGGTTATTTTATCTGGAAATTCACGCCCAACCATTTTGTTCTTTTCCCGCCCCGCTGGCTGGACGCTAATTACGGTGCAATAGCCGAGCCCGCCAGCATACTGCATTCCTGCATATACTACATATTCGCGCTGCTTGAATTCCGCCGGCAGCGGAAAGAAAACCTGCTGATACCGGAGGAGTTCCGCTGGCTGAGGATGCTGATCGGCGTAATGGCTTTTTTTAACGCGCTGTGGCTGGGTACTATTCTGTATTCCCGCTTTTTTAATGTTTGGGGCGGCGAGCAGTATTATGTGATCGAAACTTTCCTTGTCGTCTTCATTTACTGGATCGGTTTTATGGGCTACCACCGCACGAAGATCATTTACGTGGCGCAGCAGAAAAAAACGCAGTCTTATTTCGAGAACCTGCCCGAAGGCGAAGTGGACCGGTGTGTAGCTGCCCTTCAAAAAGCCATGGCGGAAGAACGGCTTTATCTTCAGCCGGATATCTCGATCCAGTCCGCGGCCGAACATATCGGCGCCAGCGCCAAGACCCTGTCCGCTGTGCTCAACCAGCGCGTCGGGAAGGGTTTTAACGAGTATGTGAACGGCTGGAGGGTGGAAGCCGTGAAACAGATGATGCTCGATCCGGCCAATGCACACCTCACGATCACCGGCATGGCCTACGAATGCGGCTTCAATTCCCAGCCCACTTTCCAGCGCGCTTTTAAGGCGGCTACCGGGCAGACGCCGAGGGAGTTCATGCAGGCAAGTTCCATGCAAAAACAGCCATGACGCTACTCAAATCCGGATTTGAATAGGCTCTTGCGGCGCCTTTTTGTTGGTTGCAGGCTAAAGCAAACCAACGACCATGTTATTCAGAATCACCGCCATTTTATTTTTCCTGGGCGCTTTTTTGCAGGCCCGTTCCCAAACCACCGCTAATTTCGAAGGCATCTACCAGTTCAATCTGGACGTAACGCGGCTGTTGATGATCAGATCAGACAGCGGGAAGCTCTGGCTGCACCAGGGTGTTTCCAACCGCACGCCCATCATCCCGCTCTCCGGCAACAAATTCGAAGTGGCCAACCTGAAACCCGTCGTGACCCTGGATTTCCAGGTAGACGGGCAGGGCCGTACCACCGGGATGCTGGTGGAACAGGGCGGGGGGAAGGTGCAATGTTTCAAGCTCCGCGAAACGCTGGATATGCCCAATGCCGGCCGGCTGTCTAACCGGAAAAACGGTTTTACCCGGGCAGACACCCTCAGGGGGATGCTCAGCCCCCTCAGGACCTGCTATGACGTAAGCTTTTACCACCTTACCGTAGACGTAAACCCGGAAAAGCGCCTGCTCAGCGGCAGCACCATCATTCGTTTCAACACCGTTTCCCCTTTCAGCCGGTTGCAAATTGACCTTTACGCTGAAATGGCCATAGACAGCATTATTTACAAAGGCCGCCCGCTGCCTTACACACGCGAGTTCAACGCCGTGTTCGTCGATTTCCCCGGAACCTTCAAAAAAGGAGAAAAAGGCGCCTTTGAAGTGTTTTACCACGGCCACCCGCAGGAGCCCGACCTGAATGCGCCCATGCATGGCGGTTTTCTCTGGCGGCTGGACGATAACCGCAAGCCCTTCATCCAGGTAGCCTGCCAGGGCTCGGGGGCAAGCCTGTGGTGGCCGAACAAAGACCATCTCTCGGACGAGCCGGACAGCATGCGCATGACCGTTACCGTGCCGGAGGGGCTGCAGAACATTTCCAACGGAAGGCTCCAGCGGCAGCTAACCTTGCCGGATAAACGAAACCTGACCGAGTGGCTCGTAACCTATCCCATCAACAACTACAACGTAACCGTCAACATCGGCGATTACCGGCATATAGCCGATACCCTCGGCAGCCTCACGCTCGATTATTATTACCTGCCCCATCACCGCGATTCAGCCATGAAGCTGTTTAAAGAAGTAAAGCCCATGCTGCGTTTCATGCAGGAGCATTTCGGGCCGTACCCGTTCCTGCGCGATGGTTTCAGGCTGATAGAGACCCCGCACCCGATGGAGCAC
The DNA here is from genome assembly GCF_052044405.1 of Chitinophaga sp. 22620. Taxonomy (NCBI): domain Bacteria; kingdom Pseudomonadati; phylum Bacteroidota; class Chitinophagia; order Chitinophagales; family Chitinophagaceae; genus Chitinophaga; species Chitinophaga sp. 22620. The sequence goes on along the minus strand of NZ_JBQEMV010000006.1, from coordinate 177,170 downwards.
CAGAGCATCGTGGCCATGGGCGGTCTGGGCGGCGGGCACGAAAGCCTGCGGCGGCTCATGTGGCACGAAACCGCGCATGAATGGTGGGGGAATAATGTTAGCATAAAAGACGTGGCGGACTTCTGGCTGCACGAAGGTTTCGCCAGGTACACCGAAATGCTGGGCGTGCGCCTTTACAAGGGTGAACCCGAAGCGCTCCGGCAGCTGGCGAATGACAAGCCCGCCAATAAAGAGCCCGTCATCGGTGTGCGCGATGTGAACCATATCCATTACGGCCTCTGGGATGTTTATGGCAAAGGCTGCCGTATAGTGCAGATGGTGCGCGCCATCATGAACGACGACGAGCGGTTTTTTGATCTGCTGCGCGGTATCCAGCAGGATTTCCGCCTGCAGACCGTTACCACCGGCAATATTACCGGTTACATCATCCGGCGCACGGGGCTCGATCTTCAGCCTTTCTTCGACCAGTACCTGCTGGACACACGGATACCCGAATTGCAGCTGGATTACAGGCAGGAGGGAGCCGACCTGGTGCTCCGTTACAAATGGGCCAACACGATCGACAATTTCAGGATGCCGGTGCGGGCGGATATTCCCGGCCAGCGGCCGCTTTTCCTGGAAGCGACTAACAGCTGGAAAACGATCCGGCTGAAAAACACCGTTGAAAAAGATCTTCTTTTGGATACGGCTCACTTCTATATCACCGTGAAGAAAACGGAAGGATAAAGCTGTATCACTTTTGTGCCTCTCTGGCCGGAAAAATAAATTCCCAGGATCAAAAGTGATATTGCCTATCAAAAGTGATACAGGACGGTATCAGAAGTGATACCCCCATGCCTTAAAGTAGCTTTATCCATGCCTTTGAGTGGGGTTTGAGCGGGCTTTGACCCGGGTGAGCCATGCTGTTGGGTGGGCTCGCAATGTTCAATATTAAAAGGCCCGGGGCAAAACCGGGCCTTCGTGCTCAGGAACTGAAATGCTACTAATAAAACGGGTATTTTATTTATCAACCAACTAGCTTACATCGTCGAAAGGCATCTTCTGCGGCCCGGTTTTCCGGACCATCCCCAGCGCCACCGCTACCAGGGCCATTGCGATATAACAAAGCAAGTGTGCCATTGTATGCAAGTAACACCATTCTCTCCCGCCCGGGCAGGTAGCTTTTACGTGAAATGCAGCGTAGATATACGCATCCTGCGATAGTTGATCTGGTCAAATAAAGTAGTTGACAAAATCAACTAAATTAATATCTTTGTGAAAAGCACCTGATATGATACAGGAACCTGTTGGGGCGCAGCAAACCTCTAAGTCGCAGGACGCCGCTCTCATTGCCGGCATACGGCAGTTCAACCGCTATTACACCATCCAGCTGGGCCTTTTGCAGCAGCATATTTTCGACAGTGAATATTCTCTCACGGACGTGCGGGTGTTGTACGAAATACATTTCAACGGGAAAACGACCGCCACCGGCATACGTGAGGCGCTGCTGATAGACCCGGGGTACCTCAGCCGCATTCTCCGCAAATTTGAGAAGCAGGGACTGGTGATCAAACACCCGCTGCCGGAAGACGGCCGCTCTGCCTACCTCACGCTTACCGCCAGGGGGCAGAAGCTGATGCAGACCATGAATGAATTATCCGACAACCAGATCAGGCAAATGCTGGAGAACCTTGCGCCGGAAGAACGCGTAAAAATAGGGGATGCCATGCGGCTGGTGAGATACCTGCTGAAAGCCCCCGGCGGCGCGCCCCGGCTGGAAGACGTGGTGATCCGCCATGAACTGCGGCCCGGCGACCTGGGCAATATTGTGCGGCTGCATGGAGAGATCTACGAAAAAGAATACGGCTACAACATCGAGTTTGAGCAATACGTGATGGAGACCATTTCGGATTTCATGAAAACCTACGACCCATCAAAAGACCGTGTATGGCTGGCCAGCTGTTTCGGGGAAATGGTGGGGATGATCGCCATTATCCACCGGCCTAACCGGAAAGCGCAGCTGCGCTGGTTCCTGCTGCGGCCGGATTTCAGGGGCATCGGTCTTGGCCGGGCGCTGATGGAAAAAGCCATGGAATTCTGCCGCCAGCAGCAGTTCAAAGAAGTGTACCTGCTCACCACCAACCAGCAGGGAAAAGCGGCTTCCATCTATACAAAGCACGGCTTCATCAAAACCGCATCCGTACCCGAAACGCTTTGGGGGCAGGACCTTTACGAAGAACGATATGAGCGGAAGATGTAAATGGAATACCGCTCAGAGATAGCTCAGCCACCACTGCCGGTGCGTGCGCTTGTATTCGCTGTACCACTTGCAGGGCTTGTACAGCAGCGCTACGATACTGATCCAGATAAGATACACTACCGCCAACGGATACCCGAAATCATTCGGCCTGAACAGGAACGGCGCCTGCGGGTTCACGATATCGTCTGCGCCATAGCCGTGCACGAAGAACAGGATCATGCAAAGCAGGTGAATAACGTAAAAATGAATGATATAATAGAAAAAAGGCACGCTGCCATATACCCGGCATACTTGCGCAAACCGGCCGCGCGCATGCTCGAAAGCCACCAGCATCAATAATCCCGGCCCGATGGTGATGCAGGTGTACATAAGCGACGGCGGGTATTTCTGCACATTCAGGAATGAGAATATAGTTTGCTGCAACGTCGGGAACGCCTGCCAGGGACGCGGGTCGCCATACAGGTTTACCGCCCGCAGCAGGAAGAAGATGCCAACCATCGCAAGACCGGTCGCGATCAATACCTGTTTTCTTTTTGCTATTGATACATCCGGCAGGAACACCCGCCCGATGCCATAACCCATGAGCATAATGCCGATCCACGGCAGGAAGGGGTAGATCACGATCACGCCGCGGCCGGGAAAGGTGGGGTAGAAGTTGAACCGGGAAAAGTGCGCGAACTGCCAGAAAACGCCGGGTTTGAAATCCGGCTGCGATTCCCAGTAATCCAGTATATTATGACCGAAAGTGATCAGTAAACCGATCCCCAATATCGCCTGCCAGGGCAGGAACACCAGCACGGCCAGCGCAAGGAAGCTCACGCCGATAGCCCATATCACCTGGAGGATCATCGGGTTTATGAGCGGGTTGAAAGTAATCCCGAAAGAAACGACCGTTACTTCTATGAGAATCAGCCACAAACCGCGGGTAAGGAGGAAACGGCTGATCTCCGCTTTGGTTTTCCGCCCGTTCATCAGCTGTACGGACATGCCGGAAAGGAATACAAAGATCGGGGCGCAGAAATGCGTGATCCAGCGGGTGAAATACAACGCAGGCCAGCTCGTTTGCGGATCCAGCGCATCCTGGGTGAGAGCGGGGGCGTGAAAGAAATCCCGCACATGGTCCAGCGCCATAATGATCATCACCAAACCTCTCAGCACATCAATCGAATAAACCCTTTCGCGGGAGACGGCAAGTGGTTGCATGACATGGAGTTTCCTACTAATATAAGATTAATCTCCCAGCCTTTATCAGCCATTTATCCTTTTAAGAAAGAAGCCGTTATTCCTTCTCCGCATACTTGTGCAGCATTACGATCTGCCCCAGGTGGTAGGCTGCGTGCTGCAATATGCCCTGGATGTAATAATAGGCGTTATGCTGGGTATTGGGCACATTGGTCCAGAGCTTTTCCTCGGGGAAGTTGCGGATCGTTTCAGCCATGGTGGTGATGGAATGTTCCAGGCGTTGCAGGGTGGCCTGCCAGTTGTTTTCGCCGTGGTTCTCGGGGAAATAAAAATCCGGCAGGTCGCCGTCCTGCTCCGGTTTTTCCCCCTGCAGCTTGCGGGTCACGTTCTGATGCCAGAATATCAGGTGGTTCACCAGCTCCCAGGTATTATGGGAGGTGTTGAAACGGCGGCTTGCCTCTTCGGCGGTCATATCCTGCAGATGTTCCATGAACGTAACATCCAGCCAGGGTTCGCCGTGGTAAAGATGCTGCAGGGATTCTGCGAGGACAACTAATGTGGACATGCGGGTGCGTTTTTGATGTTTATACAATTAGCAGGCCATTCCCCCATTTTCCCTTACATTTAGTTCAAATTATCATCACTTTATGGAGCAACAGCAACTGGAATTTAATAAAAATGAGGATAATATGCGCAGGCTGGTGAGCACCGTGAGAACAAGGCTTGCAACCATTGAACAGGGAGGAGGGAAAAAAAGCCTTGAAAAAGTGCGCCAGCGCGGCAAACTTACTGCCAGGGAAAGAATAAAGGCGCTGATAGATAAAGACAGCCGTTTCCTGGAACTGGGCGCTTTCACCGCCTTTGACATGTACCAGGAACATGGCGGCTGCCCCGCGGGCGGCACAGTGGCCGGCCTGGGTTACGTAAGCGGCCGCCAATGCGTGATCGTGGCCAACGATATGACCGTGAAAGCAGGAGCCTGGTTCCCGCTGACCGGCAAAAAGAACCTGCGCATGCAGGAAATAGCCATGGAAAACAAACTGCCCGTCATCTACCTGGTAGACAGTGCGGGCGTATACCTGCCCATGCAGGACGAGATATTTCCCGATAAAGAGCATTTCGGCCGTATCTTCCGCAACAACGCCAAAATGAGCGCCATGGGCATTACCCAGATAGCCGCCGTGATGGGCAGCTGCGTGGCCGGCGGGGCTTACCTGCCTATCATGAGCGACGAAGTGCTGATGGTGGAAGGCAACGGCTCCATCTTCCTGGCAGGCCCCTACCTGGTGAAAGCCGCCATCGGCGAGGAGGTGGACGCAGAGACCCTCGGCGGGGCCGTTACCCATACCGAAATTTCCGGTATCGCCGATTATAAATTCAAGACCGATGAAGAATGCCTGGAGCGCATCCGGCACATCGTTTCCCGCATCGGCCACAATACCACGGCCGGCTTCGACCGTATAACGCCCGTTGCCCCCGAAAAGCCCGCGGAAGGCATTTATGGCCTCATCCCGCAGGACAGCACCAAATCTTACGATGTGCGCGAAGTGATACAACATATCGTGGATGGTTCCGTGTTTGAAGAATACAAAGAAGACTACGGCAAGACCATCCTTTGCGGCTACGCCCGCATCGAAGGCTGGGCGGTGGGCATCGTGGCCAACCAGCGAAAAATGGTGAAAAGCAAAAAGGGCGAAATGCAGATGGGCGGCGTGATCTATAACGACAGCGCAGACAAGGCCGCTCGTTTTATCATGAACTGCAACCAGAAAAAAATCCCGCTCGTTTTCCTGCAGGACGTAACCGGCTTCATGGTGGGCAGCAGGAGCGAACATGCCGGTATCATCAAAGACGGCGCAAAGCTCGTGAATGCCGTTGCCAATTCCGTGGTGCCTAAAATAACCGTGATCATCGGCAACTCATACGGCGCGGGCAATTACGCCATGTGCGGCAAAGCCTACGACCCGCGTTTCATTTTTGCATGGCCCAATGCCAAAATTGCCGTAATGGGCGGAGAGCAGGCCGCCAAAACACTGTTGCAGATACAGGTAGCGTCGCTCAAAGCAAAAGGGGAAACCATCACCCCCGAATCCGAAGCAGCGCTGCTGAAGGAGATCACAGACAAATACAACACCCAGACCACGCCCTACTATGCCGCCGCCCGCCTGTGGGTGGACGAGATCATAGACCCCGCGCACACCCGCTCCGTGATCGCAGAATGTTTGCAGGCCGCCAACCACGCGCCGGTAGAAGAAATATTCAGGACGGGGGTGATACAGGTGTAAATTCTCTTAAATTTGCGACCTTAAAACGCAGGGCATTTTGACGAACCAGCATTTGATCATTTATACAGACGGCTCTGCCCGCGGCAACCCGGGCAGGGGAGGATACGGCATTGTGCTCATCTGGGGCAAGGTGCGCAAGGAACTGAGCCAGGGCTACCGCATGACGACCAACAACCGCATGGAGCTGCTGGCCGTGATCGTGGCGCTGGAAGCGCTTACCAAAGAAGGCTTGCACATCCTTGTGTATACAGACAGCCAGTACGTGGTGAACTCGGTGGAGAAAGGCTGGCTCTGGAACTGGGTGAAAACCGGATTCAAAGACAAAAAGAATGCGGACCTCTGGCAGCGTTTCATTCCGCTGTACCGGAAACATAAAGTGCAGTTCCACTGGGTGAAAGGCCATGCCACCAACCCGGAGAACAACCGCTGCGACGAACTGGCCACCGCCGCGGCGGATGGCGGGAATCTGCTGGTGGATGGGGGGTATGAGAGCGGGAACTGATATGATCAGATGCCCGGGCAAATACTATTTAATATCTTCCCTATATAACCAAATTCCAAAATAAATACTAAATTGCTAATGTCTCTAAGCAAAGTATAACCCGTTTGAACCGTTAAGCATCATTTTTCATGTATTGAAATTTGCCCATGCCTCAGCTATTTCCAGTAGAGGTCATTGAGCATTCCGCCATGACGTGGCTTCCCCGCGTACAGGTGCGGACGCAGGTGATCTATACAACGGTTCTTCTCGCAGTGCTCCTCTGCGTGCTCGCGCTCCCATTCATTAAGGTGGACGTTTCGGTGAAATCCGCCGGCATCGTACGCCCCGTTACCGAAAAAAATGAACTCCGCAGCCTCGTGGCCGGCACCATCGAAGAAGTGCTGGTGCGCGACGGGCAGCATGTGGAAAAGGGCCAGCTCATCCTGCGGCTCCAGGAAGACATCAGTAATTCCAAGCTCAGTCAAAACTCCTTCGAGCTGCAGCAACGCGCCGCCTACATCAGCGACCTCACAAAGCTGGCAGCAGGCGGCGGCAGCGGCTTGCAAACATCTTTGTACCAGCAGCAATACAGCCGCTTCGTATCGTCCCTCAGCGAGCAGCAGGCCACCACCCGCAAGCTGGAAAGCGACCTGGAGATGTACAAAAAATTGTTTGCGGATAAAGTGATCGCTGAAAAAGAGTTGCGCGACAAACAATATGAATATGATAAAAGCCAGGCCATGTACCGCTCCGCCGTGCAGCAGCAACGCAGCGCGTGGCAGGAAGAGCTAAGCCGTTACAAAATGGAAAGCAACCGCCTGCAGGCAGATGCTGCGCAGCTGGAAAAACAAAAGGAATGGAACCTCATCAAAGCCCCGGTGAGCGGCACTTTGCAGCAGTTTAGCGGTAAATACAGCGGCAGCTACCTGCAGGTCGGTGAAATGATCGGCATTATTTCGCCGGACAGCAACCTGGTGGCTGAATGCCTCGTTTCGCCACGGGATATAGGCTATCTGCGTACAGGCATGCCCGTTAAGTTCCAGGTGGATGCGTTCAATTACAACGAATGGGGCACGGTAGACGGCGTGGTGGAGAACGTGGAGAATGATTTCACGCTGGTGGACAACCAGCCGGTGTTTAAGGTGCGCTGCCGCTTCGGCCATACGGAGGTGCATACGGCCAGCGGGGTGAAAGGCCAGCTGAAAAAAGGAATGACGCTCCAGGCAAGGTTCATACTTACCCAACGCAGCCTCTTCCAGCTGCTGTACGATAAAACAGACGATTGGATGAACCCTAATACGACAGCAAAAAACTAAGCAATGGCGAATGTTACCCGTTTAAAGAAAAGCGCCCGCATCCGTCAGCGGGACATCAGCGATTGCGGAGCCGCCTGCCTTGCCTCTATCGCCGCATATCACAACCTGCAGCTCCCCGTGGCCCGCATCCGGCAGATGGCGGCTACAGACAGCAAAGGAACAAATGTACTGGGAGTGGTGGAAGCCGCTACCAAACTCGGTTTCCAGGCCAAAGGCGTTAAAGGTCCTTTCGAGGCGCTGTTCAATATTCCCAAACCGGCCATCGCGCACGTGATCGTGCGGGATCAGCTTCATCATTTCGTGGTGATCTACCGCGTTACCAAAACGCATGTGGTGGTAATGGACCCGGCGGACGGGCAGTTTCATTCCCTCACCCACGAAGCGTTCAAAAAAATATGGACCAATGTGCTGGTGCTGCTGCTACCGGGGGAAGACTTCCGGCCAGGGAACGAAAAAACGTCGCATCTCGCGCGTTTCTGGTTCCTGCTCAGGCCGCACCGGTCCGTGGTATTGCAGGCCCTGTTCGGCGCGGTCATCTATACCATATTGGGTTTGTCCACTTCCATTTACGTGCAGAAGATAGTGGACAATGTGCTGGTGGAAGGCAATAAGAACCTGCTCAACCTGCTGGGCATCATCATGCTGCTTATTCTTGTGCTGCAACTCTTCATCGGTCAGCTCAAAAGCGTGTTTGCCCTCAAAACCGGCCAGCAAATAGATGCACGGCTGATACTCGGGTATTACAAACACCTGCTGCGCCTTCCCCAGCAGTTCTTCGATACCATGCGCGTGGGCGAGATCACTTCCCGTATCAACGACGCGGTGAAAATTCGTGTATTCATCAACGATGTTGCTATCGGGCTGGTGGTGAATGTATTTATCGTGCTGTTCTCCTTCGGCCTGATGTTCACCTACTACTGGAAGCTGGCGCTTATCGTGCTGTCCATCCTGCCGGTGTACGCGATCATTTACTGGATCAGCAACGAAGTGAATAAAAAGATGCAGCGCAGGCTGATGGAAGATAATGCGGAGCTGGGCAGCCAGCTGGTGGAATCGCTCAATTCAGTGTCTACCATCAAACGTTTCGGGCTGGAGGAATTTTCGAACCTGAAAACCGAGACCCGCTTTGTACGCCTGCTTAAAACGATCTATTCCGCATCGGTCACCAACCTGTACATCGGCAATGCCGGCGGGTTTGTGACCAGCGCATTCGTGGTGATACTGCTCTGGGCGGGGTCGTATTTTGTGATGGACCGCCAGCTGAGCCCCGGTGAGCTGCTGAGCTTTTATGCCATCATCGGGTATTTCACAGGTCCTGCCATGAGCCTCATCGGCGCCAACAGGAGCATGCAGGATGCGCTCATCGCGGCGGACCGCCTGTTCGAGATCATGGACCTTGAGCAGGAAGAAAGCGCCAACAAGGTGGCGCTGCAAAAGAATATGGTGGGCGACGTCGTGTTCCAGAACGTGGGTTTCCGTTATGGCACGCGGGTGGAGGTGTTCCGGAATTTCAGCATGAAGCTGCAGAAGGGAAAGATCACCGCGATCGTAGGTGAAAGCGGCTCGGGTAAATCCACGCTGATGGCCCTTTTGCAAAACCTGTACCCGCTCCGCGAAGGCAGCATCCATATCGGCAGCCTGGACATACGCTACATCGAGCACGAGAGCCTCCGCAGGCAGGTGAGCGTAGTGCCGCAGCAGATCGATCTTTTTGCGGGCACCGTGATGGAAAATATTGCCGTGGGTGAATTTGAGCCCGATATGCAGCGCGTATTACAGATATCCGCGAAGCTGGGCATCATCCAGTTCATCGAAAAGCTGCCCGAAGGTTTTAACACGCTACTGGGCGAGCACGGCGTAAACCTTTCCGGTGGTCAGCGGCAGCGCATCGCCATTGCAAGGGCGCTTTACCGTGATCCCGAAATACTGATACTGGACGAAGCCACTTCTTCGCTGGACTCCGTGTCTGACCAATACGTGCAGGACGTCATGCAGCAACTGCGCGACGAAGGGAAAACCATCATCGTGATCGCGCACCGGCTGAGCACGGTAGTGAATGCGGACAAGATCGTGGTATTGCAGGAGGGCGCAATGGCCGGGGAAGGCACACACCACCAGCTGCTGGAGAATAATGTGCTGTACAGCAGGCTGTGGCAGAGCCACCAGGCGGTGTTGGAATGAAAAAAAGCGGTTGCCCCTGAGAGGCAACCGCTTCACATTTATATCTTCCGGTATTATTTCGCTTTAAACCGCAGCAGCGCGGTATCTCCCTGGCTCAGTACCAGCATGCCCTGGCTGATAGCCCATTTGTTCACTTTGTTGCTGGCGTCGAGGAATTTGCTTTCTATGCTCATATCCGGGCAAGCCATCCGGGTGGCGGCCAGGCCGGGGAAGCTGATATTGTCCGGGGCGGTAAGATTAAACTTCCCGAAGATCCTGTTGCAGCCCGCAGAGCCACTGAACTGGCTGTCCGTTCTTTCGAAGGTGAATTCGAGCGGTTTGGGAATGCCGGTGGTATCGATGGTTTCGCCGTTCACTTCCACCAGTCTCCAGGTTTTATACAGCTCGGCTTCGTTATTGGTGCCGCCGGCCTTGTTGGCGTTGGAACAGGCGGCCAGGTAAGCCATGCCGGCCAGCACCAGGCATAGTGTCAGGATTCTTTTCATGTCATGGGTTTTGATGTATAACAATTTTCCCCCGCAAAGGTTAGCTTTTATCCAAACAGTTTTGAACAAAGGCGCTGTTTGCCACCCTTAATACCGGCTGTAAAAGGATTGCAGGTCGGTGGCCAGCCGGTCGTAAATGGGCCGCGTCAGCTCCATGAACAGGTCCTGCGGGGGCGGGGGAGGAATGTCGCGGCCGCCCATCAGCCGCCTGTCCTCATCGCTGAGTGCCCTCTGGTCGCCACGGTAGGTGCCGAACTGGTTGCGCCAGGTGAAGGAGCCGGGCACTCTGTCCTGCCGCAGCACGCGGTTATTATCCACGTCTGTGATCCGGTAGTCCAGCACGCCGTTGGAGGCCACGGTTTTGGTGGTGATATAGAGGGTGGCTTTCACGGTGATGTCCACCATAATAGCTTTGCCGGTAGTGTCTTTTTTGTTGCCGGGTACCTGTATCACCCGGGAAACGTCGCGGGTGTAACGGTCCACATAGGTTTGCCCCACGATGAAATCGATAAACCGCATTTCCATGTACTGGTCGGGGCGGAAGTCGTTATCGTTGCGCACCATCCGTTCGTCGTAGAACTTCACGAAGGTGTTGATGTTGCGGGACTGGAGATTGCGCACCAGCGCGTCGCGGAACTGGTCTGCGGTGAACTGGTAATAGGGTGAGCGCACTTCTATTTCGCTGATCAACACGTTTACCAGGCCGATGGCATAAGCCTGGTCGCGGAGTTCTTTGGCGTTTTTGTAATTAGGCGTAAGGCGGAGGGCGGCGTCAAACTCATCGAAGGCCTGGCGGGCGCTGAGCTTGTCGCCGCGGTCCAGCAGCTGAACGCCGCGTTCGTAGCGGGCTTCAGCGGCATTTTCCAGCGCGCCGGTGATGGCGGACGAATAGTCCTTAGGCTTCACCACGGCATTGGCGGCAGGGGCTGAGCGGATAATGTCGTAGAGGGCCTGCATGGCGCGGTACTCGTTCTTCACGCTCTCCCATTTCAGCTCGTTGTTGGACGCGAGGGCTTGTTTGGCGCGGCCTTCATGGTATTCCATGGCAGCGTTGTAAGCCTGCGGCAGCAGGTTGAGGGACGTTGCGTCCGCCGGGCGGCGCTGGAGCTTTTTCACGAAGGTTTTCACGGCATCGTCGTACCGGCCCTGGTTATATAATTTTTCGCCTGATTTGCATGAGAAGAGGATAACAGCCAGCACTGCAAGGGATAGGTAGCGGAGGTATGTATTCATATAGCTGTGTTTACAGGTTTCAACAGGCAAATGGTACGCCAGAAAAATTTATAAGGATAACAAGCGGGAAATTAAGAAGGTTTTAACAAAAAAGCGAAAACCCGCCGGGCGGGTCATATTTTATAATTCCGGCGCAGCTCGCGGTCTACTTCGCGGGCCTTGATGGAATCGCGCTTGTCGTGCAGCTTTTTACCTTTGCCGAGGCCGATCTCCATTTTGGCCAGCCCTTTTTCCGTCATGAATATACGAAGGGGAACGATGGTGTAACCTCTTTCCTGCATCCGTTTTTCCATTTTCTTCAGCTCTTTTTTCTGCAGCAGCAGCTTCCGCTCGCGCATGGGGTCGTGGTTGGCGTAGGTGCCGTGGGAGTATTCGGCGATGTGGAGGCTTTTTACATACAGCTCGCCTTTTGAAAAGTAACAAAAGCTGTCGTTGAAGCTCACCCTTCCTTCCCGGATGGATTTGATCTCGGTGCCTGTCAATACCAATCCGGCGATATATTTATCTTCTATCGCAAATTCAAAATAAGCCGATCTGTTCTTTAATTCTGCCATGATGTGGTGGAGCCGGCGGTGTGGTATTCACAGCGCCGGCCCGGGGTTCTTATTGCTTGAAAAGCACCAGCAGGGTGCTCAATTTGTTCTTGAGTTCTTTGCGGTCGGTGATAAAGTCCAGGAAGCCTTTTTCCAGCAGGAATTCCGCGCTCTGGAAGCCTTCGGGCAGGTCTTTTTTGATCGTTTCCTTGATCACGCGCGGGCCGGCGAAGCCGATGAGGGCACCGGGCTCGGCGGTATTGATATCTCCCAGCATGGCGTAAGACGCGGTAACGCCTCCGGTGGTCGGGTCCGTCATCAACGAAATATAAGGAAGGCGCGCGGCAGCCAGCTGTGTGAGCTTGGCGGACGTTTTGGCCATCTGCATCAGGGAAAATGCGCTTTCCATCATACGGGCGCCGCCAGATTTGGAAATGATCATCAGGGGCAGCTTATGGGCGATGCAATAATCTATGCTGCGGGCGATCTTTTCACCCACCACGGAGCCCATGGAGCCGCCGATAAAGTTAAAATCCATACAGGCCACTACCAGCCCGTTCCCGTTCACCTGGCCGGCGCCAACGCGCATCGCGTCAGACAGACCGGATTTCGCCTGGGCTTCCTTCAGCCTGGCGCCGTAAGGCTTCAGGTCGTTGAAACCCAGCTGGTCCTTTGGATAAATATTGCTGAAGAGTTCTTCGAACGCATTGTCGTCAAAGATGATCTCGAAATACTCGGGTGAGTTGATACGGTTATGAAAGTTACATTTGTCGCATACGTACAAATTCGCTTTCAGGTCTTTCATAGTGGTCGTTTTCTTGCAATTCGGGCATTTGTGCCATAATCCGTCCGGCGCTTCCTTCTTCTCACTGGTGGTGGTTGAAATACCCTGTTTGATTCGCTTAAACCAGCTCATACTAGTGTTTGTGCTAAAATTAGATTAAAGAATAATAGTGCAAGATACGACAAAATTAATATTAACCGTAAATCGCGGGGCCGGGCAAAAAAGGGCCGGGATAAACAGCTGTTTGTTTATCCCGGCCCTGATGCAATATTATCCCTTGTTTACCAGATGCTTTTCAGCCCGTAAACGGTGGTTTTTCCCAGTTTCGCCGTTCCGCCCTTCGCGGATATGCCCAGGCTGCGCCTGGATGAATCGATATTCACGTTCACCGGCATAAAAAGCAGCCCGTCCGCTGTAAACACTTCCACCCCGATGCGGTCCGCATAGATGATCAGCGACAGCCTGCCGTCCACCAGCGGCGCCGGTGCGCTCACGCCGTCGATCTGCAATTGTTGTTTGGCTGCGTCGTACACCACGGGCAAGCCGTTTATGTCCAGGGTTACCTGGCTGGCTTTGCCCGGTTCTATGACCGTTCTGATCTCCAGCAATTCCTCATGAATATCTGCAAAAGGGTTGCTGCCGCCTTCTTTGAGGCTGCGGGCGTTCACCGTGTAGGTCTTATCACGCAATATTTCCAGCTCTTTTACCGGGGTGCGGGCCAGGCGGAGCCCATTGGCGGTGGGCACGAGCTTCAGTTCCATCGGGATGCTCTGCGACTGGTTAAAGCTGGAGCCGTCCTTATCGGTATTCGTGCGCCACCAGCCTATCTCGATGCGCCGGCCCTGCGGCTGGTCTGAGAAGGTCTGGGAGGCATAGAAGTCACGGCCGAGCTGGCCGTTCAGCTTTTCCGCCTCGGGCTTGAATGTAATACCGTCGAACGTGCCGATGGCATATTCGCTGTTGGCGCCGGTGAGCACCCATTTCTTTTCACCGGGACGGCCTTCCACCGCCAGCTCATAAAATTCGGGGCATTCGAACAGGTAACGGTCGTCGCCCGTGCCGCCCATTACTACGCTGGTCTTTGTCCAGTGCTTCAGGTCCGGGGAGTTGAGGAACTGTATGCTGTTCTGGTTGTTATCCCGTTCCACCCACACTACCATGATCCATTTTTGGGTGGGAGCGTGCCAGATCACTTTGGGGTCGCGGTTGTCTTTATTGATGCGGTGTACCACGGTGCGGTCCAGCTTGGAGAACGTTCTGCCGTCTGTGCTCCAGGCAAGTCCCTGGCCCCAGGACCTTGCGCCTGTGAAAAACATGACCATGGGCGGTTTGCCGGGTTGCCCCAGACCGCTGGTGTTATTGCTGTCCACCACGGCGCCGCCGCTGAACATAGGGCCGAACTTGTCAGGATACAACGCTTCTCCCAGCTCCGTCCAATGCACGAGGTCTTTGCTGACAGCATGGCCCCAGTGCATATTTCCCCATTTCACGCCGTAAGGGTTATGCTGGAAGAAGAGATGGTATTCGCCGTTGTAGTATACCATGCCGTTCGGGTCGTTCGTCCATCCCCGTTTTGGTGAAAAGTGGAACTGGCCGCGCAGCTTTTCCTTGTAAAGCGTGCCGGTATTTTTATCTTCATCGCTTTGCTGAATGGGGGAGAAGGCTTTGGAATCCGCACCCAGCTTATCTACCCGCAATTCGATGTCCATCCCTTTCCAGGCGCTGATATCGAGGTAGGCGAGCCAGTCGGGCTCCCCGTCTGCCAGCTCTATGTCAAACCAGCGTTCATTTTCGCCGTCCACCCATAGTTCAACATTCTTTTTGGGCGCGCCGTTCTTTACAGGCAATACGAGCCACTTTTGCGAGGCTTTGAACGTTTTGCTGAATTGCTGCGCGCTGGCCGCCTGTGCAAGTATGCAAAGGCATAATATCCCGGTCCATATGATCTTCATGACATGCAATTTAATTAGTACATTTTTTTTAGTTACACCAGTTAATTTTTTACGGTCCAACGTTAGCCAATGACGGGCTTTTATCACCAGCCATTATTCTGTTTATACAACCCGCGGCTGTAATTGATCTGGTTCAGCGGGATCGGTAAATATTCGTCCCTGTTCTTCCTGAATGAGGCATCGTTGAGGTGTGCGGACCTTGCTTTCTCTACTGTAAAGTAATGATTGATGTATTCCGCCGCAATGCCCCAGCGCACGAGGTCGAAGAAATGATACCCTTCCGTGGCGAATTCCAGGCGGCGCTCCCACCGCAAAGCCTGCCGGGCAAAGGGTTGCGTCCAGGTGCAGTTCACCCCGGGCTGGTAGGAGGAAACCCTGTACCGCGAAGACGGTGTGCCGTCCGGTTTTTTCAGCAGGGCTGTACTGCCGGAGGAGCGGGTGCGCAGGCCGTTGATAAGCGGCAGCGCTTCGTTGTGCCTGCCCAGCTCTATCAGCGCTTCCGCCTTGAACAGCATCACATCGCTGAACCGGATGATATCCCAGTTCTTGGAGCTGGACATGAAAGGCGGGATCTTCTGGAACGAAGGATCATCCGGCGCTACTGCCTCTTTCAGGCTGGCAAATGCATCATACACTTCCGGCGCGCGGGCCCAGGAGCGCTGGAAAACGAACAGGGGCTTGTATTTATACGGCTTGCCGGGGATCGCCACGGTATGATCGAGGCGGGGGTCGAAGCTGCCGGTCTGGTAATCGCCGGACTCGGCAACGTCCGCATCATTGTAATGATCGAACATCGGCAGGCCGTTCGCATCGGTCTTAAATGCATTGATCAGGTCGTGGCTCGGCACATGAAATCCGCAGCAGCCGAACTCCTGGTTCATCGGGTAATTCAGCGCATGCCCGTAATCCAGCCTGCCTTTGGGCGTGCCGTCATCTTTGGAATATTGTATCGCGAACACGGATTCGCGGCTGTTCTCGAACTGTGTGAGGAAATTGTTGCCGTAATCGCCGTTGAGCGTGTATTTTCCGGATGCGATGATCTCGTCGCAAAGCTGGTTCACCTCGTTCAGCTTCGCGATGTTGACGGTCATCACCTCGTTCTTTTCATTCTGCTCGTAAGCCTGGTACAGCATGGTTTTGGCGAGATACGCCTTCGCGGAGAACTGGTTCGCCCTGCCTTTTTCCGGTTGATTAGGCGGCAATTGCGCGGCGGCGGCTCGGAAATCATCGGCGATCTTCGTCCACAACGCATCATTGGAAAGGCTCCGGTTGGATATCGTGTCATATACTGCCCTGTCAACATTTTCATCGATATAAGGCATGTATTTGAACATGATCTTCAGCAGGAAATAAAAATGCCCGCGCAGGAACCGCAGCTCGCCCTGCCGTATTTCCTTGTTGGGATAAGCGGCCGCATCGATGGCGTTGAGGCGCCGCAATGCGTCGTTCACGCGGCCAATGCCCACGTACAGGCGGAACCACACTTCATCGGTCAGGCCATTGTCCGCACGGTTCAGCGAAAATGTTTCCAGCAGGTGGAATTCACTGATGTCGCCCGGCCCGTCGCCGCCCTTGTAAGCGTCGCCGCCGCGGATGCTGCCATAAGCCCAGAGGCTTGTGTAGGGAGAGGTGTAGTGATCGTTGCCCAATGCGGAGTAAGCGGCAATCACCATTTTGTCCACATTCTCGGGTGTATTGAGATCATCATCGGATACAACCCCCTGCGGCGCCTGGTCCAGCGCGTCCTTGCAGGAAAACGCGAACAGGATGATGAATAAGAAGACGTATTTCATAAAATTATTTATTTCAGAGTGAAACATTAAAGCCTGCGGTAACGATAGCCGGGATCGGGAAAGAATGGCCCGGTGCCTCGGGATCCGCCGCCGTGAAGCCTTTGCTCTTGAACGTAAGGATATTGCTGCCCTGGAGGAATACACGCGCATTTTGAATGGCCGTGTTCCGGAAAGCATGCCGCAGGTTATAACCCAGCTGGATGTTCCGCAACTTCAGGTACGACCCGTTCTCGTAGAAATAGGTGGAAGCCCTGCTTTCGTTGTTCCTGTTCACCAGCGTAAGCGCGGGAATGGTGGACGAGGGGTTGGACGGCGTCCAGGCGCTGAGCGTTCTTTCTCCCCAGTTGCTGCCTACCCAAAGCGATGAAAAATCCGTGAACGTTTTGAAATCGTTAAACACCTGGATGCCCTGTACGCCCTGGAGAAAGAAGCTCAGGTCGAAATTTTTGTAAGACAGCTCGAAGTTGAGCCCGTAGATGAGATCAGGATTGCCGTCCGCAATGTAATCCCGGTCTTTATCGTCGATAACATTGTCGCCGTTCAGATCACGGTACCGGATCCTGCCCAGCCCCTTGCCGGTTTGCGCGGGCGAATCGTCCAGGTCTTTCTGCGAGGTGAACAGCCCGTCGGCGATATAACCGAAAGATGAATTGATGGATCGGCCAAGGATGGTCTTGTCTGTTCCGTTACCGGGATAGGAGGTCAGCACCTGGACGGGCAGGTAGGTGACTTTATTGCGGTAAGTGGAAAAGTTTCCTGTAACGGAGAAGCTCAGGCTTTTGGAAATATTGCCGCTGTAAGAAAGCAGCACTTCCAGCCCTTTGTTCTCCATAGACGCGCCGTTGAACCAGTAATTACCGCCTTCGCCCTGTACGGCGAGGTAACCCGGACTGATGAGTATATCGGAAGTTTTCTTGATGAAATAATCCACGGAACCGGTCAGTTTGTTGCCGAACAAACCAAAGTCCACCCCGAAATTCGATTCTGCGGTGCTTTCCCATTTCAGCGAATCGTTGCCTCTTTGTATCCTTGTAAAGCCGGAAGGCAGCTGCCCGGACCCGCCGCCGTTGATATCGTACGCGCTGCCGCTGTCGAAACCCCAGGTGGGGTCCACGCCATAGATAGATGCGTATAACCCATAGGTCGCGTTGTTGTTGATCTCCTGGTTGCCGGATTTACCCCAGCCATAACGGAATTTCAGGTCGGAAATGATATCCTGCCGTTTCATGAACGCTTCCTCGCTGACGCGCCAGCCGACTGAGAACGCGGGGAAAACGCCATAGCGGTACTCTTTACCGAACCGTGAAGAACCGTCCCTGCGAAGGGTTACGGAAGCAAGGTAACGGTCCGCATACACGTAGTTCGCTTTGCCGAAGTACGACAGCAGCGCATAGCCGGACCCGCCGCCGCCATTGTCTTTATTGGAAGAGCCGGCGTCGAGATAGGCGTAATCGATATTTTCGAGCGCATAACCCTGCCTGCTCGCGAAGAACGACTGGCTCATGTATTTGATGTACTCATGCCCCGCCAGGAATTCGAGGCGGTGCTGGCCCAGGTCCAGCTTATAGTTCAGCGTATTTTGCCAGAGCCAGTTGCCGTCGTAGCCCTGGTTGGTGGATGTTTGATTGGAAGGATCGGAGAGGAAACCTGAAACGTACGACTTGCGCAGCGTGCGCTGGTAGTTGCCGTTGTAGTCAATGCCCAGGCTGCTCCTGAAATGCAGGCCGGGAATGATATCCAGGTCAGCATACACGTTCCCGAACACGCGGTAAAAATGATTCCGGTTCTGTTTGTTGTCTTCGATCAGGCGAACGGGATTGTGACGGTCCGTCATACCCGGCGCAGGGCCGCCCCATCCGCCGTCAACACTATGCACAGGCACGACCGGCTGCTGTACGAGCGAAGTGAACAGCACGTCGCCGATGGGGATGAGGGTATTGCGGATATAGGAGAAGTTCAGGTTCTCGCCGATCTTCAGCTTGTTTTTGAAGAAGCTGTAATCGGAGTTCAGGCGGGCGGTGATCTTCTTATTACTGGATTCTTTCACCACGCCTTTGTTATCGTAATACCCCAGCGAGAACAATGCGCTGCCCCTTTCACCGCCGGTGCTCACGGAAATGTTGTATTGCTGGATGATGGACGTTTGGGCAATTTCGTCGTACCAGTAGGTATTGGCGGGGCGCATCGTCTTGTTGGCGTCTATGAATTCGGGGTAGTTGATCTTGTTGAGCACGGGGTTGTCGTAATCGCCGTTCCAGTCGTATTGATAGATCTGGTTGTTGTTCGGATTGGTCCTGTCGTTCACAGCGGCCTGCCAGTAAGCCCTTCCGCGGCCGTCCGCATCGAGCGTCTTTTGTTTGGTGGCATAGAACTGGGTGGAGACGGATGCATCGAAATCGACGCGTGTAAAACCTTTACGCGCTTTTTTCGTGGTCACGATGATGACGCCGTTGGCTGCGCGGGAACCATATATCGTGGCGGATGATGCGTCTTTCAGTACCTGTATCGATTCGATATCATCCTGGTTCAGCTCCTGGAGCCCTCTTTTGGTGGGAACACCGTCTATCACATAGAGCGGATCGTTGTTGCCTAATGTGCCGACGCCGCGGATACGTACGGTGGCCCCGCCGGAAGGGGAGCCGTCGCTGGTGATGAACACGCCGGGAACACGGCCCTGCAGCGCTTTAACGGGATTGCCCAGTGGGATGTCTTTGATGGCTTCAACGTCCACAACAGACACGGCGCCGGTCAGGTCCGCTTTTTTCTGTGCCTGGTAGCCGGTGACCACCACCTCATCCAGGTTGCTGGCGTCTTTGTCCAGCGTTACCTGCAGGTCTCCGCTGGTGGGTACTTTCGCCATGGCCGGCTTCATCCCGATATAGGTGAATGTAAGGATCTCGTTGACGGCGGCCTGTATGGAGAACCTGCCCGCGCTGTCGCTGATAACAGAATGATTGGTTGCCTGTACGCTCACACCGGGAAGTGGAGCGCCGGTGCTTTTTTCTGTGACGGTGCCCGTCACTTTTCGCTGCTGCCCAAAGCTGGTCAGCCCTGCGAGCAGGATGACGATGATTGTCATACAGTATTTCATAACTACGTGGTTTTAAGTATGAATGATCCTTTTCAGAGATTCTGCTTCTTTAATGTCATAGTCGGGGCATGCGCCTTTGTAGGTTGTAATAGTGGCCGCGAGGCGGTTGGCAAAGTCCAGCATATCGGCGGGAGCGGCATTGTCGAGCATCATGGAGATGGTGGCTGCGAGGAAAGCGTCGCCGCTGCCTACCGTGTCCACAACGGCCGTCTTATAACCCGGATGGCTATACGTTTCACCGTTCATGTCCAGGATAGCGCCTTCCGCTCCCCTGGTAAGCACCACGGTGGGGATGCTGAACCGTTCGCGCAGGTACGCGATGCGGGCTTCAGTGACGGCGGGAAGCGAATACCAGCCGGATACCAGCTCCAGCTCGTCGGTGTTCAGCTTGAGCACATCGGCCTGCTGCAGCAGCGATTCGATAAGCGGGCGGTCGAAGTGCGGCGCGCGGAGGTTGATGTCCAGCACTTTCCTGCGCGCCTTTTCCAGCAGGCGGAACAGTGTTTCCCGGGATGCGGGATGGCGGCAGGCGAGACTGCCGAATACAAAATATTCAGCCTGTGCCACCACGGCGAGGTTTCCTTCGTCCGCCGCAATATGGTCCCATGCGGCCGGTGCCACGATCTCGTACGACATGTCGCCGTTCGCATGCTGTTGGGCGTTCACGATACCGGTAGGCACGGTCTCGTCTTCCTGGATGTAACCGGTACTAACGCCTTTGTTCTGAAGTATCTCCAGCAGGCGGCGGCCCCGTTCATCGTTGCCGGTCCGGCTGATCATGGCCGGGTGGCGGCCCAGCTTGTGAAGGTGATAGGCCACGTTCATAGGAGCCCCGCCCGGCTGCGGGCCGGATGGCAGCAGGTCCCAGAGGACCTCGCCAAAGCAGACGACGGGATGACGTGGAATAGACGGTGGAATTTGCATAGTTGTCTGATGTTTATAAATGCGTGATGAGGGTACCCTCCAGTTGTTCCAGTGATTTGCCTTTTGTTTCCGGCATGATCTTCCAAACGAATATCAATTGCAGCACCATCATGATGCAGAAGAACAAAAAGGTGTTCCCGCCCCCGAGATTTTCCGTGAGCATGGGAAATATAAAAGCGATAACGGCCGCCATCACCCAATGCGTCATGCTGCCGAGCGTCTGGCCTTTTGCCCTGACGGTATTCGGGAATATCTCGGAGATGAACACCCATATCACCGCTCCCTGTGAAAAAGCGAAGAAAGCAATGTACACGAGCAAGAATACCGTGACTGCCAAACCGGAGAAATCGTTCAGGTAAAAGGCGCGGGAAACCAGGCCCAGGGTAGTGATCAGCCCAAGCGAACCGATCAGCATCAGCGTCCGCCTGCCAACGCGGTCTATAAAATTGAGGGCCAGCAGGGTGAAGATAAAATTCACCAGGCCGATGCCTACGCTGGACAGCAAAGCGGATTGTTTGCCCAGCCCCGTCATTTCAAATATCCGCGGCGCGTAATAGATAATGGCATTGATCCCGGACACCTGGTTGAATACCGCGAATGCAACGGCAAGGAATACCGGGAAACGGTTCTTCCGGGAAAAAAGCGTTTCATTGCCGGGGGTGTGCATCGTCTGCATGTCCTGCCGGATCAGCTCCATTTCTTTTTTATAACCTTCCGGGTTGATGATCCTGAATGTTTTTTCGGCCTGGTTGAAATCGCCTTTCCGTATCATCAGCCAGCGCGGGCTCTCCGGCACGAACCGCAGCATGATAAGGAACAGCAGGGAAGGAGCGGCCTGCACGCCCAGCATCCATCGCCAGGGAGAATCGCCTTCCTGTCCGATCAGGTAATTGGAAAGATAGGATACGAGGATGCCGAATACGATGTTGAATTGGAAAAGCGCTACCAGCTTGCCTCTTGATGCTGCCGGCGATATCTCGGATATGTATACCGGCGCCGTTACGGAAGATGCGCCCACGCCGATGCCGCCGAGGAACCGGAATACCAGGAAAACGTACCAGTCGGTGGCCAGCGCGGTGCCAAGGGAAGAAAAGAGGTATAAGACCGCTATAATGACCAAAGTATTTTTCCTGCCAAGCCTTTCAGATGGAATGCTGCCGAGC
Source organism: Chitinophaga sp. 22620 (assembly GCF_052044405.1). NCBI lineage: Bacteria > Pseudomonadati > Bacteroidota > Chitinophagia > Chitinophagales > Chitinophagaceae > Chitinophaga > Chitinophaga sp. 22620. Next base: position 155,528 of record NZ_JBQEMV010000006.1, on the reverse strand, counting down.
ATGGAACCGATGATCGTGCCGATCAGGGCGATCGAAACGGTCAGCCCGTGCGCGAAGCCGTCGAGGCTCCAGTATTGCTGGATGGATTGCTCTGCACCGGAAATGACCGCCGTATCGAAGCCAAAAAGAAAACCGCCAAGGGCTACCGTAATACTCCAGAGGAAAACTTTGTTTTTCATATGTCGTGTGGAATTTTACCCAACTTACGTGTGTTCCCGCCGGAAAACATGAATACCTGTTTCAATCGCTTTTAAAATTGTATCATTTTGAAAATATTTTAATTTGTTGTTGATTATCTTATTAGATAGGTTAATTTGTTTTAATTCGAAATTGATTTTAGATTTTGTACAGCAGATCTTAGATTCCGGATCATTTTGCGGGAGAATTGAAGGGGATTCCGGCGCGTAGTTGGAAGAAAAATTTTACATTAGACCATGTTTCGCTTCCTCGTTATACTGATCTTATTCGCTGGTTGCCGGCCCAAGCCGGAGCAGCGGCATTTCAGGATAGGGTTTTCACAATGCGGCGAAGCGGACCACTGGCGAAAATCCATGCTGGCGGAAATGCAGCGGGAGCTTTCTTTTCATCCGGGCATAGAGCTGATCTACAAGCAGGCGGACGACAACAGCCAGCTGCAGGTGGCGCAGGTACGGGAATTGCTGGCGGAAGGGATCGACTTGCTCATTATTTCCCCGAACGAGGCGAAGCCGCTCACCCCCGTGGTGGAGGAGGTCTTCAACAAAGGCATCCCGGTGATCGTTGTGGACCGGAAGATCGCTTCCACCAGTTACACTAATTATATTGGCGCGGATAATTACGAGATCGGCAGGATCGCCGGCGAATACGTGTCGGCTTTGCTGAAAGGGAAAGGAAATGTGATCGAGGTGGTGGGGCTGCCGGCCTCTTCCCCGGCAATAGAGCGGAAACGCGGGTTCATGGACGGGATCAGCAAACATCCCGGGATCCATATACTGCAACAGGTGCACGGGGACTGGGTGCAGCAGAAATCGGAAGCGGCGCTGGACAGCATCAGCGGCTTCCTGCCGCGGGCGGACCTTGTATTTGCGCATAACGACGTAATGGCCATGGGCGCCCGGGAGGCCAGCATCAGGGCGGGTGCGCGGAACGTGAAGATCATTGGCGTGGATGCGCTGCCCGGGAAGGGAGCCGGCCTGGAAATGGTGTCCGCCAAAGTGCTGAACGCTTCGCTGCTGTACCCGACCGGCGGAACAGAAGCCATCCGCAACGCCATCAGCATATTGAACAAGACGGCCCTGCCTAAAGAAACTTTCCTGCAAACGCTGGTCGTAGACTCCACGAACGTGCGGATGATGCAGCTGCAGACAGATAAGATACTCAACCAGCAAAAAGACATCGAACTGCAGCAGGGTATGATCGCGGAGCAGCTCCGCGTCTATAAAAGCCAGCGCACCATGTTATACGTGCTCGGCATCACCCTCGGCGCGGCCGTGATCTTCGCGGGGCTGCTCTGGTATTCCCGCAACCTCAATAAACAGATCAACCGCAAGCTGGCCCTGCAAAACGAGGAGATCAGCCGGCAAAGCAGGCAGCTGATGGAAATGAGCGAAGCGGCGGCAAAGGCCAACGAAGCCCGCATCACCTTCTTCACCAACATTTCCCATGAAATACGCACCCCGCTTACATTGATCATCGGGCCGCTGGATGAAATGCTGCAGCATTCCAGGCTCCACGGCGGGGACCGGCAGCAGCTGTCGCTGGTGAGAAAGAACGCCAGCCGCCTGCTGCACCTGGTAAACCAGCTGATGGATTTCAGGAAGCTGGAATTCAATAAAATGCAGGTTCGCGCATCCGAGCACGACCTCGTGCTTTTTTGCCATGAGATCGTGGAGATCTTCCAGCACACGGCTCGCCAGAGAGGGATCGACTGCAGGCTGGTGACCTCGGAACGGCACCTGCCCGTGTGGATGGATACCGGCATGATGGACAAGGTGCTGTTTAACCTCATGTCCAATGCCTTCAAATTCACGCCGGACCAGGGTGCGGTGCTCATCAAGCTGGAGAAGCGGGGAGAAGACGCCGTGATCCAGGTGCAGGATACCGGCATCGGCATGTCTGCCGAAGTGATGCAGCATGCGTTCGACATTTTTTACCAGGGAGAAGTAGACAATCATAAAGGCTCCGGCCTGGGGCTGGCGCTATGCAAGGAGCTGGTGCAGCTGCACCACGGCACCATCACGGCCAGCAGCGGGAAGAACAGGGGCACCATCTTCACCGTATCGGTACCATTGGGCAACCGGCATTTCGAACCCGCGGAACTGAGCGGATCCTCCGGCAGGGAAGAGCCGCAGTTTTACACTGCAGACCTGTTGCCCGTGGCGGACGAACCGGGTGAGCAGGCCAAACAGGATAAAAGGTTCGTGATCCTGCTGGTGGAAGACAACCCGGAGCTGCGCGGTTTCATCAAGCACCGCCTGTCTGAAGACTATGAAGTGCTGGAAGCTGAAAACGGCCAGCAGGGCCTGCAGATGGCTTTTGAATACCTGCCTGACGGGATCATCTGCGATGTAATGATGCCGGTGAAAGACGGGCATGCGCTGCTGAAGGAGATCAAGGCGGATGTGAGGACGGCGCATATCCCGGTGGTACTGCTCACGGCAAGGGTGACGCCGGACCAGCAGGTGGAGGGGCTACAGAACAAAGCGGATGCCTACATCCTTAAACCTTTCGATTTTAAAATATTGCAGCATACGCTCACCAGCCTGCTCGCCAACCGCAGCCACATAAAAGAACACTTCACGGCAGACATCCCGGCTGGCCTGAGGAATACGGCCTCCCGCCGGTCTGACCTCCGCTTTGTTTCCGAGTTCACTTCCATCGTGGAGAATAACCTTGGGAATGAAGAATTTTCCATCGAGGATATCTACCGGCAGATGAATATTTCAAAAGTGCAATTGTACCGGAAAGTAAAGGCGCTGATGGGCACTAACGTCAATGAATATATTTTAAATGCGCGTTTGCAGAAAGCGCGGTATTTCCTGCAGCACCAGGAGTACACGGTGGCGGAAGTGGCATACAAGACGGGCTTTTCATCGCCGGCTTATTTCTCCACGGTATTCAAGAGCAAGCTCGGCATTTCACCCACCATGTTCAAAGGAAAAAGTAAAGGCTGATCTTTTAACAAGACCAGCCTTTGCTATAAAAAGGTGTGATAACCTTACGCGTTGCGGTTGATGCAGTTCAGGTCGGTGAACGCTTCTTCCAGGCGGCTCACGAATGTTTCTTCAGCCTTGCGCAGCCAAACGCGGGGATCGTAGTATTTTTTATTGGGTTTATCAGCCCCTTCGGGGTTGCCCAGCTGGTCCTGCAGGTATGCTTCCTTGGATTTGTAATAACCCAGTACGCCTTCCCAGAAAGCCCATTGCATATCGGTATCGATGTTCATTTTGATCACGCCGTAGCCCAGGGTCTCGTTGATCTGGTGCTTGGGTGAGCCGGAACCGCCGTGGAACACGTAAAACACGGGTTTTTTAGCAGTATTGTGTTTTTTCTCAATGTAATCCTGGCTGTTTTTCAGGATCTCGGGGCGCAATTCCACGTTACCCGGGCTGTAAACACCATGTACGTTGCCGAAAGCAGCTGCCACGGTGAAGCGGCTGCCCACCTGGTTGAGGGTTTCGTAGGCGAAGGCCACATCTTCAGGCTGGGTGTACAGCAGGGAGTTTTCCACGCCGGAATTGTCCACGCCATCTTCCTCGCCACCGGTAACGCCCAGCTCGATCTCGATGGACATGCCCAGCTTGTTCATCCTTTCGAAGTATTTTTTGGATATTTCAATATTCTCGTGGATAGGCTCTTCGGAGAGGTCGAGCATGTGAGAGCTGTAGAGCGGCTGGCCGGTTTCTTTTTTGAAAGCTTCGCCGGCAGTAAGCAGGCCGTCTATCCAGGGCAGCCATTTTTTAGCGGCATGGTCTGTATGCAGCACAACGGGTACGCCGTAATATTTGGCTACTTCATGCACATGCCTGGCGCCGGAAATACCGCCGGAAATGTTGGCCTGCAGCTTGTCGTTCGGCATGCCTTTACCGGCAAAGAACTGCGCACCGCCGTTGGAAAACTGGATGATTACCGGGGAATTCACCTTGGCGGCTGTTTCCAGTACTGCATTCACGGAGTTGGTGCCCACCACGTTCACTGCGGGCATGGCAAATTCATTCTGTTTGGCATCATTGTAGAGCGCTTCCAGCTCTTCGCCGAATAATACGCCGGCTTTGTACTTTCCCATAGACGATGATATGTTTTTTATTTTTAAAGGAAAGCAAATATAGGCAATTCAATTTTTAGTTTTCCCGCAAAGTTGACGGCTCGGTGGCAGGCGCAGGCAGCTGCAGCGCGGCTATGGCTGTGTAAACGCTTTCTTCCACCGGCAGGCCCCATTTGCGGAAAAAGAAAGTAAGGTCGTTGCCGGATATTTCGCAGGCCTTCAGCATGAACCAGCTCATTTCGGCCGCATCGCCTGACAGGGAAGGTTTTTCCTGCCGTGCGGCCTTGTGCAGCTTGTGGTAGAATGCGTCGCCGTAAGCCATCCACAGCTGGTGGAACATGCAAAGGCGCACCCATACGTCTGCGCTGTTGCTGTTGAAGTTCCGCTCTGCGTCGCTTTTCGCGAAATACGCGTCCACTTTGGGCCAGGCGTTATCCCTTTTAAGCCTGGAAGGCGTGATGCCCAGCTTGCGCTCCACGGCCAGGGAATAGATGTTCACCGTCACTTCGCCCAGCGCTCCCCAGGTCCAGGCGCCCTGCTGGTGCATATGGCCCAGCTCATGCCAGGGCCCCCAGCCGTCTTTCCCCAGGCCGTTCAGGGTAAGCACGGCGGCCAGCGTGTTCTGGTAATAGGCCGTGCGGTACCAGGTGGCCACCATATAGTAATCCGCGTTGTCTGTTTCGGTCATCAGGTATTTGTGCACGTTCACGTTCTCGGACGGGGAACTGCCGTCCAGCCCGCTGATGGAGTCTTCGATATTGATCACACGGTCCGCCAGGCGCAGCAAGGCATCCTGGTCTTCGGTCTGGTAAGCAAGCGCATTTGCGCGGGACGCCACGATGATCGTACGGTTGCTTACCAGCTGCACGTCGGGCACGTCCGTCATGACGCGGAGGGCTTCCAGCCAGTCTGCGTGCGTGGTTTTGCCCAGCCGGTAAAAAGGCACGGGTTTCTGCCCGCTCACAAATCTCACTTTGGCCATGGAGCCGCCGGGCGCCGAAGCTGTGAAACGCAGGTAAAGCAAGCCTCCCAGCGGGTCCGTAATAGTGTTTTCGCCGCTTTTGAGTTGTACTTCCTGCGGGTTCCATTTGTTGGTGTAGCGGGAGTAGGTGCCTACCAGCAATACCGGCAGTTTGGCGCCGGAAACCTGTTCCACGTTCACTTTCAAGGTAACGTTCGGCGGCAGGTAAAAACCGGTGGGCGTAAAGTCTGACGCGGGAAAGCTTTGCCCCAGCCGTGAGGCTTCTGCTGTGCCGGAAAATACTTCAGCGGCCTGCATCAGGCTGTCTGCTCTTGCAGTGGCGGCCTGCACCGCCACCGGTTTGTTCTTTTCCTCTTCCGGCGTAAGCGGAGACGATGATTTTTTACAGGCAACGCCAAGGAGGATGGCTGCCATAACAATAGAGTAGCTGTTCGTGGACATTCAGATCTGGTTTTTCAGGTGACACGGTAAATGTAGTGTATTCCATTCCGTTAGCAATCCCAACTAACCTGATAAATGACATTTGTGTTACAGAGCTGTAAAAGGGCCGGCCATGGCGGGCCGGCCCTTTGTAAGATAAGCTGTTCACGATAATATATCCGTCACCGTTCTTTATGATCGTTATTTCACGGTAAGGGTATTGCCGCTGATCTCAATGCTATATTTTGTAAGCGCCGCAGTTGCAGGGCCGGTGTTTACCGTTCCGTCAGAATTAAACTTGCTGCCGTGGCCGCAGGCGCTGGCGCATTCGATGATGCCGCCGTTCACGCCTGAAAGCGTGCAGCCCTGGTGCGTGCAGGTGCTGGTTACCGCGGAAAATGATGCGGGAACATTGGCCGCTGCCAGCCTGATGAGCACTACGCCGCCGCTGATGAGGGAACTGCCTACCGTGGTGAGCTGGTTGCCGAGATTCACGGTCAGCCTGGCGTTGCCGCCGCCGGGAGGATTGCCCGGAGGATCGGGCTGGGGATCGTCGCCTTTTCCGCCGCAGGCCGCCAATCCGCCGGTACAGACAATAGCAAGGGTAATGCCCATATTGGACAAAAAGTCTCTTCTTTCCATAATTGAGATGGTTTAAGGTTGTTGGTTGTTTATCAGATTCGTTTTAACGGCTTGTAAAAACGGTTTTTCAGGAAGAGTACGGCAGATGATTTAAACGGGTTGCCTGGAAAAATAAAAATGATGAGAGAGTAGCAGGGTTATCAGCGGAAGATCTTCAGCAGCTCGTTAAAATATCCCGGCGCATGCAGCAGCCTGCTGCCATACCAGGAAAACATCTCTCCATCCACCAGCAGCACGTCCGCATCAGGGAGATACGCTTTTATTTCTTCGATATGTTTTTCCTTAAAAGGATACGGCTCGCTGGACAGCAGCACCAGCCTGCATCCGCTGGCGGCCAGCTGGGCAAGGCTTACGGAAGGATAACGCGGAATGTCCTCAAATACATTCCGCAGCCCGCAGGCATGCAGCATCTGGTGGATGAAGGTATCGTTGCCCGCCACCATCCATGGGTCGCGCCATATGAAATAAGCGGTGGGAATAGCGGTTTGAAGAGGTTGAAGGAGATCGAAACGGTCGCGGATATTTTGTGTAAGCTGGTGGGCGGCGTGGCGTTTGGAGAGGATGTCTCCGAGAGAAGTGATCATATCCAGCGCATCGTTGAGGGTGTGGATATCGCTGACCCAAACGGGGTAATCCTTTGCGAGGGATTCCACCTGTTCCTTTTCGTTTTCTTCTTTATTGGCGATGATCAGGTCGGGGCGGAGGGAAGCGATCACTTCAGGCTTTACCTGTTTGGTGCCGCCCACGCGGGTTTTGGAGCGGAACCATTCTTCCGGGTGGATGCAGAATTTCGTGATGCCGGCCACATCGGCCCCCAGGTCGTACAATAATTCGGTTTGCGAAGGCACCAGCGATACAATGCGCTGCGGCGGCGAAGGGATATCCACCCTGCGGCCTGTCTGATCTGTATAAAGCATGTGCGGATATTAATTGCCCAGCGCCTGGATGATGTCATATTTGGTCACGATATGATGCGCGCCGGTATCGTCCTGCGTGAGCACGGCGCCATTTTCCTTGTTGATATAAACGGCCAGCTTTTCGATCGGCGTATCCATCGCTACCACCGGGAACGCTTTGTGCATCACGCTTTGCACGGATGCTTCCTTCAGCTCGGGCTGGTCTATGAGTTTGCTGAACAGCCCGCCTTCCGAAATGGCGCCAATGATCTGTCCGTTCTGCAACACGGGCAGGTGCTCTATGTCGAATTTCTTCATTTTGGCAATGGCCTCGTGTACTTTTTCTTCCGGCGTAATGGTCACCAGCGGCAGGTTGCGGCGGCTGTTCACTACATCCTTCACGGTCTTTACATCCAGGAAGCCGCGTTCCATCATCCATTGGTCGTTGTATACCTTGCCCACGTAGCGGCTGCCGTGGTCGTGGAAAACCACTACCACAACATCCGTCGGTTTCAGTTTGCTCTTCAGTTGCTGAAGCCCTGCCATGGCCGATCCTGCGGAGTAACCCACAAAAATTCCCTCTTCTTTCGAAATACGGCGGGCCATGACGGCGCCGTCCTTATCGGTCACTTTTTCGAAGTGGTCTATCACGCTCATGTCGTAGTTCTGCGGCACGAAGTCTTCCCCGATGCCTTCGGTGATGTAAGGATGCACTTCATTCATGTCCAGCTCGCCGGTATCGAAGAACTTCTTCAGCAGGGAACCGTAGCTGTCTATGGCCCATACCTGGATGGCAGGGTTCTTTTCTTTCAGGAACCTGCCTGCGCCGGTAATGGTGCCGCCGGTGCCGGTGGCCACTACCAGGTGGGTGATCTTCCCGTCCGTCTGCTCCCATATTTCAGGGCCGGTCTGCTCATAATGCGCGTCGCGGTTGGCGAGGTTGTCGTATTGATTGACGTAAAAGGAATTCGGTATTTCGGTGGCCAGGCGCCTGCTCACGGAGTAGTATGACTTTGGGTCTTCCGGCAGCACATTGGTGGGGCATACGATCACTTCGGCGCCTACTGCCTTAAGGATGTCCACCTTTTCTTTGGATTGTTTATCTGTCGTGGTAAAAATGCATTTATAACCTTTCACGATGGCGGCCAGCGCAAGGCCCATACCGGTATTGCCTGAAGTGCCTTCGATGATGGTGCCGCCGGGTTTCAGCAGGCCGCGTTTTTCGGCTTCTTCCACCATTCTCACGGCCATGCGGTCTTTGATGGAGTTGCCGGGGTTAAAGAATTCCACTTTTGCAAACACGGGGCAGGGCAGCCCTGCGCTCACACGGTGGAGCTTCACCAATGGGGTATTGCCGATTGTTTCAAGTATGTTTTCGCAGTAGTTCATAAGTTTTGGTGCTTGGAAAACGAAATTAAGGTAATTGGTTGAATGATGATTTATATTTGCTTTTATGAATAATATCTTCATCACCGGTATTGGTACCGGCGTAGGCAAAACGGTGGCGTCGGCCTGTGTTGCGGAGGCCCTGGGCGCGCTGTACTGGAAGCCGGTGCAGGCGGGCCTGCAGGATGCTACGGACACGCAGACCGTACGCTCCCTGCTCAGCGAACCCGGCAACGCGAAGGAAGAGCTGTACCGCCTCAGGATGCCCGCATCGCCGCACCTGGCGGCGCGCAGCGAAGGCATTACGATCTATGAGGACCGTATCATCGAACATGCGAAGCAGTTCCAGCAGCCTGGCAAATCTTTGGTGATCGAAGGCGCGGGCGGGCTCATGGTGCCGCTCAGCGGACAGTATTTCACGCTGGACCTGATCAAGGCGCTCGGCGCGAAAGTGATCATCGTGTCGCAGAATTATCTCGGCAGCATCAATCACAGCCTGCTCACGGCCATGGCCCTGCGCAACGCTGAGATACCGGTGCTGGGCTGGATCTTCAACGGCGACCATCATACCAACGAAGACGATATCATCAGCTGGAGCCGTTACCACCGCATCACACGCATCCCGCGGGCGCGCAGGCTGAACCGGGATTTTGTGGCCGTGCAGGCGGAATTGATGCGGCCTGCTTTGCAGCAGCTGCTTTCCGCGGGATAACAGTAATCTTTAAACGAAGCCCGACATCCAATGCCATTATTCAAAAAGGATATCCGGAAAGACTATCTTGCAAAACGGCTTGCGCTGGGCGCTGAAGAGTGGGCCAGCCTGAATGCCGCGCTGCTGGAGCATTGCAGGGAGCTGCAGCTGGGTGGGCCTTCTTATATTCATCTTTTTCTGCCTATCTCCGCCAAAAAGGAAGTGGACACCTACCCGCTGGCGGAATGGCTGAAGCAGCAATACCCGGGCGTACAGCTGGTGCTGAGCCGCTCTTACCTGGCAACCGGCAATATGCAGCATTTCCGGTGGGACGATGCGACCCGCCTCGTGCATAATTCCTACGGCATCCCCGAGCCTGAAAGCGGCGAACTGGTGGCCCCGCAGGACATCGATGTGGTGTTTGTGCCCATGCTGGCCTTCGACAAAACAGGCCAGCGTGTAGGCTATGGCAAAGGCATGTACGACGCTTTCCTGCAGCAATGCCGGCCCGGTGTGAAGGCCATCGGCCTCAGCCTGTTCGGCCCGCTGCCCGAGCCGGTGGCAGACGCTTACCGCGGCGATGTGCCCATGGATGCAGTGGTGACGCCCGGCGGCGTTTTTTATTTTTCAGCTTAAAATGAGAGTCCCGTGTGGCAATACCTGAACTACCTTTTATACCCGTTTTCCCTTTTATACGGCCTGGTACTGTGGATACGTAACCGCCTATACGATAATGGCGTGCTCACCTCCGTGGAGTTCGACCTGCCCGTGATCGCCGTAGGCAACCTGTCTGTAGGCGGCACCGGCAAAACCCCGCATGTGGAATACCTGATCCGCCTGCTGAAAGGGCCTTACAACATCGCCACCCTCAGCCGCGGCTACAACCGGCGGACCAAAGGTTTCCTGCTGGCAAAGGCAGATACCACCGCGGCGGACATCGGGGACGAGCCCATGCAATTCCACCGGAAGTTTCCCGGCATTACCGTATGCGTGGGTGAAGAACGGATGCTGGCTGTGCCCGAGCTGCTGGGCGAAAGGCCGGAAACCCAGGTGATACTGCTGGACGACGCTTTCCAGCACCGCTCCATCAAACCCGGGCTGAATCTCATGGTGACGGACTACAGCCGTCTTTTCACACGCGATCACGTAGTGCCTTTCGGGCGGCTGCGTGAAGGCAGAAAAGGTTATCACCGGGCAAACGGGATCATTGTCAGCAAATGCCCGCCGGACCTTAGCCGGGCGGAACAGGACGGCCTGCGCGCCGAGATACAGCCATTGCCGCACCAGCGGCTGTTTTTCACCACGCTGCGGTACGGGCAGCCGGTGGATATGCTGACGAATGAAACAGCGGAAATACCCGCCGCAGCAAGCATTCTCGTAGTTTGCGGCATTGCGCGGCCCGAGCCTTTGGTACAACATTTGCTGCAACGGTACAAAAACGTACACCTGCTCTCTTTCCCGGACCATTACTACTATACGCAGAAAGACCTGGACAAGATCAAGCTGGAGCTTGACCAGCTGGACGGGGACCAAAAGTTCATTATCACCACCGAAAAGGACGCCGTAAGGCTGCATTTGCTGCGCGAACGGATCGGCGATATGCAATTGCCCTTCAAAGTGATGCCTGTCGAAGTAGCCTTCCTGTCGGGAGAGGAGGAATCGTTTAATAGTTTTATTTTTGATTATGTTGCAAACAGTATGTTAGCGGCTGAGAATGGACAGGCCGGATAATACACACCGCACCCTAAAAATCATGTCAATGAAGAAGAAGAAACCCAAGAAGGACAGCAGCCAGAAGAAGACCTATAAAGGCATTGTGGATGTGACCCGCTCCGGGATGGCCTTTGTAGCGGTAGAAGGCCTGCCGAGCGACATTATGGTAAAACAGAAGAACCTGAACACCGCGCTGGACGGCGACGAAGTGCTGGTGGACGTGATCCGCCAGGGCAAAGGTCCCGGCCGCATGGAAGGGTTCATTACCGATGTGCTGAAACGTAAGAAGACCGAGTTTACCGGCACTATCCAGCTAAGCAAGACCTTCGCTTTCCTGGTGCCTGAAAAAGGAGCCGGGGTACCCGATATCTATATTCCCGAAAATTCACTCAAAGAAGCGAAAAACGGCGATAAGGCCGTGGTGCGCATCGTGGCCTGGGGGGAAAAGACCCGCAAGCCCGTCGGCGAAATAGTGGAAATACTCGACGCGTCGGACGCGAACGACCTGGCCATGAAGGAAATACTCGTGGAAAGCGGCTTCCCGCTGCATTACCCTGATGAAGTGCTGGAAGAAGTGGCCACCATCAAAGAAAACATTACCGCCGAAGAGATCGGCCAACGCAAAGACTTCCGTAAAATACTCACCTTTACCATCGACCCGGTAGATGCGAAGGATTTTGACGACGCCCTTTCCATCCGCCGGCTGAAGAACGGCCTGCTGGAAATTGGCGTGCATATCGCGGATGTGAGCCATTACGTGGAGCCGCTTACCGCGCTGGACAAAGAAGCCGAAAAACGCGCCACCTCCGTATACCTGCCGGATCGTGTGCTGCCCATGCTGCCGGAGAAGATATCCAACGAGCTGTGCTCGCTGCGGCCGCATGAGGACAAGCTTACGTTCTCCGCCGTGTTCCAGATAAACGACAAGGCGGAAGTAAAACAATTCTGGCTGGGCCGCACCGTGATCCATTCCGCGCACCGCTTCACCTACGAAGAAGTGCAGGAGATCATCGAGAAAGGCGAGGGGCCTTACGACCAGGAAGTGCTGCTGCTGAATAACCTGGCGCAAACCATGCGCAAAAAACGGTTCAGCGAAGGGGCCATCAATTTCTCTTCGCAGGAAGTGCGCTTCCAGCTGGATGAAAGCGGCAAGCCCATCGGCGTTACCATCAAGGAAAGCAAGGAGGCCCACCAGCTGATCGAAGAGTTTATGCTGCTGGCGAACAAGACAGTGGCCGAATACGTGTCCAAACAAAAAGTGAACAAGAACCCCGTGCCTTTCCCTTACCGCGTGCACGATACGCCGGACGAGGAAAAGATGCATGTATTTGCCGTATTTGCGAGTAAATTCGGGTATAAATTCGATGTGAACAGCCCGGAAACGATCGCCGCATCCTTCAACAAGATGCTGCAGCTGGTGCAGGGCAAGCCTGAGCAGCACGTGCTGGAAACGCTGGGCATCCGTACCATGGCCAAAGCGGCCTACACTACGGAGAACATCGGCCACTACGGTCTTGGGTTCATGCATTACTGCCACTTCACCTCGCCCATCAGGCGGTATCCTGATGTGCTGGTGCACCGCATCCTGGCGCAATGCCTGGCCGAAGACATCAAGATAGACAAGCTGCTGGAAAAGCGCTGCAAACATTCCTCCGAAATGGAAAGGAAAGCCATGGACGCGGAACGCGCCGGCAACAAGTACAAACAGGTGGAATACATGCAGCAGTTCATCGGCGAAACCTTCGAGGCCGTCGTGAGCGGCGTGGCGCATTTCGGCTTCTGGGCGGAAACGGTGGAGGCCAAATGCGAAGGGTTGATCAGCATCCACAACCTCAGCGAGGATTTCAGGCATTCAGAATCCGAATACGCGCTGATAGGCATGCAAAGCGGCCGCAGGATCAGGATAGGAGACAGGGTGACCATCCAGGTAGTGGCCGCCAGCCTCGCCAAACGCCAGCTGGATTACGACCTGGTGGAAGCGGAAACGGAAGACGACGGCGGCAAACGCCCGTCTAAACGCAGAAGCGCTGAAATGCCCAGGGAAGGCGTGCGCACAAAAAGCGTGGCGTCGCCGGACAGGGAAGCAAAACAAAAGAGCGCCGGCAAACAAGGCAGCAGGGGCCGCAAACCCGCGGCGGACGCTAAGCCGGCTGCCAGGAAGAAAAAGAAGTAACAGCAGAACCAGAAGAATATAACACTTGCATCATGCATTCATTTAAAGATTTGTCAGTACAGTTTGAAGAACAGTTTAGCAAGAGACAATTCCCGGACCATCCTGCCAACCTGTACGATCCCGCCCAGTACATTCTCGGGATCGGCGGAAAGAGGATCAGGCCGGCGTTGTGTTTATTGGGAAATGAATTGTTTGACGAGATACAGCCCGACGCTTTCCATGCCGCCAACGCCATAGAGCTGTTCCATAATTTCACCCTCATCCACGACGATATTATGGACAAGGCGCCGCTGCGCCGCGGCATGCCCACCGTGCACACGAAATACAGCGATTCCGCCGCCATACTGGCCGGCGACGTGATGCTCATTCACAGCTACGATTACCTGAACAAGATCCAGGGAAAGTACCGCACGAAGATCATCAACGTGTTCAACAAAGCCGCCCGCGAAGTATGCGAAGGCCAGCAGCTGGATATGGACATGGAACAGATGCAGCCGGAACAGGTGAAATACGAAGACTATGTGAGCATGATCGCCCTCAAAACCTCCGTGCTGCTGGCCGCCAGCCTGCAGATGGGCGCCATCACCGGCGGCGGCAGCGACGGCAACCAGAAACATCTCTACGAATTCGGCAGGAACGTAGGCATCGCGTTCCAGATACAGGACGATTACCTGGACGCATTCGGCGACCCGGAAAAGTTCGGGAAGAAGCAGGGTGGAGACATCCTGATCAACAAAAAGACCTTCCTGCTGCTCAAAGCGCTGGAGCTGTGCAATCCCGCCCAGAAGCAGCACCTGCACCAGCTCATGGAAACCAATCCCGGCAACAAAGTGGAAGAAGTGCTGCAGGTGTTCCACGACTGCCGCGTGGATGAATGGGCTGAAAAAGAAAAGGAACGTTTCAGCCAGATCGCCTTCGGGCACCTGGAGGATATCGCGGTATTATCGCACCGGAAAGCGCCCCTGAAGGAGCTGGCGGATTTTCTTTTGACGAGGCAACATTGATAACTGAATAGTATTATATTTGACCGTTAATGGTAAATGGTAACGAGGATAAGTGTTACTGTTTACCATTAACGGTTTTTAGTATCAACCTTTAACTACAACAGATGTCTAAGTCGCTTTTCAGGAAAAAGTCCCTTGCCAGTATTTTGCAGGACGCCAAAAACAGCGAAGCCGACGCGCATGCCTCGGGGCTCAAGAAGGTGCTGAACGTGCGCGATCTTACCCTGATGGGGGTGGCGGCGGTGATCGGCGCCGGTATCTTCTCTACCATTGGCCAGGCCGCGTTCGACGGCGGCCCCGGCGTGATCTTCCTCTTTCTCCTGACGGCCGTTACCTGTGGATTCACCGCCCTTTGTTACGCGGAATTTGCGTCCAGGGTGCCGGTAGCGGGCAGCGCCTATACTTATTCTTATGTCGCCTTCGGCGAAGTGGCCGCCTGGATCATAGGCTGGGCGCTCATCCTGGAGTATTCCATCGGTAATATCGTAGTGGCCATCTCCTGGAGCAGCTACTTCAACAACGTGCTGGAAGGCATGAACATTCACCTGCCTGCCTGGCTGGTAACGGACTACCAGAGCGCCAAAGAAGCATTTGCGGCAGATCCTTCCAAAGCGCTCGCATGGACCACCGCGCCCATCGTCAGCGGCTGGCGCGTGATCATGAACATTCCCGCTTTCCTGATCGTGGTGCTCATCACCATCGTAGCGTATGTGGGTATCCGTGAAAGTAAAAAAAGCGCCAACGCCATGGTGGGCCTCAAGCTCGTCGTGCTCGCGGTCGTGGTGCTGATCGGCGTGTTCTATATAGACACCAGCAACTGGACGCCTTTTTTGCCCAACCAGTTTGAAGGCGTGCTGAAAGGCGTGTCCGCCGTGTTCTTCGCATACATCGGGTTCGACGCCATTTCCACTACCGCGGAAGAAAGCGCCAACCCGCAGAAAGACATGCCGCGGGCAATGATCTATTCGCTGATCATCTGCACGGTCGTATATGTGATCGTGACCCTGGTGATCACCGGCATGGTGAATTATTCTGAATTCAACAACGTGTCCGACCCGCTGGCTTATGTGTTCGACAAGCTGAACATGGAAAAAGTAGGCTACGTGATCTCCATCAGCGCCGTGGTGGCCGCCACCAGCGTAATACTCGTGTTCCAGATCGGGCAGCCCAGGATATGGATGAGCATGAGCCGCGACGGCCTGCTGCCGAAAAAGTTCGCTAAAGTGCATCCCAGGTTCCATACGCCCGGCTTTTCCACCATCGTGACCGGCGTTATCGTGGCCGTGCCGTCCCTGTTCCTGGAAAGCGGGCTGGTAACGGACCTCACCAGCATCGGCACCCTGTTCGCCTTCGTGCTCGTTTGCGGCGGGGTATTGTTATTACCGGCGGTAGACAAAAGCACGAAACGTTTCAACCTCCCTTACATCAATGGCATGATCATCGTGCCCGTGCTGTTCGTACTGTTCACGTTTTTCTTCCGCGACCGCATCCGGCAGTCTTTTGCGGACATTGCCTATTTCGACCATGACCTGGTGCTGTTCCTGATATTTTACATCCTGGCGGCCGCGATCACAGTGGCTGCCATGCTCAAACGCCTGTCCCTCATTCCCGTGCTGGGCATGCTCTGCTGCCTGTACCTCATGATCGAGATACCGGTGCGCAGCTGGATGTTCTTCTTCGGCTGGATGGCCTTCGGCCTGGTGGTGTACTTCCTGTACGGCTACTGGAAGAGCAAGCTGGCTCCCAAAACTGCTTAAATTCCATACGGACTGATATAAAAGCGGCCGTTCCCCGTAAAAGGGGAGCGGCTGTATTGTTTCAGGGATTTCGTAACTTTAGTACAGTAGCTCTTTCCTTACTTAAAACTTTCGTTATGAACCTCCTGCAACGCATTGAACGGTGGGGCGACAATCATCACCCCAAATGGATTGACGGTTTGAGGATTTTGCTGGGATTGCTCCTGATGTGGAAAGGCATCCAGTTCGTCAATAATATCGACCTCCTGAAGGCCCGGATAGCCGAACAACCTTTCCTGACGGCGCTTTCTTTCTGGCTGGCTCATTACATAGTTTTCGCGCATACCGTGGGCGGGTTGTTCATCGCCCTGGGCCTGCTTACCCGTGTTGGCGTTATTGCCAACCTGCCGGTGCTGATCGGCGCGGTGTTCTTCGTGAGCGCCGGAACCGGCCTCTTCTCGGTTTATCCTGAACTCAGCCTTTCCATCGCTGTTTTACTGATGCTCCTGTTCTTCCTCGTGGAAGGCAGCGGCCGCATTTCGGTGGACGAATACATGCGCCGGCACCCCGAACCGGATAATTACCCTGCCGGGATGAAGTAAAACTAACCGCAGATGCTTAATTTTGCCTGCTATGAAATATACAGTAGGCGATAAGATCCTCATGCTCCACTCCAAGGAGGAAGGGACAGTAGTGGATATCATTAACGACAAAATGGTGATGGTGGAAGTGGGCGGCACGAAGTTCCCGGTATACCTGGACCAGATAGACTTCCCTTATTTCCATCGTTTTTCGAAGAAAACAGCCCCATTGCCGCCCAAACGTACCCCCGGCGAGGAGATCCGTAAGGAAAAGCCTGTTCCGCTCGTAAATAAGCCCGAAAGGGGCCTGTTCCTCACCATGCTGCCCGTGTGGCAGACGGACGCTTTTGGCGACGATGTGGTGGAGGATATGAAGTTCCATCTTTCCAACGAAACCAACCGCGCCTACACCTTCCGCTTCGAAATATGGCTGAACAACAGCCTGTTCCTGGAGCTGAAGCAGGAGATCTTCCCCTTCCACCATCATTACCTGGCAGACCTGGAGTTCGACCAGCTGAACGATAACCCGCGCTTCGAATTCAGCTTTTCGCCGAAAGAAACGGACCTCACGCTGGCCGCAGCCCTCGACAAAACCTGGAAAGTGAAGCCCAAACAGCTTTTCCAGCAGCTGGAAACCCTCAAGAAGCAGGAAAAGGCCACCATCGAATACATGCTGTTCGACAAATACCCGCTGCGCGCCGAAAAGGACGATTACGGCTTTACGCCGGTGGAAAAGAAAAAACTTTCCACCCTCACGTCTTTCCAGTCGCTGAAAGAGAACGCCCGCGTGGAGGCCAAATACGAGATAGACCTGCATATAGACCGCCTGGCGGACAACTGGCGCGACCTGAGCCCGCTGGAGATCGTAGCCATCCAGCTGAACGAGTTCCAGCATTACCTTGACCTCGCCATTTCGCAGCGCCAGCAAAGTATGATCGTGATCCACGGCGTAGGCACCGGCCGCCTGCGCGACGAGCTGCATGAGATACTGAAAACGGTGCCCGAAGTGAAGTTTTTCGTGAACCAGTACCATCCTTTCTACGGTTACGGGGCCACTGAGATATTTTTTAAGTAATTTTGCAGATTCCGGTGTACAACACCCGGCATAACGGCGCTATCGTCTCTGCCGCAAGGCAGGGAAGGAAAGTCCGGACAGCATAGGGCAACGCACCACCTAACGGGTGGGGCGCCTGTGAAAGCAGGCGTACAGAGAGTGCCACAGAAAATTACTTCCACGGGGCA
Organism: Chitinophaga sp. 22620; assembly: GCF_052044405.1. Lineage (NCBI taxonomy): Bacteria > Pseudomonadati > Bacteroidota > Chitinophagia > Chitinophagales > Chitinophagaceae > Chitinophaga > Chitinophaga sp. 22620. The sequence goes on along the minus strand of NZ_JBQEMV010000006.1, from coordinate 137,819 downwards.
ACCTGCGGTAAAGGTGAAAATGTGGGGTAAGAGCCCACGCTGGCAACGGGTAACCGGGGTCAGGGGTAAACCTTGCGTGCTGAAATGCCATGTAAACGGTCGTTTGAGGGCTGCCCGCCTGATGACCGAGGGTAGGCAGATACAGGCGTTCAGCGATGAACGTCGCAGATAAATGATAGCGGCCGATGCGAAAGCAAAGGCACAGAATCCGGCTTATAAGTTATGCCGGGTGTTGTACACCGGAACCTTTAACCAAAATCAATATACTTATGGAAACGCAAAACGACGTCCGTTCCCGGAAAGACGACAGGACCTGGGGCTTCCTCGTTCACCTCGGCGGCATAATAGGGCAGACCATATTTTCGCCGGTAGGCAACATCATCGGCGCGCTGGTGCTGTGGCTGTTCAAAAGAAATGAATCAGCTTTCGTGGATGTGGAAGGCAAAGAAGCCGTTAATTTCCAGATCACCATCAGCCTGGCCGCAGTGGCCCTCAATATCATCAACGGCATCGCCTGGGGCGCATGGTCGTTCACTCACTTCCTGATCAATGAACCCTTTCTAAACCACGGCGACTGGAACTTCCAGTTCTTCTCCACCTTCGGCCTCAGCAAATTGCTGTGGGTCGCAAACCTGATATTTTCCCTCATAGCCGCTGTTGAAGCCAACAAAGGCATCCATTACCGCTACCCGGTATGTTTGCGGCTGGTGAAATAAATTTTTTCCGCAAATGCAAAAAATTAAGGGCTGACTTCCGGGTCAGCCCTTATGTTTTCCACAGCGTATGGTTTGGATAATACTTTAATCCAGCGTAAGGGTATCGCTATACGCCACGGTGAACGTATCGATCGCGCGGGGAACGGGAACGTAGGTAGAACGCAATGCCACTTTCGCGCCGGCTGGTACCTGTTCCAGCGTCACCGAATCTGTTTTTGCGTCGATCCGGGCGGTGCGCAGCTGCTGCGTGGCATCGGTGTACGACAGGCTGGTGGCCACGTTCAGCAACGTGTCCGCCGGTGAGAAATATACCTTGTAAGTGCCGGGAGCTTCCAGCACGGGCGGCCTGGCGGCATCCACAATGCGGTTGGTGAGCGACGATACATACAGCGGCCCGTAGATCCTCACGCCGGAAAGCGACTGGCCGATGGACCGGTTCCCCTCGCCGTCGAAAGTATACAGCACGAAATTCTGCACGTACTCAGCGACGCCGGAAATAACGGCGCTTACACTGTCCTGCGTGTTGCTGCCGGTGGTTTTGAGCGTCATGGAATCTGCATTGTTGTTCCAGTAGATCACATATTTTGTGATGCTGGGATCGGGGCTGGGATTCCATTGCAGCTTGATGCGGAGGTTGCCCTGGTAAGCTTTCAGGTTGCTCACGAGCCCGGGGTATATGATCTCCCTGTTTCCGAGCAGGTCTTTGTATTGATCCTCGTCTTTCATACAACCGGTGAAAGCACAGGCCATAAGAAGCGCTAAGATGGAACGATGTTTCATATGATTTACTTTTACCGGTTGTTTAATTGGTGTTGCCGTACAGGGTGATCTCCATCGCGTGGGCGAAAGTGGCGCCGGACCACGATTCCGAAACCGCCAGCCTGATGAACCTTATTTTGGGCGCAGTGAACGGGATGTTGAACTCCGCGCCCCTGTTGAAGAAGGACCTGTCTGTAGCCGTAGGCGCGGTAGGAGGAGCGCCGGAAGGCGGGCCCTGCCACTGGTAATTGCCCATGTTCACCCAGTCGCCCAGCACGGTGCCTTCTTCCGCGAATACGGGCAGCACGGCATCCGCCGGCGCAGGATTGTCTGAGCCCCATATGGAAAACACCTTGGGATTGCCATGCGCGTATTCGTAGCCGGACCTGCCGAAGAGGGTGAACCGGCTTAGTTTGGCGGATACGCCAAGGCCGAAGGTGCAGACGATGGGCAGGGGAACGTTTTGCTGCACGGTATGCCAGCCCGTGCCGCCCGTGTTACCATTCCACAGGTTGGACAGGCTCCAGCCGAAACCGATCCTGCCGTCGCTGGGCAGCTCATTGCCAAAGAATTTGCTCTTGTCCAGCTCTTTTTCGAATAAAGGGCTGATGGTTTTGTAGACAGTGTCCGAATTATTTCCCCACTGGTCCGTGATATACACTGCGAAAAGTTTGGGCAGCGTATCAAAGCCCCTGGTAGAAAAGCTCATGGCCTCGAAATCGCTGAACCGCTGCTCGTAGATCGCGTATTTGTCAGCTCCGTCAGGCTTGTACAGCACAATGGCGCCCACCGGTTTTTTGTTGATGTTGGCCGTCTGCACATTCAGGCCGCCGAAATCAGGCTGCATCCGGATGGTTTTTGCCACGAGCCTGTACACCGGCGTGTCGGGGAACACTTTCACGGTCACTGCGTCTGACTCAACGTTTGAACGGGTTACGGTGGTGAGCTTCACTTCGTATTCTTTTTTCTCCGCAAATCCTTCCACGGTAATGCTGTCGCTATAGTAGCTGGATTTCGTCTGCCGTTTTTTGCCGGTCTGTTCGTTGATTACATACTCGGCTTTTACATACAGCACGTTGCTGCTTTTGGGAAGATCATAAGTGATGTACGCCCCGCCGTTAAAATTCGCCACCTGGATATTGGTCACCACGCCGGGTTTGGTCTTGTCGCCGGAAATAGGCTCGTTGTAATCTTTTACTTTCGAGCAGGCATGCAGGCAAAGAAAGGAGGCCGCGAAAAAGGCCATTTGCCGGATGATATGTTGAAGATGCATAATTGCTGGTTTGAGTTGAATGAAATGGTTACCAATACAGCGTCTGAACGAGGTTCGGGTTGTTGGACAGCGCTGCGTCTGACAATGGCCAGAAGTAATCCCTCACCGTCATCGCCGGGATGAACAGCGTTTGCAGGGTGTAGAAGTTGGTGTTCGTCTTCTGGAATATGCTCCAGCCCTGCACGGGCGCGGCCAGTACGGTGAGCATTTCTTTCCACCGGCGAAGGTCCCAGCCCGCTTTTCCTTCGAAGCACAATTCGATCCGGCGCTCCCGGTGGATGATCTCGCGCAGTCCCGCTTTGGTAGCTGGTTTGGAAGGAGCGGCGCTGTGCTGCTGCCAGGATTCCACGACGCCTTTCAGGCCCGCCCTTTGTCTTACGAGATCGATGTATTGATACGCTTCCTGGCCCGGGCCGCCTGCTTCGTTCAGGCATTCGGCATAAAGCAGGTAAAGATCGGCGAGGCGTATGCGTGGCAGCCGGTAGGGAGCCTGTTGCACGCCTTCGTTGAAAACGGTGAGGTAATTGACCAGCTTTTTAGGCCACAGGGCCAGCATGTTGATCCTCACCCTGTCTTTAGGGCCGGCTTTCGAATCAGGGCCTTTCGCTTCGATGTACAACGGGTTGTTCTGGTCCGTTACGCCGTTGCCGAACCATACGCCGCCGTCGAAACCGATATTGGCGTAATAGCGCACTTCTCTCCGGAAGTTGTTCTTCACGGTCATGTAGCCGGACTTGATGAAATACCGGTTCTCATTGTCCCCCGCCTGCAATTCGAAGCGGCGGCTGTAGTCCCAGCTCTTGTCTTCGTTGATCGGCACGCCGTTGTCTGAATAGAACAGGTCGGTGGTGAACAGTGGTACGGTGAAGCTGCCGGCCGCGGCAGTGGAGTTTTCCACGGCTTTGGTGGTGAGCCTGGGAATGCAGTAGCTCTGGTAGCCGAAAGTGGGGTTGAGGGCCCAGATCACTTCTGCGTTGAAGTCCCATTTTTCAGTCACGGTATTCTGGATGGTGAGCACTTTCCGCAGCGAATCGTTCAGGTTGGGAATGTTCGCCGGCTGGATGAAGGTGTATAATTTCATATTCAGGCTGGCAGCCTCGTCTATCGCGGCTTTGCAGGCTTCGGCGGCTCTCTGCCATTTTGAAGCGTCTGCCGTGGCGGAGAAAAGCGCCTGGCCGTCTTTGTTCTTAAAGCCGGCGTAATCAGGGTTGCCGTTGAACAGCGGGCTGGCCTGGGTGGCGAGTATTTCGGCCTTCACGGAGAGGGCTATGAGCCGCGTGATCCTGCCCAGTTCCTGCTGTACGTTACCGATCTGCACCGGAAGGTCTGCCGCAGCTTCGTCCATCATCTGCACGGCGTAATTAAAAGCGGAATCGACGGGTTCTCTTTTCACCCTGATCTCCTCTATCGGCGCGGTAATGCTTTGGTTCACCCTGTAAACGGGAATGGGGCCGTACATTCTCGCGAGGAAGTAATGATAATAGCCTTTCAGGAATTTTACTTCCGCGATCCACCTGGCCTTTTCCTCTGCGCTGAGGTCTATCGGCTTGTCGATATTCTCCAGCATGATATTGCAGCGGCGGATGGCCTGGAAGATGCTGCTGCCGCTGTTGTTGCCATCCCAGTAGTTCAGGGCGGGATTGGAGATGTTCTGCGTGGTGCCGCGTATCAGCTGGAAGCCGATGTCGTTGATGGGCCTTTCGGAAAGGTCGTTCGGGTAAACGATCTCCGCGGAAGTGGTGAAGCCGGGGTCGTAGATGACGTTGCTGAAACCCTGCAGGGTATTGTAGCAGGTGAAAAGGTAGTTCTCCGCTTCATTGCGGTTGCGGAAGGCGTAATCGATCGTGCCTACGTTCTCCGGCGTTACATCGAGGTATTTTTTACAGCTTTCGCTGATGCAAAGCAGCCCCAGTAAGAGGATGAAGGTGATCTTCGTGCGTATGTATGTTGAATGGTTCTTCATGTTGTACCGGTTTACAGGTTGACGTTGATACCGAAATTGTAGGCCTTCTGGATGGGATAGTTGAAGCCGTTGCCGCCCAGTTCCGGATCCCAGAGGTCGAATTTGGTAATGTTGAAAAGGTTGATGCCGTTCACATAGAGCCGGCAGTATTTCAACCCGATCTTTTTCACCAGGCCCGCGGGCAACGAATAGCCTATCTCGGCGGTTTTGAGCCGCAGGAAGCTGCCGTCGCGCATCCACCAGGTGCTGCGTTGCAGATTGTTTTCTATCGCCTGCGCGCTTACCCCCAGCCGGGGATACAACGCGTAAAGGTCCTGGTTGTCCTCAGACCAGTGGTCGTCCGCAAAAGCCTGCAATACCTGCGACTGGCTTTGTATCTGCGGGGACGGCGGCACCACAAAAGGGCTCACGGAACGGGGATCGATAAAGAACGAGACCCTGGACTGCCCCTGGAAACGTGCGTTCAGCTCAATGCCCTTGTAGTTGATGGAAAACCCGAAGCCGTACATGACCTGCGGCGTGGAAGGCAGGCCGATCGGCGCCTGGTCGGCCACAGTGATGCGCCCGTCGCCGTTCAGGTCGCGGTATTTGATGTCCCCGCCTTTCACGATGTTGCCGCCAAACTGCTGTGAGGGCGAAGCGGAGGCTTCTTTATCGTCCACGAACAGCCGCTCGGCAATATAACCCCGTTGCTGGCCGAGCATGGTGCCTGACACATAACGCCAGGGCTCTGCGTACTCCGGCTCTTCATACGTACCGTACGTGCCTTTGGAATAGGTGAAGTTGGACATGAACTGTATCCTGAAGTTCCTGTTGAAGTCGTGGTTGTAATTGGCGGTAAGGTCCAGTCCGCTCACCTTCACGGTGCCCACGTTGGTGAGTATGCCCGCTTCCAGGCCCATGCTGCTGGGGATGTTCCTGGCCATTACGATATTGCTGCGGTCCTGCTTCCAGTATTCGGCAATGAGGTCGAGGCTTTTGAACAGCGTCATTTCAATGCCGGTATTCAGGATCTTCGCGGTTTCCCAGGTCACATCCCTGTTCTCATAATTGCGGATGCTTACGCCGTTGCGGCCGTAGATATTGTTTAGTCCGAAGGAAGCGCCGTTGCCTGCGTTGAGGTTAACGTCGGAAAGGTAAAAGAAACGCTGTTCCCCGATATCGTCGTTGCCGCTGAGGCCGTAGCTGGCACGCAGCTTCAGGGAACTGACCACTTTGGCGAGGTAGCCGCTCCAGAATTTTTCCCGCGATACGATCCAGGAAGCGCCGATGGTGGGGAAGAAGCCGTAGCGGTTGTTTTCCGAAAAACGCTCCGAGCCGTTGTAGCCGAAGTTGAACTCGGTGAAATAACGGCTGGCGAAATTGTAGCTCAGCCTGCCCGCCAGGTTGAGGTTGCGGTAAGGCAGTGAATATTGCAGGCTGGGCGTGTTGGTGGCGGGGTCCACGCCATTAGCCACGAGCCTCTGCTGCCGCACGCCGATGAGCGATCCTGCGATGTTGTGGTCACCCAGCTGTTTCGAATATTCCAGCTGCGCCTGGAATTGCAGGAAGGTATTGGCGTCTTTCCGGCCGGGGGAATAGATCAGGTATTCCGTAGCCGCTTCACCGTTGCCGGAGCCTGGCCCGCCGAGGAAAATGCCGCCAGGCAGCGAATTCAGCCAGGTAAGCGTATAGATGTTCTTCGCGCGGTTGTAATCCTGTGGCAGCACGGTGTAATAAAATGGATTGTAGGCCATCGTATTGTCGAAATAGGAATAGCGGTTGGTGTTGAAGAAGCCGTGGAATTTTAATCCTTCCGTGAGGAAATCCAGGTCCTGGTGCAGTTCCAGCGTAGCGGACATGCGCGATTCGGAAAACCTTTTATATCCTCTCAACATTTGTGCATACGGATTGGAATAACCCACGCCACCCTCGCTGCTGCCCACCTGGCTTGAATTGCCGAACAGGATGTGCTGTGTGAGCAGGTTGGCGGAATCGGGCTCGTAGAATGCCGGGAACAGCACAGGACTGGTATGTACCGCTGCGCTGTAAAGGTCGGAGGAAAATGAAGCATCGTTGGTAACAGGGCCGCTGTAGTCGTTGAAGTTGCCCCAGAGGCGCAATACCATTTCCGTGGTTTTGGTCAGCTTCACGTTCACATTGGAGCGCAGCTGGTAGTTTTTATAATTCACATTGTTATTGAAGTTGTTCGCGGCGTTCCTCTTCAGCATACCGTTGTCGTTGCTGAAAGAGCCGGATACCATGTACCGCGCCACTTCAGTGCCGCCGGTGATGTTCAGGTTGGCGCGCTGCGTGGTGGACGATTTGCGGAACAGCATGTCCAGCCAGTCCACTGCCGGGTATACGTAAGGATTGCTGCCCGGCGCGTTTTTCATGGTCTGTTCGGTGTTGTAGATCTTATCCGCGTCGAACACGATGGGTTGCAGCGGGTCGCGGGTGGTGCTGGCTTCGTTGTAGAGCTTCATGTAAGTGATGGGGTCCGCCAGCCTGATGGTTTGTGTGGGTTTGGAGATGGCGTTTTCTAGGATGATGTTAAGACTCGTTTTCCCGGCCTTGCCTTCCCTGGTGGTAACAAGGATAACGCCGTTCGCGCCGCGGGCGCCGTAGAGCGCGGTGGCGCTGGCGTCTTTCAGGATGGAGAAGCTCGCAATGTCGTTCACCTGCAAACGCGCGAGATCGTTAGGCGTCAGCTCCACGTTGTCTATCAGGATGAGCGGGTTCTGCCGGTACCCGAAGGTGGTTACACCCCTGATGAAAAAGTTGGAATTGTCCAGCCCCGGTTGCCCGCTTTGCTGGAAGCCGATCACGCCCGCAACCTGGCCTGCAAGGGCATTGGTGAGGTTGCTGCCGGCCGTTCGCAGGTTGCCGGGAGTGATGGTGGATACCGAACCCACCACCGATTCCTTGATCTGCTTTTTGCCGAAAGCCGTGACCACAAAATCGCTGAGCACGGTTTCAGCGGAGCGCAGCACAACATTCAGTACCTTGTTTTGCGCCGTCACCCGGATGCTGTCGCCGCGGTAACCTACAAACTTGAAAGCCAGGATGGCGCCGGAAGTTACGTCCAGCACAAATTTGCCGTTCATGTCGGTGGCGGTGCCGGCCTTCGTGCCGCTGATCATCACCGTCACCCCGGGCAACGGCATGCCGGAGGAATCTGTGACCGTGCCGATAACGGAAAGTTTTTCCTGCGAGTACGACCTGGTGAATACCATACAGGAAAGCAGGAGCATACAGGTGTATGCCAAGCCCGTGGATAGCCTTTTTTTCATACGAGAGATGTTAGGTTTGGAATTGATTTTGATTGATACAGTGAATCGTGGGTTTAAACTTTAGAAAATAGTTGTCCATTCCGGGCAGTAACACTGCCGGTTCGTGGAATGCGGTGGTGATTGACCGGGATCGTTTTGGCGCATGACGGCGCATTCCGGGCAACTGAATGCCGGTTCGCGGAATGATCAGATCACGCAGCGCATGAATGTGCATTCCGGGCAATGTTATCGCCGGTTCATGGAATACATGAGCGAATGATCGCGATCACTGTTGAGTGGTGATTGATTTATGGTCTGAATAGGTTTTTTAGGGAGCCGGGCACACACTGACGCAGCATGCAATGCATCAGCCGTACAAACAAAATCTCCTGGCGGCTCTGTGGTTACCTGGTTACATTAAAATTTAAGGAACTGATTTCATAACGGATTCGGATACTTCTCTCGCTTAGCCTGGTGGTTAAAACATACATCTTACATACAACAATAGGTTGCAATCCATCAACCTTTAACCAATGTAGAATAAATATCGAGAATAAAAAAGAAACGTTAATATAGTATAAGTAATCGCTTCTATTCTATAAAAAACAAAAGGTACACGATGTGTATCGTGTACCTGGAAGCCTTAAGGGTATCTTAGACGTTTTAAGCTGTTTTAGTCTTTCGTGAGCGCCTGCATCTTCACTTTATTCTTCTTCGCATTCTCGCCTTTCGTTTTGGCCGCCAGCTTCAGCGCTTCGTATACATTCACCACGCCGCCTGATTTGGAAAGCTCTGCGAAAGGCACTTCCACATCCTTTGCGCCGGGTTTGTTCACCATTTCGGCGCCGGGCAGGGGAGTGGCGGATTTTTCGATGATCTGTTTCAGCTGTCGTGCGCTCAGGTCAGGATAATAAGAAAGCACGAGCGCTGCCACGCCCGCCACAACGGGGGCGGCCATGCTGGTGCCGCTGGCGCTGCCGTATTTGTTGCCGCCGGGAACGGTGGAGTAGATCTGCACGCCGGGGGCGAACACGTCCACTTCTTTTTTACCGTAGTTGGAAAAGCCGGCGATCTTTGAACCGGTGCGCCCGTTGCCGGAAGCGCCCACGGTGATCAGGTTATCGGCTTCTTTCCCGTCGTTGAAGGTATCTTTCGGGTAATTCTCCACTTCATCGTTATTCGCGCCGTCGTTACCTGCCGCGTGAATGAGCAGCACGCCTTTTTCCTGCGCGTAGCGGATGGCGTCGTCCACCCATTCTTTCTGCGGGGAAAAGCCTTTGCCGAAGCTCATGTTGATGATCTGCGCGCCGTTGTCCACCGCATAACGGATGCCCAGGGCAACGTCCTTATCTCTTTCATCGCCTTCGGGAACCACTTTCACGGCCATGATGCGCACATTGTCCGCAATACCGTCAATGCCTGTGCTGTTGTTGCGGATAGCGCCGATGATGCCGGCCACGTGCGTGCCATGGAAGGCAAACTGGCCTTGTACATCGCTGTTGCCATAGTAGCGGTCGTTGATGTCGTTCAGGTTGTCGCCCACGATGGTGGCGCGTTTATCCTGCGGCTCGGCGCCGGTGTATTCTGCCTTGCGTTTGAGTTCTTTTACGTATTCGGCCAGGTCGTTCTTGAGGGCCTGGTAGGTAAGACCTTCTTCGTTGGTGCTGTGCAACAGGCGCAGCGCGAAGCTGCGGGCCAGCATCACGTCCTGGTCAGTACTGCGCAGTGTATCCAGCTGCTCAACGGTGAAGTCGTTCGTTTTGAGATGCTCCGCGAGGATGCTTTCGCATTTCAGGAGGTTTTCCTGCACTTTGAGCATCATTTTGTAATCTGTTTTTGCTTGCGAAGAAGGCTTCTGGATGCGGTCTTTCAGGCGCGTCCAGTATACGTACTCCTTGCTGTCCTTTTCCAGGGCGGAATCGGGATTGCCATACAGTCTGCGGAGGCGGTAATATTCGCGGGTAGCTTCGTCGGAATCTTCTTTTACGGTGCCGCCGTCTTTCGCGCCCAGGAAGTTCCAGCCATATACGTCGTCTACGTAGCCGTTGCCGTCGTCGTCAATGTGGTTGCCGGGGATCTCTTTCGGGTTGCGCCAGAGTATGTCGCGCAGGTCTTCGTGCGTGGTGTCTATACCGGAGTCTATCACGGCAACGATCACCGTTTTGCTCTTTTTGCCTTTCAACAGTTCACTGTAAGCTTTTTCGGCGCTCACTCCGTATACGCTGTCTGTTCCGTAGCTCAGTAATTGCCAGTTTTTTGCTACTGTTTTCTGTTGACTAAAACCGGTTGCAGACGTTGTAAAAACCAAACCTGCTACAATGGCCAGCTCTCTGCAAATGTTCATTTTATTCAATTTTCCTAGATATTACAATTCAAGTACCGCAATTCGTTAAAGGTATGATAAATGCGTTATAACAGATGATTATGTGTGGTGAGTGGCGCAGCAGCTTGACTATTGGTTATGAAGCACTAGGAAACCATACGTCAGATATTTATCCAGCAACCGGCCTTTACATTGTTATATCCCCATTTGTCACGAAACGCTTTAGCAACCGCGGTTTTCCCGTTAATTTAGAGGTCGTCATCTTCCAACGTCTACCCGGGAAAAGGGGCAAAGATCAGGATTTCAGCACAAAGACGAGACCCAATTAACAATTCTTTCACTTTAAAACCACCCTGTTTTTACTTTTCATATATATATTAAATTTTCCGCCATGTTTAAAACAATTGTATTAGCAACCATGACCTGGACCGTGCTGAGCGCCGGCCAGCCGCCGGGGGCTGTGAATGCCGCCGGTAATGAGAAAAACGTGAACCGGGCAGATCCCGGGCCGCAGAAACCTGCGCCCACTGCCATTATTTTTGTGAACTGCGCCGAAACGCAGCAAAGGGGCGAAAAGGAGGCGCTCAGTATCACCGGAAGGGAACAGGCGGGCCACCTGGCCAGGTTCCTGGAAAATGAGCCCGTTGCCGCCGTGTATTCGCCTTACAACTCCTGCCTCGTGGAAACGGTAACACCGCTGGCCAGAACCAAGGGCTGCAAAGTGGAATATTACCGCGATGCCTGCCACGACAATCCCGAAGTAATGCTCCACATCCTGGAAACAATGCTGGAGCGTAACGACGGGAAAACCATCGTGGTGTGCGCGCCGTCAAAAAGTATTACGGCTATGGCAAAGATGCTGGGGATCAGGGAAAAAGAGCTGAAATACAGCAAGGGCGTGTTTAACGAGGTATTGATCGTCAATGTTTTAGGATTCGGGGAAGCAGTAGCACAAAAGTTGAATATGAATTTTCAAAAAAAAGTGTAATATTTATACCCAGAGAGCGTACATGATGCTTCCCAGCATCAGTATTCTTTCTCATAAGCATGGTTTCCGTTTAACGAAAAAGCGGGGTTCTCCAACCCCGCTACTTCACTTAAGACATATATCCTTTCTTTATTTTTTTACTCTTACAGATCGAATTTAATACCCTGTGCCAGCGGCAGCTTATCCGTATAATTGATGGTATTGGTCTGCCTGCGCATGTAAGCCTTCCAGGCGTCTGAACCGCTCTCGCGGCCGCCTCCCGTCTCTTTTTCTCCGCCGAACGCCCCGCCGATCTCAGCGCCCGAAGTGCCGATGTTCACGTTGGCGATCCCGCAGTCTGAACCCGCCTGGGAAAGGAATTGCTCCGCCTCGCGCAGGTTGAGGGTCATAATGGCAGAAGAAAGGCCCTGCGGCACGTTGTTCTGCATGGCAATGGCTTCTTCCAGGGTGCTGTAACGGATAAGGTAAAGAATAGGCGCAAAGGTCTCGTGCTGAACAATGCTGTATTCGTTCTTCACCTCTGCTATGGCGGGTTTCACGTAGCAGCCGGATTCGTAGCCTTTGCCTTCCAGCACGCCACCTTCCACGATAAATTTACCGCCTTCGGCCTTGCATTTCTCAATGCTTTGCAGATACGCTTCCACGGCCTGCTTATCGATGAGGGGGCCAACATGGTTATGCTGGTCCAGCGGGTCGCCGATGCGGAGCTGCTTGTAAGCGCTTACCAGCTTGGCTTTGAAGGATTCGTACACGCTGTCGTGTATAATGAGGCGGCGGGTGGAGGTGCAGCGCTGCCCGGCTGTGCCCACGGCGCCAAATACGCAGCCGATGAGGCTCATATCCAGGTCCGCATCTTTGGAAATGATAATGGCGTTGTTGCCGCCCAGCTCCAGCAGCGATCTTCCCAAACGTGCGCCCACAGCGGCGCCCACGCTTTTTCCCATGCGGGTGGAGCCCGTGGCGGACACGAGGGGTATGCGGGTATCTTCAGCCAGCCATTCGCCTGTTTCACGACCGCCAACCACCAGGCAGCTTACGCCTTCAGGCACATTGTTCTCCGCAAATACCTTCGCGGTGATCTGCTGGCAGGCGAGGGCGGTGAGCGGCGTTTTTTCGGAAGGTTTCCACACGCACACGTCGCCGCAAACCCAGGCAAGCATAGAGTTCCAGCTCCACACGGCCACGGGGAAATTGAATGCGGAAATGATGCCGGTGATGCCCAGCGGGTGCCATTGCTCGTACATGCGGTGGCCTGGCCTTTCGGAGTGCATGGTAAGGCCGTGCAGCTGGCGGCTGAGGCCCACCGCGAAATCGCAGATGTCGATCATTTCCTGTACTTCGCCATAGCCTTCCTGGAGGCTTTTGCCCATTTCGTAGCTCACCAGGCGGCCCAGGGATTCCTTATGCGTCCGGAGGGCCTGGCCAACCTGGCGCACTACTTCACCGCGGCGGGGCGCAGGCCACTGGCGCCATTCGGCAAAGGCCTCGCCGGCCTTGCGGATCACGGCGTCGTAATCGTTGCGGGACGCGGTGGTTACGCTGGCAATCTCCTTCCCGTCTACCGGGGAAAAGGAGGTAATGGGCGCACCGCCGGCCTCCAGCCATACGGCTCCTGTGGAAACCCCGCTGTTGGCGGCTTCGATATTGAATTCCCTGAGAATGTTCTGCATCATGCTTATATCTGTTTTCAATGATGAATTTTTGTACTTTCAATTCATGAATATCCTGAAAGAACCATGGCCCTGGTATATCGCGGGGCCATTGATCGGGCTTGCTGTTCCGCTGCTGCTGATCATCGGCAACAAAGCCCTCGGCATTTCCTCTTCCCTCCGGCACATCTGCGCCGCCTGTATTCCCGGCAAAATTCCTTTTTTTCAGTATGATTGGAAAAAAGAAAGCTGGAATTTATTTTTCGTGGGCGGCATCATGCTCGGCGCGCTGGTCACTTTACTGTTCTTCCAGAACGGCGAGCCGGTAAAGCTCAATCCCTCCACCATTGCGGCTTTGCAGGCCGCGGGCGTGCAGGAATTTGACGAGCTGATGCCCGGCGATATCTTCAACTGGGGCAATGCTTTTAATGCCACAGGACTGGTGTTTTTCATTGCCGGCGGCTTTATGGTGGGCTTCGGCACCCGTTACGCCGGGGGCTGCACTTCCGGCCATGCCATCATGGGCATTTCCACGCTGCAATGGCCTTCCCTGGTGGCTACCGTTTGTTTTATGGCGGGCGGCTTTACCATGACCAACCTTATTTTACCTCACCTGATGAAATGGCTCCTGTTATGAAAAACCTGAAATTCCTCCTGGTGGGAATGATCTTCGGCATCATCCTCGTTAAATCGGAAGTGATCTCCTGGTTCCGCATCCAGGAAATGTTCCGCCTGGAATCTTTCCATATGTATGGCGTGATCGGCAGCGCCATTGCCACGGCTATGATCGGCGTGCTCCTGATCCGTAAGCTCGGCCTCCGCACCATTGCCGGGGAGGAGATCATGATCCCGAAAAAGGTATTCACCAAAGGCAACATTATAGGCGGGCTGATCTTCGGATTGGGCTGGGCTGTTACGGGCGCCTGCCCCGGGCCGTTGTTCGCGCAGATCGGCAGCGGGTTTACGGTGGTGATCGTTACGCTGCTGAGCGCCATTGCCGGCACCTGGGTGTACGGGCGTTTCCGGGATAAGCTGCCGCATTAAAGGCCGTCTTTATTTCTTCCCTGTTTGCGCGGAATAAGTGCTTTCAAAGATCTTGTCCGCATTATTCGCTTCAAACCCTTCCCGGCGGTGCTCCCGCCTGATCTCAGAAGCGGGCAGCTGCGCGAATTGCGGCAGCACCCTTCTCTCGGCAAATTCCACGTAAGAACCCGCGATCTCCATGGTTTCGTTGTTCGCGAAGGTGGCGGGTATCATCCGTGCCACAGTGGAGCTTTGCGCCAGGCCGTTGTCCGGGCTGGTTTTCACTTTGCCGCCGGAATCGTTGAGGCGGAAACCTTTTTTTTCGAGGAATGCGTTGAAATCCGCTACGGTGTTATATCCGGGCTTCAGGTTATGTACGCTTACGGTGAAATGATTGAGATAATACCGGTTGTAGATCACCCAGGCGGCATATTCGCTTTCAGCGGCCAGCGTCTTGTAATCGGCAATGGTAGGTGTACGCCAGAGCGCGCTGTGCAGGAAGTGATCCACCGCGGTGCCATCGTTTAGGTCAAGACTGGCCACAGGATCGGCTTTCACTTCGCTGGTATAGCTGTGTATAATGTCCTGCGCCTGCCGGCTGAGGTCTTTCACCCGCAGCTCGCTGATAAAGATGCGGGGATATTTATCTGCCGGGGGGGCATACCAGTATGCGTCCAGCTTCTTTTCCGGGAAGTCGTAGAAATCTCTTTTCGTATAGCCGTAGTGGAGGAATATCTTTTCGAGGGACTGTATGCCCAGGTGGGGAACGCCCAGGGTGCGGAAGGCGATATGATCATTTTCAATATCGCTGTCCCCGGCAATGATGCCTTCTGCTATCATGGCTTTAATAATGGCGCCCACATCGGGAACGCGCTCTTTGTAACGGCTCATCAGTCCGTTCAAAACTGTTTCCAGCGTAGTCATGTTCTGTGTTGTTGAATAAATAAAAATGGAGGTTAATAAGCAGGTGAAAGCAAACGGCTCATGGCACATGCGAGCAGGTGCTGCGCAGGAAGGAGAGGAGGGACAGCTGTATGTTCAATAATGCGTTCACGGCAACGAATATAACGATCAATCGGGAATTAGAAAAATGGCGGTGCGGGGCTATCGGATATGCGGGATCTGTGAATTATATTTAAGACATGAACCGTATTATTCTCATCGCCCTGCTGCTGCAGGGTTTTTTCACCCAGGCACAGGAACCCCGCTTTATCAACCGCCAGGACGAAGGTTACCGGGGAATCTGGTACAGCATTGGCGCCACCGGCAACGAATATGCCTACAAGTACGGCGGCGGGCTGGCTACCTATCCTTCCAATCATTACCCGTTCTCCGTGTACGCGGCCAAAGTCAACAAAACATTTTTCTGCTACGGCGGTACAGATTCCACCGGCAAAACCCTGCTGCATGAAGTAGGCTGCTTCGATCACCGCACCGGTATGGTATCGCGGCCAACGATCGTGATGGACAAAGCCACGGGCGATGCGCACGATAACCCGGTGATACAGGTGGACAAAAACGGCTACATCTGGCTGTTTTCGACCTCACACGGCGTGGAGCGCCCTTCTTTTATTTACAAAAGCAGCAAACCTTACGACATAACCAGCTTCGAAAAGATACAGGCTTACAAGGGTAATGAGCCGATGGACAATTTTTCGTACCTCCAGATGTACTACGACCCGGCCCACGGCTTCCTCGGCCTGTTCACCCATTACGAAATGCAGCAATTGCGGTACGGCAAAAAGAACTGCCGCGTGATCGGCTGGATGACGAGTGAGGACGGCATTCGCTGGACCGCCTGGAAAGACCTTGCCAATATGGAAGAGGGACATTACCAGACCAGCGGCCAGCGCAACGGGCGCGTGGGCACAGCCTTCAACCATCACCCCAACGTGCAGAAAGGCGCCGGGCTCGATTACCGCACCAACCTGTATTACCTGCAAACGGACGATTTTGGCAAAAGCTGGACAGCCGCAAATGGCAAACCCGTCACACTGCCGCTGCGCACGGGCGACACCTCCGCCCTGGTGTGGAACTATGCCCCGGCGGGGATGAACGTTTATATCAACGATCTCAATTTCGATAACGACGGCAACCCGGTAATCCTTTACGAAACCAGCAAAGGCCCGGAGCCCGGCCCGCAAACGGGCATGCGGCAGTGGTATACGGCGCATTTAAAAGCAGGCCGCTGGCAGATACACCGCCTCGCTGAAAGCGACCACAATTATGATATGGGGTCGCTGATGGTCGCTAAAAACGGCGCCTGGCAGGTGATCGCGCCTACCGCCAATGGTCCGCAGGCTTATAACACCGGCGGGGAGATCGTAATGTGGGAGAGCCGTGACGAGGGCCGCAGCTGGACTTCCAGGCCGCTCACCGCCAACAGCCCCTACAATCATTCCTACCCGCGCCGCCCGGTAAATGCGCATCCGGGATTTTATGCTTTCTGGGCGGATGGCAACGGGCGCCAACCCTCGCCTTCGCGCCTGTATTTTTCAGACCGGGAAGGGAATGTGTACCGGCTGCCGGAAAAGATGGAAAAGCCTTACGAAAGGCCTGTGCGGGTTTCGCCGGCGCGATAGCCAATGTTCATATCATAAAAAAATCCCCGGTCGCACAATACGCCGGGGATTTTTTTATCGGGATCAGAAAAGATCAATACTGTTCCTGGTCCGTCGGGAAATCTTTTGTTTTTACATCTTGGATGTATTTCTGCGTGGCATTGTAGATATCATCGTAAAGGTTCAGGTATCGGCGCAGGAAGCGGGGCTTGAACTCTTTGTTGATGCCCAGCATATCGTGCATAACCAGCACCTGCCCGTCCACATACTTGCCCGCGCCGATGCCGATCACCGGGATGGTGAGCTGCTCGGCCACCTGCTTGGCCAGCATGGCGGGTATCTTTTCCAGCACAATGGCAAAGGCGCCGGCTTCCTGGAGCAGCTTCGCGTCCGCCAGCAGCTTGGTTGCCTCCGCATCGTCCGTTGCACGAACGGCGTAGGTGCCGAATTTGTAAATGGACTGCGGGGTAAGGCCCAGGTGCCCCATCACGGGAACGCCTGCACTGATGATCCTTTTCACCGATTCGATCACTTCTTCGCCGCCTTCGATCTTAATGCCGTGCGCGCCGGTTTCTTTCATGATGCGGATGGTGGAAATGAGGGCCTCTTTACTGTTGCCCTGGTATGAGCCAAAGGGCAGGTCTACCACCACGAAGCTCCGGCGGATGGCCCGCACAACGGAGGAGGCATGGTAAATCATCTGGTCGAGGGTAATGGGCAGCGTGGTTTCGTGGCCGGCCATTACGTTGGAGGCAGAGTCGCCTACCAGCAGGATGTCTATCCCTGCATCATCCAGTATCCTTGCCATAGAGAAGTCGTAAGCGGTGAGCATGGAAATCCTCTCCCCGTCGGTCTTCATTTTTTGCAGGATATGCGTGGTGATGCGCTTGATCTCTTTGTTTACAGCAGACATTGCAGAAAAGTTTATACCCGGCCAACCCCGGGAATCCACAAAGTTGCAACTTAATTCGGATTTGACTGCATTTTTTTGATGTCAGGTAACGCTGAGCTTGCTGATCTCGTTGTAGAGGGATCGTACGAGACCGTCCGCAAGGCCTATCTTCGGCACGAATATTTCATCGATGTCCATCCAGCGCATCACGTTCACGTAGATCTGTAATGCGGGCACGATCACGTCTGCACGGTCTTCACGGAGGTTATACACGTGGATGCGCTCTTCCACCGTGAAATTGCTGAATTCCTTGTAATAATCCTTCAGCAGGTCCAGCGTGAGGGGTTTGCCTTCCTTCTTTTTGGACATGGAGAATATCTTGTTGATATTACCGCCGGAACCGATGGCCACTACGGGACCGTATGCCCGGAGCTGTTGTTTGAGGAAGTCTTTCATCTGCTGCCAGTGCGTTTCGCTCACCTGGTGCTGCAAAAGGCGCAGGGTGCCGATATTGAAGGATTCTTTGAACACGAGGCGGTTGCCGCTGAAGAAAGTGAGCTCTGTGGAGCCGCCGCCCACGTCTATGTATAGGTAACCTTTGGTCTTATCCAGGTTTTCAGCGATATGGTTCTCGTAAATATAAGAGGCTTCTTCCTTGCCGGTGATCACTTTAATGTCCATCCCCGTTTCATCCTTCACGCGTTCCAGTATTTCCGTTCCGTTGCTGGCGTCGCGCATGGCGGAGGTGGCGGCGGCTTTGACGTATTTCACTTCGTACACGTCCAGCAGCAGCTTGTAAGCTTTGATGGTGTTCACCAGGCTGTCTGCCCTTTTATCGGAAATGGCGCCCGTGGAAAATACGTCGATCCCTAAACGCAGGGGCACGCGCACCAGGTTTACCTTGGTGAAATCCATTTCGCCGGTCGATTTCGGAGAAGCCTCCGAGATCAGCAGGCGGGCTGCGTTGGAACCGATATCTATTGCTGCGAGCTTCATGCCTGTTCAGATTAACAATAACGTGTACACACTACAACAGGCTCAAAGATATTTAAAACGCTGCTGAATTACGAAACAGAATTGATCAGTTGTACGATTTTTCCGCGAGGTATTTCCCGATCTCAAGCTGGGCGCGCACTTTACGGCCGCTCGCATGTTTGTATGCGTTGCGTTGTTCGTTGTCGATGATGCGCACTTTCACATTGCTGTTCAGCTGGATGTTAAGTATCTCTATCAATTCCTGCCTGATCACAGGGTCTTCTATAGCGGTTGCGGCCTCCACGCGGTGGTCCAGGTTACGGATCATCCAGTCGGAGCTGGCGATGTATACCTTGTCCTGCCCGTTGTTGTGGAAAACGAACACACGCGCATGTTCCAGGTATTCGTCTATGATGCTCACCGCTTCCATATTGCGTTTCCACTTCTTATTCTCCGTATAGGCGCAACAGATACCACGGATGATGAGCTTTACCTCCACGCCCGCCTTGGCGGCATCGTAGAGCTTAAAGATCATTTCGTCGTCGGAGAGGGAATTCATTTTCAGGATGATGGACGCCGGTTTTTTGCGCCGGGCGTTCCTGATCTCGCGGTCTATCATGCGGATGAAGAACCGCCGCATGTTATGAGGGCTTACGATCAGGGTTTTGCAGGCCTGGAGGTGCTTCACGTCGTGGCGCGGGCTTTCCAGGTAGGCGAATATACGGTTGATGTCCGCCATAATATTGCGGTTGGCCGTCAGCAGGCAATGGTCGCCGTATACCTTCGCCGTTTTTTCGTTCATGTTGCCGGTGCTCACGAAACCGTACTGGGTGGTGGTGTTGCCGCTCCTTTTTTTGATAACGCAGAGCTTGGCATGCACTTTCATGCCTGGCACCCCAAAGATTACTTTCACGCCTTCTTCTTCCAGCCTTTCTTTCCATTGCAGGTTGGCCTCTTCGTCGAAGCGGGCGCGCAGCTCCAGCACTACCACCACCTGTTTGCCGTTACGCACGGCGTTGATGAGGGCGTTGATGATCTTGCTGTTGCGGGCCAGGCGGTACGCGGTGATCTTGATGGTGGTCACTTCCGGATCCATGGCGGCTTCTCGCAGCAGGTCTATGACAGTATCGAAGGAATGATAGGGGAGGTGCAGCATCACGTCCTGCTCCTGCATCACTTTCATTACGCTCGGCGCGTTGTGGAACAGCGGGTGCACGAGGATTTTGCGGCGCATGCGCTCGCGGGTGAACACCCGTTCGGGGAAGTCCATAAAATCCTTGAAATTATGGATGCGGCCGCCGGGTATAAGGTTATCTTTTTTAGACAGGCCCAGCCTGCGCATGAGGTATTCCAGCAGCAGCGGGTCTATCTGCTGGTCGTATATAAAACGCACGGGTTTGCCTTTACGGCGCGCCTTCAGCCCTTTTTCGATCTGGTGGATGATGCTGGTGGAGATATCGTTATCAATGTCCAGCTCGGCATCGCGGGTCACTTTGATGATCCAGGAGGAAAACTTGTCGTACCCGAAGTAGGAGAAGATATGCGGCAGGTTGTAACGGATCACGTCTTCCAGCAGCATGATGCTGTGCTCGCCTTCTTTGGAAGGAAGGATGAGGAAGCGGGAAAGCACGGCCCTGGGCACTTCTATGAGCGCGAATTTCTGGCGGATGGAATTGTCTTCCCGCGCCAGCACCACGGCGAGGTAAATAGATTTGTCGCGCAGGTAAGGCATATGCTGGATGCCTTCGATCATGAGCGGGATGATGTTGGTGCGCACTTCTTCGTTGAAGTAGTTCTGCACGAACTTCTGCTGCTCGCGGTTGAGCTGCTTTTCGGTATGGAGGGTGATCTTTTCGTGTTTCAGTTCTTCCTCTATCTCGTGCCAGATGCGGTTGAATTCGGTCTGCTGGCTGATCACGGTGCTCTGGATGTCCTGTAGTATCTCATCAGGATTTTCTTCGAGGTGCATTTTCGCGGTGCGGCCCATGATGTCCATCCGTTTGAGGGTGGC
Source organism: Chitinophaga sp. 22620 (assembly GCF_052044405.1). NCBI lineage: Bacteria > Pseudomonadati > Bacteroidota > Chitinophagia > Chitinophagales > Chitinophagaceae > Chitinophaga > Chitinophaga sp. 22620. The sequence continues at coordinate 117,435 of NZ_JBQEMV010000006.1, read as the reverse complement.
TACGCGCACGCGGAAAAACTCATCGAGGTTGTTGGAAAAGATGCCGAGGAAGCGGATCCTTTCATAGAGGGGCACCGTGGTGTCTGCCGCTTCCTGTAACACCCTGGCGTTGAAGGATAGCCAGCTGATGTCCCTGACAATGGTCTTTCTTTTGGATGATACTGATTTGCTGGTCTTCGTATTTTTTTTCACCGGTGACTTTTTTGTTTTTACCGGCTCTAAAGCGCTGGCGGCGGAGTCCAATTTCATATTCACATTGATTTGAGGCGCGGGCATGATACGCGGCGCGCGGAAGATATAAAAAACGCGCGGTCAGGACTTAAGAGCTGGTGTTATCTTTTCATTAAATTACGGATTTCCGGCGGGATTGTTCAAAACGGCCGGCAGATGGGTAACGAAGGTGCCGGGTTTTTATTCCGTTTTCCGGGGCGCGGGCTGGTAATGTTTGTTGTACACGGAAAAGCCCAGCAGGCTGAGCAGGCCCAGCACGATCACCAGCAGGGTTTGCGCCACCCAGATGATCCAGCCGAAGGCGTAGCCGATGGTGATCTGTATGCCGTACAGCACGAGGGTGTTCTGCACAATGATCTGGTAAGCGCCGATGCCGCCCTGGGTAACGATCATGCCTATACTGCCGAATGCGAGGATGGACAGGCCGGCCTTTACGCCCAGGCCCATGGTTTCCGGCAGGCACTGGAAAGCGATGTAGACCTGAGAGAAGTACAGCAGCCACATCGCTGCGGTGTAAAAAAGGAACCAGCCTTTTTGTTTCATTTTAAATACGGAGAAGATGCCTTCCATCACCCCGCGGATGAGTGCGCGGAGGGCGATGGCCGCCTTGGTGCGGGCAAACCGGCGCAGCAGCCAGAGGAACAGCAGGACTACGCCCGCGATCACGGCCAGCACGATCAGCAGGCGGGAAACGCTGGCGTTGGCGTACATATTGGCCAGCGGGTCCGTGATGTAACGGGCTACGATATCGGCCACTACATCCACCTGTATGAGGATGGTAACGGTAATAAGAACGATGAGGCAGATCAGGTCGAAGGCCCTTTCGGCGATCATAGTGCCCACGAGCTTGTCCACCGGTATCTTTTCATACCTGGCGAGAATGCCGCAGCGGGTCACTTCCCCGAGGCGGGGCACGGCCAGGTTCACGAGATAGCCGACCATCACAGCGAAAAAGGTGTTGAGCTTGCGCGGCTCGTAGCCGAGCGGGAGGAAAAGCAGGCGCCAGCGCATGGCCCTTACCCAGTGGCTGAGGAAGCCGAGCACGGCGGCGGGCGCCAGTACCCAGTAGTTCGCCCTGCGGAGGGCGTCCTTGATCTCTTCCACCTGGGCGGGGGTAAGATTTTTCGTCACCAGCCAGATCAGCAAAATGCCAATTCCCAGAAAACCGATGAACTGTAAGATGGTTTTGAGCAGTTTAGGCATTTGTCAGCGCTGATATAAGTGAACCAATCTATAATTTATTGCCTTCTTTCGGGAAGACGGCCACGGGGTTGAATTTTTTGGCCTCCTCAAAATCCATGGTGGCGTAGGAGATAATGATCACCACATCACCCACGGCTACCAGGCGGGCTGCCGGGCCGTTCATACAGATCACGCCTGAGCCTTTTTTGCCTTTGATAACGTATGTTTCCAGGCGTTCGCCGTTGTTTACGTTCACCACCTGCACTTTTTCGTTCGCTATCAGGTTGGCCGCGTCCATCAGGTCTTCGTCGATGGTGATGCTGCCTACGTAGTTCAGATTGGCTTCCGTAATAACCGCCCTGTGAATCTTGGATTTTAATACTTCGATCAACATATTTCTGGTGTAGTCCGCAAAGGTAGAGGAATTTTAATGAAAACCGGGAACAGAGGGAGGTATTTATGAATATGTTATGACAGCCGGCTTAGCGCTATTCCGTTATCATATTATCTATCAGCCGTACTTCGCCCAGTTTGGCGGCTATCAGCATCACCATCCGGCCGGAGGGGAGCGGCGACTGTAATAACTGCAGGTTCTCCGCATCGGCAATTTCAACGTAATCCGGCTGAAAGCCCGCATCCTGCAACTGCTTCCAGGCATTTTTTTTAATGGTGTCAAAGGGGAGCTGTTTGATATTTTCCTTCATATAAAGAAGGGTGCGGCTGACCTGGACGGCTGTTTGCCTTTCTGAGGGGGACAGGCGCATATTTCGGCTGCTCATGGCCAAACCGTCTGTTTCGCGCAGGGTAGGGATTATGTGTAATTTTGCCGGAATTCCGGTTATTTCCAATAACCTCTTGATTATCATGCATTGCTGGAAATCTTTCTGCCCCATGAACAGGTCGTCCGGCTCTACGGCCTCCAGCAGCTTGTGAACGATGATGCCGACCCCCTGGAAATGGTTGGGGCGGTAGGCGCCCTCCAGCACAGTTTCGAGGTAACCGAAGCCATAGTGGCGATGTTCACCGTTAACACCGCCGGGGTACATCTCTTCCACGGATGGAAGAAAAAGTATATCTGTTCCCGCCGCGGTGAGGGCGAGGATGTCTTCTTTGATGGTGACGGGATACTTCTCGAAATCTTTCGGGTCATTGAATTGCGTAGGATTCACAAAAATGCTGCTGATCACAATGTCACACTGCGTTTTAGCCGCGTTGACGAGGGAAATGTGACCCTGGTGCAGGGCGCCCATAGTGGGTGCGAAACCGATCCTCTTTCCTGCCTTTTTTTCCTGCCTGAGCGCCTCCCTGAGATCCGCTACCCGTTTGAATAGATACATAAACCTTTGCTTAAAAGGATGTTAAAAGTGACAAATTGGCCCTTTTTACCTAAATTTTTCGTAGTTTTGCAAGCCAAATTAAAAATAACTGCATTAATAATCAGCAATAAATGTCCACAAAGAAAAGAATTCTTTTTATTGCCCAGGAAATGTCGCCCTATCTGGATCTGAGTGAATATGCGGCAATGGTCAATAAGATGGCGATCAAGTCTAATGAGGCCGGTCTTGAGGTGAGGGTTATCATGCCGAGGTTTGGGAACATTAATGAACGCAGGCACCGGCTGCATGAAGTGGTCAGGCTGTCCGGCATCAATATCGTGATCGACGGGGATGACTATCCTCTTATCATCAAGGTGGCGTCTCTGCCCAATGCAAGGCTCCAGGTCTACTTCCTGGATAACGAGGATTATTTCAAGCGGAAAGCTGTGTTTAATGACGACGACGGCACGTTTTACGACGATAACGCCGCCAGGATGGTATTTTTCTGCAAAGGAGCGCTGGAGACCGTTAAGAAATTCGGCTGGCCTCCGGACATTATTCATTGCAGCGGCTGGATGACCTCCCTCATCCCCGTTTACCTGAAAACCGCCTATAAAAAGGAACCGGTTTTCGCCCACTCCAAAACGGTGTTTTCCATGGAGCCCAACTCTTTCAAGGAGAAACTGGGCGCCACCTTCCTGAAAAAGGCCGTGATCAGCAACCAGATCAAGGAAAAAGACCTGGACCTTTACAAAGATGGAACCAACGCCGCCCTTAATAAAGGGGCTGCCAAATATGCCGATGCGGTAGTGCTTACCAGCGATAAAACAGATAAGAAGATCGTGGAAGAGCTGAAAGCTGAAAAAGGCAAGATCATTCTTCCTTATAAAAAGGATAATGAAGACCTGGCGGATTACATCCAGCTTTATCACCAGCTGTTAGGCGCAAAATAAGACTGAGAATCAAAAAATGAAAAGTTAAAACTGTAACGTGTATACCGTTTCCTGCGTTTAACTTTTTATTTTTAGTTTTTCTATTTAAGTCAACAAACCGTTCAATTCAATTACGTGAAGATCAATTTCAGGAACCTGGGCTTTGCCGCTGCTTTTTTGACCGCACTTTATGCTTTTTCCGGTTGTAATGAAGCCACTGTACTCGGTAAGGACCTCATACCCGGCGCTGACAAGGTGGTGGTAAAAGATACAACCATCAACAGCCTGATCACCCATAATATTGCCAACGTCGATTCCAGCATCTTCACCGGGCAGGATAATTTTGTAGGCGCGCTGGGCAGCTTCAGCGACCCGCTTTTCGGTAAAAGTCATGGCTTCCTGTACACCCAGGTGGGCCTTCCCAAAGCGGAATTCACTTTCGAAGGCACCGGCTGGACGCTCGATTCCGTGGTGCTTTACATCGGCTGCGATACCGCCTGGTATGGCGAGAACGCCCCGCAGACCATGCGTGTTTTCAGGATGAACGAGCCCAACTTCAAGATCGATTCCAACTACCGCTACAACCGTCCGCTTTCTTACGATCCGGGCAAGCAGCTGGCCAGCCAGCAGGTGTACCCGGTATACCCGAAAGACTCCATCAACATTTACGGCACCAAACAGGGGCCACAGCTGCGTATTAAGCTGAACAACTCCTTTGGTACCGAGCTGTTCCAGCAGCGGGCAGACGGTGCTTTCAAGTCAGACTCCGCTTTCAACAAATGGCTGGGAGGCCTGGCCATCGTGCCGGATACCGTGAATGGCAAAACCATGCTGTTCCCCAACCTGAACACCGGTGAAACACGCATCGCGGTATATTATAAGAACTCCGAAAAAGATTCCATCATTGCCAACTTCCCCTTCGTTCCCAACCCGGGCGTAGGCGGCAGCGCGCATGCGAACTACTTCGCCCGCAACTACACCGGCGCTGAAGTTGCGCAGCATATCAATACCAACAGGCCCGGCGGCGACAACCTGCTGTACCTCCAGGAAGCTCCCGGCATTTATGCCCAGCTCCAGCTGCCTGAGATCGAGAACATCCCGAAAGCCGTGATCAATAAAGCTGAGCTGGTGATCACCGAGATCAACAGCGGCAACACCGGCAGGGACGACCTGTTCTCCGAGCCGGACCGCCTCTTCCTGATGCGTTATATCACCCACGACAGCCTCGGGTTCATTATCGACTACGGCAACCCCCAGCAGCCCGATCTGACCTACTTCGGCGGTAATAAAACTGTCATTAGTGACCTCGGGCCCTTTAAAGTTGTTCAATATAAGTTTAATATTGCACGGCATTTACAGTTCATCCTGGACAACAAACTGGAGAACTCGGTGCTGAAACTGGAAGCTTTATCAAGCCGTTACCCGATGGACATGAGGAGATTGAAGGCAGGCGGTGGCAATGCAACACCTCCGGCTAATGTGAAGCTCAGGATCATATATACTCAACTATAATCATAGAATCCAAACTTTTATGCCTTATTTATTTACCTCAGAATCCGTATCTGAAGGGCATCCGGACAAGGTGGCCGACCAGATTTCAGACGCGCTTATCGATAATTTCCTTGCCTACGATCTTACTTCAAAAGTTGCCTGCGAAACGCTGGTAACCACCGGCCAGGTAGTGTTGGCAGGCGAAGTGAAATCTGACGCATACCTCGACGTACAGGATATTGCCCGTGATGTGATCCGCCGCATTGGTTACACCAAGAGCGAATACATGTTCGAAGCGAATTCCTGCGGCATCTTCTCCGCGATCCACGAACAGTCGCCCGACATCAACCAGGGCGTTGAACGTAAAAGCCCCGAAGAGCAGGGCGCCGGCGACCAGGGTATGATGTTCGGCTATGCCACCAAAGAAACAGACAACTATATGCCGCTCGCGCTGGACCTGGCTCACAAGCTCCTGATCGAGCTGGCTGCCCTCCGCCGCGAGAATAAAGACATAAAATATCTGCGCCCCGACGCCAAGTCGCAGGTGACCATCGAGTATTCAGACGACAACCAGCCGATCCGCATCGATACCATCGTGATCTCTACCCAGCACGACGATTTCGACGGCGAAGAAGCTATGCTGGCCAAGATCAAGAAAGACATGATCGAGATCCTGGTTCCCCGCGTAAAAGCAGGCCTGAAACCCGAATTACAGAAACTTTTCACCGACAAGATCACTTATCATATCAACCCGACCGGCAAGTTCGTGATCGGCGGCCCGCACGGCGATACAGGCCTCACCGGCCGCAAGATCATCGTGGACACCTACGGTGGTAAAGGCGCGCACGGCGGTGGCGCATTCTCCGGCAAAGATCCTTCCAAAGTAGACCGCTCAGCAGCATACGCTACCCGTCACATCGCCAAGAACCTGGTGGCTGCCGGCGTTGCGGATGAAGTGCTGGTGCAGGTTTCCTACGCCATCGGCGTGGCCAGGCCCTGCGGCGTGTTCGTAGACACTTACGGCACCGGCAAGGTAGGCCTGAAAGACGGTGAGATCGCCCGTAAAGTGGAAGAGATCTTCGATCTCCGCCCGTACGCTATCGAGCAGCGCCTGAAACTGCGCAACCCGATGTACGGTGAAACCGCCGCCTACGGCCACATGGGCCGCGAGAGCAAAACGGTGACCAAAGTATTCAACGCAGGTAAAAAGAACGAAAAGAAAGTGGACGTTGAGCTGTTTACCTGGGAGAAACTTGACTACGTTGATAAAGTAAAGCAGGCGTTCGGACTGTAATCCGCGCTGCGAAACCATATGTAAAGGGAGGCCTGCACAGGCCTCTCTTTTTTTATGCGAATAGATCCGTTTGATTAATTTTACCGGTATCAATCCCCCTTCATGCAATTAAAAAAGAAGATCTTTTATACCGTTTCCAACGCGTGCCCCATCAACCTGCTCCAGAAAGCGCCGGCGTCGAGACTGCTCCTGCCATACCATCACCTGGTGAGCGACAGGGAAGTTCCGCATATCCGTCATTTATATCCCTATAAAGGCACTAAAGCATTCGAGGCCGATCTCGATTACCTGTTGAAACATTTCAGGCCTGTGAGCCTGCCGGAAGTGATCCATGCGGTGAAAGAAAACAGGCCGTTAAGCGGCAATTCCTTTTTGCTGACGTTCGACGACGGTTTGCGTGAAGTAACAGAGGTGATTGCGCCGTTGCTGCAGCGTAAAGGCGTGCCCGGCGTATTTTTTCTGAATAATGCATTTCTTGATAACCGCTCGTTGTTCTACAAATTCAAGGTAAGCCTTGCAATAAACGCATTGCGCAGTCAGCCGCCGGGCACGGCCGTATCGGGTGAGCTGGCCCGGGCGTTGCAGGCGCTGCCGGGGGAAGACGCTGAAGCCGCGTTGCGGCGCATCACCTGGCGTAACCGGGAACTGGCGGACAGCGCGGGAGAGTTGCTGGGGCTCGACTTTGACGCTTATCTCCGGAACGAAAGGCCTTTTATGACGCTGGACGAAGTAGGAGGGCTGGTAAAGCAGGGGTTTTCGATCGGCGGGCATAGCATAGACCATCCATATTACAGGGAACTAAGCCTGGAACAGCAGCTGGAGCAAACCTTCGGGTCAGTGGATTTTTTGGTGGAACAGTTCGGCATTGATTACCGCGTGTTCGCTTTTCCGCATACCGATGCAGGCGTAAGCAGGGCGTTCTTTGAAACAGCATTAGGAGGCGAAAAACGGCTCGATCTCGTGTTTGGCACCGGCAACCAGCAGCGCGACATGCTGCCGGGCATATTGCACCGTTTTAACTGTGAACGTCCGCAAATCCCGATTGATGAGAGCGTAAAAGGGATCTTATTGCTGAATGGTTTGAAGACTTTTATGGGGCGCGACCGGATCAAAAGAGGGTAAGATTGATTAAGTAATTGTGAAGTCTAACTCATTTAAGGAGAGTTGACTATAAAAATGTTTGCTATTTAGCTGTTAATGTATTATATTTAATTATGAATTATAGGATTATTTATATTTGTTTTTAGGATGCCCTGAATGATTAATTATTATTTTTGCAAAGACGAATTTTGGAACAGTAGATAGAACAGTAGATAGATATTATGTTTTTTTGCTAATAGTGTCAAATTTTAACCGACTTGAAGAACCTGAACCTAAGTGCTGTATTGAAAAATGCAGTCATTGCTGTTATATCTATCCTTTTTCCCTATGCCACTGTGCTTGCACAGGGTAGCCAGGAGAAGATCACCGTAAACATCGCGCCGGGAAATACAACCGGAGCATGGCTGCATCTGCCGGGCGATTACGGGCAAACGTCAACCAAGTATCCTTTGCTGATCTTTCTTCATGGTGTTGGAGAGGGCGGTACAGATGTGAACAGGGTATTAACGCATGGAGTACCGAAAGAGATTGCCCAGGGCGCCAACATGGAATTTACAGTTGGCGGAAAACTTTTCAAATTTATCGTGGTATCACCCCAGATCCCCAATGGATGGGCCAGCGCCGGTATGGTGCAAAGCGTGCTGGACGACATTAAGAGCAGGTACCGCGTGGATGAGTCGCGCATATACCTCACCGGCCTGAGCGCGGGAGGTTATGGTGTGCTGAATTATGTGGCTTCAGGAAAAACCTACTCCGATAATCTTGCCGCTATCGTTCCCGTATCTACCGCTGCAATCGATGCCGCTAAGGTGGCCGGCCTGTGTAATGTTGCTGCCAGCAACGTGCCTGTGTGGATGTTGTGCGGTACTTCAGACGGATTCCTTTCCAACCAGGAAAAATATATCGCGGAAATTAACAGCTGCAACCCCGCGGTGAAAGCCAAAGGCACTACTTTCGCCGGCGGTCACGACGGCACATTCTGGTCTAAAGCATATAACTCGGCGCATACTTACCAGCCACAGAATATCTATGAATGGATGCTGCAATACCAGCGCGGAGCGGTCAATCCGGACCCAGACCCCGAGCCGGTACCTCCCGTGGTTACTTTCAGTTCATCAAACCTCTCGATCAAATTACCCGTTAACACCGCGTTGGGAGACGGATCGGGATCCACCGCCCCTGGAAGCACCATCAGCAGCTATGCCTGGGCGCAGGTATCCGGGCCCACCACTGCCGCTATTGAAAGTCCCGCGTCTTCCAAAACCAATTTCAAAAACCTTTCCGAGGGCACTTATAAATTTTCGCTGACCGTAAAAGGCGCCAATGGTCTCAGCACCAAAAGCGAGCTCACCGTTACCGTTCAGGCAGCCACACTGCCGCCTCCAGGCGGCGGTTCTGTAGCCTGTGCCAGCTGCAAGCTGGTGATAGAGCCGGGAGGGGACGGTGGCGCGTATATCAACGGCGAAGGCCGCAATATCGGGCCTGGCGATACCGTATGTATCAAAGCCGGCGAATTCACCTACATCCAGTTCTTCAACTTTACCGGCTCCGCCGATAAACCGATCGTATTCATCAACTGCGGCGGCCAGGTGAGAGCAGGCAACGGCGGCAACTACGGGATCATCTTCAACAACGTAAAATATTTCAAGCTGACCGGTTCCGGCAGCGGCGATAAATATGGGTTTCGTGTAGACGGTGTAAGCAAAAAGATCAATACCGGCGTTGCAGTAGGTAAAGGCTGTACGGATTACGAAATAGAAAGGGTTGAGATCACCGGCTCGGAAGCGGGCCTGATGGCCAAGGTGAACCCGGACTGTGACCCGGCTAACCAGTATCCGAACTTTTCCATCCGCAACGTTAAGCTGCATGACCTTTACATCCACGATGTGATAGGCGAGGGCATGTACGTTGGCAACACGGCACCCAACGGAACGCCTACCGATTGTAACGGCACGACCGTGGATCTGCTTCCCCCGCGCATCTACAACCTGAAGATCTATAACGTGATCACCGAGAATACGGGCTGGGACGGCATCCAGGTGGCTTCCGCACCCGAAAACGTGGAGATCTACAATAACAGCGTATATAACTACGGCACGGTCAATAAAGGCAGCCAGCAGGCCGGCATTATCCTGGGCGGTGAATCCAACGGCCGGGTATATAACAATAAAGTGGTCAAAGGTACCGGCAACGCGATAGAAGTATTCGGTGTGGGCCTTTGTTATGTGTACAACAATATCATCTCAGACGGAGGCTTTGACGGCACAACTGAAGGGCAGGATGCGTTTTTTGTGGATGACAGGCCTACCAAATACAACAACAAACCGCTGCAGGTCTATATCTTCAATAATACAGTGGTGAACTCCAAGAGAGATGCTATCCGCATTCTCAATTCCTTCGGCACCATCGGCACCGGCAACCTCCTGTATAATAACCTTGTGATAAACGCAGGTTCCGTAGCTAAATATGGAGACAGGGGATATATCAACATACAATCCGGCATCAGCTATACTTCCGCAAATAATATCACCGGCGCCAACATCAATGGTTATGGATTTGTGAATCCAACGTCCAAAGATTTCCACCTGGGCACAGGTTCTTCCGCCATCGATAAAGGCCGGGACCTCAGCGCTTATTTTACCGGGGATTATGATGGTGAGCCGAGGCCGCAGGGCACAACCTACGATGTGGGTGCAGACGAATTTACAGCAGGCGCGCCGGTGAATAAAATACCGGTAGCCAGCGCAGGCAACGACGTTACGATCACACTGCCCGCATCCACCACTACACTCGATGGGAGCGCTTCCCGGGATCCGGACGGCACGATCACTTCCTACGCCTGGACCCAGGTTTCAGGCCCTAAAACCGCAACGATTACCAACGGTACAACCAATAAGCCCGCTATTTCCAACCTGGACATGGCAGGGAGCTACGTGTTTAAACTCACTGTAAAAGACGATAAGAATGCCACGGCTTCGGACGAAGTGACCGTTACTGTAAGGGCGGCCGCCGCACCTCCAACCGCCAATGCAGGGCAGGATGCGGCGATCACACTGCCGGCCAGCACCGCCACACTAACGGGCACGGCTACTCCAGCATCCGGCAGCACGATCGATTCTTATGCCTGGACGCAGACCGCCGGGCCGGTTACCGCTACGATCGCCGCTCCCGGCAGTGCCAGCACCTCCGTGAGCGGCCTTACACAGGCCGGTACCTATACTTTCCGGCTGACGGTTACAGACGATAAGGGACTGACCGATACGGACGACAAAGTGGTGACCGTAAATGCCGCACCGAGTCAGCCGCCGGTAGCGAACGCAGGTAATAATATCACCGTCACCCTCCCCGCTACGCAGGCTACGCTTTCGGGCAGCGCCACGCCCGCAGCCGGCAGCACGATCGATTCTTATGCCTGGACGCAGACTGCGGGCCCGGTTACGGGCACTATCGCCGCCGCGGGCAGCGCAAGCACGTCCATCAGCGGTTTGACCCAGGCCGGCACATACACCTTTCGGCTAACAGTTAAAGACGATAAAGGCCTGACCGATACAGACGATGTGACCGTAACGGTGAATGCCGCTCCCAGCCAACCCCCGGTGGCGAGCGCGGGAAATAACATTACGATCACCCTGCCCGCAACCCAGGCCACGCTTACCGGCAGCGGCACCCCCGCATCCGGCAGCACGATCGATGCTTATGCCTGGACGCAGACTGCAGGCCCGGTTACAGGTACTATCGCCGCCGCGGGCAGCGCACGCACTTCCATCAGCGGTCTTACGCAGGCCGGCACTTATACTTTCAGACTAACGGTTACAGACGATAAAGGATTGACGGATACGGACGATGTGACCGTGACCGTGAATGCTGCACCCAACCAGCCGCCTGTGGCAAGCGCCGGGAATAACATTACCATCACCCTGCCCGCAACCCAGGCCACGCTTACCGGCAGCGGTACTCCCGCATCCGGCAGTACGATCGATGCTTATGCCTGGACGCAGACCAGCGGCCCCGTAACCGCTACGATCGCCACTCCCGGCAGCGCCGGTACCTCCGTAAGCGGTCTTACGCAGGCCGGCACTTATACTTTCAGACTAACGGTTACAGACGATAAAGGATTGACGGATACGGACGATATGGCCGTGACCGTTACAGCCGCCCCCATTCAGCCGCCAGTGGCGAACGCCGGGAATAATATTTCCATCACCCTGCCCGCAACCCAGGCCACGCTCTCCGGCAGCGGTACGCCCGCCTCCGGCAGCACGATCGAATCTTACGCATGGACGCAGACCAGCGGACCTGTAACTACTACGATCGCCGCTCCCGGCAGCGCCGCTACTTCTGTAAGCGGTCTTACGCAGGCAGGCACTTATATTTTCCGGATAACTGTCAAGGCCGATAACGGGCTGACAGATACGGACGATATGGTAGTGACCGTTAATGCCGCACCCAGCCAGCCGCCAGTGGCGAATGCAGGGAATAATATTTCCATCACCCTGCCCGCAACGCAGGCAACGCTCTCCGGCAGTGGCACGCCCGCATCCGGCAGTACGATAGAATCCTACGCATGGACTCAGACCAGCGGCCCGGTAACTACTACGATCGCCGCTCCCGGCAGCGCCAGTACCTCTGTAAGCGGTCTTACGCAGGCCGGCACTTATATTTTCCGGATAACAGTCAAGGCCGATAACGGGCTGACAGACACGGACGATATGGTAGTGACCGTTAATGCCGCACCGAGCCAGCCGCCGGTGGCGAACGCAGGGAATAACGTCACCGTTACCCTGCCCGCAACGCAGGCTACGCTTTCCGGCAGCGGCACGCCCGCGCAGGGAAGCACGATCGTGCGTTATGCATGGTCGCAGCTGAACGGTCCTGCTACGGCCAATATCCTCGACGCCGCGAAAGCGTCTACCGGTATCAGCCAGCTGACTGCAGCCGGTACCTACACTTTCAGGCTTACTGTTACAGACGATAAAGGATTGTCCGCTACCGACGATGTCGCGATCAATGTGCAGGCTGCTCCAAACCAGGCGCCTGAAGCAAATGCGGGCAGCGACAGGGAAGTGGTATTACCGGCTACCGTTGCCTCGCTGGACGGTTCGGCCTCGCGCGATACCGACGGTACTATTGCAACCTACCGATGGGCGCAGGTTTCCGGGCCTCTCAACGCTACAATAGTGAACGGCCAGGGTGTTACAACAAACATACAGGGGCTTACCGCCACCGGTACTTATATTTTTGAGCTGACGGTAACAGACAACGATGGAACCGCATCTTCAGACAGGGTATCGGTAGTCGTAAAACCAGCGTTGCCGGTGTATGTTACCGCCAATGCGGGTGCAGACAAAGTGCTGGTGCTTCCTGATTCAAGGATCACGCTGGATGGTTCCGGTTCTACCGCCACTAATACTACTATTACCAGCTACACCTGGACCCTGGTGGACGGGAACGCGAATGGTTACCTCATCACAGGCGCCGGCAATGCAAAGCCCTTGCTGACGTTTACCAGGCGCGGCAGGTATATTTTCAGGCTTACCGTGAAAGATGCCGAAGGCAGGGAATCGAGCGATGATGTGATCGTAGATGTGACCGATAACAGCAGCGATGATCACTCAGAAGTGATGCTGAATGTTTATCCGAACCCGGTAGTAAGTAAGCTGCGGGTGGAGATCAACCTGCCGTCGTCCACTTTTGTGACCATCCAGGTATTCAGCCTCAGCGGCCGCAAAGAAATGGAACTTTCGCTAGGCAATATACAGAACCACCAGCAGTTCATTGATGTGAGCAGCCTGGCAGACGGAATGTATATTATGTATGTAACAGATAATAAACTCCTGAAGGAATCGAGGAAATTTGTGAAAGCAAATTAACGATCCGGTTCCGGGAACAAAGAATACGGCCATGCAAGATTGCATGGCCGTATTCTTTATATAAACATACCCGCTTTAAAGCCTACAGGCGGGTTTGCACTACGGCAAACCTGGATTTGATCTTCAGGAAATGTTTTTCGAACAGCTCATATGACACATAAGCGATTGCGCAGGTAAGAACCAGGCAGGTAAGCGGGTATATGATCTCGTACAACAGGATGTTCGGGCTGCGCCCGAAGAATTTCATGAAGGCGATGAGCGCCAGCTGGCATACAGGCGTATGGAACAGGTATATGCCATACGACACCTTGCCGAGGGTTTTGAACAACGGCTGCTCCAGCCGGAGTATGCTGTTCGGGGATACGGCCATCAGCATCAGGTAGCCGAACAGGAAGGCGTGAATAAAATGGTCATAATAATTGTCACTGAGCGCCGGGATCCTGATCACTGAGAAAACAAACAGGAAGGTAAGCACCAGCATCACCACCTGTATTCCCTTATTCATTAATATTCCCAGCAGTTTTTCATAAGTTTCCTTGTGAAAAAGTATATACGCGGCAAACATGCCGGTGCCGAACAGTTCGAGCTTGTCGAACAGCAGCAGGTAGTTGATGCCGAAAAGCTCACGCGTGTTGAGCGCCGGGAAAAAATAAGGCAATACGATACAAAGTGTTTTGCTGAGAAATCCTATTCCAATCATCAGTATAAACAACGTTTTGAGCCTGTTCCTGAATGCGATCATGAGCAGGGGCCATACGAGGTAGAACTGTTCTTCGATACAGACAGACCACGAGATTTCCACGATGCCTTTGTTGTAGGGGAAAAATGCAAGCTGGATATTCACAGCAAACAGCAGCAGGAATATGAGGTTGGTTGCTACTGTAGAGCCATCGTACTCGGGGGCTGCATTGAAGAGGTGCAAAACATAGGGGGCAAGGAACACCATGGCAATACCGAAGGCCAGGTATAGCGGCCAGATCCTGAGTATCCTGCGGATATAAAAATTCCGGAGGCTTAGTTCACCTGTATCCTGGCGTTCTTTCATTAAAAGATAGCTGATCAGGAACCCGCTGAGCACAAAAAAGAGGTTCACACCCATGCGGCCGGTATCGGCCATGGCCGGGTTGAGGAATTTCCAGGTATCCAGCCCGTTCTCCTCCTTAAAGTACTGCGCATGATGCAATACAACCAGGAAGGCGGCTATAAACCGTATGGCGTCCAGGTTTTTGAAATATACTCTCATCGGTCTTTATCTTAGTCCCTTTGATATTGTAGCATCCATTCATAAATATTATGAACGCCGTCTGGTTTGGTTCTCGGATCGTACAGCGTTCTCCAGGAATGATGGGCGAAGCCGTCTATGATAGTCATTTTTGCGAGGTTGGGTTTATAGCGGTTGGTGCTGTCCGCATAACGCCTGGCATCTTCCATGAAACGGGCTTCCCTGGACCCTGCAATGTACCAGCAATGTGTATTGCTCCTGGCAACGTTGCCGAACTGGCCCAGGTTTTTCTTGTCTATTGCTGAAGGGGACATCGGCACGGCGGCGGCGATCCGCCCGGCAATGGCGGCTGATTCCGTTAAGGCCATCACCACGGCCCAGCCCCCGGCGCTATATCCGGTCAGGTAAATCCTGCTGCGGTCTACCCGGTAACGTTTCTCCAGGTCGTTAAGCACCGTTTCCACCTCGCTTGGTTTTAAGCCCCAGCTGGGCGCCTGCGGAGCTACTACTATAAACTTGTACATCTTCCCGTCAGCCGGGTTGCGGGCCTGTATCTTCAGCCCATTGTTTATCCAGTAGGGAATACCATCTATCAGCAGCCTTTGCAGATCGTTGCCGGATTTACTTTTCCCGTGCAAACAAACGAT
Organism: Chitinophaga sp. 22620; assembly: GCF_052044405.1. Lineage (NCBI taxonomy): Bacteria > Pseudomonadati > Bacteroidota > Chitinophagia > Chitinophagales > Chitinophagaceae > Chitinophaga > Chitinophaga sp. 22620. The sequence continues at coordinate 102,149 of NZ_JBQEMV010000006.1, read as the reverse complement.
CAGCGGATATTTTTTTCCTGACTGCTGATAGTCGTCCGGCAGGTAGACCAGCGCTCCCAGTTTTGTACGCTGCGTGAGCGGGATCCGGATACTGTCCAAATGACGCTGGCCGGTTGCAAAAAGCGGCGCCAGCATGCTGCTCATAAAAAATATAAGCAGGATATTCTTTGATGTATTCATATAAGAATTACTACTTAATGTTAGTGACGTCTTCCAGTTTCACACCGATGATCTCTTCCACTTCCAGCTTGGAGACGGCGATATCTCTTTCCAGCGTAATGATCCTGGCCTGGCCCTCTTTATATCTTTTTGACGCAATATTGTATTCGTCGTAAGTGATACTGCTGGCGGAATATTTGGCTTCAGCCTGCTCAAACGCAGCCTGGTCTTCGTCGGTCGATTCCCGCTGTAATTCCAGCAGCGCTTTGTTTTTCGTGTAATCCCTGTATTTGGCGAGAACCATTGCCGTGATCTGGCGGCGTGCCATTTCCTGTTGTGCAGTGGCTATGTCCAGGTTCCGGCGTGCTATTTTCACATCGGCTCCTTTGCCTACGAGGGAGCCCAGGGGAACGTTGATGCCGACATTCCACAGCGGGTAATACAGCTGGGTGCCGAGCGCGTTCTGATCCACAAGCTTCAGGGTAACGGAGTTCAGGTTCGCGCTGGCCGTCACGTAATTCAGCCAGGAAGCGCCGGCTTTATTCAGTTCAGACACGGTCTTTGCCCTTTCATAATCCCTTACTTTTATGGCGGGGTTGGCCAATGCCAGCTCTATCAGCCGGGCTTCAATGGACGGAGTGCCTGCCGGCCCGGGAGCCTGGGTTTGTGCGAAAATAGGCAGGGAACATAACAAGAATGCAAGTACGATAATGCTATTTTTCATGAGTTGCTGTTTTTTCTGGTTGTAGTATGTATTGTTTGGTTTCAAAATTTCTCATGTTGATAATAATGGCCATGGCACTGTAGAAGAACAGGCTTCCGGGCATCTGCCCGATGGCTACCTGGGCATAGTTCGCCACTATATACGAATACAGGCTGGCCACAATGCCCAGGTAAAGCAGCCTGTAGTTATTGTTCGTGCTCCGGTAATAGTTCCTGACGCCCATAAACAATACTATAAAGTAGATCAGGCAGGTCAGCGCCAGTCCGGTATAGCCGGTTTCCACGGCCGTGCGCAGGTAACCGCTGTCCGGCGGAAAACCGGCCAGCGGATGGCCCGGGTTGTACTCAAGTCCAAGTACCCCGCTGGTGCATACGCCGCCCCCGATAGGATGGTCCAGGATGTAAGGTTGTATCCTTGCGCGGTTCTCATCCCGCACATTCAACGATTCGTCGTTTGAGAATTCGAATGTAGACCTGATCCTGTTGATGGTGCCGTTACCGTAAAAAGGCCCGAATATGAGGGTGCAGAACAGCATCAGGAAGGTTATGGCAAACAGCATCGTCCTTTTGTTGGTAATGGTCATCAGGACGTAAACCGATAAGCCGGAGGGGATCATAAAAAATGCTGTACGGGTTCCTGAATACGCCATGCCGAGGCTCATAAGGAGAACCCCGATGCCGAGCATCACGCGGTACCGTTTATTAGTTGTATTGAGCAGCAGGATAACACAGAACACAACGCCGTTGGCCATAAGAATGCCGTAGGCGGTGGGGTCGGAGAGGAAAGAGAATTTCCTGAAATCGCCGCCCTGGAAGTACAGCTTATACCTGATCGGATCCGACATTACCCAGTCACGTTCAAAGCCCAGCAAACCGTGCCATTGCTGGAAGCAGCCATATGCGCCTGCCAGCACCGATAATATCACCCAGAGCTTTATATAATCCAATATATCCTCTCTCGTTTTGAAAATATGGAGGCCGATAAAATAGATCATCAGGAAGTTGAAGAACTTGCGCATGGTAAAAATCCATCCCTGTACCGAATCCATGGAAGGGTTGAAGAGCTGTACGAGGAGAAACCCGACATACACCAGGTAAATGTATGTAATGGCGTTGCCGGAGTATAACCAAAGGCGTTCTTTGTAAACGGATTTTTTCAGGTAAATGCCGAGAAAAGTTACCCCGATCAGCACATCCACCGCAATGCCCATCGGTATTGCGTCGTTTGTGATCCTTTTAATGTAAAAAACAAAAAAGCCGATAACGGTGGTAAGGAAAAAACCGAGCTTGGTATTGAACAGGCAGATGCAGGCGGCCGTTAAGCCCAGCAGGCCGCCGATGATCCCGAAACCGATCAATTCATTGATGTTCACAAGAAACCCGATGGCACACGCGCTGATGATCATCAGCAGGAATATTACGGACCTGTTGAGGAATTTCGCGCCGGTGAAGGCATTGTCGTTAATGATTGTCAATCTGGCCATTTGTCGGAATTCAGAAGAATATTGTTTTAAGGAACAGGAAGATCATGGTGAACGCCAGGAAGACGGTCACCATGGCCGCCATGATCTTGTCATCTGAAAATTTATCGTTCTGTTTCATACGTTGTCAGTTTAATTTATTCAAAGCGGTGAATTTTTCCCCGAGTGCTGCGATGCAGTTTTCCCAGGTATGGGACAATGCGAATTGTTTTCTTTGCTCCGGCAGGCCGTTCGCGTCATTCTTTTCGCCCAGCGCTGCGTCGATCGCTTCTTCGTATGATCCCGGCCCGTTGCAGAGGTATACATAATCCCCGAACATGCGCATTGCCTCCGTATCAGTCGCCACCACCGGTTTGCCAAAGAAAAGGTATTCGTCGATCTTCCGCGGATAATTCCCGATGGTCATTTCATTGACGGCCTGGGGATTGAGGCATACATCAAACTGGCTGATGTAATCTCCGAGCATGCTTGCAGGTTTGCTGCCCAGGAAATGGACGTTCGGCAGCTGGTGGAGCCTGCTTGCGCTGAATGTTCCGTCTTCCGGGCCAACGAGCACAAAACTGTATGCGGGTTTGGCCAGCGCAATATGCTCGATCAGGCCAACATCCAGCCTGCTGGAGATCAAAGCGCCTACATAGCCGATCAGCGGGCGGGGGATCTGCCGGAGATCTTCCGGCAGTGCGGGCGGAGCGGCCGGAACAGTTCCAAATTCGCAGCCCTGGCCGATATCATATGAATGAACGTTGTATTCCCTGCCATACCTGGCAAGGTAGGCCGAGTTTGCAGCCACCATGGTCGCCTTAGCCATCAGCCGCCTTTCAAGCCTTGCTCCATGCCGCTTGAAATAAGGCTGGCTGGTGAGATTGTCCCTGATATAATAGATCGTTCCGTTAACGCCGTTCAATAATTCCGGCAGGTAAAAGGCCCTGAAAAAATCATTATCAATGAAAAGAAGCGGATCCTTAAAGCCAAGCCTGGCCGCTGCATTGTTGATCTCGCGCGCCAGCCGTTTGTTGTTCACGCGGTTCAGCAGGTCGAACAGGAAAGGAAAGGGTACCTTATTGATGGATTCCAGCACGGTCCGGGGGTCCAGCGTATACAGCGAGCCGTTTATCTCCTGGAGGTCTGTTGTTTCGCCTTTCAGGCTGCTTTTCCTTCTTTGCGTTTTCGCGTCGTTCCCTGCGCGCAGCGCGGTGATCCGGTCCAACGCCCTGTTCACATACAAGACCTTATTATGACGCGAAAGCTCCAGCGCCATGTTCTTGCAATTGCTGCCGATCTCGATATCCCATGGCTGCAGGCCGACAATAATTATATGACGGTCCCTGATCATTTTGCGTCGAGTTTAAGGGTTAAACGTTGTTTCACAATGAGGAACATCTCGGGATAGAACCGGAACATATATTTAAAGGAGTTCAGCGGGTTTATCTTCAATTTGCGGATCATTATCACCTGGGTGATAATGAGGCAGACGCCGTAAGACAGCATGCTGCCGTATGCTGCGCCCATTACACCGGTAAGGCGTGTGAGGGTAATGCAGCTTATGATATTAAAGGCCGCCGTAAAGGTGATCACGAAAAAGTTCACCCTGGGCATGCCGATAGAATCCATGATAGTGCCGAATTGTTTAATGAAGGGGAGGAAGAGGCCGTAAAAGATCGTGACCTGCAGGATGGCCGCGGCCTCCTGGTATCCTTTTCCCGCAATGATGGTGAGCATGAGCCTGGGAAGCAGCATGATCACGAGGCTGGCGGGCACAGCCATTGCCAGGATAACGCCCACCGCTTTTTCATAATAATATTTAATGCCTTCCAGGTTACCAGACTCCATCATCCTCGCGCTTTTGGGAAAAAGGATATCGCCCAGCACCTGGGAAGGCACATCCACCAGGTTGGAAATGCGTATGCAAACGCCATACAGCGCCACGGCGGAGGTAGAGACCATGGAGGCCACCACGATCTGGTCGGTGTTCCTGAAAATGCTGGAACTGATATTGGTGCCGAATACGTATTTGCCAAAATGCCAGAGTTTTTTTACCCAGGCCTTCGAAATATTGATACCGGCCTGAAGGAATTTGCGTGCAAAACCAAATGACAATATCGTTCCTCCGGCAATGCCTGCGTTATAATACCATACGAGGTTGATGAGGCTGATCTCGCGGGCAGCCAGCAGGTGCAGCACGATCAGTGAAAAAGATAAGCCCTGGCGAAGGCTGTATGCCCAGAAGATGCCCCTGAAATCCGCATGGGCATTTTGCAGCCATTCAAAATGGGAGAAGGGTATAAGCAGCAGCAGGCCTGGTAAAAAGATGTAAATGATCTGAGACAGCTCCGGTGCATTCAGCAAAGCGCTTACAGGATAAATGAACGCGGCCAGCAGCAGGGCGATTATGAGGGTGACGGCGATATTCAGGGCAAGAGCGGCAGACTGGATGCCGGCGTGTTCCGTGTGGTCGTGACTGTTGATGTATTTGATCACCGCGTTTTTGATCAGTGATTGCCTGATAATTTCGATGATCCCGGCAAACAGCAGGAAAAGATTCCAGACGCCCATTTCGGATTTGGTAAGGGTACGGGTGAGCACCAAAACGCTGCCGATGCCGAAAAGCAATACGGCCGCTTTCTGCAAGCCGCTGTAAACGCCGGATTTCAGCCAGTAGGTGTATTTTGGTTCACTCATTTTATTCGTTTCCATCTAAAATTTAAAATCAATTCGTTGCGGCTTTTACGTCGGGCCTTTCAAGGCTGTAAAGCCACCACAACCCTGCCCGCATAGCCAGCTGGTACATCAGCACCGGCACCGTTACGGCAAACAGCAGGCATACGATCAGCAGCGCAGGAAGATAAGTGACGCCGAGCACCTTCACCATCACCATGCGTACGGCGGACGCCACCAATACATGCGAAACATAGATGTAGAGGGAATGATATCCCGCCACCCTCAGCAGCTTCAGGCAGTCGTACCGCTGCAAAATGAAGGAGAGGCAGATCATAAAACCGCAGCCGCAGAGCGCAATAAGCCCGAAAAGAAGCGGCTGGTGCTCTTCCACATATAATGTGCTGTTGTGCCCGAGATTAGCGAACAGGAAGTACAATTGCCCGGCAACGAAGAAGGGCAGCAGCCCGAGCATAAGCCCCCAGGAGCTGAACAGTTTGAAATTTTTGCTGTCCAGTATCTTGTCTGCCACCAGTTCGCCGATCGCAAAGAATATATAATAATGCAGTATGTCGTAAATAAACCCCAGGTCGATGTGCCGTACTGCCACATAGCTGGAAGCCATGTACATGGCGCCTCCCAGTATCAGCTGGTGCCATACGCTGAACCGAAGCTTCTCCCGCATGATGATATACAGCACAGTGACGTTAAAAAGGGCGTACAGGTACCAGAACTGGTCTATCCGTCTCGGGAAGGCCAGGATATAGGCATAATCTGCCAGCCCCCGGTCTGCATTCACATAGCCGCTCAGCAGTATCTGTATGGTAATCTGTAATGCAGACCACAGGAGGTACGGATACAGCAGGATATTCACTTTGTTCAGGATCAGCCCCTTCATTTTTCTTTTAGCCAGGCTTTTGGCGATGAAAACGCCGGAAAGGATAAAGAACAGCGGCATCCTGAAGCTGTAGAAAATGATATTCGCATTTTCCAGCCACTGGAATTTAGCAGCATCCACGCCGGAACGCGAAATGCCTTCGAAGATATGACGGTACAGCACCAGAATGATGGCAATCCCCCGCGCGTAATCTATCCAGGCGAGCCGGTTATTCTGTACTGTTAATCCTGGCAGCTGCCTGCTCATCAGATGTCAATGTTTTCCTGTTCAACCATGTTCAGCACAGCGCCGCTGAATTTTCCGTTGAGGCTTGCAAGGAATTCAATGCTTTCCTTGTCTGTCTGCTTCACGCTCGATTTGGCAGATACCACAGCAATGATGGTTTCTGCGTATTTCATCAGTTCCTTGGTGTCGGAGCGTTTGTTGAGCGGGGCGCCTTCCATGATAATAAAGTCGTACCTGGCTTTGAGTATATCCATATGGTCCAGCAGGTTGCCTTGTTTCAGTATCTCATCCGGGGTATACTCTCCTCCCTGGCAGCCGATGATATCCACATTAGGAATGCCGGTTGCGCTTATCAGCGATTGCAGCTGGTTTTCCAGGTCGGCTGTCTTAACGGTGTGGAACTCCTCCAGCGTGGGTGCTGCTCCAAACTCCTGGGTGAGCGTGTTGTGCGGGAAATGTGTGTCGATGATCAGCACTTTTTTATGGCTGAGGCTCAGGCTGTGAGCCAGCGCTACGATGATGGCGGATTTGCCTTCGCCGGGCCTCGCGCTGGTGAACAGGAATACCTGTTTGCCGCTGTTGTCTATCTCATAACGGAGCTTGCGGAGCAGCTGGCGGAACACAGCATTGCCTGCTTTAGGACTTTCTTCCTGGAAGATGTTCTCAAAGGTGATCTTTTTCAGGTTGATGTTGTTCACTACGCCCAGCAGGCGCAGATCCGTCATTTTCTGGAACTGCGTCGGCGTTTTAATGGACAGGTCGATATATTCCATGAAGATGATCACGATACAGCAGAATACAAACATGGACATGCCGGAGAGCGCCAGTATGATCAGCCTCTTGGAAGGCTCGGGCTCTACGGCGGGCTGGCCATACAGCAGCTGGCGGAAGTTGTCCATCGGCGCGATCTTGTTATTCAGCGCGGCGTCGTAACGTGACTTCACGGCCTCGTATTCCTGCTGTGCGAGTTCCACCTCTTTCTGCAAGGCCAGGTTATTGGCATTCCGGGAAGCGGCTGCACCGATGCTGGAATTCAGCTGGCGGATCTTTTGCTCATAATCCTGGATATTCCTTTCCGCGCTTTTGATCTGCAGCTCCAGCTCGCTTTTTTTCTGGTTCAGGTCCGCCTGTGATGTGCCGGCCGAAACAGGGGAGGACGAAGCGAGGGACAGCAGCTTGTTCTTGTATTCTGTCTTTTTCTGCTGGTATTTATTATACAGCTCTGTGTTGTTGGAACCTTTGGATACATACTCATTGTATGCATCGTTCATCTGCGCTTTGGCGGTGCTCAGCTCGCTGTTCAGGGCCTTGGCGGCAGATGCGTTCTGGGTGGTTGTTTTTTCGATCTCGGTCAGTTTGCCGGAGAGCTGCTGCATGGCCAGCACGGCGCTGTTGTAGATGCTCTTTTCATCCGCCAGGCGGTTTTCAAAATTGCTCACCTGTTCCAGCTTGCTGGAGCTTTCAACGGACACATCCATGGTGCCCATTGTTTTAATATTGCCGATCTTGAGGTCCAGTTCCTCTCTCTTCTGGTCTACCAGTTTTTTCAGCGTTTCTATGTTGTGCACGGTCTGCTGGTTACGGGAAGATTCGTGGTTCCTGAAAAATTCGGTCACGATCTGGTTCACGATGTAGGCAGACAGCTCGGGATTTGTGGAACGGTAGGTAACGTCAATGAAATCCGTGCGCTGAACCCTGCCGGTGTACAGCACGTAACGGAGCGTTTCAATATCGTATTTAAAAAGCCTCAGCAGCTCCAGTATCTTCCTGTCTTCGGCATCGTAGGAGCTGAGCGGCTTTTCTTCGTTGTACTTTTTGGTAAGCACTTCAATGACCTTTGCACGGTTCATCATCCTGAAGGGCTCACTCCTTTTTTGTTCTTCGGTAAGGTGCCTGAATTCCTTTCCCGGGTTCTGCAGGTCGTGCAGCAGGAGGCTGTAGGAAGTCATGCTCAACACACGCGGAGATTTGAGCGATTCGATCACGTTACTGAACTTGGAATCTATTTCGTAGATGTTAAAGCTCTCGTCTTTTAACTTCACCTGTTCAGTGCTGGTAAATCCCGTGGCAATCTGCGCAGTGGATTTGTAAAGCATTTCCTGTTTCATGGTAAGCAGAAAAGCGACCGCTACGGCCATCAGTGTACCGACCAGGATCAGCCACTTTCTCTTCATCAATGCTTTAAACAAATAAATCAGATCCATATTCTCTCTTTCATTAAAGTGTAAAATAATCTAATCTGAGTAGTCCGAAAAAATCCGGTATTGAGCCGGATTTTTTCGGTAACAAACCTTAAATCTCGTCAGAAGGTTGCACTACTTGCTCTTAACTAGTTTTATGGTTTTGACCACTTTATTTCCGTCTACCAGGCTCAGTACACACAATCCGCCCGGGATGTTCTGTCCTCCGAGGTCGAGCGTAACCCTGTGGCTGCCTGCGGGCAGCTTGCCAAGCATCTTCGTATACAGCACCCTTCCGCTAACATCAGATACATTGATCAGGACGTTCTGGTTGGATTTGCCATTCGAGATCACATCCAGGTTCACCGTGCTCACGAACGGATTCGGATAAGCCCTGGTCAGTTCAAGATTGGTTGCGGCCGTTGTGGCGTTCTCCGTATTGAAGCTGCCTTTTGCCATTACCAGCGACGGATCGATCTCGCTTCCTTCCGGCGTGTAAGACTGGATCACCAGTGCGCCGATGTAACCGTAGATGGATGTTCCGCCAGAGGTTACAGAGATCACTACCTCGCCGTTCTGGTCGGGCGATATGTCGTTGATCTGCGCGGTCTGGTTAATATTGTAACCGGCATTCAGCGACACGGTGGTGTTCCCGATGCTGTAGTTGGATGTTCTGTCTCCGCTGCCATCGCGGCTTGCAAAGAATACGAAGTTGTATTTCTTGGAAAGGTTGAGCCCTTTGATCTTCAGTTCTGCGGTCTGGCCAATATCCACCCAATAGGTGCTGCTGATAACATTATCCGGGTAGATGCCGGAGTTGTTGCCGGTGTTCATGCCGAACGGATTATCGCCGGTGAAGGCTTTCTGGATAACCATGGTCATGCCGGTGTTATCGTTGTTGTCATCCTTCAGGTTCGGGAATTCCAGGCCCTGCGCAGGAGCGGAGTTGGTGTTATTCCAGGGTGCGCCTGCGGGGTTGAACACGTTCATGTTAATGTACACCGCATTGCGGAAAGTGGCGGCAGAAGCAACATTGCTGAAGTCTGACTGAACACCGCTCTTCAGCGCCCTTACTTTGTAGTAGTAGCGTGAATCTACTGCCAGGCCGTTGTCCGTATAGGTATTAACGTTGTTGCCTACACTGCCCAGCAGGCTGAAGCTGCTGTTATCGGTTGAACGCCATACTTCAAAACCGGTCTCGTTGTTCGAGTTGTCCATCCAGGTAAGCTGGATGCTGGTCTTGGATTTAGCCTGTGCTTTGGCATTGGCCGGCGCCAGCGGGGTGCCGTCGTCCAGGTAATATTGCAGCACGATGGCGTTGATGTAACCGTATTGCGCGCCGGTGGCTTTATGAACGGTGAACTCTATGTTACCGGAAGCGTCCGCGGCGATGCCGTTGATCTTAACCGTGTTGGTGCTGTTGTTGGCAGCGTTCAGTGTCACGGAAGATGCGCCTACAGTGAATACTGTGTTCTTGTTATCGTTGCCCTGGCGGCTGTTGAAGAATGTGATGTTGTAGCGGTAATTGGCCGGCAGGTTAGACAGCCTGATCCTTCTCGGTGTAGCTTCGCTGGTGTAGTAGTTCGTAGCTATCACGTTGTCCGGGTATACGCCGGAGTTGTTGCCGGTGGTGGCGCCTACGGCGTTGGTGCCAGTAAAGCCGTCCAGCAGCTGGATCCTGATGCCGCTCAGTGTACCGGTTTCATCTGCCAGATTGGCAATTGCTGCGTTGGCGCCGGGATAGCTGTTGAAGTTATTCCATGGTGCGTCTGCAGACGGTGACTGGTTGAAGTTCACATATACAGAGGTGACGTTCTTGTCACGGATCTGGATGGTAAACGTCCTGGTAGAGCTGCCGCCCTGGTTATCTGTAGCCACTACGTTGATGTTGGCGTATTTACCTACATCGCCTGCGGCAGGTGTGATGCTGATGCTGCCTGTACCGTCGCCGTTATCTGTCAGATGGGCGAAGGAGGGCAGGTTGGTGGATTTCAGGGTGAGAACATCGCCCGCATCGTCCTTAGCCAGCAGGCTGATCGTAAACGTTTCATTGTTTTTGATCAATACATTGGCAATGCTGTCCAGCTTCGGATTGTTGTTGCCGGTCTGGATGCCCAGGGTATCGGTGTACGCTGAAGCGCCGTGACCGTTGATGGCCCTTACAGCATAGAAGTATTGTTTGTTCGCTTTGGCCGCCGTATCCAGGTAACTTACCGCATTGGCATTACCCAGTGCGGGGTTCAGCAGGGTATACGGTCCGGCAGCTGTGGTGGCGGAACGGTACACTTCGTATGCCGTTTCGTTGAACGCTACGTCTTTCCAGGTCACGTTCACACCATTGCTGGTGGCTGCGAGCGCCAGGTTAGTCGGTTTGGCCGGGGCATTGCCGTCGTCGTAGCTCACCTGTATCACCAGCGCATTGAGGTAAGAATACACAGAACCGGTACCGTTCTTCAGGTTCACCACGATCTCGTTGTTGGCGTCGGGTGAAATGTTGTTGATAGATACGGTGTTCGTCTTGTTATTCGCAGTCTGGAGAGACACAGTGGTGGCGCCAACGGTGTAGTTGGTCATCCTGTTGTCGCTCACATCGCCGCGTGCGCCGAAGAAGGTAAGACTGTATTTGCTGGTGCTGTTGAGACCAACCAGCTTGAAGGTCTGCTGCGTGGTGTTGGACCAGTAGGCAGTTTTCATCACGTTGTCCGGGTACACGCCGGAGTTATTGCCGGTGGTGGTGCCGAAGTAGTTGGAACCGTTGCCCAGCGCCTGCCATGCGCTCACGATGCTGATGCCAACCGTGGTAGCCACATTATTATGGTCTTTCAGGTTCGCAAACAGGTCGTTCTGAACGGGCTGCTTGTTAGTATTATTCCACGGTGCGGCAGCGGGGTAGGAGCCATCTGTGAAGTTCACATAAATGGTGCGGCTCGGGTTCACATCATTCACGGTAATGGTGAATGTTTTGCTGTCGATGCCGCCGCGGCCGTCATTTGCTTCAACTGTTACATTATAGGTACCTGCATCAATGAAGGTCGGCGCTACGTTGATCTGGGCGCTGTTGCCGTTCGGGGTCAGCGTGGCGAAGCCAGGCAGGCCCTGCGCGCTCCAGGTTACGGTTTCACCGGCGTTATTGTCAGTAGCGGTGAGATTCACAGCCTGCGATGCGTTTTCGTTAACAGCTACGTTAGCCACTGCACCGATCACCGGGCTGTAGTTATCGTTCACGGTAAGGTTAAACGAGGTGGACGCGCTGCCGCCATGAAGGTCTGCCGCTGTAACGGTGATATTGTTATATACACCTTCATGCGCCATGGTCGGGTTGAAGGTGAGTGTGGCGGTGCCGGCTGCGGTGCTGAAGGTGCCGAATGCCGCAGGTACGTTGGCGGAAGTGATGGTAAGAGCTTCGCCGTCCGCATCAGTAGCGGTCAGGTTCAGCACCAGTTGTGAGCCATATCTTACTGAACGGCTCGCCAGCTGGGTGATCACCGGTATGTTGTTCAGGGTAGCGGTGCCGGCGGTGTTGCTGAATACGGAGCTACCGCCTTCGTTCTTAGCCAGTACTTTGTAGAAATACTGAACATTTGCAAACAACGCGGTATCGGTAAAGGTACCCTGTGCGGTTGCATTGGCGTCCACTGTTGTAAACAGCTTGAAGTTGCTGGCATCGTTCACTGAACGGTGGATCTCGAACTTGGTTTCGTTAGCAGCATTGTCTGCCCAGGTGAGCTTGATCTGGCTGGAGCTGAGCGCGGTTGCCACGAGGGTAGTAGGCGCTGCGGGAGCCGGAGGCATGGCCAGGGTAGTGGCAAACATTTTTTTGTTCGCAAAAACACTGTCCGGAATAACGCGTTTGCTGATGCCGGGGCCTGCATAACGGGTGGTCAGCGACTGGCTGCCATTCTTCGCAAAGAATGTTACATGGAACGGATACCTGCCCACAGCGAGCGTTTTGGTACCTGATCTTTCAGTCGCATTCTGTACGAAGTTATTGTTCACTACCAGGTTGGACTCGTTGAACTCGCCGATATACAGCTTGCTGCCGTCGTCAGACGTCGTATAGAACGTGTAGGAACCCGCAACAGAAATATTAATGTAGCCGGAGAATTTCAGCGCGAAATAATCATCCCTGTCCCTTACGCCCAGCGATACATTCGGTGTAAGGCCCGTTACTACCGGCGTAATGGTATTGAAGTCAGGCAGTGAATTCAGCGAAGTGGGAATGGCGTACACTCCGTAGTGCAGCGCGCCGCTTTCTGAAGGGCTGAAGCCGGAACCGCCATATTTGTTGATGGCCTGTATGCGGTAGTAGTAGGTGGTCTGCGCAGTCAGGTTGCTGTCCAGGTAAGATACCTTGTTGGCAGCAGTGGTAGCAATGATGGTGTACTCGCCGGACTGGCTGGTGGAACGGTAGATCTCAAAACCGCTTTCGTTATTGCTGCTGTCTGCCCAGGTGAGCTGGATCTTGTTATAAGACAGCGCAGTGGCCAGGATGTTGCCTGGAGCCTTCGGCACCGGGCCGGCAGGCGTAACAACGTCCCTGAAGTATTCGGCAGGTATCACCTGTGCGTTGGTTACACCGTGTGCGGTGTTTCTCCAGGACACGCTGCAGGCTTCGCCTCCGCCTTGTTCAAAGAACGCAATGGCGATCTTGTGCATACCGGCAGTCAGGGTGACTGTACCTTCGCGGCTCTGTGAACCGTGCAGCCCGTCGTTGTTTACCAGCGGGGTGGCGCCGGCGTTATAATCGGTGTCGATCCACAATTTGCTGCCGTCATCGGAAGTGGTGATGAAGGTATAGCTGCCGGTTACGGGGATGCGGACCATCCCTTCCCAAACGATACCGAAGTTGTCGTTCTGGTTCCTTACGCTAACGTCTACAGTGGGGGAATTACCGGTCTTAACAGGCGTGAGCGTGTTGAAGTCCGGCAGCGTTGACCATGTGCCGTTGTATACCCTGTAGTTAAGGCCATTGGCCTGGGCCTTGCTGCTTACCTGGTTACTTCTGGGAGAAATATTGCCGGCAAGGTCGCGGGCTTTCACTACGAAAGTATAAAGGGAATCTTTATTCAGGTTGAATACAGTAAAGTCTGCTTCATCCGGCTCTACCGTGTAAGACTTGATGCCGTTCACGAAAATGTCATATTTGAAGATGCCCACATCATCGAAGGAGGGGCCCCATGACAGTGATACGGAAGAAGCGCTGGTACCGGTGATCTTCAGGTTGGTGGGAGCAGAGGGCGCGTTTGCATCCACCTGGGTGGTAGCGGTCGCTTCATTGCTCAGGGTAGAAGCGGCTGTGTTGTTCACTGCCCTCAGTACGTAATAGTATTTGGTATTGGGAGCCAAACCTTCATTGGTGAAGGAAGTGGCATTGGGTGCGGTTATTTTCACCAGCTCATACGGGCCGCCTGCGGCGCCGGAACGGTAGATCTCGTAGCCGGTTTCATTATTAACGGCGTTCGGGTTATCCGTCCAGTCGAGCGTGATGGCAACTTTGGAAATAGCCGTTGCGGTAAGTCCTGATGCAGGAGCCGGCGCGTTCGGGCCATTTGCGGGAATTACAGTGAAAGGAGCGGAGAAGGCGCTTGAACAGCCGAACTGCTCGGTCACTTTCGCCTGGTACTGGCCGGTGGTGGAAGCAGTAAGCGTTCTGCCGGTGCCCAGGGTTTCGGTGGAGCCAACTTTCTGCCAGAGGTAAGAAGTATAACCTTCGGGCAGGCTCAGGGTAACATAATTTTTACCATCAGTCGCGGGCAATACTTTACTCATCAAACCTTCAATGCTGATAGGCGGTGTTTGCGTGGCGGCTTTAATTTTTACAACCACCGGTGTGGGAGACCAGGGGGACCATACGGTACCTCTTTTGATCCTCGCATCGTAGGTGCCAAATGAAGTTACCACCAGCTCATGGCCGTTGGCGCCGGGAATTACTACCCCGTCTTTCCTCCATTCATACCCGTCGAAGCCGGCGGTGAGGCCCAGCGTAACGTTTACCGTTTCACCAGGACAAAATTCGTTATGCCCGTTCTGGGGCCAGGGGTTAGCTTTATGTTGCCTGTTGAGGAAAGGCCAGAAATCGGCATTGTCCCAGGCGTTGTTCCAGATACCGTGGCCGCCGTTGGGATAGAGTGTCTGTTTTACATTCGAACCGATCGCCAGCGCCGCGTCTAGCACAGCCTGGGTGGTGTTGGGATGCGGGTTGTTGTCCAGCCCGCCCTGGAAGATCCACATGGGGATGTACTGGAAAACGTCTACCTGGTCGCGGTAAGCAATAGAGCAACCGCTGATAGGCAGGAAACCCGCAACCACTTTGGGGTAACGGAACATGAACTCCCATGTTTCGGTACCGCCTGCGGAAAGGCCGTTTACGAACACCCTGTTTTCGTCCAGCTTGTTGTTTTCAACCAGCTCGTCGAGGATCTGTTTGATAAAATCATACTGGGGATTGCCGAAGAAGCCTGTGGTGCTCTGCGGTACGAGGATAAACCCGTCGAATTTGCCATTGTCTACAGCTGCGCAGAATTTGCCGCCGCCATGGTAAAGGGAGTACTCGTTATCGTAGATGCCGCCGGATTCGCCGCGGCCATGCAGGAAGATCATGATGGGATATTTTTTTCCATCACTTACGCCTTGCTGATAGGTTTTAGGGAATTTCAAACGGAAAGGCATCCCGCTCAGGTAGTAAGCTTTGTAGGAGTCTTTGTTTGTAAAATTCACCGCGTTCCGTGGGGTTCTCACCCACTTTTCGATGGTGCCCCATGCTGGCGTGGCAGGGGGATTATTGGGGTCATAATTAATTACATTATCCCCTGAATTAAATACCTGCGCGAGGCCATCGTGGAAGCAGCCAAGGCAGAAAAGAAGGATAAGTGAGTAAAGTTTACGCATATGGTAAGTGTTTCAGTTATGAACTGTTTTGCTTACCCAGCATGGAGTTGAATAAATATTTAGATCCACTCAATGCTGAGTGGCTTTTCATGAGAGGATGGTCAAAAATAATTGGGCAGGTTTTAAATGAGGATAAGGTTGGGGTATATTTCAGGATGTAAAAGTATATATTTTTTTTTCGATCGCACAATTATTTTTAGGCAATTAACAAATAATTTAAATATATACCGTACGCTATGCTTGTTTTACCGCTGCTGTTGGGCTGCGTTTCCTTGGTCCATGGAGGTAATAGCCAATGAACGTATACCTTACCAGGTATTGGTAGCTCAAAAGCCCTGCCAGTAAGGTAATAGCAATACTGATAAAAAATTTTCCAGGCCCCCAGACCGGCGTTTTTCCTAACCATGGTTCTACTAAATTCAGGATACCCACATGCACCAGGTAGATCCAGTACGAGGAATCGGACAAATAACGCAGGAATGGTTTTTCAGCATTCACCCAGCGGAGGAATATGCCCATCACCCCGGTAACCAGCAGCACAGTGGTTATCGTGGCCAAAGCTTTTATCCATATTACCGGCATCTGGTTTTCCTTTCCTTCAGCCGTCAACCCAAGGTAAAGAGCCATAGCGGCGCCGGCAAGCGTAAGCGCCGGCGAATATTTTTTCAACGGCGGGAAAAAATCTTTCATACCCGCATGCAGCACCCAGCCTGCGTAGAAGAACCAGCCGTAATACAGCAGGTATTCGATGCGCGGCACCAGGCCGGGCGCATAGTGTATGAAGGGTGTCTTAAAAAGCAGCAGCGTCAGGAAAGATACAACCGCCAGCAGCAAAAGCGCTGCTGCGGGGCGCGCCCGGAACATGACGATCCGCTCCAGGCCTTTGTACCGGCTGATCAGTGGCCAGCACCACTTTATCATTGCAAGGCCGGCCAGGTACATCAGCATCAGGTAATACAGGAACCACAGGTGAAGCGGCCCTCGCCAGATAATAATATCCCGGAATATAGCAGCAGCATCGGCGCCGGTAAAGTGCGCCCCGCCTTCGGTTACACGGTCGTAAACGCCCGGCAGGTAAGTAAGCGGCAGAATAAAGATCAGCCCGGCTATAAAAGGAATGAGGATACGTTGTGCGCGGTGCTTCATGAAAGCGGAAGCCCCGATCTTCTGGTACAGCAGCCTGAAGAAAAAACCTGCGATCAGGTAAAACAGCTGCATCCTGAAAATATGGATAAGAAAATAAGTCAGGTCAAAAGCGATGTTGCTATACGCCGGGTCGTGATAAAACCCCGGGAAATCCTTTACTGTATAGGGCATAGCGGCATGCAGCGCAACGCCGAGGAACATGGCGAGCGCCCTGAGCGCGTCCATACTGTAAATGCGGGCCTGGTTGCCGCCGGTGCCTGTAGGTGTTTGTGTCATATACGCTGGGTGGCAGGGGCTCTTTCAGCTTTTACCCATACGGCGGACTGCCGTTTCCTGATAAAACGGGAAAAGCCATGGAACACTGCCAGGTTCATAAATAAAAAATAAAAAGGGATATAGAGCATCTTTACTTTTTTTTCCCGGAGCGCCTGGAGGTAGCCCAGTGCCGCCGCCGCATAGAAGCATACCTGCAGGGCCAGCAAAATGGTGTAGGCGCTGCCGGCCTGCTGCATAACAAGTACGATGTTCGCGGCCAGCGCCAGTGGCAGGCTCAGCGGCGCCAGCGTCCAGCGGAGCACGCGGTGGCCGATGTACTGGAAAGAAAGCAGCCCGTACCGGAAGATGTTCAGGAGGGGAGCCAGCATAATGATGGACTGGAAGCCGCCGGCCGCAATGCGGACCTTTCTTTTATATTCTTCCCGGATAGACGCGGACGGCGCTTCCATGGCATACGCTCCTGGTTCGTAGGCTATGCGGTACCCTTTCATATTGGCGCGGAGGGATATTATAAAATCATCCAGGATGACCTCCGGCTCTACCGGCCTGTAAAGTTCCCGCCGGACGGAAAAGAGTTCGCCGGCAGCGCCTACTACGGAATAGAGCGCCGCGTCCATCCTTTTCAGCGCGGATTCATATTTCCAGTAAACGCCTTCCGTACTTTCGGCGCCGTTGCCGTTGCCGGCGATTACTTTCTTTTCGCCGGCCACACCGCCGGTAAGCGGATCGCTGTAATGGCGGGTAATATTAATAACGGCGTCATTGTTCAAAAGGGTATTGGCGTCGCAGAAGATAACAACGGGGGCGGTTACCTGCTCCATGGCACGGTTAAGCGCGGCCGTTTTGCCAAGGCGGGCCGGCTCATGCATCAGCCGTACAGCCGGGTATTCCCGGACAATATCCGGGGTGCCGTCTGTAGATCCGTCTGTAATAAATATAATATCCAGCAGTCCGGGGGGATAGTTCAGCGCCAGGGTATTCTCGATCTTCTGACGGATAAAGGCGGCCTCGTTGTAGGCGGCGATCACCAGCGCAACGGGCGGTGTGAAAGGAGGTAAGGGCTTTGCCGGTCCCGAAAATATCCGTTTGATCTTTATCAGCATCCACAAAAGGATACCGTATCCTATATAGCTGAAAAAGAGGATAAATAGTCCTGAAAACAATATCATTTTGGTAATGCTCATGCGAGGCGGGGTAAATCAGGCGGCAAGTTATAAAACAATTTTGAATTCATTTTAAAACTACAGGCATTCCGGGATCGTTTCCAGGCCGTTTACGAATGATATTACGCCATTCACCGGGTAAATATGCTCACTTGCCAAAATCCAGGTATTAGAAATAAATATTTATTATACTTTTACGCTCGGTTACAAACAAAAAGGGGTTTATACCTGAATTTGATACCGGGATATGTACTGAAAAATTATTTTTCTTGTCCCATTCCGAAAAATTCGATTAAATTTACCTCGTTTTTAACCAACACTACAACTTAGCCATCTCCTCTGGAATTCTTCATTAACTATTAGTATGGTTTGCTGACTGCCTGACTTCTTGCGATAGAATCGCGCGCCGGATGGCAACAACCCATATTACCGTTTCGACCTATCCCCTGGAAAATCAAAGATGACCGTTAACCGCATGCGCATCTGTAAAATCAAGCAAGATGTTCACGGCAATGGTTTAAAAGTTAGTCTTTAATTTTCTAAACATAAGAGAACGATGAAGAAATTAGTACTTGTAGTAGATGATAGTCCCGCATTGAGGTTGTTACTGGAAGCGATGCTGAAACAGAAATACAGAGTTGTTGTTGCGGGAGATGGTTTGAGTGCTCTGATGTGGTTGAATAATGGTAATACGCCAGACCTGATCATCACAGATATACAAATGCCCCAAATGGATGGCTGGGAACTGACCGGCATCCTGAACGAGAATCTTCTTTACAACGACATACCGGTAATGGTATTGACCGGCACCAGGGTAGACGAGATGAAGCTGGTTCCATCCAACGTTGTAAAGATCCTTCAGAAACCGTTTGACCCGATGAATTTTGTGAGTTTGGTAGATATGCATTTGAATACAGTACCTATTGAAGCCGTTTCATAATCCATTGTGACGGCATATTTATAGCACCTATTAAATCGAATCGGCATGATGTCAATTTTAACAGTACCTGTACCAGATTCGCTTAAAACCGAACCCCGAATCATTAACCTCTCAAGAAGCGCTACACAATCCTACATCCTTTGCATCGGCAGCAATGCTTTCCTGCACGAAGTTGCCGGCAAATGTGAAGAAAGGATGCTGGTGGCGCAAAATCATCAGGCTGCCCGTATCATTTTGATGGAGCAGCTGATGCTGGATCTGAAGCCCGCTTTTGTGATCTGCAATCTCAGCGCAGGCACGGATCCGCGTAGTTACCTGTCGCTTGTCCGCTCGTTCAGCGAGTTGCAGGATACGCCGTTCTTTGTATACGTAGACACTCTCGATGCAAAGAAAAAACAGGAATTGAGAAGCATGGGTGGGATAGACCAGGTGTTTACCGCCGGGTTTGACGCTGAAGCTTTTTTAAGCAGCGTAAAGGCAGCTAAAAGGATAAAGGAACTGGCAAAAAGCTCCAGGCAGAAGGAAGTACATTCCGTTAACCTGGGCAGAATGCTCAATTATTGTTTAAAAAGGACTTTGGATATTTCTATAGCCGCTACGGGATTGCTGGTTGCCAGCCCCGTGCTGCTGACCATTGCCGCGCTCATCAAACTGGAGAGTCGCGGCCCGGTTTTTTATATATCAAAACGGGCCGGCCAGGGCTACCGGATCTTTAAATTCTATAAGTTCCGCACAATGGTGGCCGAGGCAGACAAACAGGTGAGCCAGATGAGCCACCTGAACCAGTATGACGCCAACGGCACGGGCCCTGTTTTCTTTAAAGTAAGCAACGATCCGAGGGTGACCCGGCTTGGCGCTATACTTCGTAATACCAGTCTCGACGAGATCCCCCAGTTGCTGAACGTGATCCTGGGCGATATGTCGCTGGTAGGTAACCGGCCGCTTCCTTTATACGAAGCCGCATCGCTCACCACGGATTCTTATGCGGGCCGCTTCCTGGCGCCGGCGGGCCTCACCGGCCTCTGGCAGATCAAGAAGAGGGGCAGCAAGGAAATGAGCGTGGACGAGCGTATCAGGCTGGATATAGAATATGCGGAAAAACATTCCGTGATGTATGACATGTGGATACTGGCGAATACGCCTACAGCCCTGTTGCAAAAAGATAATGTATAGTCGTATTGATGATTGTTAGCCGCCAAGAAGAGATTTAATATACAACCGAGTACAAATGAATAACAAGCTAGAAAAGCAGGCCGCCCCGCTGGTTTCAATCATTGCATTGAATTATAACCAGACGGCAGTAACCTGCGAATTCCTGGAAACTACTAAAAACCTCACTTACCGGAATTTTGAGACCATTGTTGTGGATAACGGTTCTGCAACAGATCCCAGCGCACAGATCAAAGCCGGGAACTACCCTAACCTTAAACTGATTCTTAGCCCTGTAAACCTTGGGTTTACGGGCGGCAATAACCTGGGCATGCAGCATGCCGCGGGCGATTTTGTTTTTATCGTCAACAATGATACGGAAATGACGCCCGATCTGCTGGAACAGTTGCTGGCGCCTTTTGAAGAAGACGCTTCCATCGGTGTGGTTTGCCCGAAGATCAGGTTCTATCATCATCCCAATGTGATACAGTACGCAGGCTTTCACCCGATGAACCTGCTTACCGGCCGTACATGGGCAGTGGGCAGCAAGGAAGAGGATAAAGGCCAGCACAATGTGTCCGGCCCTACATCGTGCGCGCACGGCGCAGCCATGATGGTAAAACGGGAAGTGATCGACAAGGTCGGCCGCTTCGCGGATAAATTTTTTATTTATTATGAAGAGTCCGATTGGTCTGCCAGGATACTGAAAGCCGGGTACAAAATATATTATGCCGCGCAGGGATTGATATATCATAAGGAATCCATTACAATGGGAAAGGAAAGCCCGCTGAAAGTGTACTTCCATACCCGTAACCGGATCCTGTATATGCGCAGGAATACCAACAAGCGGCAGCTCACGGTATTTCTGCTCTTTTTCAGTTTCCTGACGCTGCCCAAAGCTGTGGCTTCCTATACGCTGAAGGGTCAGTTCAAACACCTGAAGTCTTTCCTGAGAGGCACATTCTGGAACCTGACCAATTCGAGCTATTCACCTGTTTAAAAAAAATAAAATTATCAGTATGACTAAAATAGTTTCCCTTGTTACCGGTGGCGCCGGGTTTATCGGCTCCCATGTAGTAAAACACTGCCTTGCTTTAGGGCACGAAGTAGTAGTGCTCGACGATCTCAGCGGCGGCTTTGAAGACCATATTCCTGAAGGCGCCATTTTTGTACAGGGCTCCGTTTCAGACGAAGTGATGGTTACCCAGCTGTTCGAGCAATACCGTTTCACGTACGTTTATCATCTCGCGGCTTATGCGGCAGAAGGGCTTTCCCATTTCATCCGCCGCTTCAACTATAACAACAACCTGATCGGCAGCATCAACCTTATCAACGAATCCGTGAAGCATAAGGTGAAATGTTTCGTGTTCACTTCTTCCATCGCGGTATACGGCGCAGGCCAGCTGCCTATGCGTGAAGAGATGGTGCCCATGCCTGAAGATCCTTACGGTGTTTCCAAATACGCTGTGGAGCTTGATCTGAAAGCTGCGCACGAAATGTTCGGCCTCAACTATATCGTGTTCCGCCCGCACAACGTGTACGGCGAAAACCAGAATATCGGCGACAAATACCGCAACGTGATCGGCATTTTTATGAACCAGATCATGCAGGGCCTGCCCCTCACTATTTTTGGAGATGGCGAGCAAACCCGCGCGTTCAGCTATATAGACGATGTGGCCATTCCCATTGCGCACAGCGTGAATACGCCCGCGGCTTACAATGAAGTGTTCAATATCGGTGCGGACAAGCCTTATACGGTTAACGAGCTGGCAAAAGTAGTAGGCGGCATCTTCGGCGTAACACCGGATATCACGTACCTGGCGGCCCGCAACGAGGTAATGCATGCTTATTCAGACCATACCAAAGCGCACCGCGTTTTTGGCGAAGGTACCGGTATCAGCCTCCAGGAGGGCATTGAGAGGATGGGCACCTGGGCGAAAAAAGTCGGCGCACGCAAGAGCAAAGAATTTGGCGAGATTGAAATTTATGAGAAGCTGCCACAGGGCTGGGAAAGAAAGATTGATCAACCCGTAGCGGAAACAGCAGGCTAATGGCAGCATTCCGGAAAATAAGGGTATTGCAGGCTATCCGGCAGGGCCAGATAGGCGGTGGCGAGTCTCACGTGCTGAGCCTCGTTTCCGCGCTGGATAAGGAACGCTTCGAACCAGTGGTGCTTTCTTTCACAGATGGTCCGATGATAGACCGGCTGAACGAAATGAAAATACCCAATCACGTGATCAGCTCCGCCAAACCGTTCGATCCCGCCTGTATCAGCAAGGTGAACGCCCTGCTGAAAAATGAGCGTATCGATATGGTGCATGCGCATGGAACGAGGGCGGCCAGCAATCTTTTCCTGCCTGCCCGGCTGAATGGCAGCCCGATGATATATACCATTCACGGGTGGTCTTTCCACGAAGACCAGCCTTTTTTCAGGAAACATCTCCGGATATTGTCCGAGCGGATGCTCACCGGCCTTGCGAAGAAGAACATCTCCGTATCCGCCAGTAACCGGGAAACCGGTATGAAGCATTTCTCCGGTTTCCGTTCCATAGTGATCAACAACGGCATCAACCTGGATCATTTCAACCCCGGCAGGGAAATGAAAGATCTGCGGGCTGAATTGGAAATACCGGCGTCCCATACAGTAGTGGGGTACATCGCACGGATAACCCTGCAGAAAGATCCCGTTACGCTCATACAGGCTTTCAGCAAAGTGTTGCAGCACAACAGCGATATTACCCTGCTGGTGGTGGGAGACGGGGATATGAAACAGGAAGCCGTTGACCTCGCCGGATCGCTTGGTATTTCGCAGCACATCCGTTTCCTGCCTTTCAGGACAGATGTGCCGGAGATGCTGAAAGCGATCGATATCTTCTGCCTGCCTTCCCTCTGGGAAGGAATGCCTATCGGCCTGCTGGAAGCAATGGCCATGGCAAAGGCAGTGATCGTGACCGCGGTAGACGGGTCGCGCGAGATCGTTCAGCACAGGCAGAACGGTTTGATCGTGCCGGTAAGGGACGCTGAATCACTGGCTGCCGCCATCACGCAACTGCACCGCGACACAGCCTTCCGGGGCCGTTTGCAGGTTGCCGCAACGGCTACCGTAAGCCGCGAATACTGTATGAAAAAAATGGCCCGGCAGGTGGAAGGAGTCTACGAAGGAATTATACAAACTCAACAACGCTTTAGCATTCATGAACCGAATCACATATGAATATAACCGCCTGGCAGACCGCAAGCGGCTCGACTTTATTGCCGGAGCCGTGCAACACAGGTTTTCCGACAAGGCCCGCATTTTGGATGTGGGCTGCGGCAACGGCGTGATCAGCCGCCACCTCGGCAGGATGGGCTACAATGTGCTGGGAATAGACGTCAGCGCCGACGCCATAGAAAAGGCCCGGCAGCTGAACGATATGGAGAATGTAAAATTTGAAGTGCTCAGCGCGGAGCAACTGGTGGCTGATGGTAAAACGTTCGACGCCGTGATCTGCAGCGAGGTGCTGGAACATTTATCCTATCCCTCAGCCCTGCTGAAGGTATTGTATCAGTCCATCAAACCGGATGGCATCCTGATCGTAACCGTGCCCAACGGCGCCGGCCCCCGCGAATTGCTCGTTACCAGACCGGTACTTAAAATGCGTGAAAGAAACGGTTTCATATGGAAACTGGTGCAGAAAATGAAAAGCGGCCTGGGATACAATGGCACCACCGTTCAGTCTGCCGCCAGCAACCTGGACCATATTCAATTCTTCAAAAAAAGCGACCTCCGCCGGCTGTCTGAAGAGAACAACTTCAGGATAACGGGATTCGGCAAGGCGAATTTTATTGAAGACGTATTCCCTTTCTCTTTTGTGACCAAAAGAGTACCAGCGCTGCAATGGCTGGATTGCAAAATAGCCGACCTGCTGCCATACCAGTTCACCGGCGGCTTCTTTACCGTTTGGGAAAAAAAATAGACAATGTATACAGCGCTCCTCGTCATATTGATCATTGTGCAGGTAATCGTTGCCTTTTACCTCCTGCAACCTACGCTGCTGCTGCTGGTGTATGCCATTAAGAAAGCACTCGGGATGAGCAGGCCGGAAATCAAGGCAGATGCCCCGCAAACAGCTTCCCGCAGTTTTGCGGCTATCATCACTGCGCATAAAAGCCTCGCATTGGTACCGCCTCTGGTCGATTCGCTGCTGAAACAGCACTATGATAATTTCGTGATCTATGTGGTGGCGGATGCCTGCGAAGACGACCCACTGACCTACGACCACCCCAAGGTAAAGCTGCTGCGGCCCGCTACCCGGCTGAACGCCAAGATCAGGTCCATCGACTATGCCATCAATCATTTCGTGCAGCCGCATGATGTGCTGGTGATATTTGATTCGGATAACCTGGCGCATCCGGATTACCTTTCCGTGCTCAATCATTACTTCAACCAGGGGCACAGGGCGGTGCAAACCAACCTTCAGCCTAAAAATACAGACACGCTCTATGCCCGCCTGGATGCGGCCGGCAACCTGTACAACAACTTCTCGGACCGTCTCATGCGCAGCGAGCTGGGCCTTTCTTCGAATATCTGGGGCCTTGGCATTGCCATGGAAACCAGCCTGTACCGGGAGATCATCTACCAGCACTTCCTCGGCGGGTTCGATAAAAAGATACAGGCGGATATTGTGAAGAAGATACCGCTGCTGGCCTATGCGCCGGAAGCCATGGTGTACGACGAAAAGATCGACAATGGCGCGGCGCTGGAAAAGCAACGCACCCGCTGGATCAACGCTTATTTCAAATACTTCAAATACGGCTGGGATGTGTTCGCGACCGGGCTAGGGAGAGGCAGCTTCAACCTGGTTTATTTTGGCATCAACCTGCTGCGCCCGCCTTTATTCATCCTGCTGGCTGCCGCCTTTTTCCTCGGTGCGGTCAATATCTTCGTTTCCCCCGCCATGGCAGGCTTCTGGCTGGGAGTGGTAGCGGTGTTCGTGGCGTCTTTCTTTTTGATCGTGCTGGTGATGCAGCAGGAAAAAAAGATATTCACTTCCCTGTTCTACATGCCGTTCTTTGTATTAAGACAGGTAAAGGCCCTGCTGAAGATCAAAGCGGCGAACAAATCTTTCCTCCAAACGGACAATAACAAAGTGCTCTACATCGAAGACGTGCTCAAAAAACAACCCCTGCCCAAGATTTAATAGGACAATTTTGCATTTTTAGTTAACTTTTGCTGAATGTAAAACATTACTATGGCAGAAGAAACAGTAGAAGTGCGCCTGCTCACGGCGGAAGATTACCTGGACCTGAAAGAATCCATGGTGTCCGCCTACCAGGACATGCAGGGGAGTTACTGGCGCGAAGGCACCATCCAGCGGCTGATCAGCCTGTTTCCCGAGGGGCAGATAGCCGTGACCGTAAACGGGAAAGTAGTGGGCTGCGCCCTTGCGATCATCGTGGATTACGAGAAGTTTGGCGACGACCACACGTATGAGCAGATCACCGGGTATTATAACTTCAACACCCACAATCCAAAAGGCGATACCCTTTACGGCATAGAAGTGTTCGTGAACCCGGAATACCGCGGCAAGCGGCTTGCCCGCAGGCTTTACGACGCCCGCAAGGCGCTCTGCGAGAACCTTAACCTGGAAGGCATCGTGGCCGGCGGCCGCATTCCCAATTACGAAAAATATGCGGAACAGATGAGCCCGCGTATTTACATCGAAAAAGTGCGGGACAAGGAGATCTACGATCCCACGCTTACTTTCCAGTTCAGCAACGACTTCATCGTTAAAAAGATCCTCCGCAATTATCTCCCCAACGACGCCGCATCCAAAGGTTTTGCCACGCTGCTCCAGTGGTTCAATATCTATTACGAAAAAGACCGCGATACCATCCGTTACAACAAATCCACCGTACGGATAGGGCTCGTGCAATGGCAGATGCGCACCTACAGCGGCATGGAAGGGCTGCTGCAGCAGGTGGAGTTTTTCGTGGACGCTGTGAGCGATTACGAAGCGGATTTCGTGGTGTTCCCCGAATTTTTCAATGCGCCCATCATGATGGAGTTCAACGAGCTGCTGCCGGGCGCGGCCATCAGGGGGCTGGCGAAATATACCGAACAGCTGCGGGAAGAATTCTCCCGTTTCGCAGTGAGCTATAATGTGAACATTATCACCGGCAGCATGCCCATCGTGGTGGATGAACAGCTGTACAACATTTCGTACCTCTGCCGCAGGGACGGCACCTGGGAATCGTATAAGAAGATACATCCCACGCCCAGCGAGGTGTACGCCTGGGGCATGAAAGGAGGCAATGAAGTGAAAGTGTTCGATACGGACTGCGGAAAAATAGGCATACAGATCTGCTACGACATCGAGTTTCCCGAGCTGGGCCGCATCATGGCGCAGCAGGGCGTTCAGATCATTTTCGTGCCTTTCCTCACGGATACGCAGAACGGCTACAACCGCGTGCGTTTCT
The DNA here is from genome assembly GCF_052044405.1 of Chitinophaga sp. 22620. Taxonomy (NCBI): domain Bacteria; kingdom Pseudomonadati; phylum Bacteroidota; class Chitinophagia; order Chitinophagales; family Chitinophagaceae; genus Chitinophaga; species Chitinophaga sp. 22620. The sequence continues at coordinate 75,807 of NZ_JBQEMV010000006.1, read as the reverse complement.
GCGCGCAGGCAAGGGCCGTGGAGAACGAGTGTTACGTGGCCATTGCAGGCTGCGTGGGCAATCTTCCCCGCGTAACGAACATGGACCTTCAGTATGCGCAGAGCGCTGTGCTCACGCCTTCCGACTTTGCGTTTCCTGTAACCGGCATCAAGGCAGACGCTACGCCCAACACTGAAATGATCGTGGTCGCGGATGTGGACCTTGTGCTGCTGAAAGAGCTGCATGCATTTGGAAGTGTGCAGAACCTGAAGGACCTTCGCACGGATTTATATGAAGTAAAGTCAAAGAAAAAATAGACCATGCATCAACACAACATTAACCTGGCATTGCAGATACTGCCGCAGGTGCCGTCTGAACAGGTGTACGCGGTGGTAGACGAAGCGATCGCCGTTATCCAGCAATCAGGCGTGAAATACCGTGTGTGCCCCTTCGAAACAGTGATGGAAGGCCCGTACGACCAGCTGATGGATATCGTGAAACGTACGCAGGAAGTATGTTTCAAGGCAGGAGCGGGGCAATTGCTCGTGTATATCAAAATCCAGAACAACTCCGCCGGCCCGGTGACGATCGAGGATAAGACGGGGAAGTATGACGGGTGAGGAACACATTATTTAAAAGCAAAGGCTGTCCCGCAAGAGACAGCCTTTTTGTATGTATATCTTTTACGAGTTTCCTCAGAACAGCCCGCCAAACACCAGGTACGCCATACCCAGCGTCACCAGTATATTAAACGCCTGCGCGACAATAAACGCCATCGCGGGGCGGCCGTTCTCCATTTTGAAAATGTCTGTGAACTTCGTTTCCAGCCCGATGCAGGCGAAAGCCACGGCAAAGAAACAGGTTTGCAGGTCCTTGATATTTCCTTTCACTTCCTTTACTAACGCCGGCGACAGTACGAATGAGAATAGCAGCGACACCACGATAAAGCCCAGCACGAACTTGGGGAAACGGTCCCAGATGGTGCGGATGCCGGGTTTGGGCTGGTTCGTTTCTTTTTTGGAATACGTCCACCAAACGGAGATCAGGAAAGCCGCGATACCCAATAGTACATTCTGCGAGAACTTCACCAGCGTGGCGTATTTAAGCGATTCTTCGCCGAGCATGGTGCCCGCGGCCACCACGGCCCCGGAAGTGTCTATCGTGCCGCCCAGCCATGCGCCTGCCACTTCAGGCGGCATATCCATCCATCTGGCGATGTAAGGCATAAAGATCATCATGGGGATGGCCACGATCAACACCAGCGAAATAACGTGCGAGAGCTTTTTATTGTCGCCTTCGATGGCGCCGGAAGTGGCTATGGCAGCGGATACGCCGCAGATAGACACTGCGCTGGAGATCATCATTCTGAACTCATCGTCCAGCCTGAACTGTTTGCAAAGCCAGAAAGTGAAATACCAAACGGTGAACACGACCACCACAGACTGCAAAACGCCCAGCCCGCCGCCTTTCACCAGTTCCTGGAATATAATGCCCGAACCCAGCAGTACCAGGCCGGTCTTGATGAATAATTCCGTCTGCAACACCGGCTTCATCCAGGCGGGCACGCCCAGCACGTTGCTGATGAAAAGCCCCAGCAGCAGGCTGAACAGCACGATCTCAATACCCAGGTCTTTCACCCGGGCATTGCCCGTGATCACCTGCGCGAACATGGAAATGGCCATGATGGCCAGCAGGCCGGTGGCCAGGTGAACGGTGATCTTTTTGCCTCCCAGCAGGAAAGCCGCGACCAGGCTGCCCAGTACCCAAAGGTAGAGCACGCCTATCTTCCCAAGGCTGGCGCCGTCTGTAAGCTTGGCCACGAGCGACTCGCCGCTGTTCCATTCGAACTTCGGCATGGAGGGGCGCAGGCCCAGGCAGATCAGTAAAATAGCGGCAAACGCGAGGATCACGGCGATCCAGTCTTCATGCAGTGGTTTTCTTTGAGCAGTCATCTGTTTTAATGGTTAATGAAAGAAAATATACCCGATGATGATCGCGGCAACGATGCCTACAAAGTCCGCGATCAGCCCGCAGGTAAGGGCATAACGTGTTTTTTTGATATTCACGGAACCGAAATATACGGCAAGGATATAAAATGTTGTTTCGGTGGAGCCCTGCAGGATGCAGGCCAGGCGGCCCACAAAGGAGTCGGGGCCGTAGTTCTCCGGCAGCATCAGCTCAGCCATAATGGCCCTTGCGCCGCCGCCGCTGAATATTTTCATGATGCCCACGGGCAGGGCAGGCACAAAATCCGTGTTAAAGCCAAGCCAGCCGAAGAAAGCGCCGATGCCATTGTTGATAAAATCCATGCAGCCGGTGGCGCGGAACACGGCGATACCCACGATAATGGCCACCAGGTATGGAATGATCATCACTACGGTGGTGAAACCTTCTTTTGCCCCGTCAATGAACGCTTCATACACATTGATCTTCTTTTTCATACCCAGCAGCAGGAACGATACGATAACAGTGAAGATCAGTAAACCGCCTACCATCGCGGTGTTGGTGGCAATCTGCTGGGGCGGCATGTCTTTCATCCAGCTGTAAAAACCGAATAAAATAAGGAGAAAACCACCCACGAACACGAATACCGGCAGCCTGAACAGGTTGATGCGCTGGTAAAGGGCCACGGCGATCATGCCGGATATAAATGATATAAAAGTGCCGATCATGGTGGGGATGAAGATATCCGCCGGGTTGGCGGAGCCGGCGGAGAGGCGCAGGGCCATCACCGAGGTGGGTATGATGGTGATGCCGGCGGTGTTCAGCACCAGGAACATGATCTGGGCATTGGTGGCGGTGTCTTTCTGGGGGTTCAGGTCCTGCAGCTCTTTCATGGCTTTGAGGCCCATGGGTGTGGCCGCATTGTCAAGCCCGAGGGCGTTGGCGGAGAAGTTCAGCACGATGCTGCCCATGGCCGGGTCTTTTTTCGGGATGCCGGGAAACAGTTTGGAGAACAGCGGGTTCACGAAACGGGCAAATGCCTCGATCATACCGGCCCTTTCGCCCACTTTCATGATACCCAGCCAGAAGGTCATGGTGCCGGTGAGGCCTATGGCCAGCTCGGCGCTGCTTTTACCGCTTTCGAACAGGCTGGTGATCATCTTCCCGAAGATCTCCGTGTTCCCGAAAAAGATCAGCTGCCCCAGGGCTACAATGAACGAGATCACAAAGAAGCCGATCCAGACGTAGTTTAAAGCCATAATGTGTTGTGATTGAAATAATGAGCCAAAATACGCAATTCGTAATATCAATATTGAAAAATTATTACCTGTAATTCATTCTAAACATTCATGATCTGTCATTCCTGTTTTCGCTATACTTTCACTATCTTTGCGCAAATTTTTGAGAAAATGGCTTTGCAAGCAGGAATTGTAGGATTACCGAACGTAGGAAAGTCCACTTTGTTTAATGCGGTTTCCAACAGCGCAAAGGCGGAAGCCAGCAACTACCGCTTTTGTACGATAGAACCGAACATCGGGCTGGTAGACGTGCCGGACGAGCGTATCGCCAAGCTGGAAGAGCTGGTGAAGCCCAATCGCACCGTGCCTACTACGATCGAGTTCGTTGATATTGCCGGCCTCGTAAAAGGCGCCAGCAAGGGAGACGGGCTGGGTAACAAATTCCTCGGCAACATCCGCGAGGTGGACGCCATCGTGCATGTGATCCGCTGTTTTGAAGACGAGAACATCCTCCGCGACGAAGGGGCCATCAACCCAGTGGGCGACAAGGAGATCATTGATACCGAGCTGCAGCTGAAGGACCTGGAAAGTGTTGAAAAGAAGATCGCCCGTACCGAAAAAATGGCTAAAACCGGTGGCGACCCCAAGGCTAAAGCTGAATTTGAAGTGCTGAAACGCTGCAAGGAACACCTCGAGAAAGGCAAGAACATCCGTGAGCTGGCCCTGGGGAAAGAAGAAGAAACTGCTATAGCAGACCTCTTCCTGCTTACCGCCAAACCCGTGCTGTATGTAGCGAATGTGGACGAAGCCTCCCTGCACACCGGTAACAAATATTCCAAAGCGCTGGAAGAAGCCGTGAAAGCCGAAAGAGCCGAGGTGATCGTGATGAACAACTCCATTGAAGCGCAGATATCCGAGCTGGAAGACCCGGCAGACAAAGAGCTGTTCTTCTCTGAATACGGCCTTACGGAGCCCGGCCTGAACCGCCTGATCCGCTCCGCCTACAAGCTGCTTGACCTGATCACCTACTTCACGGCAGGGGTACAGGAAGTGCGTGCCTGGACCATCCACAAAGGCTGGAAAGCCCCGCAGGCTGCCAGCGTGATCCACACTGATTTTGAAAAAGGTTTCATCAAAGCGGAAGTGATCGCTTATGAAGACTATGTAAAATATGGCTCCGAAGCAGCAGCCCGCGACAATGGCCGCCTGCGCATCGAAGGCAAGGAATACGTTGTGAACGACGGCGATGTTATGCATTTCCGCTTCAACGTATAAGCCAAAGATACCCATGAGCAATCATGAGGGTTACAACAAAATAGAAGGCCCCGGTGTAAAACCGGGGCCTTCGCTATTATATATTATGGCAAAGAAAATGACTACCGTAAAAGCTCGTCGAAGGTCAGGCCGATATAATAAATACCGCCGATCATCGGGTTGCCGTAAGAGGTGTTGTAATAGTGGTTCAGCAGGTTAGAGCCGCCCAGCTTGATGGTGGCTTTGGCCGTCGGGATCCTGTAGCTGATCTGCGCGTCCAGCGTGCTGAAAGCGGGGATGTCGCCTACCGCGAAGGTGGAGTTCCAGAGATAGGTATCCTGCCAGCGATAGCTGATGTTGAACCCGAGGTTCTTGTACACGTTCCGGTTGCCGAAGCCAAGGTTGGCGCGGTATTTCGGGGTGTTGAAGTCGTTGTACAGGCTCACGGGTTTTTTCGTCATGTCGTTGTAGGAAATATTACCGCTGATGTTCCAGGTGCCCACCACGTAATCCAGGCCCAGCGCCCATCCCTGGGTCACTACTGTTTCGGGATTATTGTTCACGGTGGAGAAGATCCGCGGCGCGGCAAGGCCTGCCGGGGTTCCGTCGGCACTTTGTATCAGCACGATGGTATTGATGAAATCCTTGTAGCTGTTGTAATAATAATAAGCGTCGATCAGCAGCCGGTTCTTGATCAGGCCGCGGTAACCCACTTCGTAGGCCTGCACCCGTTCCGGTTTAAATTCGGTAGGCGTGTATTGCTGAAGGTCTGCCGGGTTGCCGGTTTGCTGGAAACGCTGGAAGCTTTCCTGCGTATAACCTTTGTTGGTGTTCAGGTTGTATTTGTTGAGCAGTTCCGGCAGGCCGCCTATCTGGCGGGTATTGGCCCTCACTTCCAGGTCGATGTACTGGTTTTGCGTGGTGGGGTTGCGGAAACCGGTCTGGTAGGAGAGGCGGATGTTATTGTCTTTCGCCACGGTGAACACGCCTGTAAACCTTGGCGTGAAGCGGCCTTCGAAGTTCTCATTTTTATCGTAGCGCATGGAGGCGGTCAGCTTGATGCGGTCGTTCACCAGTTTTTTACCCACCTGGAGGAATGCGCCGTATTCATCTATTTTGATATCGCGGTTGGCATCGTCAAAGATGGTGCCGCCTGAGTTCAGGTCGTAGCGGCGGTAGGAAGCGCCGGCCTGCAGTTCGAATATTTTAACCAGGTGGCTGAAATTGTACATGCCCTCGTAGTGGTAAAGATTGGTCTTATCATCGAACCGCGCACCGTTCTTACCCGGCCCTACGCCAATGTATTTATTGGAAATGGTATCCTTCGCGGTCTGGAACTGCGGGGAGCCCGGCGTAAATCGCCCCTGGTCCGCCGCTGCCCTGGCTGCAGCATGTGCGGCCGCATCGCTGGCGCCCGCGCCCCTTGCGCCTACATAGTTGCCCACATACTGCGGGAACCAGGCGGTGCTGGGCTTCCAGCCCTCGTTGATCAGCGAGGCCAGCGCGGTAGCATTGTAGGCTTCACCGGAACGTTCCTGGGTAGTGTAGCCGCGCAGGAAGAAGTTCTTGCCTTTCAACTCCAGCTTATACTGCCCGAGGTTGAAGTTGCGCAGCGAATATCGGTCTGTACCTGTATAAACGCTGGTACCCTGGCCCCAGTTGCCCTGTACGATGGCTTCCAGCTCCGAATTGAAGCGGTAATGGAAAGCAGCGCCGGTACGGAGGCTTTTGGTATCATAGTCTACAAGCTCCTGCTCGCGGTACCCAGTGCGGCTTACGCTTTGGTTGGGAATAACGCCGCCCTGGAGGCCAAGGAAGAAGGGCCTTACATTCGGGTTGGTGGTCTGGAAGTTGAGGATCTCCTGCGCGGTAGGCGCCCTGCCTGCCTGCGCGGTGAATTGCTGGATGAAGGCGTTGGTACCTACAGCCACGGCAGACTGCGCCACGCTGCGCATATTGGCGTTGATCTCGTCGCCATACACGTTCACACCGTCGTAGTTCGGGTCCGAGCTATGGTTGAAGCCTGCTTTTTTATTAAGGTTCAGGCGGTCGAAGTTGGTGGAATCCGCTGCCCACCAGTCGTTGGCCTGCAGGTAACCCACGGTTACCTTGAAAGCGAACTTACCGAAGGCTTTGGCATACCGGGCGTTGATCTCCGGGATGAAACCCGCGGATCCCCTGGCGGAAGGGCCTACATTATTCATGGCGGCTTTCAGCTGGAGGCTGAGGCCCTGGTAGTCATAAGGATTTTTGCTGGTCATCAGCAGCGTACCGTTGATGCCGCCTGCGCCGTAAAGGGCGGAAGCCGCACCGGGCAGCAGTTCCACGCTTTCAACGTCGAGATCGGAGATGCCCACGATGTTGCCCACGGAGAAGTTGAGGCCGGGGGCCTGGTTGTCCATCCCGTCTATGAACTGGTTGAAGCGGGTATTACCGTTGGCATTGAAGCCGCGGGTGGTGATGGAGCGGAAAGTGAGGCTCTGTACGCTGCTTTCCACGCCTTTGAAATTCGTGATGGCATCGTAGAAGCTAAGGGTTGGAGTTTCTTTAATGGCCCTGGTGCTCAGTTTTTCGATGGATACAGGAGATTCCATGATGCTTTCCGCCACGCGGCTGGCGGACACCACTACTTCCTGGCCCAGGATCTCGGTGGAGGCCAGCTGTACGTTCACGCTGGCGGAGGCGTCCTGCACGGTGATCTCCTGCGTTTTGAAGCCCACGTAGGTGAACACGAGCGTCAGTGGCAGGGAACGGGTGGTTTTGACGGTGAATTCCCCGTTGTTGTTGGTGACTGCCCCTGTAGAAGCGCCTTTCACGGACACGGTTACGCCCGGCATAGCCTGGCTGGTGGATGAATTAACAACTGTTCCGGAGATAGTATGCTGGGTTTGGCCAAGGGTTAATTGCGCAAGCAGCAGGAACAACGCCATGAGCCACCCATGCTTTTGTCGAGTTAATTTCATAAAGTGAGAATTTGATGAAAGGATCGGCAGTCTTTTGGATTGAATGAATGTTGATTTCTACGGATTAAACGTGTACAGGTTTTGGTTGTTGATCAGTTGTATTATAAGGAGAAGTTAAGGAATTTTTAGAATACCAACAATTTTTCCATTAAAGAATAGGCTAATACTTGATGCATTGGCACCGGGCGCAATAAGCGTATTCCGCACGCTCAGGGAATAGCGGCTGCAGGGGTATTTTCCGCCATGAAAAGATTTAAGCCTGTTCCAGGAATGCGGCAAGTATCCGCCCGATCTTTTCGAATTCGATCAGGAAGCCGTCGTGCCCGTAGGGGGAGTCGATCTCGTGGTATACCGTGTTGTGCATATGCTCTGCCAGCAGGAGCTGTTCTTCGGGCGGGCAGAGTATGTCGCTGGTGATGCCGATCAGCAGGGTTTTCTGCTCTATCTGGCGCAGGGTGGTGGCTACGTCCGCATGCCGCCCCCGGGCGATGTTGTGGCTGTCCATCGCTTTGGTGAGCAGCCAGTAGCTCTGGGCATTGAAGCGTTTCACCAGCTTTTCGCCCTGGTATTCGATATAGGATGACGCCCTGAAATGATCCGTTTTTTCCTTGTCGGGATCGGTTTGGGTGGCCATGAAGGTCTTGTAGTTCCGGTAGGTGAGCATACCAATGGCCCTTGCAGCCTTCAGTCCCGCCGCCCCCGCGTCTTTGCGGGGCAGTTCCCAGGTACTGTCTGCTTCGATGGCCAGCCGCTGCGAGGTATGCACGGCAATGCCCCAGGCGCTTTCGGCAGCCCCGGTGCACAGCAGGAACAGCCGGCCGATGCGCTCAGGCTCCATCAGCGTCCATTCCAGCACCTGGTAGCCGCCCATGGAACCGCCTACCAGCAGGTGGATATGATCTATATTAAGGTGTTTGCGGAGCAGGATGTGCGCATGCACGATGTCGCGGATGGTGACCTGCGGGAAATCGCGGTACCAGCGCTGGCCGTCGTAGGCGTCACCTTCGTCGTTCAGCTCCATGGTACTGTATTCAGGAAGTAATTCCTGCAGCACGGCGCCTTTTTTTCTTTTAGGATAACCGGCGGAGCGGTTCACGGAAAGCGGCCCCGAGCTTCCATAGCAGGAGCCCAGGATGTTGGCGCAGACAATAAAGTACCTGGAAGGGTCTATTACCCGGCCCTCGCCGACGAGGCCCTGCCACCAGTCCGCCACATCGGAATTGGCGGTAAGCGCGTGGCAGATCCACACGACATTATCGGCATGTTTGTTCAGGGTGCCGTAGGTATGAAAAGCTATATCTATGCCGGGTAAAACCTCCCCGGACTCCAATGTAAACGGCTGGTTGCTATGATAGGTCTGCACTGACAACGCTATTCAAAAAATTTCCCAAACTTACAAAACCCTTCGCGGTTTTCCTATCCGCTTTTACGAATGCCATTTGTCACTTCACTGTTATTACGTGTAAAGAATTATCTTTGTTAATCGGGTTTACTCCTAATTTTGTATAAAATATCAGCACCAAATATGAAGATCGCTTTAAAACGTATAGACGACGGGTTTAACATGGAAGCGGTGGACGAACAGGGCCACAAGGTATTAATGGATTCCTCCGTAGAGAACGGCGGCAAGAATAACGGCGTGCGCCCCATGCAGATGTTGATGATGGGCCTCGGCGGCTGTTCCGCCATAGACGTGGTGATGATCCTGAAAAAACAGCGCCAGGAGATCACAGACCTCCGTATCGAAATAGAAGCCGAACGCGAAAAAGGCAAAGAACCTTCCCTCTGGGAAAAAGCGCACATCATTTTTCATCTCAGCGGCAATATTGATGCAGACAAAGCGGCCCGCGCCGTGGAGCTCTCCATGAACAAATATTGCTCCGTTGCGGAAACGCTCCGCCAGGGTAAAACCAACCTTACCTGGGAAGTAAAACTTAACGCCTGACCCAAGGCCTGATCTCAAGCAATACAATGAACAAGAGAGAGAATAAAACTACCTGGCATGCGGAAACGCAGGCCATCCGGATACAATCTGAAAGAACATCGCACATGGAGCACAGCGGCCCGCTGTACCTCACTTCCAGCTTTTGTTACGACGATGCCGAAGCCATGCGCGCCGCTTTTGCGGACGAAACGGACGCATTTATCTACACCCGTTTCAGCAATCCTACCGTAGAAGAGTTTATCAACCGTATGCGCGCGCTGGAAGGCGCTGAGGCCGGCTTTGCCACCGCTTCGGGCATGAGCGCCGTGTTCGCCAGCTTCATGGCTTTCCTCAAAACGGGAGACCACCTGGTAAGCTCGTCGTCCATCTTCGGATCCACACATACGGTGATCACTAAACTACTCCCGAAATGGGGGATCGGGCATTCCTATTTCGATCTCACCAAACCGGAGACCGTTGAAGCGCTCATACAACCCAATACAAAAATGATCTTCGTGGAAACGCCTTCCAATCCCGGGCTGGACCTGGTGGACCTGGAAACGCTGGTGCAGATCGCGAAAAAACATAAAGTGCTCCTGAACGTGGACAACTGTTTTGCCACGCCCGCCCTGCAAAAGCCTATTGCGCTCGGTGTGGACCTGGTAACGCATTCCGCCACCAAGTGGATCGACGGGCAGGGCAGGGTATTGGGCGGTATCGTGCTGGGCCGCAAAGAGCTGGTAGACGAGGTGTATACCTTCTGCCGCAGCACAGGCCCCAGCCTGAGCCCGTTCAATGCCTGGGTACTGAGCCGCAGCCTCGAAACCCTGCATGTGCGCATGGAACGCCATTCAGCCAGCGCGCTGAAGCTGGCGCAGGCCCTGGAAACCAATGAGCACCTGGAATGGGTGAAATACCCGTTCCTGCCCAGCCATCCGCAGTACGCCATCGCGAAGAAACAAATGACAGCAGGCGGCGGTATTGTTTGTTTTGAGCTGAAAGGCGGGCTGGAAAGAGGCCGCCGTTTCCTGGATGAGCTGGAACTGCTGAGCCTTACGGCCAACCTGGGCGACAGCCGCAGCATCGCTTCCCACCCGGCCAGCACCACCCACGCCAAGCTGAGCGAGGCGGAAAGGCAGAACGTGGGCATCACGCCCGGCCTGATCCGTATTTCCGTGGGGCTGGAACATGTAGGCGACATTATTCATGATATAGAACAGGCGCTGGAAAACAGCAAATAGCACAACAACCGTGCGTTACAGCCGGTGCACATAATTTCCGTTCCGTGGAAAAGTGATGCGGGTTAATTGCGAAGAATACCTTAATTTTCTTCCTGATTACCCTGCATCACTTTTTTTAATTTGCGCATATGCGTTTTGTACTTGCTCTGATCCTCACTGTCATACTTGGTTACATCCTCGGGCTCTTCCTGGACTGGTGGAGCATCGCCCTGGCGGCGTTCATCGTAGCGCTTTTCTGGCAGCAATCCCCCGGCCGCGCCTTCGGCAGCGGTTTCCTGGCGGTATTCCTGCTCTGGGGCATATTGGCCCTGGTGATAGACGTGCGGAACGAACATATCCTTTCCACCCGCATGAGCGAGCTGATCCTCAAAACCAGCCTGCCCGTGGCCATGATCCTGATCACCAGCGTGATCGGCGGGCTTGTGGGCGGAGTGAGCGCCCTGTCTGCGAGCGTTTTAAGGCCCCTGAAACGATCCAAATAATCTACTCTGTTAAAATTGACCTAAAACATCCGTTAATCCATATAACGTTTATTTGTATCTGTTACTTTTGATGCATGACGAGATATCTACCTTTATCCCTTTTATTCCTGTTTGCCATACCCGCCCATGCCACTTTGATCCGCGGTAAAATCGCCAACGGAAAAGGTGAGTTCCTGCCTTTTGCCACCGTGATGATCAAAGGCACCACGCAGGGCACTACCGCCAACGCCGAAGGCCTGTACCAGCTGGACGTTCCGCAGGGGAGCCACGTGATCGTTTGCCAGTACATGGGCTACCGCAAGGAAGAAAAAACCATTCAGGCCGGCAGCGCCACACTGGAACTGAATTTTGTGCTTCAGCCCCTGAGCATGCAGATAAAGGAAGTGGTAGTCAGATCCGGCGGGGAAGACCCTGCCTACGCCATCATCCGCCAGGCGATCAAAAAACGTTCTTTTTACCAGTCGCAGGTAAAGAACTACAGCGTGGAATCTTATATTAAAATGCTGGCCAGGCTCCGCAAAACGCCCAAACGCGTATTCGGGCAAAAGATCGATACCGAAGAGATCGGCGTCGATTCCACCGGAAAAGGCATCGTATCCCTTTCCGAATCCGTTACCAGGATCGCCTACCGTGCGCCGGATACCAAGCTGGAAGTGATTTCCAGCCGGCAGAGCGGGGGAGGGCTGGGCTTCAGCATTCCCACCATCATCAGTTTTTACGACAACAACGTGGAAGCCGTAGCCTCCGAGCTGGGGCCGCGCGGCTTCATTTCCCCCATTTCAGAGAACGCGCTGTTTTATTACAAATACAGGCTGGAAGGCACTTTTATGGACGACGATAAGCTGGTCAACAAAATAAAGGTGATCCCGCGCCGCAAATATGAACCGGTATTCTCAGGTTATATCTTCATCACGGAAGACGACTGGCGCATTCACAGCACCGATCTGATGCTTACCAAGGAATACCAGCTGGAACTGCTGGACACGCTGGTGATCAGGCAAACGCATGTGCCGGTGAATGCTACGGTCTGGCGCACCAAAGACCAGGTGGTGTACGTGGCCACGAAACTCTTCGGCTTCGATATAGTGGCCAACTCGGTGAATGTTTATTCCAACTATAACCTGGACCCCGTTTTCCCGAAAGGATACTTCAACAAAGTGATCATGAAATATGAGAAGGATGCGGAGTTCAGGGGGATGAACTACTGGGACAGCATCCGCCCCGTGCCGCTGGAAGAAGAGGAACAGAAGGACTATCGCGTGAAAGACAGCACAGCCCGCGCACGCCGCGATTCCGCAAGGTCCGGCCGCCACCTGGATTCGCTCCGGCGCAAACCGCAGCGGGTTGAGCTAAATAACATATTCCTCACTGGCTGGGGGCATACCTGGTATTTCAGGCGCGACACGGCCATCGCAGCGCACCGCTTCAATATGGGCTCGCTCATTAAAGGGCTGAGTTATAACACCGTGGAGGGCGCTTCTTTGTATATCACGCCAGGCGTCACTTTCAGCCTGCCGAAGAACAAAGCGCTGATATGGCAGAACAATATCCGCTACGGATTTACGAATACTCACCTGAACGCATACACGTCGCTGACATACGCGGGCAGCGGGCAGGGCGAATACGGTACCGGCAACTCATGGACCATTTCCGGGGGCAAGCGCATCAGCCAGTTCAACCGAGGTGAGCCTATCGGCCCGATTATGAATTCCTTATACACGCTGCTGCTGAAAGAGAATTACATGAAACTGTATGAGAGCTGGTTCGGTGGTATTAACTTCTACCGCAATTTCCAGCGTACCGTTTCCTTCAGCCTCAACGCCAATTACGAGAACCGCATCCCGCTGGAGAATACGGAAGACTACGTGCTGTTCAAGAACAGTGAAAAGGTCTTCACGCCCAACCACCCGCAGGAACTGGCACATATTCCATTCAACCGCGAAGAGGTGATCACCGTGGGCGGCAGCATCAGCTTCCAGCCGGGGCAGCGTTTTATCGAATACCCGAACCGCAGGGTAGGCATGGGCAGCAAGTACCCCACCTTCACCGCCAGCTACCGCAAAGGCTTCCTGGATGCGGATTTCGACAAGTGGAACATCGGTGTGAGCGACAACATGAATTTCAAGCTGTTGGGCGAGCTGCGTTACCATTTCACGGGAGGCGGCTTCCTGAACAACAGCAAAGTGAGCATCCCCGATATGCAGCACTTCAACGGCAACCAGACCTTCCTGAACATCCGCTACGTGAACAGTTTCCAGCTGGCGCCGTATTACCAGTACAGCACCACCGCCAAACTGTACGGCACCGCGAATGTGGAGCATCACTTCAATGGTTTGCTCACCAACCGCATCCCGCTGTTCAACCGCCTGAAATGGCACCTGGTAGCGGGTTCTAACGCCTTTTACGTGAACAGGGACAATAACTATGTGGAAGTGTTCGCGGGGCTGGAGAATATTTTCAAAGTGCTCAGGGTGGATGTGGTGGCCGGCTACCAGAGCCAGGCGGATACGCGCATCGGCATCAGGGTAGGTTTTGGAGGGATACTCGGCAGCGCGTTCAAATTTGAATAGATATTAAAACAGGAATGCCGGAGGGATTGTACATCAGCCTCCGGCATTTTTATTTTCTTATATGGATATTTCATTCTTTCTTCGAAGCGGAATCCCTTCTGCGCCTGCGTTTGTTGAACAGCATCAATCCCTTGTCGATCCCTTTCCGCAGTTCGGCCTGCATTTCTTCAGGCAACGCCAGCACCTCTTTACATTCAGCGCTGCAGCAGCCATTGTATTCCGCCGCGCATTTTTCGCACTGGATAAATAACAGGTGGCAGCCTTCGTTGGCGCAATTGGTATGCGTATCGCAAGGCCCGCCGCATTGGTGGCACTGGCTGATGATCTCGTTGGAGATACGCTCGCCCAGGCGGTCGTCGAACACGAAATTTTTTCCCTTGAACTTGTTGGGAAGCCCTTGCTCGCGAGCTTTGTTCGCATATTCGATGATCCCGCCTTCGAGATGGAATACGTTCCTGAAACCGTTGTGCAGCATGTATGCCGAAGCTTTTTCGCAACGGATGCCGCCGGTGCAGTACATGATGATGTTCTTGTCTTTCTGGTCCTTCATCATATCCACCGCCATGGGCAGCTGCTCCCGGAAGGTGTCCGAAGGTACTTCCAGCGCTTTATCGAAGTGGCCAACCTCGTATTCGTAGTGGTTGCGCATGTCAATCACCACGGTGTCCGGGTCGTCCGTCAGGCGGTTGAACTCCTCGGCGTTCACGTAACGGCCGCGGTTGTCCATGTCGAAGGTGGGGTCGGTGATGCCGTCTGCCACGATCTTGTCCCGCACTTTGATCTTTAAAACCCAGAAAGATTTGCCGTTGTCGTCCACGGCAATGTTCAGGCGAATGCCCTTCAGGAAGGGGATAGTGTCCAGGTGTTGACGGAACGCCTCAAAATGTTGTTCGGGAATGCTGACCTGTGCATTTATACCCTCATGGGCAACGTATATCCGGCCGAAAACCAGGAGCTGGTCGAGGGCCAGGTAAAGACCGTCCCGGAACGCCCGGGGGTCTGCAATTTTGGCGTACTGGTAAAAGGAAACAGTGACGCGCTTGAATGTTTCTTCCGCCAGCTTTTTTTTCAGCTCTGTGGCGGACAACCTGTTATGTAAAACCATGCTTGAATTTTAAGGACCAACGCCGGTGGAACAAAATTCCTGTCATAGCACATCCGTGTTATAACGCCGCAAAGTTACGATAATTTTTTTTGAGCCGTTTTACCCGGAAGGGAAAAGTATTGGGAATCAAAACACATAAATCAATTAATTCATTTATAGTTGTTCCTTGCACGGACCCTCATTAACAAAAATGGCACGCTTTTGGAAAATAGGGTATCAGAGCAGAGAAACGACCGCCGTGAGGACAGTAAAACAATAACCCTAAATATAGCCTATATGAATATGTATACGTATTATGTGATCGCCGCCATTGTTGCCCTTTGGTTGTACCGCCTGGCAGCTTATCATTTCGGAGCGAACGAAAATGAAAAAGCCAAAAGTTCAGAAGCAAGAAGCAGGAGAAGAAGCAGCCGGTATTGACGGAATATTATTATGTCTCTGGCAAGCAAAAGATAAGAAGCTGTCCGGCAAAGCGCCGGGCGGCTTTTTATCTTTTCAGGAACCGGTTGTGCAGTATTTTTTCCATCACCTCGTCTTTGAGGTTGCGGCTGATCGGGATGTGATGGCCGGCCATGAGCACCTCGTTCCCTTCGATGCTTTCAATTTTATCCAGCGCCACGATAAACGATTTATGCACTTTCAGGAAGCGGTCTGCCGGGAGGTATTCTTCCACCCCTTTAAAGGTCAGGTAGGTAATGTATTTCCGCGCCTGGGTATGAATGGCCACGTAGTTCTGCAAAGCCTCGGCAAACAGCACGTCCGCCAGGGCGATCTTTTCCAGCTTGTTATCGCATTTGATAAAGAAATACTCCGCTGTTTCCTTTTTCAGCGCCGCTTTGGCCTTGTTCACGGCTTTCAGGAAACGTTCGAAAGAAACGGGTTTCAGGAGGTAGTCGAACACGTCCAGCTCAAAGCCTTCCACGGCATAATCCGCATAGGCGGTGGTCAGTATCACCAGCGGGCGGCTGGGCAGGGTGCGCAGCAGTTCCAGCCCGGTCATGCGCGGCATCTGGATATCCAGGAACAGGATGTCTACCTGCCCGCTGTGCAGCATATCCGCGGCTTTCACGGCGGAATCGCATTCCCCGGCCAGTTCCAGGAAACTGACGTCGGCTATATACTCCTTCAGCCCTTTGCGGGCCAGCGGCTCATCGTCCACCACCAGGCAACGGAGGTTCATATGCGGTATTTAAAGGTTCATGATACCTGGAGCGTTAAGGTCACTGAATAGGTGTCCGGCTCCGTGCGGACCACCAGTGAATGTTTGCCGTTGTACAACAGTTCCAGCCTGCGTTTCACATTGCTCAGCCCAATGCCGCCATTGCCGGCGGCGGGTTTCGGCTCGCGGGTATTATGCACCCGGAAGCGGAACTCCCCGTTTTCCCGCTCCATTTTTATATGGATGGAATTGGCCGGCCGGTGTGAAACATGCTTGAAGGCATTTTCCACGAAAGGGATCAGCAGCAGCGGCGCAATGGTAAAGTCCTTCACCGCCGGGCTGTGCTCAAACACAATGTCGTACTGCTCTCCATGCCGCAGCTGCTGGATGGCCACATAGCTGCGGAGGTACTGTATCTCCCGCCCGATGTCCACCCGTTCGGTATTGCATTCGTACAGCTGGTAGCGCAGCAGCTCGGAGAACTGCATGAGCGTGTCCCGCGCGGTACGGTTGTCTTTATCTATCAGGAAATAAATAGTATTCAGCGAATTGAACAGCGAATGCGGGTTGATCTGCGAACGGAGGAACTGCAGTTCCTGCTCTGCTCCCGCGCGCAGGGCGCTTTGCAGCCGGTGCAGCGTCCTGATCTGGTCTATATAGAATTTGATGCCCGCCGCGGCGCCCACCATAAAAAACAGGGGGATGTACACGTCGTACAGCTGTGCGTTGAGCGTGGCATTGGGCCAATGGGTGATGGTGGAGGCGTAGGGGAGCAGTATGAGATTCAGCACTTTGATGACGGCAAAGCCGGTAACCGCCACCAGAGCGGTAAAGCTGAGAAAAAAAGCGATGTATTTTTTGGTGTAGAGGTATTTCGGGATCAGCACGTAATTGGTGAAATAGACGGCCCCCGCCAGCGACAGCACCTTCAGCAGCCCGGCCAGCACAGTGGGCGTGAGGTCCGGGTAATCGTCTATCCGCAATGTGATCCACACCACAAAGAAAGCAACCCAGAACAGGATATGGTGGAGCCGCCAGTTGTAGATCTTTTTCAAAAGGTTCATACCGTAAATTAAATGTACGGCATTTGCGGGATACCTGGATTACATGAAAAGCGGGTTTGGCTTGACGAATGGGGCTATCCACAAAATAAAGAGGGCGGTCCAAAGTAACCGTTTACTTTACGGACCGCCCTATTCATATGTTTAACGGCTGCCTACGGGAAAATATACTTCAACGTACCCGCGAAGGTCCCGGTGCCGGAGAATGTCTGTGTTTCCACCACATCGTCGCCTACCAGTATCTCCAGCTTCAGGCTCCCGGGAGTGGTGCTGGCAACGCTGAATGTTACCCAGTCGTATTGTTTCACGGTCCTCTTAAAGCTCCTGGTGATGGGCAGCGCTGCGTTCTGCTCTGTCGTCATGCCGCCGGTGGCATTGAACCAATCGATGCGGCAGCTGGTAATATTGCCGGATACTTTGGTCACTTTGTAGGTAACGTTCACTTCTTTGGGATACCCGCCGCCGCCGGGAGGTGTGGGATCGTCGTTTTTATCTTTGCTGCAGGAAACAAACAAACCGGCAGCTAATAATAATACCGCAAGGCTCCACCGCTGCTTTTTAATTACTGAAAAGTTCATATAACTGTGTTTTGTTTAAACGCTTGGTTTCGTTCAACAAAACTATGCCCGGCCGTGCCATGCGACAATACCATAACAACGGTATGCCGGCATACCATATTCAGGGTATATTTCAGATCAGCGCGTAATCCATGGCTGCTTTGATGAGGGCGGCGGCGTTGTTCACTTTCAGCTTTTGCATAATGTTTTTCCGGTGGGTTTCTGCCGTGAGGGTGCTGATGCCGAGCTGGACCGCTATTTCAGGATTAGTGAAGCCCCTGGCGATCAGTTGCAGCACATCTTTTTCCCGGCGCGTGATGCGGGGAAGCTCCGCCAGGCTATGCGCACCGGAGGCGATAACCTGCTGCACATCCGGCCCCAGCACAATCTGGTGGTCCAGCACCCGGTGTATAGCATCCATCAGTTCGCGGGAAGACGTATTTTTTAAGATATAGCCATTGGCGCCGTTCTGCAACATCTGGAGAATAAAAGTGCGATCGCTGAATGCGCTCAGGGCAAGGATCTTCACAGTTTTATCCAGCTTCCGGATACGGCTGCAAAGTTCTACGCCGCTGATGTCAGGCAGGTTGATGTCCAGCAGTACTACATCCACGCTGTTTTCTTCAAGGAAAGCCAGCGCTTCCAGCCCGAGGGAATAGCTGGCGGCCAGCTCTATTTCCGGCTGGTCCAGCATCAGCGACCGGATGCCCTCCAGCATCAGCAGATGGTCTTCAACGATGAGCAGCGATATCGGGTGCGGTTTCCTGTACATGGATATCAATATTTATGGTAGTGCCTTCGCCGGGGGCGGATTGTATGTCCAGCCGGCCTTTGAGATAATCAACACGCGCCCTGACGCTTTGCAGGCCGATGCCATCGGCGGGGGAGAGCGTGTTTGCGTCAAATCCTTTGCCGTCATCTTCTACGATAACAGACAGCTCTTCGCCTCTTTGCAGGCACTGCACGAGTATATTACGGGCGCCGCTGTGCTTCAGGGCATTGCCGAGCAGTTCCTGTACGAGGCGGTAGATCATGATCTGCTGCGATTGGGAAATATCGCCGCGCAGGTCGAAAGCCTGGAATACGATCGTTGCGCCGTTGTGCTGCAAGCTTTCGCAAAGGTCCTTTAATGCCGCTTCCCATCCAAATTTCAGCAAGGCTTCAGGCATCATATTGTGTGCAATGCGGCGCAGCTCATGGGTAGCGCCGTCCAGTTGCGCAACGATCTGCTGCATCCGGGCGTCATTCCCAGGGATATTGTCCGCCAGGTCCGCCGCTTTCACGCGGATGCTTGCCATGGTGCCGCCCAGCCCGTCGTGCAGATCACGGGCAAGCCGCCTGCGTTCCTGTTCCTGGCCTTCCAGCATAGCCGAAAAATGCCGGATGCGCTGGGCTTGTTTCATATTTTCCAGCTCCTGCCGCTGCAGCTGTTCTTTCTGTGTGGCCAGGCGGTGTTTATTCCAGTAAACGATAAAAATGATCAGGGCGACGAGCAGCGCTACGATCAAACCCGCCAGCAGCAGGGCGTTGTAGGCGCGGCTGCGCTGCAATACAAGCTGTTGCTGCCTGCTGGTGCTTTCCAGTACCAGTATCTTCTTTTCTTTTTCCGAAGCCTGGTATTTTATTTCAAGGTTGTGCAGGCGCACCTTGCTTTCTTCACTCTTCACGCTATCGCTCAGCTGAACGAATTCCCGCAGGTAACGCAGCGATGCGGCGTAGTTATGTGTTTTTTCTTCCAGCCGGGACAGTATCTCCAGCCCATGCAGGATATTGGCATGCCAGTTAATGCCGCGTGAGATGGACATGTATTCCTGCATGACCTTCTTCGCTTCGGCGTAACGCCCCTGGGTCTCATACAATTCATTGAGCGACTCCAGCGCGTTGGTCCTGTTCAGGGGCAGGGGCGCGGTAGGGGTATTGACCTGAAGCGCGCGAAGGTAGGCTTTCTCAGCCGCCGCGTAATTTTTTGTTTTAAAATGGTAAAGGCCGCGCGCGATCTCGTATTCTTCTTCCAGCAACGGGTTTGTATGATCCATGACGGCCGACGCTTTATCGAGATACCTGCGCATGGCATCCAGGCTGTCCAGGTTCATAGCGCACCAGGAGGTTACCATATACGCTTCCGTCAGCTGGGCGGAGGGCCTTTTTTCGTGCAGCGCGATGCTTTTCTGCAGGTAACCGAATGCTTTTTTATATTGCTCCCCGTTGTAGAATTTTACGCCGATGTTGAAGTTGGCCACTGCCAGCGCCAGTGTATCTTTTATGCGTTCCAGCATGGGGATCACGCTCAGCACCATTTCCAGCTCTTTCTCCGGCTGTCCTTTCGCGCCATAAACGGCCGCGAGGTTCCCTGTCAGCCTGGCTCTCATGTATACGGCAGGCAGGCTCGAATCCTGCCCGATCGCTTCAAGGCCCTTCTGGTATTGAGGCCCGGCAGCCTCATAGTTGTCGCGGCCATGATAGATCTTCCCAATCGTAAACCGCGCCTGCGCGATGCTGGTATGGGGGCCGTGCTTCGTATAGATGGCCAGGGCCTGTTCCGCCGCCCGCATGGCTCCGGCTGAATCAGCCGCCCGCAGGGTTTCGGCGAGCCGTATCATATGCCTCGCCCTTACCGTGTCCACCCGCTCCGCGGCGATCAGCCGGCGCAGGCTGTCCGCATTGAGGGGCGTGGATTGCGCCATGCAGATACGGCATAGCAGCAACAGCAACACCGCCAGGTATGTCCTGTGAAATAATGTTATCATGAAATGTGCGAAAAAATAAAGATAGTAAAAAAGCCGGGCCGGGAGCGGGGTATGGATCCCATAAAAAAGGGCGCCCTGTTGGCCGCCCCCTGTATAAAGTCGGAAAATGGTATCGTTATCCCTGCATTTTCTCTTCCAGCTCCATCACTTTTTCGAACGCGGATTCGTATTCGGTATTGAGCTTTGCAAGGTCCGCATTCATCTTTTTATACGCGTCTTCGGTGGCGCGGAATTTATCCTTGTGGGCGTAAATTTCCGGGTCCGCCATATCGTTTTCCAGCTGCTTCAGTTTTTCCTTCAATCCCGCGATCTGTTGCTCCAGTTGCTGGAACTGCCGCTGCTGTTTTTGCAGCTCTTTCTGAAGATCCTTGTCTATGGCGGTTTTGGGAGCAGACTGCTGCTTAGCGGGCTGCGGCTGCGCTACCGGAGTGCTTTTTTTTTCAGGTTTCGGGGGAGCGGCGGCCAGTGCCTGGCGCTTTTTCCATTCTTCCCATTCGCCGTAAGTACCCTTGAATTCCTTGATCTCCCCGTCCACGATCTCCCAGATCTTGTTGGCGGTTTTGGACACGAAATAACGGTCGTGGCTTACCAGCACCAGGCTGCCTTCGTATTTGCCGAGGGCGTCTATGAGCATTTCCACGGAATTGATGTCCAGGTGGTTGGTCGGTTCGTCCAGCAGCAGGAAATTGGCCTGGCTGATGATCACCTTGCCCAGCGCCACACGCGCTTTTTCGCCGCCGGAAAGGATGCGGACCTTTTTGAACACATCATCGCCCTGGAACAGGAAGCAGCCGAGCAGTGAGCGGAGTTCCATTTCGGTTTTGCCGCTTCCGCAGCTTTTCAGTTCTTCAAGTATCTCGTTGTCCAGGTGCAGGGCTTCCAGCTGGTGCTGTGCGTAGAAGCTGGTCACCACGTTGTGCCCCGGGATACGTTCTCCCTCGAAAGGTTCTGTGCCCGCGATCACGCGCAGCAGGGTGGATTTACCCTTACCGTTCGCGCCGATGAGGGCTATTTTGTCGCCGCGGTTGATCTCCGCGGTAGCGTTCTTTAATATTTCAAGTTTGCCGAAGGCTTTGCTTACGCCGCTGAGCGTGCATAGGATCTTCCCGGGCATTTTGTCCACGGAAAAGTTCATCCTGATCTTGGCCGGGCCGCCGTCTACCTGCTCCACGCGTTCCAGCTTGTCCAGCCTTTTGGCGATACTCTGCGCCTGCGCGGCTTTGGAGGCTTTGGCTTTGAAGCGTTCAATAAAACGTTCCTGCTGGCGTATGTAATCCTGCTGGTTCTCGTACGCACGCTGCTGCAATTCGCGGCGGAGCACTTTTTCTTCTTCGTAGTCGGAATAATTACCGGCGTAATGGTGCAGCTGTTGCTGGTAGAGCTCTACCACCTTGTTCACCATCCTGTCCAGGAAGAAGCGGTCGTGGCTCACGATGATCACGGCGCCGCTGTAATTGCTGAGGTATTTTTCCAGCCATTCGATAGACGGGAGGTCAAGGTGGTTGGTCGGTTCGTCGAGCATCAGCACATCCGGCTGCTGGAGGATCAGCTTGGCCAGCAGCACGCGCATGCGCCAGCCGCCGGAAAACTGGTTGTAGGGGCGCTCCAGGTCAGCCGTGCTGAAACCAAGCCCTTCCAGTACAGTGGCGGTTTTGTGGCGGATGTTGTACCCGTCGAGCGTATCAAATTCATGCAGCTTGTCCGCATACTCATGCAGCAGCGCATCGTCCTGCGAATGTTCCAGCTTGGCGGTCAGCTCTTCCAGCTCTTTTTCCACCTTCAGCGCCTGCTCAAAGGCGGTCATACCCACGGAAAGAATGGAATTTTCCGTTTCAAAGCTCAGCAGGTCCTGGTTGAAGAACCCGATAGAAAGGTTCCTGATCTTGTTGATGCTGCCTTTGGAAATGGTGTATTCCCCGTTGATAATGCGGAGAAGGGTGGATTTGCCGGTACCGTTCAGGCCGATAAGGCCTACGCGGTCTCCGGGAATGATGTGCCAGGAAGAATCCTCTATAATGGTTCTTGCGCCGAATTCAAATGTAATGTCCTGCAGGGCGATGAGCATACCTAATTGCTATTAAACCCGCAAAGATAGTATATTTTTTGGTCCTATATTTGAGGCTAAAAGCACCGCATGAAAATCAGGCAATATTTATGGATCATCGCCGCCGGCGCAGCCTTCACGGCCTGCCAGCAGGGCGGCCGGCAGGAGGGAACGGGGGAGGATACGGCTTTACAGGCCAGCACACTGCAGGCGCCCTTTACTGATGAGTATTACGACTCGCTGAAAACAGCCATGACGGCCTATTACCAGCTGAGCGACGCCCTGGTGAAAGGCGATACCCTGGCGGCGGACATCGCTGCGGCGGCGCTGAAATATCATGTGGACAGCCTGCCGGTTGCCCGCCTGGGGATAGACAGCAGCCGCGCGGCGGACCTGGCGGTGAGCACCGGGAGCATTTCCGCTGAGCTGGCCGGGCTGATCATCGAAAAAGGCGGGCTGGACAGCCGGAGGTCTTCTTTCCAGATGGTGAGCGACCAGCTGTACGACCTGCTGCAGACCACCGGTTTTAAAGGCAATACCGTCTACCGCCAGCATTGCCCCATGGCGTTCAACAACCGTGGCGCGCACTGGCTGAGCGACACCACTGAAGTGGTAAACCCATATTTCGGCGATGAAATGCTGCATTGCGGTTCCGTAACGGATACCCTGCGTTTCCAGCAGGCTTATCAGCAGTAACGGATAATTTACCTTTCTGATAAATTCAGCGGCGCCGGCAACAAAACGCCGGCGCTGCGCGTATATACCATATTGATATTGAAAAACCTGTAACGATGACCCGCGCTGCCGTAAAGATCCTTCTTTTCGTATATGCATGGCTGTTTGCACAGCAAACCTATGCCCAGCAAGGGTATACGGTGAGCGGCTATGTGCGTGACAGCACCACCGGCGAATCCCTTATCGGGGCGAGCATCGGCATCAAAGGCACTTCAAAGGGCGTACAGACCAATACCTACGGCTTTTTCTCCATCTCGCTCCCCGCCGGGGAGCATACGCTTGTTTTTACCTATATCGGTTACGGGTCGCAGGAAAGGGCCGTGAGGGCGGAGGCAGACCGGAACGTGACCGCTTTGCTGGTGCCGAGGTCTTTCCAGGCGAAGGAGGTCGTGATCACAGACCGGCGTAAGGACGAGAACGTGAAGAACACGGACATGGGGAAGGTGGAGCTGAGCACCGAGCAGATGAAAAAGCTGCCCGCGCTCATGGGCGAAACCGACCCGCTGAAAGTGCTGCAGCTGCTGCCCGGCGTGCAGGCGGCGGGAGAGGGCAACGCGGGCTTTTACGTAAGAGGCGGCGGGCCTGACCAGAACCTCATCCTGCTGGACGAAGCGCCCGTGTACAATACCGGGCACCTTTTCGGCTTTTTTTCCATCTTCAACGCCGATGCCATCAAAAATGTGACGCTCATCAAAGGCGGCATGCCCGCGAATTACGGAGGCAGGCTTTCTTCCGTGGTGGACGTAACCATGAAGGACGGCAATAACCAGCGCTGGCAGGCCGAAGGCGGCATCGGGGCCATCGCGTCGCGGCTGAGCATACAGGGGCCTTTGCAGAAAGACAAATCCAGCTTTATGATCTCCGCCCGCCGTACGTATGCCGATGTGCTGGCCAAACCCTTTGTGCGAAAAAGCAGCTCGTTTTACGGATCGGGTTATTATTTCTATGATCTCAACGCAAAGGCCAATTACCAGTTTTCCCCTAAAGACCGCATCTTCCTGAGCGGTTACCTCGGCCGTGATGTATTCCGCTTCCGGAATTCAGACAGGAGCTTTGAAGCGCACATTCCCTGGGGCAACAACACGGGCACCCTGCGCTGGAACCACGTGTTCAGCAAAAAACTGTTCTCCAACACCTCGCTCATCTACAACGATTATAAATTCTCCTTCGGCGCGTCCAACGAGGGTTTCATGATACAGCTCAACTCCGGCATCCGCGACCTGAACGCGAAGCTGGATTTCGATTATTTCCTGAACCTGAAACACCATATCAAGTTCGGGGGCAATTACATTTATCACACGTTCACCCCCAGCTCGGTTTCCGGCAGGCAGGACACCACGGTGTTCCGGCCGGATAACGCCGTCCGCAAATACGCCCATGAAGCGGCGCTGTACATACAGGACGACTGGGAGATCAGCCCCCGCCTGAAAGTCAATATAGGACTGCGTTACAGCGGCTTCCGGCAGATCGGCCCGTATACGCGCTACACCCGCGACCGCGATGGTAATAAGCTGGACAGCACCGTGTACCGCGGCGGGCAGGAAGTGCGCAGCTACGGCGGGCCGGAACCACGGCTGCTGCTGCGTTACGCCTGGAACGACCGCGAATCCGTAAAGGCCTCCGTTGCGCGGAACAATCAATACATCCACCTGGTGACCAATGCCGGCAGCACTTTGCCTACCGACATCTGGGTGCCCAGCACCTACCTGGTGAAACCGCAGTTCAGCTGGCAGTACTCCGCCGGTTATTTCCGGAACTTCGCGGATAACAGCTGGGAAGCCTCGGTGGAGGCCTATTACAAAGACCTGCGCAACCAGGTGGAATACCGCGAAGGGTATACCCCTTCATTAAAAGACCCTGAAGAAGAATTTGTGTTCGGCAAAGGATATGCCTACGGGGCGGAACTGTTCATCCACAAAATTAAAGGGAAGCTCACGGGCTGGATCGGTTACACCCTTGCATGGACCTGGCGGCAGTTTCCCGGCCTGAATGGCGGCAAACGGTTTCCCGCGAAATACGACCGCCGCCACGACCTGGCCGTGGTAGCCAGTTATGAGCATACTCCCCGCTGGACATTTTCAGGCGTGTTCATTTTCGGCACCGGTAATACCACCACCTTACCTGAAAAATTCTATTTCCTGGACGGCGTGCTGATGCAGGAGTATGGCGCGCTGAACAGCTACCGCATGAAACCCTACCACCGGCTGGACCTTTCCGCCGTTTATACCCCAAAAAAGAAGAAACCCGAACGTAAATTCACCAGCAGCTGGGCGTTTTCCATTTACAACACCTACAGCCGCATGAACCCGTATTTCATCTACTTCGACCAAACGGGGAATGTGCTGGACGGCAACCTGGAGATCAAAGCGAAGCAGGTGTCGCTGTTTCCCATTATTCCCTCCATCACCTGGAATTTCAAGCTGTGATCAGGCGCTGAACGCTTCCAGGTATTTATCAATGTATTCCTGTTTCTTTCTGAGCTTGTACTGCATGATGAAACGCGGGTGCTCCAGGGGGATGATGCGGTCGAAGAACTTTTCCCTTTCATTGAGGCGGAGAATAAAATCCGCGTTCTTGCCGGTGCCGAGGCAGTAGCCCACCGTTCTGTCTATCCCGAAAGCAACCTGTTTGCGCAGGTTTTCCAGCATAAAATCATACACGGCTTCCGTGAGGGCTTTGCTGTCGTAATAATTATAGTTCACCACTTTTCCGCCGGGCTTGTCTACCGTAAAGCCCAGCGGGCTCATGGCGCCGATATAAAAATCCCTGTAAAAAGCGGCGGGCCCTCCGTAGGCGGCGATTACATCGTACACGTACACGCTGCTCACTTCGTAGCTTGGCGGGCCGGGGAATGTAATGCCACAGGGATCTTCCAGCCGTTTGGAATCCGTAAAGGGCACGCCGGTGAGCGCCGCGCCGAAGCGGCCGGGGTTGATGCCGATGATCATCCGGCGGGTTTGGTGGTCGTGATAGTACTTATGGTAGAACTGTTTCATTACGTCCACCACCATGGGCCGCTCCGCGAAAGGATTCATGATATTCACGCCCGGCGGGAGTTTGCCGGTATAATGGAGGTGGGTATTAAAGTAGATAATTTTATCGGCGAAAGTTTGCATCCTCAAAAATACCGATCCGCGGTGAAATATGGATGACCGCCGATAATCTCCGGGGCGGCCTTGGATTTTAAATTAAAACTTGTACTTTAGTTACGTTGAAGACGTCAGTGTGCGACCCGGCTACCAGAATTCCATGTTACAGATTCCTAACTTTTGTTCCACGAGAATGCGCTCATGAATAAATATCCCGGGTATGAAAACTGACAAAACTTACCTGAATACATTATGGCAGAGAATATCCACGGAAAGCGACCAGCGGTCGTTCGAGGAGCTGTTCCACCACTGTTACCAGCGCCTGGTGCGGTTCGCTGTGGAATATGTGCAAAGCCGTGAGTCCGCGGAAGAGATCGTGTCCGACATTTTCCTGAAGCTCTGGGCGGGGAGGGAAACTTACCTGGATGTGCTGAACATCGAAAAATACCTTTTCACCGCCGTGCGCAACCAGTCGCTCAATTATCTCCGCAAATTTTCCGCGTTCAGGGTGGTGAGCACAGACAGTCCTGAACAGTTCAATATCGCCCATATCCACGACCCCTACAAAGCTTCCGAGTGGAAGGAGCTGCTTTCCCGGTTGGACAATGCCGTGGAACTGCTGCCGCCTAAACGGCGCAAGATATTTCGCCTCGTGCGCGAAGAAGGCTTCAAACCCCGTGAAGTGGCCGAGATCATGAATATTTCACCCCGCACCGTGGAAACACAGCTTTTTAAAGCCGTGAAAACCCTGCATGCCGTGCTGCAGCCGTATTTGACGGCCCGGCAAAGAACATCCCCAGCAGCCGTGGATACAGCGGCGCTGCTTTCCCTTTTACTGGCCGCATCGGCTATTTAAATTTTTTTTCATTACCAGTACGTAGACCAGCCTTTTTTTGGTGTCTTGTAATAAACGATCGCAAACGCGGCTTTTATGCAAACGCAAAAAGAACGGTATTTATGGCTGCTTTCCAGGAAGCTTTCCGGCGGTATCACCGAAGAGGAAAAGCAGGAGCTGGAAGCCCTGGCCAAAGCGGATCCGCAGCTCCGCAAAGAGGCGGAGGCCATGCAGGTATTCTGGGGGCGCAGCAGCGGGGAGAACGAAGAAGATACCAGATCGGCCTTTGAACATCTCAAAGCCCGGATGCATGCAACAGACCCGCAGATGTGGCCGGAGGAAGCGCCCGGCACAGCAGGCAGGGGATGGCGTGTATACCTGCTGCGTGCGGCGGCGGCCGTATTTTTTTTGGCGGCGGCCGGTTATATTATAAAGGCCTCCGGCCTGCTGCCCGGCAACGATGGCGGGCTGCGGGCGGATTACAATGTGCGCGGCACACGCTCGCACATCAAGCTGGCGGACGGTACCACCGTGTGGCTGAATTCAGACAGCGAGCTGAAATACCCGATGCGCTTCAAAGGCGCTACCAGGGAGGTGTACCTGAGAGGGGAAGCTTTTTTTGACGTCGCCAGGGATGCATCGAAACCTTTTATCGTTCATACGGAAACCATGCATGTGAATGTGCTGGGCACCAGCTTCAATATCAAAGCCTATCCTGAAGACAGTGCCAGCGAAGCCACGCTCATTACGGGGGAAGTGATGGTGGAGCTGAAAAGCAACCCGGAAAAGAAGATCAGGCTGCGGCCGGCGGAAAAACTGGTAGTGCCCAACAAAACCGATTCCCTGCCTGAAGCTTCCGCCGGTGCGGCGCCCGTTATCATGAAGCCTACTTACTTTTTAAAGGCAGACAGCGCCATTATTGAAACCGCCTGGGTAGATAACCGGCTGATCTTCCAGGATGAATCCTTCGGCCGCCTCGCCTCCAGAATGGAGCGCTGGTACAATGTGACCATCCGCTTCGAGAACGCTTCCATCCAGCACCTGCGCTTCACCGGCATTTTCGGGAAAGAGCAGCTGGAACAGGCGCTCAGGGCGCTTCAGCTTACGGAACATTTTAATTACAGGATAACAGACGATACCGTTACTATTTATTAAACGATCACCAAAATCAATGGCCTATTGACCAGCGTATAAAAAAACGGGAAATGTTGAAGCCATTCCCCGTTCATTAGCCTTTAATGGGAAGCAGTCACTGTGAAGGGTAGGCTGTTTCCGGATATTTAATCAACTAATTCTATACAAGTTATGAAAAAAAAGCATTTAGTGCATGCTTGCAGTCCTCCGCATGTGCTAATAAAGGTATGCCTGATTATGAAACTAGCCTTTAGCCTTCTCCTGCTGTCGTTTTTGCATGTTTCCGGTGCCGTTCGCTCGCAGGAAAAAGTTACCCTTAACATACAGTCCGCCGACCTTCGGAAAGTGCTGATGATGATTGAGGCGCAAACGAAGTATCACTTTATTTTCAGCGAACGCAAGGTGATCAGCGACCGGAAAATAGACCTTTCGGTGAAAGACGAAACCGTGTTCAAAGTGCTGGAAACCGTGCTGCCGCTGGCCAACCTGGAATACAGGCTGCTGGAAGGTAACCTGATCGCCATCACTACCAAAGGTGAAACGGGAAGCCTCGCCATCAAAAAAGATGTGCGCGGCACTGTAACGGATACCACCGGCATGCCGCTGCCCGGCGTGACCATTTCCGTGAAAAGCGCGCCCAGCATAGGTACCACCACAGACCTCAACGGCAAATACGTGCTCGACATCCCCGACGGCGCCACGGTGCTCGTGTACAGCATGATCGGCTACGACCGCCAGGAGATACCCATCAGCGGCCGCGACGTGATCAACGTACAGCTCGCCTTCGCGTCCAGCCAGCTGGAAGAAACGGTGATCGTGGGTTTCGGCACACAAAAGAAAAGGGAAGTGGTAGGCGCCGTGACCACCATCAACCCGAAAGAGCTGAAAGTTCCGTCCAGCAACCTTACTACCGCGCTCGCCGGCAGGCTGGCGGGGGTGATCGCCTACCAGCGCAGCGGCGAGCCGGGGGCGGACAATGCGGACTTCTTCATTCGCGGCGTAACCACCTTCGGTTACAAAAAAGACCCTCTGATCCTGATAGACGGTATCGAAACCACCACCACAGACCTCGCGCGCCTCACCGTGGATGATATCGCCAGCTTCTCCATCCTGAAAGACGCCACGTCTACCGCACTTTATGGCGCCAGGGGCGCCAACGGAGTGATCCTCATCACCACCAAAGAAGGCGTGGAAGGCAAAGCCCGCGTATCCGTCAGGATAGAGAATTCCAATTCCGCGCCCACGAAGAATGTTGAACTGGCGGACCCCATTACCTACATGCGCCTGGGCAACGAAGCCGTGCTCACCCGCGATCCGCTGGGCCAGCTGCCGTATTCAGAGGCCAAGATCGATAATACCATCGCCGGTAAAAATCCATATGTATACCCGGCTACAGACTGGCGCGGCGAGCTGTTCAAAAAATCCACCATGAACCAGCGCGCCAACTTCAACGTATCCGGGGGCGGTAAAGTGGCCCGGTATTACCTGGCGGCGGCCATGAACCGCGACAATGGCATCCTGAATGTAGACAAGCGCAATAATTTCAATAACAACATCCGGCTGAACACCTACTCCCTCCGCACGAACGTCAACATCAACCTCACCAAATCCACCGAAGTAGGCATCCGCCTCTCCGGCGTGTTCGACGACTACAACGGCCCGCTGGACGGGGGCACCAACATGTATAAAAAAGTCGTGCAGTCCAACCCCGTGCTGTTTCCCGCCTATTACCCGGTGGATGATGCGCACCGGTATGTGCAGCACATCATGTTCGGCAACTTTGGCACAGGCAATTACATCAACCCCTATGCGGATATGGTGAAGGGTTACAGGGAATATACGCGCTCCAAACTGCAGGCGCAGTTCGAGCTGAAGCAGAACCTGGCCTTCATCACCGAAGGGCTGAACCTGCATGCGCTGTTCAACACCTCCCGCGCGTCCTACTTCGATGTGTCCCGCTTCTACAATCCTTTCTGGTATACGATCTCCAACTACGACAAGTACGCGGACCAGTATACCCTCACCATGCTGAATCCCAATACAGGTACGGAATACCTGAATTATTCCGAGGGCGACAAAGAGATCAGTTCCACCACTTACCTGCAGGCCACGGCCAATTATAACCGCACCTTCAACGATAAACATAACGTGAGCGGCATGATCGTGTTCCTGATGAACAACAAGGTTGCCGCCAACGCCGGATCGTTGCAGCTTTCGCTGCCGAGCAGGAACATCGGGGTTTCCGGCCGCCTTACCTATGCCTACGACCAGCGTTATTTCTTTGAATACGACTTCGGGTACAATGGTACCGAAAGGTTCTACGAGGCGCAGCGATTCGGCTTCTTTCCCTCTGTGGGCGCGGCATGGCTGGTATCCGCCGAGAACTGGTTCAAGCCTTTCCTGAACACCGTGAGCAACCTGAAGCTGCGCGCCACGTACGGCCTTGTGGGCAACGACGCTATCGGCGATGAAAAATCCCGCTTCCTGTACCTGGCCGATGTGAATATGAACGATGGTTTCCGCAGCATGTCTTTCGGTACCGATTTCGCTTACACCAGGCCGGGCATTTTCATACACCGCTACGGCAACAACGATATTACCTGGGAAACCGCGAAGAAGACCAACTGGGGCATTGAAGTGGGATTGTTCAACAAGCTGAACATCCTGCTGGATATCTACACCGAAGAAAGAACGAATATCCTCATGAGCAGGGCATCCATTCCCGTTACCATGGGGCTGCTCAGCAATGCGGACGTGCAGGCGAACCTGGGCGAGGCTTCCGGCAAGGGCTTCGACCTGTCCATAGACTACAGCCATAGCTTCAACCCGAACCTCTGGCTGCAGGCGCGCGGCAACTTCACCTATGCCACCAGCAAATTCAAAGTTTACGAAGAGCCGGATTATGTGGAGAAATATCTTTCCCGCGTTGGCCACCCGATTTCCCAGCAATGGGGATACATTGCCGAGCGCCTGTTCGGCGACGATGCCGAAGTAGCCAACTCGCCACTGCAGGGCTTTGGCGAATACAAAGCCGGAGACATCAAATACCACGATGTGAACGGCGACGGGCAGATCACCACGCGCGACAGGGTGCCTATCGGTTACCCCACCACGCCGGAGATCGTGTATGGCTTCGGTTTTTCCATGGGGTACAAAAATTTCGATGTTTCCGCTTTCTTCCAGGGCCTCGCCAGGGAATCGTTCTGGCTCGACGCGGATTCCACCGCGCCCTTCGTGAACAACCGCGCTTTGCTGCAGGCTTATGCGGACGATCACTGGTCTGAAAGCAGCCGCGACCTCTACGCCATCTGGCCGCGCCTCAGCTCCAGGCCCATTGCGAACAACACGCAGCAGAGCACTTGGTTCATGCGCGACGGGGCTTTCCTCCGGCTGAAAACCGTGGAGCTGGGCTACAGCATTCCGCCTGCCGTGCTTCGCCGCTACAACATAGACCGCATCCGCATTTACGCCAGCGGCGTCAACCTCCTTTCATTCAGCAAATTCAAGATGTGGGATGTTGAAATGGGGGGCAACGGCCTCGGTTATCCCGTCCAGCGGGTCATAAACGCTGGCGCGCAGGTTTCTTTCTGAACCGGATCAAAAAGACACCTGCTTGAAGAATAAAATTTTAACAGATGAGATTGAGAGGTTTCACCTGGTAATTAAAATAAAATGATGAAAATGTTTAAAAAGTGGCTGATCATATTTTTCGGGCCGTTACTTTTCTCCTGTAACTACCTGGACATCGTGCCGGACAACGTGGCGACGGTGGATCATATATTCCGCATGCGCAGTACGACAGAGCAGTACCTGTTCACCATGTACAGCTACCTGCCCAATTACGTGGACGCTTATAACTACCACGTGTTCCTCGGCGGGGACGAGCTTTGGGCCAACGATTACAACGTGAACCAGCCGGCCCCGGCCTGGCAGATCGCGAAAGGCTTCCAGAACGTCGTGAACCCTTACTCCAACTATTGGATCGGCGCCAACGGCGGCCGCGGCATGTTCGTGGCCATCCGCGACTGTAACACCTTCCTCGAGAACATTCACAAGGTGCCGGACATGGACGATTATGAAAAGAACCGCTGGGCAGCCGAAGCGCTGTTCCTGAAGGCATATTTCCATTTCTATCTTTTCCGTATGTACGGCCCTATTCCGCTGATAGAAAAGAACCTGCCCATTACCAGCAATACCGAAGCGGTGAAAGTGAGCCAGATGCCGGTGGATTCCTGCGTGAATTTCATTGCCCGCCTGCTGGACGAAGCGGCGGTGAACCTGCCGGAACGTATCCTGAATGAAGCGACCGAAAACGGCCGCATCACAAGATCTGCCGCTAAAGCACTGAAGGCCCGGCTGCTGGTAACCGCCGCCAGCCCGCTTTTCAACGGGAACCCGGACTACGGCGCTTATACCGGGAAAGACGGCGTTCAGCTGTTCAACACCGCGTACGACGCCGCCAAATGGGAACGCGCCGCCATTGCCTGCAAAGAGGCGATAGACGAATGCCATGCCGGCGGCCACCAGCTGTATTATTTTAATCCCGCTTTCCTGCCTTTCCCCGGCTCCGCCGAAACGATCACGGAAATGAGCATACGAAACGCGCTCTGCGAGAAATTCAATACCGAAGCCATCTGGACCAGCACCAACAACAGGGCTACCACCTTGCAGCGCGAAAACCTGCCGCGCCTCTATTCCGGCGACAAACAAAGCACCACGCTCTCTTCCTTCGGCGTGCCGATGAAAGTGGCCGAACAGTTCTACACCAAAAACGGCGTGCCCATTTCGGAAGACCTGAACTGGAACTATAATACCCGCTACGCCACAAGGAGCGCCACCACGGCGGAAAAGCTCCGGCTCAAGCCCAATTACACCACCGCCAACCTCAACTTCGACCGGGAAGTGCGCTTTTACGCCAGTCTTGGTTTCGACGGTGCGCGCTGGTTCGGGCAGGGCCGGTTCAACGACGAAGAGCCGGTGTACATGGAAGCCAAGCTCGGCCAGATTTCCAACAACCACGCCTGGGCCTATTCCATGACCGGCTACTGGGCCAAGAAGCTCGTGAACCCGCAATCCGTTTCCTCCGTTACCGAGATCACCATACAGTCTTACCCCTGGCCCGTAATAAGGCTGGCGGACATTTACCTGCTGTATGCCGAAGCGCTCAACGAATGGCAGGGGCCAAGCGGGGAAGCGTACAAATGGATAGACCTCGTGAGGAAAAGAGCGGGCCTGCAGGGCGTGGAAACATCCTGGCAGCAGTTCTCCAAAAATCCCGGCGCGCCCGCAAGCAAAGCAGGCCTGCGGAAGATCATCCGCCAGGAAAGGCTCATTGAGCTTGCCTTTGAAGGGCAGCGCTTCTGGGACCTGCGCCGCTGGAAAGAAGCCGAATCGGTGCTGAACCAGCCTATTACCGGCTGGAACGTATTCGGTAAAACCGCGCCTGATTATTACCAGGTGAAATACATCTACAACCAGGTGTTCCGCAAAAGAGATTATCTCTGGCCGGTTCGCGAAGAAGACCTGATCGAGAACAAAAACCTCGTGCAAAGCCCCGGCTGGTAAGTTTATCACGTTCATCAAACTGCAACACAATGCGAATTTATTTTCTCTGCATAATAACCTTCCTCCTGGCTTCAGGCTGCAAGGAGGAAAAAATGGAACCGCTCACCAAAGGTGGCAAAGCGCCCGGCCCCGTTTCCAACGTGACCGCGGAGGCAAAGCCAGGAAAAGTAGTGCTCCGCTACAACATTCCCGGCGATCCCGAGCTGCTGTACATCAAAGCCGTGTATGAAACGCGCCCGGGCAACACGGTGGAAACCATCGCAACTTTTTACAACAACAGCATAACACTGGAAGGTTTTGGCGATACGGAAGAAAGAGAAGTGAAGCTGTACTCCGTAAGCCGCTCCGAAGTAGCCTCCGAACCTGTAACTGTAAAAGTGCGGCCACTTACGCCGCCTGTGCAGTCGGTATTTGCATCGCTGAATTTTGTGGCCGATTTCGGCGGCATTACCGCGACGTTCGCTAACGAAGATTCTGCCAACATCGCCATAGGCGTGGTGTCCAGGGATGCGAACGGCGACGCTGTGCAGGCCGATATGTATTACACCAACCAGAAAACGGGAGAGTTCTCCGTGCGCGGGTTCGGCGCTACCGAACAGTGGTTCGGCCTGTATGTGCGCGACCGCTGGCTGAACTATTCCGATACCGTCTGGAAGCAGCTCACGCCGCTCTTTGAGGAGCAGCTGGATAAAAAATTATTCCGCGCCTTGAAACTCCCCACAGACGCAGCCACCTTCGGTTCAGGAAAGCTGGAAAACCTCTGGAACAACAAGATCGCCGGCGGCTCCGGTTCAACAGACACCTGGTTCCGCTCCGCCAACGGCTCCGGCGTGCCGCACTGGGTAACATTCGACCTCGGCGTGACGGCCAGGCTGAGCCGCTTCTCCGAGATCCCCCGCGGTGCAACGGACGAAACGAACCTGCTCTACAGCGCCGGCGACCCGCAGCTGTACGAGATCTGGGGAACGGATACCTATAATCCCGACGGCAGCTTTACCGGCTGGACCAAATTGATGGACTGCGAAGTGGTGAAACCCTCCGGTCTGCCAGTAGGCGTGAATTCCAACGAAGACCTGCTGCGCGCGCAGGAAGGCCACCAGTTCAAATTCCCGCCGGGCCTGCCGCCTGTCCGTTACCTGCGCATCAAGCTGGTGCAGACTTTCGGCAATGCGGATTATTTCTGGATGGCGGAGCTCACTTTCTTCGGAGAAAAACAGTAAAACCATGAAAACTGAAAAAATGAAACGGATCATATATACAGGCCTGCTGCTTGCTGCGGTTTCGTACCTCGCGGCCTGCAATAAAGCGGACGAAGATTACAAGGACTTTGTGCCGGGCGGGGAAAAAATATACCCCGGCAAGGTGGACGAGCTGAAGGCCAATCCCGGCAAGAACCGCATCATGCTGGAGTGGCTGCTGAAAACAGACCCGCGCATCGTAAAATGCCGGGTTTACTGGAACCGCAGAAAGGATTCCGCCGATGTAGCCGTAAAGCGCACCAATGGCGTGGATACGATCAGCGCCGTGCTGAACGGTATGCCGGAAGGGCCTTATCTTTTTGAAGTGTATACCTACAATGCGCAAGGCAACCAGTCCATCAAAACAGAAGTGAACGGCGACGTGTATGGCAGCTTCTACGAAAGCAACCTGCTGAACCGCGGCCTGAAAAAAGCGGAAATCGCCAACGGCGGCACCAGGCTGGAATGGGACGAGCCGGACCCGCGCTCGCCGGGCGTAAGGCTCACATTCATGGATGAGGCCGGGGAGACGCACAGCATGCTGGTGCTGCCGGACGAAAACACAACCGTCCTGAATATTATCCCGAAAACAGGTACAATGGAATTCAAAACCTTGTATCTTCCGGTGGCGAATGCAATAGACACGTTTGCAGCGCCCGTTGTGAAAGTGAATCTCTAGACCAGAAAATGTAAATCGTGCAAAGAAGGACATTCCTGTATACAGCCGCCCTGGGCGCCCTCGCCGGGGCGGCGGGCATTCCGGCCCGGGCGAAAGGGCAGGGTACCGATTACACCGTGATCAACGCCGGTATTGGCGGCAACAATACCCTGGACCTGCTGAAGCGCATCGACCGCGATTGCCTGGCCCATCAGCCGGAATTGACCGTGCTGATGATCGGCACGAACGATATGAACAGCATGAAATATGTGCCGCTGGAGCAATACCGCGCCAACGTGGCCACGCTCGTCAAAAAGATACAGGCGCAAAAGAGCCAGGTGCTGCTGATGACCATCTGCCCGTTCATCGAAGAATTCCTCTTTACCCGCCACAAACGCGAACATTACGGCGCGGAAGGGCCTTCGGGGAGGAGAGCTGCGGTGAACAAAACTATCCGCGAACTGGCCACGCACTACAACACCGCCTTCCTGGACCTTGGCGCGTTGTTCGATAAAGCAGGGAAAGTAGGCACAGGTAAGGATTCGCTCATCCAGAACGTAGAGAATTCCAATAAAACGGACGGCGTGCATCCCACCACGGAAGGCTACCGTTTCATCGGCCTGGCTGTATATGACTTTATCGTGTACAACCGCCTGCCGCAGCAGCGCATCGTTTGCTTCGGCGACAGTATCACGGCGGGAGACGGCGGCGTGGAGAAGAACAGCTACCCGGCTGTATTAAAAAGATTGCTCGCGTAAAACATCGTAACATTCATCAACAGATATTCATTCATGAAGTGTAAAATCTTAATCTCCGCCACCGCGCTCCTTTTTAGCCTGCAAACGGCAAAGGCCCAGCATAAGGTGGACGTATGTGTGTACGGCGGCAGCTCCGCCGGTGTAATTGCCGCGTATACGGCACAAAAGGCCGGGCGCAGCGTATTGCTGGTAGAACCCGGAGCGTATCTCGGCGGCCTTACCACAGGCGGCCTCGGGTATACGGATATCGGCAACAAATACGCCATCCGCGGGCTGTCCCTGGAATTTTACCGGCAGATCGGGCAGCATTACGGTAAGTTCGAACAATGGGTGTTTGAACCGCATGTGGCGGACAGCCTGTTCCAGGATTACGTAAAAAAAGGCGGCTTCCCTGTACTTTACAAGCACAGGCTCACCACGGCCAGCACCGCTAATGGCGCCATCAAGGAGATCAAGCTCGATGCGGGCGGCAAAACGGTGACCGTATCTGCGAAGATATTCATTGACTGCACTTACGAAGGCGACCTGATGGCGAAAGCCGGGGTAACCTACACCGTTGGCCGCGAAGCCAATGATGTGTACAACGAAACCTGGAACGGTGTGCAAATGCTGGACGGCCACCAGATCCCCGACGGTGTGGATCCCTACAAAGTGCCGGGCGACCCGAACAGCGGGCTGCTCTGGGGCATCAGTCCTTTGCCGCTGGCGCAGAAAGGCAGTGGCGACAAAAAAGTGCAGGCCTACAACTACCGTATCTGCCTCACGAACGATCCCAACAATATGGTGCCCATCACGCAGCCGGATAACTATGATCCTTCACGCTACGAGCTGCTGGCAAGGCTTTTTAAGGCGCAGCCCAACAGAACAACGCTAAGCGATTATTTCATCTGGAGCCGCATGCCCAACAACAAAACGGACATCAATAACAGGAACGGCTTTTCCACCGATATGATCGGGATGAACTATGATTATCCTGAAGCGGATTACGCCACGCGTGAAAAGATCATCAAACAGCACGAGGACTATACCAAGGGCCTGCTTTATTTCTGCGCTACAGACCGCCGGGTGCCGGTGCCCATGCAGGAAGAGATCAAAAAATGGGGATACCCGAAAGACGAATATGTTAAGAACGGCCATTGGTCGCCGCAGCTGTACGTGCGCGAAGCCCGCCGTATGAAGGGCGCCTACATCATGACCCAGGCCAACTGCACGGGCGAAGAAGTGGTGACGGACGGCGTAGGCATGGCGGCTTATACCATGGACTCCCACAATACACAGCGCCTCGTGATACATAAAGACGGCAAGGACATGGTGAAGAATGAAGGCAATGTGGAAGTAGGCGGTTTTCCGCCGTACCCTGTTTCGTATCGCGCGCTGGTGCCGAAAGAAGGTGAATGCAGCAACCTGCTGGTGCCCGTTTGCCTTTCCGCCAGCCATATCGCCTACGGCTCCATCCGCATGGAACCCGTGTTCATGGCGCTGGCGCAGGCCACTGCCGTGGCGGCGGACCTTGCCATTGCCAAAAACATCCCGGTACAAAAAGTGGACGCCGCGCAGGTGAGCGGCATACTCGCCCGCAACCCGCTGGCAGATGGCCGCCAGGGCGATGTGCTGATGGATAACGCTAGCGCCGCCCTGCAAAAGGAAGGTGAATGGAAAACCATTAAAGGCAGCGGAAGCTACGGCACTGATATGCTTGCAGCGGAGAAAAACGCGAAAGCCGTCTTCAGGCCTGAGATCGCCAAAACCGGTAACTACACGGTATATCTCTATTACCCGCGGCTGAAGAATAATGCAGCGGTAACGAATGTAAAAGTGGTAAGCGGCAAAAACGAACAGCTGGTACCGGTGAAAGCCGAAGAGGTGAAAGTGGTAGGCCAAACCTCCGGTGAATGGGTAAAGCTGGGCACCTTCAATATTGAAAAAGGAAATAAGGCTTATGTGGAAATTTCTGCCGGCAGCGCCGGGGAAGGCCTTGTGGTAGCGGACGCTGTGATATTTGTGCCTGAGAAGAGATAATTCTTACCTGAATAAAAAGAAAGCCCTTGCAAAAGATGCAAGGGCTTTTTTCATTATTGCTGCGCACGTGCCCCGTCAAAATAGTCCGTCACTATTTTATGGTTCTTCTTCACGAGTTCCGCCAGCTCTGTTGGCGTCATGTTGAACTTGAGGAGATCAGTGCCCGTAACATCCAGCTCGATGATGTGTTTATTGAACTGGTAGTTGGTCCTGGTGATCTGCCCGGCGCCGCTGCCGAACAGGCCGAGCTTGAGATAGGTGCTGATATATTGCCCGAAGTTGGTGAGGGCATTGTTTGCCGCACGCGGCCCGAGGCGGAACAGCAGCGCGCTTTCTCCGGGGAAGATGCGGATGGGCGCGTTGTCGAAATACCCGCCGTCTACCCAGGTGCCTTCCCAGGTTTCTTCGGCAACACCGCCAACATTCGTCGGCGCAATATGCACGGCGTAAGTTTTATCTATGATCACCGGCTTGAAGATCAGCGGCAGGCTCATGCTCATGCGCACAGCCGTGGCAATAGGCAGGCTGGGCGTGGTATCCTTGGACAGTATCTGCACATTGCCCGTACGGAAGTTGACGGCCGTGAATTTCAGATCTATCCCGAATTTGTCCACCACCTCTTTCATGGTCCACCATCTTACCCGCGGGTCGCGCTGGAGGCTGAAGCTGCTGGCCCAGCCGGCAAGGGTTTTGGTGGGATCGGGCTGCATTTTCATGCCTATGATATAGTTGAAGAAGTAATGGATCTTCATCCCGTTGAACAGCCCGAAATCCATGAACACGCTGTCCCTGAAATCGCCGAGATTGTCCAGGATCAGGTTCAGCAGCCGCACCTTGTACACGGGTTCATGGGAAATGAAACGTGTGTACCATTCGCTGCCTTCGATCTTTTCGCGGAGCTTGGTGCCATCGTCCATGATAAAGTCTTTCAGCATCATTTTCAGCAAAAAGTCCGGCACCACGGGGATCATGTGCAGCAGCGTGTTCACCAGGTGCTCCTTTTCGATCAGGAAGCGGGAGTAAGCCGGCCCGTTCTTCTGGAAGCCCATCCGCGTGCCGGGTATGAATTTCATGGATGGATCGGGGCCGTCGAAAAATTCCTCGAAATCGGCTTTAAGTATGCTGGCAATTTCGAGGCTGGTGTGCCCGGTGCCGAGCAGCATGGCGGTGATGGCCCCGGCGGAAGCGCCGGATATACCTTTCACGCCGCGGGGCAGGCCGTTCTCGAAACGCAGCACGCTCTGGTCTTCCAGCGCCCGGATGGCGCCGAGGAATGCGTTGCCTTTGCCGCCCCCGCCTTCGAAGGAAAGGTATTCCACTTCCTCCGGGCGGAGGGGTTTATCTAATGAAGTCATGTTGTTGAAATTTGTGCCTTGATCAGTTCTGGGTGTTACGGGGAAGGGTGGCGTCAGCCTGCAACATCACCAGGCTGGTGGGCAGGGTGTATTCCCAGGGTTCATCCACCGGCGTGCCTTCCGCGCCGCCTTCGGTCTGTTCCTGTATTTCCTGGATGATGGAGAGGTACAGCGGATCGTTCACCTGCGGCACCTGGCCGCCTTTCCAGATAATGCCTGTGGCCAGGTAGAAGGCCATGGCCTTTTCGAAATTGCTTCTTACCGGCACTACAACCCTTGCCGCGCCCGCGTCCAGGAAGGCGCCGAACTTCGGGTCCTGGTGGCCTTCGCCGGTGAGTATTTTCGGCCATTCGGCCGCGTCGTTATAGA
The DNA here is from genome assembly GCF_052044405.1 of Chitinophaga sp. 22620. Classification (NCBI taxonomy): domain Bacteria; kingdom Pseudomonadati; phylum Bacteroidota; class Chitinophagia; order Chitinophagales; family Chitinophagaceae; genus Chitinophaga; species Chitinophaga sp. 22620. Next base: position 35,784 of record NZ_JBQEMV010000006.1, on the reverse strand, counting down.
AGTAAGGGTAGAGGGCGAAGGTAAGGTTCTGCCACTCAAACGCCTGCTCGAACCACTGGATATGATCACGCTCCAGCCGCGCCACGTCGAAGTTGATCCTGCCATCCTGCACTGCTTTCTGGTCGAAAGGCGGCTGGTCGAAATAATGCTGCTGGAGCATGGCTATCACGGAGCGTTTCAGCTCGGTGCGCTCGGTCACGCGGTTATCCGCTGGATGCTTGCCCTGTATGGCAATGTTCTTCTCCATTCCTCGTGAAGCAAGGAACTCGCGCACTTCCTGCTCGTATTGCAGCTGTTGTTTGTTGAGGCTGTCCATGATCTTTGCGTAACCTGCCAGCTGCCATTTTTCAAACTGCTCTTTGCGCAGCCTGCATTCTATCACGAGGTTGCAGGTATAGCCGTATAAAGCATCGCCGCGGAGGCTCACGGGAACGGTTTGCGTTTGTACTTCATGCAGGTCGTGGATGGGTATCTCGCCTTCAGCGTCGCCATCGCCGGTTACGTTTTTATGGAACATCTGGTTGGCCACGGAGATGGTGAACAGGCCGCCCTTGTCTACATGCGTCCAGCAGAGGTAATTGCCCCAGAAGCGGGAACCCTGGTAGTCTGCAGGGATGGTAAGCTCGTTGTTGGATACGAAGCTGCGTCCCAGTTCGGTGTTTTCTTCATCGCTCAGGTGCAACGCTTTACTGACGGTGACCAGCTCGGGCTGCGGTGCGTCCAGCTGGAGGTTGAACTGTTTGCTCAGCTCCAGGTAATTGGCGCGGGTGATGGAATCGGGCCTGAAATCGGGGCCGGGGAATGTGGGTTTCTTTTTCTGGATGTGATCGGGGATCTCCGGGTTATCGAACTTCCCGTTGAGCGCTTTTTTGAGGAAAGCGGCAGGCTCGGGCACGATAAACTCCAGCAGCATGCGTTTGCCGTAGTCGAACACCTGGGCTTTGTAACGTTTGTTCACCCAGCGGTAAATACCGGTTACATGGCGGTCGCCGCGGCTGTTATCTATCGTATGCCGGTTGGTTTCTTCCATGGTAACCACCGTGCGCACCGTGCGCTGCTCTTTCACGCGCTCATTCACACGTTCCGAAGACCGCGCGGTGATTTCCTTCGCGTATTGCGAAGAGGTTTTGTTGGATTCCTCGCGGGAAGTGCTGGTGGCATAATCGAAGGTGGCGGTCGCTTCCTTGATAACGCCGTAAGAGGCCGTTACGCTGGCGCCGATGGACAGATCCGCATCTTCTTTCAGCGTGCGGCTTACTTCAGACTGCATTTCGAAGCGGTCCGTCGTTTCCAGGTCGCGCTGGGTGGTTACTTCCGTTTCTGTTTCCAGGAACACCGTTTCTTCGCGGGTAGAGCTGAGCTTGTGGTTGCGTTCGCGGCTTTCTCCCCTGAGTGCGTTTTCGATATGCGCCACTTCGCCGAGCTCGTAGCTTACCCATTCTTCCTTCACCACGCGCAGGTCGCCCATGGAAGGCTGGCGTGAGAGGGCATTGCCGGGCGCATTGTCCAGCCGGGGCAATACCATGATGCCCTGGGTGAGGAAATTGAAGACGTACTCCGCATCTACGCTGTAGCTCACGTTATTGCCGGTCACTTTTTCCGCTTCCGCGAGTTTTTCCAGCAGGCCGAAAATGTAACGGGCGCGCAACAACAGCTCGCGGAAAGCCTCGCGGCTGGACGGGGTGGACACCACGCCCCAGAGGAGATTGGAAAGCTGGGTTAACTCACTTTTGAATGAATCGAGTTTTACGAGGTCTTTCAGACGCAGATTGGTTTCCTTTTTAACGGTTTCGCCAATGGTTTCAGGACGCAGGCGGTTGTTGCATTTAAGCAGCGCCTGGTCTACCTGGTAGATGGGCGTGGCCAGGTTGAGGTCTTTAATGTCTTTAGGATCTTCGTTGTCGTCCAGGAAATTTTTTACCGCAATGGCCGCGGCTTCGCGGGTGACAGGCGCGGCGGTAAAGGCGGGGCTCTGGCCGGGAGGGAAGAGGGAAATGAGTTGTTGCTTCTCATTTTCTTTGGGCATGCGTTGCACAGACCGCTTGGACATAAAGCGGAACAGATCAGTTCTCATTGTGTGTGGTTATTGGTTTGAGGTTATAAAATACCAACAGGCTATGTCCTTACAGGGGTTATATGCAGCTAACAAACTTGAAAGACGCAAAGGTAGGGCAGGAGCTGTATTTCGGGCAAGGGGGATGTTACGGGGAAAATAAAATGCGTAGAAATACGGGCTACTGTAATCCGTCAGGAAATCTTTCATGTTTCACAGGTATTCAATAGTAAGAAAATCCGGGGAAAAATCTATTTCCGTTAACTCATAGACGTTATCCATTAATCCATCATTCCCCGCCAGTCTCCTCCCCCGCATCTTTGTTGCGGGGAGCACCCGGTATGCAAACGCTGGTGGTAAAGTACCCCGGGAATATAGAACTCAGCATATCCGTTACCTCCTGGCCCGGCGACGATTTCCGGGATCTGGCTGAAGCGGCGGTATTTGCTTATGATGATAGTTGGGAATAAGGGAACGTATGCCCCCAAACCCAATCACAATGGAACATTCAGGCTTGGGCCGTGCGCATTTGGGGCGTACGGCCTTTTTTTCGGCTTGCGTTGTAAGGTTGAGGCTATCTTATTTTTCCCTAGATTTAGACCGAAGTTGATCTACTGATTATGGCAGGAAAAATACAGCTCACGCTCACCCATCATCAACATTTTCCCGGCATCCCCAGCGCCAGCGGGCTTGCTTTTTACAAGGAGCATTACTACATAGTGGGCGACGACGCCACCAGGCTCTTCATCCTCCATGCAGACCTCACGCCCGCGAACCAGCTGCTGATACCCGGCAGCGATCCTGCCGCCACCGGCCGCATACCTAAACCTGTTAAAAAAGACTGGGAAAGCCTCAGCACGATACAAACCAATGGCCGCACAGCCCTGCTGGCACTGGGCTCCGGCTCGCTAAGCCCGCATAGGGAAGCGGCGCTGCTGTTTTTCCCCGATACGCAGAGCATGGAGATAAAAGACCTCCGCAGCTTTTACCGGCAACTGAGCGGTATGGCCGAACTGAATATAGAAGCAGCTACGGAAATAGGAGACTGCCTGCTGCTGGGCAACCGTGGCCACCTGGGCCTGCCCGAAAACCTGCTGGTGCTCACGGATACGCAGGAGATCTGGCAACAGCCAGCGAAACCACATAGCTGCCTCCTGCGCCTTCCCGGGGAAGCAGGGTTTTCAGGGATTTCGGGAATGGCGTGGTACCCTGAGAAAGACTGGCTGTTTTTCACCACCTCCGCGGAAGAAACCGCCAGCACGTACGACGACGGCAAAATAGGAGAGAGCCGTATCGGCATTATCAAAAACGCTACCACCGCCGTACGGCAGCCGGAAGCTGCACCGGATGAATGGTTCCTCCTGGAAAAGGTACATCCCGTTTTCAAAGGCCAGAAAATTGAATCGATCTGCCTGCGCGAAGAGGGCGATGGGCTGGAGATCACGCTGGTAGCGGATAACGACGATGGCGGCAGCCATCTTTTCAGGCTGCGCGCCACGCTTTAATGAATAGGTTTCCTGGCGGAAGAAGAGGTTCCCGGTGTTTAATATTGGTGCATGAAGCTTCGGTCAATAAAAGAATTGCTCCGATATGATCTGCCCGTCTCTCACTTCGTACAGCATGATCTGGTTGATCTGTATCCTTCCATGCGGCCGTACGGTAATGTCTTTCTGCCTTATTACCGCAAAATGATTCGCGCTCACAACCGGTTCGGAGGTGGATAAGCTGTGTACTGCCTCTATCCTTGATACGAAGTCCTCACCTTTTTTCCGGACGTCGGCCTTGCCTTCTGCATACCCGAAATAGGGAGAATCAGCCGGGTCGATGCTTTTTACATTGTCGGCAAAAAATTCGTCCTGGATGTCGAACCATTTTTCCTGCTGCGCCAGTTCGTTGAACCGGTCTGCTATTTCCTGTGTACTAAGCACTTTCTTAGTGGTGGTAGTTGCCAGATCTTGTGCTGCCATTTTGTAGTGTTTTAAACGTTAGGAATTTTACAATACAAAAGTATTGTCCAAATAATACTTGGAAGGGGTGTGAAGTAGACTTTATAGAGGGTCAATTTGGACGGGCTTGGTTGGATTAAAACCTTTTTATGCGGCCGGCAGCAAATGCAGGAAGATGGCTGGTTTCAAAGGATAATGATATTGCCAGTCACTCCTGGCAACCGGGAGTGACTGGCAATAAGATCCTTATTTGTCAGATCGCCGGGTCCGACGGTGTGGATGGGTTATTATCCCTTTCTATCAGGGGATACGGATAGAAATTCCGGTTTCTTTCCTCGCCGGGCTGGTTGGGGCCGGGGCGGCCGAAACGGCGGCTGTCTTCCAGCTCCTGGCCGGAGAGGAATAATTCCAGCCTTCTTTGCTTATAGATGTCCGTGAGCAGCGCGGCCTGCGTCATAGGCCCGCTGTATGCAGGCTGTGCGGCGCCAATGCCATAGATGTCCGTTGCTTTGTTTTTAGTGCGCACCACATCCAGTGCGGTTTTGGCCTGGGGAAACATGTTCTGGCGCGCGTAGTTTTCAGCGGCGATCAGGTCCATTTCACCAGGCAGGTATACCGGGTAAGATGCAGTTGTATTCAGCGCAAATGCCTTCAATGGGTAGGTTGTCGGGCCTGTGCTGTCGATATAAAATCCCACCCTCGGATCGCTGGCGGCGGGCACCGGCGCAAGACCGTTGCGCAGGCCCAGCGTGGAGTCGATGGCGCCGAACACATTTTTCGTAAAGTTCCATTCGCCGAGCGGGTTGGTGGTGGCGGTTGAAAAACGGAACTCTGATTTGACCAGCCTGCTGGCGGCAGCGGCGAACGTAATGGCTTTGTTGCCGGAAGCAGCATCGTAAGTGCCGGCGATCATGCTCTGGATATTATAGTACCTGGCCAGCAAGGCTTTTACAGTGTTCTTAACGTCTATACCGGCGGGCACTTTGCCGAGGAACTTTGTGCTGGGCGCGGTAGCTGCAAGATCCGCATCAACGCTTTCCAGTAAGGCGATGGCTTTTTTCAGCGCTTCCGCCCGCGGGCTGAACGCCGCATTGTCTTCCGTTACCAGCGGTATCTGTTCGTAGAACTGCACCAATGTGCCCATGCTCAACGCGTAAAAGATGCTGCCGTATGCTTTCAGGCCTACTCTGTCGCCCGGTTCCACGGCAACATCCAGGTTGTTCAGCACTGTTTCCGCTTCCACGCGCGTAAGGAGGCACTGCGTCCACATTTGCGTGATCACGGAGTTGTTCAGCGTAATCGCGCCTTTCCCTGTTTCCAGTTCTTTTTCGGTGGTATTACCGATGTTCAGCGTATATAAAGCATACACACTGTAGGCGCCGCCAATGGGCGCGCAATACAGCGGGCTCTGGCGCCCGATGGTAAAGCGCCGCTGGAGCCCTGCGCAGAGCGTCATCAACGCGTCCGCACTGGTAGTGACGCTGGGCACTGAAGCTGTACTGGGATTGATATACTCTTTGTTGCACGATGCAAAGGGGAAGAGGCTTGCCAGCAGGAGCAATAAAGCGGTTCGTTTTATCCTTTGATTTTTCATGATGTTTGGATTTTGAGATTAGAAACTGGCCCTGAAGGTGAACTGGAAGGTTCTGGGAATAGGCACGTTCCCGAAGTCGATCCCCCTCAGCACGGAGCTGTTGCCGCCGGCGTTCGTTTCAGGATCAAACCCGTCGTAATTGTCCCAGCTTATGAGGTTGCGGCCTACCAGCGATACGGACGAAGACCGGATGAACTTCGCGAAGGCGGGCAGCTGATAAGAAAGCGCCACTTCGCGAAGCTTAACATACGAGCCGTCTTCGATCCGCCATTCTTCCGTGTTGTATACCGAGAAGATATATCCCCTGGGCAATTCCCCTTTGATCTCTCTTTCGGAATAATCGCCGATGCCAACGCCCTGGCGGGTTCTCCTGTCTGCATTGAATACCTCCTGGCCCAAAGCGCCGTCTACCAGGAAACTGAAGCTGAGCTTTCTATACGTCAGCAGGCTGTTAAAGCTCAGCAGCCAGTCCGGGTTGGGGTTGCCGATCACTTTGCGCAGCAGCACCTTTGCCGGGCTGATCGCTGCAATGGGCCGTCCCTCGCCATCTACCGCTATACCGCCTTTGGCGTCGCGTTCAAAATAATTGCCGTAAAAAACACCCACGGCCTCGCCCGCCAGTATTACGGAACCTGATCCCGCGGCGCTTGTGAGCGCAATGGGCGTTACCTGGCTGGAGGCTGTTACGAGGTTTTTATTTCTGCTCAGCGAGCCGCCCACGTTCCAGGTAAAGTTCTTATTGCTGACGGGCATGGCGTTGATGCCCAGTTCCCATCCCTTGTTGGTGAGGTCGCCCACGTTCTCGGTACGCGAGCTGCCGCCGGAAGACGGGGCCAGCACACGGTCTACCAGCAGGGAGTTGCCCGTGATCTTTTTGTTGTACACGGTAAATATCACGCCCAGCCGGTTATTCAGGAAGGAGAGGTCTGTACCGAACTCGAACTCGCTGGACCTTTCTGGTTCTACCAGCTCATTGCCAAGGGCTGTATTGATATTGTAAGCGGCAGTTCCGTTAATGCTGCCGGACAGGTAGGTGGAGAACCGGTCGTAAGTGCCGATGCCGGTGAGATTGCCCGCCAGCCCCCAGGAGGCCCTTAAACGGGCGGAGCTGAACCATTTGCCGCCCATGTCGCTCCAGAAGCCCATTTCACTGAGGTTCCAGGAGCCGCTTAACTTGGGGTAGAAGTAGGTCCGCGTGTCCTTGGGGAAAGAGGTGCTGCCGTCTATACGGCCGGCGGCGGTAAGGAAGGCGATGTTCTTATACCCGAACGTTTCCTGTACAAAGCCGCCAAATACCTGGCGCTGATCGTAAATATACCGCGGGTCCAGCCTGGTGGCGGCGCCGTTGATGGTGGTGATGCCGTTCAGCAGGTCGCGCCCTTCGTTGAAGAGGCCGGTGATCTTCTGGTACTGGTGATTAAAGCCTGCCGTGGTAAGAGAAGAGAAATCTCCGAGCTGGGCGTTGTAGGAAATGTTGATGTCGTTGTTGATCTGGAAAGAATTGACCAGTGCGCTCGCTACGTAACCCAGGCCTTCCTGCGCGGAAATGTAAGGGTATCTTTTGATCAGGTTGCTGCCTTCCTGGGAAAAGTTGTCGATACCCAGGATGTAATCGATGCTGAGCCCCTTCACCGGTTTGATCTTCACCTGCAGGTCGCTGATGGTCCTGCTCACCGATTGGGTCAGTTCCATATCTTCTATCACGCTCAGCGGGTTTACGCGGGTGGGCTCCACGCCTTTGAGGTTGCCGGCTGCGTCGCGCTCTTCGATGTTATAGATGTTGTTCGTGATGTTCACGGAATTGATCGGGCTCCAGAACACGTTGCCGTTGGGCTTTTCGTGGGAGAAGCTGTTGGTGTAGGCCACGCCGCCGCTCACGGTGAGATAGTCGTTGATCACCTGTTCGATCCTTGTTTTGAAATTGAACCGCCTGAAATCGGTGTTGCGGATAATGCCCTCGTTCTTATAAAAACCGCCGGAGAAAAAGTATTTCGTTTTTTCCGTGCCGCCGCTGAGCGAAATGTAATTATCGGTGCCCAGGCCTGTCTGGAAGATCTGGTCCTGGTAATCGTAGCGGGTCACATCCACCAGGTCCGTGGAAAGTTTCCGGGTCTGCCCGTCCGGCCGCGTGTACGTGACGATGTTGCCGGGGCCGTCGCTGATGTTGCCCAGGCGCAGGGTAGTGGAGCCGAACTGTTTGCCGTAGGTGGAGATGTAGACCTTTTTACGGAGCTGATTCATAATGATGCCCGTGCTGAAATCGATCGTCAGGCGCCCGGCCTTCCCGGACTTGGTGGTGATGAGCACCACGCCGTTGCTGGCCCTGGAACCATAAATGGCCGAAGCGGATGCGCCCGGGATGATGTCTATTTTTTCGATGTCGTTCGGGTTGATGTCCGCCATGCGGTTGGTGCCTACTTCGTTCGTAGGCACGTTGCTGGAGGTGGCGCCCGCTGTGGCGCCCACGTTCAGGTTGGTCACATTCGTAGTGGCATTGCTGACGATCACGCCGTCTATCACGTACAGCGGCTCGGAAGAACCTTTAATGGTGCTGGTGCCGCGCATCCTGATGGAAATACCGCCGGAAGGATCGCCGGAGGTCTGCGTGATCTGTGCGCCGGGCACTTTGCCCTGCAAGGCGGCGCCGATGTTACCGGAGCCGGTGTTGATGAGCTGTTTGGCGCTGACGGAATTGACCGTATTGCCCAGCTGCTTTCTTGATTGCCGCAGGGAGGAGCCGATCACCACGATCTCATCCATGTTCAGTACATCTTCTTCCATTACTGCATCCGCGGAAGCAGCCGAGCCGCTTACGCTGATGGTTTTACTGACGGATTTGAACCCGATGCCGGTAAATTCCAGTGTATAGGTACCCGGTTGAATGCTGGCCGTAAAACTGTACTGGCCGTTAGCGTCGGAGCTGGCGCCTGTTGCGGAATTGCGGAGCTGCACCGAAATGCCCGGCACCGGCGATCCATCCGGCGCCGTCACCTTCCCGCTGATGCGAACCTGGGCCAGGGCCAGCGTGGCAACCAGCTGCAGCAGCAGGAGCAGCGGAAACGCTTTCCATCTTCCGTGTTGCTGTTTGAGTGAATTTGTCATAACGAATAAAATTTTGGCGTGATAAAAAGAAAGTATTTCGCTTACAGGAAGCGCAGGCACGGCATGCAGGTTGCACGGGGGCTGTTGCCGTTTTCATTGTTCACATTCTTATCGTAAAACCTTTGTCAGAGTACCTCCATACCGGCGGCGCGGTAAGGTTTCAGCAGCATATCGTCAGGGTCCAGTTCCGTAATGAGTGTATCTATATCCGAAGCATCGCAAACTTTGAGTCGCTGGGAGGTATTTACTTTTTCTGAAATAGACAGGGAAACAACCCTGGATGAAGATTCCACCATCGCTTTTTTGACCTGCACCACTTCGAGGTCGTTGTCCGTAAGGCCGGCATGGATGTCTATGGCATTGGTGCCCAGGAAACACAGGTCCGCCTTTACCTGGCGTATTTGCGCGATAGCCGCGCCCCCCACGGTGATCCTGGAGTTTTTGGAAAGGCGGTCGCCGATGATGATGACGTCTATATGCGGATGGGCAGCATATGCAAAAGCAGCGGGCAGGCTGCCGGTAAAGAAAGTGGCATGCAGCTTCTCCGGCAATACCCTGGCCATTTCGAGGATAGTGGTACCGCCGGTGGTGAACACGAACATGCCGTCCTGTATGAGGTTTATCGCCTTGCAGGCGATCAGTCTTTTTTCGGCGAGGGAATAAATGTCGGTGTGGGATGAATTGTGGAACGACCTGGAAAGCGCGCCGCCGTGCACTTTGATGATCCTGCCGGCTTCCGCCAGTTCGTTGAGGTCCCTGCGGATGGTGTCTTCAGACACGGTGAGCTTTTCCACCAGGTAGGTGGTCAGTACCTTGTTGTGAACGTTCACTTCGTGCAGAATAAAGTTCTGTCGTTCTTCCTTCAGCATATAGCAGGTTTGGATTCCTGAATATAACAAATAACAGCCGGAATCCGGCAAAAAAATGCAGTAATCTGCTCTAGTACACGCATGATCCGGCAACATATACGCATGTTTTTGCATTTATTGATGGTTGATTTCGTCTTTCCGGGCAGCGGGTGGCGGTATGGGACGGTTCTTTTCACCACCGCCACCCCATCACAGTCGGATTACCTTATTTCACCATCCGTAAATACCGGCAATTGTGAGAGCAATTTTGTAATTTCGCATGCATTTTATTTACGAACAGGATTTATGATCAACATTACATTCCCGGATGGCGCAGTCAGGCAGTACGAGCAAGGTATTACAGCACTGGACATTGCTAAATCCATCAGCGAAGGGCTCGCCCGCAAAGTATTGGCGGCAAAAGTAAACGGACAGGTGATAGACGCCACGCGCCCCATCACCCAGGATGCAACCCTCCAGCTCCTTACCTGGACGGATGCAGACGGAAAAGCCACCATGTGGCACTCTTCCGCCCACCTCATGGCGGAAGCGCTGGAAGCCCTGTACCCGGGAGTGAAGTTCGGCTACGGCCCCCCGCTGGAAAACGGCGGCTTCTTTTACGATGTGGACCTGGACGGCCGCGCTATCTCCGACGAGGAGCTGCGCAAGCTGGAAGCCAAAATGAGCGAACTGGCCAAACTGAACAGCGGTTACGTGCGTAAAGAAGTATCCAAGGCCGACGCCATCAAATATTTCACTGAAAAGGGCGATCCTTACAAGATAGACCTGCTCCAGAAGCTGGAAGACGGGTCCATCACCTTCTATACCCAGGGCAACTTCACCGACCTCTGCCGCGGGCCTCACATCCCCAGCACTGGTTTCATCAAGGCCGTGAAGCTGACTAATATTGCCGGCGCTTACTGGCAGGGCAATGAGAACAACAAGATGCTCACCCGCATCTACGGCATCACTTTCCCTTCCCAGAAAGAGCTGGACGAGTACCTGGCCCTTATCGAGGAAGCCAAAAAGCGCGACCACCGCAAGCTGGGCAAGGAACTGGAACTGTTCGCCTTCTCCGAAAAGGTAGGCCTGGGCCTGCCGCTGTGGCTGCCCAAAGGCGCCATGCTGCGCGAACGCCTGCAGAACTTCCTGCAGAAAGCGCAGATAGAAAGCGGGTATCTGCCCGTGGTAACGCCGCACATCGGCAGCAAACAGCTGTACGTAACCAGCGGCCACTACGAGAAATACGGGAAAGACAGCTTCCAGCCCATCCATACGCCGGAAGAAGGAGAGGAATTCATGCTCAAACCCATGAACTGCCCTCACCACTGCGAGATCTACAAAACCTCTCCCAAGAGCTATAAAGACCTGCCGGTGCGCTTCGCCGAGTTCGGCACCGTGTACCGTTACGAGCAGCACGGCGAGCTGCACGGCCTTACCCGTGTGCGTGGCTTTACCCAGGACGATGCGCACCTTTTCTGCCGGCCGGACCAGGTGAAGGAAGAGTTCGAAAAAGTGATAGACCTGGTGCTGTATGTATTCAACAGCCTGAGCTTCACCGACTTTACGGCACAGATTTCGCTGAGGGATAAAGAAGACCGCAGCAAATACATCGGTTCTGAAGAGAACTGGAAGATAGCCGAACAGGCCATTATCGATTCCGCCGCGGAAAAAGGCCTTCAAACCGTGATAGAGTACGGGGAAGCGGCTTTTTACGGCCCCAAGCTGGACTTCATGGTGAAGGACGCGCTGGGCCGCAAATGGCAGCTGGGCACCATCCAGGTGGATTATAACCTGCCGGAACGTTTTGAGCTGGAATATATCGGGGCGGACAACAAGCCGCACCGCCCGGTGATGATCCACCGCGCACCTTTCGGCAGCCTGGAGCGTTTTATTGCTGTACTGATAGAGCATTGCGCCGGAAAGTTCCCGCTGTGGCTCACGCCCACACAGGTAAAAATCCTGCCCATCAGCGACAAGTTCCTGCCCTATACAGAAAAAGTAGCAGAATTGCTAAAAAAAGCGGAAATTCGCGCTGAAATTGATGACAGGAACGAAAAGATCGGCAAGAAGATACGGGAGGCGGAATTAGCGAAAATACCTTACATGCTGGTGGTAGGTGAAAAGGAAGAAGCAGAAGGGAAAGTGTCCGTACGCAGGCAGGCAAAAGGCGACCTGGGTGCGATGACCATCGAAGAGTTCAGCGGGATCGTGAGCGAAGAAGTGGCCAGCCGCAAACCTTTTGAATGATCCGTTTGTTTTTATAAAACAATTTTAACCATCGCAATGGCTTGCCGGTTTAAAATAAAAAGTCCACCGTCAGCGCCATTATTTTTATCTAACAATTCAACATTTTAATGCAACAAGGACCAAGACCAAACTTTAACAACCGGGGCAGAAACCCTAATTTCAGAAGAGAACAACAGCAGGAACATCGTACCAACCGTATGATCCGCGTACCCGAAGTGAGGCTGGTGGGCGACAACGTGGAACCGGGCGTTTACAGAACCGATGAAGCGTTGCGCATGGCTGAAGACCTGGCGCTTGACCTGGTGGAGATTTCCCCCAACGCAGTACCCCCCGTTTGCCGCATCATCGACTATAATAAATTCCTTTACGAGAAAAAGAAAAAGGAAAAGGAAATGAAGGCCAACGCTCACAAGAGCGAGGTGAAAGAGATCCGTTTTACGCCTAATACAGACGATCACGATTTTGATTTCAAAGCCAAACACGCCGAGAAGTTCCTCAAAGAAGGTAATAAGGTAAAAACATATGTGCAGTTCAAAGGCCGCGCCATCATGTTCAAGGAACGTGGTGAGCTCATCCTCCTGAAATTTGCCGAACGCCTTGCGGAAGTAGGCGCCCTGGAAGGGATGCCGCTGATGGAAGGTAAGCGTATGATCGCGATCTTCGCGCCCAAATCCGCGAAGAAAAAGCCGGCTGGCGTTCCCAAGGAACCAAAGGAGAACACCGGCGAACCGCAGGCCCCGCGTCCGCCGCAGCCGCCGCGCGAAGAGCAGCCCCAGGCCGCTCCCGTACGCAGGCCCATCGAGATAAAATACGCGAAGCCTCCTGCGCCTAAAACGCCCGCCCCGAACGATAAACCGGCGGAAGGCGGCAGCAGCAACTAAGTTTTAAGTGTTATTTCGAAATAGATTTAATAAAAAGCCCGGGTGATCACCCGGGCTTTTTTATGCATTGTTATGAGCGGAATGATTGATCAGGGCTGCTTTTTGCGGGATGATTTTGCGCGGCTGTTGAAATCCAGCGCCAATGCCAGCCAGTAATTGAAGGCCGCTGCCGGCAGGATAAGCTCCTCGCTTACATGCAGGTACCCTTTGTATTCCCTGCCGCCCATGATCACAGTGCTGCCTCCCCGGCCCGCAGCTTCTTCATGCAAAGCAGGGTCTATACGGCACATCATCCGGCCTTCGCCGGCAGTAAGGCACATTTTTCCGTTTACCATAAAGGCAATGCCGCCGAACATCTTTTTCTCTTCCACTCCCGGCAGATGCGCCAGCGCCTGCCGTATCCTCGCCGCTAATTTCTCATTGTAAGCCATAGGCTATGGTTTGGGTGTATTTTTATCGAAAGTAAGCGTATCGAACCATATTGACAGCGAAACCAGCTTCCCGTTCTCCGCCTTCCATATCTCCGCCACATCGCCGTTGACCCTGATACCGTTGGGGAAGATGAAGTCGTAATTGCCGATCACGCAGGCATTGTCGCCTTCTACGATCATTTCTTTCACACGCATGCTTTGGAACGCGCGCGAAAATCGTTTAATGACCTCGATGTAGGCCGCCTTTCCCTTCACGGGCGCGTTCTTCGTCATATCGCCGCCGGTAAAGGTAAAGTCGTCCGCAATCACCGGTTCCCATCCTTCCTTCCGGGCGAAACCCTGGTAATAAGTGTCAAGCAGCTGCTTTGTGGCGTTTTTCATTTTCCGTGTTTTTAGGATTAATTATCTTTGTTATTGCAATTTGCAAGTACTAAGTTAAAAAGTTATTTCAAATTGCAAGTACTTTTTAAAACAACGGTATGGAAAAAAACAGGTCAGATTGCCCCATCAGCTGCTCGCTCGACGTTTTCGGGGATAAATGGTCGCTGTTGATCATCAGGGACGTGATGCTCAGGGGGAAAGCGTCTTACAGCGAATTCCTGGAGTCCGAGGAAAAGATCGCCACAAATATCCTGGCCAACAGGCTAAGCGTGCTGGAAGCAGAGGGCATCCTTTCCAAACAGGTGTCTCCCGCCAACAGGTCCAAGTTCCTTTACAGCCTTACGCCCAAGGGGATAGACCTGCTGCCAATCGTGATCGAGATCATGGACTGGGGCGCCAAATACAACGCCAATTGCCCGCGCAGGGAACTGGGGAAAAAGATCAAAAAAGATAAAGCCGCGGTGGTGAAGGAATATTACCAGAAATTAAAGAAACAATTCAGCTAAGCTTACCGTTTTTCAGCGCCGCCAGTTCCTTCAATGTTTTCATCCCGCGGCTGCGGATGCCGGGCGTGGCGCCTTCGCGCAGGTGGTCTTCAATCAGCATAACAATTTCATTCCGGATGTCCGGGTAGATTTTTGCCAGCCGGCCAAGAATGGTCATGGAAAAGGCTTTTACAGCCACCGTTTCTTTCGGGTCTTCGAGGAACCGGAAACAAAAATCCATCACCGGCCCTTGCAGGTCTTCCGGGATGGGCATATCGCGAAGGATGCGCACCACATTACGTTTTACGGCCACAGGTATGCCGGGGTGCCCCATGCGTTCCACCATGGCAGCCAGGTGCGGCTCCATGAGCCGGGGATGTTTATCGCCCACGTAACTCAATATCCAGGCCGCGCGCTGTACCACGCGGTATTCGTCTTTCAGGAAAAGGGCCACCAGCTGCGCCAGGCGTTTGGGATTGCCGCCCACCCAGCCGGCAAGGGCTTCCGTATGTTCTTTCGAATTTTCGCGAAGTATTTCGTCCCGCAGTTCCATACTGCTAAGATAAAAAAAGAGCGGCCACAACGAGCCGCTCTTTGGTTTTATAGATTGCACTGGACAGATCACTGTACGATAAGCGCGGATACATGCGGTACAAGGGTTCCTTTCCCGCCCTTGTAACCACGGGCAAAGAAGGTATAGATACGCCGGTTGCCCGTTGCGATGGTCCGGGGGCCGGAGAGCACCGTGCCGGTAGGCCCGCTGCCGGCTTCGCGGATGAAATACTGGAAGCTGCCGTTAGAAATGTTCACATAAGGCGTTACCGTTTTGTAAGCTACGTTTGCTGCCACCAGGGTTGTGCCCTGGTAAAAGTCAACGGCAGGCACATTTGGTATCAGGTTCAGGAATTTGACGCGCGAAAGGCTGTCCGGCGGTGTGGTATCGTCTTCCACCATCACGCCTGTAGCATTGGGAACGGAATCTGTGATGAACAGGGTGTACCGCTTATTGGCCTGCAGCGACTGGGAGTAGCTGAACACCTTCACAGAATCCACGTCAGTTCCGGCTTTCGGGACGGCCACCTCGATATTTGTTTCTCCCTGCGGGATGTTCAGGTAATCGCTGTTGTTGGAACCGCCGGTGTTAAGCCCGCCGCCGGGGAAAGGAGTGGCGTAGCTCACGATGCCGCTCATGCGCTGGCCGTTCACTTTTATCTGCACGCCCTGGTTGGTAATGCTGGGCGTGAAGATGCCCACTTTGAGCCTCACCATATTGTCCACATACGTACGCGCGGTGATGTGGAACTCATTTTTTTTGCAGGCCGCCAGTATGCAAGCGCCTGCCAGTATTGCGATGATATATCTTGCTTTCATAAATTGACAGGTTTACATTAAGGGAGCATGAACCAGATGGGCTTGGTATGATAATTTCCTTCCATGGCGCCGATACGCATCAGTTCATCCTGGTTCCAGACATATTCGGAATTATACCGCGGCCTTGCCCTGAATACAGGAAGGCCGTTGTTCTGGCCGGAGAGGGTAGAGGGCAGCTCAAAACCTTTATATACAGGCTGGCCATTGCGCGGATCCGGTATAACGCCGTAGTAGAACCTGCGAAGGTCCACCCAGGTTTCAGTAAAGCCCCAGCCCCACAAGGCAATGTATTTCTGCAGCATGATATCCGCCAGGGTAAGGGTTGCTTCCGTACGTTTCACAAACGGCGCGTTGAGGTACATATTCCTTGATGAATCCGGGATGGGCTGGCCGTTATACAAGGTTGTGTTACCGCGCGGCATCCTCGTATTATTGATAAAATCGAAATGCGCCCTGATGCCTTTATCGTAAGCATCCAGCGCTGTCGTATAATCGGCCATGCGGTAAGCGGCTTCCGCTTTGATGAACTGGATCTCCGCGTAGGTCATCACGGGTGATACCGCTTTGTCTCTAAACAGGTATTTGCCTGCGTTGGGTGTAAATACAGTCGCGCTGGGGTTGGCATACAGGGTGTCTCCCCAGAGATTTGCCACTCGCTCGCGCCGTTTGGCGGCATCGCTGAAGTTGGGGTCGCCAATGCCGGGGTCCACGCCGCGGTAGCCGCCATTACCATTGGAGGTGTCGTGGCTGGCGGATAACATATGCCTGATGCGCGGATCGCGGTTTTCGTAAACGCTGCTGTCTCCCGCCAGGATAGTGCCATCCAGCAGCTGAACAATAAAATTACTTTGCCTGTAATTGGTGAGGTTATCGCGGTAAGGGCCGAAGAAATTGGAATCGTCGTTTTTGCTCGCATCGAACGGAATCAGGAAGTCGTCTGCAATGGAAGACA
This sequence comes from Chitinophaga sp. 22620, assembly GCF_052044405.1. Classification (NCBI taxonomy): domain Bacteria; kingdom Pseudomonadati; phylum Bacteroidota; class Chitinophagia; order Chitinophagales; family Chitinophagaceae; genus Chitinophaga; species Chitinophaga sp. 22620. Next base: position 19,490 of record NZ_JBQEMV010000006.1, on the reverse strand, counting down.
ACGACAGGTTGCAGAACTCGATCACTTTTGCGGGATCATAGATGCTTTTGTTGGAAAGGTGATGATAGTTCCTGGCCAGTATGCCGTACACGAATTTGATCCATTTCTCCCTGTCGCCGCCCAGCGCAAAATCGCCACGGCTCAGCGGGTTGTTGGCGGGGTTCAGGTCTGTACGGTTCAGGTAATACAACGCAGAATCGCACCATACGCGCACGCCTGCATACACGGTATCCTGCCCGTTGAATTTAAACAGGGCGGTGTTTTCCTTGAATGCTTCTGTAAAGATGATCTCGCCGTGATGATCGGTGCAGCTTTGAAACATCAAAGCCTGCAATGCATAAGCTGCGCCCACATAATCCCACTGGCCTTTCTCGCGGCCTACGCTGATGATGTAACGGAGGTTCTGGCCCAATCCGAAATAGGTCTGCCGCCAGATATCGCCGTTGGCATCGCTGGCGCCGGTATATCCCATCCGGTCCCAGTTGATGTCTGCGGTACGTGTGCTGTTATCCGTCAGCCAGTTCTGGATATACCGGCCCACATACCTGGCGTCGTATTGAATGCCGCGGGGTATGCCTGCAAGCTGGGTGGGAAATACGGAAGCGGGATCCGGGTTCTGGGGAGTATCCGGGTCGCTGTTCACGTCCAGCCACTTTTTACAGCCGGTGAGTGTGACCAGCAATAAGTATAGTATGATGAATATCCTTTTCATGATTTAATTTTTAGGTCTTAGAACTGCACTTTAATACCGAAGTTGATACCCCTGGGCGTGGACAAAGAACCGAAGTCGATGCCCGCTCCGCCGTATCCGCGGTTGGCGGCGGTATTAGCGTTCACTGCGGGGTCTGCCCCGGTGTAATTGGTGATAATGAACAGGTCTGTTCCGGTCACGAACACGGATGCGTTGGTGATCAGTTTCTGCCGGGCCAGCAGGGTGCGCGGCAGGCGGTACATGAGAGTTACGTCGCGCAGGCGCATCCAGTCCACAGACTCGATGAAATCCGCTTCGGTAGCCACGGTGGAGCCCCAGTAATCAGTCCTGTAATAAGGATTGATGGCGATGTTGTTGGTCGTGGGTTTGGCGGTTTCTTCCAGCCCGTCCATCAATACGCCTTCTATTACAAACTGCTGCTCCCTGTTCAGCGTGCGTTTGCTGAGACCGGTCAGGTAGAGGTAATATTCGTTGCCGTTGAATACGTCGCCGCCCCTGCGGAAATCCAGGTTGAAGCTCAGGCTCCAGTCTTTGTACGTGAATTCGTTGATAAGGCCCACTTTAAAATCGGGCTGGCGGTCGCCCACGATCGTGAAATCGCCGGAGGAAAGGGGCAGGCCGGATGAGGGGTTGATGAGCAGCTTGCCCTGGCTGTTGCGGCGCAGGCTGTAACCGCTGAGGTTACCGGTGAATGCGCCTTTGTATGCCTGCGAGCGCAGGTTGCCGAACACCCAGGTGTCTGAATCATAGTAAGTGGGCAGGTTGGCGGGCATTTCCAGTATCTGGCCCCTGTTGCGGTCGAAGTTGGCCAGTACATGCCAGCGGAAATTGCTGGTTTGTATAGGATCGCCGGAGAGTTGTATCTCAATGCCACGGTTTTCCACCAGGCCGCCATTGAGATATTTGATCACATACCCGGTGCCATAGCTGGAACGGGCGGCGAGTATCTGGTTGCTGCTGCGCAGGGAATACCGCGTAATGTCGATCCCCAGCCTGTTCTCAAAGAACCGCAGTTCTGCGCCGAACTCGAAGTTTTTTGTTTTTTCCGGCACCAGCCCCTGGTTATTGCCGGTAAAACCGAAGGCATAACCGCCGCCGGTCGTGATCTGGGACTGCATCGTGTAGTCGATCACGTAAGGCGTGGCGGGGCCTTTGCCGGTGGTGGCGTATGAGATGCGCGCCTTGCCGTAGCTGAACCATTTCCAGTCCTTTAACAGGTCGGAGAATACAAAGCTCAAACCGGCTGCGCCGTAATTGAAGAAGGGATTCTTATCCACGAAGCGGCTCATAAAAGTGGAGTTACCCTCGCGGGAGCCTGCCAGGGACAGGTATAGCAGGCGGTTCCAGCTTACTTCATAGTTACCGAAGAGACGCGTTTTGCGGATATTGCTGAAAGTCAGTTTCGCATCGCGGCTGAGCGGTTCGGTATTATTGATAGATATGAATTCGGGCTCGTAAAACCGTTCGCCTTTGTAAGCGTCGATCTGTGTGGTAAAATCGTCGAACGCAAAGCCGACGGTAAGGATGTTGCCAAACTTGCCGAAGGTTTTGTTGGCCGTGCCGCGCAGGATGCCGCTGAAGTTGCGGGTAAGGATGTCCTGCCCGGAAAGGAAGCCCCTGCTGGCAAAACCATAACGCGATTGCGGGTTTGTCGCAAAATAGCCGTCCGTTGTGTAAATATCTGCGCTGCCGATGCCGCTGAAGGAGAGCCAGTCTGTTGGATTGAGGTTCAATTGCACGTTACCGGTAAAACGCTCGGTATGGTCGTTGGAAAGGTTTTTGTTCACATCCCAGAACGGGTTGTCGAACTCTGTGTTGTAAGCCACGCCACGTAAGGTTTTGCGGCTTCCGTCCGGGTTCATGTAATCGCGCACGTCTTCATCCACGGGCCAGGTAAGCAGTGTGAGGAAGTAGCTGCCCGCGCCTTTGGAACCTTTGTCTGTGGTGGAGTTGGTATAGGTAAAGGAAGCGTTCATGTCGAACAGCTCGCTCACCTTGGCGGAGCCCGAGAGCCGCACGGTGCCGCGGTTGAAGGAAGTGTTGGGTACCACGCCTTTCTGGTCCAGGTAGCTGGAAGAAAGCCGGTAGGTGTATTTCTCGTTACCGCCATCCACTGTCAGGCTGTGCCTTTGCTGGAAGCCTTTCTGAAAAAATGCGTCGAAGTTATCGTAGAACTGTACGGTGTCTGCGTATTTCGGCCCGAAGAAAGCGCTCAGCTGCCCGAATGCGAAGGGGTTCACGGTGGCATTGGGATCAGCTACACCATTCAGCCCGCGGCTGTAAGTGGTCTGTACTTCGGGGAACATATACACGTCTTCTATACGGAAGTTGTTGTCGTAAGTGACAGACGCTCTGCCGGAACGCCCGCGGCGGGTGGTGATGAGGATGGCGCCGGAAGCCCCGTCCGACCCATACAGTGCGGCAGCCTCGGGACCTTTCAGCACGGTGATGTTCTCAATGTCTTCCGGGTTCAGGTCCATGGCGCGGTTGCCGTAGTCTGAGTTGCGGTTGGCAAAGGAAACGCTCTGGCCGCTGATAAGGGCTTCCTGGTTCAGCGTCTGGTTGTCGAACGGCACGCCGTCTACGACGAACAGCGGCTGGTTGTTGCCGCCGATAGAAGTAGCGCCGCGGAGTATGATCTGGGAAGAAGACCCCGGTGCGCCGGAGGTGCCGGTCACTGTAGCGCCCGCGATGCGTCCTGCCAGGCCGTTGATAAAGTTCTCCCGCTGGGTCTGCGCCACGTCCGCCCCGTCTACTCTTTGCACGGAGGAGCTGAGCGAACGCGGGTCTTTGGAGATGTTGTAAGCGGTTTTCACGAACTCTTGCAGGTTCTTGCGGTCAACACTCAATTCCACGTGAATGGTGTTGCTGCTGCCCACGGTAAAGTTCCGCGGAGTGTAGCCGATAAAGCTGAATACCAGCACCTGGCCGGGGCTGGCAGCAATGGCATAGTTTCCGTTAGGATCGGTGGCTGTGCCGGTACTGGTGCCCTGGATGCGCACCGTTACCCCCGGCAGGGGCTGCCGGTCTTCGGCAGCCGTTACGGTGCCCCGCACCATGTTCTGTGCCTGTACGGCGGGGATGATCCCCAGCAATAAAAGGAAGAGGAATAGACTTCTCATCATTAGAACGAGATTTTGGTTATGGAATAAAAGCGATGTCTGTTGCGTAAAGCATGCGGTATACAGGTGTACAAATGAGCGGTGCACCATTTTATAGCCGGGATATGCTGTTAAATGACTCCTTCACGGGAATAATGAATTTGGATTGCTACTGTGTTGACAATTAGATTTCGATTACTTTTTTCGATTACATTTCGATTACTATTTTGACCCTGTTCCGGCTGAATTTCAGATCAGCCGGATGAATGCCTTTGGAAATTGTTTAGATTCTGATCGTTGCTGAAATAATGTAAAAGGGGAATTGGTACAATGTGTAATACAATTTAATGAATTTAAACCGAATAAAAAACCCGGTGTAACTGGTATTGCAACACATTTTGCCGTTTCTTTGCTCCTGTTACCAACAAACCTGAACTTGATAAGAAAAGAACTGCGGATCATCCTGCTTTCCCTTGGAATCAGCCTGCTGTTGACGGTTGCCAAGTTCGTGGCCTACTTTTTCACGCATTCGGTAGCCATTCTTTCTGATGCGCTTGAATCCATCATCAATGTAGTGGCGGGCGGCTTTGCCTGCTACAGTATCTACCTGACCGGTAAACCAAAGGACGAGAACCATCCCTATGGCCACGGTAAGGTGGAATTCTTTTCCATCGGCTTCGAAGGCGCCATGATCTTTATCGCGGGCATCCTCATTCTTTTTAAAGCAGGCCAGTATTTCGTGCTTCAGCCGGCGCTGGAAAAGATAGACCAGGGCATCTGGCTCATTACCGCCGCCTCGGCGGCTAATTTCCTGCTGGGGCTCTACCTGGTCCGGAGCGGCCGTCGGCTCAGGTCCATCACCCTCAGCGGCAACGGGCAGCATATCCTTACAGATGCTTACAGCTCCGTGGCCCTCATCGCGGCCCTGTTCATTATTCATTACACCGGCGTCCGCTGGCTGGACCCCGCCGTGTCCGTCGCCATGGCCATCCTGATCCTCCGTAAAGGCTACCAGCTCATGCGGCAGTCTATTTCAGGGCTTATGGACGAAACAGACATGAAAGTGGTGGACCAGGTGATCGGCATCTTGAACCGCCACCGCCACGAACATCCCAACTGGATAGACGTACATAATATGCGCGTGCAGCAGTACGGCAACAATTATCATATAGACTGCCACGTGACCCTGCCGTATTACCTGGAGCTGACCCTCGTACACGAGGAGATCAAAGCCATGGAAGAGCTGGTAAACAAAGAACTGGAAGGCCATGAAGTGGAGTTTTTCATCCATGTGGACCCCTGCATTCCCGGCAGCTGCCCGCACTGCACCCTGGAAGAATGCCCTGTGCGCCAGCATCCTTTCGAGCATACCCTTGCATGGACGCGGGAAAACGTGCTACCCAACCGCAAGCACACCGCATAATGCCGTTTATAAGACAAACAAGACATCCTTTACCGTTACTCCGCTTCCCCGGTTATTTCATTTTTTCCTAGCTTAGCAGATTATGCAAAGGATCCTGATCGTGGAAGATGAAGTAAAAGTGGCCAACGCCGTGAAAATGGGGCTGGAAGAAAATGGCTTCGAGGTAGACGTGGCGTACGACGGCCGCATCGGCAAAGGCCTCGCCGCCAGCCAGGATTACGACCTGGTGATCCTCGACCTCAACCTCCCGCACCACAACGGCTACGAGATCTGCGAAGTGATCCGCCGCCGCAACAGCAAAGTGCCCGTTATCATGCTCACCGCCCTCGGTGGCATGGACGACAAGATGCAGGCTTTTGAGCTGGGGGCAGACGATTACCTGGTAAAACCCTTCGACTTCCGGGAGCTGCTGGCCCGCATCCGCGTATTCCTGAAGCGCGCCGGGGCGGACGTATCGGCCGCACAGCGCTACAAGCTCATGATCGCGGACCTGGAAATCGACCGGGAGCGGAAAGAAGTGACCCGCGCCGGAAAAAAGATCCCGCTTACCGCCAAGGAATTCCAGCTGCTGGAGCTGCTCGCCCTGCATAAAGGAAAAGTTATTTCCAAGCTCACCATCGCGGAGAAGGTCTGGAATATCGATTTTGATACGGGAACCAACGTGATAGAGGTGTACATGAACTTCCTCCGCAAAAAGATCGACAAGGATTTTGAACTGAAGCTGCTCCATACCAAAACGGGGATGGGGTATTATATTTCGGAAGACCAATAACGCCCGGGTTGAACATTAAATATAAAATAGCCGTCTATTATACGCTGTCCGCCGCAGTACTGCTGATCGCCTTTGCCGTGCTGTCTTACTACTTTTCCGCTGAAAGCAGGCGCGCAGAGTACCAGGACCGGCTTGAATACCGCGCCCGCTCTATCGGCAGCGTGATCATCGAGAATGACCATGTGCAGATCGGCCTGCTGCGCAAGCTGGACAAAACCACTTTCCAGGACCTTTACAACGAAACCATCCTCGTATACAACGGTCACTACGACCTGCTCTACACCAATATGCGCGATACCGCCGTGCGTACACCCAAATACCTGCTGGATTATATCAAAGAACACAAATATTACATCCAGAACGACGGCAACGGCGAAACGGCGGGCATTTATTACACGGAAGACAATGTGTCCGTGCTCGTTATCGTGTCTTCCTTCGACAAATACGGTTTCCAGAACCTGCAGAACCTTAGCCGCATCCTCGTCATAGAATTGATGGTGGCCGTAGTGATGCTGATAGGAGTGGGGTATTTTTTCGCGAAAAAAATGGTGCAGCCCATAGACAGCCTTGTGCAGCAGGTGGATTCCATCAACGCCAATAACCTGCAGGACGTGAAGGTGGACGTAAAGGGCAAAGACGAAATAGCCCAGCTGGGCGCCAACTTCAACACGATGCTGCAACGCCTCAGCCATAGTTTCCACCTGCAAAAGAGTTTTGTGAGCAATGCTTCGCACGAGCTGAGAACCCCGTTGGCGGCCATTATCAGCCAGCTGCAGGTAACCCTCGCCAAAGACCGGACAGGAGCGGAATACGCCATAGTGCTGCATTCCGTACTGGAAGACGCGCAGAGCCTTTCTGATCTTTCCAACGGTTTGCTGCAGCTGGCACAATCGGAGCTGAACCGGCAGGAATTCGTGTTCACCCCCGTGCGGGTAGACGAGCTGCTGTGGGAGGCCGGGGAGCAAGTGCGCGAAAAAAGGAAACCGGACGGGAAGGTGGAGATCCAGTTTCTGCGCGAGCCTGAGCTGGAAAGTTATCTCACCTGCAACGGCAACGAAGCGCTGCTGAAAGTGCTTTTCCTCAACCTGCTGGACAATGCCTGTAAGTTCTCCGCAAACCAGTCCGCCAGTGTCGCCATCGACTTCAACGACAGGTATATCATCGTGCATGTGAAAGACCAGGGCATGGGCATACCGGCGGATGAGCAGGGCCGCGTGTTTGAACCTTTCTTCCGCGGCAGCAACGGCCAGTCCGTGAGAGGGCATGGGCTGGGACTGTCTATCTGCAAAAAGATCGTGGAGCTGCATGAAGGGCGGCTGAGTTTGTTTTCCGTGCCGGGCGAAGGATCCACCTTCACGGTACAGTTGCTGCATGTATAGAACTTTTTGCATCAAATGTCATATTCAAACAAACCCATAATGGCAGCATGACCTGGCAACTGATAAATATCTTTTTCTTTGCCTTCCACACAGCATGGACGCTGTTCAATGTGCTCGGCTGGATATTTCCCCAAACCCGGAAATGGAACCTGGTGACGCTTTTGCTGACCACCTTTTCCTGGTTTGTGCTGGGTATCTGGTTTGGATGGGGATTCTGCCTGTGCACCGACTGGCATTGGCAGGTAAGAGCGAGATTGGGCTACCATGATGAATCATATTCCTATATTCATTTCCTGCTATTAAAGCTGACCGGCCTTAATTTTCCACCGAAGCTCGTGGATGGCGTGACACTGGCTGCCTTTATCATCAGCCTGGTCATGAGCATATGGCTCAACCTGCGCGACAGGCGTAAACGGTCAGCAAAAATTCCGTGATCTCCAAAACATATGTGGCGTTCATATCCCTTTACCGCAGCGGGATCTGCATGTCCGTGATATGCCCTGCGGACAGAAAGACGGCGCCGCCGGTGAATAAAATCCCTTAAATTTTTTTAATTCTTTTTTAAGCCGCCTTAAAGCCCTCTTTAATCCCCGGTTGGGAGCTTTGTATTCAAATGAAACAGCGCCGGCACCAATAGGGTGCAGCCCTTCAATACAGGCGGCGGCGGACAAATTTGAAGGCAATATAGACCAGCTGATCTCACTGGCAGGCAAAAGGAACAAACAGGTACAACTGGCTCAATGAAAAGCAGCCTCGTCCGCCGCCGCCTTTAATGAACTGAGGCGCACTCTGCGCCTGCAAACCTTGTTGGGAAGTCCGCTCCCGGTTATTCCAGCGGCGGGCGGTGATGTGATGCAGTATTATTCATCAGGGTCATACACGCTGCAACCGCTTACCAGCACCGCCCTGGCTAACCGGCCGGACCTTGCCCGGCACGCAATTATTCAACACCGTGAATTAACCGTTTTTCACAATGAGAACATATGCACTTCCTCTTGCGCTTGCAGCTGCCTTTCCCATATGGTTTGGGTGCAGGCACACGCAGGTGGAAGCCGCTGAAGCTGCCACCTTTGTGCTCAGCGATACCATGCTGGCCGCTCTTAAGATAGACACTACTGTTATCCGGCCTGTCGAGAACGAGCTGCGCCTTCCCGGTAAAGTGACGCCCGGTATGAGGATCATGGCCAACGTGTCCGAAACCGGTGTTTCCTTCCTGAAGGAAGGGTACCCGGTGGATATTTCCACCATCAGCTACCCCGATAAAATTTTCCACGGCAGGATAGACAAAGTGTATAACATGGCGGACCCCGGAACCGGGACCATGCGGGTGCGCATCCGACCGGACAATGAAGGCATGCTGCTGAAACCTGGGAAGTCTGCCTCCGTGCTGCTGCGGTACAACGAAGGCGTTGAAATGCCCGCCATTCCCAGTTCCGCGGTCATTTTTGATAAGGGGAAAAACTTTGTAATGGTGTTCCGGGATAAATTCAACATACACACGCGCGAGATAAAAGTAGCCAGGGCTTTGAACGGAACATCGTACGTCAGCCGCGGGCTGCAGCCCGGTGAAATGATCATTTCCCGCAACCAGTTACCGATATACGACGCGCTGAATAACTAACTGACAGGACATGAACCGTTTCATCGGGATATTGCAGGCTTTTCGCCCGGGAACAAATTCTGCCGCGCGCACAGGCATACATCGAAGAGCTAATACTTATCAATATCAAATAAAAAAATGAGGCTGCAAGGCCCCATCTTCCTTAACAATTAAAAATTAATACAATGAAAAAGATCATGTTTCTGATGGCCGCCGCAATGATCACCTTTGGTGGCATTTCCGCAGCCAACGCACAAACCAAACCCGCTGCAAAAACAGAGCAGAAAGCAGAGAAAAAAGAACATAAAGCAGAAAAGAAAGCCGGGCATCTTCACGCTAAAAAACATGAGGCGAAAAAGGAAACGCCGGCCAAACAATAGTCACAGGTTACAGGTTTTAGTTCGCATAAATAGGTTGATAGAATGGTCATGAAACAGCTCGTTTCATGGATTAATCCTCTCCGCCCTGCCGTAGATGAGAAAACGCAGGGCGGATTTTTTATGCGGTATAGTCAAAGCTTTATTCTTCCCCGGCTTCCTCTCCATCACTATGCCCGATGATCTCGCGCAGCGGCTTCACAGCCTGGTAAATGCCGCGGTTGTAACGGTTCCCCAGGATGATCACCGTAGCGGAGTCTTTCACGAAGCGGTAAAAAACAGTGTTGTTGCCATGCCACCAGCCATTGTGGTAAATGATCTTTTGCGTACTATCGGGGTATACGAGCAGCCGCCAGCCGAGGCCGTAGTTGCGGATACCGGGCTTTTCGTTGCTGTAAGGCGTGAATGCTTCCTGGAGAGTCTCAGGTTTGAAGAGTTTGCCGGAATACAGCGCCTGGTCCCATTTAAGCATGTCCTGCGCGGTAGAATAAATGCCTTTGTCACCCACGGCGCCGTCGAAGCTGTTGTCCGGCTCGGGCCGCCAGCTGGATAGATGGCTGATGGTCTGGTGCGGACGCGGAGTTTTTGAAGGATCCGCCACAAAAGTGTTGTTCATTTGAAGCGGGATGAAGAAGGTTTCCTGGAGGTAATCCGTATAGGTCTGGCCGCTCACTTTTTCGATAATGGCGCCGAGGATCAGGTAATTGGTATTGCAGTAGTTAAAATGCCTGTCCGGCTGGTACTGCACCTTCGGTTTATGCACCGTCATCAGGCTGATCACTTCTTCGTTGGTGAGGAAGTGCGATTTATCTTTGATAAGGCTGTCGCAGAAATAAAGATAATTGGGCAGGCCGCTGCGATGGTTCAGCAGCATGCGGATCGTGATGCCGGGATACGGGAAATCGGGGTAATAACGCTGGATGGAATCTTCCAGGCCGAGTTTCCCTTTTTCAAGCAGGCTCAAAACAGCCATACCGGTAAAGGTCTTGGAAACAGAAGCCAGCTGGAACATGGAACTGTCGGACACCGGGGTTTTGGTGGCATGGTTCTCCAATCCCTGGTAATGTTCATATAAAATGACGCCTTTTTTGGCCACCAGCACAGCGCCGCTGAATGAAGAGGCAGACAGGCGGGCACGCACCAGGTCAGCCACTTCGCGGCTGATACGTTTATTGCGCGGATCGTTGAGAACGGCTTTTTTTTCTTCGGCTGAAAGCCCGAGCGTATAAATAGAGGCTGATTTTTCGGGAGCGTTTTTTTCTTTGTTCCGGTGAGCAGAGCTGCTGTTGCACGCGGAATAAAAAAGTGTACCGGCGGATATGGCCAGTATTACAATTGCCTTCGAACGGTTCATTTAGTGCTACTGATAAGTATATTTAAAATCAGATTGTTAGCAATTTTCATGCCCTTTATACGGCTGAAGCGTGAAAATTATTCAAAAAAGGCTAAAGAAGAGGCTTCTTTTTTCATCAATCTCTAATTTGCCGGGCTTCTTATTTGATTTCTGCTCAAACTCCGCTAGGTTTGCGGTGACTTTTGAGGACAAAACCCTCGCTATTTTTGTCAGGTTATTGTCATTGACCGTAATATACCAGCACCATGAGCCAAAGAAAATTAACGAGTTATCCGAAAGAGAAGATCAACATCCTTTTATTGGAGAACATTAGTGATGCCGCGGTGGCGGAGTTCAAAGAAGCGGGTTATGTGAACACCCGTAAAATTACAGGCGCCCTCAGCGAGGCGGACCTGATCAGGGAAGTGAAAGATGTTCATTTACTGGGCATCCGGTCCAAAACCCAGGTAACCTCGGCCGTACTGGCCGCGGCCAACAAGCTCCAGGGAATTGGCTGCTTCTGTATCGGCACCAACCAGGTGGACCTGAAAAGCGCCACTGAGCATGGAGTAGCCGTATTCAACGCCCCTTATTCCAACACCCGTTCGGTGGCGGAGCTGGTGATCGGCCTGTCGATCATGCTGATCCGCCGCATTCCTGATAAGAATACGGCCGCCCACCAGGGTACCTGGATGAAAGAAGCCACCGGCAGCTACGAACTGCGCGGCAAAACCATCGGCATCGTGGGTTATGGCAACATCGGCAGCCAGGTGAGCGTGCTGGCGGAAGCGCTGGGTATGAACGTGCTGTATTATGACGTGGAAACCAAGCTTCCCATGGGTAATGCCGTTCAGATCAGGACCTTGAAAGACCTTTTCAAACAATCCGATATTATTTCGCTGCATGTGCCTTCCAACAAGAGCACATTGGATATGATCAATAAAGAGACGCTGAAGAATGTGAAGAAAGGCGCTATTTTCCTGAACTACGCGCGCGGGGAAGTGGTGGTGCTGGAAGATCTGAAGGAAGCGCTGGAAAAAGGCCAGCTGTCCGGCGCGGCGATAGACGTGTTCCCGGTGGAGCCTGAAAAGAACGGCGCCGCTTTCACCACGCCGCTGCAAAAGCTGCCCAACGTGATACTGACCCCGCACATCGGCGGCAGCACGGAAGAAGCACAGCACAACATCGGGCTGGACGTGAGCAGTAAAATGCTGAACTATCTCGAAAAAGGCGCTTCATTCGGCTCGCATACCGTTCCGGCGCTGAGCGTGCCGGCTATTGAGAACACTCATCGCATCCTGCACATCCACCGCAACGTGCCGGGGGTATTGTCCGAGATCAACAGTGCTTTATCCGGTAAGAACATCAACATCCTGGGCCAATACCTCAAAACGAACGAACAGATCGGTTACGTGGTGCTGGACGTGGATTCCAAGCTTTCAGCGGAAGCGTTTGCGCTGCTGAAAGAGGTGAACCATACCATCAAGACGAGAATGTTGTATTGATATTTCACCAATAAAGAAAAGCCTCCCTGTTATCCGGGGAGGCTTTTTTAATGCTTTTTTATCTCCGGATCTGGTCCATATCCACCATTTCTCCTGGTATCATCGGACTTTCTTTCATCTGTCCTTTGGTGGTAATTGCAGCTAATATACTATCACCCGGCATTATTTTGTTATCCCGCTAAAACTGCTGAGCTTTGCCCTTCAAATGACCGATCGAAATATGACCAAATTGCTGAAACTGGAAGAAGCGGCCATGTTTGTACTGGCTTTGCTGATGTTTTATCAGCAGTGCGCCATGTCGTCCTGGTGGTTCTGGGGTTGCCTGCTGTTGCCTGACCTCAGCATGCTGGGTTACCTGGCAGGCGCACGCACAGGAGCTTACATTTATAACTTTTTTCACCACAAAGGGGTGGCTTTGCTGATCTACTTCATCGGCACCTGGTTCCTGGTGGAGCCGCTGACCTTTGCAGGCATCGTGTTGTTCGCCCATTCTTCCATGGACCGTGTTTTCGGCTACGGCCTCAAGCTGGTGACCGGCTTCCAGGATACCCACCTGGGGCGTATCGGGAAGAAATAACCCAGGCTTTATGGGATCACCGTGATCGTATCGCGATGTAAATAGCCATTGAACCGCAGGAATTTCAGATAATGTGTACCAGGAGAGGTAAATGTATGCGTCAGGCTCCTGGTGATGTACACCATTTGTTTAGTACAGGCAGAATCACGCGGAACAAGCCCCCATACCTTTACCACCAGGGTATCCGCCTCTTTCCAGGTCTCAAAGGAATCGAATGAGCTGCAGCTGGTGGGCAGGTTAAATGTCACATCTATTTTGAAAGGTTTGCCGGCCTGGGCAGGCTCTGCCGATTGCGTGGAGGAAACGGACCCCGGTTCTTTTACCCACCTGATGGGGTCAGTAACGGGATCGTCGCTGCAGGAAACAGCCAGCAGCAATACAGCAGCCAGAAGCATGTACGTTTTCATATGTGTTTGTTATAAGGGTGTTGAATATTTTACCTCACTATAATAGTATCCCGGTGAACCTGGCTTTCATATCCGTCCTTGGCCGGGCCTACCCATTTGATATAATAGGTACCTGCCGCGGAATATGTTTTGGTGAAAGTGGTTGTGCGGCGCGGGAGATCATCGGTGCACAGGGCATCCTGGGGGTAACGGGCCACCACCTGCATAACCAGGGTATCCGCCTCAATGGAACTTGAAAAAGAATCGAACTGGCCGCAGCCGTTGAAAACGATAAAGGTCACCTCCATTTTGATGCTCCTCGCAACGCCGGCGTCCTGCAGCTCAGTCTTCACTACGGGGCTGATCTCTTTATTGAACTTACCATGATCTTTCCTGTTCTTTTTGCAGGAGGTGGAAGCCAGTAGCACGGCCGCGGCTATGAGGTATAATTTCATGGTATCCGTTTCAGGTTAAAACGGGGCCGTATGTTTAAAAGTTACAATGTTCCCAAAAAAGAGAGACCGCCCTGATGGGCGGCCTCTTCCAGTGAAAGGACCGGTTTCCTGTTTGCCGGGTTATTATCTTACTACGGTCACATCGCCTTTAAGGATGAAGGCAGGGCCGTTTGCTACTTTTTTATAGGTGAGCCACCATACAAAGGTTCCTACGTCTACCGGGCGGCCTTTGTAAGTGCCGTCCCAGCCCTGGTGCTGGTCTTTGCTGATGTACACCAGTTCACCCCAGCGGTTGAAGATGCGCAGTTCATAGTCGTACATCGGGCCTCTTACCACGGGGCGGAACAGGTCGTTGTTTCCATCTCCGTTCGGCGAGAAGGCGTTCGGTACTTCAGGTTTGCTGTCGCACTCTTTCACATCGATGGTGATCTCGTCTGTTGTGCTGCCGCAATCGTTGAACACTGTCACGCTGTAAGTGCCCGGCTGGGTCACCTCGATGGTGGCGGTGGTTGCACCGGTGCTCCACCTGTAAGCTGTGGCGTTGGTCGCGTTCGCTTTCAGGATGTGGCGGCGGCCGTTACAGATGATGGTATCGTTACCCAGGTTCACCGTCGGCGGGCCTGCGATGGTCACCCTGATGCTGTCTTCCTGGTACCTGTCGCAGTAGCGGTCCAGTATGCCCAGCTTGTACACGCCGCCCGTGCTGATGCTCTTCACAGGGTTCAGGTCTCCGTCGTTCCAGCGGTAGGTGGCCGCATCCGGGTTACGTGCGTCGATGATGATGCTGCCGCCGGGGCACATGATGCGGTCCGGCCCGAGATCAAAGGTCATGTTCGGGCGTTCTGCCACTCTCACGGATTCCCTCACCACGCAATTGTCCCTGTACACAGCCACTGAGTAAGTACCGGCCCTGCTTACGAGGATGGAGTTGCCCATCTCGCCGGTGCCCCACTGGATGCGTCCCGCATTCGTGTTCACGGTCAGCATGACGGTCTGGCCCGGGCAGATAGTGGTATCCCTGCTCAGCGTGATATCCGGCGGCGGGTTCACGGTTACGTTGATGGTATCTATCGTGATACAGCCATTCTTGATCACCTGCACCCAGAAGCGTTCATGTGTGCTCACATTAATGCTCGGCGTAGTGGCGCCGGTGCTCCAGAAGTAGCTGGAAGCGCCTTCAACGGTGGCGTTGAGCGTAACGCTCTGGCCGCGGCAGATGGTGGTGTCCGGAATATCGATCAGCGGCATCGGGATCACGCTCACGTCTATCGAATCGATGGCGGTACACATGCCGTTGCTTATGGTCACGCTGTATTTGCCGGCCTGTGTTACCCTGATGCGCTGGGTGGTTTCGCCGGTGCTCCAGGTGATGTTGTACCCGAAGTTGGCCGGGCCTGCGTCCAGTACCATACCGTTACCGCCGCAGAGGCTGGTGTCTTTGCCAAGGTTTACCACCGGCATAGCCAGGTAGTTGATCGTGTAGGTCATGGTGTCGGACACACAACCGGTTACACCGTCGCGTACAATGAAGGAGGCTGTGGTGGCGCCGTTCACGTTGAACCTTGGGTTGCCGGATGTGATCGGTACCTGTACTGCATTGGCAGGAGTAACGCCTACCAGTGTGTATACCGGCCTGTTCACATTACCGCGCGTTCTGAGGGTGATGAACGGAGTGGTGCTACAGTTAGTGAATACATCCGCTTCAAGCTCAGGTTTCGGGCAAGGCATCACGATGATGCGCTGTATCACGTCCCGGGCTGCATTGCCGCACTCGTCTGTAATGCTCCATCTTCTGATGATGGTGTAGCCGTTGCAGAGGTCCGGCGTATACGGATCCACGGTGTATCTCACTTTTTTCGGGAAGCTGGCGTCGCAGTTGTCTGTGGCGTTCAGCTCTATCATTGTTGTAGGTATCGGCTGGCCACAGGTCAGTGTGATGTCTGCCGGCGGCGTTTCGATCACAGGTCTTGTAGTGTCCCTTACCGTGATCACCTGGCGCATTACAGCGGTGTTGCCGCATTCGTCTTTGGCCGTCCAGGTGTAGATGAGGCGGTAGTTGCTGGTACAAGCGCCCGGGATGTTCTCACGCTGCTGGTTGAAGCTCACGCTTACCGCGCCCGGCATGCTGCAGTTGTCTGATGCAGTGATGCTGATGGGTGAGGGGATAGCGTCGCAGCTCACCATCGTGTCTGCAGGGGCTGCCATGTTAAATACAGGCCTGGTGGTATCTATCACCGTGATCACCTGTGTGGCCGTGGCCGTGTTGCCGCACTCGTCGCGGGCAATCCAGGTGCGGGTGAGCCTGTAGTTGTTGATGCAATCGGCGGACAGCTGCATTCTCCTGAAGCTGTACGTTACGGTTACATTGTTGCCGGAACAGTTGTCGGTTGCGGTCATTACCGGCGCGCCAGGTACCGCGTCGCAGTTTACGGTGATGTTGGTGGGCGGCTGCATGGTAAATACCGGTGCAGTTCTGTCTTCCACGGTCAGGGTCTGGCTTACGGCGGTGCTGTTGCCACACTCGTCGGTCACGGTCCAGGTGCGTATGAGGCGGTAGTTGTTCGCACATGCGCCCGGGATATTCTCGCGCACTTCGTTCTTCACAATGGTCAGCATGCTCACCGGAGAACAGTTGTCTGTCGCTGCCAGGTCCGGCTGTACGGGTATCGCATCGCACGGAACGGTGATGTTGGCAGGGGCGGAAGCGGTGAACACCGGGGCTGTATTGTCCTGAACGGTGATGATCTGTTCAACCGTCCTGCTGTTGCCGCACTCGTCTGTTGCGGTCCAGGTACGTACCAGGCGGTAGTTGTTCGCGCAGGCGCCGGGGATGTCTTCGCGGCGTTCTGCTTTCACGATACGTATGCCGGCAGCGGGGCTGCAATTATCGATGGCGGTCAGGTCCGGCTGCATGGGTATGGCGTTACATTCCACGGTAGCGTTGGCCGGGGTGCTCATGGTGAACGTAGGCGCAGTGCGGTCTGTCACGGTCAGTACCTGTGTTACGGTAGTGGTGTTGCCACATTCGTCAGTAGCGGTCCAGGTGCGTACCAGGCGGTAGTTATTCGCGCATGCTCCCGGGATATCTTCCCTCCGTTCTGCTTTCACGATCGTTACGCGGTTGGATGGCGTACAGTTATCTGTCACGCTCAGGTCCGGCTGCGCGGGTATATTGCTGCATTCCACGGTAGCGTCTGCCGGCACGGATACGGTGAAGGTCGGCCTTGTGGTATCCTGTACGGTCAGCGTCTGTGTAACTGTTCTTGCGTTGCCGCATTCGTCTGTCGCGGTCCAGGTATGTACCAGGCGGTAGTTGTTCACGCAGGCGCCGGGGATGTCTTCACGGCGTTCTGCTTTCACAACGCGTATGTTGTTGGTAGCGGAACAGTTGTCTGTTGCGGTCAGGTCCGGCTGCGCGGGGATGTTGTTGCAATCCGCGGTAGCGTCTGCCGGTACAGGCATGGTGAATGTCGGCGCAGTGGTATCTGTTACGGTGATCACCTGCGTTACGGTGGTGCTGTTGCCGCACTCGTCTGTCGCGGTCCAGGTGCGAACCAGGCGATAGTTGTTCGCACAGGTTGTCCCTGGTATTTCTTCCCTGCGCTCAGCGCGGGTGATGGTCACGTTTGCGGACGGGCTGCAGTTGTCGGTAGCGGTCAGCTGGGGCTGTGCCGGGATGGCGTTACATTCTACGGTCACGTTCGCCGGTACCGGCAGGGTAAACGCCGGCCTGGTGGTATCCTGAACGGTTACGATCTGCATACCGGTAGAGGTGTTGCCACATTCGTCAACGGCTGTCCAGGTGCGTATCAGGCGGTAGTTATTCACGCAGGCGCCGGCGATGTTCTGGCGTACTTCGTTCCTGGTCACGGTTACATTGGCAGCAGGGCTGCAATTGTCCGTGGCGGTCAATACCGGCTGCACCGGGATGGCATCGCAGTTCACGATAGTGTCGCGCGGAATCTGCATGGTGAATACCGGCCTGGTCGTATCCTGCACGGTGATCAGCTGGATCACGCGGGTGATGTTGCCGCATCCGTCGTTAGCCGTCCAGGTGCGCAGCAGCCTGTAATTATTGGCGCAGGCGCCCGGTATATCCACGTGTTGCTCATCGTAAGTGATGCTCACGGTGGATGCGCAATTGTCTCTTGCGGTCATTGCCGGCGCTGTCGGGATCGCGTCGCAGTTTACAGTGGTGTCGCGCGGGATCACGGTGGTGAACACCGGTTTGGTGCGGTCTGCCACGATAATGGTCTGCGTAAGGGTGGTGGAATTACCACACACGTCTGTCGCGGTCCAGCTGCGGATCAGGCGGTAGGTGTTGGCGCAGGTGCTGCCTATCCTTTGCTGCGCTTTGGTGATGCTCACAATGCCGGAGCAATTGTCCGTAGCGGCCAGGTCGGGTTGTGCAGGCACTGCGTCGCACTCAACGGTGATGTTCGCGGGAGCCGGGGTGGTGAACACCGGCGGCCTTGTATCCTGTACGGTGATGACCTGTACAGCGGTGGTAAAGTTGCCGCACTCGTCGGTAGCGGTCCAGGTTCTGCGGAGCTGGTAATTGTTCACGCAGGCGCCCGGGATATTTACGCGGGTTTCGTTGAAAGTAATGGTGATCCTGTTGCCCGGGCTGCAATTGTCTCTTGCAGTCATCGCCGGTGCGGCCGGGATATTGTTACATTCTACCGTTACGTTGGCCGGGATGGCAGATGTGAATACAGGTGCTGTACGGTCTACCACGGTAATGGTCTGTGTTACGGTAGTGGCGTTGTTACATTCATCCAGCGCTGTCCAGGTACGTATCAGCAGGTAGTTATTGGCACAGGCGCCGGGTATGTTCTGCCTGATCTCGTTCTTCAGTATCCTGATGGTATTGGCAGGGCTGCAGTTGTCGGTAGCAGCCAGGTCCGGCGTTGCGGGGATGGCGTTACATTCCACGGTCACGTTGGCAGGCGCCGCAATAGTGAATACCGGCGGCCTTGTATCCTGAACGGTGATGGTCTGTATCACGGAATCACGGTTACCGCATACGTCAGCAGCGATCCACACGCGGCGGAGCTGGTAGTTATTGCGGCATGCACCGGCGGCGCGTACCGTATCCTGCCGTCTGGTGATGGTCACCAGGCCGTTACAATTGTCGGTGGCAGCCAGGTTTGGCATTACAGGGATGGCACTGCATTCCACGGTTACATTGGCCGGAGCCGGCGTTGTGAACACAGGCGGACGGGTATCACGAACGGTAAGGATCTGAATTACGGAGTCACGGTTACCGCACACATCCGCAGCGATCCATACGCGGCGGAGCTGGTAGTTATTCAGACATGCACCAGCAGTGCGTACGGTGTCCTGGCGTCTGGTGATGGTCACCAGGCCGTTACAATTATCGGTGGCGGCCAGGTTGGACATTACCGGGATGGCGCTGCATTCTACGGTCGCATTGGCAGGTGCGGGCGTTGTGAACACTGGCGGACGGGTATCACGAACGGTGATGATCTGTATCACCGAATCACGGTTACCGCACATATCGGTGGCGATCCATACACGGCGGAGCTGGTAGTTATTCAGACAGGCACCGGCGGTGCGTACCGTATCCTGGCGTCTTGTTACTGTTACCGAGCCGGCGCAGGCGTCATTACCTGTAAGGTTGGGCATTACCGGTATGGCGTTACATTCCACAGTCACATTAGCAGGAGCAGGGGTTGTGAACACCGGAGGACGGGTATCACGAACGGTGATGATCTGTATTACAGAGTCGCGGTTACCGCACACATCGGCAGCGATCCACACACGGCGGAGCTGGTAGCTATTCAGGCAGGCGCCGGCAGTGCGAATGGTATCCTGACTTCTGGCAATCGTCACAGCACCCATACAGG
>NZ_JBQEMV010000005.1:0-302500 GCF_052044405.1 Chitinophaga sp. 22620 | reverse complement strand
TCGCAGTTGTTTCGCGTTAACCTTTTCGCAGATATCAAGGATCCGATCCTTCCGGCCCTAAGCCATATCTTTTACTATTTTTTAAGAACTGTTTCCTTTCGTTTCACTCAACCGTTTCGGAAGGGAGTGCAAAGGTAGAAGAGTTTTTATTTCCTTCCAAATTTTTCTGAAGAAAATTTCAATCTTTTTTCGAGATCATTTTCTCCGGAAACTCAAGCCTGTAAAGACTTTCGGAAATCAAAACCATGTAAAGAACTGATGTAGTTTACCGCGTTAGCGGGTCGCAAAGGTAGATGAAGAATTCTTCACAACCAAATTTTTCTTTCGGATTTTTATTCCTCCTCTCTGATATTGAAACCTCGGAAAACCACTGCTGGCGAAGATTGTATGCCGTGAGTGAAAAGAAAAACCATGCAAAGAACTACGTGTTTTCCGTGTTAGCGGGATGCAAAGGTAGAGACTTTTTCCCGGTACTTCCAAATGTTTTCAGCAATTATTTCCCACAAACAGCCGTAACGCCCGCCAGCACCGAATTCTATCTTCCAATATTTTCCCCCAGCACCCCCTCGGCATATATCACCCGCATCAGGCACAACCCATGCCCCGGCACCGCAAAATCTGCCTGCGTACAATCCTTACTCTCAATAGCAGCGCGGAATTCAGCCATCGTCAGCTTCCCGCGCCCCACCCGCAGCATCGTGCCCACCAGCCCCCGCACCATCCCGCGCAAAAAACGGTTCGCACTAACGCGGTAGACTAAACGACCTCCCTCCTCCTGCGCCCAGTAAGACTCCTTAATAGCACAATTGTACGTCTTCACCTGCGTGTTCCGCTTGCTGAACGTACTGAAATCGGTATACTCCATCACCGCCGCCGCCGCTTCCTGCAACAGCTCCATGCTGATCGTATAGGGATAATAATACCCGCGGTCGCGCATGAAAGGATCCTTGAACGGATACAAAGTATACTCGTAAGCCCGCCCCGTAGACGCAAAGCGGCTGTGCAAATCGTCTGCCACCGCGTAAACGCCCTTCAGCACCACATCCTGCGGCAATATCGCGTTCATCTTGTACATGAACTGCGGGTGCAATTCCTTCTCTATATCAAAATGCAGGAAGTTCTGCCGCGCATGCACGCCGGCGTCGGTGCGGCTGGAACCGGTCGTTTCCACCGTTTCCCGCATCAGCAGGCTGATAGCGCGGTCTATCTCAGACTGCACCGTCAGCGCATTTTCCTGCACCTGGAAGCCGCTGAAACGGCCGCCCATATATGCTACTTCAATGAAATACCTGGCCATGATGCGCGAAAGTAGGGATTTTTAAAACGACAAATGGTGAACAACAACGTCATTCACCATTCGCAACTATCGTTCTGAAACGGCTATTTCTTAAGCATGGCTTTGAAACGCCCTTTATAATAATCTTCTTTCAGCAGGTCTGCCAGGCCCGCGAAATTCTGCGAATCGTACGTTCTCGCATAAGCCGCATCCAGCAGCTGGTAACGGTTCTCTTCCGTGGCTATCAACTGCGTAAGCGCCCTCACCTGCTCCGTGCTCACGCACAGGCTGCGGGTGCTTCTGCGGAATGCGTCCACCATATCCTCATCGGTCTTCTTACCGTTCATGGTACGCAGCAGCTTGCGGAAATCGTCCACCTCCAGCACTTTCCGGCAATCGGAGTTCACCATATTGAGCTCGGGTTTCTTCTTCTCTTCCGTCACCTCTCCTTTATTGAATTCGGCATTGGCGATGCTGTCTTTGATCTCTCCCTCGCGGATAGCAGCCTCACGCTCGGCTTTCTTTTTCAGCCTTTTGGCCTCGCGGGCTTCTTTGGCGCTCATTTCGGCAGTTTCGCCTGCTGCCTCCGTCGCCACTTCACCGGCAACCTCGGCGGGAGCGGCGGCTGGCGTTGTAGCCGGGGCCGATCCAAAATCGATGAACTCGGGCTCGGGCTGGTCCCGTTTCTTTTTGGATTTCCGTTCCTTTTTCTCTTTCACGGGTTCTTCAACGGGCCGGGGTTCGCCGCCTTCGGGCTGCGCAGCGGCTGCTGCCGTGGTATCGGATACCTGCAGGGCCTCATCGGCAGCGGCCTTCTTTTCGTCTTCCAGCACATTGCTCAGCAGGGCCTGCTCTTCTTCGGTCAGCGGTTCGCGCTCTTTGCCGCGTTTCCTGTTCCTGGGCTTCTTCACCGCAGGGGCCTCTCCCTCTGTAACCGCGGCTGCCACGGGCACGGTCTCCGTTACCGGGGGCGGCGCAGGCTTGGGTTTGGGGATCTCCAGCGGCATATCCTCCGGCCGGTCGTCCGTTACCACTTTATCGAGCGCGGTGGCAAAACTGCTTTTCTTAGCGGGTTCGCTGCTTTTCGGCTCAGCCGTATCGGTTTTTTTCGCCAGCGCGGCTTCCACGTCGGCCTGCACGTTATTGATCAGCTCTTTCTGTTCTTCGGTGGAAGTTTCGCTCGTTACGCGGGTGATGGCCACATCTTCGGCCGGGGGAGGCGGGGCGCCGCCGCCGGATTTGAGCGTGGCAAAAGTTTGCAGGTCATACAACGTGTACTCCTTATCCCCGGTGCTTTTCAGCAGGTAACCATAGTCGCGGCTGCCGTTCAGCCTGATCACAAACTGCTGCTCGGGCGCTTCGCTTTTCGGGAAACCCACGGTTACCGGCACTTTGCCGGCCTGCAGCTTAGGCAGTATCACATACCCTTTGAGGGAAGAGCTCAGCAGCTTCCCGTCCACTTTCACATAAAAAGGCTGCTGCTTCTCATGTTGTATGTAAACAAAATACGATGGGTCCTGCGCGGAAAGGCCGCTGGCGGCCAGAAGGCAGCAGAACAGATATAACAGTTTCATTCTGAATCGGTGCATAACGTTACCTGTAACAAATATTATTCCAGCACAATCAATACCTCGCCTTTTTCAACGGCTGTGCGCTCGGAGACCTTTATTTCCTTAACCACGGCGTCGGCCGCGGCTTTGAATACATTTTCCATTTTCATGGCTTCCAGGATCAGCACCGGGTCGCCCTTTTGGATGGCCTGCCCCGGTGTTACCAGCACTTTCAGCACCATGCCGGGCATGGGCGCCCTGATCTCGTTGATCTTCCGGCTGGACGCTTCGCTGATGCCCATGGAAGCCAGCAGGCGGTCCATCGGTTCCTCCAGGGCCACGTCGTACAACGCCTGGTTGATCTGGAGGCTGACTGTCTTGGTGTCCCTGTCTATTTTCACCACCTGCGCCACGAAGCTCTTTCCGTCCATGAGAATGCTGAAACCGTCTGAGGGCAACGCTTCCGCGCTCCAGCTCACCTGCTTCCCGTTACATTCCACATTTCCGGCGCCCGGGCCGGCAGGGGTTATTTCGAATGGCTGGCCGCCATTCACTGTTGCTTTGATCATATTTTCTTATCTGGGCTGTCCTGTCCATACAAAAATAACAATTTTAACCGCTTGCCTCGTATTTGGGCCATTTGTTTAAATTTGACCCCTGCCCTCAGCAGGAGGGCCTATTTTTGAACAAAACGTCTTTTCATGCATTTACAGACCAGGAAATTACCCGGCCTTCTGCTGGCCAGCCTCGCGATCATGGGGCTCACCCTGCAGGCTAACGCCCAATCCGCCGCGCCGGAAAAGGAAGACCCGGAAATGAAAATCTATCGAGCCACTGCCACTAAGATCAACGACCTTATCCATACGAAACTGGATGTGCGTTTCGATTATGCGAAACGTTACCTCTACGGGAAAGCCTGGATCTCCCTCAAACCCCACTTCTACCCGACAGACAGCCTTACGCTCGACGCGAAGGGAATGGATGTGAAATCCGTGTCCCTGGTGCAGACCAGCGGCGCCTCCACCATCAAATTCCCCAGCGAAGCCATGCTCAAAGCCGCGCGCACCACGCCGCTGCAATTCGACTACGACGATCAGCAGATCCGCGTAAAGCTTAACAAGACCTATAAAAACAACGAGCCCTACACGGTTTACGTGGAATATACCGCCAAGCCCGACGAGGCGAAAGTGGAAGGCAGTGCCGCCATTACGGATGCAAAAGGCCTTTATTTCATCAACCCTGACGGTAAAGACCCGAAAAAGCCCATCCAGATATGGACGCAGGGCGAAACGGAATCTTCTTCCGTATGGTTCCCCACCATCGACAGAACCAACCAGAAAACCACCTCCGAGATCAGCATGACGGTGGAAAAGAAATACGTGACCCTCTCCAACGGTAAACTGGTGAGCCAGAAACCCAATGCAGACGGCACCCGCACAGATACCTGGCGCATGGACCTCCCGCATGCCCCCTACCTTTTTATGATGGCCGTGGGCGAGTTCTCCATCGTGAAAGACAGCTGGCGCGGGAAAGAAGTGAATTATTATGTTGAAAAAGCCTACGCGCCCCATGCCAAGGCCATTTTCGGCAATACGCCCGAAATGATGACCTTCTTTTCCAAGCTGCTGGGCTACGATTACCCCTGGGTGAAATACTCCCAGATCATCGTACGGGACTACGTTTCCGGCGCCATGGAAAACACCACGGCCACCATTCACGGCGATTTCCTCCAGAAAACAGACCGCGAGCTGCTGGACGACGACGACCGCCTCGGCGAATCCGTGATCGCGCATGAGCTGTTCCACCACTGGTTTGGCGACCTCGCCACGGCTGAATCCTGGAGCAACCTCACCATGAACGAATCTTTCGCGGACTACAGCGAATACCTCTGGTTCGAGCATAAATTCGGGAAAGACGCCGCGGATGAGCACGGCTATACCGCCATGAACAACTACATGGAATCCGCCGAATACCAGGGAGACCGCCACCTGGTGCGCTTTCACTATCACAACAAAGAAGATATGTTCGATGCCGTGAGCTACCAGAAAGGCGGCCGCATCCTGCATATGCTGCGCAACTACCTGGGCGACGAAGCCTTCTTCAAAGGCCTTAACCTCTACCTGCGCGAAAACGCCTTTAAAGCCACCGAAGCCCACCAGCTGCGCCTGGCCATGGAAGAAGTGACCGGCCAGGACCTGAACTGGTTCTTCAACCAATGGTATTTCGGCGAAGGTTATCCCTCCCTCGATATTTCCTATGATTACAACGAAGCGGGCAAAGCCAAAGTGACCGTCGAGCAGAAAGGGGACAAGGTGTTCGACCTGCCTTTCGCCATAGACGTGTACGCCGGCGGCAAAAAAGAACGCCACCAGGTGCGCCTCAGCGAGAAGAAAGCCACTTTCACTTTCCCCCTGGGCGGCAAGGCCGATTTTGTGAACGTGGACGCAGACAAGGTGCTGATCGCGAAAAAGACCGACCGCAGGGACCTGAGCACGTATATTTTCCAGTATAAGAATGCGCCCAATTACCTGGACCGCCGTGAGGCCATCGAAGCCTGCATCAAGCAGCAGACCAGCAACGCAGGCGCCCGCGAAACGCTGATCGCCGCGCTGAAAGACAAATACGAAGGCCTGCGCGTGCTCGCGATTTCGGGATTGAAGATCGAAAGCAGCGACATCCAGGCAGCCGCGCTGCCCGTTCTGAAAGAGCTGGCAACGAAAGACGCTTACTCCCCGGTTCGCGCCGCGGCGCTCAAACAGCTCGGCAAGCTGAAAGACGCGCAGTACATGCCGCTTTTCGAAGCTGCGCTGAAAGACCGTTCCTACATGGTGGAAGGCACCGCCCTGAACGCTATTGCCGAGCTGGATGTTAAAAAGGCCTACCAGCTGGCCAAGATCATGGAAAAAGACGCCAAAGGCCTGCTGAACAGTGGTATAGCAAACGTTTACGCGAAAAACGGCGATGTGAGCGATGTGCCTTTCTTCTCCGCCAAACTGCAGGAAAGCACCGGCCAGGAAAAGATCGGCGCTGCCATCATGTATCTCAATATCCTCGCGATGGTAGACGATACGCCGACCGTTACCAAGGGCATAGACGAGGTGGTGGACGTGGTGACCGGTTTCAACAACAACTGGGTGAACAACTACATCATGAACCTGCTGGGGCCCATTGCCAAAAAGAAACAGGAAAAAGCGGCCGCATCTTCCGGCGAACTGCGCAATGCGCTGAACAGCCAGGCGGATTACATCCTGAAGGCCGCCGCCAAAATAAAAGAAAGCAGCAAAGAGGAATAGTGGATGGCGCCGGCGCAGGGAACCCTCCCCGGCCGCCGTTGTGTCACTCACTTCAGCCTCACCGCTCTTTTCAGCTTTTTAAAAGCAGCTTCCATTCCCGGGAGCTGCTTTTTTTATGAATGATTACAGAGCTGGCGCATTATTTTTTATATTGGGTAGCATTAAATTCCACCGTCTGCTATGATCTCACCTTTGTTACTGGTCCTGTTTGCCATCCTGCTGCTGATCCTGCTCATTATGTGGGCAAAACTGGATACTTTCATTTCTTTCCTGGTCGTAAGCGTATTACTGGCCCTGGCCTGCAGGCTGGACGGGCCGCAGATAGGCAAGGCCATTTCCACCGGCATCGGCAGCACGCTGGGTTCGCTGGTGACCATCCTTGGTTTTGGCGCCATGCTGGGCAAGCTGGTGGCTGACAGTGGTGCTGCGCAGCAGATCACCACTTCCATGATGCGCCTTTTCGGCCCGCGGTACATCCAGTGGGGAATGGCGCTGGCAGGCCTGCTGGTGGGCATTCCCATGTTCTACACCGCCGGCTTCGTGATCGTGGTGCCGCTCATTTTCGCCACGGGCGTTTCCACCCGCCTGCCGCTGCTCTATCTCGGCATTCCCATGATATCCGCGCTTTCCACCGCCCACGGGTTTTTGCCGCCACATCCTTCGCCTACGGCGCTCTGCCAGCAGCTGGGCGCAGACCTGGGCAAAACGCTCGTGTACGGCCTTATTATTGCCGTGCCTACGATTGCGCTGGCCGGTCCCCTGTTCGGCAGCACGCTCAAAAAAATGCAGATCACGCCGGAACAGGGCCTGCTCGATATCCGTTTCCGCGAAGCGCACGAGCTGCCGGGCCTGGGTATCAGTCTGGCCACCGCCCTGCTCCCCCTCATCCTGCTCACCATCACCACCGCGCTGGATCCCGTGCTGACAGCCGGCAGCGCATTGCACCGGTTCGTTGCCGTTATTGGCGATCCGAATATCGCCATGCTGCTGTCTGTACTGGCAGCCGCTTATTTCCTGGGGCTGCGCCGCGGCCTGGGTATGAAACAGGTGATGAAGTCCATGGAAAACGCGTTCAAGGAAGTGGCGCCCATCATGCTCATTATCGCGGGCTCAGGGGTGTTCATGCAGGTGATCAAAGACGGCGGCATCAATACTTATATCGGGCAGTCGCTCAGCCATTTGCCGGTATCGCCGCTGGTGCTGGGCTGGATTATCGCGGCAACCATCAGGGTATGTGTAGGATCGGCCACGGTGGCGGGCCTTACCACCGTAGGCATACTTCTTCCGCTTATCCGGCAGGACGCTGTGCACCCGGAGCTGATGGTGCTCTCCATCGGCGCGGGCAGCCTTATGTTCTCGCATGTGAACGACGGGGGCTTCTGGCTGTTCAAGGAATATTTTAATCTCAGCCTCAAACAGACCTTCGCCACCTGGTCCGTAATGGAAACCATTGTGTCGCTCAGCGGGCTCGGAGGCGTGCTGGTAATGCAGCAATTTGTGTAGCGGCAAAATCAATTTATTGGATAACTTTAAACAAAATTCGTGATGAACGCAGCAGCCAATTTTGAATCGCTCGGACTTCAATTACCTCCCGCACCCGCACCCAAAGGGGTTTACAAGCCTTTACTGATCGTGGATAAACTGGTGTACGTATCCGGCCACGGCCCCGTGCTGCCAGACGGTACGCTGCTTCACGGCAAGGCAGGCCAGGATGTAAATGCGGACGGCGCAAAGCTCGCCGCGCAGCAGGTAGGGCTCACCATTCTCTCTACTTTGATCTCACAACTCGGCAGCCTCAACCGGATCAAAAGGGTCATCAAAATACTCGGTATGGTGAACGCCGTGCCGGATTTCGGCAAACATCCCTTTGTGATCAACGGCTGCAGCGAACTGTTCGTAAAAATATGGGGGCCGGATAATGGCGTGGGCGTAAGAAGCGCTGTGGGCATGGGTTCCCTGCCTGACGACATCACGGTGGAAATTGAAGCTGTTTTTGAACTGGAAGACTGACATATGCAACCTGACTATCGTAACAACATTGCGTCGCCCGCGCTCCTGGTATTTAAAGAGGAAGTCGGCCGCAACATCGACAAAATGATATCCATGGCGGGGAGCGCCGAAAGGCTCATCCCCCACGTGAAAACCCATAAAATGGAGCCCATCGTGCAAATGCAGCTGGCCAAAGGGATCACGCGGTTCAAATGCGCCACTTACGCGGAAGCCTTGATGCTGGCAGAAGCCGGCGCCAAAGACATCGTGATCGCTTACCAGCAGAATTCCCCCACCGCAGAAGCATACGCAGCCCTCACCCAGCGTTTCCCCGGCAGCTCGTTCGCCTCGCTGGTGGACAACCTCGCCTCGGCGCAGCTCCTCAACCGTATTTTCGCAGCCATCAACGCCAAAGCCGGCGTATACATCGATATAGACAACGGCATGCACCGCACCGGTATCGCCCCTGAAAAAGCGCTGGCGCTATATAAAGAGCTGCGGCAGCTGCCCAACGTTTTCTGCCGCGGCCTTCATGCTTACGACGGGCACATCCGCGAAACAGATTACGCCAAACGCACCGCCCAGTGCGACGAAGCGTTTGCCCCTGTTGCCGAACTGGCCGGACAGATGGAATTCCCGGAGATCATCGCCGGCGGCACGCCTACCTTCCAGATACATGCGCGCCGCGGCAATGTAATGCTCAGCCCCGGCACTTGTCTTTTGTGGGACGAAGGTTATGCCACCAGCTATCCCGAACAGGGTTATGCGCCCGCAGCGCTGCTGCTCACCCGCGTTCTGTCCAAACCCGCGGAAGGCCATATCACGCTCGATCTCGGGCATAAAGCAGTGTCTGCCGAAAACCCCGTCACCAAACGCGTGTTTTTCCATGAGCTGCCGGAATACGAAGTGATCTCCCAGAGCGAAGAGCACCTGGTGGTGAAAACGCCGCACGCGGATAAATTCAATATCGGCGATATGCTGATGGGTACTCCCTGGCATGTGTGCCCCACCGTAGCGCTGTACAACGAGGCGCAGGTAATAGAGAACGGCGCAAATACCGGCACATGGGCCATCGCAAGAGGCCGCAGGATCAATTAAAATCTCACAACCAAACAGACCTATGCAATCTTTCATTTTCGACGCGCACCTGGACCTGAGCATGAATGCCCTGGAGTGGAACCGCGATCTCACCAAATCCATACAGGCTATCCGCGACCGGGAGAAAGGCCTTTCAGATAAACCGGACCGCGGGCGCGGCACAGTGTCGCTGCCCGAAATGCGCAAAGGCCGCATCGGCTTGTGCGTGGCTACGCAGATAGCGAGGTATGTGGGGCTGGACAATCCTTTGCCCGGCTGGCATTCACAGGAGCAGGCCTGGGCGCAAACACAGGGCCAGCTTGCCTGGTACCAGGCCATGGAAGCGCGCGGTGAAATGAAACAGATCACCAGCGCGGATGGACTGAGCGCGCACCTCAAGCTCTGGGAAAATGCGGAAGACACCAGTTCCCTGCCCATCGGGTTTATACTCAGTCTTGAAGGAGCGGATTCGTTCTTTGAGCTGGCTTGCGTTGAAAAAGCCTATGCATCCGGCCTCCGCGCCATCGGGCCCGCTCACTACGGCCCGGGCGTATATGCCTTCGGAACGGATTCCAGCGGTGGGCTGGGCACCAAAGGCCGGGCGCTGCTCATGGAAATGGAACGCCTCGGCATCATCCTCGACGCCACGCACCTCTGCGACGAAAGTTTCTTTGAAGCCATGGACCATTTTTCAGGCGCGGTATGGGCCAGCCATCACAACAGCCGCGTACTGGTGCCGCACAACCGCCAGTTTTCCGACGAGCAGTTCTCCATCCTCATCCAGCGCGGCGCGGTGATAGGCACAGCCCTCGACGCATGGATGCTGACGCCCGGCTGGGTGCGCGGTGAAAGCACCCCTGAAAAAATGAACGTGAGCATGGAAAATGTCGTAAACCACATCGACCATATTTGCCAGCTGGCGGGCAATAGCCGCCACGCCGCCATCGGCTCCGATCTCGACGGGGCCTTCGGCACGGAACAATCGCCGTACGACCTCGGCACCATCGCGGGACTGCAAAAGATCCCGGAGATACTGCGCAAACGCGGTTATGCCGAAGAGGATATCGAAAACATCACCAGCAAAAACTGGATCCGTTTCCTGATGGATGCCTGGAAATAATTAAAATAAAAAGGGCCGCCGTAGCAGCAGCCCCTTTCGCCGGTCACAGAAAGCAGAATGATTGCAACCGGACCCTTGTATTGTTCACTCTATTCTTACCGGAACCCGATGGTTGCTGCATGCTGGCAGGACATTCGTTTTGGGCCAGCGGCAGCAGAGATCGTCATTGCGAGGAGCAGCGGGGATTTTATGCCGGCTCTGCTACTCCTCGCAATGACGTGCTTTTTAAACAGCTGCTCCGCATCCGCGAAACAGCTGTTTTCTTTTAGCCGTCCTTTATCTCACTAATAGGTAAGTTCTATCTGCCCGCGTATCTCGCCTCCCCCATGAGCCGCAGTATGAATGTTCACATACCATTTGCCCGCCAGCAGGTCTTCTTCTTTTTCAGTGGTGCCGTTGATGATGAACTTCGTCGTGAAGCTGCCGGCAGGAGTGGGCGTGAATAATGTCGCAAAGTTGTGGAGCACGCCTGTGTTGGCGCCCCTGGCAGCAGGGCCGTGGATATGCATGAGCGTTGCGTTGCCGGTAAGGCCCTGCCAGCGTACGGTAATGTTGAATTCCTTGCTGTCCGGGTTATAGGTTGCATCGAAGCTGCCCGTTGCGGTGGTAGCAACGGCGGGGTTCTCCTGCGCCCCGGTCATGGGAGCATTGGTTACTTTGTAAAGTTTTGTCTCTTTTTTGTCGTCGTCTTTACTGCAGGCTACTGCCAGCGTGGAGAACAGTCCCATCACGATCAATACCCAGACATGCAATTTTTTCATAGCGTTTGTTTAGAGAAGTATACGCGGGCGCATGCCTTGGGGTTGCCTTTGGGT
The DNA here is from genome assembly GCF_052044405.1 of Chitinophaga sp. 22620. Lineage (NCBI taxonomy): Bacteria > Pseudomonadati > Bacteroidota > Chitinophagia > Chitinophagales > Chitinophagaceae > Chitinophaga > Chitinophaga sp. 22620. The sequence goes on along the minus strand of NZ_JBQEMV010000005.1, from coordinate 291,380 downwards.
TATGAATGAACCACCTTGCCCTCTTCATCGTCCCAGCGCCAGGGGGTTTGGTCCAGCGGTATGCCTCCGATCCAGATGTTTTTGCTGGAGACGAAGGAGAGGTAATTTTCTTCCCGGTTCAGTATTTCTTCTCCCAGCCCGGTGATGCTCAGCATTTCGCTTTCGCGCGTCACCACGCCGGCCTGTTGCAGGCGGTTGGTATAGATATCCAGCTGAAAGTCCCCGAAGCCGTAGATCTTCAGCTCATTCCAAAACTGGTAATAGAGGTCGCGTTCGCGCAGTTTCCCCAGCGCCAGCCTGTCCAGGAAAAAATGTTCCACCGCATTGAGGCCGTTGGTTGCGTTGGGAAGCCGTTGCAGGTGCGCCTGCAGGGCCTGGCCAAGATAGGGAAGCTGGTGGCCGGGGCGGCGGCTGAGCTCTTCCAGCGCCAGCGGGTCGTCCGCGCTGTAGGCCTCCCAGGCGGCGCGGGCCAGCTGCCAGTCTTCCTCCCTGATATAAGTACGGGCTTCGAAAAGCGGGGGCAGATGATGAGGTTGCAGCATACCGAGGCCGCGGAAATTGGGCACGTCCGGGTGCTGATCGAGCTGAACGATGCTGACGGGCGGCAGCTTTACGGACAGCTGGCTGAGGTAATACAAAACAAACACCAGGTTCACCTGGCAAAAGAGGTCGAATTCGAACCAGAGCACGATCTCGTCGTAGCCGGACGCGTTCTGCAGCAGTTCTTTATCCTGCTCCACCTCCGCGAGGTAGGCCGCACTGTCTATACCATAAGCCTGCTGGAGGAAAGCGGCGCGTTCTTCGAAGAAGCGGGACATATTGCGCGTGGCGGGCGTTCTGCCCTCACAGAGCATTTCGCGCCAGACGATCACGTCACCCCCGATGCCGCTGTTTTGAAAAATGGAACGCGTAGCGTCGCCATTAAGAATATGTAGGAACATGATAACAGATTTTCGATGCCTGGAAATGCTGCTGATAACCTTTTTACCAATCGCATTTTTGCATCAAAAATCCGTTATTGATAATGGGTGTTACCAGCTGCCGCTTGCGCCGCCACCGCCGCCTGATCCGCCGCCAAAGCCGCCGAAGCCGCCTCCACCACCGGACCAGCCACCTCCTCCGCCGCCGCCTGACCAGCCACCTCCGCCCCCACCGAGGGCGCTGCCGATCATTCCGCCGAGGATGCCGCCGAATACGCTGTCGCCCCTGCGGCTGATCACCCTGCCGCCGCCTCTGCCGCCGCCACCGCCGCGGCCTACGAAGAACAGGATAATGAGTATCAGGATGATGATCCCGAAAATGCTGCCGCCGCCGGGCTTACCGCCCTTGGTGCTACGCGGCACACCTTTGTATTCACCTGCCGCGGCCGATATGATATTGTCTGTAGCCTGCTCCAGCCCCTGGTAATAGTGGCCGTCGCGGAAATTAGGCTTTAATACTTCATTGATAATTCCATAGGCAACGGCGTCGGGCACTGCGCCCTCCATACCGTAACCGGTCTCTATCCTTACCCTGCGGTCGTCTATCGCCGCCAGTATCAGCACGCCATTGTTCTTCTGCCCGCCGATGCCCCATTCGCGGAGTATCTTCAGGCCGTATTCCGCGATCTCGTAACCGCCGGTGGTTTTCACCAGCACAATGGCGATCTGTGTGGAAGTACTGTCGTCGTAAGCCACCAGCTTCCTTTCCAGTTCGTCTACCTCGGAACGGAGCAATACGCCTGCGTAATCGTTCACCAGGCGCGGCGGATTAGGTTTTTGCGGGATCTGTTGTGCAATAGCGCTCCATCCTGTCAGTATCAGACCCCATAATAGTAACCAGCGGGTAAACTTCATTGTTTATTGCTTATGAATCATTGCGTTGATCATTTCCCGAACACGATATCGTCCGGCAGCTCGTTCTGATCGCCGGATTCGTAAGGAAAATAATGATACAGGGATTCGCCGATCTCTTTCACGCATACTTCTATGCCTTCAATGATCTTGTGAGAGGAAAAATGTGTTTTGAGCAGCAGAGCTTCTTTCTGCCAGAAATCGTCTCCCACTTTTTCATGGATGCCCTGGTCGCCGAGGATGGCAAACTGGTGATCGCGCAGGGCGATGTACAGCAGCACGCCGTTCCGTTGTTTGGTTTTATCCATACCCAGGGCCACAAAGGCTTCCCGGGCACGGTCCATGGGATCCACGTACTCGCAACGGCTTTCCACGAACAACCGGATCTCTCCGGAGGTCAGCCGTTCCGCCTGGCGGATGGCGTGTATCAGCCGTTCTTTTTCCGGTTCGGAGAAAAGCTCTTTTTTATTGAAAGAAAATAATTTCATTTCAAACGGGGATATTGTATAACATAAAACACGGCGGGTAAGGCCCGCCATGTTTTATGCGTTAACGGATCAGAACTGAACTTTGGGTGCTTTCTCGCTACCCTCGGCCGCTTTAAAGTAACCTTTGGCTTTAAACCCGCCGAGACCTGCAATGAGATTGTTCGGGAAAGTGCGCACACTGCTGTTGAATTCATTCACGGCGCCGTTGAAGTCATTCCTGGAAACCGCGATCCTGTTCTCCGTGCCTTCCAGCTGCGCCATCAGCGTCTGGAACTGTTCGGTAGTACGCAGTTCAGGGTACTTTTCAACGGAAACGAGCAGCCTGCTGAGCGCCCCGCTTAATTCACCCTGCGCCTGCTGGAACTGCTGGATCTTCTCAGGCGTCAGATCGTTTGCATTGATCTGAACGGAAGTAGCCTTGGAACGGGCTTCTATCACTTTTGTCAGTGTTTCCTGTTCGAAAGCGGCAGAACCCTTTACGGTGCTTACCAGGTTATCAACCAGGTCCGCCCTGCGCTGATATTGTGTTTCTACATTACCCCACGCCTTTTGCACCACTTCATCTTTCTTCACCAATCCATTGTACTTGCTGCAACCGAAAAAGCCCAGGAGTACCAGGACAATGATTACAATGATTCCAGTTTTCATATTCTATCTTTTTTTAATAATGTTAGGTTATGGGTACTACCAAACCTACAAGAAATAACGGAAAGCGCAAAACAAGGTTCAAACCGGAACGGTTACCCGTCAACTTCCAGCGGTTACCAATTACATGTTGTCGCTCAGCAGAAAGTTGAAAACCGAATGTTAAAAAATATCTATGTTTGATGCAGATTTCCCGTGGATGTGCGCGATTCCGGCATTACGGAAGAAGTTAATAGAGAATGCAGGCCTGTGTTTCGGTTTTTACACTTGCGTAACAGTTCCGTTGTTTCTAACTCATTTATTTTTATTAACTTACATTACTACTTCGTGATAATGAGTGCACAACACATTCACATCCTCTATATCGATGATGAAATACATAACCTGAATGCATTTAAAGCATCGTTCAGGAGGATTTATACGGTTCAGACGGCCGAATCTGCGGATGATGCTTATAAATTGCTGGAAGATCATGATTTTCACATCATTATATCGGATCAGCGTATGCCCAAAATGACGGGGATCGAGTTTTTTGAGAGTATTCTCAATAAATACCCGGAACCGATACGCGTTCTGCTCACCGGCTATGCGGACATTAATGCCGTGATAGACGCCATCAACAAGGGACAGGTATACAAATATTTCTCCAAGCCCTGGAACGACGAAGAGCTTCGTCATAATATAGAAAAGGCTTACGAGGTATACGCGCTGCGTAAAGAGAACAGGGAATTGACCGAAAAACTGCTGGACGTGAACGAAAAGCTGGAGTTTCTGCTCCGGCAGAAATTGATCTCGTAACATCATTCTCCCTATATTACTGGACTGGAAGCGCTTTTGGGCGCTTCCTTTTTTTATGCGCGGCGATCACGGCCGGCGCGCCCCGGCCATCATTTTTATGGGGTTGAATAATGCCCGTAGTGCATTTTCCTTTAAATTGCGTCCATTGTGAACGTTTAATAGCTCAATCATGCAAGTTTGGAAAGATTACCAGGCCCAGCACAAAGACCGTTTTTTGAACGAGCTGCTGGAACTGTTGCGAATCCCCTCTGTTAGCGCGGATTCCCGGCATAATGAAGACACGAAGCGCTGCGCGGAAGCCGTAAAACAAAGACTCACCGAAGCCGGTGCGGAAAAAGTGGAAGTATGCCCCACCGCCGGCCACCCCATCGTATATGGCGAAAAGATCATCGATCCTTCCCTCCCTACCGTACTCGTTTACGGCCACTACGACGTTCAGCCGCCGGATCCGCTGGACCTCTGGACCAGCCCCCCGTTTGAGCCGGTGATCAAAGACGGCAAGATCTTCGCGCGCGGCGCCTGCGACGATAAAGGCCAGTTCTTCATGCATGTGAAGGCTTTTGAGACCATGATCAAAACCAACACCCTGCCCTGCAACATAAAATTTATGATAGAAGGGGAAGAGGAAGTAGGTTCCAACAACCTTGGCATTTTCCTGGATGAGAATAAAGACCGCCTGAAGGCAGACGTAGTACTGATCTCAGACACTTCCATGATCAGCCTCGACACGCCTTCCATCGATACCGGCCTGCGCGGCCTGGCTTACATGGAAGTGGAGGTGACCGGCCCGAACCGCGACCTGCACTCCGGCGTTTACGGCGGCGCAGTGGCCAACCCGGCTACCATCCTTGCCAAAATGATCGCGTCGCTGCACGACGAAAACAACCACGTTACCATCCCCGGCTTTTATGACGGCGTGCTGGAACTGAGCCCTGCGGAACGCGAGAACCTGAACAAGGCTCCTTTCGACGAGGCTGAATACAAAAAAGACCTGGGCGTGGACGAGCTCTGGGGCGAAAAAGGCTACACCACCATCGAGCGCACCGGCATCCGCCCGACCCTGGAGGTGAACGGCATCTGGGGCGGTTATACCGGCGAAGGCGCCAAAACCGTGCTGCCAGGCAAGGCTTTCGCTAAAATTTCCATGCGCCTGGTGCCGAACCAGGACTGGGTGAAGATCTCCGACCTGTTCAAAGCACATATCGAGAAAATAGCGCCCAAATCCGTGAAAGTGAAAGTGACGGCGCACCATGGCGGCTCTCCTTATGTAACGCCTACGGACCACCTGGCGTTCAAAGCGGCCAGCCAGGCCATTGCCGCCACCTTCGGAAAAGAGCCGATACCCGTGCGCGGCGGCGGTTCCATTCCTATCGTGGCATTGTTCGAAAAGGTGCTGGGACTGAAAACGGTGCTGATGGGCTTTGGGCTGGACAGCGACAACCTGCATTCACCCAACGAAAAATACGACCTGGCCAACTTCTACAAGGGCATCGAAACCATTCCGTACTTCCACCAGTTCTTCGCGGAAGGGAGCAAAAAATAATACCTGCTGCGGCAAGTATCTTCAAAAGATAACAAGCCGGCACAAACGAAAAAAGGCGCCACGAGCAATCGCAGCGCCTTTTTTATGTGGTAAGAACCCGTTTATTCCTTGATGGCTGCGATGCCGGGCAGCACTTTTCCTTCGAAGTACTCCAGCATGGCGCCGCCGCCGGTGGATACGTAGCTCACTTTGTCCGCCAGGCCGAACTGGTTTACCGCAGCCACGGAATCGCCGCCGCCTACCAGCGAAAAAGCTCCGCTGGCAGTGGCTTTCACGATAGCGTCCGCGATAGCTTTGGTGCCGCCCTGGAAGGCCGGCATTTCAAACACGCCCATAGGCCCGTTCCAGAGGATGGTTTTGGAAGCCGCGATCACCTCGCTGAATTTCGCGATGGATTTAGGCCCGATGTCCAGGCCCATCCAGCCGGAGGGGATATTGTCGTTGGAAACCTGCTGTGTGCTTGCATCTGCGGCAAATTTATCTGCCGCTACAGAATCTTCGGGAATGAGCAGCTGTACGCCCTGGGCTTTCGCTTTGGCCAGCAGTTCCAGCGCCAGGTCCAGCTTATCGTTCTCCACGAGGGAGTTGCCGATCTCTTTGCCCTGGGCTTTCAGGAAGGTATACGCCATACCGCCGCCGATGATGATGTTGTCGGCTTTGGCCAGGAGATTTTCGATGATGAGGATCTTGTCGCTCACTTTGGCGCCGCCGAGGATGGCGGTGAAAGGTTTTTCAGAGCTGTGCAGCACTTTTTCGGCGCTGGAGGTTTCAGCTTCCATCAGGAGGCCGAACATTTTTTTGCCGGCCGGGAAAAATTCCGCGATCACGGCGGTGGAAGCATGGGCGCGGTGGGCGGTGCCGAAGGCATCGTTCACGTATACGTCGCCGAGCTTGGAGAGCTGTTCAGCAAAAGCCTTGTCGCCTTTTTCTTCCTGTTTGTGGAAACGGAGGTTCTCCAGCAGCAGCACTTCGCCGGGTTGCAGGCTGGCGGCGGCTTTTTCGGCCACTTCGCCGATGCAGTCTTCCGCGAACTTCACGGTAGCGCCGTCCAGCAGCTTCACGAGGCGGTTCACCAGGTGTTTGAGGGAGTATTTATCGGTGGGGCCGTCTTTCGGGCGGCCGAGGTGGCTCATGAGGATCACGGAACCACCGTCTGCCAGTATCTTTTTGATAGTGGGCACGGCGGCCTGCATGCGGTTATCGTCAGTGATCTCCAGCTGGTCGTTCAGGGGAACGTTAAAATCAACGCGGATAAGGGCTTTCTGGCCTTTGAAATTATGATCGGAGAACTTGCTCATGATGTGGAAGTTTTAGGAAAATAAGAAAAAAACCCTCCGGGTAGGCTGCGGAACAGCTTATCGCGGAGGGTTGGTAATATCTGTATGACCCGCTTATTTGCTGATCAGTCCTGCAAAATGTTTAACGGTACGTACCAGCTGGGATACGTAGCTCATTTCGTTGTCGTACCAGGAAACGGTTTTCACCAGCTGGAGGTCGCCCTGGGTCATTACCTTGGTCTGGGTAGCGTCGAACAGGGAGCCGAAGTTGATGCCGATGATGTCTGAGCTTACAATTTCGTCTTCGGTATAGCCAAAAGACTCATTGGTAGCGGCTTTCATGGTAGCGTTAATCTCTTCGGCGGTCACTTTTTTGCTGAGCACGGTGGTCAGTTCAGTGAGGGAGCCGGTGATGGTGGGAACGCGTTGTGCGTTACCGTCCAGCTTGCCTTTCAGTTCGGGCAGTACCAGGCCGATGGCTTTGGCTGCGCCGGTGCTGTTGGGAACGATGTTGGCTGCGGCGGCGCGGGCGCGGCGCAGGTCACCTTTGGGATGGGGAGCATCGAGGGTGTTCTGGTCGTTCGTGTAAGCGTGGATGGTTGTCATGATACCGGTAACGATGCCGAAGTTGTCGTTCAGCACTTTCGCCATGGGAGCCAGACAGTTGGTGGTGCAGGAAGCGCAGGAGATAACTGTTTCGCTGCCATCCAGGATATCGTGGTTTACATTGAAAACGATTGTTTTGAGGTCACCGGTTGCGGGAGCGGAGATCACCACGCGTTTGGCGCCTGCGGTAATGTGGGCTTCAGCTTTCGCCTTATCGGTGAAAAAGCCGGTGCATTCCAGCACAACGTCCACTCCGTGGTCTTTCCAGGGAATCTGGGAGGGATCTTTCTGTGCGTATATCTTCACTTCATCACCGTTAACAGTGATAGAATTGTCGCTATGCTTCACTTCCTGTCCAAATCTACCTTGTGCGGAATCGTATTTCAGCAGGTGCGCCAAAACCGCGGGGCTTGTCAGGTCATTGATCGCCACCACGTCGATGCCGGGCATATTGTAAATTTGACGGTACGCCAAACGGCCGATCCGGCCGAAACCATTAATACCAATTTTGAGAGAAGTTCCCATTTTACACTGTAGTTTGTAGATGAAAAATTGAAAAGCAAAATTACATGCTTAACGGGGATTAATCAACAGGTATTTAGGTTAAGTAAATTTATTTTGGAAATATCGAAATGGATTATACCTTTGCAATCCCAAATGAGGGACATGCCGCGTTGGTCAAGCGGTTAAGACGCCTCCCTTTCACGGAGGAATGACGGGTTCGATTCCCGTACGCGGTACAAAGGGTACAAGTTGAAATCTTTCTTCTTGTACCCTTTTACTTTTTGTACCCCGCCATTCAACAAATGTGCATGCCGGCAATAAAAAAAGTGTGCGGCGTTAGTGCCACACACTTCATAAATCCGCTATCAACGGCTTTGCTATTGTACTTTCGGCCTTTTGAATAAACGCATCACTTCGAGCTGAAGAGCGGAGGGCGTAACAAAGTAGGTGCGCACCAATCCAGTTTCTTCGCCTTTAGGAAAAAGCAACCCAGTCTCGCCAACCTTGCTTATTGCTTCAATATTCTCAAAATACCAGCTATCCGTGGTACCGGTTTTGGTGAAGCACAGGTCATAGCTGTTGCTTTTATCTTTAAAGCCTTCCTGCGGCAGATAACCGGCATATATCCAGGTACCGGGTTTTACGTTTTGCGCGATGTACGCTATTTGCCCGGCTTCATTCCTTAAAAAAATATCCAGCGCCTCCTCACTTTGCGGGTAATGGATATAAAAGCCCATTTTGTTGGCAGCGGGGTCCGCAACCGGTGATTCTATTTTCAACGCATTCCCGTTAATGAATACAAAAGGAAAGAACAGTTCCCGCTCGCTGCCGCTTAGGTTCAACTGTTGCCGGAACACCTCTTTGCCCGATGTTTTATCTTTTATTTTTAACAATGCTTCTTTTATGGCGAAAGGAAAGGTATATATCTTATTAAAAATAACCGGCTTATCGGGCAGCGTGGTGAAATTGCGGTAAATGGTGGTATCTATGGACGCTTCCAGTTCGGCACCGCCCACGTTATAGCCCCAAACTTCAACACCGATCGCTTTTACCGCTTCTTCTTCTTTATTGCAGGCGATAATCATATTCAAAAGGACAAGTAGTCCGAGTAATCTTATATTCAACATGATCTGTTTTATTTTTAATAATCCAAACGGGTAAAAAATCTCATAATCGTTCCACCCGGAGCTTCCGAAAATATATAGAGCTTAGACGAAGCTACAGACGCCACGGGTTTGGGCGCAGAAGTGGAAAGCTCGTTCCAGGTATATCCCGTACCATCCGTATAGAGCGTCTTGGTTCCCGTTTTGTAAATCCTCACCTGGAAAGAAACCGAGGTCATTACGCCGTTATATTCCTGCCTGGCGGTGGAAAATGTGGAAATCGTCGCGGGCTCGCTGAATTCATTCGGTTTCACGTTTTTGATCCGGGCAACTTCCTCGAATACCTTTGGCGTTACAAAATATTTACCAATCGCAAAATCCACGGGTTCGCTATAATTGGTAACCCCGGGAATGAACATGTATACAAGACTGATCTTTTCATCGGCAACGGCGGGCTTCTCCGGCATATCGCTTACCTTCCCGTCCATATACAGAAAACTTACGCTGGCCCGGCCGTCATCTTTCCTAAATTCCTTTTCGAGCACCGGCTTCCCTGTGCTTTTTTCACTGATGCTCAACTTCACCGTCTGCCGGTCTCCCTTGAAAGTGAAGGATTCCAACAGGTCAAATGCTGCCTGCAAACCAATTGTCTTCAATGAATTGAACGTATCCACTTTCACTGCAAGCGCTTCGCCGGTGGCGTTATATCCCTTAATGGTAATGGGCAATATCTGTTCGTTATAGAGATAATTGTTGTTGTCTTTATTGCAGGCAGCCGGCAAAAATGCCACCATGGCCAGCAAAAGCGCCCTTGTTGTATTCATTTTCATGTCTCCTGTTTTTCCTGTTAAAAATTATATGATACGGCTAGGCTGAACGAAGCTCCTGCTTTGCGGATAAAAGTATCCGTATCGCCAATACGGATTTTCCCTTTCCCGTCGGGGGTATCTTCATAATACCCTTCCTCATACTTTTGAGAAAAGCCATCCTTCCATGCATATACATCCGACCATTCCTTCATGGTCATGCTATTTGAACCCGGTTTTATCTGATAGGTATTTTTTCCATTGATGAAAAAACGGTAGGGGCTATTCGTAAGGTTGCTTATATTCAATCTTACCTGCAATTTTTTATCCTTCAGGAATTTGTAGCTCAATTGGGCATCTACCTGGTCGCGCGGCCGCTCCATTTCTGAATAATGCGGCTGCATGCCCACTGTAAAGGTTTTATAGCCCGAGTGATTGAAGGCAATGTTGGCGCCCAGCCGTTCGCCCGCATACTGCAGCCCTATGTTGTACAATACGGGCACCTGTCCATATAAAGGGCGTTTTTCCCTAAGGTATGTTTTCGTGCGGTAAGCATAACTTATGCCGTCGTTATCCTTGCCTCCGCCCATGGTTTCGTAACGGAAAGCGCTGGCCTGCACTTCGGAGTTTTGTATGGTCAGGTTTCCGCTGAAGTACAGGTCGTCTAAAAACTTCGCTCTTTTATAAATAAACCCAAGGCTCTTGCGCAGGTCCAGTTCCCAGCCCGTTACATCCGCGTAGTCGGAGTTGGCGGTGAGCAGATCCACAGCGCCGCTGGTATTGGTAATGTCCAGGTACATTTCTACCGGATTTTTGAAATGCTTCTTAAAATAACCGGCCGAGATCACCTCTCCCGGCGCAGGATACCATTCCAGGCGCAGGTCGTAATGCGTGATCAATGTAGAAACCACGCCGGTATTGCGTTGTATGCGGCCATAGAGGTAGTTGAAACGGGCGAAGCTGGAATTCTCTATCAATGCAGGGCGGATGGCAGATTGAGCGTAAGAAGCCCTGACGTTGAAGTTGGAGAACGGCGTAATGGTCAGGTTGCCTGAAGGCAGATACAGCCACTTTTTATCCTCAGCGCCGGCATCGAGCGTGGCGTGCACCAGCTTGCCGGTCTCCGGGTCTACAAAACGCGTCTTGTCCCAATTATCCAGGTTGGCCTGCGATGTCTTGTCTGCCGCCTCATCCAATATCTTTTCATATTCGTAATACTCTGCCCTGATGCCCCATACCAGACGGAGCCAAGTGGTAAAACGGTTATCCATCATGGCATATACGGCCTGGTTGTTGTTCCTGCCCGCATAACTATTGTTGTTGAAAGCAGCCGGGAAATAATACATATCGTTCAGCGGATCCGCAAAATCGATGCTCCATTGATGTATCGGCTTATGTCCATCGTTAAAGCCCCTGGCCACTCCGATGGGCAAAACGCTCCAATCGTAACGGCCCTTTTTTTCCAGGTATTGATAACCGGTCTTGAACACCTGTGGCAGCTTTCCAATATTAAAACGGTAGCTCAGCGCGGCATCGGCCGCCCAATTGGTTTCAACGTACCGGTAGGAAGAGCGGCTCAGCGTACCCGGGTTGGCGCTGACGCCGGGCTGAGGCATATAATTGTAACTGAAACCGTTCACCGTTGCAACAGGGCCCAGGTACGCATCTACCGCATCCAGCTCGTGGTTGGTCACCTCATTGCGGGCCGCGCTCCAGTCAAATTTAAACCGGCCGAAGTTATGCTCGCCGTTTATCCTGTTCTGCAGCAGATCGATAAACTTGGGCCTGTCGTATTCATTGATGGCAGGATGCTCATCAAACCCAATGTCTTCGCCCCAGCCCGTTATCCGGAAAAACTGGTTGGCAAATACCCTGGAATAAAAATTACGTGAAGTGACCTGGTGATTTTTACCATGCCATCCCCCATTCAGCAATGCGCCCCAGCTGGTGGTGAAATTGTATTGCCCGGCCTTTGTCTCATTGATCTCCTCACCCGTTTTCAGGTCATACAAATTATTGCCCACCTTACTGAAGGCGCCGCGTTCAAAATGCAGGATGTCATCTATGGCCTGTTCGTTACGGTAGCTCAGCGACCCCACCAATCCTACGCGTCCGTTCCTCAGGTTGTAGCTGCGCCCAAGGCTGAACTGGTAGTTCTGCCCGGGAGCGGCTTTATGGGTACGGGTGCCCAACCTTTCCAGGCCTCCTATCCTTTTATTCTGAGCCGCAACCATTTCCGGGGTGATCTTTTCCACGCCGGCAGGCGGGATATGGTTGTAAGGATTTGCGGGGTCGTAGTTCCCCGGTGTAAACGTCATAATTTCTTTGGGGAAACGATCCCTGCCCCCGTCATCGAATCCCAGGTAATCACTTTTCCCGCGCTGGTAGCCCTGGAAATCCCTGCCTGTACTGCCACTGATGTATTTGCCCCCGAAGCCGACCGTCATGAAGTTATTATTGGGAACGGCCATGGTATTGATCTGTACCATTCCGCCCCCGAAACCGAAGCCCATATCGGGCGTAGCAGTTTTGGATACGATAATGTTATCTACAAGGTTACTGGGAACGATGTCAAATTCAAAGTCGCGCACCTGCACATCGGTACTGGGCAGGGCAGCTCCGTCCATCATGGCTATATTATACCGCTCGGCAATGCCGCGTACCACCACCCGCCTGTTGTCTGTTGTGCTTACGCCGGAGATACGCTTTAATGTTTCCCCGATGTTTTTATCGGGCAACACTGCCATCTGCTCGCGGCTGATGCCATTGATGATACCGGCGTCGTTTTTTTGACGGAGGTACAGCGCTGCCGCGGATTCCTTTCTGACAGAAGACTTGACCACCACCATCGCCAGGTTCCCTTTCTTCCTTTTCAGCGTGGCATTTAAGGTAAACGTTTCACTTTCATTTATCGTAACACCGCTAACCTCCTTGGAGCCATAACCCATTGAACTGATCATGACTGTATAATTTCCTCCGGGCAACGGCAGTGAAAAATTGCCCGAGTCATCTGTAACCGATCCTGCGGCGCCAATACGAATGGTAGCTCCGATCACCGCTTCCCCGTTCTCTTCGTCTATAACCCTGCCGGCAATACGCCCAGGGTCCTTTTTAGCAGGAGCAGGAACTGCATTCTCTTTTTCAAACAATACAATTCCTCCGGCCACTTCTTTATAACCGACATTTGTTTTCTGCAATAAATAGTGCAGGATTCCGGATAAATCAGCCTGTTTAAATTCTTTCGGGGAGATGTTCCATTTTGCCAACCCTAATTTACCGGCATCGTACGCTACATTTACCGGGCTGGCTTCTTTCAATTGCTGCATGGCCACATCCAACGCGACATTTGCAAACCTGATAGATAACTTTACCGTTCCGGGCGACTGCGCTTTCAACCCGGAAGCCGCCAACATCAGGCAACACAGCGTTAACATGAGCCTTAGTTGGGTGGAGACCAATGTCCCCTTTACTTTTTTTTCCATACCTTTATGATTGCTTTTTTTACATGGTAATGTTGCTTTCGTCAAAAATGGCATTACCAAAATGTTTGGCAAATCCCGTTACCAGCGGGATTTGCTTTTAATACAATGTGATTGTTTTTCCCTGTATCCTGTACCGCATGCCGTGCACCTCTGCGATGACAGCAATAATATCGTCCACTGAAGTTTTGTGTATAAAGAATTTGGCATCATAATGCTGACCATGTATCGCTGCATCAGATGTAACCAGCGCCACGCCATATATTTCCTTTAACTCAGCAGCCAGCTCTGAAAATGTAGCGGATTCCAACAGCAGAATGCCCTGTTGCCAGGCCAGGGCCTGTTTCCAGTCCAGGCTGTCGATACGGGAATGGCCGTCTGCCCGGTCCCATTGGAATCTCTTTCCTTTTGAGAGTTCCGTTAGTACCCGCATACTGTCGCTTACCAGTACCTTCCCGCGCTGTACCCATACCTGAATGGACGGGCGGCCGTTGTATGCCTGTATATTGAAGGCCGTACCCAGCACTTTGGTTTCCAGGCATCCCGTTTTTACGATAAATGGCCTCAAATCGTCTTTCCGCACCTCAAAAAACGCTTCTCCTGCCAGTTCCAGGCGCCTGGCCTGCTTTCCATATTGGGAACTGTATTGCAACGTAGTGCCGGACTTCAGCCATACCCGCGTGCTGTCCGGCAATAACATTTGCCTGATTTCACCCAAAGGGGCAGTTATGGTAATATATGTTATGGGTTCTCTGTGGCGGTTAACCAGGAAAAGCCAGGAACCGCCGAGCAGCAACACCACAATACAGGCAGCGGCAGCCAGTCTCATCCGCAGGGGGATCACCTTCGCGCCGGCCGTATTATTTATCCTTTCCCATATATACAATTGAATTTCCCCTTTGACGGCGCTCCTTTTCCCTTCCTCTTCCCAAAGCCCGAGCGGCTTTGTATCATCCACCGAATGATACCAGTCATCCACAAGCCTGCGCTGATCTTTATTTATTTTTCCCGATAAATAATGCCGGAGTAGTTTTAACCGGTTGTGTAGTTTCATCATATAACAGTCCTCCTGTTATATACATACCGGTGGGGTGGTGCAGTACTATAACTTCAATGTTACCGAATTGTGAATTCTTAAAACGGGGCCTGGCTAGAGGATAAAAGGCAGGAAAAACGCCTGGCCCTGCAAGCGGTAACGAAGCCGTTTAAGGGCGTTGTGCAACTGGTTTTTAACCGTTTGCTCTGAAATGGACAGGCGCAACGATATTTCCCGGATGGAAAGTTCCTTTTCATAACTAAGTGTAAAGACTTCCCGCATCTTATCGGGCATGGAGGCAATTTCCGACTGGACCTTTTCCTTTAACCTGTCAAATTCGTAATGCTCCTCCTTTCTTTGTTCCGTTTCGTCGGGCAGGCTGTATATAGATAGCGGCAGATCCGTTGTGCCCTGTTTGGCCACCCGGTATATATGGCGGATAAGACTGTACTTTAACGCAGTAAATAAATAGGGGCTTAACTTATCCTCAACGGTGATCTGCTGGCGGTTTTCCCAGGCATGGATAAAGATGTTCTGCACAAAATCCTTGGCTGTGGCTTCATCAGCAAGCCTCCGGTAGGCCATGGAAAACATCTCGTCCCAATACCGTTCAAACAAACAAGTAAATGATGCTGTATCTCCCTGTTTTACCTGCTGCCATAACGCAGCATCATTTAAAGTGTTTTTATCCATACAAATTACCATGCGGGGCAAAGATATGGTTACAATTTTATCAAAATGTTATGCCGGGGGCAGTCCCGGTTACCGGGAATATTCCGGCGGATCGCAAAAAACAGTAAAATCCCGTAAGGCCCCTGATCGGGCTACGCAAGTGGAATAGCGGGAAAATGAGGCTCCTGTCTCTTCATTGTAGCAATGAATTATTTAAATCATTAACTTTCCCGCACGAACAAAACCCGCCCTCCCATTACCACGGAAGGGAAATACATCAAACACAATAAACCGAATGAGCAAAAGGGCGCTGCTTTTTATATGCATGCTGATCGTTTCTTTTTCCTGCCTGGGCCAGGACCAGGGAGGCTTTACGGCGTATGGCGATCTTCCTGTCAAAACGCCTGATTCTTTATTACGGAAACTGGAACTTGCCGGGGATTTCAAAGAGAAAATGCTGGCGGCACAACCCCTGATGGCGTTCCATAACGCCCATGGCACCACGGATTCCGTTATTTTTTATTCGCGGCAGCTGATCGATGCATTAAACAAAAGTTCCCTCCGATCCGGTGAGAAACTTCCTTACCAGTCTACCTTATACCAAACGTTGGCGAAAGCTTACCACGACAAAGGACTGCATGAAGAAGCCCTGCGTTTTTACCTGGAAGGCGCCAGGGTGGCGGAAGCGCTGGGCGACAAGGCTGCCGTGAACGACAATAAGCTGGGCATAGCCGATGTATATTTTGCCCGGAATGAACAAAACAAAGCTATTGCGGCGTACAACGACCTGCTGGCAACATCCCGGGACGAACAGCTGAAACATATTGTATTTAAACAACTGAGCGTAATTTACCTGGACAGGAAAGAACTGGTCCTCGCGCAACAATACGCCGAAAAGGCGCTGTTGTTCTTCCGGCAGTCGAACCAGCTGAAGAACGAGCTTCAGACCAAACTGACCCTGGGCATTATCGCCGAGCTTGATCAACAGACCGAAGAAGCGTTCTCCATTTACAACGAAGTAAAAAACAATGCGCAGCAGCACCAGTTCTTTGATATCTACATCAATGCAGGCCAGAGAATGGGCGACCTGCTTATTGCAAAGCAGGATTATGAAAATGCCAAAAGGCTGCTGTCCATGGTGTATGCCAACGCCATTCAATGGAACGACCTGAACGCGCAGCTGAAAGTGCTGAACAGCCTGCGCACCCTGCATGCCACAACGGGCGACTATCAAAACGCCTATGCGCTCATGACCCAGTACATGGGCATTTCCAGGGAAGTGCTGGACATGCAGAACAAAAAAGAGATCAATGAGCTGGAAATAAAATACCAGACCGCCCAGAAAGAAAAGGAGATCCTGAACAAGGAAAATGAATTAAATCACCAGGAAACGATAAAATACAGCCTGCTGATCGGCTTCCTGGCTATCCTGCTGCCGGTGATCGGGCTGCTGTATATGTATTACCAGAAGCTGCAGGCGCAAAGCAAGCTGAACGCCACCATGGAAGAGATGAACCAGCAAAAGATCACGGCCCTGCTGAAAGATAAAGAACTGGCCCTGCTGAAAGCCTCTGTGAGCGGCCAGGAAAAAGAACGGAAGCGGATTGCGGGAGAATTGCATGACAGCATCGGGGGCAATCTTGCCGCTATCAAGCTCCAGCTTTCCAACCAGGCCCATGCGAACGGGTTAAAAGAGCTGATACAGCAGGTGGACGACACTTACCACCAGGTGCGCGATCTTTCCCATGATCTCGTTCCGCAAAAGTTCACCAATACAGGGTTCACCGAACTGATCGCGGGTTATCTCCGGCAATTCGACATCCCCGGGAACGCCAGGATATCTTTCCAGGCTTATCCCCCGGAAGAAATAGACCTGATCGGCACCACGCTGAAGGTGGAGATCTATAAAATAATGCAGGAACTGATCACCAATGCGCAGAAGCACAGCCAGGCATCGAAAGTTGAAATACAGCTGACGCAGATCGACGGGATGCTGAAGCTGCTGTTTGAAGATAACGGCAAAGGTTTTTCCACGGAAACGACCCGGCACGGCATCGGGCTCCAGAATATACGGGAGCGGCTAAAATTATTCGACGGGATGCTTTCTATTGACTCATTCCCCTCGAAAGGCACGGTAATTGACATCGAAATACCCTTAAAACCGGCATGGTATGAAGCATAATATTATCCTGGCAGACGATCACAAGCTGTTCCTGGAAGGATTGATGAGATTAATAGAAAAGGAGGCGGACCTCCATGTGCTGTATTACGCCCATAACGGGAAGCTGGTCATGAATTACCTGGATCAGCACCCGGAGGAACAGGTGGACCTGGTCATTACAGATATCAGCATGCCGGATGTGGACGGTATTACGCTCAATAACCACATCAAGGAAAAAAGACCGGAAATAAGCACGCTGGTGGTAAGCATGCATACAGACAGCAATATGATCGATGCGCTTGTGCAGCATCATGTAGACGGCTTCTTATCAAAGAACGCGGACTCAGACGAGTTGCTGGAAGCCATCAAAACCATCCTGAAAGGCGGAAAATATTTCTCGGAAGCGGTAAAACAGGGCTATCTCAACAGCGTTTTCAACAAGGAAAAAGAAACGCTTGAGCTGCTGACCTCCCGTGAAAAGGATGTATTGAAGCTGATCGCCGAAGAATACACGACCCAGGAAATTGCCGACAAGCTCTTTTTAAGCAAGCACACCATTGAAAGTTACCGCAAAACCCTTATCCTGAAACTGAAAGTGCGTAACCTGGCCGGCCTCACAAGGTATGCCGTCAAACTGGGCCTCCTCAGCTAATCCCCTGAAAACAGGGTATTGATTTTCACTGGATACGATGTAGTTGCCCCCATCGTGCCGGGTTACCTTTGTTGTAACAAAACGGAACGATCGCGCCAACACAATACGGCTCAACGTTTCCGCCAGTTTCAACTCCGGTAAAAATCAATTTTAACCAAAAAAACAAACATTATGATCTACGGAATTACCCTGATCCTGTTAAGCATCATCGCCGTGCCCTCTCTCATCTTATCAAAAAAACCCAACGCAAAGGAGCTCCTGGAAAAAGTGGAACCCTACCAGGGATGGATCGGGATCATTTTCTGCTTCTGGGGAATATGGGGCATCGTATCCGCCGTATTGAACCTTGGCTGGCTCACCACCGCCCCGGTTTGGTGGACAACTTTAGCAGCCGGCAGCCTGGTAGAAGCGTGCCTCGGATTTTTGCTAGGCTTCCCGCTCATCAACAAACTTTTCCTCTCCGAAAGCGTAAAAGCCCGTGAAAAGGCCGCGCAGATCAGGGCGAAAGTAGCCCCGAAGCAGGGCGTACTCGGCATACTGGGCCTCATTGTAGGCGCGTGGATGATCGTAGCCTCCTTCCTGTTTGCGATCGTTTAAGAATATCATTTCCAGCAATTCAAACAAAACCCGATGAAAAAAATATTACTGGCCGCCATCGTATCGCTGACGGCGTTGAACAGCTTTGCCCAGGCAAAGGAAACCACCATCGAAGTGAGGGGTGTTGCCAAAATAGACCGGGAGATCGCATCCTACCTGATCGATTTCGCCTTATCCGTGGAATATGGAGAAATCGAAGGCGGGAAATCTTTCGAAGACCTGAAAAATGCCTTCTTCACCAAAGCCAAAGCCGCCGGCTTCGAAGAGAGCCGGTTCAAAGAAGACAAAATGGGATACCAGGCACTGCAACTTTACAGGGAAGGCAGCTTGTACACACTTGAAACCCATTCCCCGGAAGAACTGCTGAAAGCGGCCAAACTTGCAGACGGAGGCGGTGTGATCAGCATTACGGGCACCCGGTTAACGTTCAAGGGGCAGACAGACAATCAGAAACTTTTCGATGCTGCATTCCGCAACGGTAAGGAAAAGGCGGCCGCCATCGCAAAGGCCACCAACAAAAAACTGGGGGATGTGCTCATGATCACGGACTACACCCCGCTTGATGAAGCTGCTGAAAATTATTTCCATTTCAAGCAGGTTGCAGATGAATATTTCTACCTGGCGCTGAAATTCGCAGCAGAATAGCCGGCCCGTCATTCATTTTTAACCCGAAAACAGTTAGTAATTATAAAAAGGGCTGCCTCCGGTGATGGAGACAGCCCTTCCTGTATTTATCCAGGTTTCTATGGCGTCACTTTAACCGTAAAACTGCGCACCGTATGATGGTCTTTCATATCCGCCGCATCAATCCTGATCACGGTTTCCGCGGTGATGTCGGTCAGCACGTAATTCACATGATACACGGTGGGCGTCAGCTGGAAGTCCGTATAAGTTTCCACCAGCTCTTCGCTTTTCCCTTTTTCCGTCTTATACATTTTGATCTCCTTCAGCTTATTCGGGGCGCTCACCCTGCATTTGATATTCCATTCGGTAATGCCTGCAGCCAGCGTAGTGGAAACAAAATCGGCATTTTCCACCTTGTCCTTTTCGTAGTACAACACTTCAGGCACAAACCTGTCCATGAAGTCATCCTTTTTGCAGCTGCTGAATACAGCCAGGGTCATCACGAGTAAAACCAGTATTTTTTTCATGTCAGTTCTTTTTTTGTTATTACCAGCCCGGGTTTTGCAGCATGTTAGGATTATTGTTCACCTCAGACTGCGGGAGCGGCAGCAGGTTGTGCTTGGACTGGAATACCCTTCTCTCCCACACTTTAACGGAGTACACAAATGAGCCGTCCGGTTTTTTCAGCACGTCATGTTCGTATACAACTTTCTGTGTTTGTTCACCTATCAGCCAGCGGCGGATATCGAAGAAGCGGTGCTCCTCGAATGCCAGCTCGATCCTGCGTTCGTTGCGTATGAATTTGCGCAGGTGTTTCTGATCAGCGATGTTCCAGCCGTTGCGGCTGAACGTTGTGGCAACATCCGGCATATCCGCACGCGCCCTGATGAGATCCAGCGTCTGGATCACTTCCGTGCGGGCTGCGCCGTCCGGCAGGAACTCGTTCATGGCTTCCGCATAACCCAGCAGGAATTCCACGTAACGGTAGAGGGGGAAGTTGTGATTGGTTTGCCCGGTCACGCCGTTGTTCAGTGAAATGTTCTTCGGGTCCATGAACTTGCGGAGGAAAAGGCCGGTATGGCCATATCCGTTCAGGAATTCCTGGCCCGTGGAACCATCTTCCGCCCTCCAGGTATTAAAGGTAGTGCCGCCGAACATCGCGCCATTGTACCAGAGGGAATGATAGAACCGTGAATCCCGGTTGGCATACGGTTGCTGCGGGTTAAAGCCTGAGGCCGGGTTTACGACGAACTCGCCGTTGTTCATCAGCGGCACGCCGTAGTCGTCCGTCTGGAAAATGGGATAACCGTCTTTCGTTTCGAAACAGGCGGCATAATTGTAAGTAGGCAAAGTAAAAGAAGCATCGCCCGCTTTCTGCATCGCACCCGGGAGCTGCCATTTATCCAGTTCATTGGTCATGCCTTTTTTGCCGTAGCTGAGGATGATCTCCGTATTCACACGGGTGATGAACACATCGTACCAGCCGATCGCGTTCAAAGAGCCGGGATAGCTGTTCTTATTACCGAAGAAGTTGTTTGCGCCGGTTTTTACCACCAGCTTATACACCGGTGCGCCAGTCTCATCCTGGTGGTCTATCACCTCCTTAGCCGCATCTGCAGCATCTTTCCAGCGGCTGGCGTCGTAGCCGCCCCATGACCATGGGCTTACCGGGCCGGATGCGGTACCATTGAATATAGGACTGGCCAGGTGCAGCAGCAGGCGGGCTTTAATGGATTTGGCCACCCCGCTGGTCACCCGCATATAATCCACCCCGGTTTGCCGCGCAGGAAGATGCGCCGCGGCAGTATCGCAATCCGCCAGGATGAACTTCTTAATTTCTTCCAGGCTGGCGCGGGGAGCCATCAGCTCGGGGTCGCCGCGTTCCGGCACCGTGGTGATAATGGGCACGCCGCCATACCAGCGGACCAGTTCTGTATAATACAATGCTCTCAGGCAGAGGGCTTCATATTTCAGGCGCTCCCTGATCTCTTCTGTTGACATGTATTGCTCCGGGTCCACGGGCACATTGTCTATCTTGCTCAGGAAGAGGTTACAGGCGCGGATAGCCGCGTAATAGTTGGCCCAGCGCTTGAACTTGTCCGGCAGGCTGGTGGGATTGTAGGCGCCAACGTGCACAGTATTCACCCAACCCCACCAGGGACGTGATTCTCCGTCGTCGGTAGCTGCGTCGAGATAAACGTTGTCGTCCCAGCCGTAGGGGATGCGGCGGTAGATATCCGTGAGGAATTCCTTGGTGTATTTCGCGCTGGAAAATACCCTTTCCTCATTCAGCTCACCTGACTCCGCCTTGTCCAGCAACCCGGCCCCGTCTTTTACGCAGGACGCGAACGTTGCGGAGATGGCAAATGTGAACAGTATATATTTTAATCGCTTCATGTTTATGGTCTTTTAAACTTACAGGGTAACTTTTATACCAAAATTCCAGGTTCTCAGCTGGGGATAGGAATTGCCGGTTTCACTGGCGGATTCCGGATCCCAGTTCAGCATTTTATCCCAGGTGACCAGGTTCGTGCCGTTGATGAATATCCTGGCGCTCTGGATCTTTACCCTGGACAATAAAGCTTTGGACATATTGTAGCCAACTTCCAGGTTCTTCAGGCGGATGTAGTTCCGGGAGTATAACCAGTAGCTGGATTTACGGTGGTTGTTGGTATTCTCTGAAGGGTGCAGCCTCGGGTAGGTCGCATTGTCCCAGGACGAAGGATCATCAGGATTGTAGCGGCCGAGGTGATGCTGCATCACTTTACCCAATTGGCTGAATTCCCATACCGCATCCTGCTGGAAGTACATGTCCGCACCACCCGCGCCCTGGAACAATACATTGATGTCGAAGCTCCTGTAGCTGGCGCCGACCGTGATACCGTAAATATATTCGGGTACGCGGCCTTTACCGATCGCGCCCACGTCGTAGCTGTCTATCTGGCCATCGCCGTTGAGGTCTTTGTAGCGGATATCGCCGGGATACACCACGCCGAAGGACGGAACGGCCACATCTTTGCGTAGTACAGGGAAACCGCCTTCCAGCAACAGGTTCCCGTTGCCGTCCTTCTCAAAATCGTTGTTGGAATAAAGACCTTCGGCGGTAAGGCCAAAGTGCTGCCCGATGCGTTTGCCTTCTATTTTCTGCCAGTCGTACCGCTTGCCTTCTTCGTCTATCTTTTTGATCACGTTACGGGCGAAGGTGAAGTTGCCTTTGATGAAGTACTTCACATCGCCGATCCGGTCGTTGTATCCCAGTTCAAAATCGATCCCTTTATTGATCACCTGCCCGATGTTTTCGGGCGGCAGGCCCTGACCGTCCGCCCGTTCCGTACCCTGCGGGTTGTTCATACCGAAAAGCAGGGGCACTGAATAAGGTATGGCAAGAATGTCGCGGCGTTTTTCGTAGAACACATCCACCGTTGCGTTGATCCTGTTCTGCCACATCCTCGCATCAAACCCGATGTTGGATTTCTGCGCCCTCTCCCAGGTCACCAGCAGGTTGCCCGGCTGGCCTTCAATGATACCCCGCTCTGCAAACGGGTTTTCGCCCCACACATACCGCCAGCCGTCTTCATCTCTTGCATAGAGGTAACGCTGCTCGTAGAGATAATTAAAGTCGCCGATCTTGTCGTTACCGATCTCACCGTAGGAACCTCTTATCTTCAGGTAATTGACAAAACCGATATTGTCTTTCCAGAAATTCTCTTCGGAAGGCACCCACCCTGCGGACATGGCCGGGAAAAACCCGTATCTCCTGCTGGCCTCAAACTGCATGGAACCGTTATAACCGGCATTTACTTCAAACAGGTATTTATTCCTGTAAGCATAGGTGGCGCGGCCTACCCAGCCCAGGTACCCGGTCGGGACCTTTGCTTCGTCATAATACTGGCTCTGCTGGTAAAGCACCATGGCCGTCACTGCATGATCGCCGTCGCCAAAGGAGCGGTTATAATTCAACGCGCCTTCGAAAGACTGCCTGCGCCTGCCCGGGCCTCTGCCCGTGGAGATGGATATTTCGGTAGGGCTTTTATTCAGGCTGTAATTGCCAAAGCGGTTGTATTCGTACAGCTCCGGCTTCTCTACGATATCGCGCCGGGATTCATAGCTGCTGTTGAAACCTATCAGCGTTCTGAACGACAGGCCCGGCAGTATCTTACCAAGGTCCTGGTTGAGCTTGAAGGCACCTTCCAGCACATTGGTATTACGTTCCCTGTTCCCGAACTGGGATAATAATGCATAAGGAGAAAGCCTACTCTCATCGGAACGGCCACCGATCGTACCGTCTGGATTGATATAAGACTGCCAGTTGGGCGGAAGCCTTCTCAGCTTGTCGTACAGATCGTCCCCGAAGTTCGGCTGTTTCCTTACTTCAAATCTCCCGGTAAGGTCCACTCCCACTTTCAGCGAGGGGTTCACGGTGAAGTCCAGGTTGGAGCGGAAGCTGTACCGTTCGAAATTGGAGTTGGTTTCGTATCTCGCGTTCGGGAATTCCCTGTACAGGCCTTCCTGGTGGAGGTGGTTCGCGGAAATGAAATAACCGAGCACGTCGTTGCCGCCCCTTACGTTGATGTTGGACATCTGCTGCCAGGATGCATCGCGGACGAAGTCGTTGTAATAATCATTGTCCGGGTGGGTGTAAGGGGAATTCTTCAGGCGGTAATGTTCCAGGTCGCTGGCGGTATATTCCAGCGGTTTGCCTTCATTTTTCAGCGCCTCGTTGGTTAGCATGGCAAAGTCGTACGAGCCGAGGTACTGGGGCTTGCGGATGGACTGCTGCACGGCGGCCTGTGTGGAAATACTCAATACCGGCCGGCCTTTCACGCCGCGTTTGGTGGTAATGAGGATCACGCCGTTCGCGCCCCGTACCCCGTAAGCAGCGGTAGCGGAGGCGTCTTTCAGCACGGAGAATGTTTCAATATCCACCGGGTCTATCTGCCGCCATTCCCTTTCGATACCGTCCACCAGCACCAGCGGCGCCGTGGAGTTGGTGGTAGCCATGCCGCGCACATATATTTCGGCATTATCCGCTCCGGGTTTGCCAGCGCCCATGATCGTCACCACGCCCGATACCCTGCCGGCAATGGCATTGGTAAGGTTAGGGGTGGAAGACTGCTGCAGCTCTTCTGCTTTTACCTGCGAGATAGCGCCTACCACGCTGGCTTTCTTTTGCGTGCCGTAACCAACGATCACGGTTTCCCCGAGTTTGGTAGCGTCCGACGAAAGGGTGATCCGGAGGATGGACTGATTTTTTACATTCACCTCCTGCGCGTTGTACCCGATAAAAGATACCAGGAGCACGGCATTGGGGCCGGATACGTTCATTTTGAATTCCCCCTTGGGGTCTGTGATAGCGCGGTTGGTACCACCTTTTTCTATAATGGTGGCGCCGATGAGCGCTTCTCCCTCACTGTCCGTCACCTTACCGGCGATAGCCCTAACCTGTGCATATAATTGCGGCAGGGATAAGAGGAGGATTATAAGAACTAAGAATATTTTTTTCATCCTGTGGGATTTAATTGTAAGCATTGAACAGTTTACCATTGCGGATTCTGTTTCATATTGGGATTCCGGTTCACTTCTGTTTGCGGAATGGGGAAGAAATAATGTTTGGTTTCAAACACCTTGGTTTCCACCTGCACATTCGGGTCGTAAGTGAAGCTGCCGTCCGGTTGTTTGGTAATCACGCAGCCGCGGATAAACTTCGGCAGCTGTTCAATGATCATCCAGCGGCGTATGTCGAAATACCGGTGGTCTTCAAAGGCCAGTTCCACACGGCGTTCGTTCCGGATAAATTCCCGCAGGTTCTCTTTGGTTAAAGGAATGCCTCTCCTGGCAAAGGACGTCGCTACATCCGGCATCCCCACGCGGTCGCGCACCAGGTCCAGCGCGGCTACCGCGGTGAGCGGGCTGCTGGCTCCGGGGGCGGTATAGGAGGGCCCGCCGGCTTCATTGGCGGCTTCCGCCAGGTTGAGCAGCACTTCCGCATACCGGAAATAATGCCAGTTGTGATAAGCCGTACCGGTTCCCTGGGCGGGGTTCACATTGGTATAATCCATGAACTTGTTCAGGTAATAAGAGGTTTCGGTTTTGGCATTGCCGGTGGCGTTTTCGCCGCCTGTGAAGGTCTGGAAGGTATAGTTGGTCTTGTTGGCGAATTTCGCATACTTCGCGCCGTTGTAGATAATGCTGGCATAAAAGCGCGGGTCCCTTTTCAGGTAAGGGTCTTTCGCCTGGTCCGGGTTTGCCCAGCTGAAAACGGTGCCGTCTTCCATTTCATAGGCATCCACCAGGTCCTGCGAAGGACAGGTGCCGCCTTTGGCGTTCGTAAATCCAGCCGGGAAGTTATCATTCTCCGTATCGCGGTTGGGCCCTCTTAAGCGGCCGAAGATAAATTCGCGGTTGGTGGTACCGGCGCCCCATGCGTTGAAAAATTCCTTGTAGTTGCGCTGCCCGTTGGCAGTGGGTTTGTACAGCGTGTACCAGTTGAGGTCCACCAGGTCCTGCGCGGCCTTGGCTGCCAGCGCCCAACGGTTGGGGTCCGCGTTCATCATCGAGGTGAGCGAATCCGTACCGGCCCTGTTGTACAGCGGGCTGGCGGCATACAGCAATACCTTCGCCTTCAGCGCCATGCAGCTGCCGCGGTCCGCCCGGCCTACTTCCGTGGGTTCCGTGTAAGGTTCCGCCGGTAATAATGCAATGGCTTCGTCGCACTGCTGCACGATAAAGTTCACCACCGACTGCACCGAGCTGCGGGGCAGCAGCACGTTGTCGCTGGCTTCGAACGACCTGTCCACGATCGGTATACCGCCCCATCTCTGGAACAGGAACCAGTGATAAGCAGCCCGGAGAAAAAGAGCTTCCCCGCGCATTCTTTTCCTGAACCTTTCGCTAGAGGTGGTTGGCAGCTTATGAAGGTTAGCGAGGGCGGTGTTGGCCTTCCTGTTGCCGTGATATCCTCCGTATTTCAACCAGGAACCTATTTCACCCGCCCCGTCGCTGGCGCGCCAGTAGCGCATGTTGGAGGGGTTCCAGTTGCCTGCGCTCATGCGCTGGGCGGCGGAAGGGGATGTTTTATTGGTGGATACGTGAATGGCTTCGTCGGTGGCGGAGGCAAGCATGGCGTTTCCATCCAGCCAGTTGTAGCTGTTGGAAACGTCCGCCGGCAGGTCCGTGTAAGCATTGTTGATGAACAGTTCCGCCCGCGCGGAGTCTGTAAACACGTCATCCGCGGACTTGAACTCGACCGGCACCACGTTCAGCGGCTTCATGCAGCCGGCTGCCGCGCCTGCCGCAAGGGCCGCTATAAAATATATTGAAGTAGATCTTTTCATGATTTCAGGTTTCAGTTAACTGGATTAAAAAGTAACACTGAGGCCGGCGTTGAGGATACGCTGGATAGGGTACAGCACGTAGTGCGACGACCTTGCTTCCAGGTCCATCAGGTCCGAGCTGGACCAGGTGAACAGGTTATAGCCGTTCACATATACCCTTACTTTTTCCATCCTGATCCTTTTACTGAGATTTTCCGGCAGGGTATATCCCAGCTCCATCGTTTTGAGCCTTACCATGGCCGCGTCTTTGAGCCAGTAGGTAGAGGTGCGCTGGTTGTTGGCCTTGTTGGAAAGGGATAAGCGGGGATAGGTGGCGTTGGCCCAGCTGCCCGGGTCGTCCGGATTGTAGCGGCCCAGGTGATGTTCGCGCACGGTACCGTTGTCGTGGAACTCGTACATGGCTTCACCGTTCATGTGCTGTTTGGTGCCGGACTGGCCGGTGAACAGTACGTTGAAATCAAAACCGCTGTAGCGGAGGCCCAGCCCGGCGCCATACTGGAGGGAAGGGAAATTGCTCTGGCCGAGGTATACTTCGTCATACGCGTCTATCACATCGTCGCCGTTCTGATCCTTATACCTGATATCGCCGGGTTTAACCACCCCGAAAGATTGCCTGGGGCTTGCGTCAATTTCGTCCTGGTCCTGGAACAGGCCCAGGGCTTCGAGGCCATAAATGGCGTCCAGCGGTTTGCCGGTGCGGGCCTGGTATTCGAAACGCTGCTTTTCTTCTCCCCTGTTCAGCACTTTATTCTCCGCCCTGGTAACCGTACCGTTCAGCGTCAGCTCCAGTTTCCCGAACTTCTGGGTGTAAGCCAGAGCGGCATCAAAACCTTTGTTCTCGATCACGCCGATGGGAAAGTCAGGGAAGCGGATACCCATGATATTAGGCAGCGCGGGCTGTATCATAATGTCTGTGTTCTTTTCATAGAACCAGTCAAAACTGAAGCTCAGCTTATTGTTCAGCACTGTCGCGTCGATGCCCACATTGGTCTTTTTCACTTTTTCCCAGGTAACGTTGTTCAGCGCGAAGGCGGACTCGTTCCAGCCGGTGTAGCCCAGGGAGGTATACCCGAAGTTCACGCCGCCGGAGGAAGCGTATTTCTGGTACCATAAGAAATACCCGCCGATATCGTCGTTGCCCGTGAGCCCGTGAGACGCGCGGAGCTTAAGGAAGTTCACCCATTTGTTATCCTTCAGGAAGTTTTCCTCGGAAGCTACCCAGGCAACTGATGCGGCGGGGAAGAAACCGAACTTATTCCCGGGGAGGAACTGCTCGGAGCCCTGGTAGCCGAAATTAAATTCAGCGATATACCGCTTGTTGTACACATAGGTTGCCTTGCCGTTTGCGCCGAGGTATGCGCGGGGAATGTTGCCGTTGTTTTCGCTGGAAATGATCCGCTGCGCCATGGCAACATAGGCAGATACCGCGTGGCGGCCGAACTCACGGTCATAATTGAGGGATGCGTCGGTATTAAATATCCTTTGTGTGGAAGGGTATTCCACGCCTGAGGACATTTGTGTGTTGGAGCCGGTCTCCACGTACCTGATGCTGCCGTCCGGCTTGTATTCCACTTCGCCGTTGGCCTGGCGCAGATCGTACACTTTAAAGCTTTTGCTGCGGTTGGTGACCATATCGTACCAGCTGTCGAAAGCCACGTTGGCTTTGATGGCGAGGCCTTTGGTGATAAAATCAAGGTCGTGCTTCGCGCGGAAGGTGGCGAACATGCTGCGCACGTAGTACAGGGAATACCCCTGGTTGTTCAGCAGACCGTAGGGATTGCCCGTAAAGTCTTTGGTGCCGCCCAGGTTACCGTCCGGCGTAAATACGGGGAAGGCGTTGGGGGGCGTTTTATAGAATGCGCGGAACACACGCAGCGCTGCGTCTGTCCTGGAGCCGGGCATGGTCTGTTGCTCCTGCCTGCCGGCGATATCCAGCGTCATGGAGAAACGTTTGTTCACCTGGATATCCACGTTCGATCGCAGGGTGATCATGCTGAAATCTGCGTTCGTATTGTAAGTGTTCGCGTTTTCGTCCACTTTATACAGGCCGCTGTTGCGGGTGTAACCGGCGGATACAAAATATCTCGCCGCTTTATTGCCCCCTTCGATGTTCACGCTGTAGCGTTGCTGCCAGGTGGATTTATTGACGTACTGGTCGTACCAGTTGATGTCCGGATAAAGGTAGCGGTCCAGGTCATTCTCATAAATACCCCGCGATGCTTTTTCATATTTGTCCAGGTCCTCATCGCTGTACTTCGGGGCGGATCCGTCGTTGGTGAGCGCCTCATTATACAGCGTTGCATAGTGGTATGAGTTAAGAAGCTTTGGCGTGGTGGTGGGGGATTTAACACCGGTGCGGGCGTTGAAGGTGATGCGGATGCGGCCTTCCTCCCCCCTTTTGGTGGTAACGAGAATGATGCCGTTTCCGCCACGAAGGCCATACTGCGCCGTAGCTGCGGCATCTTTTAATACGGTGATGGATTCAATTTCGTTGGGATCCAGGAATTCCATGCTTCTTTCATAGCCGTCTACCAGGATCACCGGCGTATTGCTGCGGAAGGTCCTTTTGCCGCGCATCAGCACACCGGCAGATTCATCTCCGGGCTCGCCGTTGTTCTGCATGATAAAGACGCCCGGAAGCAGGCCCTGCATTTTGTTCAGGTTATTGATCACGGGGGTGTTCTCCACGACGGGGCCATACATGGTGGAAAATGCGCCGCTGGCGTCGTGCCGTGGCTGCCGGTTGTTAAAGACCTGGATATAATCCTTTTTAATTCCGGTGACCCTGACTTCAGGCACACTGTCTGCCGGTTGCGCCTGGTAAGGCGTACGGGCGGCTGCAGCGTTTGTACCTGCCAGCGATAGGCACAGGCAGCAGAACATTCCGGCGGCGCTCTTCAGGTATAGCAGGTACCTGCCCGCCTGCGCGGAATGATGCGGGATCTTTGTTCGTGTTCTTTTCATAGCGTAGATTTCAAAAAAAAGGTAACGGATTGGATCAGGCATAAACGCGCCCGCTCTGTGCAGAGTGCACAAAGTTTTCTGTGGAACTGTATAGACATAATAAAGCCGTTTCCTTTTTCCGGAAAGGATTTACGGGTGGTTCCCTGACCCTGTCTGCGATTAAAAAAGCATAGCGATTACGATACTGGCTGTACTGTTGGTTTCATTATTTTTGTTTTTAGACCTGGGTAAAAACTGGCGTGGAACTGTAAACTGGAGCGTTAACTTATAAAAAAGAATGCGTGTTTCTGCATAAATGCGCTAATATTTACGGAAACGTTTCCGTGAATTTGGAAACCATTTGTTGTTTTTATTAACTAATAATCCTATTATTAGTAGGTGACCGGGAGAGTTTCATGAATAAGATAAACATCAAATACCTGGCTAAAGAGCTGAATCTTGCCATTTCTACAGTATCACGCGCATTAAGGGATAGTCATGAAATAAGCGCTGCAACCAAAGCAAAAGTATTCGCTTTAGCGAAACAGTTAAATTATGAACCTAACCCCAATGCAAGCGGCCTTCGCGGACAAAAAACCAAGATGATCGCCGTTGTGATACCAGACATGGTGAATGACTTCTTTTCTCTTGTTATCAGCGGTATTGAAAAGATCACACAAAGCAAGGGCTACCACATCCTGCTTTACTTTACACATGGCGATCATGAACTGGAGGTTTCCTTTATTAAAACATTGGCGAACGGCAGGGTGGACGGGGTATTGCTGTCTATGTCCAGCGAAAACAACGATCACCATCACCTGGGAGAGCTGGAAAAGAATGGCATCCCCCTCGTGATGTTCGACAGGGTATCCGATAAGATGGAACATGTGGTAAAGGTCACTTCCGATAATTATGAAAGCGCAATTGTGGCCACCCGGCACCTTATTGATGCGGGCTGCAAAAAGATTGCTTACCTGCAGGTGCATAAAAATATCCCCGTCGGAAAGATCCGCATGAAGGGTTACCTGGATGCGCTCCAGCAATATTCCTCCCAGGCAGCGCCGCTCGTCATTGAATCCGCCAACGATAACGAGGAGACCTTCCAGTCCCTCAAACAAATGCTCATCAGGGAAAAACCGGACGGGATCTTCGCATCCATAGAGAAGCTGGCGGTGATCTGTTACCGGGTATGCGAGAAGATCCGGCTGAAGATCCCTGAAGATATCAAAGTGATCAGCTTCTCCAACCTCCAGACCGCTTCCCTGCTCAACCCTTCCCTGACCACCATCACACAGCCCGCTTTCGATATCGGCGAAACGGCCGCAAAAGAACTGTTCGATCTCATCAACAGGAAAGACAAACCTCCTGCGGCGGAAAGAAACGTGGTGCTGAAATCAAGATTGATCAAAGGCCGTTCCACTGCCCGGTACTGATATTCCATACGGTGTGATTCTTGCTCGGTATACCCGGAACAACAACGCAAGATCATGCCAGAAGGGCCGTCACTCGTCATATTAAAAGAAGCGCTTGCCCCTTTCAAAGGTAAAAAGGTAACAGGCGTGGAAGGTAATACACGCATCCTGCTCCCCGACATCAAAGGGAAAAAGGTAACTGCCATTAAAACCTGGGGG
The DNA here is from genome assembly GCF_052044405.1 of Chitinophaga sp. 22620. Lineage (NCBI taxonomy): Bacteria > Pseudomonadati > Bacteroidota > Chitinophagia > Chitinophagales > Chitinophagaceae > Chitinophaga > Chitinophaga sp. 22620. The sequence continues at coordinate 260,649 of NZ_JBQEMV010000005.1, read as the reverse complement.
AAAGAATTGCTGATCTGTTTCCCGGAATTTACCATCCGGGTGCACTTCCTGCTGTTCGGCACTTACCGCATCAACGAAAGGAAAGACATGGAGCCGCGGCTAAGCCTGGCGTTCGGGAAGCAGGAAGTGAATTTCTACACCAGCTCTATCCGCATCCTCTATGAGCCGCCGGACGACATTTACGACTGGAGCGCAGATGTTATGAGCCCTGGGTGGTCTCACCGCAAAGCCATGGCCAAGCTCCGCCAGATACCGGACACCCTGGTTTGCGACGCGATCCTGAACCAGCGCATCTTCGCAGGCGCCGGGAATATCATCAAAAACGAAGTGCTGTTCCGCATCCGTGTACATCCCGCCACACGCGTCGGGCAGCTCCCCGCCAGGAAAAAGAGCCAGCTGGTGAAAGACGTGGTGGATTACAGCTTCCTGTTCCTGGAATGGAAAAAAGCATTCGTATTAAAAAAGAACTGGCTTATCCATACGAAAAGAACCTGCCCGCGCTGCCACATCCCGGCCCATAAAGAGTACCTCGGCAAAACGGCCCGCCGTACTTTCTTTTGCAATAATTGCCAGGTGCTGTACGGTTAATGGCACCGGCAATGCATACCGGAACAATAACACTCCCGAATCCCAAAAAGGCAAGGCAGCATATTATTGATCTGATCGGGGAACAGGAAATATAACTTTATCCCAAAAACCATTACCGGCGGCATGAATAGCTTCGCCCGCCTTATCCTGATCCTTCTGCAACCTGCCGACCTTAGCTTTATTCCCGGCGTCCCCGGAAGCCAGCAGCCTGACGGCCACAGCCGTATCATGCCATTTGCCGATATCATCCTGCAACTGGTCCAGGTAGATAGTATTTAATTTCAAGCTCTCCACTAATTGTTTGTGCAACATCCCATGAACATACAGGAGGGTCTTGATGTTCTTGCGGGCATCATGAAGCTGGTCTATGGATGACGCGGTGATGCCTGTGGCTATTCTTTTGAGCTGCCTTGTGAACCAGCGCCTGATATCGCTGTTCCGGACGGAGTGTATCGCACGCAGAAGAGACTCGACCGTATTCCGGATGCGTTTATCATTACGGGCGGCATGTAAACGGAACTTCTCTGATTCCTGCTGAAGCGTATGGGTTGTGTCCGCACTAAATGCGGGATCCTTAATATGATATTGCTTCATCATTTGCAGGTTGATATTGGCTTCCCGGATAGTTCCGGCGGCGTGGAATACTTTCTTTATGCCTTTCAGCCGCACATCTTCCTTCTTTTCATCAAATGATGTGGTGAATTTTTCTACCGCTCTTATTTTCTTGATCTCCACGCGTAGCTTGTGCAGCGCTTCCTGGCTTCCGGAACCGGCAAAAGCATGCAGCTGGCGCCGCATCTCCAGGCATCTTTTAACGAGGTATTTTTGTTGCCTCTTCTTTTTAAGCATAGCGCAACTTTCCAGTTAAAGTTAGCGCTAATTTCTTACACGACTTCCGTTTACAGGGCTGAAATAAGCTAAATGGTAATAACGATCTTTCCCATCACGCGCCCGGTTCCAAAATACCTGAATGCATCGGCCACCTGGTCTAAAGGGTAATGCCTGTCTATCACAGGCATAAGCTTCCCTGCTTCAAAAAGTTGCGTAAGCTGGTCGAGATCTTCCCTGTTCGGCCGGTATCCCATAATACCCAGTTTCCTGCCTGTAAACCTGGAAATAACCGGGCCCAGGACCATCAGCTGCAGCAACAGCCCGCCCATGGAGCCGCCTATCATGGCAAAGGTACCGCCTGGCTGCAACGCGCGTTTATAATCAGATACGGACCGGTGTGCAATCACATCCAGGACCTTATTATATTGCAGGCCATTCCGCGTATAGTCTTCAACGTTATAGTCAATGAGATGATCGGCGCCCAGCGAACGCAGCATCTCGAATTTCTCACTGCGGTCCACACAGGTCACTTCGGCGCCCAATGATTTTGCATACTGCAAAGCCAATGTGCCTACCCCGCCGCCGGCGCCGTTGATCAGTATTTTCTGGCCGGGCAGCACGGCGCCGTGATAGCGGAGCCCCTGCAAAGCAAGAAGGCCTGCCTGGGGTAATGCGGCCGCCTGTTCAAATGTCATCTCCGGCGATTTGCCGGCCAGCAACTTCTCCGGAACAGCTACATACTCTGCAAAACCGCCAAAACCGCTTTCAGCGATATCGCCAAACACCTCGTCTCCGGGTTTGAATTTTGTAACATTTTTCCCGGCCGCTTCTACCCGGCCTGCCATGTCCGCACCGAGCACCGTATGTTTCGGTTTCCTCAAACCGCCAATGATCCGCACCAGCAGCGGTTTGCCCCACAACAGATCCCAGTCCCACGAATTGACCGATGCGGCATGCACCTTTACCAGCACTTCACCATCTTTGGGCACAGGTTTCTCTACCTCCATTAAATGGAGTACTTCAGGTGAGCCATATTCTTTATAGACGATCGCTTTCATGCTGGTTTGCTGTGGTCAAACAAGACAGGGACACGGCAGCCTGCTGACATCGGAGTTTTTTCTTCTCTGTTACTTTGACCGGGATAAAACACTGAATGTATGCAAGTAGTAATATAATAAAATATCTCCATCCGGCAAGTACGCGGAAAATAGCAACCTTCTTCATTTTACCGCCACAAAAAAACCATTTGCGAAACAATTGTACGGCATTGCCGGCTGTTTCGCAAATGGTTTATGGTTGGGTTTTGACAGGAAATATCTTCAGCGTTTAGTGGAGCACTTTTTTCAACTGCGCTTCCAAAGCCTCTCCCCTGAGGTATTTGGCGATGATCTTCCCCTCGGGGCTGATGAGGAAATTCATCGGGATGGCATTCACTTCATACAGCTTGGCTACTTCACTCTCCCATGCTTTAAGGTCCGATACCTGGGTCCACCGCAGCCCGTCTTTCCGGATGGCTTCCAGCCATTTGTCCTTGTCCCCGGGCTTGTCCAGCGAAATGCCGAGGATAGTGAAACCTTTGTCTTTATAAGCATCATAAGCCTTTACAAGATTGGGATTCTCCCGGCGGCAGGGGCCGCACCAGGAAGCCCAGAAATCGAGCAATACGTATTTGCCGCGGAAGTCGGACAGTTTTACGGGCTGACCGTTCACGTCGTTCAGTGCGAACTCCGGCGCGGGGGAGCCTTCCTGTGTTTTTTTCACTTTCAGGATTTTTTCCAGCACCGTTTTGCCCAACTCGGTGTTGCGTATATTTTCGTTCAGCGCCAGGAAATCTTTCTCCGCCTGCACGGCGTCGAACTCCGGCGGAAGGGTAGAATTGAAAGCCATCAGCGATATGTATTTGCCGGGATTGGCTTTTACGTACTTCATTTTCACACTGATGATCTCCTTCGTGATTACGTCGGCCCTTTTCTCAAGGCTGGCAATGTATGCGGAATCTTTCTGCATATTCTCCGGCTGTTCCTTGAACTCCCTGTTCAGCAGCTCGTACCTGTCATAGTAGGGTTTCAGCATAGCGGTCACCTTCAGGTTATCGTCCTGCGCCGGCGACCCTTTTATCACGGCGTTATGAATGGAGTCGTTAGCGCTGATCGTTATAACTTTATCTTCCAGGAAAAAAGCCAGCACATCCTCTTTCGGGCGGGTTACCGGGTTGTGCTCTTCGTTGTTGTGTTTCACAAGGATGTGCGCTTCCCTGGTATCTACCACTTTGCCGCTGAACCGGAACTGCCCGTTTTTGATCTCCGCGGAGTCCAATATGCGTTCGCCGTTCACTTTGTAGGCGAGATAAGCTTTTGCCGGCGGGTTCAGTTTGCCGACAGTGCCTTTGATGGTATATGATTGCTGGGCAGCGAGCGGCAATGGCGCGCCGACCGCCGCCAGCATGAGTATGCGATAGATCTTCATGGTTTCAGATATTTTGTGTAAAGTGATGGCCGGGCCAGTATCCGCAGGGCTTCCTGCAGGCTGGCATTGTCTGTATTAAGCACGCGCAGGAAATAATCGTTCCCTGCATACAGCTGGCTGGCCAGTTGTGCTTTCATGTCGAGCGCCAGCAGCTGAACGGCCCTGTTCTTACTGCCGGGCTGCAGCGGCATACCCGATCTTCCGGCGGCGCCTGTTACTGTTTCCAGCACGCCGGGCGGCACGGTGAAATTTTTGTTGAATGCGTTGAAATCAGGATATGCTTCGAGCAGTTTCGCGCGATGGTCGTCCAGGTATTCAAAAGTGTATTTGCCGGTGATGCCTGCGGCTGAAACAGCCTGCAGCCAGCCGCTGTACTCCACAGTATCGATAGGGACATATACATCCGGCATGATGCCCCCTCCGCCGTATACGGTCCGTTTGTGCAGCAGGGTGGTATATTTCAGCGAATCGGGGAAGTGAATGGCACCGGCATTGAGCAGTTCACCGCTTTGCAGGCGTGTTTGCACATTATCGTCGTATTGCGCGCCATGGTAAGGCTTTTGAATGGACCGGCCGGAGGGCGTAAAGTAACGGGCGCCTGTGAGCTCCAGCACAGAACCGTCGAACACCGGCACGGGGCGTTGCATCAGGCCCTTCCCAAAACTCCTTCTGCCTATGATCACCGCCCGGTCCCAATCCTGGAGCGCGCCGGTGAGTATTTCGGCAGCGGAGGCCGTAGACTGGTCTATGAGCACCGCCAGCCCGCCTTCGGGGAATTGGCCGAAACCGCCGGTGTAGTAATAATCCTTGCCTTTGTCGCGGCCCACGCTGTAGAACACCAGCCTGTCCTTCTGCAGAAATTCGTCCGCCACGCCGATAGCGGCTTGTACATACCCACCGCCGTTGCCTTGCAGGTCGAGCACCAGGCTTTGCATGCCCTGCTGTTTTAAGGCGATCAGCGCCCGGTCCATTTCCTGGCGGGTGGTTTCATTGAATATGCGGAGGGAAATATAGCCGGTCTTATCATTGAGCATATAAGCCGCGCGCACGGAATGGTCCGCCACAAAATCACGTTCCAGCTGCTTTTTAAAAGGCGCCGGTGTATACCTGCGGAAGATCTCCAGCGACACGGTCGTTCCTTTCTGCCCGCGGATCTTCTTCATCACGGCATAGCTGGTTTGCCGGCTACCGGCCACGCGGTCACCATCTACCGACAGGATGCGGTCGCCCGCCTGCAGGCCTGCCTTTTCAGCAGGGCCGCCTGCGGTCACCTGCGTGATGTACACGCTGTCGTTCTCCATCATGAACTGGATGCCTACGCCGGCAAAACGGCCTTTCATGGCCTCCTGCTGCTCTTCGGATTCCTGTTTGCCGAAATAATGCGAATGCGGGTCCAGTACCTTCATCATACCGGCAATAGCGGCTTCCACCAGCCGGTCTTCTCCCAGCGAGTCCACATAATGTTCCTCAATAGCCTTCAGCGTCTGCCAGAGCTTTTCTTTCGGGTTTACCTGCGCTTTGAGCGTACCGGTAAAACTTGCCATCACCGCAACGGCAACGGCCATTCTTCTCATTCTCATAACCTATTGCTCATTTTTTAAAATTTCTATCGCCACAGACAGCTCTTCCGCCAGTTTGCTGGGGCTGCCGGAGTAACCTTCCGATGTATAACGCATCACCCCGTCTTTCAGGATCACTTTCCTGGGAATGGCGGACGACTGGAAGAAAGGCACGAATGTTTTGAACACCTCGTCCTGCCCGCCGGTCGATTTGCTGATATTATCATGCAGGAGGTTGAAACGGAATCCTTCCTTTTTCACATAACCTGTGGATTTCCCTTTGTAATCCCCTGTTTGCATAGTACCCATGAGGTATACCGCCACTTTATCATCCTTTGCATATTTATCTGTCAGCAGCTGCATGCCAGGAAAGGCCATGATACAGGGTTTGCACCAGGTAGCCCAAAAATCTATCACCACTATTTTATCGCCCCATTCGCTGGAACGTACGATATTGCCATCTGCGTCTTCCACCGCAAAGGGCATGAATTCCTTGCTGGTCATATGTTCCTTCACGTATGCCTTCATGGCTTCCAGCTCTGCGGGAGAGCGCAGGGAGGCGAGGTACTGGTCGTATCCGTCCGTGCTTCCCTGTTTCTTCGCATACTGTTTTTTCAGCTCGTCCAGCATGCGCGGGGTCATGGTATTGGCTTTCACGCATTGCTCCAGGAAGGGGCGTATCGCCGGTTCGTCGCTGGTTTGCAGGAGTATTTCCAGGCGGGTGTCGTTCAGCTCGGCGGAGCCATAGGCGCCTTTGGGAGACAGGTGTTTGAAATATGTTTTTGCTTCCTCGTATTTCTTCATATCGCGCAGCAGGCTGATGTAAGTGCCGAGCTGGTTGTCCAGCTGCTCGTCCGCATTGGCCTGCGCCTGTTCTTTGTTGAACACGCCGCCTTCCTGGTAGGAGCCGTCTTTCACTTTTTTCACCAGCTCGTTGATCATGGGGGTGGCCACGTTGTACAGGGTATCCTGCCCCAGCAATTTGAACGCATACGCCCGCATGATGTTCCAGCGGAAGATCTCATTTTCCGTTTTATAATCCAGCGGCGTGCACATGGCCAGGAATTTATCGAGCTGCCTGGTTTCGAAATAGGCTGTGCCCAGCATGCGGTGGGTGTTGTAGTAAATGAAAGACTGGCCATTGCGGTTGGCGCGCCATTCTTCATAAGGGAATGCCTGCAGGAAGCGCTCTCCTTTATTGATCAATTCCTCATTGTTTTTCCCGGTGCTGGCCTTTTGAAAGGCGTTGAGCCGCGCAAAAGAGCCCTTGGGATATTTGGCGATGATCAGCTGCTCCAGTTCGGATGCTCTTTTATCGTCTTTCAGCTCGAAGCGGAAATACCGGTGCACGGCTTCCAGCTCCTGCTGCGAAAGGTCTTTATTTTTGACCAGTTCTTCCGGAGCCGTGTTCTTATACTGTTCATAACGCTGTGCGTGCACAGCCGTGATGCCCAGCAACAGCAGGCTCCCGATCAGGGTGATTTTTTTCCTCATATCATTCATCATTTTTTATTATCGCTGGTTCTGCGTCAGTTCCGGGTTGAGATCAATATTTTTCGGCGGGATGGGATACACATAGCGGTTGCCCGGCACCAGCGTATAGGTATTGCCTTTGAACACGCGTGTTTCTGTTTCCGCAAGCGCTGGTTCAATGCTGAGCCTGCGCTGATCGTACCAGCGCAAGCCGGTGCCGAACAGTTCGCGCCTTCTTTCATCCAGCACGATGCGCAGCGCCTCGTTGGCGTTGGCGGCGGCGAGCTCCACGTAATCAGCCGGGCGGAAACGTTTCTGCCGCAGGGCATTCACCAGGTTCATGGCCGGCCCCGCCTGACCGGTTCTCGCCAGGCCTTCCGCCTGTGTGAGCATCACTTCCGGTACGGTAATGCCGGTGGTAACGTTATCGCCCGCGAACAATCTTGCACGCCAGGAGCCGCGGCCGGTAAAGGCCGGCTGGAAAGTGCTGCCGGCGCGCGTGTACAGCTCATAACGCAGATCGTTTGTTTGAAATTTCTCCAGCAGCTCATTGCTAAGCGGCAGGTTGTGGTTGCCAGGCATGTTGGTCTGCCTGGCCAGGATTACTTCCGGGTTGTCTAGCCGCCGGGGGAAAGCCGTACCGGTAGCGTAGGCATTCAGGTCCAGCACGGTGTTCCTGTAGCCTAATGCCAGCCCTGCCTGCTGCGCAGCTTCAGCGAAACTTTGCATATACAGGTATGTTCTGGCCAATGTAGCATGCGCCGCTGCTTTGGCCGCATGAATATTGTTGGAAGGTTGGGCAGGCAATGCGGGCAACGCTTCGGTGAGGTCTTTGATGATCTGGTCGTACACCGCCTGCACGGAAGCGCGCTCCAGGCTCACGAACAGGTCCGGCGTGAGCAGCAGGGGCAGGCCCGGGTCCGAGGATGCAGTGGTTGCGTTATAGGGCCTGGCATACAGGTTCACCAGGGTGAGGTATGTATAGGCGCGCTGCACTTTGGCTTCAGCCTGCGTGCTGTTCTTCTGCGCGTCCGTGCCGCCTTCGCTGCCCTGCACGTTGACGATCACCTGGTTGCAGACATATATCTGGTTGTATAGCTGGTCCCAGTTCACATCGCTCTGGTCCGCAGTATAATAATTCGCACCCCAGATGTATACGCTGTCGCTGCCGCTGTTGAGCAGGTTTTGTGTACTGGCGTTCGCATCCAGGTTGATGTCATCAGCGGATAACATCGGCTGGCTGGCCGTTCTTTCGAATACGGTCCTGTCGCTCAGCAGGCGCTGGAAGTCCGTGGTGTATCTGAATAAACGCTGGTTCGGCTGTTCCACTTCCACAAATTTGCGGCAGGCCGGTGCCACCATTGCAATGGCCAGGAGTGTTATATAGAAATTTCTCAGTGTCATGTCGTCATTCTTTTTCCGGTTAGAAAGAAGCATTCAGGCTCAGGTAAAATGCCGGCGCGGGCGGCAGGTTGGTATAGTTCGTGGAAGCCACATAGCTCGGGTCTATGCCGGCTTTGTTCTTCTTCCAGATGATACCCAGGTTGCGGGCGGATACGCTCATGCCCAGGGACTTTACCGCTATGCGGGATAATGCCTGCGGAGGCACCTGGTAACCCAGGGAGACCTGTTGCAGCCTGATGTGGCTGCCGCTTTCCACCAGCAGGTCGGAGAATTTATAGCGGTTGATGTTGTTGGTGCTTACGTTGGCCAGGCCCGGCACATTGGTCGATGCCTCGTCTCCCGGTTTGCGCCAGCGCAGGGCCAGGTCTTTCTGGCTGCCGATCAGGCCGAAGTAGCTGCCGGTGAAAGTGGGATAGTTCTCGATGGAATAACGGCGGATCACATGCCCCATTTCATAACTGATGCGTATGCCCAGGGTGAACGCCCGGTACCTGAAATCGTTGAAGAAACCGCCGAAGTACGGCGGTGTGGTGCGGCCCATATACGCGATATCGTCTGCCGTGATCACGTTGTTGCCCTCATCGGCGGTAACGATCTTACCGTTTTTATCAAATATCTGTGAACGCCCTTTGTTGTCCAGGCCGGCCCAGCGGTAGGCATACATGGCGTCCCGGGGCATGCCTTCCACGAAGTTGCCGGCTATGAGCTGTATGCCGGAAGGACGTTTGAAACGCGCGTCCGTTACCTCATTGGTGTTGTAGGAAATATTGAAAGTGGATGACCATCCGAAGTTGACACCGCGGATCACCTCTGCGCGGAGGCCCAGTTCATAACCATGGCCTTTCATGGAAGCGGCGTTGTACGACAGCGTGCTCCAGCCATAGGTTGAATTGATGGGGAAGGTCCACAGGATGTCTGTTGTTTTTTTACGGTACGCATCCGCGCTCACGTTGAGGCGGCTATTGAGCAATGAAAAATCAAGCCCGAGGTTGCCCGTGCGGGTCAGTTCCCAGCTCACCTGGTTATTGGCCGGGCTTTGCACAGAGCCGACAGGTTCCATCGTAACCGGGTCTATACCGCCCAGGCTCAGGATGGCGGCGTTGCTTGCGCTGGTGGGCACGGAACCGCCGGTGCCGTAAGTGAGTCGTACGTTCAGGTTGGAGAGCCAGCTTACACTACGCATAAAATCTTCCGAGCTCACGTTCCACTTCACACCGGCAGACCACAGCGGCTTGGCGCGCTGGCTGCGGGAAGCGCCCAGCAGGTTAAAATCGTCGAAACGCATGCTGGCGGAAACGATATAGCGGCTGTTCAGCATGGAGAAGGCCGCATTGCCGTAGTAAGACAGGAAGCGGCTGATGCTTTTGGTAATGACGCCGTCGTTGTAGCTCAGGGTATTGGTCCATCCGTAGATGGTCATGTAAGGATCATTGGGTTTCCAACTGGCGGCGGAATAGGTATCCTCGTCGAAGCCATAACGGGTCTGCGGGTAGCGGTCGCCCGTCTGCTCGCGGATCTCGGTACCGGCCACCGCATTCAGGCCGTACCTGCTTCCCCATGATTTATTGACATTCAGCTGTCCGCGCAGCGACCAGGCCGATTCGTTATAGTTTTCACTTGTTAATTTGCCGCCGTAGGGTACACCGTATACCAACCGGCCATTTGAGCCCACGGTGGTGCCGGTGTTCACCAGCACGCGCGTGTCGTAGCTGTTCAGCTCGCCAAGTGTATTGCTGCTGCCGGTATTACGCTGCAAGGAACCGGCCACGCTCAGATCGGCCCAGCTGGTGAGCTTGGTAATGACGTCCGCATTAAAACGGAAGCGATTCTCTTTGGTTTTGACGAAACCGTAATCCAGCTCCTGCAGCGCGCTGTACGTCCAGGGCAGGTATCCTTTGGCCAGGAAGTCCGCCGCCACTTCATCGCGGAAATCGATGGAGCGGGCGATAGTGTTGCCTTGCGCATCCTGCAGCATTTCGTACGGACGCAGCCCCAGCCTGCCGTTGCCGATCGCGTTCAGCGCGGCCATGTTGGAGCTGGTGTTGGCGTAGTTATAATTGATGCCGGTGTTGACGGTCACTCTTTTATTGAACAGCTCGTTGCTCATGTTGGCGGTTACAAAATAGGCTTCGCCTTTATTGCTCCTGAATACCGGTATATCCTTCGTGTAGTTGGTGGAAAGATAATAGGTGCTGTTCTGACCGCCGCCGGAGAACGACAGGTTATATTGCTGGGAAACGGCGCGCTGCAGCAGCAGATCCCTCACCTGGCCCCGGTTATCCTGGCTGCCCAATGCGGCCAGCGCGGAATCCCGTTGTTTCGCGGTAGCCTGCCCGCGGTCCGACCGGAACATCCATTCCAACGCCTCGCTCACAGGCCTGTTCTGGTTGAAGGTCATCCAGCTGTTGTCCCACACGGCCGGATCGGTGAAATACCCCAGGTCCTTCATTTCCTTTTCCAGCTCAATGTATTGCGCACTGTTCATCCGGTTCAGGTTCTTCATATTGGAGGGATTGGAAATGCTGAGGTTGGTGCTGAAATTCAGCTGGGAGGAGTTTTTCTTTCCTCTTTTGGTAGTGAGCACGATCACGCCGTTGGCGGCTTTGGCGCCCCAGATAGACGTGGCTGCCGCATCTTTCAGGATAGTGATCGATTCAATGTCTTCGGGATTATAGCGGCTTAAAATGGTGCCAATGGAGGCGCCGGCGTTCTCGCGCTCAGACAGGTCCTGGTCCACGGCGGGAAAGCCGTCTACCACGATCAGCGGGGTGCTGGCGCCGGATGTGCTGAGGGTATTCATCCCCCGGATACTGATCCTGTTATTCCTTACATCAAAGCGCACGCCCGGCACTACGCCTTCGAGGCGTTCCAGCATGTTCACGGCGGGAACGCTGCGGATGGCTTTGGCGTCTATGACCTCCACTGCGCCCGTGGCCCGTTCTTTCGGTATTTGCTGGTAACCGGTGGATACCACGGTCACTTCATTCAGCTGCTTGACGTCTGTTTCCAGCTTCACGTTGATGACGGAACGCCCGTCCACTGCCTCTTTACGCGGCGCCATACCAATGAAGCTGAACACCAGCGCATTGGTCCTTTCCCGCAGGTGCAGCGTATAGCGGCCATCGCTGCTGGTGGTTGCGCCCCAGTGAATGGCATAACCTTCGGGCAATACGGTAACACCTATCAACGGTTTGCCGTCTGTATCCGTTACAAGACCGGAAATGGTCTGCACATACTCCCGGGCCTGCGGCTGCTCCTCTCCTGCTTCGCCAGGCTGGGATTTGGGGCGGTTATCTTTAATGATGGTGTAATAATTTTCCTGGATGTAGAGAAAGAGGAAACCCTTGCTGTACAAGAGGTCTTTCAGCACGCTTTCCACCGGCTCCTTTTTGTTGAGTGCTTTTTTTGGTACGTAGACATTGTCCAGTAAATGTTCTTCGTAAGAGAACTTGGTGCCATACACGGCCTTTACTTCGTCCAGCGCTTTCTTAAGCGGCACCTGTTGTTGCGCATACAGGCTGATCGGCAGCGTAACCCAAAGGAAACACATGGCCACTAGCAATTTTTTGCTCATCTGTCTAATTTTGGCTGATAGTTAAATGTTTGTTTTCCTGGTCGATCTTCAGATCGAATACTTTTTTCAACACGAATAAAATGTCTTCGGCATTCTGTGCCGGAATAGTGCCCGTCAATCGTTTTTCCGCCAGTTCCGGCGCCTGCAGGGTGATGCTGTATCCATAGGTATCCTGCAGCACGTTGAGGATTTCGCGGAGCGAATAGCCGTCCAGGTCCAGTTCGTCATGCGTCCACGACTTGCTGGCGGCCGGTTTCCGTTCCATTTCCCGCAGGCGGAGCTGTGTGCTGTCCCACACGAAAGCCTCACCCGGTTTGATGATCTTTACAAATGCGCCCGTGCCCGTTCTCACGATCCGCAGGCTGCCTTCCAGCAGCGATATTTCTGTATGCCGGCGGCGGTTTTTAATATTGAACCGGGTGCCGAGTACGGTAAGTTCGAGCCCTCCTACATGCACATGAAAGGAATCCGATTGCTGCAGCCGGTTGCGGACGGCTACATGTTTTACTTCGAAATAGGCTTCCCCGGTCAGCCATATTTCCCTCGGTTTATCGGTCAGCCACGTCCGGTCGTAATGTATGCTGGAGTTGGCGTTCAGCGTAACAACGGATTCATCCGGCAGCACGATCTGCTCACGCTTGCCAAAGTCTGTGGCATAGGTCTTTTTCCCCTGCGCGGTAAATTCGCGGATGGCGATCATCAATAGCAGGCTGGCCGCCACAGCGCCCGCCCACCGGGCGGCAATTCGCAACGGCCGGTAGTACTGCTTCCGGCGCCCGTGCGCGGCGATATTGGCTTCGATCACGGCCCATACATCCGATGCCGGTACTTTCGGCCGGTAAGGCGCCTGCTTATTCAGCGCCCATATCCACAGCCGCGCTTCTTCCATTGCTTCCGCCTGCTGCGGATGCTGCCGGGCTACAGCCTGCCAGTAGGCGGAAGACGCATCGTCTCCCGACAGTACATGCCTGACAAACAGATCATCTGTAAAGAAATCTGTTGTAGTAAATTTGCTGTAGTCCCTGTGCTGATCCATGGTTTATATTATCACACGATGTTTTGCTTTTTTATCCCCTTCCGGGAACAAAAAGTCAACAATTTTATTTTCAGGCCGGATTATTGAATATTATCTAATAACGACCCTTCCCACAAGCTTTTAATAGATATTTTTCAAGGACAGTAAGGAGTAGAGGATAAACAGGTCTTTCCGGCTCAGGTGCTGCCTGAGCGTATCGATGGCCTTGTATAATAGTTTGTAAGTGCTGGACGGAGACAGCTGCATGATGACAGCGATCTCCTCATATTCCAATTCCGCATAATATCGCAGGTGGATGATCTCCCTTTGCCGCGGCGTCATTTTCTCCAGCGCGCGGGCAAGGTTGGAACGTATGGCTTCCAGGCGTTCCCGACTGATGATGGTTTCGTCGTAACCGAACTCCGTAGCGGAATGGGTCATTTCCACCAGGGGCGAGAATTCATATTTCTGATGCTGCACTTCCAGCATGCGAAGCAGCACCCGACGGAACGATTTATAGAGATAGTTCCTGACAGATCCGGTTTCCCGGATGTTTTCCCGGTTCTTCCAGAGCTTGGTAAACAGCTCCTGAAGCGCGTCCTGGATGAGGTGATCGTCTGCGGAAAATTTGTGGCCGTAATTAAATAGAGGAGTGTAGTATTGTTCAAAGAGCATTTTGAAGGAGGATTCGTCCCCGAACCGGAAGGTATCCCATATGAGTTGCTCATCCTTCATGTATGCAGTAAGTGTTGCTGGTTTAGATGCGAAAGTGGCGAAAATGTGGGAGATTTTCAAAACCCGGGGGAAGAAGGAGGATAGGCCATCTGATCGCAGGGCCCAAAAATCAAAAGGATTGCCCAATACAGGCAATCCCTTTTTTATGGTTGGCGGGGCTATTTTCCGAATCTCCGCTCCTGCACCCGGTCGTATTCCTTTACATAATCCGGGTGCTCGGTTTTCATGAGCCGGTCCCACCACCGGAAGTACAGCCCGTAATTCCCTTTGAACCTCCGGTGGTGCAGGTTATGATGGCAGGAAGTATTGATGATCCCGAACCAGACCGAATGCCGGAACCACCGGGGCATGATCTCGTACCCCAGGTGGCCGTAAACATTGATCAGGAAAGAAACCAGCGTAAAAGCCAGGATCGTGCCGGGGTGGAGCGGCAGCACCAGTGCCAGCACAATGATGACGGCCCCTTCCAGCAGGGCTTCCACCGCATGGAAGGAATAGGAGGCCCAGGGCGAGGGATTCACGCTACGGTGGTGCACCAGGTGCACATACCGGAAGATGCGTTCATGATGTATCAGCCTGTGCATCCAGTAAAAATAGGTGTCGTGAATAACCAGCGATAATCCCAGGCTGACAGGTATCCACCACAACGGGTACGCACGCACATCATCGTATATCAGCGTATAACTCCGCAATGGCCCCGAGATCACAACGTACGCTGTAACCGCCAGCATAAGCGTGGACACCAGCGAATGCCGGATCTCCTGCCATATGCCGGCAGCGGCAACAGCCCTCGCCTGGATCCTGGAGCTGGTCATCCTTGCCGACAACCATTTATAAACGATCAGGAAGGCGGCGCCTGCAATAACAAAATACCGGCAAACAGCGAGGAGAAATATAGACGCGATTTCGACAACTGCCTGTTTCATACCGCCGTTATTTTGCGTCTCCTTTTTTGATCACTTCCAGCGCATAGCTCAGCTCCGGGTCCTGGCCCTCACGCGCGAACGAAATGAACTGCGGCAGCGGCACTTCCTTATCCGGTATCACGCCCCTCCCGCTGTCTGTTGTCGCATTAAAGAAATATAGCTCAGACATGGGAACCGTCAATACCGACTTCGTTTTGGGCAGCATGTACTTCAGGAACCACGCCGCCGTGGTGGCCTGCTCCCCGCTGCCCGTCTCTTTCCCGATGATCGTGCCGCGTTTGTTCTTCTGCACCAGCGAGGCGAAATAGGTAGCCGCGGACACAGTGCCGCCACCGGTAAGCACGTACACATCGCCGCTAAAGGCGTTTTTGTCCGGAGGAAAATTCTCCAGCTGCCCTTCTTTTAAACGGGCATTGCCGACATAAAATCCCGTAGCGCTGTCTTTATCAAAACGCTGGTAAAGAAAATTGACGGTGTTGTTGATGTCGTTCTCCGACAGCTTCCTGCCGTAGTCATCAATGGCGTATTCGGAATAGGCGATCTGTGTGGTCTTGGTCCGGTAGTTGTATTCGTTGCGGAACGGTTTGGCAGACAGGAATGAATACAACAAGGCGGATATAGCCGGGTTGCCGCCGCCGTTGTTACGGATATCTATGATCACATGCTTATAGCGGCGCTTGTTCACTTCCTTGAAGAATTCACTGAATTCCTTGTAGGCGTAAGGCTCCTGCAGGTTGAACGAATTCACGGTAAGGATGCCGGTTCCGCTGGCATTATCATAATCCCTGTAGATGAAATAGCTCCGCTGAAGCAGGTTGCAGGGCAGTACGGCCTGGGATTTGGACTGAAACGCCTTTTGCGGCGTGGCGTACGGAAGCGTTATATTGCGTATGCTGTTGTTGCCGGGTAAACGATAGGCTACATCGAAGGTTTTGCGTGTTGCGTTCAGCATGCTGAAGCGCAGGGGGAAGTCCGCATACACCCTGTCGATACCCGTCTGGATGTTGCCGTCGCTGTAAACGGAGCTGGCAATTGCATCGAGCATTTCGTTCACCGGCATCTGGTTGATGCTGACGATCTCCGCCCCGAACGGTATCGTTTCTCCCTTGATATTCACCAGCATCTTCCCCCGCTCCACGATCACCGGGAAAGGCAGGAAATTGATCCTGCTGTACAGCTCACGGCCATTGTCATCTGAATAAGCGATGCTCGTATGCACGTCGCGGACCAGCTGTATGGGTGAATAGCGGCTGCATCCCGCCACATCGGCGGCTCCCGACATAAGTTTCAGGAGCGAGTCCACCTTCCGGGTGTAGGTGGCGGAATCGATAAATTTATAAGGATGCGGATGCTGCGCTTTCAGGATGTCCATGGCGAGCCTGAAGTCCGCAACCAGGTCTTCTTTGGTAAAGCCGGTAAAAGCATGGTCCTGCGCCGCCGCCGTAAGTCCTGATGATAGCAGGATGGCAGCGATGCCAGTCTTGAGTCTGAGTTTCATTTTAATTTTATTTGATGTGGGTGTTTTCCTGGCGGCGGGACCTGATCAGCTCCAGTATTCCTTCGTTCCGGATGATCATCATACCCTGCCGGTCTTCAGTAATTCCTTTTTCCAGTTTGTAAGTGTATTTCGGCATCATGCCCTCCATCACGGTCGGCATGTAAGTGAACTGGATATTGCTGTATCCTTTCAGGGCCTCCCCTACTTCGATGATGTGGGTGGATACAATGAACAGGCAGTTGCGGTATTCGGCAAAAGCCTCTGTCACGGCCAGTGTACCGTCATAAGCGTCTTTTACGTTGGTGCCTTTAAAAAGCTCGTCGAACATGAGCAGCAGGTGCCTGCCTGTAGCGGTAGCATCAGCGGCATCTTTCACGCGCACCACTTCCGCATAAAAATGACTGTAACCCAGGCTGATATTATCTGCTACGTTGATGCTGGAAAAGATGCCTTCCCTCACGGAGAACGTCATTTCTGCCGCCGCCACGGGGAAGCCGATATGCGCGAGGTACATGCCGATGCCGATGGACTTCATCCAGGTGCTTTTCCCCGCCATATTCGCCCCGGTCAGGAATACCACATTGCTGCCGGCTTCCAGGCGCAGATCGTTGCCCACTGCTGCCTCCAGGCAGGGATGCCGGAGGTCTTTCGCATCCAGCATATTGGCCACCGCAGGCAGCGCGCGGGCAAAAGTGAATCCCCGCAGGTTGGCCACCTCGGCCACGGCCATGTTCACATCGCATTCCGAAATGAAACGCAGCATCTCCTGCAGCTCAGGGTTCAGACGGTTGCGCACGAGATGGTCGAAGCGCGCGGTTTCCCGGATGGACATGGCGTGGTAAATATCCACTTCCAGCAGCTCCCGCAATTGCGGATGCGCCAGTATCCTTGTTATTTCCAGCGCCCTTTCGCGGAAAGGCCCGGCAGATGCAGACAGCGTTTCCGCGAAAGCGTAGCATCGTTTCATGGTCATGATCGTGGCCTGCAATCCCTGTATCAGCAGCTTGAAACGGTCGTCGTGCGTGAGTACGGAAAGCAGCTTCCGCGTGAGCACGGCGCCGAGGGTGGCAAGCATGCCCTGCTGGTTCCCCGCATCGATATATTCGCGCATGATAGACACCTGTTGCGTATCGAAAGGAAAATCCAGCCTGGCCTCCCGGAAAAACCGGAATACGGCCGTGCGTTCGTTGATCGCACCGGGCTCAATCAGCGGCTTTTTGAACAGGACGTCCAGCAGCTGCTCCCCTCCCCGCGTTCTCACACGGTTGAACAGCTGGTATACAGAGCCCTGGCGGAATTTACCCGTCAGGTTCAGCTCGTCCAGCGATTGTTTGTCTATAATAAAATCCATATCTCTAATCCTTTTTGCCGTTTTTCAGTGTCTCCAGGATGCCTTCGTTCCGGATGATGATCATACCGTGCCGGTCGTCTGTAATGCCCTCTTCCAGCTTGTAGGTATACTCGGGCACATTGCCGTTCATGCGGGTGGGCAGGTAGCAGAACCCGATATTGGGTTTCTGCCTGAGGGCATCGCCGGCTTCCACGATGTGGGAAGAAATGATGAACATGCTGTCCCGGTTATCGGCGAAGGCATGGGTGATCGCCACCGTTCCTTCGTGCGCGTCCTTCACGTTGGTGCCGCGGAATAGCTCGTCGAACAGTACGAACAGGGCTTTCCCGTCGTTCAGTGTGGTGGCGATCTTTTTAACGCGCAATACTTCCGCATAGAAATGGCTGGCGCCGATACCCAGGTTGTCCGGCAGGTTGATGGTGGTGTAAATACCGTCCAGTACCGGGAACTCCATATAGGAAGCCGCCACCGGGAATCCCATGTGCGCGATATACACCGCTGTGCTGAAAGAACGCAGGAACGTGCTTTTCCCGGCCATATTGGCACCGGTCAGGAACAGCACATTCTTATCCCGGTCCATGGTCAGGCTGTTGGGAACGGGCTGCTTCAGCTCGGGGTGGTACACGCCTTCAATCCTAAGCCTGCCGGATTCGCGGGGAAGCGCAACAGGGAATACAAACTGCCGCTTCGTGGCCACATGCGCCACCGATATGAACACGTCTACCTGGTAAATGAACTGTAAAACCGCCAGCACCTTGTCTTTTTCCCGTGCGCGGATGAGCACGTCGTAAGCGGTCACCGCCGCGAAAGACAGCTTGTTCCTGGGCTGGTCCTGGAACACGGGCGCAAGCGCCGGATGCCGCAGCAGGTCGGTAATTTTCTTCCGCTCCTTTTCCAGCTGGGGTATGCGGGGCAGCCCCTCGCCCGTTACAAAGTCCCTGACCTTATGCAACAGCTCGATAACGGCGGAAACGCCGCCGGCGATTTCCTTTTCGCCCGGTGCATGCTTGTGCCCGTCCGCTTCCTCTTCGCCGTGCAGCAGGTATTTTTCCACCATGTCCAGCACAGCCCCTTCAAACGGGAACCTTGCGTTCATGGCGGTAAATGCGGCGATGATGCCCGCCCTTTCGGCGATAGCCTCCTGGTCGCACAGGGGATGGTGGAACATTTCCTGCATCAGCGCTTCACCTCCGCGCGTATACGTGTGGTTATAAATATCCATGATGCCCGGTTGGTCGCGTTTGGGGAACAACCGGAGATCGTCTATTGTCTGTTCATCCGTCTGCAAAAACATCTCTACGAATTTTTATTTACGCTTCCTTCTTGTAAGAATAATAGTGCCTGCCAGCAGGATCAGGCCCGGCAGTATGTAAACGTAGCTGAGCCATAATACTTTTGCCTGGCGTTTGCCGATGCGCAGGAATGTGTCTTTGGGCTTGGGTGTGTTATGATAAACGGGATATTCGTTATCAAGCAGCCAGCTGTACCCGCCGCTGCCAAAGCTGCCTCCTTCCTGGCGCAGCGTGGTCATAAAGTCCCCGTCGCCGGTAACGATGATGCGCTGCTCGCGGTTGTTGATCTTGCGGACAAGCCTGACCGCGGTCACATATTCATTCTTTTTCACGTCGCCTTCCACTTTTGAGAATATGGGCGCTGCGGAATCCGCCACGAACACGCCGTTCTCCATCCAGGTTTTACGATTGCCCTTGAACTTGAAGACCGGCTCGATCCTGAACCCGTTCGTTTCCCTGTAGCTCAGGTTAGCCGCCCCTACATGGCTTACGATCCCCGGCGCTTTCTGGTACACCTGGTAATCGAACATATAAGGCTCGGCCGCCATGTAGTGGGTGTTATGCAGCATGGTGCCTGCCAGGTAATGCGGTTGATCGTGCAGGTTATCGGTAACGATGATCCCATTATCCGCCTTAACACCTATCGCCTGCAGGATGGGATTCAACATCTGCTGCTTGCCTGCTTCTGCATAAAGGATCGCATCTTTTCCGCTTTCGAGGTAAGCCACGATCTTCCGTTGTTCAACGGTATCGAGGGCGGACCTGGGATCGGCCACCACCAATATATCCGTGCTGTCAGGAATGTCCGAACGCAAAAGAGAAACGGTGTCTGCATCCACTCCTTTATTGACCAGGGCGCCGCGGTTGCTGATGTTCCGGGTATGTGAACCATAATCCCGTTCGCCGAATTTATAGGGGCTCCTTTCGTAGTGGCCGGTGGTGAACAGCATGGCGGGAACGGTGTCCCTGGCCAGCCGCCTGATAGAGCCGGAGATATGGTTCTGGTCGGGCCATACCCTGTCGTCCTGGTAGGTACGCAGGAAAGTGCGTTTCCCTTTGTATTCCAGCAACATCACCAGGCCGTATTCTTCTTTGCTCAGGTCGATCTCCTTGCGGATCTCTTCGGGCCGTTTGAATATCGACAGGCGCGCATCGAGTATCTCGGCCACCTTTTCGGCTACCTCGTGAATATCCTTTGCGTTGAGGCCTTTGATCGCGGAGCTGTCTCCATCTTTGAAATCATAATAGTATTCGTACTGTAGATCGATATTGGGATAGAACCTCCTTATCGATTCCCAGAAATGCCAGACATACTGGTTGCGCATATTGGGGAAGCCGGACCTTGAATTCTTGCCCAGCAGGTTCGTGTACAGGGTCACCTTCAGCGGTGAGCCGTCTAATTCCTTTATCACGGCCTGCGTGGCGGGATGCAGGGTATTCATCTGGCGTGCGGTCACGTCCAGGTAACCTACATAACCGGGCCTTGAGGTAAAATATCCGATCGCGAGCACCAGCATAAAAACGCCGGTGTAACGCAGGAACGATACGCGCCAGGGCCGGGACTCCTGCGTGCTTTTCAGCTTGATGCAGGCGAAGCTGAGGAACATCGCAATGATCAGCACGAAGTACGCCAGGTCGCGGGTGGTGATCATACCGCTCAGCATTTGCTCCGTCCGGTTCGCAATAGACAGGAACCAGGTAAGGTCGCGGAAAAAGTCATAGTCCTGCCACAACCACTGCACGGCTTTCAGCGCGAAGAATACCGCGAAGGTCAATACGCCGGCCAGTATCTGGTAACTGGTGAGGCTGGACAAAAAGAGGCCGATGGCGGCATAGGTATTGGACAGCAGGAAGATGGCCAGCAAAGCCGACAGGAACACTTTGTAATCAGCATTAACAATGCTGAACCATCCCGTTACCAGCAGCAGTGCAAGGCTGATAAGCAATACCATATTGAATCCCATGAGTCCCAGGTATTTCCCGAGCACAATCTCCCGCGTGCGGAGCGGCGATGAATATAACATCTTGATGGACCCGGACTGTATCTCCCTGTTGATAACGCCCATCGTGAGCAACGGCAGGAACAGGTACAGGTTTTCCACCACCTTGTTATACGTGCCGCCAAACATGTTGAAAGACAAGCCGGAAATGTCGTCGAAACCTAGCCACTTCGGATCACTTTGCTGCATCACGTCCTGGATGCGGGAAAATATGACGATGGGGTTTACAAACTGGATGCCGCACACTACGAAGAACACTACGGTCAGAAACCAGGCGATCGGTGAATAGAAAAGGCTGCGGAGCTCCGCTTTCGCAATTTTTAATATAATTCCCATAATTAATTGGCTCGTTTGGATTGAATAGACAATTGTTTGAACACATCATCAAGCAGCGATTTTTCCAGCTGGATCTCCTGCAGGCGCCAGTTCTGCTGCATACTGGCGGCAATAAGGCGCTCGGTGATCTCTGTGTTCCCTGTGAAATAGATCCGGCATTGGCGGTCGGAGAGGTATTGTACGCGGTTAACGTCCTGTATTTTCAGCAGCTCGGCTTCAGGCGGCATATTTTCCATTCTTGCCAGCAGTGACTGCGGCTTCAGGTAGTTATTAAAGGCTTCCATGGTATCGGAAAAAACGATCCTTCCACCTTCGATCATAATTACCTCCCGGCAAAGGAGGTTGATCTCGGAGAGCACGTGTGAAGACAGCAGCACGGTATGCTCCGTGGCAATGTCTTTGATCAGCTTGCGGGCCTCGATGATCTGGTTGGGGTCCAGGCCGTTGGTAGGCTCATCCATGATCACGATCTCCGGGTTATGGATGATCGCCTGGGCAATGCCCACACGCTGCCTGTAGCCGCCGGAGAGGTTACGGATCAGCCGGGAGCTGAAATGCGCGATGTTGCATTTGTCCATTGTTGCGTCAACGGCCGATTTCACCTTCATTTTGTCAACAAAGCGCAGCTCCGCCGCGTAGCTCAGGAATTCGCGCACGGTGAAGTCCGGGTACAAAGGCGGTGTTTGCGGAAGGAAGCCCAGCTGCCTTTTCGCTCCCAGGCGGTCGGTATTTTTATTGATCCCGTTGACGTATACTTCTCCTTCCGTCTGGCTCAGCACGCCGCAGATGATATTCATCGTGGTCGATTTACCTGCGCCGTTAGACCCCAGCAGGCCTACAATGCCGTGCCTGCTGATCTCGAAGTTGATATCCCGGATAGCCCAGGAGCTGGTGTACCTGTGCGACAGGTTTTCTACTTTCAGAATTGTTTTTGTCATATTTATCCGTTCTATCTGTTATCCACTTTTGAAATACTCAGTTCATTCACTCCCGTGCCGCCTGGTTTCCCTACCAGTACCAGCATCCACGACATGTTCAGGTAAATGTTCGGCCCCAGTGAATAATCATTCACAGAAGGTGCCAGGAAAGTGCCCAGCAGCGCGCCGGTAGCAGCATCGCGGAACTCGAATTCGTACTGGCTGACCGATTTGTCCGCCTTCAGCGCGGTAAAGGCGGATACTTCTTTGAACGGCAGGCTGCCCAGCAGGGAGCCGGGAGGATTTCCTTTCAGGTTGACGCTTACCGGCTGGCCGTTGCTCATATTGGCAAAACGCACATTGGTTACGCTGTCGTCCGTTCTGAAAGGGGGATACTTGTTTTCTACCAAAAGGTGGCCTGGCTTTGCCTGTTCCCCGAAAAGAAAAAGGGAATACAGCTTGCCGCTTTCCAGCTGAAGCTCGCGGCTCCAGGCGGGCCTGTTCTCCGGCAGGGTGTCCTTACCGCCGTAAAAGGCCAGCGGCTGGATGTTCCCTGGAAGGGTCATCCTGGCGGACCGTTTGTTGGTGATGAGCAACGCATTTGAATAAGGTATTGGATGTATACCGCTCAGGTTTGCATACAGCTCAACGCCGTCTTCCAGCGCATTAAAAACCTGCAGCACGGCGGGATTGCCTTCGGGCTCCTTTTGTTTTTTGCAGGAAAGCGAGGCTGCTGCGAGAAATACGAGCGCAGCAAAATATTTACGCATCATGTTCATATTTTTTTAAGCCGGCAGGCCAGGTTTACTGATTATTATATTGCGGGTTTTGAACGAGGTTGTTGTTATTCCTGATCTCTTCTTCCGGGATGGGATACAGCAGCTGGTAATCTCCTCTCCATGGCTGCTTGTGAGGCATGGCGGATAATACGGATGAGGCCTTGCCCGTTCTTTTAAGGTCCAGCCAGCGGTGCCCCCATTCGGCGAACAGCTCCAGCTGCCTTTCTTTGGCC
Organism: Chitinophaga sp. 22620; assembly: GCF_052044405.1. Taxonomy (NCBI): domain Bacteria; kingdom Pseudomonadati; phylum Bacteroidota; class Chitinophagia; order Chitinophagales; family Chitinophagaceae; genus Chitinophaga; species Chitinophaga sp. 22620. The sequence continues at coordinate 237,672 of NZ_JBQEMV010000005.1, read as the reverse complement.
ACGGCGTCCGTCACCTGCTGCGCGGTAAGCGTTTCGGGGAGCTCGCCGGCGCCGGCCCTTCTCCTGACCTCATTCAGGTCTTTTATGGCATTTGCAGTATTGGCGCCTGACAGGCGTACGCTTGCTTCCGCGCGCACGAGGTACATTTCCGCCAGCCGCATCACAGTATAATATTCCGTCTGCTCACCCATGTATACGGCATTGTAATTGCCTGTTTTGTATTTGCAGGGATAAAAAATGCCCGCCATGTGGGCGATCCAGGAGGTTTTGCGTTTATCCGTTTCTTCGAACATATCCAGCAGGGCACTGTTGATGTGGAATCTCGGCGGAATACCGGTTTGCCAGGGATTAAATGACATTCCTTCCGGCGTGGCATTTTTTAATCCTTCGTTGGTATGGGTCTGTTTGAACTGGAGAATGGCTTCCCGGCTGTTCTTCAGGAACACGTTCGCCACATCTCCCTCGAGCCCGAACAAGCCGGTTTCGCTGATCACAGCCGTGGCGCTGGCTGCCGCCTGCTGAAAGTCGCCGGTGTAAAGGCTTACACGCGCCAGCAACGCTTCCGCGAACCATTTATTAACACGCACCCGCTCTCCCTTTCCCACGGCGAAATCGGCGGACAGCAACGTTTTTGCAAGCCTGAGATCGGCAGCGATCTGTTCGTATATCCTGCCGGCGGGAGCGCGGGAAAGCCCCGCTGTCTGGTTGAAATCCACTGTCAGCACCAGCGGCAGGTCGCCAAAGAAATTGACGAGATAGAAATAGGCAAATGCCCTGAGCGCCAGCGCTTCGCCCGTCAGTTGTTTCCGGACGCTGTCCGTCAGCTGGTGAGAATCCGATCCTTCAATTCCCTCAATTACCCCGTTGGCATCAAAAATGGTTTTGTACGCGGTAGTCCAGAGCTGGATGGTGATGCCGCTGGTCTTTACCGTCAGGCTGTTGGAAGACAGGCGCAGGTAGTCGCCGGAAAGCAGTGTGGGGCTTGGCGCAAATTCATCTGCAGATACGCCGCCCAGTATGGTGGGGAGGCCTGAACCGAAATTACTTTCCGCGGCGTTGGAAATGCTTACGGTCTCCATCCCGTTGATAAGCTTGCTGTATACAGCGGCCATTGCCCATTCGGCTTCCTTGTTGGAGGAGAACATTTCCCCGGTGGTGATCGTGTCTATGGGCGGATCTATCTCGATCCATTTTTTACACCCAGCCAGCAGCAGCGCCGGAAATGCGGTGTATATAAAAAGGCGGATGATTTTTTCAGCAGTCATAAAACCGGTTTTAAAAATTAAACGACAGGTTGGTGGTAATGATCCGCGGGATCGGCGTAGCCAGGTTGTGGTTCCGGACCTCGGGGTCGATACCTTTGAAGGAAGTGATCGTAAACAGGTTTTGCGTTTGCACGGAAAGGCGGCAGTTCTGCATCCTGATCTTCTGCAATATCCTGCCGGGAAGGTCATAGGAAAGTGTAAGCGTGCTCAGCTTCACGTAAGAAGCGTCTGTAATGCCGCCGTCGGACTCAGCCATATGTCCCCGTGTCAAGTTGCCATTCACCGAATACCTGGGATAACGCGCGTTATCGCCCGGGTTTTTCCAGTGATCCTGCGCCACCTCTGCCGGGAGCAGGCCATTGTTCATCCTCCCCAGTTCCAGCGTAATGAACGGATCTTCCCCCATCTGCCTTTTGTATATGAAGTTGGCCGATAACCAGAGGCCCTTATAACTTACATCTGTGCTGAAACCGCCCGTATACCGCGGGTTAAGGTCCACCTCGATGTAGCGGTCGTCCCAGGCATTACGGGGAACGCCGGTATTATCCATGTGAAGCTTGCCGTCCTTATTATGGTCTTCAAAAGTGTAGTCGCCGGTAAGCGGGTCTACACCGGTATAATGCAGCAGATATTTTGTCTGGAGGGATTTGCCGATGATATAGTTATATGCGTACGGGGAATATTCAAGTCCCGGGTAACCTGCGAGCACGTTCCTGTTCATGGAGATATTGAAGGTTGTTCTTACCATCCAGTCTTTTGTTTGCAGCACTGTTGCCATTAAAGATGCTTCCAGGCCGGAGTTCTGGATCACGGCACCCCAGTTGGCGGTAACGCTGGTAAAACCGGTGTATGCGGGTGTGGGAACGGATGTCAGCTGGTTGCCGCTCCGTTCGCGGTAGTAACCTGCTTCCAGGTTTACCTTATTGCCAAAGAGCTCAAGCTGCAGTCCGGCGTCGAATTTTTTTGTGGCTTCCCACTGGAACTGCTGGTTCAGCGGGCGTACGATATGAAATGCCGGTATGCCGTTATATTCGGAGAGTTTGTCGAAGGTACTTCCAAGGGTATATGCGCTGGACCAGCGGGAGAGATATTCATAATCGCCAATGCCGTCCCTGCCGGTGATGCCATAACTGGTCTTGAACTTTACAAAGCTGATCCAGGCGGGCAGGTTCTTCCTGATCCATTTTTCTTCGGATGCGATCCAAGCCAGGCCTACGGATCCAAAATTACCGAACTGCTTACCCGGCCCGAACCGGGATGATCCGTCGCGCCGTGCGTTCAGGTTCAGCACATACTTATTATCCCAGCGGTAATTGAGGATACCGAAAAGGGCCGCATACCTGTACTCGCCCATCGCGTCGATATTCGTAACGAAGCCGGCGTTGTTGACGCTCCTGATAAGGTTGTCGTTCGGAAAACCCTGGGCCACCGCTGTGTTTCCTTTCGTGAGCACTTCCTGTATATTCCCGCCCACCTGCACGGTCAGATCACCTTTCCAGATGTGGGTGTTGTATTCCAGCCTGGGCTCAGCGGTCCAGGTGCTCCTGGAGGAATTCCCGAAAATAGCGGAGGCCATTGCAAAGTAAGCAGCGTCGTAGGAGGCGGCGGGTGAGTAGTTCGCATTATCATTCTGGCCGTAATTATATCCCCCGGTAGCATTAAGGGTCAATCCCCGGAGCAGCTCATAACGGATGCTGAGGCTGTTGGTCAGCGCATGCGTTTTGCTTTCGCTGGGTCTTTTAAGGCCGGAGAAAGGGAATAGGCTGCTAAACTGTCCGCGCCAGGGCGCAAAGTTGAATTCGCCGGGCTCCGCATAGATAGCAGGGGCATTCGGCGGAATACCGGTGATGTTCTGAATGGAATATGCTTCCACATCTGTGGCTGAAAGGCGGCTCACCACCGTCACATTCAATTTCTGGTTGAGGCTCGTATGACTCAGGCTTACAAAAAACGAGCTGCGTTTGGTTTTCCCGTCGTTGTTCTGCAGCTCCGTCTGCGAATGATGACTGACGCCAATGGTATAGGCCGTTTGCACAAGACCGCCTGACAACCTTGCGTCTATGGTAAGCTGGTTACCTGTGCCGATCAGCTCACGCTGCCAGTCGGTATAACGTGTGGAGTCCCACAACATCAGGTCCTGCGCGTTATAGACAGTCGGTTCCACGCGGTCGTTCCGGAAAGCTTCGCGGCGCATGGCAAGATATTCCGGCGTTTTCATCAGCGGCAGGTACCGCGGCACAGAGGTGGTACCCCGGCTGATGGAAACGGAGAACCGGGTGGGGCCGGGCTTATTCTTTTTGGTGGTGATGAGGATAACACCGTTCGCGGCCCTGGACCCATAAATGGCGGTTGCGTCGGCATCCTTCAGAACATCTATGCTTTCAATATCGCGGGGGTTCAGGTACAGTAAGGGGTTTTCGCCGGGCGTGTTGGTATAGCCGCTTTGCACAAAACCGACAGACACTTCTCTTTTGGTGATGGGGTTTACTTCAAGTATGTTCAGCGGCACGCCGTCGATAACATACAGCGGGTCGGAGAGCGCCAGCGGGTTGAGGGAACGCCTGCCCCTGATCTCCACTCTCATGGGAGCGGCGGAATTGCCCGTGAGGGCTGTAAGGTTCAGGCCGGGCACTCTCCCTTCCAGCGCCTGCAGCACAGTGGTCACCGGTTGCCTTTCGATGTCCTTTGCTTTTATGCCCGCAATGCTGCCGGTGGCAAACCGCCGGGATGTTACGCCGTAGGGCACGATCTGCACTTCGTCCAGCATAGACGTAGCGCGGCCCAGGCGGATGATCGGGCCCGATACATGCGATACCAGTAACATGCTCTGCGCTTCCTGTTTGCCCTTACCGCCTGCTTTGGCCGCAGGCAGCACATGGAAATCGTTACCCAACAGTTTCACGGTGACCGTTTCATAACCGATAGCCGTTACCTGCAGCTCATCTCCTTCATTAAGGCTTAGTGAGAACATGCCGCCCATTCCCGCGGTCACACCTTTATTACCGCCCTTCACACGGATGGTCACTCCCGGGAGCGGCTGGTTATCCTGGTCTACGATCCGCCCGTTAACAGGCGTCCCTTCAGTGATTTCTGCGGGCGGGGCGGCCTGGGCGGATGACTTTTTTCTGGAAAGGATAATGGTTTTATCCTGGATAATATATTCAACAGGCTGTTCGCTGAACACGATATCCAGCAATTGCTGCAATGGCATGTTCTGCGCCGCCAGCGTGACTGTTTTGGTTCCCGCGAGCATATTGCGGTTATAGAACACTACATACCCCGTCTGTTGCTTGATGGCGGCAAACACCTGGGTAAGGGAAAGGTCTTTGCCCGAGATGGTCACAGACTGTGCCGAACCCGAGGCATGTACCTGTAAAAAGAAAATAGTGAGGAGCAGCGCGGTTAGTTTCATCGCCAACATGATTTTCTTTCCAATGGCGCGATGGTATCTCTCTTCGTTCGATCTCATCGCAAGAACAATTTTTCTCAGAATTAGCAAGATCTTGGTGATAGGGCGCCATGGTTCCGGCGAGTAGCCCGTTGCTACCGGAAAAAGCTCAGGCGCGCATGCAGTTTTTTGCATACCTTTAAGCAGTTTTTGGTTGTTACAATTAGGATTCAGCTCCATTTGGATCAACTAAACTATCCGCCGGAAGTGGTACCAACACTTCCGGTTTTTTGTTACGTTGCATCCTGTTTTTCTTTTTTTGCTGATCAGGGAAGAACGATCAGCTTTCTGCCTTCCAATCGAAAATTCACATCAGATTTTTCCAGTACGATCAATAAACCCTGCAGGGATATATTCTTTGTCATTTCCCCTCCGAATGCTATGTCAGGGATACTTCCTGCATATACGACTTCTATATCATACCAACGTTCCAGTTGTTTCATCACTTCTTCCAGCGAAGCGCCCTCGAAATTGAAGAGCCCGTTTTTCCATGCTACCGCCCTGCCCACATCTGCCATGGCCACTTCCGTTGCCTGGCCCGTCGCAAGCGCGCGCTGGCCCGGTTTTATCTTCACCCCGTTCACCCTCACGCTGCCTTCCAGCAAAGTGGTGTTCACCGCCCGGTCGTTGTCATAGGCGCTTACATTGAAGTGCGTTCCCAGCACTTCGATCTCCGCTCTCCCGGGCACATTCACCCTGAACGGCCTGGCCGCGTCCTTCACCACTTCGAGATATACTTCCCCTTTCACCTCCACTTTCCGCTCATGATCCGCAAATACGGTCGGGAAGCGGATGTAGCTGGCCGCATTCAGCCATGCCTTTGTTCCGTCGGGCAGCGTAACCTGGAATTGCCGGCCTTTGGGGGTGGACAATATGTTGTAGGAAATGCGGCCGGTAGCGGCGCTGTCCGGATCATAAGCCAGGCGGCCGTTCTGAAGGATTGCCTTTGAGCCGTTCTGCGAGGCTATCACGCCATTGCGCAGGCTGTCCAGCACCAGCTGTGTTCCGTCGGCCAGCACCAGTACGGCGCCGCTTTTCCCGGGCTGTATCTCCGGCCCGCTGGGCAACTGGTCCAGCTGCGCGGTTTCACTGCCTTCTTTTGTAATGCTTACATACAGCACGCCGATCAGGCCTGCCAATAATAATATTGCCGCCGCGTACCGCAGCCAGGTTGAGCGTATGAAACGCAGCCCGCCGCTGTTGAGGGTTTCTGTCGCTTCACGGCCCGCGAGTATGCGCTGGTATACGAGGTCCCAGTCCGGCTCCGTTTCCGGTGCCTGTTGGGCGTCGTTATCCAGCAGCAGGGTGACGAACTCCTCCGGCACGTCGTCTGCCTGCGCGGAAGCCAGCCATGCCGTGAGCTCGCCGCGCTCTTCCGCGGTGGCAGTGCGTTCGCCGTAGCGATGCAATAGATATAATATGCGTTCCTGCTGCAGATCCATAAGTGTTCAATAAAGTAAACGGGAGGGTTTGCAGGATGTACTAGAAAAAATGAAAAAAAATTTCCGGCGGCTATGATTCCGCCATGGACAGGAAAAAGAGAATGGCCATTTCGAGGTGCCCGTTCTTTGCGCGCAATACCCTGGTAGCTTCGGCCAGGAGGTTCCTGACGGTATGGGGGGATATGCCCAGGCGGCCCGCGGCCTCGTTGCGGCTCAGCCCTTCCAGCCTGATAAGACGGAACACGTTGGCCTGCTGCGGGGTGAGATGCCGGAGAGATTCCTGGAGCAACGCCAGGCGGGCTTCAAGACGAAGCTTTTCTTTCACGCCTTCGTCCGCTCCCGTTTCATAATAGTCCAGGATAGCGCCCATGGCCTTCCGTTCCGCGGCCATATGCCGGAAATATTCGAACAGGACGTTCCGGAATATCCGGTAGAGGTATGCCTGCGCCTTCTCCAGGTTCCGTAAATGCTGCCGTTTTTCCCATATGCGTATGAAAGTTTCCTGCACCACTTCTTCCGCCACTTCCCGCGTGCCGGACAGCTTCATGCAGACCCCGAAAAAAGGAGAACGGTAGCGCTCGAATAAACTCTGAAAGGCTGCTTCATCTCCGTCTGCAACCCTTGTTAACAGTTCCCGGACATCATATGAGAAATCGGTTGACAATAGTTAATGATCTAATGTATGTGATATAAAGGTGTACGGTGGTATAAAGGGGAAAAAACACTGGAGGCAGGAACAGCTTCCCGGAACCGCGATGAAGTGTGCACGTAGCTGTTATGAACAAATATAATGATTTTGGGGCTTGGTAGGGAGCGGCTATTTTTTTACTAACGATGGCCTGCTATCTTTGTTCTGCCCGTTATACCATTTCAAAACAGGAAACCGTCAACCGAACACATGAAAAGAAAACAATCACCTTTCCGGATGCTGGCCCTGCTGGTATTGGCAACGCATGCGCTGTACGCCCAACAGCAGCCTGTCATCCCGCAAAACAGGGAGAAAGCAGCGATCAAAGTATCCGCCAAAAAATTCCATGTATACCTGCTGGCCGGGCAATCCAATATGGCGGGCAGGGGCATCCCGGAGCCGCAGGACACTATCGGCAACCCGCGCATACTGGCGCTTAACCGGGACGGGGAATGGGAGATCGCCAAAGACCCGGTGCATTTCGACAAAACTGCGGCCGGCGTAGGCCCGGGCTTGAGCTTCGCCCGTGAAATGATAAAATATGATCCTGATATCGTGATCGGCCTGATACCCTGCGCTGCGGGCGGCTCGGGCATGGAGTACTGGCTGCATGACAAGTTCTGGGAACAAACGCGCAGCTTCCCCTGGAATAACGCCATCCTGCGAGCGCGGCTGGCCATGAAAGACGGGGTATTAAAAGGTATCCTCTGGCACCAGGGCGAAGCAGACACCGCGCCGGATAAAGCCGCAGCCTACAGCGGCAACCTGGCGCAGCTGGTGAATAAATTCCGGCAGGCCTTCCGGATACCGGACCTCCCCTTCGTTGCCGGCGAGCTGGCGGACTTCCACAAAGGCGCCGCTACGCTGAATCCCACCATCCATGATGCCGCTAAATCGTTACAATTCTTTGCGGTCGTGCGCGCTAACGGCTTTGCCGCGCTGCCCGACGGCATTCATATAAATGCCGCATCCCAGCGGGAATTTGGCAGGAGATATGCCGTGGCCATGCGCTCCCTTGTAAAGCGCTGATAACACTTCAACATAAAAAAGAGGGTATCTCCCATGTTTGCCAAAACAGGAGATACCCTCTTTTTTTAATAAGATCAGTTCCCGAACACTTCGGCCAGCTTCTTATCCATCGCCTCGTCATTCTCTCCTCCTCCGCCGTATCTTCCTACGATCATCCCTTTGGGGTCGATCAGTATTTTGGTGGGCAGGGAATGGATGCCGTAGCGGTCGCTGATATCTTCAGGGTTGGGTTCTTTCTTTTGCCTTTTCTGCATGTCCAGCCCCCGCAGCACATGCTTCCAAATGCCTATCCCATCCTGCGACACGGCTTTTTTCCACTCTTCCGGGCGGCTGTCGTCGTCAGAAATACCGATGATCTCCAGGCCTTTGCCTTTATACTTTGCGTACAGTTCTTTCAGATGGGGATTGCCTTTCCTGCAGGGCACGCACCAGCTCGCCCAGAAATCGATAAGCACATACCGGCCTTTGAAATCCTGGAGGCTAAGCGGCTGGCCGTTGATATCGGTCTTGCTGAAAACAAAGGCCTCGCTGCCGGGAGAGCCGCTGCGCAGGCCGTCCACTTCTTTTTTGATCTCCCTTCCAAAGCTGCTCTGCTGCAGGGCCGGCGGCATCCGGTTGTAACAGGCTTCCGCCTCCGCGAGTGGCATGCCGCTGATGCGGAAACGGAGCAGGTAAGCGCTGGCATACGATGCCGGATGTTTTTCTATAAAATCCTTATCGATGACCTCCATCTTTTCGTAATAAGGTTCCATTTTTCCTTTTACTTCTTCCAGCTCATCCAGCATCCCGGCCAGGGTGGCGCTGTCTTTCTTTGCTTTGCGGGCGGCGATGTATGCCAGGTTCAGCCTGTTGTAAGTGGCGGACAGCGGGGCAAGCCCGGTCATAACAGGCTTCCTGGCTGCATTCAGCAGCTCCATATCGTCCTGCGCTTTGGAGCCCTTTAAGACAGCCTCTTTCAGATGTCCTTTTTTCAGGGAAGCCGTCATGGCGCCCGGCTCAAGGAACAGGGAAGCTATATCATCGTCAAACGACATGGGAGAAGGCCTTTCCAGGGACAGGCCGCTCATCGAAGGCCCGTCGATATTCCCGTTGAAGGTAAACCGGCCTTCGCTCAGCTTCGCGCTGTCCATCCGGTAATTGCCATCACTTCCGGGGTAGTTTAAATAGATGTATCCCGAGGGTTTGCCTTCCACCTGCCCGGTGAGCGTGAAAGACTGGGCCTGTACGACCAGTTGCATCATGCAGGCGGCGGTCAGCAGCGAAATTTGTTTCATGACTGATGATTGAGTGAATGTAGAAAAGTTAGTTCAGCAGTTCTTCCAGCTTTTTATGCAGCGCTTCGCCCCGGAGATCCTTGGCAATAATCACACCCTCCGGGTTCACCAGGAAGGTGGATGGGATCGCCTGGATGCCGTATTGCGAGGCCACTTCATTCTTAAATCCCTTCAGGTCAGACAGCTGTACCCAGGGCATGCCGTCCTCTTCGATCGCCTTGCGCCACTTCTCGCCGCTATCGTCCAGCGACACGCCTACTACCGTAAAATTTTTATCCTTGTAGGTATTGTATGCTTTCAGCACGTTGGGATTCTCCGCCCTGCAGGGTCCGCACCAGCTGGCCCAGAAATCGAGCAGCACATATTTTCCCCTGAAGTCGGACAGCTTCACAGGCTTGCCGTTTACATCCGGCTGTGCAAAGTCTATCATCGGCTCCCCGATGGCGCTCTTCTTCAATATGGCGATCCGTTTCCCAAGGCGCCCGCCTACGGCCGTCAGCTGCGCGGATGTATCCAGCATTTGGTACAGGCTGTCCAGCTGCTTGTATTCTCCTGTCACGGCCATATCCGAAAGGAGGGAAAGGCTTACAGGACTTTTAGGATGCGCGGTGATGTAGTTCATCGTTTCCTTCCTGCGCTGCTTGCGGAGCACATCCAGCTGTCCTTCCCATGCGGCCTTGGCAGAATCATTGCCCTTCACTTCTTCGTATTTGCCATACAGCTGCTCTTCCTGGTCGGTGATGTGTTTGATCGAAGCCCTGTAGGCCAGGTGCTCATCGTGGCTTGCAGAGCCGGCAACCCTCAGCTTATTCAGCGAATCCGCATGCCCGGAGATACGGATGTCCGCGTTCTCAAGGAAAAAATCAAAAAAACGGGTAGGGAACATCAGGTAGACTTTTACCGGTTCGGCAGTCTCGCCGGCCCAGGTGAATTTGCCGTCTTTGACAGGAATGGTGTCTGTTTTCGCCGAATCGGCCACGGGTATGGAAAGATATACCACTGTGTCTTTAAGACCGGTGATATCGGCCGTAATGGTCGCCTTGTGGGTTTTCGCCGGTCCGCAGGCATATAGGGCGGCGGCGGAAAGGCAGAAGAAGATGCTTTTAATATGCATAATGATCGGTTTGTGTTTTATTGTTTCGTAAAGAGGTCGCCGTACATGTCTATCAAAGCGGCGTCCATCCAGGAGCCGCGCATATTCCGGGTCACCAGCTTTCCTTCGGGGTCGAACAGCAGGCAGGAAGGAATGCCGCGGATACGGTAGGCTTTGGCCAGCTCGCTGCTAAAGGCTTTCAGGTCCGACAGCTGCGTCCATTTCATTTTTTCTTCCCGGATGGCCTTCAGCCATTTTTCCTTATCGTCGTCCAGGGAAATGCTGACGATCTCGAATCCTTTTTTATTGTACAGCGCATGCACCTCCCTGAGATGGGGAATGTCTGCCCGGCAGGGGCCGCACCAGGACGCCCAGAATTCGAACAGCACGTATTTGCCTTTGCCGATATAATCTTTCAGGCGGTGTTGCGCGCCGGTAGTATCCTGCAGGGTGAAGTCCATTACCATCGAGCCTACTGCGGCCTGTTTGTTGGATTCGGCCTTTTCCAGGAAATGTTGGGTGAGCGTACCTTTTTCCGTTATACCCGCAAAATGCTGCGTCAGCCGGTCGATCTCTTCTATATTGATGCTGCGCTGCTCTACCGCCTGCAATGCGATGAAGGCCAGCACTTCGGAAGGTTTGTTCTTCAATATAAAATCCTTCATGAATGCTTTCCGTTCCTTATCCACCGCGTCCATCTTCCTGCACAGGTTCATGCCTACTTCATGCGGCCCTTTCTCTTTCCCTTTCCCGGGATTCAGGTAGGCGATGTAACCGTCAAAATACCGGTTATTCTCTTCGTCAAAAACGTTTTTCTGCCGGTAATACTGGAGGAAAAGATCGTTGCCGGCGCTGCCGCTGACTGTTGCCGCAAGAGAGGTCCCGCCGCCGGAATAAAGCTCTATTTCCTTTTTCAGGCTGTCGTACACCGCGGCAACGCTGATGTTGTCGTTGTTTGCGGCGAAAAGGTTGATCACACGGTCTTGCAGCACCCTGTCCGTAGGTTCGTCATTTTTGATTACAAGGGAATAGAACCGGGGCGTGGCCGCTGTTCCGTTGAAGGCAAACTCCCCGTTATGGATCACGGCGCTGTCCAGGATGGTTTTGGAAGGAATGTCCGCATACTTCAGGTACACTTTTTTGCCTTCCACCTGGCCGCTGATCTTTCCTTTTATCCGGAAGCCGCCGGGCTCGTGAGCGGACAGGAGCGCAATGGCGATGGTTGCGAGAATGGTTTGTTTTATCATGGCTGGTTGGGTCAGTTTTTAGGTATTTCAAGCACTACTTTCGGGTCCGTGGGCTGAATGGTCAGCGCCGTGCCGTTATTGTCCGCAGCCGTCCTTGTCATGGGCAGGCCGTTCCGGAAATAATCGAAGCTGTTATGGCCTTCAAAAGCCAGCTCTATCCTTCTTTCTTTCAGTACGGCGGCCAATACGTCCTGTGCGGCCAGGTTGTCCACATCCGACGCCGGCAGGCCCGCACGGGTATGGATCGCTTTCAGGCTTTCCTTTGCTTTGGCAGTGTTGCCCAGCTTGGCATACGCCTCGGCCCTGTTGAGGTACAGCTCGGCCAGGCGGAAATAGATATACGGCGCGCGGGTAAGCCAGGCTTCGGTCAGCACCAGGTATTTGGTCGTTTCCACGAAGCCGGAATTGGGATTCAGCTTCAGAAAAGCACTCCTGGCATCGCCGGGCGCCAGCAGGCTTTTAAAGCTGGCGGAAGGGAGGAAAGTGGCGCCCACACCGTAAATAGCATCGAAATGATAGAATTCGCCGATAGAGCTACCGCCGGCAGCGTTGTCGTATGCAAAGATCAGCTCCTTGTTCGTAGTGCCATTGGCACGGCCGATGCTTCCCAGCTCATCGTCGGCAAACATCTTGTTATAGGCATCGCCTTGCAGCAGTATATATTTCCCGGCGGTATGATCTATTACGCTATCCGCATAATCGGCGGCGCGCTGGTTAAAAGCGGCGTCCGGCGCGGCTATGCTGCCGCCCATGTAGAGATATGCGCGAGACAGCAGCGACCATGCGGCGGCCGTGTTGCCAAAAGCGTTGGTTTTCGTTACAGGCGCCTTCATCAGCTGCGCCGCGGCCTGCAGGTCGCCGATGATAAAGTCGTACACCTCTTTCACAGTGCTCCGTTCCGGTACATCCTTAATGTCGCTGCTGGTTTTGATGATCACAGCAGGACTTGTGGCGGCTGACTGGTAATAAGGCTTTCCATACACCCTTACGAGATTAAAATAAACCAGCGCACGGAGGAAAAGGTTTTCTCCTTTGGCATAAAGGAACCTGTTCTTTTCGGCTTCAGTCAAAACGGAAAAGGTTGTCTTCTCCATGGCCGCAATGCCTTCCAGCGTAGTGTTGACGCTCACGATAACCTGGTAGGCCCCGCGGTAAAAATCCACGCTGTTGCCCTGCGTCGGGCTGGAACTGTTCCTGAAAAAGAACGCGTCCGTAGTTTTGGCGGCAGGCCCCCAGGTTTGCAGGGTAACATTATTGCCCCGGCTTTCCGCAAAATCGTGCATGGGCACATCGAAGTTATTAAACCCGCTGCCCTGCAGCAGGATATAGTTGCCCACCGTTGTTTCTTCAATGCCGGCGAGCGAGGCCAGTTCCCCTTCCTTGTCGATCTTCGTCAATGGCCGCACGCTGTCTATCTGCTTGTTGCATGCGGTTGCCAGCAGGCCGGTGAGTATAATTATGATAGTGTATCTCATTTTTTTCAAGATTTGAATCCAAAAATTTAAAACCCAACCTGCAAGCCGAACACATAGCGCCGCGGGATACCGATGCCGGACCCGACAGAGCCGCCGAAGTCCTGCGCATGCCCTACAGACGGGCCTTCAGGGTCGGAAGCAATAATGTCTTTGGAATAAAGCGTGTACAGGTTATCGCCGCTGACATAAAAATTGGCCTGCGAGAGGTTCAGCTTTTTCAGGAAGGTTTTGGGCAGCTCGTATCCCAGGCGGACGCTGCGCAGGCGGGCATGGCTGCCATCGTGCATGTATTTGCTGGAACCGAAATAGCTCGTGTTGGCATGCGTGTACAGCTCCGGCTCGGTTGCATCTGTTTGCCCGGGCGTGGTCCACTGCTTCTGATGCTTGCGGTAAGCAACCTGGTTATAGCTGGTGATATTGGAGCCCTGCATTTGCTCAGCCAGGTCGTCCGTGATCACGTAGCCGTATGCATAAGTGATCAGCACGTCCAGGGAGAAATTTTTGTAGGTGAAAGTGTTGGTAAGCCCGCCATAGAATTTCGGCTGGAAGCTGCCGATGTACTGGAACTGCCGCGGGTCGGCGGCTGCGCCAACCTCGTCTGCGGAATTCACATATTCAATGCCGGTTGTCTGCCCCTTGTCGTCGAAGATCAGCTTTTCAAACCTCGGCTTGCCCGTTTCGGGATCTATCCCTGCATATTTCACAGCCTTCAGTGAATTGATATCGTCGCCGGGGAACAGGTAAAAGCTGTTGGCATTATAGAATCCCTGCCGCAGGGAATCGTTGGCTACGCTGATGATCTTGTTCTTGTTGAAGCTGATGTTGAAGGATGTGTTCCACCGGAAATTATTGCCGCTGATATTGTCTGAATTGATCAGCACTTCCCAGCCCCTGTTCTGCACGGTGGCCACGTTCTGCCATTGCGTGGGGAAGCCGCTGATGGCATCGAGGGACACTTTCTGCAAAAGGTCTTCGGAACGGCGCTGATAGTAGTCTACGCTGGCGGTAATTTTATTGAACAGGCCGATGTCCGCACCCGCGCTGAAGGTTTTGGTGATCTCCCATTGCAGCTCAGGGTTAGCAAGCACGGAAATGGTAGCCCCGGCCTGCCCGCTGTAGGTATAACGCGGATCGTACAGTGTGCGGGTAAGGAAATTGTCCCCCAGCTGGGAACCGCTGGTGCCATAGTTACTCCGCAGTTTCAGGTTGCTCAGGAAACCGAGGCCGCTGGCAAACTGTTCGTTGCTGATCACCCAGGCGCCGCCGATGGAATAGAAGGTGCCGTAACGTTTGTCTTCCCCGAAACTGCTGGAAGCATCGGTCCTCAGCGAGGCGCTGATGCTGTACCTGTCATCATAGGTATACCCGGCTTCGCCGAAGGCGGAAAAAGACGCACGGTCTTCCTTACCACCTTCTATGTTACCGTTCTTGGTGGTGGGAATGCCGTAGATGGAATAATCGTACCTGCCCCCCACGAGTCTGCCCAGCGATATCACCGGGTAGCCGGCCCTTACGTTGTTCACGTTCACCAGCATGTTCTCCATTTTCGTCCGGCCGTACTCCGTAGCCGCTAAAGCGCGCAGCGAATGTTTGCCGAGCATTTTATGGAAGTTCAGCTGGTTGGAGGTAAGGAAGGCATTGATATAATTGGTAGTGGTGCCCAGGAAACCTTTGGAGGAAGTGGCAGTGCCGGAACCTGCATAGCTCCGGGCGTCTATATACCTTTCGTCTTTAGTATAGTTGAGGTTGGCGGAATTGGTGCTGGAAAAGCTGAGCCATTCGGTCAGCTTATAATCCGCTTTGATAGAGCCGGAGAAACGCTGCGCCTTGGGATGGAAGTAGTTAAACTGGTTTTCGAAAATGGGATTTTCGCGTTTCTGCATCCTGCCGTTCAGCTTGTATTCCAGTACAGGCTTCGGAGAGCCGTCGGCGTTATAGGGGTTTACCCAGGGGATCATGCCGTATAAAAAAACGCCGCTGTTGGAGTTCTCTCTCCTGCCGTTGTCGAAAATACCATTGAGCGATATGTTGGTGGTCAGTCTTTTGGTGAGCCTGGTTTCCAGGTTGATGCGAAAGGTGCCGCGCTTTAAACCGTTATTAACGCCGGTGGACTGCTCGTCGTAATATGTGCCGCCCACGTAGTAGCGGGTGTTTTCCGTGCCGCCTCGGGCGGAGAGGTTTACCTGCTTGGTGTTGCTGTTGAGGAAGGCATATTTTTCCCAGTCGTAACTGTTCTGTACATCCGCCATATCGGGCAGGCGGTTGTCCAGGTATGCCTGCAGCGTTGGGTATTGCGGGGCGAGGCTGCCGTTGTTGACGCGGTAGTCTTCCGTGTAGTAGCGCTTTTGCACTTCATATAATTCCGGGCCGGAAAGGAACCGTATCGACCCGCGGTTGGGTACGTTCAGCCCATATTTTACTTCCGCCAGTATCTGCGGTTTGCCGGCCATTCCTTTTTTGGTAGTGACCACAATTACGCCCGCCGCGGCGCGGGAACCGTAAATGGCCGTGGCGGCGGCATCTTTCAGTATGGTGAGGTTATCTATGTCCTGCGGGTTGATCAGCTCCTTGAGGTTCTGGTTAGGCATGATCACGCCGTCCAGCACGAGCAGCGGCCCGTAGTTCTGGGTGGGCATTACAAACTCGTTCGCCTGGTCTACGCCTACTCCCACAATACTGCTCTGCCCGCGCACAAATATCTGTCCGCCCGGGCTGGTGGGGTCGCCGGCGCCCTGTTCGGAAATATACAGGCCGGTAGCGCGGCCTTTCAGCAGGGAAACCGGGTCCGATGTGGTGATGCCTTTCCGCAGCTGGTCGCCGCTGATCTTCTGTACCGCGCCGGTCAGCTCGCCCGTTTTTTTGGCGGAGTAACCGGTGATGATCAGTTCATCCAGCTTTGAAGTGCTGATGGAAAGCAGGATGGTCAACGGCTGGTTGCCGGCTGCTTTTACACGCTGTGGCTCATACCCGATAAAAGACACTTCCAGCATTACTTCGCGGGCATCCGTTTCCAGCTCGAACTCGCCGCTGGGATTGGTAACCGTGGCTTTGGTGGTGCCCCTGATCTGTATCGTGGCACCTATCAAAGGTTTGCCGGTGACAGCATCTTTCACCAGGCCGCTGATCTTTTGCGGCGGCTGGGGAATAAAGGGGAGCTGTGCCTCTTTTTTAAGCACGATCGTTTTCCTGATGATGGTCCATGTGAGGTGACGGCCACTGAGACAGGTATTGAGCGCCTCCTCCAGGGAAGCGTTCTTCAGGGCAATGCTCACCACATCGCCGGAAGGCAGCGTGCCTTCCTCGTACCAGACCTGGTACCCGCTCTGCCGCTCGATTTCATCGAGCACTTTTTCCAGCGGCGCATTCTTTTGCGAAATGGAGATCTTCTGAGCGGACACGGCGGCGCTTACATGCATTGCCCCGAGTAAAAAAATGATAATTGACAGCTTCACGGTGATCAATCTTTTTGTGAACGGGCGCAGCCCGGATTTGGTTGATAGGCATAACCTGCCTTGCCTCTTTGGGCAAAAGGTAGTTGAGATCATAAAACTGGTTGGTTAATGATTTAAATAAAATTCTATCAGAAGCTGGTGTACGATTTTGGTCTTTGTATTTTTTTTAGTTTGGTTTTTTAATGGTAAAACAATGCTCTTTTTCGTCATGTCTAAGCTCGTACCAGCCTTTTATTGCGGCGTTCCGGCAAAGCTCCTGTATGCGGTTCGGTCTCTCTTTTATGGTAAAACGATAATATTCTTCCCTTCCTGCCTGAAATGCAGGTCGCTGGCCTCCAGTATGGACAGTGTTTCAGCGAGGCTGTAGCTGCGCGATACCTTCCCGGTAAAACGGCGGCGCGTAAGCGGCCCTTCATGTTTTATATCCACGTCGTACCAGCGGCCGATCTCCCGGAGTATAACGGCAATTTCCGCGTTCCTGAAAGCGAAGAAACCTTCTTTCCAGGCAATGGCCTGGCCAGGATCGGGCTCCCGTGTGATGCAGACGCTGTGATCTGCTGTTACTTTCGCCAGGTCTCCCGGCTTCAGCAGGCTGCTTTTTCCATTTGCCGTTACTATTTTCACGCTTCCTTCCAGCAGGGCGGTATTGATCGTGGATTCATCTGTATAAGCTTTCACGTTAAAATGCGTGCCCAGCACTTCTACGCGGAGACGGGCGGTCTTAACGATAAATGGCTGGTCTGCATCCGCCGCTACTTCAAAATAACCCTCGCCGTCCAGCTCCACTACCCGCTCCTCGCCGGGAAAAGCAGTCGGGAACCGCAGTTCGCTGGCGGCATTCAGCCATACCTTCGTGCCATCGGGCAATATAAGCCTGTATTTGCCGCCCCGCGGCACCGTCAGCTTGTTGATAGCCGGCTGAACCGTGCCATTGCCCGCGTCATAAATCAATAAAGCCTGTTGTTTGTTGACCGTAGTGCCTTCCTGTTCCGCAATAGCGCCGTCTGTGCCTGCGCTGAGGTCCACCACGGTACCGTTGCCCAGGGTAAGCATGGCCTTGTTGCCCGCCGGGGGGACGGGTAATACTGCCGTTGGCTTCTCCTGTTTATCCGGCTGCCGCAGCAGGTAGGTGGCAGCTAATATAATGAAAGCGGCAGCGGCCACCCAAGGCAGCCATTTCCGGCGCATGGGCCGCACCGGGGCCGGTGCGGCTTTTTTATCCCGGGCGATCTGCTCCTGCAACTGGCGCAGTATCCGCGCTTTAGCTTCCTCCGGTGTATCCGGCCGGGCGCTGACAACGATTTCCGTTTCGCCCTCGTTCACCTGGTCGTACCATGCATGCAGCGCTTCCTGCTCAGCGGCGGTTGCCGTGCCATCCAGGAATTTTTCTGCCAAAACACTGATCTGCGCTGTATCCATTGAATGCATTTAAATAATAAACTATGCCCCTCTATATACATAGAGCATTGCCAGATGAATTCACACGCAAAAAAGGAGAAAAAAAATTACGGGTTATTTGATCAGCATAAAAATCATGGCCAGGGTAAGGTACTCCCGCCGCTGGCGCATCACCTGCATCACGCGGGCAATATACCCTTCGGCGGTGCGTACCGATACGCCCAGTTCGCCGGCCACCTCTTCCAGGGGACGGTCCAGCAGCTTGTGCTGCAGAAAAACGATACGATGTTTGGCTGGTAGCTCGTTGGCCAGTTTGTTCAATATTTCCAGCAGGAATTTATTGTCGATGTCAAAAGCGGGAGATTGTTCAGCGGTAATGGCATGCAAAGCGCCCGTCTGTTCCTTTTTGCGCTGCAGGTTGGCAAAATGGCGGTAAATAGCATACCGCACCATAGCCGCCAGGTAAAACGGAAGGGACTGGATAGACAGGGATGCTCTTTTATGCCAGAGCGTCAGAAAAACCTGCTGAACGATTTCTTCCGCGTCCTGCGCGGATTGCAGGCGTTTGTGCGCCATGAAATATAGTGGCTCCCAATACTGGTTGTAAATTTCGGTAAAAGCAGTTTCATCCCCGTCTTTCAACAACGCCAATAAAGCCATATCATTGGTATCTCGCATAAGTAACTGAGACAGCAGCTCATAACTGCAACCGCATAAATTTACAAAAAGGGGCTGAAACCCGGTCCGCTAATTTTCAGGACGTTGTCCGGCCATGCATTCGCTGGAAACGCACCGGCATTTGATCGCTCATTCCTGTTCCTTCCGCTGCTTCGGCAGCACGCGGTTCTCCCGCGCCCACTGATACCACCTGTTCCGAAGGTCTTTCACCACTTCAGGGTATTTCGCCGCCAGGTCGTTCAGCTCCGTCTCGTCCTCATGGATCCTGTAAAGGCGCCAGGTACTGTCCTTCGTCAGCGAAACCAGCTTCCATTCAGGTGAACGGGCATAACGCGCGTTCATATGTTCATTAAAAAGATAATCATGCCCTTCGCCCTTCTTTCCTTTCAAAGCGGCCGCCAGGCTCCGGCCCTGCATGGGCAGGATGGTATTGCCTTTGTACGAGGAGGGATATGCCGCGCCGGACAGCTCCGTGAATGTGGCCATAAAATCCATCACATGACCGGTTTGCACGGATATTTTACCCTTGCTCCTGATCCCTTCGGGCCAGAAGGCGATCATGGGCGTGCGCACGCCGCCTTCATATGATTCCATCTTGGCGTATTGATAGGGCGTATTGGCTACATTGGCCCAGCGTTCTCCGATGGAGGCAAAGGTGGTCTGCGGCCCGGGCATCGTTTTTTTATCCCGGGGATAAACGATCTCTTTCCCGTCCCGGGTTTCGCCCGGCCTGTCGAAGCCTTTACCGTAGCGGGAGCAATCTTCAGGGCTCGCGCCGTTGTCGCTGAGGAAAATGATCAGCGTGTTGTTCAGCTCGCCTGTTTCTTTCAGCGCAGAGATGATCCTCCCGATCCCCTGGTCCATACAATCCACCATAGCGGCATGCACTGCCATGGCATGGGCGTCCCATTCCTTGTCCGGGTTATTTTCCCAGGCCAGCTCGTTCTTCATGCGGGGTGAAAGCGGGGCTTTCGCAGCGTCAACCAACCCGGATTTCACCAGCTTTTCATACCGCGCTTTCCGGATAATGTCCCAGCCCGCTTTGTAGGTGTCCTTATACTTTTCAATATCGCCTGGTTTGGCCTGCAACGGCCAGTGCGGCGCATTGTGCGCTATATAGATAAAAAAGGGCTGCTCTCCTTTGCTGAACTCACGGACGTATTGCGCCGCGGAATCGTTGATGGCGTCCGTATGATAATAATCCTGCGGCACCTGTTTAATGGGCACCGTTCCGCTCACCAGGCTGAAAGGATCAAAAAAATCGATCACGCCCCAGATGGTGCCGAAATATTTTTCAAAACCCCTGTTCACCGGGTATTGATCCACCGGTGAAAAAAGCGGCCGGTCGGTCTTATGGTTCAGCCAATCCAGCTGCGCCTGCGGGGTAGGCTCTTCTATTGTATTGGACACATGCCATTTGCCGGACATGGCCGTGCGGTATCCCGCGTCCTTCAGCACTTCCGCAATGGTTACCACATTCCTGCCCAAGGCGCCGCGGTAGCCGGGCATCCGCCTGTCCGTGGTCATTTCGCCTATTCCGGCATTGTGGTTGTACATTCCGGTGAGCAGGGCCGCCCTGGTGGGGCAGCAGCGAGAAGTATTGTAAAAACTGCTGAAACGCAGGCCCCGGGCAGCAAGATAATCGAGGTTCGGCGTGCTGATCTCTCCGCCGTAACAACCAAGGTCCGAATAACCAAGGTCATCCGCCATAATGAGAATGATATTGGGCCGGGGGGGTTCCCCGGCCTGGGGGAAAGCCTTTCCGCCCGTGAGCACAGCGCTTGACAGGAGAAGGCAAGAAAAGATGATACGGCAGTGGCAAACAATTCGCATAAATTAAAGATAAATATTCTTGCTAGATGCCTGTTTGCTAAAATAACAGGCAAAACAAACAAGTCCCTTTAGCAGGTGATCGCGGCATTGCTGTTACCGGGTCTCTTCATATTATTTTAACAAAGATTGCCTTTCTTTGTGACCTTAATAGCCTACAGTACTATGTCCGACGAGGATATTTCAGACCGGGAATTATGGCAGCAGGTAAAGCAGGACGACAGATCTGCTTTTGAAACGCTGTACAGGCGCTACATGCGGCGTTTGTATTCCGTTATTTACAAATGGGACATAGGAAAAGCTGACGCTGAAGATATCTTGCAGGAAGTTTTCCTGGACGTTTGGGAAAAGCGCCGGGATATAGAGATCGGGCAGCATGTATTCAACTATTTTTATACTATTGCCCGTTATAAAGTATTCGATCATTTAAAGGGTCGGCAATTGAGCGCACAACAAATAGCCGCCTGGGAACAGCTTTCCGGGCCAGCCATACAGCCCTTAGCCGAGATCACAGACACACCCCGATCATTGCTGGATGCCGAAGTAAGCCAACTGCCCCCTCAGATGAAACGCGTGTACCAGCTCCGTTTCCTGGAAGAAAAAAGCATCCGGGAAATTGCAGATGAATTGCTGCTATCTCCTTCCACTGTAAAAAATCACCTGCAGCAGATCCGCAAGCGCCTTCATACGCTGATTGCCCGTTTAGCCCCGTTTTTGTTTTCCTTATTCTCCCTGCTACCTGTCCTGTGACTCTTTTTGAATCCCTCCAATATTACCAAAAGGTTAATTCAGTAAGAATACCGTTCCCCGGATAGTTCTTTTCAGGCGCTTTTCAGACTATCATATTGACCTGGTTAAAAATGGGTCTTGACATGTCATCGGAAGCATCTATTAAAAAACTCCTGCAACGTTATAAGGAAGGCGCCTGCACACCAGAGGAAATAACACTGCTGGAAGCCTGGTTCAGGCAGGTGCAGCAGGAAAGCAAGGCCAGCGGTTTATTGTCTGCGGCTGACGAAGAACGCCTGGTGCAACGGCTGAAAGAAAATCCCCGGTTCAGGGAACCGGTTCCTGTTATACCCCATCCGGCAAGCCCGGGTTGGTGGAAACGGTTTGCCCGCATGTCTGCAGCCGTATGGATAGGTATCTTCCTTGCCACGGGAAGTATCACTTACTTTCTCGTGAAAAACAACCGGCATGGCCAGGTACGGGAACCGCTGGCTTTCCGGGAAGTCTCCACCGCATCCGGGCAGCGCCTCAAACTGGTATTACCCGATAGTTCGGTAGTATGGCTGAACAGCTTGTCCAGCTTAAAGTACCATCCCGACTTCAGCCGCCACCGGGAAGTGCAGCTGCAGGGCGAAGCGTTTTTCGACGTTACGCACGATACCGCACACCCCTTCACCGTAAAAGCAGGCGCCGCCCTTACGAAAGTATATGGTACGGCCTTCAACATACAGGCCTACGGGCAAACTGATGAACTTAGAATTTCGCTGCAACGGGGCCGTATCGGCATCCGGTACGGCGGTGTTTTGCCTGATAAAGAAAAAATACTCTCTCCGGGCCAGCTCCTGATCTACCGGGACGCCGGCAAACAATCCCGGATCATTCCGGAAAACCCCGCCAACATGGGCGCCTGGGTATCGGGCAAGTTAATTTTCCGGCAGGTTCCGTTGAAAGAAGTATTGGCGCAGCTGGAAAAACAATACCATGTCGCTTATAGCTATCCACCCACATTAAAAAATGTATCAGTTACGGCACAGTTCGACCAGCCTTCACTGGAAAAGGTGATGCGCCACCTTTCCTTCGGTTGGGATATAGAATTCAGGCGTAGAGGAGATACGATCTATGTAAAATAAAATAATGACACTGTCCTTGCAGGGACAGTGTCATTTTGTAATTGTTTCATCGCTTAATAAAAACAATCTAATCAAAGTTATGACAAAAAATGTACACCGGAAGGGTTCGGGACGCCTGCTGGAACGGTCCGGGCTCAGGCTGTTGCTTATTGGCTGCCTGCTTTACGGCGGCCAGCTTACGGCGCAAACCGTCCGTATCAACCTGGAAAAAACAAATCTGGCGCAGGTAGTTGCCACGCTGAAAGAACGATTTCCACAAACTAATTTTTCCTATAACCTGGAAGCATTTGAGAAGGTAAAGCTGGAAAAGGTGCAGGCCGAAGCCGGAAATTTAAAAGAGATGCTGGAGGTGCTTAAAAAACAAACAGGCCTTCACGCGCTGGTGGATGGCAACAATATTACATTCAGGCATATTCCTCCCGCTCTCCCAAAAGAGGCCGGCCGGGTTGCCGGGAAAGTGTTAGATGAGGAAAATGGCCAACCCATTCCCGACGTCAGCATCCGCGTCGGGAACATGGGAACGGTGAGCGCCATTGACGGTTCCTTTAGCCTGAACCTGCCCGGAGGCAGATACGAAGCCGAAATATCCTCTCTAGGTTACGGAAAAAAGGTCATTACAGATATTGAAGTGGGCAGCGGAACCTTTGAGCTGAACGTTGCGCTGAAAAGACAGAAAGGCCAACTGGCCGGGGTGGTCGTGAGAGGAACCGCCCGGAAAGAAAGCATCAACGCTTTATATGCCAGGCAGAAAAATAACGCCGCCGTCAGCGACGGCATCACTGCCGAACAGATCAGCCGGACGCCGGACAATAATGCGGCGCAGGTGCTGAAAAGGGTCAGCGGCCTGCAGGTAACAGACAATAAATATGTGGTGATCCGCGGCCTGAGCGACCGTTATAATAATGTGCTGCTGAACGGCGCCATGTTGCCCAGCAGTGAACCGAACAGGCGCAATTTTGCTTTCGATATGGTACCCAGCGCCCTGCTCGACCGGATCATCGTAAACAAAACCGCCACGCCCGACCTGACCGGTGAATTTGCGGGCGGACTGGTGCAGGTGGAAACCAGGGACATACCCACCGAAAATTTTTTCCAGGTATCAGTAGGCACGGGATTCAATACACAAAGCACCGGAAAGGATATGATCGGCCTGGATCGTGGGAAAAATGCCTGGATCGGGCTGGCGTCCGATGTACACAAAAACCGGCGGGCATGAGCTTTGGGGAATACAGCGCACTGGAAGCCACGGTGCCGCGAACCGCGCCCGCTACCGATCCTGCCCGCCGGCAAATGCATCAGTTCCTGTCAGGCATACCTGATAACTGGACGCTGAGGAAATACACCGCATCCCCCACCCAAAACTACCAGGTACAACTGGGCCGTGTTATACCCTTTAAGAACGAAAGCCGTTTAGGAGTGATAGCGGCGTTAACGTATCGCAACGAGCAGGATATTGAGAAACGAAGCCTGCATACCATTTACGGCAATCATTTTGAAGGCGCCAATAACCACTACGCCACTACGCTCGGCGGCACGCTGAACCTGGGTTATCAGCTCAGCCGGCATAAGTTTACCCTGCAGAACACCTACAACCGGAAGTTCAGCGATAATATGTGGAAATACACCGGCGTTGATGGCGATAATAGCAATATGCGGCACGACAGCTACAACAATGTCACGATCATCAACCAGCTGTTCCAGTCTCAATTGGGCGGTGAGCATGCGCTGGGCAAACGCAACATCAAGGTGGACTGGTTCGTTTCGGCGGCCCGCACGGACCGCGACCAGCCCTATAGCAGGCTGGTGGCCCGACTGAATGGGCAGGAGCAGGACCATTATCCCCCGGATTATTTCTTTTATGACCTGGGAGACCTTACCCTGAAGAACGGAAATATCTTCTATGCCGAACTGAATGAAAAAATGTACAACTGGGCGGCCAACGTTCAGCTCCCTTTCAGGCTGTTCGGGTTGGGCCAGATCATCAAAACCGGGTACCAGGGAAAACGCCGCACCGCGGATTTTGGCTCCAACCTGTTCAGGATATTTTCCTTTAACGGAAGTAATGCGGCTGCCGCCGGCTTGCCTTACGACCAGGTCTTCAGCAGCAACAGCTTTGCCAATGACCTCTATCTGCACGCCATCAGCGGACAGGGAAGGGAACGTGCGAATGCCGGGTCTTCCGAAGGATATGACGGCTCGCAGCATCTGCACGCCTGGTATGGAATGGTGGATATGAAACCCCTGAAACAATTGCGTTTTATCGGAGGGGTGAGAATGGAAAGCAATGACCAGGGAGTATCGGACTACGTCTGGAATGAAGCCACGGCTGCCTCTGAGCTGAAGCTGATCAAAAATAAACAGACGGATTGGCTGCCCTCCGTGAATGCGATATATAGCCTGACGGACAAAATAAATTTACGCGCCGCCTGGTATAAAACTGTAGCAAGACCGGACTTCAGGGAGATGTCTTCATTCAGTTACTGGGACTACGATTTCTTTGCGCCTGTCACGGGTTCCCCTCTTAGAACGACCTACATAGAAAATGCGGATCTCCGGCTGGAATATTACCCCTCACCGGGAGAGGTCATCAGCCTGTCTGGCTTTTATAAAAAATTCAAAGACCCGATTGAGCTGATGTATATCGGTACATCAGGCGGCACCGCTTATTATTACAGGAACCTGGAAGGAGCGCTGGACAAAGGCATAGAATTTGATTTCCGCAAAAAACTGGATTTTATCGCCCCCGCTTCCGTATTTTTTCCCCACATGTATATATCAGGAAACCTGACATTGCTGGACGCAAGCGTGACCTTTTACCCCGATGATGCCATAGATGAACAGGGGAACCGGGTACACCCCAAACGTGACAGGCCGCTTTCCGGCCAGTCGCCCTACATCATCAACGGCGGCTTGCTCTATGCCGGAAATTCCTTCGGCGTGAATGTATCTTATAACCGTTATGGAAAGCGCATCGTATTCGCTTCGCCCGACCGGTCGATGGATGAATATGAAAACCCGCGGGATCTGCTGGACCTGCAGATAAGCTATAAATTCCTGAAAGAAAAAAAGGCGGAGCTTAAACTGAACCTGAATGACGTTTTGAACCAGGAACAGCTTTTTTATCAAAACCGTTTTAACGAAGGAAATCCATTTGGTTTCGATCCAGGATGGACTTCTGTGGAAAGGTACCCCGGCGTGGGATCCGGTTTTTTACCGGAACATAAAGATCCGAAAGGAACTTCCTACAATAAGGACTATGATACGGTAGTGCGCCGGTATAAGTTCGGCACCACTTATACCATCAATTTTTCGTATCGTTTTTAATCACCCGTCATAATCAGAAGAATGAAAAATATGCTGTTTTTATATGTGGTCGCGGCATTGCTGACTGCATCCGCTTCCTGCCAGAAGGGAGAGGAGATCAGGGGAATAGGATTTGGACAGCTCAAGGTCTCCTCGGTATTTTCCGGCGATGCTTCGCCTTTGCTGCTGCAGGTAGACGGTGAAATAAAGGATACGCTCACCGTCTCAAAACCTGCAACACTCCGGAATATTTTTTTGCCGTCCGGGCAATATACCGTGCGATTGGTGAATCAGCAGACAAAAGCCGTTTTGCTGGACACCGCGCTCACCATCGAAGCGTCTAAGATCACCCGCCTGCCGGATTTTTTTTATTTGGGCACTGCTGCCGTATTCGACGACTTTAGTGCAAAGCCGGACACAGACAGCATGCTTGTACGGTTTATTACGCTGGACCCCGCACTGCCGGATGAGATGGATCTTACCTTCAGCTTTTACGATTTCGATCAGATGAATATCCCGTTAGCGGAAAAAAGGATCAACGGGATCAGGAAAGACAGGTTCAGTAGTTTTGTACAACTTCCTGATCCTGCTGTTCTTTTCCCCGATGCACCGTTTATCGTGTATGCCATCGAAGGTTATAAGGCCGGCACCAATGAAAAAGTGATGGATATTGCAAACGGCACCTATTCTTATATTGCGCTCAATGGCTTCCAGTTCTTTATAGCCAACGGAGTCGGTTCAATGGGGATCGGGCCCCTGGAAAGCGGGATCCACTCGCCTGTAGAGATATTTTTCCATCTTGCAGATTAAACAAATATTCAATGGCTGCCGGTCTTTAGCCATCACCGGGCCTCCCGGCCGGCAGCCAATTATTTTAAAACCTGAAGGTCACAGCCCCCCGTCAGCCTCCGCGGCATTGTGGCCGGCGTTACCGTGGCGCTATTCCGCCGGTTCGTCACAATTTTTACGGCATCCGTCACTTCTTCTGGAAAACTCCGCACAGGTTGAATATTTTTATCCCGTCACCCAAACGCCTGTCAAAATGAAAACAAGCCTCTATCTGCTTTTCTTCCTGCTCATTTCAGCCCATGTTTCCGCCCAGTTCGAATTGAAGGGCCGGGTAACGGGTTACAGCGGGGAAACGGCAGTGACCGTCAATATCCCCATGGTGCACGGATTCTATAAAGAAAACAGCATCAGCATACCGGTGGCGGCCAACGGCACTTTCAGCATTACCTTGCCCGTCACGTCGCAGAAATTTGTTTCGCTGATCTTCCAGCGGCGGTTCTTTACCTTATTACTTACAGGCGGAAAGGACCTGACCATAGCGCTGAATGGAAAAGACTCCTCCATCAGGCTTATTTCCGGTAAAGCGCTCGCCGAGAACAAGCTCATGCGGCAGATCGACCCGGACAAACAGCCTTTCTTTTTCTCAGGCGCTGAAGCAGATTCGTTAAAAGCCCTTCCCCTGGCAGCGCTGAAAAGCAGGGTGATAGAGCCATTCCTAGCGCAGCAACGTGAAAAGAACGCCGCCATACTCGCTTCCGGCCTTTCATCCGCGGATAAAAAACTGATTGCCGCCGAAATCCGCTACCTGGGCTACAATTATCTCAACGACTTTGCCAGGACGCAGCTCAGCGACAAAGAAACCGTGCAGGATTTTGTGATCCATGTATTTGACCAGACCGTTATTGAACCGGAAGTATTTCCCGCCGGGCCGCAGTACTACACGTTTGCGGACAACTACCTCCGTTACCTGGAAACCAAGGCATTCGTAAAGATCAAAAAAGAAAATATCAAACCATCGGAACCCATTCCTTATTACCACATCAGTCTCGACAGCGCCAACGTTCTCGTTAAAAAATATGGAAAACCTTACTGGCGCTGGGTAGGCAGCCTGCACAACTTCCCGCCGGCCGTTACGGAAAATTATACGTACCAACAGATCATTAACCAATATAACTCCCGCGATCTCAGCCAGGCACGAAGCCTCGCCGATGCTTTCACACAACGGTTTCCCGCCAGCAGCTTCAATCCCCGCATCCATGAAATGATGGATACGCTGAACCGTATGCTGGCGCAACAGGCCGGCAATAAGGACATCGTGGTGGTGAAAGCCTACGATAAAGTGCAGTCCATTTATGAAGTGATCAAAGGGCTGGAAGGGAAAGTGGTATACCTGGATGTATGGGGCACCTGGTGCGGGCCTTGTAAAGAAGAGATCAAATACCTTCCGCAGCTAAAGGCTGCTTTCAAAAACAAAGACGTCGCGTTTGTATACCTGGATATGGATACGGACGACCGGGACGCGCTCTGGAAAGAGTTCATACAAGTGAACGAGATGACGGGCGTCCATTTGCGCAAGACCCGGGAAACCATCGCGCCGTTCTGGAAAGAGCTGCTTGCCCATCAACCTGACAAAGCGGAATATTACCCGCAGTATTTCCTGTTCGACCAGAAAGGGAAACTGGTGGTGAGCAAGGCATTGCAGCCCAGCCGGCAGGAGGCTTTGTATCAACAGATCAATAATATACTGGAAGGAAAAGCAAAATAGGCAATTATAAACACACAAAAGGTTACGGGCCTCAGCGCCCGCAACCTTTGCTCATTCACAGGTTCGTCGTGTTATTGGTCAGGCCCGCACATGCAGGAAAAGGTTCACCCCTTCCTCCTCTTGCCTGACACTTACAGCCGCGGGGCTTGCTCCGGCTTCCAAGGCCATGGTCATTAACTCTTCTGCGGAACGGTGGTGCAGGTACCACTCCCCGATCAGCTCCATATAATTGCGGGTGGGATTATGATCCCCGAAATTGCCGATGATCACTTCCCCGCCGGGTTTCGTCCAGCTCATAAATTTCTGCAGCAGCCTGATGAACACATTATCTTCGAAATAATCAAACAGGCCGGCGCTCCAGACGATATCGAACTGCTCCTCCGTCTGGAAGCGGAAAATATTCTTATGTACAAATGTTATCTGCGATACATTTTGTTCGTTCAGTTCCTTCGCATAATTGATGGCATGCTCGTCCGCTTCTACGCAAACCGCTTGTAGTAAAGCGGGATCGACGCAGGCGTATGCCTCCGCCAGGTCTCTCGCGGGGCCGCTGGCTACATTCAGCAGGCGCATGGGCGCTTTGCGCTGCAGCATTTCGCGGATGGTGCGGATAAAATAGCTTTTACGGTTGCGCACCGCTTTACAGGCCGGCTGTTCGTGCCAGAACTGGTCCCATTTCTCAAAACGTTCGTCAGCCGTAACATGCTGGCGGTAGATCTTGTCGATGATCAAAAAATCGCCGGCATACCCGAAAGGTTTGCTGCGGCAATGGCCCAGGATGGTTTCCATGCCTGCCTCCTGTTCGTAAAAGCTGGACTGGAGCATGGCCAGCTCGTCCTCGCTCAGGCTGCCGGATTTGTAAGCGGTGGTAATGTCTGCAAATACTTCATGCAGGGTTTCGTACTGGGGCGCTTCAGGGCCGCCGTTCTCGATCACTTCCTTCAGGAAGGCCAGGGGTTCTTTGCTGCGTGTCATTGGGGTTTTAGTTTTTAATTGTTCGCGGAATGTGTTTTAACGCTGTAAAATTGGCGCAGGAACGGGGATAACGGAACACGCAATTAACGGAAACCGGAATTGGGTTAACCAAAATGCCGCATACATTAATTCGGCATGCGGGGGCATGGGCGGGGAAAGTAATTTCACAGGCATAAACCCCACCCACTATGAAACATATAGGAATCATCGGCGCCGGCCTGAGCGGCCTGGCCACAGCAAAAGCCTTTCTCCGCGAAGGTTTTCACGTTACAGTCATAGAAAAATCGGCTGAAGTGGGCGGCGTTTGGGAAAAAAGCAGGAGCTACCACGGCGTATCCACCCAAACCACCCGCGACGAATATGCCTTTTCCGACTTCCCCATGCCTGCCCATTACCCGCAATGGCCTTCAGGCCAGCAGGTGCAAGAGTACCTGGCGAACTATGCGCATCATTTCGGCATACTGCCCGCTATCCGTTTTAATACAGCCGTTACCAACCTGCGGTACGAGAACGGCGTTTGGGAAATGGAGATCTACGATGCGGCGGAAGATTATACAGATACCCTGCGGTTCGATTTCGTGGCCATCTGTACCGGCACTTTTCACAAACCGCACATCCCGGCGTTCAAAGGCATGGAAAGCTTCACCGGCCAGGTGCTGCATACCAGCCAGGTGGCGGATGCCGGCATTTTAAAAGACAAATCCGTTGCCGTGGTTGGTTTTGCCAAATCCGCCACGGACATAGCCACGCTGGCGGCTGACGTTGCCACCGAATGCCAGCTGCTGTACCGCAAAGCGCAATGGAAAGTGCCGCGTTATTTCGGCAACCTTATTAATATGCGTTACCTCCTGTTCTCCCGCTTTTCCGAAGCATTCTTCGATGCGCCGTATAAAACGGGCTTTCAGAAATTCCTGCACAGCGTGGGCAGGCCCATGGTTTGGGCGCAATGGCGTGGGCTGGAGCTGCTGCTTAAAAAACAATTTTCCCTCAAAGCCTGCGGCATGGTGCCGGAGCACCGCATCGAAGACCAGATCAGCTGCAGCCTGGGCGTGGCTCCCGAAGGGTTTTATGAAAAGGTGAAATGCGGCGCCATCAGGGCCAGGCAAACGGAGATCAGCCATTTTGAAGGCAGCCGCGTATACCTGCAAAACGGCGTGGTGCTCACGCCCGATGTAGTGGTATGCGGAACGGGCTTTACCCAGACCATGCCTTTCCTCGGCGAGCCGTACAAAAGCGCGGTCATGGATAAGAACGGCGGCTTCAGGCTTTTCCGCAACATCGTGAACCCGGAAGTGCCGCAGCTGGGATTTGTAGGTTTCAACTCCAGCCTTTTTACCACCCTTACTTCAGAAATTGCCGCGAACTGGCTGGTGAAATACGCGCAGGGAACCTTGCAGCTTCCTCCAAAAGAAGAGATTAAAAAAGATATGGATTACATGGCCCAATGGCGCAAAACCAGCCGTCCCATTTCCTCCGAGTTCAGCGGCACCTGCATTGCCCCGTTCAACTTCATGCACCTGGATATGCTGATGAAGGATATGGGCCTGAAAACCAGGGCCAGCCGCTGGCTGCCATACGAATTTTTCAAGCCCATTAACCCGAAAGATTATCGTATTTTGCTGCAAGCCGCTGTCCGGAAGGCCCCCCAACACATCCCGGTGTATCAGCCGGCAGAAATCATCCAGTAAAATGAAAAACGCGAAAAAACCAGCAGCATCGGCCTCCTATCAACCGTCAGTAAAAGTGCCGCCGGAAATGGAAGGGCTTTTCAGGAAAGCGGAAGAAAATGTACGGGAATATTTTTCCAACATGCACTTCAAACCTTCCGAAGGCACTATCGAGATCAATAATGAAAGGTATGTGCTCATCAGGGCTTCCGCGCTGTCCAAAGATTTCCTTGACAGCATCCTCAAGCTGTATGCGGACCGTGGGGAGAACGAAGCCTTTAGCATCGGGCGCAATTTCCTGTTCGACATTTCCCATGCCCTCGGCATGAACGACGCCAAGGCCTTTCACGCTAAAATGCATGTAACGGACCCATTGTCCAAGCTCTCAGCCGGCCCCGTGCATTTTGCGCATACCGGCTGGGCGTTTGTGGATATTCTCCCGGAAAGCAATCCCACGCCCGACGATGATTATTACCTGGTATATCATCATCCTTTTTCCTTTGAAGCAGACGCCTGGGTTCGCTCAGGCGCTGCATCCCGTTTCCCTGTGTGCATTATGAACACCGGCTATTCATCGGGCTGGTGCGAGGAAAGCTTCGGCATACCGCTTACCGCCGTGGAAGTAAGCTGCCGCGCCCAGGGCGACGAGCAGTGCACCTTCATCATGAGCCCGCCGCACCGCATCGAAGAGCATATCCGGCAATTCGTGAAAACGCACCGCAAACAGCATATCAAAAAAGCGCCGCCGGAGATCCCGACTTTCTTTTTGCGGAAAACGGTGGAAGAGCAGATGGAAAAAGCGCGGCAGCTGGCGGAAGAATCTTCCCGCGCAAAGTCCGACTTCGTGGCCAACATGAGCCATGAGCTACGCACCCCGCTCACGGCCATTCTCGGCTTCACCGAGCTGCTGAAAAAAACGAAGCTCACCGCCCGCCAGGCGGAATACCTGGAAGCCATCTGCGCCAGCGGCAGCAACCTGCTCAGCACCATCAACGATATCATGGACCTCAGCAAGCTGGACGCACGTAAGATCAGCTTCGAATCCGCTCCTATCGTAATCCCGGAGCTGCTGCAGTCCATAGAGTTGATGCTGGCTTCCAAGCTGCGGCACAAACAATTAATGTACACCTGCGATTCCGGCAAGGCATTGCAGAAGCCTGTACTGACGGACAGTGCGCGGCTCACACAGATCCTTCTCAACATTATCGGCAACGCCATCAAGTTCACCGAAAAAGGCGGCATCACCATTACCGCCGAGGCGGAAGAAGAAACTGCGCAGCACATACAGGTAAAGATCAGCGTGCGGGATACCGGCATCGGCATACCGCCGGCCAAACAACAGAGTATTTTTGAAAGGTTCACGCAGGCAGACACCGCCATTTCCCGCAAATATGGCGGTTCCGGCCTCGGGCTGGCCATTACGCGCGAGCTGGTGGAACTGATGGGCGGCACGATTTCCGTGAGCAGCAAAACCGGCAAGGGCTCCGAATTCACCGTGCGCCTGCCTTTCGCGAAAGCGGGCAAACGCGGCAAAACCAAGCAAACGGCCGCGCAGGCCGTGCATGGCAACGGCATGCATGTGCTGGTGGTGGAAGACAATGTGCTGAACCAGAAAATGACGCGCATCATGCTGGCCAACAACGGCTTCACCGTAAGCGGCGCCAACAGCGGCACCAAAGCCGTGGCATTGCTCAGGAAAGAAAAAGCGGACATCGTGCTGATGGACCTCCAGATACCCGGCATGGACGGCTACCTCACTACCCGTAAGATCAGGGAGGAACTGAAGCTGGACGTGCCCATCATTGCCATCACGGCGCACGCCTTCAACGGCGAAAGAGAAAAATGCATCGCGGCCGGGATGAACGACTACCTGCCCAAACCCTTCCGGGAACAGGAACTGCTGGCCACCATCGCCAACTACCAGCGCGCATCGGTGATAGACCTCGGGTTCTTAAAAGAACAGACCCGCAACAACATCCCTTTCATCAAAGACATGATCCGCACCTTCATCCGCCAGGCGCCGAAAGACCTGGATGCGTTGCAGAAAGCGGTGAAGCAGAAGAACGGGGAACAGGTCTACAAAATAGCGCATACGCTCAGCACCTCGGTGAGCTTCTTCGGGTTAAAAACGCATATCGGGGAAGAGCTGTCGCGCATGCAAAAGGAGAAGCACGCGGAGCCGGAGCAGCTTGAAAAAGTAAAACGGATATGTAACCAGGCGATCAGTGAGCTGCAGGAGCTTAAACCGTCCGCTTTGTCATCAGCAACATAAATTCATCTTTCTTCTTCGGGGAAATAGCCACCATTGCGCCGTCGCTCATCACGGCGTAGCCCCCGTCCGTCCGTACCCAGCGTTTCACATCCTTCAGGTTGATCATATTGGAGTTGTGGATGCGGAAGAACCCGTGTTCCTGCAAAGAGATCTCATATTCCTTCAGGTTTTTGCTGACCATGATCTGGCGGCCGTCTTTCAGGTAAAAGATGGTGTAAGGGCCTTTTGCTTCCAGGCGGATGATGCCGGAAAGCGGGATGAAATCCACCCCTTCGGAGGTGGAAAGGCTGATGCAGAAATCTTCTGCGGCGGTTTTATTGAGATTTTTCAGCAACAGGTCCAGCCGGTTGTCCGGCGTTGGCCCTTCCATTTGTTTAACCGCCTTGCCCACAGCCGCTTCCAGCTCGTCTACATTGATGGGCTTGAGCAAATAATCCACCGCGCTGAACTTGATGGCCTGGATCGCATAATGATCAAATGCGGTGGTGAAGATCACGTGAAAGTTATGATGCCCGGCCTGCTGCAACACATCGAAGCCGGTGCCGGTCTGCATTTCTATATCCAGGAAGATCAATTGCGGGGAATGGGTGCTGATGCGTTGCAGGGCCTCTTCCACGTTCGATGCAACGGCCACCAGCTCAAGCTGCGGACAATATTCGCGCACCATGTTAGATAAAAAATCCCTGCTCAGCGTTTCATCCTCCACAATTAAAGCCTTGAATTTCATATGAGGGTTTTGAGGTGATAACAATATAAGGAAATTTCATTTACCTGATGATGATGGCAGCCCGGTTCAGCCGCCCCTTACCGCTTTCCACGGCACTGCGCTGCTCCAGGCTGATCCTGCGCTGGCCCAGCGCATTGAACTGATCGATGCGGTGGCTGAACAGCACGGCCCGTTCGTCCAGCCCGGGAGAAAACTCACCGCTTACGCCATTATCAGTTACCTCCAGCTCCAGGCCGCCTTCTGTGGAACGCAGCGCTACGGATATCTTTCCTTTCTCTTCTTTCCCCAGGTGCAGCACACCTTTGTACAACGCTTCTTCCAGCAGGCCGTGGGTGAGGAAGGGCGGAATGTCTTCCAGGCAAAGCGCCTCAGGCAGATCTATATCGTATTCGAACCGGTCAGGGAAGCGAAACTGCTCCAGCACCAGGTAGTCCCTGATCAGCTCGGCCTCGTCCTGCAAATGAATAGAGATCTCATCTCCATAATTGATCATTTTGCGGAGAAAGGCGGAAAAACGGCTGATATACTGCAGGGAAGTTTTCCGGTCGTCTGCGCTGATGAAATACTGGATGGAATTAAGGGAATTGAACAGGAAATGCGGGTTGAGCCTTGCCTGCAATATTTTCATTTTCAACAGGGTGGTCATCTGGGATAGCTGCTCTTCCTGTTGCTGTATTTGCCTTTCCCGGCCAGCCAGCCGGGCGGCCAGCTGCTTTTTTTCCTGGTATAGGCGGTAACTGCATACGGCAGCAACGATCACTATGATACCTGTTATCCATCCTAAGATCATAACCTCTCCTCTGCTTTGGGGGTAAAGTTGGCAAAATAACAGCAGTTTAGCGGGATAAATTAACGGATGCCGGGTTTGACTTAACGAAAACGGCCCCCGGCTGCATGAGCAACCAGGGGCCGGCTGAATAACAGTAGCAGGTATCCGGTTTTAATTTATTTAGGTACCCATGCTTTATCGTAGGCATTTACCAGGATCATCGGGTCGTTGCCTATTTCGCTGGTGCCGGAATTGGCAAATACGGCCACCTGCGTTTTCCCGAAATCGAAGATCATGGTTTCGTGGTTGTTGGCGCCGCCGTTCTTGAAGGTATAACGGCCATGCGCGCCGATGCGGAAACCGTCGAAGCCAAGAAGCCTGTCGCGCATCGCTTTATAACCCGCCGTGCTGACGATCTTACCCTGTGAAGCGGCCAGCTGGACCTTCGCAAATTCCGAAGCGCTGATATACAGGCCGCCCGCACCGCCGTTCGGCCGGCTGTCTCCCTTCTGTGTGCCTTTCTCGGCGCCGCTAACGGTGGTATAGCCGAGTGTGCCGGTAGAGGGATGAATAGGACCGTTGTTGTTCCAGGTGGTCCAGTCCATAACGCCGTAATGGAGCAGGCCTGCTTTTTTAAACACGTTCACCCGCGCTATGCCGATGAAACGCTGGCCAAGGCCGTTGTACAGCGCAGTGGGGTTGCCTTCCAGCGATTTGAGGGCAAGGTAGTCCAGCGGGGATTTCTTTTTCGCGTATACATAAGGCAGTATAAAAGCGGCCAGCGTGAAGTTCACGTTGTTGTAAAGCCTGGTCTTCGCATTGAAGCGGACCATATCCACACCGTCTTCCACGGTACGCTTCAGGCCGGCATAATCACCGCCGAGATTGATGAGGCCGCAGCTGTGGGAAAGCAGGCGCTCAAAGTCCAGCTGCTTGAATTCCGCCGTGGGCTTCCAGTTGGAAGGAAGGTAATGGTAAAGCTTTTCATTCAGCCCGATGCCGCATTGTTCCAGCATAGAAATGGTAGCCAGCGCGGTCACAAATTTGGTGCTGCTGGCAATGCCCTGGCGCACCTGGGCGCCATGCAGCGTGGCCGGCGCGTCCTGCGGCTTGCGGGAATAACCGCCGCCGCCGTTGCCGATGTAATAAGGCATGCCTTCATGGTAAATGGCGTAACCGTAGCCGGACACCTTTCCCTGCATGTAATTTTCAATGTTCTGGGCAAATTTCATCCCGTCGAACTCGAGGATGGCGAGGTCGCCCAGGCCGGAAGCTTTATTGAGGTCAGCCGAAGATAGTGGCTCGGCAAGCTGGTTTTCTTTTTTACAGCTTACAGCGGATAATGCCGCACAGGTTAACATGCCGAACACGACAGTTTTGAGGTTCTTTTTCATAACAGTTTTTAATTTTCTGATGGGGTTTAAAATTGTTTTTTGATTGCGGCCACAAACCTACGGCGTGGAATGCCCTTTCAGCATGCCCGTTTAACGGAAACAGGTTTTGAACTGACGGATGAGGGCCGTGGGTTAATTACAACCATTTCTTTTCAT
This sequence comes from Chitinophaga sp. 22620, assembly GCF_052044405.1. Lineage (NCBI taxonomy): Bacteria > Pseudomonadati > Bacteroidota > Chitinophagia > Chitinophagales > Chitinophagaceae > Chitinophaga > Chitinophaga sp. 22620. Next base: position 201,677 of record NZ_JBQEMV010000005.1, on the reverse strand, counting down.
GTTGCGGCTTTAACATGCCAAGAAATAAATTTTATTTATTTTAATCACCAATCTAGTTGCAATATGAAGATCAGAACCTTGCTTTTTACCCTGTTCCTTTATTTTTCAGCCTCAGCCCAAACGGCGCAGATCGTTTTCACATCAGACATCGACCGTTTCTGGCAGGCCTACGACAGCGTTCAGACTACCAAAGACAGCCTCCGGCAGTTACAATACATTCAAACGCTTTATCTCGACAAAGGCACGCCCGGCCTGAAAGCCTTTATGGCAGCTCGGAATTACAATGCGCCGTTGTATGTGAACCGCATCCGGCAATACCCGGCGTTCTGGGCGTCCATCCGCCCGAATACATTCAGCGTAAAGCAGTATGTACCGCAAATAGAGCGCAGCATTGAGCGTTTCAAAGAACTGTATCCCGCGCTGAAAGATGCGAAAATGTATTTCACGGTAGGCGCCCTCCGCTCCGGCGGCACCACCAGCGGCAACCTGGTATTGATAGGCACGGAGATCGCGACCGGAGACAGTACCATCGATGTATCCGAATTCCCTTCCAAATGGCTGGCGGACGTATTTTCCAAACAGAAGCCCGACAACATCGTGTCGCTCAATATTCATGAATATGTACATACCCAACAGAAGGGCGAGCCGAAGGACCTGCTGAGCCTCGCCATCCAGGAAGGTTCCTGCGATTTTATCACAGAGCTGGTGCAGGGCAGGCCGCTCCTCACCAGTTACATCGTTTATGGCGATGCGCATGAGGCCGCGCTGAAAGAAAAATTCAAGCAGGAAATGTTCTCAGACGGCTTCCAGTCCTGGATGTATGAAGGCAACAACGCCGCTACCATGGCCGATCTGGGGTATTACATGGGGTATACCATCTGCCGTTCTTATTACAAGAACGCGAAAGATAAAAAGAAAGCCGTTGCGGAAATTATAGAGCTGGATTATGCGGACAGCCTGGCTGTTCAAAATTTCCTCGTACGCTCAGGATATTACAAAGAAAAGCTGGACAGGCCTGCGCTGATGCAGGCCTATCAAAAAAAACGCCCCGTCGTGGAACGCATAGAACCCTTTACCAACGGAGATACCACGGTGAGCGCGGATACCAAAGAGATCAGGTTCGTGTTCTCCACTGTTATGAGCCCCGCCCGTTATTCCTTCAGCCAGGGTTCTGGCGGGAAAGAGCAGTACCCGGAAGCGGAGAAACCGCAATTCGCGGCAGACAACCGTTCGATCGTGTTAAAAGTGAAGCTGGAGCCGGGGCGTAATTACAACCTGACCCTTACGGACCTCGGGTTTAAATCCGCAGACGGCTACCCGCTCGTGCCTTACGAAGTAAAGTTCAGGACGAAATGACCAATGCGGGAACTGCCCGGTTCCCGCTGTCAGTCCCTTCTCCCGAATATCGCGGAGCCCAGCCTGATGACGAGCATGCCGGCCAGGCTGAAACCGCCTACCAGCAACCAGTCCAGCCGTGGCATCATTTCCAGCCGCAGCGCTTCCTTCACCGGTGGAATGAACAGGCACAGCAAGGTAACGCCCGCGCTCAGCACCATGGCGCCAATCACATAAGGGTTGCGCATCACCGGCCCGCCGAGGAATTTTTCCTTTCCTTCTTTCATGTTCAGCGCGTGCAGCAACTGTGAAAGGATGAGCGTGTAAAACAGCACGTTGTTGGCCGCATGCACATCTATATCTCCCTCCCTGAAATGCTCCGCCGTGAAAGCCGCACCCAGCGCGCTTGCGCCGATCACTGCCGAATAGAACCAGATCACGCCCCAGGCCTTTTTGCTGATGATCGGATGCCGCGGGTCCAGCGGTTTGCGCTGCATCACGGTTTGGTCGCCCTCCGTGAAACCCAGTGCCATGGCGGGGAACACGTCGGTGATCAGGTTGATGAACAATATCTGGATGGCGGCCAGCTGGAACGGCAGGCCAGCTGTGGCCACCAGCCCTATTACCAGCAGCTCGCTAAGGTTGCAGGACAGCAGGAACACGATGAACCGCCGGATGTTCGTAAAGATCACCCGGCCCTGGCGCACCGCCGTTACGATAGATTCGAAGGCGTCGTCTTTCAGCACCATATCGGCCACTTCCTGCGAAACCTGCGTACCGCGGATGCCCATAGCGATGCCGATATCCGCTTTTTTGAGCGCGGGCGCATCGTTCACACCGTCGCCCGTCATGGCCACGATCTGGTGGTCGTCCTGCAAAGCATTCACGAGGTCCAGTTTTTGTTTGGGGCTTACCCGGGCAAAAACTGCGAGTTCAGACCAGGCGTTACTTTCGGCAGTAAGGTCCTTGCCCGTCACCACGTCCTTTTCATCTTTGCTGATGCCCAGCTGGTGCGCGATATGCGCGGCGGTGGCGGGGTGGTCGCCGGTGAGCATGATCACCCGGATGCCCGCCTGGTGGCATTCGCCGATAGCTTCCTGGATGCCTTCGCGGGGCGGGTCCATAAAACCGGTGATGCCGAGAAAAACAAGGTCTTCCATGAACTGGCCGGTTTCACTGTCCAGCTCACGGTAGGCGTAGCCCAGGGTTTTGAGGCCGGATGCCGCCAGCTTTTCTGTTTCCTGCATCCACCTGTCGCACTCTTCCTGCGTCAGGTCCTTTGCCGAGCCGTCGTGCAGGGATTGTTTGCATATCTCCAGCAGGTTTTCGACGGCGCCTTTGGCAGACACGAGGTATTTTTCTTCGCCTTTATGCAAGGTGCCCATTACACGGGTATCCGAGTTGAAGGGGGCTTCTTTGAGCTTGTGGAATTTTTCCCTTATCTGCGCAACATCCGCCCCGGTTGCGGCGGCGAAGCTGAGCAGGCTTACCTCTATCGGGTCGCCGATGCCTTTATCGCTATCCAGGGAAGCGTTGTTGCAGAGGATGGCCACCCGTTGCAGGCAGCGGAAAGATTCTTCATCGGGCGCTTCTTCTTTCTGACGCCATTCAACGGCGGGCAACAGGGCGTCCGTCACTTCCATCCTGTTTTCCGTGAGCGTGCCCGTTTTGTCTGTACAGATCACCGTGGTGGCGCCGAGGGTTTCCACGGCGGAAAGTTTCTTCACGATCACATTCTGCCTTGCCATCCTGATCATCCCTCTTGCGAGCGCCAGCGTTGCCACTACAGGCAAACCTTCCGGGATGGCCGCCACGGCCAGCGCAATGGACGTTTTCAGCATTTCGAGCACCGGCTCCCTGTTCAGCAGGCCCGCGCCGAATATCAGCACTACGATGCCCACGGTGATGCCTATCAGCCGTTTGCTGAAGCTTTCCAGCTTCTTTTCCAGCGGGGTGGCCGCTTTGCGGGCGCCGGCCACCATATGCGCGATATGCCCCAGCTCTGTTTCCATGCCGGTGGCTATACATAATATTTTACCATTGCCGTTGCGGATGAACGTGCCTTTGTAGACCATATTCGTTCTTTCGGCCAGCTGCGTGTCGGCTTCCAGTTCGCCGGGCAGCTTGTCTACCGGCAGCGATTCACCGGTCAGTGCGGACTCGTCCGACTGCAGGTCGGTGGATTCCAGTATCCGGCCGTCCGCCTGCACCATGTCTCCCGCTTCGAGCAGCATGATATCGCCCGGAACGATCTCTGCCGAAGGGATCTCCTGCACTTTGCCGTCGCGCAGCACGCGGGCAGACTGGGAGGTCATCTTTTGCAAAGCTTCCATGGACCGTTCCGCCTGGAATTCCATGATGAAACCGATCACGGCGTTCAGCAGTATCACCACGGCAATGGCGATCGCGTCCAGCCATTCCTGGAAAAAGAGGGACAGGCCCATGGCCAGCAGCAGCAGGTATACCACCGGGCTTTTGAACTGGTGAAGGAGGATCATGAGCGGCGAAATGCGCTTGCTGCTGCTGATCTCGTTGGGACCGTGCTCTTCCAGCCTGCGGCGGGCATCTTCGGCCGCCAGGCCTTTACCCGCGTCCGAAGACAATTCATTCAGTATCTCCTGCTGTTTGCGTTGATGTGCTTCCATTCGTCTTGATTTACTATTGATTGATTACAATCCGGATACCGTTTTTGTTCCTCTTTCTTCAAACAACCGTACACTGGCATGGTATATGGGGCCAGACAAGATAAACGGAATATATGGCAAGCACTGCAACGAGCGCCCGCCCCGCGAGGAAAAAGGCAACAACAACCCGGAAAAAGGCAGCTGCCGTTCCCCGCAAACCCGCTAAAAAAACAGCGGCGCGCCGGAAAAAAGAAGCAAAAAAAGACCTGGCCAAAACCGACAACGAATTTAAGGAATTTGAAGGGCAGCATTACACCGGCATGCGCGTGGGCCGTTCCTATAAACGAATAAACCGAGGATATGCCTGAATTACCGGACCTGGAGGTGTTCAGCAAGCACCTTCAGAAAAAACTAAAAGGAAAGAAGCTCAAAGCCCTTTCCAAAGCCGGCAGCTGGAAAAAGGACTTCCTGCGCCAGCCGCTCAAAAAAGTGTACCGCGAAGGCAAGGAACTGCGCTTCCTTTTCGGGAACGGCCACATCCTTGGGCTGCACCTCATGCTGCACGGCAAGCTGGTATATGAGGAAAAAGACAGCAAACCGGCGCACACCGTCTTCTCCCTGCAATTCGACGATGGCTCCACGCTGTCCGTAACAGACTGGCAAAAGAAAGCCCGCATCACCCCTGACCCGCAGCTTTCCGAAGTGCCTGACGCCCTGTCGCGCCAGTTTTCCGCCGCCTATCTTAAAAAGCTGCTGGCAGGCTCGCGCGCAAAAGTGAAAAAGCTGCTCATCGACCAGCATGTGATCCGGGGCATCGGTAACGCGTATGCGGACGAGATACTTTATGAAGCGCGGATCTCACCCTTTTCCATTGCGGAAAAAATACCGGAAGAAGCGTCCGCCCGGCTGGCGAGGGCTATTAAAAAAGTGCTGAAAGACGCGGTGAAAAAGATCGAAAAGGACCACCCGGACATCATTGCGGGGGAAGTGCGCGATTTCATGCGGGTGCATCAGCATGGGAAAGAAAAAAGCCCGGGAGGTAAAAAGATCGAGCATGCGGAGATGAACGGGCGCACGACATATTACACCGAAGAACAAACAGAATACACATAACCTAAAAAATATTGCCATGAAGCAACCCATCCAGCAACCCGATACGGAAACGCAAAAGAAGCACGAAGAGCAGGAAGGCCGCGAACATTCTTCCACCGGCGGCAAAATAAAAAAAGACAATCCTGAAGGCTCCGATGAAGCAACGGGCGGGCTCACCAAAGAAAACCTGCCGGACAGCACCAACGAATCCACCGGCGTGCCGGGTACCGGCCAGCGGCAGGATTCGAACTGAAACAAAGTAAGTTCCCCGGTATTATTATATTTGAAAAAATACCGGAGACATGAAAGAAGAATACAAGCCGCTGCCATTGGTGAAAAATGAAGCCATCCATCACTTCGAACTGGCGGTGGACGGGCATACGGCGTTCATCGACTACAAGCAAAGCGGAACCAAGGTGTGGCTGATCCATACCGAAGCTCCGGCAGCGCTGGAAGGCAAGGGCGTGGCAACTGCGCTGATCGAAAAAACGCTGGCTTACCTGGAAGAGCATCATTACACGCTCGTGCCGCTCTGCCCGCTGGTGCATGCCTACCTCAAGCGCCACCCGGAATGGCAGCGCCTGCTGGACCCTTCAGTGAAACCATTTTAAACTCCCAGTATGAGCGATGCAACTTACGAGGTGGTGAACAACCGGGAGAACCAGCAGTTCGAGGTGCGCCTGGACGGCGAGCTGGCGCAGCTTACTTACCGTTATTATAAAAAGGATATCGCATTTATGCATACCACAGTGCCCCCGGCCATGGCCGGCAAAGGGGTGGCTTCCGCGCTGGCGAGGGCGGCATTTGCTTTCGCGGCCGCCGAAAAAAAGCTGGTGATGGTGTATTGCCCGTTCGTGGCGGGTTTCATCAAGACCCATCCTGAATACCGCCATCAGCTGGACCCGGCTTATTACGGGAAAGCGTAAACGAATTAGCCGGTAACGTTATAAGGTCACTCTTTTTTCAAAGAAACGTTTTGCATGATCTTTCAGCATAGCATCCTGGAAAGCGGCGAGATTGGGATCGCCGCGCCTCTTCTCCATCAGCTGCGCCCATTCCTTTTGCACCTTGAGATAATCCGCGGCTACCTGCGCATAGTCCGAAAGCTCTATCAGGCCGCTGGGCGCTATGAATTCCTGGAACTGGAGCGTGTTGCCCGCCTTCACTTTTTCCCAGATCTTTCCCGCCTTTTCATCATCAATGCGGTCTTTGGCTTTCGCTTCCTGCAACCGCCAGGTGAAAAAGAGGTTTTCGATATAGGTCATGCCCAGGCCGGGTGAAAATTCCTTTTTCACCACATCGGGATCGGTAGAGGCTGCCGGACCGAAATTCATGGAGGGCTTGGCTTTCGCGATGCCCGAGATAATTTTTTCTTCATCCGCCCTCGTGGAGGTTTCCTCCTTCAAACCCGCCGCTATATGGTCTGCCAGCGTAGCCGGGGCCACACCGCCCCCGCCCGTGATATGGTTGCGCGCATGAATGGACTCGTGCACGGCCTGGCGGATAAATTCCTCGCCGCTGGTGGAATTGATGATGATCGCATCGCCGGACACGCTGCTGGAAGGCGCTTCTTCCGGTTCAAACAGGGCACCGGTTCCGCCACCTACTACCATCAGTTCCTTTTTCCCTTTGAACGGGGCCGACTTGTTGGTAATGCGGTTCGAGGCATCGTATTCCAGCGCTTCCTGGTGTTTCCTTTCCCAATTGAAGCTGGTGGTGCGCCACACATAATGCCTGTCCAGCGCGACAGCCACTTTCATAAATTCAGCGGACCCGGCCAGCAGGCGGATCAGCTTGTCCGGCACATTGTGGATCCTGGTATATTCTTCCAGCGCCTTCCCATATTCGCCGTTGGTAACGCGGAGGCATTGGATAGAAGGCCCTTTGCCCCGTTGCTGCACCACGTGCGTGAGCTCATGCGCCAGTATGCGTTTGCCGTTGCCTCCCGAAGGGTCATAGCGGCCTTTGTTGAAATAAATATCGTTGCCGTGCGTGAAGGCATGCGCGCCGAGGCTGCGGTTCATTTCCGCCGCACGGTCGTCCGTATGCACGCGCACATGGCTGAAATCGCTGCCAAAGTGGTGTTCCATTTCACCGCGCGTACTTACGGGCAGTGCATGACCGCCGCTTTTGGCGGAAATACCGGTTCCGCTGTCCGGGTGAACGGAGGGTGTGAAAAAGTTACGGCCTGGTTGCCTTTGTATGGGCGCCGGCGTATGCGGGGATTCTTTTTTCATATCCGCAGGATTTTGGGGGTTATCTAAAGTTACGGATAAATCCCGCAAAAAAGCGTTCCCGCCACGAAGGGCGGGAACGCGCACACAGGGTTTGATCGCATGCAGTTACTGCATCCAATATACTTTCACAGACACCTGGTCGGTAGGCGATTTACCGCCTGACGCTTTCTGCCAGTTGTCGTGGTTATTTACATTTTCATCGTCGGGGTAAGGCATACGGTTGATGGATAACGGCGGCAGGGCAGGATCGCGCGGGGTGAGCTGCGTTCTGCGGGCAATGGCCCAGGCTTCCCAGGGCTGGAACATCGTGGCCAGCCACGCCTGCGTCGCGATCTTCCTCAGCGCATCGGCATCGTTGGCGCCGTTGTACAATACCTTGGGATTGGCGAGCATGGCTGTGATCTGCAGCGCTGTTGGCGCGGTGGGCTTCGTCAGCCATATGGTGGATTGTTTTACGTATTCGTACCAGAAGTCCACGGACGAGCGGATGCCCGCTTCATATTCCGTTTTGGCCTTTACAATGTCTTTCGCCACGCCCATGCCCCGCTGGTAGATCTCCGCTTTCAGGAAATGCACGTCCGCCTCCGAGATCACGAGGATAGGGTAAAAAAGGCGGTCGTAGGCGATGAAGTAATTAAAGCTGGCGAACTTGTTGGTCGGGTCGGTGCCGAAAGGCCTGCGCACAGTGGTTTCGCTCCGGTACGGCGTACCGCCCTCCGCCTGTGAGCCGTCCTGCGGCTGGGGTACCCAGCGGTTGGCGTCGTTCGTCTGGAAAAACACGAAACACCGGGGATCAAAAATACCCGAGCCATCGCTGGCGTTGGTGGACGACATCTGGTTCCATACATTGCTGCTCATTCTTATGTTGGAGATAGACAGCTCGTGGTAGGAGTCCCATTTGCTGGCAAGCGCATCTTTGATAGTGCCTGCGGGAGCTACCAGGTTGGGCCAGAAGCCGAAATTATCCTTTTGCATAGCGCCGTGCTGCTGGTTGTTCGGCAGGGGCTTGTTCCCGTTGATGATCTCTGTAATAATAGCGGAAGCCAGCGCATTTTCTTTATTATAAAGTCTCACCGCGTAACGCAGGCGCAAAGCGTTGCCAAACTTTCTCCAGGCAACCAGGTCCTCGCCGAGATAACTTTCGGAAGAGCCGATGCTCACTTGAGAGGGGGCGGTCACAAGTCCATCCACCGCTTCTTTCAGGTCGCTCAGCACACTTTTATACACATCCGGCGCGGCATCGTATGCCGGCCTGTAATTGGCGCTTCCCTCGCTGGCCCTTGAGGCCTGGGTGTAGGGAATATCGCCATAGTAGTCGAGCATCCGCAGCGTTTTTGACGCGAGCAGTATGGTCGCCATATATTTCACATTGTTAAAAGAAGCGGGGTCGGTTTGTTCCGAGATCTTCTTCAGCAGTGCGCGGTAAGTATTGAGATCCGGGTAATACTGGCTCCAGAAGCCGCCCGCATAATTCACGAATGGAGTAGCGATATTCTGAAAGGCTTGCTGGTTGGCCGTGGGATACAACACACCTACGTTCAGCACATCATCGCCATACTTCCCGAGAGACGATACCAGGCCATTGTACAAACCGGGTATGGAAGCAGTTTCTTCGATGGCGTCTTTGTAAGGCTGGTTGATCTCGTCAAAATCTTTCCTGCAGGCGGCTGCACTCAGCAAAACACCGCAAACAAGAGAAGTATATAATATGTTTGGTACTTTTTTCATCGTCGGTCTTTTTAAGTTTTAGAGAGCGGCTTTTACGGTGAAGCCGAATGAGCGGATGCGCGGCATGGAAGAATATTCAATACCCTGCATGTTCCCGATACCGTTCACCCCTTCAGGATTCAGGCCTTTGGGGATGGTGGTGAAGATGTAGAACAGGTCGCGGCCGATCAGCGACAGGCTCAGGTTCTGAAAGATCTTTGTTTTGCGCACCAGGTCCTGGGGAAGTTGGTAGGTAAGCGCCACTTCGCGCAGTTTCATCCAGGTGTTTTCAAAAACAGATGCAGAACGTGGTACACCAACGTGGTTCCAGGAGGTGTAGGTGCCGAGATATTTCCACTGGTAGCCAACTACGTCGGTATTGGGTTTACCATCCGCGAATACACCGTCGAATATCACACCGGTGTTAGCCGTGGTGCCGTCCGGATAAAGGTAGGGAAGGCCGCCGCCATCTCTTTCTTTCAGCGTTTCCTTGAGCAGACCGTTGCCCATTGCCGCGGCATAGGTACCGAAGTACGTGTCGCCGCCGAACTTGCCGTCGGCCATTACATACAGGCTGAGCGACTTGTAGCGGAAGGTATTGGAGATGCCGCCGGTGAGGAAGGGCTGCGAGTTGCCGATGGGCACTTCGCTGCCGGTGAGCACCCATTGCGTGCCAGCCACGTGACGGTTGCCGTTCACTTCATAATACAGTTCCTCCTTGGTTTCAGGGTTAATAGCCCTCTGCACCACGCGTTTGCCGTTCAGGTAAGTGTAGTCCTTGCCATAGATCGTTCCGTAGTTCTCTCCCACTTTCACACGCTGTGAAACCCCGCTGCCGCCAAAGAAGCTTCCAAGCGTAAGTTCTTCCACGCCTTCATCCAGCGCCAATACTTTGTTCTGCGCATGTGCTCCGTTCACCGCTACGCTCCAGCTGAAATTTTTGGTGCTTACAGGGGTGGCGTTGATGATGAACTCGATCCCTTTGTTGCCCAGCGAGCCTTTGTTCAGCTGGATGCTTGTGTAACCTGAAGACTGGGGCAATGCATTGGTCAGTATCTGGTTGAATGTTTTCATGGTATAGGCCGTCACTTCCAGGTTCAGGCGGTTGTTGAACATCCCGAGGCTCAACCCTATCTCGTACTGACGGCTCCTTTGCGGCTCAATGCCGGTAAACTTCAGCGTGGATGGATAGGTTTGTGCCGCCTGGCCGTTGAAGTTCACGGTGTTTAGCACGTTGAAAATGGAATACGGATCGGTGTCGCTGCCGGTTTCCGCGTAGGAAAGACTCAGCTTACCGAAGCTCAGCCATGGTAAAGCATTTTGCACGGAGGTAATGCCGTCGGTGAATACATAGCTCAGGTTCGCGGAAGGGTAAAAGTATGCGTTATTGTCCTTGGCCAGGGTAGACGACCAGTCGTTGCGGCCCGTGAGCTGCAGGAACAAATAATTTTTATAGGACAGGTCAAGGAAACCGAAGCCGGAATTGATCTTTTTGGTAAAACGGAGCTCCTTCGCGGGGTCTGGCGCCTCGGAACCATTGTCGAGCGTGAAGATAAAGGGTTTGATGAACAGCCCTTTCGTACGGCTGCTCACCGTATAATCATTGCGGTAATATGATTCCACCCCGCCGGTAAGGCTTGCGTTCAGGAATTTGCCCCAGAGATTGTCTTTATACACCCTTACCATCGCATTCATGTTGCGGCTGAGGTTGCGCGACGTGGCTTCTTTGTAGGCGCCATTCGTTCCCTGGATATTTTTAGGATATTCCCTGATCTCTGTACCGTCTGAAGAATTATCCACGCTTCCCTGGGCGGTAACCGTGAGCCAGTCCGTCACATTGGCCGTCAGTTTCAGGCCGCCGATCAGCTGGTTGCGGTTGAAGGTGGTATTGTTCTGGTAAATATTCCAGTACGAATTGGCCATATAAGAATAGTACGGATAAGGCGGGGTATTCGCGGGAAATTCACCCCGGGATGTAACATCACGCTGCGAGCCGTCTGCCTTGGTATTGTTCAGGCGTTCCACGTCGGAACGGTAATCTCTCGTGGCCGCGTAGGAAAAGCCGGCCATAAAAGCGCCGGCTCCTACGGGCGGGGTGTTCAGCCGGGTATAATTCACATAGCTTGCTGTGATGTCTGCGGACAATATTTTACTGATCTTGATGCTGGAACCAAGATTGAATGTGTTGTTCTTGTAGTTGCTGTTGAGGATGTTCGCCTTGCTGTCGTCTCTCGTGTAGGAAAAGCGCACGGTACCCACGTCGCCGCCGCCTGATACGGAGATATTATGCTGGTTCACGTTCCCGTCGGGAAAATAATCTTTCCAGTTGTCCGGCTGTGCGGAATAAGGCCTTTGTACGCCATCATACCAGAGTATCGGCTGGTTATCGAAGCGTGGCCCCCAGGAAAGGCCGCTGGGGAAAGAAAAGATATTCCATGCCTGCGTGGTATTGGTATAAGGCAAAAACCCCCAGGCGCCGGTCTTGTAATCACCCGCGGTAAAACTGCCCGAGTAGGTGCCGATCTGCATGCGCTGGCCGTTCACATTCGTGGGGAATTGTTTCTGCTGGTCCGCCGTCCACATAGAGCCCACCAGGCCGGAGCCGTAGGAGTTCTGGAAATCGAGGAACTCATAGACCTGTGTTTTACGCGTGGAAAAGGAATAATCCACCCCGAGCCCTTTACGCTTCTCGCCCTTCTTGCGGGTTACGAGGATCACGCCATTGGCGCCGCGTGCTCCGTATAAAGCTGCAGCAGCGGGACCTTTCAGCACGGTCACGTCTTCGATGTCTTCGGGATTGATGAAGTTGAGACCCGTGCCCCAGTCGTTATATCCGCTCACATCCGCGCCCTGCTGGGTGCCAACTGCGCCGCCTCCGCCATTGTTGTCGTTGTTGTTCACGGGGTCGTTGTTGATGGCCACACCGTCCACGATGATGAGCGCGCGGTTATCGCCTGTCAGCGAAGTGTTGCCGCGGATCACCAGGCGCGAAGAGCCGCCTTCCACCCCCCCGGAGGCATTGCTGATGTTCAGGCCGGCCACTTTACCCATCAGGCCCTGCGCAATGGTGGGGGCCTGCGCGATGTTGATATCGTCGCCGGTCACTTTCTGTACGGAATAACCAAGCGAGCGGGGAGAGCGTTTCACGCCCATTGCGGTTACCACTACTTCTCCCAGCGCCTTTTCATCTGTTTCAAGCGTTACGGCGTAAGTGGTTTCCGCGGTTACATGCAGGGAAACGGTCTTGAACCCGATGGCCGAAAACTCCAGCACATCGCCGTCTTCCGCGTCCAGTTCAAACCGGCCGTTCGCATCGGTGCTGGCGCCTTTACGGGTGCCTTTGATCACGACGTTAACGCCGGGAAGGGGAATGCCCTGGTTGTCTTTCACGGTGCCCGTTACTTTTTTGAATGCAGCGTTTTCGAGTACGGCGGCCATCTGGCGCTCGCTCTGCAGGATGCTCAGCAGGCGGCTGCGTTTCAGCACCACCTGGCTGCCGATGGCTTCAAATTGAATATCATAAGGCTGAAACAGCTGGGCAAACACGCGCGCCAGCGTTTCATCTTTTGCCTGAAGGCTCACCTTTTCCTTTTCAGGAATGGTGTTACGGGTGTAGGAAAATTTCACGCCGGCCTTCCGGCTGATCTTTTCCAGCACCGTCCGGAACGCTTCATTTTCCACGGTCAGGGATATTTTCTTGTCTAAGATGCCTTGTCCGTTTGCAGGAGCGGCAGTTGCCACCACGGAAATAGCAAGTGTCAGAAAATAATGTACCAGTGCGGCCTTCATAAAAAACGAAGTGGAATAAATTTTCTTCATTGCTGAACGATTTAGTTGATAAAACATAGCTTCATTCGGGCACAGGAGCGCCCGGGCCGGGTATGACGGCCTTTTTCCTCAATTTTGGTAGTATATAGCGATTGATTGTCCCTCTTTACTGTTTACCTGCAGCCTTTACCTTCTATCGTTATGCCATAGCTGCTCATACTGTACGATGCATCGACGGTTCTGGTGATCACTTTTAATATCTCTTCCAGGCTCTCATCTCCCAATGATATAGTGATATAACAATTATCAAACGTGTCGGAATTATAGTTCACGGGGATAGCATACATTTTTTCCAGTGTTTTTAACACGGCGCCGAGCGGCGCTTCCTGGAAATCGTAGCTGGTTCTTTTCGGCAGCGTAATAGCAACCGGGGGCTCGCCGCTCCACTCACGGGTGGTCAGCGCCCGGAAATCTTCCGTCAGCGAAACCACCTGCTTCGGCAGCACAATGCGGGCGGCAGACTGCTCAAGGTCCTGCCCTTTCAGGTATACGGATACTTTCCCGGTGCTCACCGCCACGGATTCTTTCCCGCCGGAGGCGTTCACCCTGAAACTGGTGCCCAGCACCTTTACCACCACATGCTGCGTATAGATATAAAAAGGCTTCTGGGGGTTGGGCGCCACATCAAAAAATGCATCGCCGGAAAGGGTGATCTCCCTTTTATCACCATTCATTAATAAGTTGTAGGAAATACGCGCGCCTTTGGACAAAATCACTTTCGACCCGTCGGGCAGGAACAGCAGCTCGTCTTCCTTATTGCCATTGTAGCGCACCACATCCGTCATCTGCATTTCGGTTGCGGCTATTCCCAGGCTGCTTTTCGGGGTGGAGAAAGGGAAGAATGCCACTGCAACGATAGCCCCGGTGATCACCGCGGCGACCATCCAGTACCACTTCTTCGCGGAACGGCCAGCCGGCGCGATACCCGCTTTGATATTGCTGAGCATCCCGTCCAGCTTGTCTTCCGGCACATCTTCGGGCGCTTCCTGCCCTGCCATCCTCATTTCGAGGATGAAACGGCGGGCTTCTTCAGCCACAGCGGCATTGCCGGCCTCCGCCGCTATCCATTGCAGCCAGTATTCGGCATACGGGCTCTGGGGGTTCACCACCCAGTCTATGAACCGGTTGTCCAGCAGTAAGGCGTGTATGTGCGCTTCGTTATGCATCGCGTATATAAGGTAATGGAGCGTTCCGTCACTATATACTCACTTTGGCAGGATAATTTTAAAAAAAGTTTTCTAGAACCGGTCCGGGCGGGCGGCGTAGGCTTTGCGCAGGGCTTTGAGGGCGCGCTGCATGAGGTTGAGCACAGACTGGTAGTTCATGCCCATCAGCTCCGCGATCTGCTCGTAGGGGAAATTGTGGTAAAAACGAAGATGGATCACTTCCTGCTGGCGGAGCGGCAATTGTTCCAGCAAATGTTTGAGGGTATTGCGCGTTTGGACTTCCACTTCCCGGGCCATTATTTCCAGCTCCACGTATTCCACCTGCAGGCTGTCTGAAGCGAGGCGCAGCTCGGATTCGCTGATGAAAGACTGCCGGGAATGGGCTTTGGCGAGTTTGTTGCGCAGGGCGCGGAACAGGTAATATTCAGGGTGGGTGGTTTCGGAAAGGTTCCTGCGGTTCTTCCACAGCTCGATGAAGAGGTCCTGTATGCTGTCCTGTATCAGGTCCAGGTTGTGGGTGATCTTGCGGCCATACCGGATCATGGATTTCACATGGGCGCGATATATTTCCTCCAGGGCATGCATATCCCCGTTCTTAAACTTTTCCCAGATAATATTGTGTTCCCCCGGAGGCAAGTAAAATGTGTTAAGCTGTTGCAGCGAATTTCATTGTTCTTTACCAAGTTAGAACTTCCCACAGGTATTTCCTAATTTATATTTTCCGCTCCAGCACCGAGCCCTGCAGGTATTTCATCTTCACAAACGAGTCCGTTTCTTCAAAACCCGCATCCAGCCAAAGCTGCCGGCAGCGAGGGTTGGCATACAGCACTTTCAGCGGGCGGCTTTCCCGGCCAAGGCTTTCCATTACCTTCTGTATAAATGCCTGCATCACCGTTTCGTCGAAAGGATTAAAAAGAAAGATGACGCCGATGTGGTCCGGCACATCATAATACCGTGCATCCATGCAATGAACGGTATAGCGGCCTTGCGGAATGGCTTTGCAAAGCCGGGGAGAGATCTCTATTCCTGTTACCGAACTGAACCCGTATGCCGCCGCAATGGCCAGCACCCGGCCTTTTCCGCAGCCCACGTCCAGGAAACCGGTGTTTTTTTCTTCCGCCGTCACACGGTCCATCAGCCACTCGGCGGAAAAATAATTCACCGGCTCGTACATAGTGATATGCACGCGGTCTTCAGCGGGCATGATCCCTTTCAGGTTATCGGTGCCGGTAGTATTGATACCGTACCGGCGCTCCCCCGCGATCTCGCGCTTCACAATAAAAAAAGCAAGAGGGAGGTTCCAATACCAGGCAACATACAGGAAATGGATGAGGTACTTCACTTACCGAATGTACGAAGTGTCCGCTAGCGGACAATCGCCGACCGGGAACGGACAGCCTCCGGCAGAAAAAGCATTGGTTATCAGCAACATAAACACCGGCACCTTTTTCGTAATTTTAGGAGCGGTCCAATTCTTTCTTATGTTTTCGAACTATGTTAAAATAGCCTGGCGCAACTTCCGCAAGAGCCGGTTCTATGCCGCTGTGAATGTACTGGGGCTTTCCGCGGGTATCGGGTTCGCCTTGCTGGTGGCGGCTTTTGTGTGGAAAGAACTGAATGTGAACAAGAACCTGAAGAACGCAGACCGGCACTACATTATCCAGAGCCGCTGGAAGGAAGAGAACCAGGGCGGAGAGCTGACCACGATCGGCATGCTGGCAAGGGCCATGAAAGAAGAATATCCGCACCTGGTGCGTAATTTTTACCGCTGGGACGGCGTGACCACCACGGTAGCCCGCGGCGATAAAGCTTTCAGGGAAGGGATACACCTGGGAGACAGCACGCTGCTGGATATGTATGGCTTCACCCTTGCGCAGGGCGATCCTAAAACGGCACTGACGGCGCCCTACAGCGTTGTGATCACGGAGAAGATAGCGAAGAAATATTTCGGCAAAACGAACGTGCTGGGCGAAACCCTGGATATTTCCAATTTCGGCGGCACCAAGCAGGCTTTTACTATCACCGGCGTATTGGAAGACCTGGCAGATAATTCCATCACCAGCCTGGACCCGGACGATATCAACCAATTCTTCATCTCCACCGGCAACATGCCGTTCTTCAACCGCGATATCAACAACTGGTTCACCAAATACACGATCGGCTATGTAGAGCTGCAGCCCGGGATAACGCCCGGCTCGCTGGCAAAACCCATGAAAGATCTCCTGAAGAAGAACGCCCAGGCCAATATATCAGAGAACCTCACGCCGGTATTGGTTTCGCTCAGTCAATACCACCTGGATGCCAACAACGGCATCGTGCGGAAAATGCTGTATGCCCTTTCCGCAGCAGCACTCTTCATTCTTTTTATGGCCATCATCAATTTCGTGAACCTTTCCATCAGCAAATCCTCTTCGCGCATGAAGGAGATCGGTGTGAGGAAAGTATTGGGCGGGCTCAGGAAACAGCTGATCCTGCAATTCCTCACGGAATCCACCATCACCGTTACAGTGGCCACTTGTTTCGCGTTCCTGCTCTACCTGGCCGGGCGCAATTATTTTTCCAGGATGCTGGGCACCAGCATTCCCGGCCTGACGGACTTTCCTCTTCATTTTATCATTTATCCTATACTGTTTATCCTGTTCACCGGCCTGCTGGCCGGCATCTACCCGGCTTTCATGCTCTCCTCGCTCCAATCGGTGGATTCGTTGAAGGGCAGGCCGGGAACGGTGAAAGAAAATATCTGGATGCGGAAAGCGCTGATCACTTTCCAGTTCTTCACCGCCGCCGTAGTACTGATCGGCGCCCTCATCATCAGCCAGCAGATCGGGTTCCTGTTCAAGAAAGACCTGGGCTACGACCGCGAATTCGTGATCGCTGCGCAGCTGCCCCGTAACTGGTCGCCCGAAGGGCTGCAGAAAATGTACAGCACCCGCGACCAGCTTGCCACGCTGAACGATGTTGAAAAAGTGAGTCTTTCTTACGAGATACCTGACGCCAATTATTCCGGCACTCGCCCTTTCTTTAAGCCCGGCACCGATTCCACTTCCGCCATTTCTTCCATGACCATTTTCACCGATCTCAAATACGCTTCATTGTACAACCTGCACATGAGCGCCGGGGATTATTTTACGAAAGACGTGAAGCTGGCGGACCCGCTGAAGGTGGTGGTCAACGAAACCTTTGCAAGGTCCATGGGCTGGACGCCGCAGGAAGCGCTGAACCAGGCCATCCGAGCGGCAGACGGCGATCAGCGCGTATATCACGTGGCAGGCGTGCTTAAAGATTTCCACTTCAAGACCATGCACCAGAAGATAGAGCCTATGATGATCCTTTCCATTGATCTCGCAGTGATGTACCGGTACATGTCCTTTAAGCTGAAGCCCGGCTCTCCTTCCGCCAGGATTGAAGCTGTGCGCAAAAAATGGGCGGAACTGATGCCCGGCGCGCCATTCGAATATACTTTTATTAACGACCGGCTGAAGAGGCTCTATTCCGTGGAAATGCAGCTGAAGAGCGGCACTTACATTGCAACCGGGCTGTCGCTGGTAATCGTGCTGCTGGGCATACTGGGACTGGTTTCCCTGAGCGTGCAGAAACGCACCAAGGAGATCGGGATACGCAAGGTATTGGGAGCATCCGTGGGCGGTATCGCCGCGCTGTTCATGAAAGATTTTCTCTGGATGATCGTGGTTGGCGCGATAGCGGCCATTCCGGTTGCCTTCCTGCTCATGCGGAAATGGTTGGGAAATTATACTTACCGGGTGGATATTACGGCCCATCCCTTCGTGCTTACCATACTGATCCTGGGCGTTGCGTCTATGCTGCTGATAGTGCTTCAAACATTAAAGGCCGCTGTGGCCAACCCGGTTAAGAGCCTGCGGAGCGAATAAAAAATTACCGGCATAAAACAGTGAAGCCCCGGCCTTTCCGTGCCGGGGCTTCCTTTCTCTGCAAATGGTACCCGTTAATGTTGTAAGACCTGCTCCAGCTGCAGCCGGAGCTTCGTTTCCACTTCAGGGCCTTCGAAGCCAATATTGCCGAAGCGGATATTTCCATTCCTGTCGATGATGTAGGTGGCAGGTATGATGTTGAACCTGAACTTCTCCCCCACTTCCGGGTCGGTATTGTAATATACGGGGAAGGAATATTGCCTGTGGCCTTTCCAGCCCTGCGCATCCGCGAGGGTATTGCGCGCACCGCTGTTCACGATCATGAACACCACATCGGGATTACTTTTGTACTGGTCGTACAACCGCTGCACATAAGGCATTTCTTCCATACAGGGAATGCACCAGGTAGCCCAGAAATCGATGAGGATCACTTTGTTCTTCAGTGCTTCTGTTTTCACCGGGTTGCCCTTCATGTCCACGAAAGCGGCAAGGGAAGGCGCGGGACGGTTGATCTGCTGCGCCGCGATCTTTGCCGCCAGCTCTTTTTCGCGGAGCGCATTCAGTGCCGCCAGTTCTTCCCGCATGCCGGCCTGCTTGTAAAACAGCGCTGCATTGTCCTGCGGTTGGTTTATGGCCTTAAAAGTACCAAAAATCGTCCGCTTTTGAGATAAAGTGTCCGCTTTTGAAAATCACCGTTTTCCCGGAACCGGTTGTCACTGTACCGGTTATACGGCTTCCGGGAAGCGGTGTATGCACCGCTGCCGTCAAACCCGCCACAGATACCGGTGTCCGCATAAATCCCAATTCCGGACAATGGCCGCTCAACCACTCCATTAATACCTATTCGCTTGCCTCCCGCCCTGCATGGAGCTAATTTTACACCATCAAACAACGCAAACACAAAACAACATTTCAAATCCAAAAAAACTCTATAATCATGAAAAAGCTCATCCTCCTCGCCGCTATCGTTCTTTCAGCCGCCGCATCTTTCGGCCGCGATATCGATAACCGTAAAGTACAGCTCGCCTTCGACCGCGTGTTTGCAGGCGCCGCCAATGTTCAATGGTACGAAACGGACAACAACTACATGGCCAAGTTCACCCTCAGGGCCAGTAAGGTGACCGCTCACTTCAATAAAGACGGTACCCTCCTCGCCACTTCGCGCATCATCACCGATACAGAGCTTCCGCTGGAAGTGGTCTCCACCCTCATCCGCAAATTCCGCGACCAGAAGATCCACAGTGTAATGGAATACGTGGTGGATGGCAACACATACTACGCCATCACCCTGGAAAGCGCAACGCAATGGACCGTGCTCAGGACCAACAGCATCGGCGAAGCCATCGTGATGAAAAAACTTCAGAAAGCATAATCCTCTACTTCCGCCAGCGAAAAAACTGAAGCGTGTGCCAAACGGGTACACGCTTTTTTTGTGTAACTTTAGCCATGCCTCTGCATGAGCCTAAAAATAAATTCCTGCGCCTGCTGCTGCAATTGCATCCTTTCCATAAGGTGCTGGCGGGCGCCCTGGCGGCCCTTATTGTTTACCTGCTGGTGCGTAATGCGCAGCTGAACGACCTGGTGCTGTATATGCTGCTCTGGGAAGCGTTCGGACTTACCTACATCCTTATTACCTGGAGCATATTTTTCACCCGCTCTATAGACGAGATACGCAAAACAGCCCGGGTAGACGATGGCGGGCGGACCTTTGTATACAGTTTTATTCTCGTCGCTTCTCTCGCCAGCATGATCATCGTGCTGCTGCTGATATTGTCGAACAACGCGGGAGGCACAGCCATGGCGGTTTACCTGCCCGTGGCCATCGGCGGGATACTTATCTCATGGTGGCTCGTGCATACCACGCTCTCCATCCACTACGCCAATCTTTATTACGACGACGATGAGAACGACGTTACCAGGCACGCCGGCGGACTGGATTTTCCTCATACCAAACAACCGGATTACCTGGATTTCGCCTACTTCGCGTTCGTCATTGGCATGACCTTCCAGGTGTCCGACGTACAGGTGGTTTCGCGGAAGATCAGGCGGGTGGCGCTGGTGCATGGCCTGCTTTCTTTTTTCCTGAACACATTTGCAGTGGCGCTTACCGTAAACCTGATCGCGGGCATCCGGAATTAGATCCATAAAAAAAACTTTCTCCGGCAGCAGCCAGCGAAGCCCGTCATTGCGAGAAGCAGCGGGCGTTTGTGCTGGAGCCGCGACGAAGCGATCTCCCGATATCAGCGTGCGTCACTTCAATGAAGGAGGCTGCTTCGGCGCCCCTCCCGCCTGGCCCTGCTGCTCCTCGCAATGACGGCTTTTCATGCATCTGCTCTACCGGATAGGCTCCGGCGTCAGCTTCGGCGATTCCATGTAGTAGATGCCTTGTTCCTTCAGCAGCGGCAGGTGCTGTTTCAGGCGCTGCTCGAACTGTTGGAAATCCCTGGCAGCGGGGGCCGTCCAGGCGGCTTCGGCGAAGGCGATGAGGCGCGGGAAGGTCATGTAGTACATTCGTTCGGTAGTTCTCACTGTTTCCGTCCAGAGGTTGGCCTGGATGCCCTCTACCTGTGAGAGCCTGCCGTCCACTGAAAAAGGAAGTGTGGCGAGGGAGAAGTCGTATACGCGTTTGAGGGGATTGAACCCGCCCTGCCAGCGGCGGCCCGCTATATTGGAGCTGTCCTGCACGAAGTCAAAATAAAAAGGCAGGCGGGGGCAGAGCACCACTTTGTAACCTTTATCCAGTGCGCCTTTCAGCTGATCCGCTTTGTCGTGCCGCCACCAGAACACGATGGTTTCTTTGGCGGGCAGTGCCGCCGCCGTCACCTCGTCCCAGCCCAGCACTTTGCTGTTCAGCTTCAGCAGCGTATCGGCCATACGTTTGATGAAATAATGTTCTACCTCCAGCAGGCTGCTGTACCCTTTTGTTTTCATCAGCTGCTGCACGGCGGGATCGGTTTTCCATTTTTCCGAACCAAAGCTCACTTCGTCGCCGCCGATGTGGATCATTTGCGAAGGGAACAGCACGTTCACTTCCTTGAGGATATTGGCCAGGTATTGATATGTTTCCTCCTTGCCGGGATTGAACGTGAAGTCGGGATACTTCGCGGAGCCGCCGCCGCTGAATTGCGGATAGGCTTTGTTGGCCGCGGTGGCGTGGCCGGGCATGTCTATTTCCGGGATCACCGTGATGTGCCTTTCTTTGGCATAGGCCACGATCTCTTTTATTTCATCCTGGGTGTAGTACTGCGCCGGCGCGGTAGAATCGCCGTGCACACCGATGCCGCCCACAAGGGAAAGGCGCGGGTATTGTTTTATTTCCAGCCTCCAGCCCGGCTCGTCCGTCAGGTGCCAGTGGAAGCGGTTCAGCTTATAGGAAGCCATTTCGTCCAGCAGCTTTTTCACCACGGCCTTGCCGAAGAACTGCCGGGATTCGTCCAGCATAAAACCGCGCCAGCCGTACAATGGCTTATCCGTAATGTTCCAGCAGGGCACCTGTGCGGCAGCCTGTTTGGGTTGCGCGGTACGCACCAGCTGTACGAACGACATGAGGCCGTAGAACAGGCCTTCATCGCCCCAAGCGCTTATGGTTACCTGCGTGCCGGTCATTTCCAGCGTATAGGCGGCAGGGTTATCGCCTTTCACCCTTTTCAGCAGGATGCCGTTGCCAGGAGCTTTGGCAGCCAGGGCCAGCCGGATGCCGGCATATTGCAGCAGCTGCTGTTGCAGCATATTGGCGGATGCCAGCAGCGAAGGCTCGGAAACGGCCAGCGGCGTCTGGTCGGTCAACGGGAATACAGCCTTTACGGCCGTGCTCTGCGAAGGAAGCGGTATCACAGGGCAATTTTGCTGCGCCCGGGAAAGGAGGCTGACGCACACTAAGGCCAGCACCGGGAAAAGAGATCTTATCATACAGGACTACAAGTATTTTATGAAGTTTTAAAGATAATAATCTTCGCGAAAGCATCATATTTCCTAACTTTCAGGATGCTCAATCTTAGTCTCAACTACCCCTCCGTACCACGGGAAATGGAAGTATTCCTGGAATTCTGCCGCCACCTGCCGGCCAGTCAGCAATATGCGCTGCTGCACCCACCTTACCAACCGCTGGACAGCCAGGCCTTAGCTACCCTGGGGAAATGGCTGCATTTCACACCGGGTGATCATACCATCACCATATTGCCCAGCGCCAACGGGGGCCTGGCCGCCACCCTTACGGGAATGAGGGGGAAAACGGAGGAAATTGCCGTGGAGCCCTTTACCTTCCCGGGTTTCAGGCAGTGCGCGGAGATGGAGGGGTACCGTTTCAGGGTGATCGAAGCGGATGAAGAAGGCATGCTGCCGGAAAAGCTGGCGGAGGCGCTGGAAAAATATCCCTGTAAGCTGGTCTACCTCCAGCCCACTATTCATAATCCCACCTGCGCGGTGATGTCGTTAGAAAGAAGGAAAGCTATTGTGGAGGTGGTGCGCAGGTTTAAAGACGTTCATATCCTGGAAGACGACGCCTACCGCTTCCTGCACGCTTCGCCCCCGCCCTCTTTCCTGGCGCTGGCGCCGGAACGCACCATCCATCTCTACAGCCTTTCCAAGGCATTCAACCCGATGCTGAAATCCGGTTACGCCATCCATCCGAAAAACGTATTGCCTGAAATGGGCAATATCGTGAGAATGCAAAGCAGCGGCGCCTCGCTCCTGTTCCTGCATTTCGGGCTGCACCTTATCGAAAGCGGGCTGCTGCAAAAGATCATGGAAGAAAAACGCGCGGTGGCCGAACGCAGCGCGGAGATGTGGAAAGATATCTTCAACGGCGCGGATTACCGCACGTTCCCGGGCAGCTTTCATTACTGGCTGGCCTGCAAGGATCCCGGCGCAACCGTACAAAAGCTGCTGCAGCAAAACATCGATATCTCTCACGGGGGAATGTTCAGTTTAACGGGCGACAACCAATATGTTCGCGTGGCGCTGGGCACCTGCTGGGACAAACAAGAGCTGCCGGACGCATTGCGTCGCGTGGCGGCTGAGCTGTAAGCTCATTCCATTTCCTCTATTCTTTTTAGCAGGCCGTCTTTCAACCGGGTCAGGAAAGAAGCCGTTTCTTTTTTTCGCATCCTGATGTCGCGGAAGTTGCTGTATACATTGCCGAAATCTATTTCCAGCGAATTTTCCAACCATTCGAATATCTGCTTCAGGTCCGCGGAGCCGTTGTTGAAGCTGCCGTTGAGGTGAAGGGCGTACACCAGTTCCACCAGGTCGGTTTTGGATTCGGTCCAGCGGAGGCGGGGTTTATAGTGAAGGTTGCGGGGCAGCGCGTAGATCTGTTCCAGCTTGCCGATAATGTGCTTGCTGACGTCTTCCAGCGCGATCAGCTCCGCGAGCTTAAAGGAGGTGACGGTGCAATAACGCGTGTCCAGCACGCCGTCAAGGTCTGTAGGGTATTCGTTGTTGTAGAGGCTGCCGCGCAGGAAATACTGTGGGTCTTTTTCGGTGGCGCCGCCGCGGAAGTAGAGGTAAAGCGCGTTATGAACCTCGAAGAACATCGTGATGCGCTGCAGTTCCTGGTCCAGGAATTTTTTATAATCGTCGCGCACACTTTTCGGCCGGTCTGCCTCTATCCTGAAAAGCTGGCTGTAATAGATCTTCCGGCTCAGTACCTGCGGCTGGATGTTCTTGAAAAAATAGATCTCGGTGGCGGTGCTGCTGAACCGTTCCGGCACGGCGCCCTTTAATTTGGCGGCAGCCCGGTCCGCAAGCTGCGCGCCTGTTTTATATCTTTCCAACACGTTCGGGATGCGGGTCTCTATCTCTGCCAGGTCCTGTTCCAGATTTGCGAGTATTTGCGTAAAAAAACTTTTCATTTCAGCTTGATTTTTTCCAGGATTTAATGTTGACTTTAATTGTCGATATATGCGCGCATCTGGTCCTCATAATCATTTAACCTGTCCAGCACCCTGTTGAGCCAGCTTTTGCAGGTCATAACAGTTGCGAGGCTGGGGTTGAAAAACTTTAAACGGAAAACGTCTTCCATCCCGGCATCTGTTTTTTTCAGCTGCAGCATACCGGCCACCGTGGAAAATATCTGCTGGATGGAAGCGGACCGGATGATCCCTTCTTCCATGTACACTCTTGCCATGAGCGCGGCCTGCGGGATGGTGAGAAAGGCGCGCATCTTTTCTTCTTCCGCATGCCCGGCGGGTTTGGCCATCATGGTTTCCATCACGGTGCGGATGAAGATCCTTTCTTCTTCCAGCCATGCGCCCAGCTGGTCTTTGACCGGGAAGCCGCCCGCACGGAAGCCCCTGCCATTATGCAGCATCGGGATCGCTTTCACTTCCTTGATGCACCAGGTGAGGGTATTGATCCTGTCCTGCATGTCAGTGAATTGTTTCAGCCATTTGCGCATGCGGCTGGTGCAGTAAAGGAAGTATTCCACGGAATTAAAGTTGAGATGCACCAGCAGGTAATGCACCTGGAGGTTGAACTGGTCCGCCGGCACGGCTTCCAGGCTGGCGGCGCTGCACAGCTGGCTGACGAGCTCGCGGTAATAGACCAGTTCGCGGAAACTGAGACGTACATCCGCATCATCAATAAATACTTTGACGGGCGCCAGCAGCAGCTCCAGCAGGTCAGGGTCCAGGCCGTTCTTTTTCAGCAGGCGTTCCGCATCCTTTATGCGCGGCGCCAGCTGCTGCCTGGCCCTTGCCGCGTAACTCAATGGCAGCGGCAGTTCCGGCAGTAGATGATCCTTGAAATGTTGTTCCAGCCCCACAAGAATAGCTTGCAGCATTTCTTCCACCGAGCCGTAAAAAAGATCGATGCCGTCCGGCTCCGCGGATGCGGTAAGGGTAGCGCGGTGGCTGAAGCGAAAACGGTGCAGCGCTTCCAGCAGCTCCACACACATCCCCTGCCATTGCTGCACGATGGTCGCATGTTCTTTTTCCTCGGCGGGCAATGAAGCCAGCTCGAGCAACTGACCGGTGATCCGCAGTTTTTCTTCCTGTACACGGCTGAGGTAGGCGGGCAAACTGTCTGTATTGCCAGCCAGCGTTTCGGGACTTAGCTGTACCGTTACAAATTGGTTAAATGTTTTCATATTGCGGGGAAATAATTATTATCTAATCTTTCCAGCGGGCCGACGACAACGGGAAGAACAGTATTGTCCTGTTAAAAATGAAGAACTATAAAAGTACACGCACATATCATCATAAAAGTCCGGCTATAATTTTGAAAGATTTTACATCATCGTCACAGGTGTGAGAATTATTTTTTCGTAACCGGATGTGTCGGGATTTTTCAGGGGTCAACCGCACGTGGTGGCATTCTAGGATTCCCAGGTGGTGAACAGCGTATGCAGGAATAATTTCTCTTCGTTCATCCATTCTTCGAGCTGGCTCCGGATGGAACCTTTTCCGCTGTACAAGGCGTATTCATTGGCTGGCATATTCTTCAGCTCTTTCCCGTACCATATCAGCAAGGCTTTTTTCTCCTGGAGCGTGCGCAATTGCGATACTTTTTGCCGCAGCATCCGGGTGGAATACCGGAACAATTCCGGAGAATTGAAATTATACGCGTACAGGATATGATGGATCCGTTCGTCTATATCCATATGCCGCGGCGCCTGCCGCAATTGCAGGTCGCTGATGAGCCGCCTGTAATACATGGCCATACCGAAGGTAAGCTGCGTATCAGGCTGGCGCAGGGGTTTAAAGATCAGCCGCACGAGCTCACGGTCCGCTTTTTTGTCGAGCAGGGACTTCTCCACGGCGCGTACGCGTGGTTCCAGCTGCGCGATGACGTGGCGGGCATAGGCTTCTGGCATGTAAATGTCTTTGGC
This sequence comes from Chitinophaga sp. 22620, assembly GCF_052044405.1. Taxonomy (NCBI): domain Bacteria; kingdom Pseudomonadati; phylum Bacteroidota; class Chitinophagia; order Chitinophagales; family Chitinophagaceae; genus Chitinophaga; species Chitinophaga sp. 22620. The sequence goes on along the minus strand of NZ_JBQEMV010000005.1, from coordinate 175,970 downwards.
AAGGTATTCAGGAAAATGCTGTTCCAGGGCGATGAGGATATCCAGCAGCACGCAGGCGGCTTCCCCGTAAAAGCCGTGCAGCGACTGGGCTGCCTGCTGACGGAAAAGTTGCAGCACATCCAGCATGGCCACCGTTTGCATTTGGTATTGCCGCAGCGCGCGCGCATTGGCTTCCCAGCTTTCGTTTGCAGCCTGCTGGTCTATGTTCCGGAGGTCCGCCGTGATCCTGAACTTCTCGCTCCGTAATTCTTTCAGGTACACCGGCATCTGCCTTTCATCGCAGATCAGGTCGCCGGGAGCGAAACGTACATACACCAATTGATTTAGCCTGTTCATGTTCACACTGATTTCCTTTCTATAAGATGCTCGTATGGTTTAAAAAGGGTGAAAATGTGACACTCAATTTTATAACCCCGTATGCATTTATGATGCGGCCTGACAGGATAACGGAACTGCGGTGTGAATGCGCCTATTTTTCAACAAACATGTCTGTGCCTGTGTTTTAACGGTGCGGGGAGCGGCATTAACAAAGCGGAGGCCGCGCTGCGCCAACGTTAACAAATTTATTTTGCGGTTTGGTTCACCCTACCCCCTCCGATAACGTATCTTATATTCAGAATGGAAAATGAATTTCAAATACGCATTCTCCTGATCAAGGAAATTTTTGGTACGCTTACTCCTGAAGAGCAGGAGAAGCTGGACCAGATACTCGCCGCCAGCGAAGAGGCCCGCGCCCTGCGTATTGAAGTGAAGAACAATACCATTACAGCGCCCCGGAAGGATTATTATACAAGGGACATGGAAGCCGATTTCCAGGAGGTGCTGCGCAGGCACCGCGTTATAAAAGTGCGGCGCGTGCGGAACAGGCTGTTGACCGGCTTTGCCGCAATTTGCCTGCTGGCGTCTATATACTGGGCCTGGCCCCGGCTTCCGGAGGCCATGCCGCCGCGGTCCATCATGCCTCCCCGCAGCCATGCCATGATGCTGGAGTTTGCCAACGGGGAAACCATCAGCATGCAGGAGAACGGCATGCAGAGCTATAAGATCGGCAGTACCACTGTTTATAAAGACAGCCGCTTCCTGCGGTTCCAACCCTCCGAAGCGGATGCTTACGGGTGGAATGCGCTGACCATACCGCCGCGCAAAGAACAGCGGCTGTTGCTCAGCGACGGCACGGAAGTATATCTCAACAGCGCATCCAGGCTGCGGTTTCCTTTCCGCTTCCAGGCCGGCGGCGTAAGGGAGGTGTACCTGGATGGGGAAGCATATTTTATCGTGAAGGAAGACGCTGCCCGGCCGTTTATCGTACATGCGGGGCAGGCCGATATCCAGACCACCGCGGGCGCATTCAACGCCAATGCTTATACAGCAACGGACGTGCTTGCTTCCATCGTAAGCGGCGAAGCTACGGTATCGGCGGGAACGCAGCGAAGCAGCCTGCGGCCCGGGGAACAGTCGAGGGTGGCTACAGAGCAGCCCATTACCACCACCGCTTACGATCCGCGTTATACGACGGCATGGATCCATGGTGAGATGTATTTTAATGAAATGACCGTGAAGGATTTCGGAGAGCTGACCAGCCGGTGGTTCAACACCACGCTGTATATCGACTCACCGGAAGCAGGCGAAAAACGGGTGAGCGGGAAAATGTTCCGCAACCAGCCGCTGGACGACCTGATAGAGCAGGTCAACCAGCTGCAGACAACGGAGCTTTACTGGAAGAACGGCATGCTCCACGCAAAGTAGAACTAATGTGTAGATTTATGATAGCATCCAGGCTAAGACAAATCGTGCGCTCCAACTAAATAAGTGATGTGTAGATTAATGATAGCGACTCCATCACGCTGAGACATTAAAAAAAGCCGCTCCCGTAAGAGCGGCTTTTTGAGTGATGTTATATCCTTGTATTGATAAAGTTATGCTACAGGCACAGCAGCCACAGCGGGTTTCATGCCCAGCATGCGCATAAACCTGAAGTGCGAGCGCACGGCGCTCATCATGGTTGGCATGCTGTTGTACTGCAATCCAAACTCCTTGCATTTCGCTTCCACGATCTTGCTGATGGCGGGGTAATGCACGTGGCTGATGCGGGGGAACAGGTGATGTTCTACCTGGTAATTCAGCCCGCCCACGAACCATGACACTACTTTATCGTTCGGCGAAAAGTTCGCGGTGGTTTTGATCTGGTGTATCGCCCATTCATTTTCGATCAGCTTATCATCTTCGCCCACTACTTCAAAGGAAGTTTCTTCCACTACGTGCGCCAGCTGGAACACGATGGCCAGCGTGAAGCCCATTACCAGGTGCATGGCGATGAAGCCCACCACCCAGGCCTGCGCGCCCACCAGCATAATAGGCAGCACGATGTAGAACAACACGTACAGCACCTTGCTGCCCCAGAACACGAGATGGTCCTGCAGCTTCATTTTCTGCAACGGCGTTCTGTACACCTTGCTGGAAAAATATTTCACGAAGTCCATGATAAAAACCCAGGCAAAGGAAGAAATGCCATAGATCAGCACCACGTAAAAATGCTGGATCCGGTGCATGGGCACCCATTGCTGGGTACTGCACTGGCGCATCAGCGGGCTTTTGGCGATATCGTCGTCCACACCGTCCACATTCGTGTATGTGTGATGGATAATGTTATGTTTCTGTTTCCAGATGAACGCGTTACCGCCCAATGCGTTGAGGGTGAGCCCCAGCGTGTCGTTCACCCAGCTCTTATTGGAATAGCTGCCGTGGCAGGCGTCGTGCATCACGTTGAACCCGATGCAGGCCAGCGTAAAACCGAGGAGGGCACTCATAAGGATGCCGGTAGCCGCATGTAAGGGAAATACCAGCAGGCATACATAAAGCAATATGGCCGCAGGGATCAGCACCGCCGTTTTGAGATAGAGGTGCAGGTTACCCGTTTTTTGTACGTTGTTGGTTTTAAAATACTCTTCCACCGACGCTTTCAGGGAAGGGAAGAACAGTGCATTTTTGTTGTTGAAAGAAACTTTAGGCATTATTTAGATATTTCGTATTACGGCCGGTGTGAATAGAAAATGATGAATTTAGTTCGTCACTTGATAAACACAGTTGGCATTTAATGTAATACTAGACAAAATATCCCAGTAAATAAAATATATTACCCTTTGAGAGCCCTATAGTATTGTTAAATATTTGTACCTCCGTCCACCAAAAAACCGGCGCCGGTCACATAGCTGCTTTCAGGACCCGCCAGGTAAGCCACCATAGCGGCCACATCGTCGCCTGTTCCGAATTCGGGCAGGGCCATAATGGAGCGCTCATAATCCGCGAAAGGGCCGTTGGCCGGGTTCATATCCGTATCGATGGGGCCGGGGTGCACTACGTTCACCGTGATGCCTTTTGGTCCGAGGTCCCGGGCCATTCCTTTGGTGAGCCCTACAAGCGCGCTTTTGCTCATGCCATACAGTGAACCGCCGGGGGTGGGCATCCTTTCCGCCTGGCAGCTGCCGATGTTGATGATGCGGCCACCTTTGCCCATATAAGCCAGTGCTGCCCGGGAGCCGGCAAATACGGCCCTGATGTTTACGGCTGTTATCAGATCGAAGTCCTCCAGGCTGAATTCCGTCACATCTTTATACATCCCGATGCCGGCGTTGTTCACGATAATATCCAGGCCGCCCAGCTCCTTCGCCGTACGGTCTACCGCCGCTATAACCGAATGAGGGTCAGCGCTGTCCGCCTTAATAGCCAGCGCTTTCACGCCCAGCGCTTCGATTTCTTTTGCCACGGTGGTTGCCTTTTCGGGGGAAGCGTTATAGGTGATGGCCACGTTTGCGCCTTCCCTGGCGAGCCTTTTTGCTATAGCCGCCCCAATGCCCCGGCTTCCGCCGGTTACGAGGGCTGTTTTATTTTGTAATGTTTTCATGGCTCAAAAGTAGATTAAAACTCCTAACTTTGCAGGTACAGCTAAAATTGTTAAGTACTAACAAAAAAGTAAGTATGCGTAAACAGGACTCTACAAACGCCCGCAACGAGACCGTGATCCTCCGGAACTGCGGGATGGCTTATGCCCTGGGGGTGATCGGCGGCCGCTGGAAGCCCGCGATCCTGTTCAACCTCCTGGAGGGCAGGATGCGGTACAACGAGCTGCGGAAGGCGATACCGGCGGTTTCCGAGCGGATGCTGGTAGCGCAATTGCGTGAGCTGGAGGAGCATGGGCTGGTGAAGCGTACCGTGTTCCCGGAGGTGCCGCCAAGGGTGGAATATGAGCTGACGGAGATGGGGCAGTCTACCGCCCCGATGCTGCAGTGTATTTCAGACTGGGGCAACATGCACCGGCAGAAGGATCAGGCAGTTATGGCGCAATAAAATCAGATATTTTTTTGGATTTGTGGTTGAATTATTTACCTTTGCCATCCCAAAAATGACCAATGCCGCGTTGGTCAAGCGGTTAAGACGCCTCCCTTTCACGGAGGAATGACGGGTTCGATTCCCGTACGCGGTACGAAGAAGCGAATAAATAAGCCCTAACAATCAGATTGTTAGGGCTTTGTCGTTTAATCTGCTAGGCGGTAATGCCGCGGGCTCCCTTCTTAATTTTCTTCTAGCCACCATCTCCATTATCCACTATGCAGTGTTGCAACTATTTTGAAACCAGCCTTTTCCTGATCCGGCTTAATGCTTCGGGCGTAACCCCAAGATAAGATGCCACGTAATACTGCGGTACTCTTTGAATCAACTCTTCCCTTTCTTTTATAAGATTCAAATACCGCTCTTCGGGCTTTTCTCCCATCAACTTGGCGTTTTTTTGGGTAACACGCAAAAACTGGGCTTCTGCAATGAGCCTGCCAATGCGTTCATACTCAGGAAACCTTTCATACAGCTTTTGCAGGCTGTTGAAATGAAGATGATACAATTCACAATCTTCCAAGGCTTCTATTCCATAATTAGCAGGACGGGACGTTAAAAAACTTTCATAATCTCCTGTAAATTGATGTTCAAAAAAGAACTCATAGACGGTCTTCTTCCCGTCAGACAAATCAAATACGATCACCGCCCCCTTCTCAATAAAGGAAACCCATTTGTTTACAGCACCCAAATCACTGATAATTTCCCCTTTCTTGTAAGACTTCACTACCAAAAGCTCGGTAAGAGGCTCCCACGCCCCGGCAGAAAGGTTGGGTAAAAACTGCAAAAAATACTGATGAATATTTTCAAACATAAACTTAGCCGGCTTCAATAGACTGTTTTTCCCAGGGCACTTTCTTTATTGATCCAAATCAATGAACAGGAAGATCCTGTCGTGGAAATTTGTCCAAAATAATTTCCTGAGATAAATATAGCGAATTATGGCAGCAAAATCAATCTATTATAAGGCCACTTTATTGACTGTGTTCCTCATTGCCTTTTTCAGCAATGTACAAGCCCAAACCCAAACTATAAACGGGAAATTAGTTGACGATGCCTCGTTCGCTCCTATCGGTGGTGCGACAATACAAATGGCAAATTACCCCGGGATAAATACGTTTTCGGATTCGCTTGGAAATTTCCGGCTTATGGGAGTTCCTTTAGGCAGGCAATCTATTATCATTACGTTTGCAGGATACGAACCCTTGTTCCTTTCTGATTTATTGATCACCGCAGGGAAAGAACTTCAACTTAATAATGTGGCTATGCGTGAAAAAATTAAGATGTTGGATGAAGTGGTCATTAGCGCTCCCAACAGGAAATCACCCAACAATGAAATGGCTGCTGTAAGCGCCCGCACGTTCAATATGGAAGAAACCAAAAGATATGCCGGTTCTTTTGGCGACCCTGCGCGGATGGCTATAAACTTTGCCGGAGTGGTATCTACCAATGACACAAGAAACGACATCATTATACGAGGCAATTCCCCAAATGCCATGCTATGGCAGCTTGAAGGTCTTAACATTCCCAATCCTAACCACTTCGGCGCGCTGAACAGTATGGGAGGTTCTGTAAGCATGCTGAACAACAATCTGATAGCCAAGTCTGATTTTATATCAGGTGCTTTCCCCGCCCAATACGGTAACGCTGTTGCGGGCGTCTTTGATTTACGGTTGCGGAATGGAAATAAAGACAAGCACGAATTTGTAGGACAAGTAGGTTTCAACGGATTTGAAGCCGGAGCAGAGGGGCCGATCGGGAAAGGTAAAAAAGCATCCTACCTCGTAAATGCCAGATATTCCACCCTTTCTGTATTCCGGCAGTTGGGGCTCAACTTTGGTACTGGCGGAGGGCAACCCGACTACTACGATGTAAATTATAAAGTAAACTCACCGGTCGGCGCAAAAGGAAACCTGAGTTTGTTCGGTATATGGGGCAGAAGTTCATTTGTGAGCCTGGGCAAAGATTATGATCCCGACGGACAGGCTTATGGAAATAGTTACTCCAATCGTTTTGCCGATTACGAAACCAACATTACAGGACTTAGTTACAAGCATCTGCTAAGCAATAAGACTACTGCGAAATTAACGGTCGGTTATAGCAGTACGAACGAATGGTTTGACAGGGATTCTATCAGTACGTTAAAACCCGATATCGCTACTCCTGACTGGCACTGGAAATTCTCCACGCAAAAATATTCCGCTGTCTTTCAGTTGAATCATAAGTTAAATGCAAGGCATAGCCTTATTGCAGGGGTTTCCAATGACTATACCGGCTTTTCCATACTCAACAAACGTATCTATGCCGGCGTACACGACCTGGTAATTGCTGACCGCCAACGCGGTTTGAACCTGCTGCAGAGCTACGCTCAATGGAAATACAGGATGAACGAGGTGTGGACATTTATCGCAGGGATGCACTACCAATATCTGGATATTTCCCAGAGCCAGAGCATAGAGCCAAGAATCGGGCTAAACGCTAAAATAAACAACAGGCATACTTTAGGCTTCGGTTTCGGAATGCACAGCCAAATGGACAATCTGCTAAATTACACGGTTGTAACATCCACTCCGTCCGGCAACCTGTATACAAATGAATCTTTAGGGTTTATAAGAAGCAACCATGCTGTGTTGTCGCACAACTGGAAATTAAACAATAATACAAGCCTGAAGACCGAACTTTACTACCAGTCGTTGTATGACCTGCCTGTGGAAAGTCATCCGTCTTCTTTTTCGACCGTCAATCTTGGAGCAGATGCTACTCCTACATTGCGGGACAGTCTTATCAATCAGGGCAAGGGAAGAAATTTCGGTGTAGAGCTTACGCTTGAAAGGAATTTTTCAAAAGGGCTTTATTACCTGCTTACCACGTCCCTGTTTGATTCCAAATACCAGGGAAGCGATGGGGCGTTACGAAATACGGCGTTTAATATGGGTTATGTAATCAATGCCCTTGCAGGCAAGGAATGGAAGTTCAGCAGGGAAAGATATTTCAGCATTTCAATGAAGATCTCTGCCGTCGGAGGTCGCTATCTTTCACCTGTGGACATTACAGCATCTATTGCAGACGGCGAAATACAGTTTATCGAAGAAGAGGCTTTTTCATTAAGGCAATCGGCTTATTTCCGCTCGGATGTAAAGCTATCCTACCGGAAGGAATACAGAAAATCGTCTTTAGAAATTTCGCTGGACCTGCAAAACGTTACCAATAACAATAATATTTTCAGACAGGATTGGAACGCCCGTACCGGACAAGTCGTAAACAATTACCAGCAGGGATTTTTCCCTGTACCGTTTGTAAGGTTTACTTTTTAATGAAATAGACCAGGATCGAAAAAGGTGTTCAAAGAATTTCCCGTACCCGGTACAGAAAAAGGTTGCTGAAAGGCAGCCTTTTTTTAAGTCAGCCTGTTGCAATGATAGTTTTACGTTCGCGCAAATTTCCCGTCACTGTTTCAAATAATGAAGGGCTATACATCCGGATTTGAAATGTATGGTATTGACCAGCTTTAAATCAAGTTTTTCCTGGAGACTTCCCGCGTCCAGCAATAATCTTCCCTTCCCCACGATCACCGGATGGACAACCAGGTTAAATTCATCGATAAGGCCTGCTGCAATCAGCTCCGGGAGCATGCTTACACTGTCCACCGAAATTTTTTTGCCGGGCTGCTGTTTCAGTTTCAAAAGTTCTGCCGCAGGGTTGCTACGGATAATCTGCGTATTTGTATGGTCTACATCACCGCTGTCCAATGATCGTGAAACAACAACGCGGTCAATAGCGCTAAACCTTTGGGCAAACCTGTTTTCAGCTGCTGTGCCGGATTGATTTTCCGCAACATCGCTCCAATAGGGAAACATGAGCTGGTACATGACACGGCCGAAAAAGAGCAGGTCGACGTCGTCCATCGTTCCTGTAAAATAATCCATAAGCTCTTCACTCGGATTACCGATAGTGTGATCGCAATAGCCGTCTATGCTAATGTTCAAGCCGAATGATACCGTTCTCATTTATTTGGTTTTGGGTTTTTTAAGCCTGTAAGCCAAAAATAAGCGAAGCGTCAAATATTCTGGGGGGTATTCCGTGACAAAAAAGGGGGCTTTAAGGCCAATGTTATTTCCTTTCCTTTCGGGAACCAGGCATGTGATTCTGAGGTTTTAAAACTAAAAGTGCTTTTATCAGCTTCAAAAACAACAAGGCGACCTCATCCACAACAGCAACTTTCCAGATTTAAACAGATTCATACTATTAATTGTTACTTAAACAACACCTGAAAGGGCTTGCACTGATGAATATAACAGCCTCAGGGACACAGGAGTCTGTAAAAAATGAAAATGATATGATAATAAAAACAGCTTTAGCGCCGGATCAGGCCGGCGCCATTGGCGTATTAACGCTGGCATTCGGCGTTGATCCGATGGCCCGCTGGTCCCTGCCGGACCCGGCAAAATATCTGGCGGCTTTCTCTTCGATAGCGAAGGCTTTCGGCGGAAGCGCGTTTGAGAAAGGAACGGCTTACATCGCCAATGGCTCCACCGGCGCTGCCCTGTGGTTGCCGCCCGGCGCCAAATCCGATGAAGAATCCTTAAAAAGGCTGTTCGACGAGAATACCGACGACGATATAAAAGCCGATATGCAGGTGATCTTTGAGCAAATGGAAAAATTTCATCCAACCGAACAGCACTGGTACTTGCCGATGATAGGCGTCGACCCCGCGCATCAGGGAGCGGGAATAGGTTCCGCACTGCTGGCTGAAGGGCTCAAGGCCGTTGACCGTGATGGATTGGTCGCATATCTCGAATCTTCCAATCCGAGAAATATTTCGCTATATCAGCGCCACGGTTTCGAGGTTATCGGCGAAATTCAATCCGGCAGCTCGCCCGTTTTACGGCCCATGTTGCGAAAAGCCCGGTGAACGCCGCAGTATTGATCATACTCCCCGGCTGCTTTTTGTCCTTATCACAATGGCCACTAAAGCAGAGAATAAGGCACCGGTGATCAAACCGCCAACCAGGCTCTGCATGATGAACGCCCCGATATTCAGCCGGGACTGCGCTTCTCCTGGAGGCATACCCTGATGTGTGACAGCAAAATCACGCATATTTTCAAAATAGTCCGGGGAAATAAGCCTGGTGGTGATGAGCTGGCTGATGGGGCTGAGCAAGACAATAAATAAGGTCAACAGCATCCCGCTTTTAAAGGCTTGTTTAAACGTAATCGTTCCCTGAAAGACTTTCAGTTTTTTTTCAAGTAATGCAAGCGCGTAGATCAATAATGACGGTACAAGGATAAACACCGAGACGAGCTGCTGATACTGGATGTGGCGCCCATGCAGTCCGCATAAGCGCTCCGAAAACATCCATAACAGGTACACCAGGAAGTGTATCCCCGTCCATTTGATCTCAATTTGATACTTTTTCATGCTTTATGATTTGTCCCGGAGTTTGATCCATTGCCTGATGATCGCCTGAAGGTCTTTCGCCTTAGCTTTCACTTCAACCATGTTTTTGAATCTGGCGTAGGCTTTGCCTTTGGGAGCGGGTTCGAGAACGGCGCCGGGCGTTAACCCTTCTGCCTGGTGAAAGATCAGTGTAGCCGCATCCTTCACACGCGGGCCGAATGTGGCAATGTCTCCCTTATAATAGAAGCTGGGACCGCCCCATTTCACCTCTTCTGTAATGTCAGGGTGTACTTTCATGATCGTATCCCGCAGTACCGCCATTTCATTTTTTAAAGGATGGTCCAATTTTGCCAGGAACTCATCCACTTTTTTTGAACTCATTTGTTTCTGGTTTTATAGTCTTCGCAATGGCCGGGCATTGCAATTCCCTTATGCCGTGCAAAGCCTCTTGCATGGCATCCTGCCGGCTTTGATGAAGCTAAATTCGCAACTTGCCGCCGGAAAAAAATTTACAAATGTCGAGAAACCGGAATTATTTTCCGCTGATGACACGGCTCAATTGGGTGGGAGTAATTCCAAGGTAGGAGGCTATGTGGTATTTTTTCAGCCGGGGCAGGATGTGTTCATGTGTCTTCAGGAAGTGCTGGTAACGGGTGGCTGCCGTGTCAGAACGAAATGCAATCTCCAGCGGTTCTTTTTCAACGACCCAATGCTTTTCCAGGTAATTGATATAAAATAAAGCCACATCCTGGCAGGTGTCCACCAGTTTGCGGAAAGCGCTGAAATCATACTCCAACACAATGGTGTCCTCAATAGCAGTAATAGCAAACATACTCGGCGTACCGGTCATAGTGGCGGTTACAGAGGCCGCAAGGCGGTTTTCCGGAAAGAAATATTTGATGATCATTTCACCTTCCGGCGGGAAATAGGACTGATAGGCCAGTCCTTTGCAGATAAAGGCAAATTTCCGCGGCACCTGGCCTTCCGCTACCAGCAGCTCGCCCTTCCCGTACATTTTTTCTCTCAGCAGTGCTGCCCAGGCCCGCTCGGAATCTGCCGAGATCGGGTAGTAGCTGCGGATCCGCTGGAAAAACTGTGCTTTGCTCATCGGGGAATAATTTACAGGCTAAGCTAATAATTGTTGTTTTCACTTACAGAAATAGTTCCGGCTAAGATAGCTTTTCAAAGCTATAATTCAGCCGGTCAGATCCGGTAGTTGATGCGATCACTATTCCGAAGCAGGCACCATTTCCCCCATTACTGAAGGGATTTGCCCCGTGAAATTGTCAGCGTTCCCCTTTTGTTGGTGGCAGGCAAAGTGACCTGAAGCACTCCACCCTCTAACCGCTCAAGCGCAACCGGTTTTCCATTGAACTGCGCCTGGTAGTCAAACGCCGGATCCATGACCGCCAGCAAGGCGCGCTTATGCGGAAGGGTCGCTTCATCAAAAGAAATATCCGCTTCATAAGAAGTATAGTCATCATTAAACGACTGCCCGTTGATCCATATCTCAAATCCCGGCGTTATGGTGCCGGTTTTATAATACGCCGCAAACCAGGCCAGCACGGGTGTGGACAAGCCCGAGAACTGGTGCCAGCCCGCGCCTCTGCCGGAGGCCGCCAGGAAGTGCTCAAATGTGTAATAAGAAGCATCCGTTTCCCTTTTATAAACGTCCAGGCCGGTGGACGCCACTTTATAGGCAAGGTCGCTCCTGTCCATGTCCAGCATGCTTTTCCAGATAAACCACTGGTGCGGCATCCATACGGCCCCGTTCCAGTAGCCGTCTGTGCGGTAGTAAGGAGCGGACTGGTCCACCACGGTAATTCCTGAAGGGCTCCACATATGTTTGGGGGAAAATACCCTGTCTGTCAGGATTTCCTGCTGGCTCGCCGTACACATCCCGGAAATAAGCGGGTAAGCGCCATCAAGGCCCATATTAAAGTTGACGCCGGATGCAGGGTCCTTATAAAAGCCCGTGGCGCGGCCGGCGCTGTCGTGCATCACATAGGAATAATACCCGCTCTTTTCATCCCAGGAATTTTTTTGCAGGGCGGCGGTAAACCGGCTGATATCCCTGTCGTACTCCCTGAGATCGGATGGCCTGTTGAGCGCACGGGCCGCCATTCTCAATATCTTGGCCACGCGGATAACATGCGCCGTGGTGACCACCGGCGTCACCTGCTTCCTCAAACCCTGGCTATGAACGCCTACCTGCGGCGGATAATCGTCCCACCCGCCGGAATTGTAAAAATAATCCCAGGTTTTCAGCAGGCCAGACGAGAGGACATTGGTGGAAGAGCTCCCGTAGCGGCCTGCCAGGAACTCATAATATTGTTTAAGCCTGGGGTAAAAATAACCGAGCAATTCCCTGGACTGCGTTTTATTCCACAGTTCAAGGAACGCATAAACCTGTACGGGCAACGGCGATCCGTGGTGAACGAAGGCAGACTGGCTGCCCGGCGGCGTTACGTAGGTATTGATACATTCCGCCGCCAGCGTTGGATTGATGGTGGTAAGGCCCAGTGCTATAAAGCCAAGGTCCCAGGTATATAAGCTGTTCCACCATTTGCCGGGCGTAAAATGCCTGATGAACTGGTTCTGTGTATAAACAGGATATACCACGTTTGAAAGCAATGTACTTTTCAGCATCTTATGGCTGAACAGGTATTTTTGCCCGGCCGCCAGTATGCCCTTTTCGCCCGGTACGGTATCTGCCAGCTGCGAAGCGAAATGTGTTTTTAACGGCGCGTTTTTTTTCAATGCGGCCAGCACGCCATCCCGTGTTCCGCAGGTAAGCAGCGCTGTACACGTTTGCGAGGAAAATGGCGCCAGTTCCACCGGTCTGATGAAAACATTCGCGTAGTCGCCTTTCATATTCCCGTTCAGCACCTTGGCCACATGGTTATGTGTTTGATCCCGGAAAAAAATATCCAGCTCATCATTTTTAATGCTGCGGATCTTGAAAGGTTCCCCATCCCATGTGATCCCGTAATACAACGGCGCATCCTGGTACTTCAGCAGCAGGGTGCGGGCCGGAAGATCCTCTTCAGTCACAGGCGTTTTATGCAAAGGCGCAGGAACGATCGTAAAAGGCTCGCCGGACAAGGTCGTGGTGATAATGAACCCGTTCAGCAGCACCTCTCCTCCTCCAAGCGAAGTAAAGGTCAGATCCCGGATGGTATTGCCTGCGGCTTCAAACGGAACATCCAGCACGGAAAGCGTGTCGCCCGGTTTGAAAATGATCTTTTGGTTGACCAGCCCGGAGAGCTGCACGGCAGACTCTTTTCCATCTTTCATTGTATAGATAAAACAAAGCCTGCCCTTTTTGACGGCCGGCGGCAATTTCACATCGTACACAATTTTATCGCCCGGCTGCCGGCCAAATTCCTTTCCAATGCCACGGCCGTTTATAAGCCGCGGGTCCCGCACTTCCCCTCTCATCCATCCGTCATACACAAGGTCTGTAGCGGGCTTTGAGACGGCAAACGAAATGGAACGGTAGTCCACCGCATTATACCATTGCGTGCCTTCGCCATATTGTAACCTCCGCGTCCCGTAGTTCTCGGGGTACTCAATAGATCCCACCAGGTTGAGGGAAAGGTTCTGCGGAAGGGCGGTATTGTTCACACAGTGCATGGATACCAATACGGACGACGTGTCCATCACTGTATACGTTACTTCCGCATACACCTGGTCTTTCCATTCCAGCTCATACCGGTAAGTAATGGAGCTGAGGTCATTTTTCACATTCCAGGGAAAATATAGAGATTCAAACCGTACGTTCGGCACCAGGAGCTTATTGCGGTAATAACCCGGCAGCACGGAAAAATCGAACCGCATACCGGATGTAACATCCGGGATGTGGGATATGCCCGCGTAACGTTTGGAATAAGGCCCCCAGGCCGGCAACCGAAGATCGTGGCTGCCATTCAGGCTTGAAGTATCAATGGGAAGTTTTACTTGTGCGGAACTGTAGGCAGCGGATAAGAATACGAGGCAGAAAGTAACCCCTGCTATTATTTTCATTACGGAAGCTTTATATGAAATGCCTGCCAACCCCGGTATTTCCCGGGAATTGACAGGCATTCTCTTTTTTAGTTGGAACCCTCGTTCTGGGTGATCTTCGACTTATTAATATCTATCTGGCTCTGCGGGATCGGGAACACCTGGTTCTGCGGGGTAACAGGATTTACCAGGTTGATCTGTGCGGATTTTCCATTGATCACGGTCATGGCGCGGTCGGTTCTTACAAGATCGTACCAGCGCAGGTTCTCAAAGGCAAACTCTACTCTCCTTTCATGTTCCATGGCCAGCCGGAATGCCGCCTGGGTGGGCACCTGTACAGCGGTGAGATCACCGAGCCCGGCGCGGTTCCGCACCTCGTTCAGGTAATTAAAGGCATCTCCATTGGCAACGTATCCTGCTTCGTTCAAACATTCGGCATACATCAGTATCACATCCGCATAACGGATAATGGGGATATTGTTCCCATTGTCATTGTTAATGGTCGGAACATCAAAATACTTTTTAACAAAGTTGCCAGGAATGGTAGCACCATTGGCATTCACATAGGAAGTAGCGATGGTTGCCGCTTTCCGCTGATCGTCCGGTTCGTAATCATTCACCAGGTCGTCCGTAGGCACATTATTGCCGCCGCCGCCAAACTGGATAACGGCATTCCCGGAGTTTTGCGGTGCAAATGAATTGGGCCAGGGATTGCCCTGTCCTATCCCGCCGGATTTGTACTGCACATCAAAGATGGCTTCTTTGTTGTTCTTGCTGTTGACCTTGAAGAAATCTGCGTATACAGGCACCAGCGCATACTGGTTCAGGTCGATCACTGCCTTCAGCTGAACGGCCGCCGGGGCAAATTTTTTCTGCATCATCAATACGCGGCCAAGCATGGCTTTTGCCGCGCCCTGTGTGGCACGCCCAACATCTGCGCCGGTATAGGAAACAGGCAGCGCCGCCGCGGCTTCTGTAAGGTCAGCTTCTATTTGCGCATACACTTCCGTTTTGGCATTCCTGCCGTATTCATACCCTTCATCCGGGTTGATGATCTCCTTTAATACCAGCGGAACGTCTCCAAATGTGCGCACAAGGTTAAAATAGAAGAGCGCGCGCAGGAACTTGGCTTCCCCGATGTACCGGGCCTTCGTCGCATCGCTCATCGCAATAGGGTCTATGCGGCCGAGGATGGCGTTGCACCGGGAAATAGCCGAGTAGCTGTTGCTCCAGCGGCTATTGATGAACGGGTTGGTGGTACGGATATAGAAGCGGTCAAATTCATCCTGGTCCGTTACGGAACCGGAAGCTACCGGCATGGAGTTATCAGACCTGATCTCTCCAAAAATGTAGCTGTCAACGCCATAAGTCCCCCCTGATCTGAGCGAATTATAAGCGCCGTTCACGGCGTTCCTGAAATCTTCCTCCGTCTGGTAGAAATTATCGGTAGTGATGTTGGATATGGGCTTCAGGTCTATAAAACCTTTGCCGCAGGAAGACAGCAAAAGCGTCACTAGAGCTGCTTTGTATATAAAGTGATGATTGAATTTCATGAGATGTCGATTTTGTAGTTTAACCTGAGCATTAGAAACCGATGTTGATGCCAAAAGTGACTGTTCTTGCCAGCGGGTAGCTGCCGTAATCAACACCACCTGTAAGCGCCCCTTCGTAATTACTTACTTCAGGGTTGAAATTCAGGTAATCGCTCCAGGTATACAGGTTCTGTGCGGAAGCGTATATCCGTACCTGTTGCAGTTTAAGACGGTTGATAACAGACTTCGGCAGTTTATAGCCCAGGCTGACGTTCTGGATGCGCAGGTAGGAGCCGTCTTCCACCCAGCGGGAAGAAACGGCATTGTTGTTACCGGTTGTGCGCGCATTGGCTCTCGGCACTTTGCCATTACCGGGATTTTCCGGGGAACGCCAGCGGTCCAGCGCGACGCTCAGGTTGTTACCTCCGCCTTCCAGGTTATCAAAAAAGCGGCGGCTCAGGTTCAGTATCTGCCCCCCCTGCGTGCCTTGTATGGCAATGCTGAGATCGATGTTTTTATAAGTGAAAGTATTGTTCAGGCCGTAGATGAAATCAGGCTGGTTATTACCAATGATCGTCCTGTCATTTGCATCAATTTTTCCATCCTTGTTCACATCCTCATATTTTATGTCGCCCGGCCGGGTAGTGTTATCATGCGGATTGGTATGCAGGTCCGCTTCATCTTTGAATATGCCCAGTTGTTTGTACCCGAAAAAGCTGCCGATAGGATGGCCTATCATCGTAATATTTGTTTCACCAACACCGCTGCCGTTCCGGAGGGGATCGCCGGTAGGCCCCAGCGCCAGCACCTTGTTCCTGTTGAAAGACAGGTTGGCGCTTGTATTCCAGGTGAAAGCGCCGGTAAGGTTATAACTGTTCACACCAAACTCGAAGCCTTTGTTGCTCATCCTGCCGATATTCTTGAAGGCGGAGCCAAACCCGGTGAGCGTGGGCACATTTACAGAAAGCAACAGGTCTTTGGTGATACGGTCGTAATAGTCGACAGTAAGGGATATCCTGTTTTTCAACAGCCCGATATCCACACCAAGATCCAGCTGCTGGTTGCGTTCCCAGCTCAGGCCGGGATTGCCGAGCGAGCTGGAGGCAAGCCCGGTAACCACGTTGTTGTAAAAGCTATAGTTACTGGTGCCTACGCCTGCCGCGTAGGGGTAAAAGTTACTGCTGGGGAACGAATTATTGCCGGAAAGGCCGTAGCTCACGCGCAGCTTCAATTCCGACAGCACGGGGAGCTTTTGCATGAAGGGTTCTTCCGTTACCCTCCATCCTGCGGAAGCAGCCGGGAAATTGCCGAACCTGTTATCCGGTCCGAACGCAGAAGAACCATCACGGCGAACCGATACTTTTAACAGGTATTTGCCTTTATAGTTATAATCTATCCTGGCAAAATAGGAGACCGTAGCATTCTCTGATTCAAAAGAAGTCGCGAGCGTTGGCTGCCCGGCGGCATTGAGCGTTTGCACAATGTCGTTGGCAAAGGTGCCGCCGGCGCCTTCGGATGACTGGTATTGAAGTTTATTGGATTCCGTACCGACCAGCACTTCAAGATTGTGCGCATCATTGAAGGATACATTATAGGTCAGCACCTGGTTCACCAGCCAGCTGACCCCCTGCTCTGAAAAAGTGTTCCCTGTTGCGGCAGTAGGCGGCAATTGCTGGTTAAGCGGCATCTTGGAGGTAGTATAAATATTCCTCCTGTTCTGGTAAATATTGGCATTACCGGAAACCCTGTATTTCAGGTTCGGAAGGAATGCGTATTGCGCGTATACGTTAGACAGCAGGTTGGTTTCATTAAGCTCCCTGTTGTACTCCGTGATATTGGCAACAGGGTTGGTAATGCCCGGCAGGTTGTAGGGAGCCGCCAGCTCCGCCATCGAAGAATAGCTGCCGTTTGCCCTGTAAATAGGGGCCATCGGCATGGTATTGAGCGCGGCATTGATAATGCCGTTATCTGCCCAGTGCCCATCCGACCTTACTTCCTGTGTTACTTTGTAAGATGGGTTGATGTTAACCCCGATACTCAGCTTTGGTGTAGGTTTAAAATCCACGTTGGCCCGCAGGGTATAACGGTCCAAAGCTGATTTTTCGATGATGCCATCCTGCGTAAGGTAGCCTGCGCTCACGGAATATTGCACATTGTCTGTACCGCCTCCGACAGAGAACTGGTAGTTTTGGATAGGGGCTGTACGGAAAATAAGGTCCTGGTAATTGTGGTCCGGAAGTGCGGCCACTTTTGCCGGGTCATCGAAGTTCAGCCATTCATAAAGATCTCCGCGGGGGTACCGGTAGCGCAGGAAATTGGAAGGCCTTGCGCTGTTGGGATCTGATATCTGTGCGCCGGGCACATTGTCCAGGTAGGCGTTATTGGCCGCATCTTTGGAAAACTCCGCATATTCCTGTGAGCTTAGCACATCCAGCTTTTTGGTCACCTGCTGAAAACCGGCGTACACATTCAGGTTCATCCGTGTTCTGCCGGGACGGCCTTTTTTCGTTGTCACGAAGATCACCCCATTGGAGCCGCGGGAACCATAAATGGCTGCGGAAGAAGCGTCTTTCAGCACATCTATCTTGTCAATTTCCTCGGCATCCAGCAATCCGAATACGGAGGCTGAAACAATGTTGCCGTCTACGACTATCAACGGGCTTGTTCCCGCCGAGATAGAACCAAAGCCCCGCACCTTGATGGCAGGCGTTCTGCCGGGGCTTCCGGAATTCTGCTGCACCACCACGCCGGCTATCTTACCCTGCAGCGCGGTAGCTACGTTAGACACTGGCATATCGCCGATCTCCTGCATCGGCACTGAAGAAATGGCGCCGGTAACATCCCGTTTCTTTTGCGTGCCGTATCCTACCACCACCACATCGTTGAGGTTGCTGGAAACCGCGGTCATTATCACATTGAGCGTAGTTCTGCCCGCCAGCGCCTGTTGCTGCGGCGCAAACCCGATATAACTGAACACTAAGGTATCGTTGGCAGACGGGACATTCAGCGTATAACGCCCGTCTACATCGGTAGCGGTGCCTATTGAGGTTCCTTTTACGTTGATGCTGACGCCAGGCAGGGGCTGGCTTTTATCGTCCGTTACCACCCCGCTCACAGCCACCTGGTTCGGCGCTTCCCAGCTTCTTTCCGATGAAATAACGATCAGGTTATTCCCCATGTCTCGGTACCGCAGGCCGGAATTCTCCAGTAACTTATTCAACGCATCGGAAACCTTTGCATCCTTCACGGAGAAATCTATTTTTTTGGACAGCCCGGTGAGGTCGTAATTATACAGGAACCTGATTTTAGCCTTTTTCTCGATCACATTCAGGATCGTGCGCAGCTCGGCCTGTTCAAAGCTGGCAGTTATGGTTTGGCCGAATACTTTCGCTGCATTGACCTGGGAAGCGGTTAAAAAAATAATTAACATGGAAAGCTTCATACATAGTAGGAATTTAAGCAGACGTGGCGTCATAACCCCCGCAACAGGGGGTACGTTTTTTTTCATAACTTTGGATTTACGGTTTAAAAAGAAAGAAACCAGTTGATTTTGCCGATCCCAGGTTTCTGGAACATTAGACTCATCGGGGAATGTTTCCGCATTTCCCGATTTTTTTTGCTGTTACTTGTAGATGTTTACCTCATTATCGTTGATTTTAAATGCAAAAGGCAGCGACAGCCGCAGGGCCGCCAATACTTCAGTGATACTTTCGTTCTCAAACTTTGCGTGGAACCTGTACCTGGCTATCGTTGAATCATTAATAACTATTTTTACATTATACCACCTTTCCATTTCGGTGGCGATCTCCCGGAAGTCCTCCCCGTCAAATACAAGCTTATTGTAGACCCACGCCGTTTCTACCATAGCGGTATCCGCGGCGTTCCTTTTAAGGGGTTTTACGATCATCTCATGCGGAACAGCGGAAACGTTTTCCGGCGCCCTGTATACCACTACCTTTTCGTGCGGGCGGAGCAATACAGTTTCCTGGCGGCTCCCGCCGGTCTTAGACACCAGCACCGATCCCCTGATCAGGGTGGCCTCCGTTCTGCCGTCTTCCGGGTAACACTTCACGTTAAAAGCGGTACCCAATACCCTCACATCAATGTCGCGGGTATGCACCACAAAAGGACGTCCGGCATTTTTAGCCACGTCAAAATAGGCCTCCCCTTCCAGTTCCACTTCCCGGAGGGAATCCGTAAAACTGGCAGGGTAGCTGATACGGCTACCCGAGTTAAGCCATACGGTGCTGCCGTCTGGAAGCAATAACCTGGACTTGGCGCCGGGTTTGGCGATGGTCTCGATACGGGATGTTTCGGCTATGCCGGACTGGCTGCGGAACTGTTTTACGTACAACCAGGAGAAAAAGATCAGCCCCGCAAAAACGGCGGCTACGGCAAGGAGGGTTCTTATATAGTGCGGCCGGCTTTTATATACCGGTTCGGATACGGGCCCGGCCTCAGGCTCCTGCGCTTCGCCGGCCGCCGCATCCAGTATATGGCGGAAATGCGCTTCGGAGTCCGCGTCTTCGTCGATAACGGAAACGGGAGCAGTCCAGTAATCTGCCAGGAGAGAATGAAAATAGGCATCCTCCGGGTACTCCTTCAAAAGGGTATCCAGTTCCTTTATTTCTTCCGGAGATGCTTCCCCGGATAGTTTTCTGGCAATTAACTGCGCGATCCTTTCTTTATGCATTGAACCTTGGTTAATGATAAAGACAGGGAAATGGAGAGATGACCTTAAAACATTCAGAATTATTTTTTGACCGGCCGTTTGGGGAAAGCGGTAAAATGGGCCTGTACTTTTTCGGAGATTCGTTTTACGGCAATGACCATCTGGGCATCTACCGTGTTGACGGTGAGGTTCAGTATCTCGGCCACATCCTTGTACCGGAGGCCGTCTTCACGCACCAGCTTAAAGATCATCTTGCACCTGGGTGGCAGGGATTCTACCGCGGATGTGATCTTTTCCTGCAATTCTGCGCTTATCATTCTTTCGTCCGGCGCCTGGTCGCGGCTCAGCGCTATATCGAAGTGATTAAATGGTTCGGTGATCTGCCGGTGGGCTTTGGAAGAAAGATAGTTCAGGGAGCTGTTCTTTACCGCCACGTAGAGGTAAACCCGGATATTGGCTATGGACGACGCTTTTTCCTTTTGTTTCCACAACTTGATAAATACGTCATCTACTATTTCGGCGGCGGCTTCTTTTATTTTTACAATGGAATAGGCGAACTGCCTCAGCCGGGGGCTATAATACTGGAACAACCGGCGGAATGCCTGCTCATCACCATCCACGATGCGCTGAAGCTCTGCAAGCGGATCTTCACTTATATGGTGTGAATTATTTCGCAATCGATTGTTATAATTTTGATTGATAAACGTAAAATCCCCATGTTCCGCGGAATCCCGGGAACACAACGGTCAAAGTTAGGTTTAGCGTAACTGGCAGTTTTATTGAATCTCAAAGTACACTTTTTTTTAAAAACGGGAACAGTCAAATATTCCGGGCACACCTCGACCAAAACGCGCCGTCAGCCATAACATCTTCCTGAAAAATTCCCCTGCACAGCGCCTATACCGGATTTTTTTCGAATACACTTTGAAATGCAAAGTGTTTTTACTTAACTTTGTATTGCAAAGTACTTTATTTATCAATGCGAGTAAACAGACACTATGAACCTGAAAATATTTTCTGCGCTGTTATTGACCCTGGCGATGTGCACCGCAGGCTATGCACAAACGTTTGACAAAGCTAAGCTGGACCGGTATTTCGACCGGCTCGCCGAAAAAAATAAGGCGATGGGCACGCTCGTCATTTCCAGGGATGGCCACGTGATCTACACCCGGTCCGTCGGCTACGGCCAGATCAGCGAAAGCGGAAAGAAGCCGCTGACGGCTGAAAGCAGGTACCGGATCGCTTCGGTCACCAAGATGTATACAGTGGTAATGATCCTTCAGCTGGTCGAGGAAGGGAAATTAAAGCTCACTGATACCCTCAGTCGATTCTTCCCCCAGATCGACAACGCCGGCAAAATCACTATCGCGCACATCCTCGCACACCGCAGCGGTATCCATGATGCGCTCCTGGATGCGAACATGCGCCCCCGGAAAACAGATCCAATAACGACAGATGAACTGGTTGCCATCATCGCCAAGGGCAAGTCCGACTTTGAGCCGGGCACCAGGCATGCCTACAGCAATTCGAGCTACACCCTTTTAGGCCTTATTGCCGAAAAATTAAGCGGCAAGCCTTATGCGGAAGCCCTCCGCGACAGGATCACTTCCAGGCTCGGGCTCCACGATACATACGTTGCCACCGGGAACATCGATGTGAGCAAAAATGAAAGCCTTACTTACAGGTATACCGGCGGCTGGAAACAGCAGCCTGAAACACATCCCAGTATCCTTTTCGGTGCCGGCTCGATCATTTCAACGCCAAACGACATGGCCCGGTTCATCCATGCGCTGTTTGACCTGAAGCTGGTCTCGAAAGAGCACCTGGACCTCATGAAAACGATAAAGGACGGCGATGGCCTGGGCATGGAGCCTTTCCTGTTCGCCGGCAGAACCTTCTACGGGCACACCGGCGGAGGCGATAACTATGGCGCCTGGCTGGCTTATATGCCGGAAGAAAGGCTGGCGGTCGCTTACGCTTCGAATGCAAAGGTTTACCCGGTGGGAGATATTATGAAAAACATCACGGACATTTACTACAACAAACCGTTCGAGATCCCCAGCTTCGAGCCGATCGCCGTCAGCACAGCAACGCTGGACCAATATACCGGCGTTTATTCAACCACCGGCGCTCCCGTCAAATTTACGTTCACCAGGAATGGTACAACACTTTATATTCAGCCGCCCGGGGAATCTCCGGCACCGCTTGAAGCGACAGCACAGGATAAATTCAAGATAGAAGGCGTCAACGGGGTATCTTTTGAATTCGACGCAGCAAAAAAACAGATGATCATGAAACGGCCCGGCATGGAAAGGATTTTCACCAAAGAGAACTAACACGCTACATAAAAACCAAAAACATTATGACAAACGAACACACACCGACCCGTCCCCTCCACCCCGTCTCCCTTACCAAACGCATGCTGCTGGGAGCCGCCATTGCGCTTGTTCTCATCACCATTTTCCTCATCGGCGCCGGGGAAGGCGATCCTTCCTGGCCCAGGTTCTGGATGGTGCGCCCGCTGATCATCGTACCCCTCGCCGGCGCAGCAGGCGGCGCATGCTTCTACTTCCTGGATCACCTGCGCCACCATGGCGGCTGGAGAGCTGTATTGGGCGTCGTTCTTGGCGTGATCATCTATATCATCGGGCTGTGGCTGGGTACTGTGCTGGGGCTGGACGGCACCTGGTGGGACTGACATAACACTAAGATACAACGCATCTTATGGTTGTTTACGGCTGTTCTACTACTTAAGGGTTACCGGTGCGGACGGATGGTAATTTATCTTTGGATACATTACTACCTGTGAAACCTATACCGTCAGGAAACCTGATCATCGTAAACAACAGCGAATATGCCTACATTTACCGACACCGAACTGCAAAAGAGATTCTGCGAAGGGTTTACATTCTTTCCTTTCAAGTCCCTGGAACAGCACGACACGCTGATCTATAAATGTTATGCCGGGAAAGACGACCTGAAAAAGCTGCTGGAATGGCATAGCAAAGAACATGATTCCAGCCACTACATCATCAAGATCGCCAACAAGCTCAGGAATACGGACATTCCTACGGCTGCCCGGCTGATGGAAATATTACGGGAGGCCCCCGGGAAAGATATTGCGGGAAGCACCGGCAAATATCAAAGCCTGCTTACTTCCTACTATAACGATACGCTGCAGCCGCTTGCAGCAAAGCTGTCCGACAAATACCACAGCTCCGGCATCGACAATATCGAACAAATGCAGGACGCCATCAGGATGTTCATGCAGAGCGCGGAAACGTTGCAAACTTCCCTGAATGGCCGCGCAAGCAAAAAACACGGGCTGCTGAGCGACAAGGAATATCTTTCAAAGGCCGCCAACGCCATGGAGCTGTTCAGGTCGCTTCAGAAAAGGAACATTGCTTTGCTGGACGCCTGGAAAAACCGGCAGTTGATCCACAACAGCTACCGGGCAATGAATTAACAAAACACCTGCAATAAAATAAGCCGCCGGCAGAATCCTGCCAGGCGGCTTATTTTTTTTAGCGGATCAAAAACACCTGCCGCGTATTGCTGTATCTTTTAAAATGTAGGCTCTTCGATACGATAGGAGCTCTTCTGCAAAAATTTCCTGCCAAAAGGATCGGTTGCCCGCACCTCTATTTGATGCGTGCCCACGCCAAGGTTCTCCGGCAACCGCATCTTCCATAAATGCAGGCTGTTCGCATAGGTGGTCGGCCTCCGGCCGCGGAACAGGGAATCTGAATCGTCCCATTTATACAGCTCGCTGATAAACGCGGGATCTCCTTCTTCCGAATACGTCATGCGTTTCCAGTCGCCGTTGTCTATACGGCATTCCAGCTCGCTGCCTTTGTGGCCCATGAAAAAATTGGCGTAGATAAATCCCTGTCCGTCCCACCAGATGTTGGACATCACCTTCCGGTGATACAGCCCGATCTGGTAATCCGCCGGCTTCCCCGCTACTTTATAATCCGCCGTGTACTGGTTGCCTGTAACATTCAGGTACACATATCCACGGGGCGTGCCGTCGCTCATTACGGATTCCATCACGCCCTGGGCATTCACCCTGCCGGAATACCAGTTGCCGCAGGTGGCGCCCACGTTGAACTCATGAAAACGCGCTGCCCCGTTCCAGCCCTCTTCTTTCCCGTAAAAATGCTGCCGCTGGTTGTGGGAGTGTGCAGACAGGGCCAGCACATGCGGATAATGCTGCAGCAGATCGAACAGCTTGTTACGGTCTTCTTTACGGAAAGAATTTTCATTGACGATATACATAGAGCAGTGGAAAGCGAGCACCACCAGCTTGCCGGTATCCACCAGCCTCAGGTCGTTTTTGATGAACTCCAGCTGCTTCCCGGTAAAGCCGGCCCACAACCCGCGCCGGTGGCCGCGGGGATCAGGGAATAAATTATCGTCGAGGATAATGAAATGTGCATTGCCGTAATTGTAGGAATACGTGTTGGGTCCGAAATTCGCTTCAAAGGTCTCATCCGCCAGGGAATCGACCGGCGCGTCGTTATTCATGTCGTGGTTGCCTTCCACGTTGTACCAGGGAATACCGATCTTCGCCACGGCTTTACTGTAGGGCTTATGATATCCCAGGTCCTTCCCCGCCAGGTCTCCCAGCGAAATACCGAATGCAACGTCTTTCACACCGGCCACTTCCGATACGATACCTTTATCAAAATAA
Organism: Chitinophaga sp. 22620; assembly: GCF_052044405.1. Classification (NCBI taxonomy): domain Bacteria; kingdom Pseudomonadati; phylum Bacteroidota; class Chitinophagia; order Chitinophagales; family Chitinophagaceae; genus Chitinophaga; species Chitinophaga sp. 22620. The sequence goes on along the minus strand of NZ_JBQEMV010000005.1, from coordinate 151,287 downwards.
CCCAGTTCGCGGTCATCATATATCTGCGGATCACCGAATACCAATGCCCTGAAGTTATTGGATTCCTGCTGCGGCCTCAGCGCAAAATCGATGGAGGCCGGAAGCGGACCCGTGGGGGCGGAACCGGGATACTCAAACTTCGGAGAACCTTTCGGCTTATGGATGTAATAATGCTTAGGCTGGTTGTCCGCATTCAGCGGCACGGCGTAACCCGAAGGTTTGATCACGAAAATGATTGCGTCGTCGCTTACCGGCAGCTCGTACCGGCCTTTGTTGTCTGTAGTCACCACTTCGCGGCCGTTGCTGACGGCCACGCCCTGCATCCCTTTTTCCTTCGCGTCCTTTTTCCCGTTTGCGTTGGCGTCCAGGTAAACGCAGCCCCTGGCCGTTTGCTGGGCGGCTGCTTCGCTGATACCAAATGGCAGCAATAGCAATAATGTATATGCGATCTTTCTCATGATATTGTTCCGATGATGTTAAATTTTATTTCGTGTAACCGGGATTCTGAGGATATAATGCCTGGTTATTCATGGTCTCTATCTGCCCCTGCGGCACAGGATACAAATACTGGTACGGCTCGATGGTGATCGGCGTAAGCCCCGAGGTCTTCAGCGCGTCGATCGCGGTGGCCGTTCTCACCAGGTCGAACCAGCGGTGAAGCTCCAGCGGAAGCTCCAGCCTCCGCTCCTGCAGTACTGCCGCCCGGAAGCTTGCCTGGCTGGCCAGTTGAGCCGGGGTGAAAGGGGTGGCTCCTGAGCGGGTACGTACCATATTGAGGTATTTGAAGGCATCGCCATTGGGATCTCCGTTATAGGAAACCTCGTTCAATGCTTCCGCGTACATCAGCAATACATCGGCATAACGCAGGATAACAAAGTCGTTGCCCATGTTCTGGTTGGTGGGGTCGTAGGTGTCGTAGTACTTTTTCACCAGGAAAGTGGTGGCATTCAGCTGCGCTGTATTTAACAGGTCGCGGCGGGCATCGCTGCTTTCATAAGCGTTCAGTAATGCAGGGTCAAGAACGGGGTTGCCGAAGAACAACCCGTGCCCCTGCCCCAGGATGGTTTTATCATAGCGGATGGCAAAAATGATCTCTTCATTCATTTTATTGCTGGCGTTGAACACATCCGCCACCCTGGCCTGCAGCTGGTAACCATAAGGATTGCCCTGCGGGGGCACCAGCGCTTTTAACATGTTCACTGCTTCGCTGTATTTTTTTTCTGCCAGGTAAACCTTGGCCAGGAGGGCTTTCGCAGCTCCTGCCGTTGCCCTGCCTATATCTGTGTTCTTTGCATACGCCGCCGGCAAAAGGCCAGCGGCGGCGGTAAGGTCGGCTTCTATGGCAGCGTATACATCCGCCACGGGGCTCCTCCCGATATTCTTGGATTCTTCGGTGGTCACCACGGATAAGATCAAAGGCGCAGCTCCCCATAAACGCACCACCTGGAAATAATGCAGGGCACGCAGGAAACGAAGCTCGCCTTCATACTGGTTCTTCAAAGCAGGGTCCGTCACCACATCAAGATGCGGCAGCACATTATTGCAGCGGGAGATCGCCCCGTACAAAGCCAGGTAAGCGTCGCCCACCACGCCGTTATCCGCCAGCGCCAGGAAACGGTCGATGTTATAGTTCATACCGGCATTGGCGCCAGGGTTCTGATCTTCGATATTGTCTGAACGCACTTCCATCAGGTAAATAAAATGCCCTGTATACATAGATCCGGACCGTAAAGCGGAATAGGCGGCGGTTACGGCATTGGTCACATCGGCCGTCGTTTTATAGAAATTATTGGCAGTAGCCTGGGAAGGCGGCGTAAGTGAAAGAAAACTATCGCAGGACGGCAGCGCGAAGGTGATGCAAACCGCCATCAACATCATAATTCTGTTCATAGTATACATCTTTTTATAATCTTAAATTGAGACCAAACACGTAGGATTTGCTTAAGGGATAACTTCCGTAATCGATACCGGGCGTCAGCGGATCGGTAGACTGGCTGATCTCCGGGTTATACGCATCGTATCTGGTAAACATGAACGGGTTGCTGGCCGATACGTACACCCGGACCTTTGAAAATCCTGATTTGCGCACGAGCCTGTCCGGCAGGCTATATCCCAGTGTGATATCCCTGATCCTTAAATAGGAACCGTCTTTGATGGAATAGGTGGAAATGGTGGCATTCAGCCCGCGCTGGCTGCGGTTGGCTCTGGCCACCCAGCCGTTGCCGGGATTTTCTTCTGAATGGAACCTGTTCAGCGCGTCGGTGGTATTGTTGACAAAGCTCTCCAGGCTGTTAATGTACCTGGAGTTGATATTGGCGATCTCGTTCCCGTAGATGCCCTGCAGCGCCACGCTCAGGTCGAACGTTTTATACTGAAGCTGGCTGGAGAAACCGTAGGTGAACGCGGGCATATAGTTGCCGGTTATAGCCCGGTCGTTGCTTCCGTCGATCTTTCCATCGCCGTTCTGGTCCACGAATCTGAAGTCGCCCACTTTGGCGCCTGCCACTTTGGGAATAGCGGGATCATTCAATTCCTTCTCGCTTTTATAGATGCCGTCGTGCACGAGGGTATAATAATTGCCGATGGGTTTCCCGATCTCGGTAATAAAATAGATCACTCCGTTGGCCTGCGTAATGATGGAATTGGCACCGCCAAGGTCCAGCACTTTATTCCGGTTAAAAGAAATATTGCCGCTGTTGGTCAGGCGGAACTGCCCGATGGTATTGTCGCCGAAGACCGAGATCTCAATGCCCTTGTTATTCACTTTCCCGATGTTCATCAGGTTGGTCTTGTACCCTGAGCTCTGAGGTACCGGCACATCCAGCAGCAGATCGCTGGTGTTATTGTTATATGCGTCGATCGTGATGTGCAGCCGCTCCTTGAAGAAACCGACGTCCAGACCGACGTTAAATGCGGAGGTCTTTTCCCAGCCCAGTTGGTCGTTGCCGGGGGTGGACTGGAACAGGCCGGAATACAGGCTGGTAGCGCCCTGGTCGCCGAATACGTAATTGGAAGAAGATAGCAGCGACTGGTACTGGTAGTTGCCGATCTGGAAGTTACCCGTCAGGCCATAGCTGCCTCTCAATTTCAGCGAGCTGATCAGCTGCTGATTCAGCATAAATGCCTCCCGGTCTATATTCCAGCCGAAGGAAGCAGAGGGGAAATAACCATACCGCGAATCGGCGCCGAAACGCGAAGACCCGTCAGCGCGTAACGCCACAGAAACCAGGTATTTATCTTTAAAGCCGTATTGCACGCGGGTTAATGCGGACAACAAGGCCCATTGCTCGGTTCTTCCGCCGAAACTTTTAATGGCGGTAGCGCCGTTCAGCGTTTTAACGAGGTCGTTGGCATAACCGGTTCCCTGCACCTGGGTGTTGGACCTGGTTTCTTTCTGTGCGCTCACCGCGGCGATAGCTTTGATGGAATGGTCGCCGATCAGCTTGTTGTAGGACAGCGTGTTCTCCACCATCCAGTTCACGAAATCGCTGTTCCAGTAAGTGCCTGTCGGGTTGGAAGTGGGAGAAGAAGGGGAAACAGTGGGCAAGGTGGAAGGCCGGTATGCGCTCCTGCTGGAATTGTCCATATTGATGCCGAAGGACAGCTTATTGGACAGCTCCGGCGTAAAATCGTACTGCGCAAAAACGTTTCCCAGCAGCTTGTTGTTCCCGGTAATATCTGTTTTCAGGTTAGCCAGCGCCACCGGGTTGATGGTTTGGGAGCCTGCGTACCGAAAATTGTACTGCCCGTAATTATACGACCCGTCTTCGTTGTATACCGGGAAAAAAGGTGCGGCCGTCAACGCGATGGGCACAATAAATTCGTCTGAGGCGAACCTGCCTTCAGAAGGCTGGAACTGGTACCGTTCGTGGGTATAATTGATGCTGGCGCCTAATTTGAGCCGCTGGTAAGAAGCGTCCAGGTTCACACGGCCGCCGTATCTTTTAAAGCCGGATTGGATCACGACGCCCTGCTGGTCCAGGTAATTCCCGGAAATATAATACCGCACATTGGGCGAGCCGCCTGTTACGGACACAGTATGGCTTTGCATCGGCGCATTCCTGAAAATGGCGTCCTGCCAGTCGGTGTTGGTAAGGCCGGGTTCGCCGTTGAGATACGGAAATATCTGGGGCGGCAGCAAATAAGCCTGCCCGCCGCTGTTGTCTCCGCCCAGCTTGGCCAGCCTGGTGGCGTTATCGTCGCTGATGCTGCCCTGGATATTTTTGTCTGCCAGCAGGTCCAGGTAGGAGTTGTTATGCGCGTCGTAGATCAGCTTTGAATATTCATAGGCATCCAGCATGGGGATCTTTTTTGCCACCTGCTGTACTGCATAATATCCGTCGTAGCTCACCACCGGTTTATCCCTCTTTCCTCTTTTCGTAGTGATGATGATAACGCCGTTAGAGCCCCGCGATCCATAAATGGCCGCGGCGGAAGCGTCTTTCAGCACATCCACGCTTTCGATATCGTTTACGTTGATCGCATCCAGCGGGTTTACTTTCATGCCCACGCCGTTTGCATTATTGTTGTCGCCGAAATCGGAAAGCGGCAAACCATCCACCACGTACAAAGGCGCTGAACCGGCGGTGATGGTCGATTTTCCCCGGATGGCGATGGTGATGCCCGCGCCGGGCGAGCCGCTGGGCTGCATTACCTGCACACCGGCCATTTTGCCGGTCATTGCTTTATCCAGGCCCGTTGCCGGGAAATTATTGATATCGGAACTTTTAAGCGAGCTGATCGCGGTGGTAACGTCTTTCCTGTTCCGCGTTCCGTAACCCACTACCACCACGTCGTTCAGCAGGCTGCTTTCAGGTTCGAGGGTGATGTTGATGGCAGCGCTGCTTCCGATCAACCGCTCTGTTCTTTTGTAGCCGAGATAGGAGAATACCAGCGTCTGCCCGGTTTCCGCGGTGATAGTAAATGAACCGTCAGGCCGGGAAGAGGTTACCTGCCTGCTTTCCTTCACCATCACGGTAACGCCAGGCATGGCCTCTCCTTTTTCATTGACGATCTTTCCCGAGATGGCGGATTGCCTGGCTGCTTCGATGGTTACAGGCTGCTTTTTGCCTGTATTTTTTGCAAGGTCGATAATAATATTTTCTCCCATTTGTTTAAAGCTGAAGCCGCGCGGGGTAAGCAGCGCATGCAGCACATTTTCCAGGCTGGCCTGGTCTGCTTTGAACCGGGCGATCTTTTGCTGCCGTACCATTTCGCTTTGATAGATAAAATGAAAGGCGCTCAGCTTCTCAATGCGCGAAAGAACCACGTCCAGCGAAGTATTTTTTTCATCCAGGCTGATCTTTGTATCTCTCATGCCTTGCCCGTGGCCGCTTTTGGCCAGCAGCGCAAATGCCCCGGTAAACGTCAGCAGAAAAACAATTGTGCAGATCCTCATAATGGTAAAAAAATGTAGGCGAAGCCTGGTAGCAGGTAAAGGGCGCTGATGGCAATACAATACCCTCTCTCTTTTGGAAAGAAAATGCATATATTTACGTTGGATTTTAATGATGAAATGCTACATGTTAAAGTCCTTTCAAACCGTTTTGTCTCTCACCACAGAACGGTTTTTTTTGTGTCCGGCTGTTCCGTTCGCAAACGCACCGCTGATACCCGCGCAGGCGGCGCCGCCTGCCGGAAACCCGCTGTACATCTGTCCCGGCATGTGTCTCCTGTCTTTCTGTATTGATTATTTATAAAAAAGTAACCGTCTTCGTTTGATGGTCCAGCCGGTATTCAACATGGCTGGCCTCTTTCATCAGCTTCAGCAGCTCAGCCAGGCTGATGGTATTGGCAAAGCTGGCTGTAAAGCGGACGTCTTTCAGCCGTTGGTTCTTAAAAACAAACCGGTAACCGTACCAACGCTGAAGATGTATGGATATATCCGACATAGGCATGTCTGTAAACACCAGCTTCCGCTCTTTCCAGGCCACATCCTTTGTAGCGTCCACCCCCGCCACAATGCTTTTCCCGATATCATTCCGGTATTCCATTTTCCTGTCTGCCACCAGGTTTCCCAGCACATGCGAAGCATCGCTCACCTGCACTTCGCCCTCCAGTACGGTAATGGTATTGAGCGCCGCATCCGGGTAAGCTGACACGGCAAAAGCGGTGCCCAGCACGCGTGTGTTCAGCTTGCCGGAGTGGATGATAAAAGGTTTGTTCACTTCCTGCGCAACGTCAAAAAAAGCTTCGCCTTCGAGGTATACTTCTCTTGCCTGTTCATTAAAACCCGCCGGCAGCCTGATGCTGCTGCCCGCGTTCAGCCATACGGACGACCCGTCAGGAAGCTCCCACCGCTTTACTTCGCCAATGCCTGTTGACAGCACGGTGTATTCTCCGGCAGAGCGGGAACGTTTTAAATACATCCCCGTCAGCACCGATACACACAACAACACACAGGCTGCCGCCGCCCAGGCAGAGATCCGTATGATCCGCCCCCGGCGCGGTTTTCCTGGTGCGCTGACCTGCTCATTCACCGCCAGCTTTTCCTGTATAGCTTTCAGGGAACGGTCAGCCGAGTTTTTCACCTGCTGCGCATCCCCGTTATAAAATGCCGGCTGCTCCTGCCCGGAAGATGCATACCATTGCTCCACCTGCGCTTTTTCTTCTTCCGAACACTGCCCGGAAAGGTATTTCTCAATGAGTTTGATTAATTGTTTTTCATCCATCCTACTATCTATATTGCATGCGCCGGTGCTTACCGCCATACTCCTGCGGGAATAATCCATCATTTCACATAACGGTAATGTTTTCTTAACAAACACTTGATTTCGTCTTAATTTCCCCCTTCCTAATTTTGATCCGGCCAAATACCTTATTCCTTTGCTTTCTTCACTTACAGACCAGGAATTGCTTGAACAGATTGCTCTTAGAAGTGAAGCTGCGTTGACCGTTTTGCATTACCGGTACTACGCGCTTTTGTGCGCAGCCGCATTTAAACGGGTGCCCGATGAATCTATCGTGGAGGAAATGGTGCAGGATGTACTGATCAATTTCTGGGAGAAGGCCCCTTCCCTGGACCGTTATGGGAATGTGCAGGCATATTTGTTCGCCACGCTGAGAAATAAAGTGCTGCATGAAATGAGATCGCGGATGATCATGGCCAAACACGCCACCACCCTGCATGAAGAGCAACAGGAAATATTCAGGCACGACGCGGTGGAGCTGCTGCAGGCCAAAGAGCTGGAACAAAAGCTGCATACTATTATAGACGACCTCTCCCCGCAATGCAAAGAGGCCTTTACATTAAGCCGTTTCGAGCAGCTTTCTTACAAATCCATTGCCCAGCGGATGAATATTTCCGTCAACACCGTTGAAAAACATATCGGCAAAGCGTTGAACATACTGAGGGAGAAGCTGGGCGAGCACGTGGTTTGATTGCCCAGGTGAAAAAGCAAGCCTGAACCCATAAGTTCCGCGGGCTTTCTTATCTTTAAACCTACCATTCAACCGGGAAGCCTGTATGCTGAAACTCACCCTCCATGAGCACACCAAGGGGCTCATCAGTATCATATTCGTCATGCTCATCTGGGGCAGCTCCTTCACCGTTACCAAACTGGTGGTTACCGAAGTGCCGCCCTTTGTGTTCGCCGGCATCCGCAATCTTATTGCCTGCGCGGCCCTTCTCCCTTTTTATCTCATGCGGCGGCGGAAGGTGAAACAGCCGCTCCCTTATGGAAAGCTTGTGCTGATGGGCCTGGCAGGCACCACCCTGTATTATTTCGTATTCAATACGGGCATGAAGCTGGTATCCGCTTCCACCGGGGCGCTCATAGAAGGACTGGTGCCCGTGGCTATTGCTATTCCGGCCGCCATTTTTCTGAAAGAGCATCTCAGCAAAAAAACCATCGCGGGGATCATATTATCCGTTATAGGGGTGATACTGGTGGGATTTATCGGCAATGCGCAAAAATCGCAGAACGCGCTGCTGGGCAGCTTCCTGATAGTAGGCGCCGTGGTGTTGTGGAGCGCTTACACGCTACTGTCAAGGAGTGTGAAGGATTCGGATACGGTATTGGTGACAACGGTGAGCACATTCATCGGCACCGCCTTGTCGCTGCCGTTGCCGGCTTACGAGATCATCACCAACGGTATGCCTGATATTTCCTGGAGGGCCTGGGCGGGGATGGCCTATCTCGGCGTATTCGCTTCAGCCGTGGCCTATTCGCTTTATAACCAGGCGCTGGAGAACCTGCCTGCCGCGCAGGTGGGCAACTTCCTGAACCTGAACCCTGTTATCGGCGCATTGATCGCATTTATATTCCTGAAAGATTCGCTGACCGCGCTGCAACTTTCAGGCGGCGTGCTGGTGCTGGCGGGCATCTGGCTCAGCAGCAACCGCTCCAAAGCTACCTGACCCTCAGCACCCACACACTGTCCAGCTCTTTCGCCCTCGTGGCGCGGTTCACGAACTTGCCGTCCAGCCGGGTAACGCGGTAGCTGGGGAACACGGCTTCTGTTTTATAACGGATCCCTTGCTCATCCAGCGAAGCAAGACCTTCCCGGCCGGTGTACACCAGCCCCTGCGCACTGTCGCTGCGCACAACGGGTGCATCGCTATAAAATTCGAAAGAATAAGAATTGATCTTGTAGAACTGTACGGTTTCGCCCGGGAATTTTTTATTCTTCCACACCGCCGTTTCCGATCCGCCCTGGTATTTTACCAGCGCCGGGTAAAAGAACACGTTCAGGAAAACCGCCACGCACACGCTTGCCAGCACGCTCACCCGCACCACATCCTCCGGCTTCTTCAACAGCCACCACACCACGAATGCGGCCGCGCTCAGCACCATGTACACCCACCAGTACGGCGGCTGGAACAGCACGGTTATGGCCGCCAGCAACACCACGACGATCACCGATATCACCCGCTGCGTAATGAACACCTTCTTCTCCCCCGCCAGCCCGTACAGCCACGCGGCCAGCAGGATGCTGAAATACGGGAATAAGATATTCAGGTAATGCGGCAGCTGGAACCTTGAAAGGGAAAACACCAGCAGGGTAAGCATTCCCGCGCCCAGCGTAATCCATTCGGCGCCCTGTCGCAGCCTCCGGAAGCGCTGGAAAATGGCGGCGTATAACAAAAGGCTCCATGGCAGTAAAGCCCAGAGCAGCGTATGCAAAAAGAAAAACGGATCGCCTTTGCCTTTGATCGGCCCTGTGTTGAAGAACCGCCCGAACTGGCTATCCCAGAGAAAGAACCGGATGCCGGAAACGTTCTGCCGGTCGAACACGGTTTTTTCAGGATGCGCGTCGAACTGGAGCCAGAGGCACCAAAGCTCCGGCAGTATAAACACGGCGCACAGCACGAGGTACAGGTACCACCGCCATTGCAACAACTGTTTCCAGTCCTTTTGCAGGGCCCAGTGGAACAGCATCCCGCCACCGATGGGGATCAGCACGAAGGGGCCTTTGGTCATCATGGCCAGCCCCGTGAAAAAGGCCGCCGGTACAATATTCCACACATTTCCGCCTGCCTTCGCCAGGTACCAGGACGCGCCGATCAGGAAGCAGGTGAGGTAAGGTTCGGCCCTCACATCGTTGCTGCTGATAATGGCATGCAAAGCGGTCAGATAGACCAGCGCGGCTATCTGTGCAGCGCCTTCACCATAAAAATGACGGGCAAAAAGAAAGGTGAACCGCGCTCCCAGCAACCAGCAAAGGAAAGCCGGCAGCTTGTAAGCAAACGTGCTGACGCCGAATATCTTGAAACTGAGCGCGCTGATCCAGAAAGGAAGATGCGGTTTGTCCAGCCAGTCTTTCCCGTCCGCAAAAAGGTTCACCCAGTCGCCGCGCCAAACGATCTGTTTGGCGATACCCGCATACAGGGCCGCATCCGGCTCCATGAGCGTGGTAAAAAGGCCCGGGATAAGGGAGATAACGATGACGGCTACACACTGCCAGAACCTGGCTGTTGCAGGATAGGTTTGCATAATGGATCTAAGTTACTGCATCCAGGCGACGATTGTGCCTGATGAGCCGGATACCTGAATGGTTCCACCAGATGAAGAGTTTTGAAATGAGCCAGCCCACCAGGAAGCCGTAAATGGCGCCCCCCGCAATGTCCAGCGGGTAATGTTTGCCGACGTATACCTGCGCGTAGCCTATCAGCAGGGCCCATACCCACACCCACCACCACCTGCGGATGCCGATGGAGCGGAGGCTGAGGAACCAGAAAGTGGCCAGCGCAAAATGGTTGGAAGCATGAGAGGAAGGAAAGCCGTAACGCCCGCCGCATTCGATCAGGTTACGCAAATGGGGCTGCAGGTCTTCGTTGAAGCAGGGCCGCAGCCGCTGGAACATCGGCTTTAAAATACTGGCGCTGCCGTAGTCCGCAATGGCAAAGGTGATCAGCGTACATGCCAGGAATATCACCGCTTTGCTGGGGCGGTATTTAATAATGTAGATCAATACAAAAAGATACAAAGGCACCCAGGTAAGCGCGTTGCGCATCAGTAACATCAACGCATCCAGGAATTCATGCGAACCTGCCTGGTGGATACTGATGAACAGCGCCTCATCAATTTGCTGCATCCATTCTTTCCAATTCATGTTCGAAATTTCTTGAAAGTATGTTTCCTAATTGTTATGGGAGTATGATGAAATCGTTGCTTTTGGCGGCGGTTCTTCCATAAATTTGAGCAGATATTGGTCTTGCGGTTCAATTCATCATGTAACTGAACCGGACAACTATTGTACCAAAACCGAACAGTTATGATTTTTACTTAATGCGTAATACCCTAAAACAAACCCATGCGCGACTCTGGCATTTTCTTGGCAGCCTCCGGCGGTATGATTAAGAACTACCTCAAGATCGCCTGGAGAAATCTCCTGAAGAACAAAATGTTCTCGCTGATCAATATCGCGGGGCTGTCCATCGGTATGGCTGTTGCCCTGCTGATCGGCCTGTGGATTTGGGATGAAGTGACTTACAGCCGCCAGCATGAGAACTACGACCGTATTGTGCAGGTCATGCAGCACCAAACCTTTAATGGGCAAACAAACACACAAACCGCCGTGCCCTATCTCATCGGGGATAAGCTCAGGGAAGAATACGGCGGCGACTTCAAATACGTGGTGATGGCTGGCTGGACGTACGGGCATGTGCTGGCCTACAACGGGAAATCTCTCCTCAAAACGGGGAATCATTTCGAGCCGGCTTTCCCGGAAATGCTTTCTCTTAAAATGCTCAAAGGTTCCCGCGACGGCCTGAAGGACGCTAATTCCATCCTGCTTTCCGCCAGCACCGCCAAGGCCATATTCGGCGATGCGGACCCGATAGATAAGATCATGCGGCTGGACGACCAGTCGGACGTGAAGGTGACGGGCGTGTACGAAGACCTTCCTTACAACTCTGCGTTCCGTGAACTGGAATTTATGGCGCCCTGGCAGCTATACATCAATACTTCGCCCTGGATCGGGGAAATGGAGAACCCCTGGCGCTCCAACTTCACGCAAACGTATGCCCAGCTGGCCGACAATGCCGATCTGGCCGTTGTTTCGGCCAGGATAAAAGACGTCAGGCTGCGGAACGTGCGGCCGGAACAAAAGATCCATAAGCCGGTAGTGTTCCTGCACCCCATGAGCAAATGGCATCTTTACTCCGACTGGAAAGACGGGAAAAATACCGGCGGAAGGATACAGTTCGTGTGGCTCTTTGGTATCACCGGTGTGTTTGTGCTGTTGCTGGCCTGCATCAATTTTATGAACCTGAGCACCGCGCGTTCCGAAAAACGCGCGAAGGAAGTAGGTATCCGCAAAGCCATCGGTTCCATCCGCGGGCAGCTGGTAACGCAGTTCTTCAGCGAATCGCTGCTGCTGGCGGCGATCGGGTTTGTACTGTCCTTATTGCTGGCTCAGGCCAGCCTTTCCGTATTCAACGATGTGGCGGACAAAAAGGTCAGCCTGCCTTTGCTGAACCCGGTATTCTGGATGCTCGGCCTCGGCTTCACCTTTATTACAGGGTTGCTGGCCGGCAGTTATCCCGCTTTGTATCTTTCTTCCTTCCAGCCTATAAAAGTCCTGAAAGGCACTTTCCGCGCGGGCCGTTTTTCCGCGATGCCGCGCAAAGTGCTGGTGGTATTGCAATTCAGCGTATCGGTGATACTGATCATTGGCACCATCGTCGTGTTCCGGCAGATCCATTATGCGCAGAACCGGCCTATCGCTTACGAGCGCGAAGGACTGCTGGAAGTTCCCATGACCACACTGAGCATGCTGGATAAGTTGGACCTGATCAGCGCCGACCTGATCAATTCGGGCGCGGTAACCGCCGTAGGAATGTCTAACAGCGGCCCGACCGCCATCAATGCGGTCAACAACGGTTTCACCTGGAAAAACATGCCGCCTGACGCGCAGGGCAATTTTGCGCAGGTAGATGTTTCGCATGATTTCGGGAAAGCGGTGAAGTGGCAGATCATTGCCGGTCGTGATTTTTCCCGCGACTTTTCAACCGATTCGTCTGCCATGATCCTCAATGAATCCGCGGTTAAATTCATGGGCTTGAAAAACCCTGTCGGGGAGATCATCAGGAAAGATGGCGAAACCTATACCGTGATAGGCGTCGTGAAAGATATGGTGATGCAGTCTCCATACGAACCCGTGTTCAGAACCATTTTCACGCTCGACCCAAAGAATACCGGCGTCATTAACCTGAGGCTTAATCCGTCCAGATCTCCGGCTGAATCCCTTGCAAAGATCGAGGCCGTGTTCAAAAAATACAATCCGGGCTCCCCGTTCGAGTACAAGTTCGTGGATGATCTCTACGCCACAAAATTCGACAATGAACGGCGCATCGGCAGGCTGTCCAGCTACTTCGCCGTGCTGGCGATCTTCATCAGCTGCCTGGGCCTCTTCGGCATGGCGTCTTTTATGGCGGAGCAAAGGGTGAAAGAGATCGGGGTGCGCAAGGTACTGGGCGCCTCGGTGTTCGCTTTATGGCGCCTGATGTCTAAAGACTTCGTCATGCTGATCATTATCGCACTGGTGATAGCCGTGCCGCTGGCTTATTATTTCATGCAAAAATGGCTGCTGCGTTACGACTACCACACCGAGATCTCGGGCTGGGTGATTGGCGCTACCTGCCTCGGCGCTTTGGCTATCACTTTGCTCACAGTCAGCATCCAAAGCATCAGGGCCGCAAGGATGAACCCGGTTAAAAGCCTGCGCTCCGAATAAAAGATTCTTTCAAATTTGATAACAGGGCTGTTCCGCAGGGAACAGCTCTTTTTTTGCTAATTTCGCGGCATGAAAGCTATATCCGCTGTTTTGTTTTTCCTCAGCCATCACCCAGGCTGGTCGTTTCCCATTCTCGCCATCCTCTTCATTTCCATCGGCCTTCTCCGCAAGAAAGTGTGGTACGTTATCCCGGCTTTCCTCGTACCGATGGCCAATATTTTCTGCGCGCACATGCTCAACGCCTGGTTCCTGAACGCTTACGGCGTACTGAGCACCGCCGTGATCACGCATGAGGAGCAGACCAATTCAACGCTCAACGACAATTATATCTGGGACTATGATGCCCTGGTCAAAACGCAGGACGGGAAAGATGTGATAACGGGATTCTCCACCATGTCCGCCGCCATTTACCCCATCCGCAACACGATACTCATACCGCCCATGGGCGAGCCCTTTATGGTGAAGTTCATTCCCGGTTATGAAAAAAATTTCGTGATCCTCAGCGACGAATCGCTGTATGGAAAAATGCGGGCGATCTATGAAAGAAAGGAGCCTGTGGAAAAAGCGCGGAGGATGTTTGAAGCCAGTCCGGCTAACGAGGAATTTAAACAGGCATACCTGAAAGCGATGCAAACGTTCGTTGAAGACCCGGCGAATGCGCCGGACAGCTCGGGCATTCAATACTACAAGGCAATGCTTTCCGGCATGCAGTGATTACTTCGCGCGGATGTTCTCCGCGGCTTTGGCTACGGTCTCTTCTATCCGTTTCTGCCGCGTTTCCGGCCTTTTGGCCAGCGCTATCCATTCAAAAATGGTCCGTTTGGTGGAGGGAGGGAATGCTTCGAAATGTTTCAGGGCGGTTTTGTTTTTGGAGAATAATTTCTTCAGATCGTCCGGCATTACTTTATTCTGCGCATCCACGAGGTTGTCCCAGGTGCCGGATTCCTTCGCCAGGTCTATCATTTCCTGCCCTTTTTTTGTCATCAGCCCTTTTTTGATCATCTTGTCCACGCGTGTGCGGTTGGAATTGCTCCAGTTGCTCTTTGGCTTGCGCGGCGTGAACATGATGTAGCGCGAGGCTTCATCGCGGCGGTTTGCCCAGCCGTCTATCCAGCCGTAGCACAGCGCGTGCTCAACGGCTTCTTCATAAGGCAAACCTTCCACCCCGCTGTCTTTGCGGTAGAATATAACATGAACGGCACTTTCTTTATCGCCGTGCTTGCTGAGCCAGTTGCGCCATTCTTTTGCGTTCCTGGGGTGAAATGTGGGCTTGCCTTTGAACGTTTCCATGTTACATCCGGTTTACGACAAAAGTAAAACAGGGGTTTGACAACCGTATGTCAGGAGTCAGGAAGCAGATTCCCGGAGAATTTTCAACAGCTCCGGCGACAGCGACCCAAAGATGGACACGCCCGCGGCACCGTTCCCGATGGCCAGCCTGATGCCTTCCCTGATATCCGCTTCGTTGCCTTTAAAATCCGGCAGGAAAAGCCCGGCATACAGCGGGAACCGGCCGTTCAGCGCTTTCACGCCTTCGTTCACCGCATCGCCGATCCATTGCACGCCTTCGCTGTAAAACCCATGGTAGATCATCGGGCAAACGGCGTCCAGCGGCCAGTTCACCCAGTCCTGCCGCACAATGCGCTTTGCTATCTCAGGCGTGGGGAAGACCGCCGCGGTAATGGGCTTTTTATGATTGCGCGCCACGCCGGCCATATTGCTGACGATCTGCGTGATACTGTCGTAACGGAACTTGCGCCAGGAAGGACTTTGATCCGGATGCTGCATCTCCAGCGGATCTGTTCCATATTGCTGCTGGTATTTCCCGCGGCAGGATTTGCAGTAACAGAAATCATATTCCGGCAGCTCGCGGCTCTGGTCTATGCCATATTTCGCCCAGAGGTTCACCGGCAGTATCACGTCCACGAAACGGATATAATCCAGGTGAAGGCCGTCTACATAGTCTTTGGATAATATCTGTTCCGCCTGCGCCTTCAGGTAATCCGCCACGCCCGGCTTGTTGGGGCAGAGGAAGCGGTAATAATCCACGTAAGGCGGCTTGTCCGCGCAGGATTCGCCTTTCCTGTTCTCGGAAAAGTATTGAGGATGTTTGGCCACCAGCTCCTTATCCGGCCGGTTCATCGTCCAGAACCAGCGGTGGGCGGCTACCCCGGCATCTTTGGCGGCTTTGAAATGCAGCTCGCTGTCTTCCTCAAAATAGATCACACCAATGCCGGCTTCCCTGTAAGACGTATACCGTTGCTTCAGTTCCGCAGCCGTGTCTTTATGATTGGGATTGATCCATACGCGGTGCCGTACTTTGGCCGGGGCTGCCGGTTTCAGCACATCCGCGGCTTTGGAGGCGATGCCGGGCTCGATCATGGCGAGGCTTCCCAGCCCCAGCGATTTGATGAAATTCCTTTTATTCATGTCGGGACGTGATTTTTCCTTCCTGGTTGATGATTGTTTCAAAGCCCGCATCCTTCACCGAGGCGGTGAACTGCAGGGAGGTCGCTTCTATGACAGGGACCAGCGGCAGGTCCGTTAAACCCAGTGTGGCAGCGTCTTTCGCGTACTGCCTGTTTTGGCGGCGGTATTGCTGCTGGCGGTGGTATATTTCCCACAGCATGTTCCGTGCCGCAACGGTAGCGGGCTCCCGGAAGGGCACCGGCGTTGGCGAAGCGCTGAATTGCAGGTAACCCCATCTTTCCGGCGCATGCATGTTGATGATGCCCTGCGGAGACCATACCCAGTTATACTCAGGCGTACGGGGCTTTTTGATGTATTGGCCGTTGCTGATGTCCGCCTGCCACTGCACCCTGGAAAAGTTGATGCGCCACAGGCCGCCGTCTTCCGGCACGATGCGCGAACGGTAAGCGCCAAGCGCTTTAAAAGGGATGGCCATTTCCACGGTCCAGGACTGGTCTTTATCACCGGGTTTGTTAAGCGTGCCGTTCACCTGCACTGCCGTGCGGAGGCCTTTCGTGTCCCAGTTCATGATTGCGCCGCCGCCGTTGCGGTAAGGCTTTGGCATGAAGAGGTCCATCACCGTGTTCAGCGCGTTGATCTCAATTTCATAATACTGGTGCGTATCGCCGTCCGGATCGATGAATACTTCGAAATCGTTATCCTGGAAAATAATGGTATCGTGCTGGCGGAGGGTAGCCCAGGCGTCGGGTTCGGTAAGCTCCGCGAAGATGTAAAGGTGCTGGCTGTTCCACAGCATTTTGATGCGTGTGCGGTGAAGGGGCGCGGGTTTGCTGTTGCCTTCGATGTCCGTGAAGTCTTCAGACCAGGGGGCTTTGTTCCAGGCGCTTTCGCCGGGCCTGCCGTCTATGCGGATGGAGTCCTTTGTCTGGTAGCAGATGTAGTGGCGGGGAGTTTCTTTGAAGGCCCCGAAGTTGACGGAAAAAGTCTGTCCTGCCGCCATGGGAACACCTGCCAGCAAAAGCGCCAGCACCAGGCCGGAATGGATCATGAATAACCTGAAAACACGCATGGCTTAAATATAATCAATCGGCGTTTTTTACAGCTGTTATTCTGGATAAGCGGGGCGGTGAAGGGCGACGAATTTATTTCTTCCCCCGCTGCTTCAGCTGCGCGAAATAAAGCGACCCCGGCTGCAGCCCTTCCTCATTCTGCTCTTCCCAAATACCATCCGGACGGCCTTTCAGACGGCCTTCCACTTTATTGCCTTTCAAGCCGATGCTATAATTTTTCCCGGACGCCCATGGGTTCTGGATAGCAGCGCTTTTTACCGTGCAGTTCCAAACCACCTGCGTAACGCCCGCCCAGCCATGGCCGCTACCCCAGTTGCCGCGGTCCTGTACATTGATCTCGCCATCCGTCACGATGTTGTCGTACAAAGTGCCGCTGGCCCAGCGGTGATGCGGGCCTATATCCGCGTGCGTGCGTTTGGCGGTGCAGTTCACGAACACGTTCGGGCCACAGGTAAGGGCGCCTGTAACATAGTCGTGGCGGCCGTCTGTGGCATGGCAGTCCATGAACAGGTTCAGCTGGCCGTCGTTGTTGAAAGAATAACGGCGGCTGCCGGTGATGACGGATTTATGTTCGAAACAGTTGCTGTTCACAACAGTGATATTTTTCGCGCTGCGGTTCAGGTTCACGCAGCTGTAGCCGAAGTAACGGGCCGTAACACCTTTCACCCAGCAATGCTCTGCCCGCTCTATGGCAATGGCATCCCAGCCATGGTTCTCCGCGGTATCGGATGCAAACACGGATTCGCAGGTAAGGTTTTCAACGCCGCATTCCGCAATGCGGCCTTCGAACGTGTATTTGTACAAAGCCCCGCCTCCATACTTCGCTTCCATCGCCATCACAACAGGGTTGTCCAGGAATACTTTTTTGCCTTCCACCCTGGTAACCGTTCTTTCGTAACGCAGATCATACGAAGCAGGCTCCCATTGTTTGGTGCCGTTGCGGGCCTCTATCTGGTCCATTTTGATGTCTGTGATCCATTGGGCGGTGCCGGGCCTGAAGAGAATCACTTTGTCTCCCGCTTTGAACTTCCCCGCATCCGCCACTTCAACGCCAAACGCGCCTACCGGCACATACGCATCAGTAATGGCAGTGCGCGTGCCAGGCACTTCGGAAATCTCTCCTTTACCGGCGATCCTGATCAGTGAAATTTTCCTGCTGGCGGTCGCTATCAATTTCGCGCCCTCTTCGCCGCGCAGCACGATGCCGCCGGTGTTGATGCGGAGGTTGTCCGGGATCTTGTATGTGCCTTTTTTGAGCAGCACCGCGCCACGGAACCCGTTGCGGTCGGGCGTTCTCTGCGCCACTTCGTCTATGGCCGCCTGGATCAGGTCCTGGTCGTTGTCTGTACCGGAAGGCGATACTTCTTTCACGACCGGCAACACCGGCAACGGCTTATTGCCGTAATGGTACCCTACCCTGCTGAAGTCGGGGATGATATCTCCTTTTTCATCGGGGATGTATTGCAACACTCCTCCTTTTACTTTAATGAATTTGCTTTCCCAGTCTTTCGCACGGGGCGCAAAAAAGGTAAAGGCTGCCGCGCCGATCATCATCACCGGCACAATGGCATTTCTGGCTATTTTTTTCATAACATGGATTGCTTCTGGTTATTGCTGCATCGTCCGCAGGAAGTGATAATGCCTGCTTTAAAGCTTCGAAATATAATCATTTTCCCAAATCGGCCGCAGCGCATTTTATCCGGGTGAAAATAAAGTCATGCTATGTTAAATTACTATGCTTCAAACAAAAAAAGGCTGGCCTTTTTACGGCCAGCCCAATATGATCCTGTAGAACGTGTGCTTAGTAATTCGGGTTCTGCACCAATTTCCTGTTGATGTCTATTTCCTTCTGGGGAACAGGCCAAACGTAGTGAATGCTCGCGTCAAAGAGGCGGTTTTCCACCAGCTGGTGGCCCGCGGTGAAGGTCACCTTACCGTTCGTGGCGTCCACTTTGCCCTGCCTCGCGCCGTACACGGCTCCTTTGCGCACCTGGTCGCCGGTCTTCCAGCGTTTGATGTCGTACCAGCGCAGGCCTTCCAGCGCCAGTTCCACCCTTCTCTCCCTGCGCACCAGCGTTCTCATGGAAGCCTGTGTATTGTATGCCAGGCGGTCCGTTGCAGGCATACCGGCGCGTAACCTCACTTTATCGATGGCCTCGTACACGCTGTTGTCTATCACCCCGCTCTCGATCTTCGCTTCGGCGTACATCAGCAGCACGTCCGCATAACGGATCAGGATCATGTTCAGGCCGGTGTTCCACATGTCCGTATAGTCGGAGAGGTTAGCAATGAATTTTTTCGGCAGGTAGCCGGTCTTGGAATTGTTGTCTCCCAGCATAAAGTCGCTGGAAGCCGGATCGATCGGGTTATAATATTTACCGTCGTACAGCATGCCGGGGTAAATGATACTGGCTGAAAGGCGCGGGTCGCGGTTGGTATACGGGTCGTTCGCGTTATAGCCTGATGCAGGATCGGTGATGAGCTTGCCGTTCTTCATTTCATAGGCGTCCACCAAAGCCTGGGTAGGATCAATGGAGCTCCAGCCGCCTGAAGAAGAGGTAGGCATGATGCCGATGTTGCCGTTGGCATAGTCGTTCTCTTTGTACTGCATGTCCAGGATCACTTCCACGTTATTTTCGTTCTGGATGCGGAACAGGTCCTGGTAGCCGGGGAACAGGCTATAGCCCAGGCCCATCACTTTCTCGCAGTCCGCAATACAGCCGGCGTAGTTGCCCATGTACAGCTGCAGCCTTGCACGCAGGGCATAAGCGGCGCCGCGCGTGATGCGGCCGATGTCGGAACCGGAATAGGACGGCTCCAGCTGCGGCGCAATGGTGGCCAGCTCGTCGAGGATGTATTTCTGTACTTCTGCGACGGGCGTACGGGTAACGGCGTTGGCCTCGGCAGTGGTGAGGGTTTTGAGCACCAGCGGAACGTCTCCGTACAGCTGCGTGAGCGTGTAGTACTGGTACGCTCTCAGGAAGCGGGCCTCAGCCTTGAAGCGGGTTTTAAGCGCTTCGTCCATCGGCGTTTTGTCCACGTTCTCCAGGAACCAGTTGCATTTCTGGATGGTCTTGAAGTTCCAGCGGTTGGTCACATTCCCGTCTGACGGAGTGAGCGAACCGTTGCCGATGTTCATATACCCTTCCCAGAGGAACTGGCTGTAAGCATTGTCTGACGCGCAATCCATGTAGAGGACGTTGTAGCTGTCTTCCCAGTCGCGGTAACACCCGTTGAGAGCGGCGCGGGCGTCTGCTTCGGAGGTCCAGAGGGATTCGTTGCTGTAAGCGTCTTCCGGGATGCGGTCCAGGAAGTCTTTGTTACATGCGGTGAGTAGCGTGCCTGATATGGCTATGAGATATAATAATTTCCTTTTCATCCGTTAAAGTTTATCTTTTTAATTGCCGGGTGGAACCTCGCATTAGCATGCCCGGTTTCATCCGTTAAAGTTTCTCTTTGCTGCATGCAGCCTTAAAAAGTTACGTTTAAGCCAACGGTGTTCACTTTCACCTGCGGGTAATAATAGATGCTGCTGGTGGAAGGCGCTTCCGGGTCTATCCAGTCGTACAGGCCGCTGAAGGTGAGGATGTTCTGGCCGCTGTAGAATACGCGGGCCTTTTTGATCCCGATCCTGTCCAGCAGGCTTTGCGGTATGGTGTAACCTACCTGGAGATTTTTCAGGCGGAGGTACGATGCGTCTTTTACCCAGAAGGAAGAAGGCATGCTGGACGGGTCGTTCTGCTGCTGGGTAGACAGTACCCTGGGCAACGGCGCTGAAGTGTTGCTTTCGCTCCAGGTGTTCAGCATGGCGGAAGTAGGCTTGCCGGAGCTTGCGCTGATCTGTCCTATCTTGCCGGCGTCGATGTAAGTCTTCACGCCGGACGCGCCCTGGAAGAACACCATCACGTCTATGCTTTTCCATGAACCGCCGAGGTTCAGGCCGTAAGTCACTTTCGGGTAATAATTGCCGAGATACTGTTTGTCTTTGGTATCGATCACTTTATCCCCGTTCAGGTCTTTATACTTCAGGTCGCCGGGCTGTGTGTTGGCGGATTGTTTGGCGTGGGCGGCAATTTCTTCTTTGGACTGGAAGATGCCTTCAGCCACATATCCCCACAGCGCATTGATGGGCAGGCCCTCTTGTTTGATCGTGTAGCCTGAAGGGCCGCCTGATACGTATTCCGTGATCTCGTTGTTGATGAAGGAGGCATTGGCGGTGGCGTTCCAGGAGAAATCGCCTTTGCTGTCAGTGTAGCCTGCGGTAAATTCCCATCCTTTGTTCTCCACTTTACCCGCGTTCTGCGTAGGCGCATTGAGGCCGTAAGCCGCGCCGATGGGCAGTTCTATCAGGATGCCGCGGGTGTTCTTTTTGAACCAGTCCGCCGTGAGCGTAAACTTCCCGCCGAGGAAAGATGCGTCGATACCCACATTGGTCTCAGCCGTGGTTTCCCACATCACCAGGGGGTTCGCCCCGTTCACAGGCGCAATGCCGTTGCCGATGATCGCGTTCGATCCGCCGAACACATAGTTCTGCCCTGCGTTAAAGGTCGGCAGGTACGGGTAATACGGATAGGTCGGGTAATCTGCATTGTCGGAGAGTATCTGGTTGCCCAGCTCGCCCCAGGAAGCCCTGAGCTTCAGGGCGGACACTACGTCTTTAACGGGCGTGAAGAAGTTCTCCCGGTCTATGTTCCAGCCTGCGGAGAAAGACGGGAAATTGCTCCAGCGGTTATCCGGTGCAAACCTGGAAGAACCGTCGCGGCGGATGTTCGCTTCAAAAAGATATTTCCCGTCGAAGTCGTAGTTGATGCGGCCGAAGAAGGAACGCAGCGCCGATTCGTAGGCATAACCTTCTGCGCGCTGACCGTCCGCGGAACCAAGATTGATCTGACCCAGCTGGTTATTCAGCAGGCTTTTACGGAAACCTTCGTTGAAGGTATATTTCGTGTATTCCTGGAAATAACCGGCCATGGCCTTCAGGTTATGTTTGCCGAAGGAATGGCTGTAGTCCAGCAGGTGCTGGAAAGTAACGACGTTGTTGGTGGTATTGCCGTCGGTAACGGAATTGGGGCCCTGGTAAAAGGTCTTTTCACCTGCGGCGTTGTAATACTGGATGTCTGCAACAAACGACTTGGTAGTGCCCGTACGCATCACGTAAGCCATGGAGGGTTTGAAGTGCAGCCCTTTCAGTATCTCCCAGTCTGCGCCTACATTACCCAGCAGGTCCGCATAATTCTCATGGCCGTAGCTGGGCGATTCGAGCCATGCTGCGGGGTTGCCGTCGCCGATGCTGCCGTAGTGCCCGTTGGCGTATTTATAAGGAACAATGGGCGAAATGCGGTTGAACTGTCGGATGATCTGCGTAAAGTCCGGCACGCCGGGATAGCTGGCCTGCGGCTCTTTTGTAATGGAATAAGTGTAAGCCAGGTTGCCGAATACTTTCAGCCGGTCGGTCAGGTTCTGGCTGATGTTGAAACGGGTCGTGTAACGTTTGGCGTTCGTTTCTTTCATGATGCCATTCTGGTCGTACATACCGAGGGAGAAAGAGTACTGGCTTTTATCGGAGCCGCCGCTTACGCCCAGGTAATAGTTCTGCTGGATGCCGTTGCCTTTGTAGGCGATGTCCAGCCAGTCTGTATTCGGGTAGTTGAAAGGATCGGAGCCGTCGCGGAATTTGCTGATCTGCTCATCGGTGTAACGAACGGGCTTGCCTTCATTTTTCAGCGCCTGGTTGTAGAGTGTGGCGGCCTGCCATGAAGGAAGGAAATCGGGCAGCGCGGTGGCGTTCTGCTTGCCCACATAGGTGTTGAACACGATCTGCGGGGCGCCTTTTTTTCCTTTTTTGGTGGTGATGAGGATCACGCCGTTGGCCGCGCGTGAGCCGTAAATGGCTGCTGACGCGGCGTCTTTCAGTACGGAAATGGTCTCAATATCGTCTGGGTTCACATTGTTCATGGATGAAATTACGCCGTCTACCATCACCATGGCGTTGGCGTTGTTGAGGGTGCCGATGCCCCTTACGCGGATAGTGCCTGCGTCTTTACCGGGCTGGCCGCTGTTGGCCGCGGTCACTGCCACGCCGGCCATGGTGCCCTGCAAGGCGTTAGACACGCTGGTCACCGGCCTGTTTTCCAGCTGTTTGGAATTGACGGTAGCCACGGAACCGGTGAGGTTCACTTTTTTCTGTACGCCGTAACCCACTACCACCACCTGTTCCAGGTCGCTTTGTTTGGGTTCGAGCACTACGGAAATTTCTTCCTGGGTTACCGGCACTTCTTTGGACTGGAAACCGAGCAGCGAGATCACCAGCACGGCGCCGCTTTCCGCTTCGATCTGGAAAGCGCCGTCAGCATCGGTGAGCACCCCTTTCTGTGTACCCTTGATCACCACCGTGGCAGCGATCAGGGGTGCGCCGCTAATGTCCTTCACCGTGCCTTTCACCTTGAGGGGCGGTTTGGCGGCGGCTTCGGTGACCATGGCAATGGCGCCGGACACGGCTTTTTCTTTCACGATCACCATGTCGTCCATCAGCGTGTAGATGAGCGGCTGGTTGCGGAAGCAGATGTCCAGCACCTCGCGGATGTTGGTGTTCTTTACGGAAAGCGTGACCGGCGTTGATTTCGCCAGCTGCTTCGCAGTGTAAACGAACGTGTATCCTGTTTGTTTTTTGATCGCGCGGAATACTTTGTCTAACGGAGCATTCTTTTCAGATAACGTGACAGTCTGGCTGATAGTTTTTGCGCTTACGCACATACAAACAGATAAGAGTAGTACAGCGGTGAGTTTCATAACCCGCAATTTTTTGTTAATTCCCTTCGGGAGGGAGGCACAAAGGAGCTTTAAATGCATAGATTTGCATAGTTTGAGTGAACCAATAAAACTGTGTTTCGATAAGGGGATAATTGGATAAGCTCGGACGTTTTCAGCGCCCTGCGGACCAGGCAGGGCGCGTTTTATTCCGATCTTACCGGACCTTCTTTTATTTCAGTATCATTATTTTTTTTCCTTCGATCTTAAACTTCACCTTCCCTGTCAATTCCAGTGCTTTCAGCACATCCGATATTTTTTTGTTGCGCGGCACGTCCACGAAAAACAGGTCGTCGATATCTTCCACCGCCTGCACTTCCACGTCGTACCAGCGGCTCAGCTGGCGCATAACCGTTTCGATGGGGGCGCCTTCGAATACGAAACGCCCGTTCTTCCAGGCCATTGTTTCCGCTATATTCACGTTGGCATCTACTGTCATTGTACCGCCCCGCGCCACTTTCGCCTGCTGGCCGGGACTGATCACGCGGCTGCTGCCGCCCGCGTTCACCTTTACGCTGCCTTCCAGCAGGGTGGTGCGCACTATCTTATCATCGCCGTAAGCATTCACGTTGAAATGTGTGCCCAGCACTTCCAGCTTCACATCGTTCACCTGCACCAGGAAGGATTTGCGTTTGTCTTTCGCTACTTCCAGGTACACCTCCCCTGTGATCTGCACATTCCGTTCGCTGCCCGTAAAAGCGGTGGGATAAGTGATGGACGATGCGGCGTTCAACCAGGCTTTTGTACCATCCGGCAGGGTGAGCTGGTATTCTCCACCCCTGGGCGTGCTCATGGTATTGTAAAGCGTTTCCCCTGCCGTTTCGCCGTTTGCATTGTATACGATCTGCCCGCCGGCCTGCTTGCTGATGCTGGTGCCGCCCTGTTGCGCCAGGATGCCGTTCGCAGCGCTGTCCAGCACGATCTGCTGCCCGTTGGAAAGGGTGAGCACGGCTTTGGTACTGCCGGGCGGCACGTCGTTGGTGATGGCGGCCGTTACGGTTTCCTGCTTTGAGCCGGAGTTGTACCAGTAATACATACCGGCGCCGGCCACGAGCAGGATGGCGGCCGCTGCAGCAAAACGTTTCAGGAAGCGGAACCGTGCCGGCACGGCATTACCGGCGGCGGCCTCCCCCGCGTTGGCGTACAGGTTGCCGATAATGCGGTCCAGGGCAGGATCCGCCTGTTCCTTCAGCGCTGCATCGGGTTCGTAACGCTCCCAGGCTTCTTCCAGTTCTTTCTTCAACACGTCATCCCCTTCCGCCTGGTTTACCCATGCAGCCAGCTCTTCCTTTTCCGTAACGGTAATGGAACCTTCAAAAAAGCGCGTAACGAGATATTGGACCCTGGCGTCAGACATATGGTTGAATGTTTTTTCAATAACGGGATGGCTTGCCCCTGTAATCCAATAAGACAACCGGGAAAACAAACAGGCATAGTCCGGGTGAAAAAAAATATTCCGTCATTGCCGGGGAGCTGGCGCAAGCCTGAGCGCGGGCCGACTTTTGCCGGTGCAGTACGCGGCTATTATAGCCAAATGCCAGAAATATTGTGAAGAATAAGGCGTTTTAGAGGTATGTTATGGAGTCAGGTGTCTATCAGGGCACAAGTCGGCTCACGCGCAACCGCCAGCGCCTCAGACTTGCGCCAGCTTACGGTGAACGTTGTCTTATCAGTTACTAAAAAAAGGTAATAGCAGGAGCAGGTACATGGTATCCAATGAGTTGGGATACTGGTGCATATGTTTGCGCAGGGTGCGCAGCGCCTGGATCATATGGTTTTTAACCGTGCCGGTGGTGATGTGCAGCCGTTTGGCAATTTCTTCGTGTTTGATGCCTTCTTCGCGGCTGAGCAGGAAGACCATCTTTTGCTGGGGCGGCAATTGCTGGATGGCGTTGTGAAGGCGTTCCTGCGTTTCTTTCAGCGCCAGGTGGCCCTGCGGGGTGAAGGTTGCATTGGCCGGGGCTTCCGCCAGTTGTTTGAGGATGACCACTTCGCGGGCCATGCGTTTAAAACCGTTCAGGGCCTGGTTCTGCGCCATGCGGAACACGTAGCTGCTGAAGCGTTCCACTTGCAGAAGCAGTTCCCGGTCTTTCCACAACTTTTCAAAAATATCCTGTACCACATCTTCCGCTGAAGCATGAGAGCCGGTAAGCCTGAAAACAAAACCGTACAATTTATATTTATATCCGTGGAAAAGCCTGGTAAATGCCAATTCGTTTCCACCTGCCGCAAGCTGCAGCAACTCCTTCTCTGATTGCATATCCGTAGACAATGGAATAAATGCTGTTGGTCTGCAACAAATTTATCAAGAAAAAGCATTTACACCCACTTTTTTTGACACACATATAAACCGATGATGCTATGATCCTGGTTCTACATATGTTTCATACCGGCGAAAAAGGTAGAAGAACAGGCCCGCAGAAACCGGCAGCATAGCTGCCACCGCCAGCCAGGCATAACCTCCCAGCATCATGAACAGCACCACGAAACAGGTCAGCAGCACATACCGCATATGTATTTCCGCGTTCATCTTCGGGAAAAAAAGCAGGCAGCGGAAAAGCAGCAGCATGGAAACCGCCAGCGCAAAACAGGTGAGCAGCGCGGGATACGGGGTTTTGTTCGCCGCCATGATCACCATTTCGGGGAGGAAGAGGATGATGTAAATGCCCGCCAGGCGCAGGTAATGCCGCCCCAGCGGCTGCGGCAGCTGGCGCAGGAAGGCGAGATAAGTATCGTCGAAGCTGCGGTGCTGCATCATCAGCTGCCCATGCGTGATCACGCAGAGCATAACGCCCAGCAGCACTCCCCTGATGTCGAATCCGCCGGTTTGTTGCAGCAGGTAGAACGTAAGCCATAAAAGCCCCGCGCAGGCCAGCTTTACGCCCAGGATGCGGCGCGGGTAATTGGTGAGCAGCTCGTAGATAAAATAAAGCACCGGCGGTTTGGTGAAACGCCGGTTCAGCCAGCGCTGCAAATGCCCGGTGAAAAAAGTGACGTCCGGCCGGAGGAGCTTGCGCTCGTACACCAGCAGCGGCCAGGCCAGCATCAGGAGATTAAACACAACGATCAGCAGCGATGAAAGGAAGAACTGGTGCAGGATGCCCAGCACTACCGCAACGCCGGAATATACCAGCACCGGCAGGTAAATGCCTGCATGGATCAGCAGCCACAGGCGCAGGCGCGCCGGTTTTTCCAGGCTCCCCAAGGTTGGATAAAGGAATTCGAATCCCTGCGTCTGCAATATTTTCAGCACAAAACCCGCGCATTTCAACGCGTACAATGCCCACAACACCAGCACTACCGCCAGGAAGCGCGCGCCGCCCAGGAAACCGAGCATCAGCGAACGGTGATAGCTCACAAGGCTGCCGCCATCCACCACGCCGAACAGGAGATAAAAAAGCACGAGGAAAAAAAGCGTGTTCTGGATGTAGAACCGCTGCACGAAGATCTTCTGCAATATCCCCGCTACCGCTCTCATAACAGTTTTATGGTTTTATCCGCCACCCGCAAAGTGCCGCTCACCGGCAGCTCCGCCTGGTCCAGCGGCTGGTGGGAAGTGATGCAGAAGGTGACGCCTTTCGCGTGGTATATCCTTACCAGGTCATACAGCACGGCCAGCGCCTGCGCATCGATCGTGATCAGCGGTTCATCGAGCAATACCAGTGCCGGATCGCCGGTAAAGGCCAGCAGCAGCGATAATTTCTTCAGCATCCCGCTGGAGTAGGTACTTACCGCGTTATGCATGTAAACGTTCACACCTAAACGCTCACCCAGCTGCCGGATATACTCCCGGCCGCCGCCTTTCGTGCCAAGGTACAGCTCCAGCAGGTCGCGGCCTGTGAGGAAGGAAGGATACAAAGGCTCTGCTTCGGCATAATTGATCATCCGCCGGAACTGCACGGGCTGGCTGCGGCTGCTCACATTCCCCCGCAGGGTGATCTCTCCTTTGAAAGGTATGAGCCCGGCCATTACTTTCATGCAGGTGGTTTTACCCGCGCCGTTCTCCCCCTGCATCCAGTAAATGCCGGGCGGCAGCTCCAGCCGCGGGATATCCAGTACCGGGAAGTCCTGGTAACTTTTCTGTACATTATGCAGCGTAATGATCTCAGGCATTCCGGTCATTTTTTTAAAACATCCCACGACGGTTTCCAATCGCTCCTGGGTTCATAATATGCCCAAAGATAGGCGCTCACTTTGCGGATCAGCTGAACGGCTTCGTTGTCTTCTTCCCAGCGCTGGTCCTTGATCCCTTTTGTACCCACGTAAAAAACATAATCACCATGCGGCGCGTTCACCAGCGCCAGCTCAGAGCGCGATTCGTTCACCGAGCCCGTTTTGGCCGCTACCTGTACATACGGCGGTACTTCCGAAATGGCCTGGTTGTCGTAATATCCTTTCGTCATCAGCCGGTACATCTTTTCGCTGGCGCTTTTGCTGATTACTTCTCCCTTCCGGATCTTCAGCAGCAGCAGGCTCATTTCGCGCGGGGTGGTCTGCCCCCAGCCGAACACTTTCCGGTTCTCCTCGCGTCCCGGCGTGCGGGAATTCACCCGCGTATCTTTTAATCCATATTGTTCCAGCAATGCATTCACCGCCGCGCCGCCGCCGGCCAGCGACTGGTTCCAGAGCGAAGTGGTATTGTCGCTGTACGCCATCATGAGCGCGGCCAGCACGCTCACCTCGGTTTCGGAGCTGTCTTTGAAGAACTGCATCAGCCCCGATCCGCCGTACTTCGCGGAATCGCGGTACACCAGCGGCTGGTTCCATTTCAGTTCCCCTTTATCGATCTTGCTGAACAGACCCACCAGTAACGGCACTTTCACGATGCTGGCGGTAGGGAAAATAGTGTCCGCGTTCACAGCGGCATAACGCCCGCTGGGCACATGCAGCACATACACGCCGGCAGTACCTTTGAATTCGCCCACCATGGCGGCGAGCGCTTCCTCCAGCTTGCGGTCGGGCCTGCGCTCCTGGGAATATAACGCGCACGGGAGTATTAAAATAAATAACAGGCTGATGATCTTCTTCATGAGCAGGGATTTGTACATACCCTCAAAATAGAAAAAGATTCAGAGAAAAGACAGGATATGGCGGGCAATGGCGAGGTACGAGGCCAGGTCGCTGGGTTTGGCGATATAATCCTTTGCGCCCAGTTCCAGGCAGATAGAACGGAAAACGGGAGAATTGGAGGTGCTCCAGATGATCTTGGGAATATTTTTGAGCCGTTCGTCCGGCTCCAGCAGCTGCATGATCTCCGCACCGTTCAGTTCGGGAAGATTGTAATCCAATACGATCAGCGACGGCAAACCTTCATCCGGCTGCTTTTCCAGCCAGGTCATAAATGTTCTGCCATTAGGCATGCAAACAAGTTGCATGTGCGGGGCTACCTCCCGGAAGGCAAATTGCAACATCTCCTGATCGTCCTGGTCGTCTTCGGCAAGAACGATGAATTTAGTTGCGTGGCCTGGAAATTGCATATATGCAAATGTTGAATATGGTTGACGCACAAATTTAACACTTGTTTCGACATTGCGAAACCCGTATATGCATTGCTAATAAAATAATATCGACCTATACGCGCTAATTCCTTTACAATGAACACACGGAAAAAAACCGGGGAGCCCGCCGCGCCCAAAACCCGAAGTGTGGAGAAAATTCCTCAACCTACTTCTGCAAACGGTCACGAAACATTAGATCCAAGCCAGCTTCTCCAGGTCTTAACAGAGGTCAGGAATGGGAATTTCGCGGTCCGCATGCCGGCGGATAAAACCGGGCTCAACGGCAAGATCTGCGACCTGATGAACGAGATCATCTTCCTGAACGAAACCTTGGTAGATGAGCTGCACGTGGCGCGCAACACTATCGGCAAGCAGGGCAAGCTGAACCACCGGGTGATGATGCCCCGCACCGCCAGGGGCTCCTGGCATAACGCCGTGGGCTCCATCAATACCCTTATCTCCGACCTGGTGCACCCCACCATCGAAATAGCGCATGTGATCAGCTCCGTGGCCAAAGGCGACCTTTCCAGGGAGATGGCCCTGCAGATAGAAGGCAGTCTTCTCCAGGGCGAGTTCGCCCGCATTGCCACCGAAGTGAACGGCATGGTGAAGCAGCTCAACGCCTTTTCCATGGAAGTAACCCGCGTGGCGCGCGAAGTGGGCTCAGAAGGAAAGCTCGGCGGCCAGGCCAAAGTAAAAGATGTGGCCGGCGTTTGGAAAGACCTCACCGATTCCGTGAACCTCATGGCCGGTAACCTCACCGCACAGGTGCGCAACATCGCGGATGTGACCACCGCCGTGGCCAAAGGCGACCTGTCCAAAAAGATCACCGTGGACGTGCAGGGGGAGATCCTCGAACTGAAAGACACCATCAACACCATGGTGGACCAGCTCAACTCCTTCTCTTCCGAAGTAACGCGCGTGGCACGTGAAGTGGGTACAGACGGAAAGCTCGGCGGCCAGGCCGAAGTAAAAGGCGTGGCCGGCACCTGGAAAGACCTTACCGATTCCGTGAACCAGATGGCCTCCAACCTTACCGGCCAGGTGCGCAACATCGCCGAAGTGACCACCGCTGTGGCGCGTGGCGACCTCTCCCGTAAAATCACCGTAGACGTAAAAGGAGAGATCCTCGAACTGAAAAATACCATCAATACCATGGTGGACCAGCTCAATTCCTTCTCCTCCGAAGTAACGCGCGTGGCGCGTGAAGTAGGTTCAGAAGGAAAGCTCGGCGGCCAGGCTACCGTAAAAGGCGTGGGCGGCGTGTGGAAAGACCTGACCGAATCCGTGAACCAGATGGCGGGCAACCTCACCGCACAGGTGCGCAACATCGCCGAAGTGACCACCGCCGTGGCTAATGGCGACCTTTCCAAAAAGATCACCGTAGATGTGGCAGGCGAGATCGCCGAGCTGAAAAAGACTATCAATACCATGGTGGACCAGCTCAACTCCTTCGCCTCCGAAGTAACCCGCGTGGCGCTGGAAGTGGGTACAGAAGGAAAGCTCGGCGGCCAGGCTAAAGTGCAGGGCGTGGGCGGCACCTGGAAAGACCTTACCGATTCCGTGAACCAGATGGGATCCAACCTTACCGCGCAGGTGCGCAACATCGCCGAAGTGACCACCGCCGTGGCTAACGGCGACCTGTCCAAAAAGATCACCGTGGACGTGGCGGGCGAGATCGCCGAGCTGAAAAAGACCATCAACACCATGGTGGACCAGCTCAACTCCTTCGCCTCCGAAGTAACCCGCGTGGCGCTGGAAGTGGGTACAGAAGGAAAGCTCGGCGGCCAGGCCAAAGTGCAGGGCGTGGGCGGCACCTGGAAAGACCTTACCGATTCCGTGAACCAGATGGGATCCAATCTTACCGCGCAGGTGCGCAACATCGCCGAAGTGACCACCGCCGTGGCCAAAGGCGACCTGTCGCGCAAGATTACGGTGGACGTAAAAGGAGAGATCCTCGAACTGAAAAATACCATCAACACCATGGTGGACCAGCTCAACTCCTTCGGCTCCGAAGTGTTCAGGGTGGCGCGGGAAGTGGGCTCAGAAGGAAAGCTCGGCGGCCAGGCCAGCGTGCCCGGCGTGGAAGGCCTCTGGAAAGACCTTACCGATTCCGTAAACATCATGGCCTCCAACCTTACCTCGCAGGTGCGCAACATCGCCGAGGTGACCACCGCTGTGGCCAACGGCGACCTGTCCAGGAAAATTGAAGTGGACGTGGCCGGGGAGATACTTGAATTGAAGAATACCATCAACACCATGGTGGAGCAGCTGCGCGCATTCGCTTCTGAAGTGACCCGTGTGGCGCGCGAAGTAGGTACCGAAGGGAAGCTCGGCGGCCAGGCGAACGTGCCCGGCGTAGGCGGCACCTGGAAAGACCTTACCGATTCCGTGAACATGATGGCCGGCAACCTCACCGCGCAGGTGCGTAACATTGCGGACGTAGCCATTGCCGTGGCCAACGGGGATATGAGCCGGAAGATCACCGTGGACGTGCGCGGCGAGATCCTCCAGCTGAAAGAGACGCTCAACACCATGGTGGACCAGCTGCGCGCATTCGCCTCCGAAGTGACCCGCGTGGCGCGTGAAGTAGGTACAGACGGCAAGCTCGGCGGCCAGGCCTTTGTGCCGGGCGTAGCCGGTACCTGGAAAGACCTGACCGATTCCGTGAACAACATGACCGGCAACCTCACCTCCCAGGTGCGCAACATCGCTGAAGTAACCAAGGCCGTGGCCTCCGGCGACCTTTCCAAAAAAGTGACCATCGACGTAAAGGGCGAGATCTTCGACCTCAAAAATACCATCAACACCATGGTGGACCAGCTCAACTCCTTTGCTTACGAAGTAACGCGCGTGGCGCGTGAAGTGGGCACGGAAGGTAAGCTGGGCGGCCAGGCGGAAGTGCAGGGCGTGGCCGGCACCTGGAAAGACCTTACCGACTCCGTGAACATGATGGCCTCCAACCTCACCAACCAGGTGCGCGGCATCGCCAAAGTGGTAACCGCCGTGGCAACCGGCAACCTCAAACAGAAACTTTCCATCGTTTCCCGCGGCGAGGTGGCGCAGCTTACGGAAACCATCAACGAAATGATCGATACCCTGGCCGTGTTTGCGGACCAGGTGACTACCGTGGCCCGCGAAGTGGGCGTAGAAGGCAGGCTGGGCGGGCAATCCAGCGTACCGGGCGCATCCGGCATATGGAAGAACCTCACGGAAAACGTGAACCAGCTGGCCGAGAACCTCACCACGCAGGTGCGCGCCATTTCCGCGGTGGCCTCCGCCGTAACCAAGGGCGACCTCACACAGATGATCCGCGTGGAAGCGAAAGGCGAAGTGGAACAGCTGAAAGACACCATCAACCAGATGATCGCCAACCTGAAAGAAACCACGCAGCTAAACCAGGAACAGGACTGGCTCAAATCCAACCTCGCTACCTTCACGCAGATGCTGCAGGGCCAGAAGGATCTGCATACCGTAACCAACCGCATCCTGACGGAGCTGGCCCGCGTGGTGAATGTGCAGAAAGGCATGTTCTACGTACTGAAGCAGGACGAAAACGCGGCGCTGCCCACGCTCAAGCTGCATGCCTCCTATGCCTGCGGCGAAGAATCGCACACCACGCGCGAATTCGCGCTGGGCCAGGGCCTGGTAGGCCAATGTGCGCTGGACAAAGAGCGCATCCTGCTCACCAATGTGCCGGGAGACTACATCAAAATAAGCTCCGGCCTCGGCGCCGCGCCGCCGCTGAACCTGATCGTGCTGCCCGTGCTCTTCGAATCGCAGACCAAAGCCGTGATAGAGCTTGCTTCATTCGATACCTTCAGCGAAACCCACCTGGACTTCCTGAGCCAGCTCACCGAATCCATCGGCATCGTACTGAACACGATCGAGGCCAGCTCCCGCACGGAAGGCCTGCTGGCACAGTCGCAGTCGCTGGCAGACGAGCTGCGTAAAGCGAACGAAGAACTGCAGGACAAAGCGCACCTGCTCGTGAAACAGAAGAACGAAGTGGAAGAGAAGAACAAGGAAGTGGAAGAAGCCCGCAAATCGCTCGAAGAAAAAGCCGCGCAGCTGCAGCTCACCTCCAAATACAAATCCGAGTTCCTCGCCAACATGAGCCACGAGCTGCGCACCCCGCTCAACTCCCTGCTGATACTCGCGCAGCAGCTCTACGAAAACAGCGACGGCAACCTGAACGACAAGCAGGTGCGTTACGCCAAAACCATCCACAGCTGCGGCGACGACCTCATCCAGCTGATCAACGACATCCTGGACCTTTCAAAGATCGAGTCCGGCTACATTTCCACCGACTTCATCAAAGTGCGTTTCCAGGAAGTGATCACTTTTGTGGAAACCACCTTCAAACATATTTCCGAAAGCAAGAACCTGCGCTTCAGCATCGAGCTGGACGAGAGGCTGCCGCAGATGCTGGAAACCGACGTGCAGCGCCTGAACCAGATATTGAAGAACCTCTTGTCCAACGCTTTCAAATTCACCGAAAAAGGCGAAGTAAAGCTGCGGGTGTACATGGCGGACCACAACTGGAAGATCCCCAACGACAGCCTCGAAACCGCGGGGCAGGTGGTGGCCTTCGAGATACGCGATACCGGCATCGGTATTTCGAAAGATAAACAGAACATCATCTTCGAAGCCTTCCAGCAGGCGGAAGGCTCCACCAGCCGCAAATACGGCGGCACCGGCCTCGGCCTTTCCATCAGCCGCGGGCTGGCGGACCTCCTGGGAGGTTCCATCGAACTGGTCAGCGAAACCGGCATGGGCAGCACTTTCACGCTCTTCCTGCCATTGCTCAACAGCCAGACCATCGTGCGCAGGGAAAAGCCGCGCAACCCGGCCTTCCATACCTTCGAGGCGAGCGTGAAACCCACCGAGACCATAGACCTGGAAGGCCTCAACGAGATCATTAACGAAATAGGCGACGACCGCAACAACATTGCCGACGGAGATAAAGTGGTGCTGATCATCGAAGATGATGTGCGCTTCGCGAAGATCATGCAGGAAAAAGCGCATGAAATGGGCCTCAAAGCAGTAGTGGCGGTCAGCTTCGGCGAAGTGTTCGATCTCACCAACAAATACAACCCCATTGCCGTAACCCTGGACGTGAAGCTGCCCGACGCCAGCGGCTGGCGCATCCTGGACCTCTTCAAGAACGATTTGAACCTGCGGCACATCCCCATCCACCTCATTTCCGGCGAAGAGAACCGCCTGCTGGCCATGCAGCGGGGCGCGCGCAGCTTCAACCTCAAACCGCTCAAAGCCGAAGCGCTCACCGTGCTCTTCCAGAAAGTGCTGGAGCAGCATGAGCAGAAAAAGAAACGTGTGCTGGTAGTGGAAGACAACCAGCCGGATGCTTCGCAGATCGCCAGGATACTGGAAAACGGCGAACTGATATACCTCGATTTCGTGGAAGACGGCCAGCGCGCCCTGGAAAGGCTGAGCACCAACACCTACGACTGCATCATTGCCGATTACATGCTGCCCGATGTGGAAGGTTCCGATCTATTTGCCAATATACAGGCCTCCAACCGGCAAAATACCACGCCGCTTATCGTGTATTCAGCCAAAGATTTCACCTCCGCGGAAAAATCGAAGCTGAAACAATATGCCAACAAGATCCTGCTGAAAGACGTGAACTCGCTGGACCTGCTGCTGGAAGAAACTATCCTGCAGCTGCACATCAACCACCATACGCTGCCGGAAGAAAAGCGGAAGCTGATAGAAGACCTCCGCTCGCAGAAAGATGTGCTAAGCAGTAAGAATGTGCTGGTGGTAGACGATGATGTGCGCAACCTCTTTGCCCTCACCACGGCATTCGAGAAGTACCACATCAATACCATCACGGCTGAAAGCGGCCAGGAAGCCATGAACATACTCGGTGAAAAAGATCATATAGACATTGTGCTGATGGATATCATGATGCCGGAAATGGACGGCTACGAAACCATGCAGAAGATCAGGCGGGAACATAAGAACAACGCATTGCCCATCATAGCCGTTACGGCGAAGGCCATGAAGGGAGACAGGGAAAAATGCCTGGAAGCGGGCGCTTCTGATTATATTACGAAGCCGCTGAAAATAGACCAGTTGTTATCGCTCATGCGGGTTTGGCTTTACAGATAAAAAAAAATTTAGCCCGGTCATGAACAAAGCTGTTAAAATATTGATCGTAGACGACCGGCAGGACAACCTCCTGTCTATCGAGACCATCCTCGAAAAGGAGAACTATTCCATCGTAAAAGCGTCCTCCGGCAGGGCCGCGCTGAAGGCGCTGCTGCAGGATACCGATTTCTCGCTCATCCTCATGGACGTGCAGATGCCGGACATGAACGGTTTTGAGACCGCTTCGCTGATTTACCAGCGCGAAAGGCTCAAGAATATTCCCATCATTTTCATTACCGCGCACAGCCATGAAGAAGAAGCCATTTACAAGGGCTACAACGTTGGCGCGGTGGACTTCATCCATAAACCCCTGAATCCGCAGCTGCTGCGCATCAAAGTGGGATTGTTCGTAGAACTGTACCAGAAAACGCATTCCCTGCAGGAACAGGAAAAAAGCCTGCTGCAGGCCAACGCACTGCTGCAAAAGGAAATACAGGAAAGGGAAGCCTCCGAAATGAAAGTGCTGGAACTGAACCGCCAGCTGCACCGCAGCAATATCCACCTTAAAAAAGTGAACGAGGAGCTGGACCGCTTTGCCTACGTGGCTTCGCACGACCTGCAGGAGCCGCTGCGGAAGATCAGGGTGTTCACAGACCTCATCAGCACGAAAAAAGACAGCGCGCAGGATGTGGACCGCTACATCTCCAAAATAGGCGATGCCGCCGCACGCATGCAGCAGCTGGTAGACGACCTGCTGCGCTTCTCCCGCCACTCCGCCCAGGGCCGCGACTACGTAACGGCGGACCTGAACGAGATCGTAAAAGAAGCCGTATCGGAACTGGAGATCGCCATACAAAGCAACCAGGCCAGCATCCAGGTGGACCCGCTGCCCTGCATCCCCGTTATCCCCACCATGATCCGCCAGGTATTCAACAACCTCATCAGCAACGCCATCAAGTTCAGGAAAAAGAACGTGATGCCGGTGGTGCACATCTATGCGCGCAAAGCGCCGGAACTGAACCCCACGCCTTTCTACCAGATATTCGTGGCGGACAACGGCATCGGGATAGACAACCGTTACCTGGAAGATATTTTCGCGGTGTTCAAGCGGCTGCACAGCTACCATGAAATTGAAGGAACGGGCATAGGGCTTTCCATCTGCAAAAAGATCATGGAACATCACAACGGCACCATCACCGCCACCAGCGAGGTAGACCATGGCACTACCTTCATCATCGGTATTCCGGAAAAACAATCCTGATCATTTTACGGCAACAAAAAATCCCTACCGCCCGTGAGCGGTAAGGACCTTGTTTATTTTCATAAGCAGTATTAATGTTTCGCGATCCAGTCCGCCACATACTTCGCATCGCCTTCCCAGCCGGGCTGGCCGAGCACGAAGTGATTGCGGCCGGGGAATTCTTTGTATTCCAGCACTGAGCCGTTCTGCTTGTACCGCTTGAAGTTCCGCCGGTTGAGGTGCGCAGGAATAATAGTGTCTTCGCTGCCAGCGGTGAGCAGCAGCGGGGGATGCGGTTTATCGTAATCCACTTTGGCCGCGCTGGTGAGGCCGCCGCGGGCAACGGTTTTGGATTCGGGGATGGTGAACTGTTCCCAGGCTTTCTGCTGCTGGTCCAGCGGCATGCCGTTTACAAAAGCATACTGCCAGTCTTTGAAAGACATGAGGTAGGTCTTTTTCAGCGAGGTGAACAGCCCCAGGCTTTTCCAGCCTGCTTTCAGGAAAGAGAACTCGTAGGGGAACACGCCCAGCGTGGGCACGGAGTGGATAGCCACAGCCGCCCTTGCCAGCCCCCGGTTGGTGAGCACCTGCGTCATCATCCCGCCCAGCGAATGCCCGATGATGTAAGGCTTTTCAGGAAAACTGGCCGCGATCTTCGCGTAATGGTCTATCACTTCTGTAAGCGTAAGCGTTGCCAGATCGATATCGTGGGGCTGGCGGGCGCGCAGTTCCGCCGCATTACCGTCTTTAAACGGCCAGGCGGGGGCTACGGTTTTGTAACCGAGGTTTTCAAAATAGACCTTCCATTCGTCCCAGCAATGATGGGTCACGAAAGCGCCTGTCACGAACAGGATCGTTTTGTTATTGTTTGTTTCCATAGTCTGATTTTCAGTGATTTATAGCAAATAAAGCCGGTTAGGGGATCAGGGCCGGGGCTGAAGATTCAGTGTACTGTAAGTTACGGACATCAGCGGGGATTACTGTTGTTCCGTTCATGGTTTCTAATGCATGATTCGCGGAGCGGATAAACGCGAAAATTATTACTATTCAGGCGGGGCCGGTCTTTGAAAGTGGCTTGATTTGCGTTACTTTAGCATTTGAAAACGCCCGTATTGAGAATGATGATCAACCCAAAGAATTTTTTGTTGGCAGACGACGATCCGGAGGACCAGGAAATGCTGGAAGAGGCGATATTGGACGCTGATCCTTCGATAAAACTGCACATGGCAAGAAACGGGCAACAGGCTTTGGAGTACCTGCAAAGCTGTACTGACAGCGAATTGCCCTGTTTTATCATTCTTGATTACAAGATGCCGGTGTTCAATGCAGTGGAAGTCCTGGAACGCATATGCGTTCAGCCGAGACTGGTCGTTATCCCTAAAGTAGTGTGGAGCACATCCAACCAGCCGGAGCATGTGAAACAATGCCTTCAGAAAGGCGCCCTGGAATATTTTGTGAAACCCTCGCAGATCGGCGAGCTGAAAAGCATTGTAGACCGTATGCTCGATCTCTGTGAAAAGACGCTCGAAAAGCGGCGTCAGTAACCCGCGCCGGGAATGTACACCGCAAACTCCGCGCCCTGGTGAGGCAGGCTGCTGGCCCTGATAAATCCCTGGTGGTTCTGTACGATCTTTTTACAAATAGCCAGCCCGATGCCCGTTCCCGAATAATTCGGATCGTCGTGCAGGCGCTGGAACAGGTCGAATATCTTTCCCGAATACGAAGTATCGAACCCGATCCCGTTGTCTGTTACCGTGATCTTATGATAGGTTCCATCCACTTCCTTGATCTCCTTTAATTCCGAGCCAGGCACAAGGCTGGCGGCGATCCTGATACGCGGCTCACGGTCCGGGTGCTGGTATTTGAGCGAATTGCTGATCAGGTTTTCGAACAGCTGGTTGAACTGGTATGGCATGGCCTTGATCACGGGCAGCTGCCCGCATTCGATCACGGCGCCGGTTCTTTCAATGGAATCGTGATGCGTCAGCAGCACGGTGCTTACGATATCGTTCAGGTTCACCAGCGTCAGGTCCTGGGAGAAAGAGGATGCCTTTGAATAGGTAAGCAGGTCGTCTATCAGCCGCTGCATGCGGGCGGCGGCGGTGGTGGAGCGATACAGGAAGTCCCGCATCTTTTCAGGCAGCTGTGCTGTGTTTTCGGTGATATAATTGTTATAGAACTGGATCTTCCGCAGCGGCTCCTTCATATCGTGGGCGGCTGCGTAAGCGAACTGCTCCAGCTCCCTGTTCTGGAACTCCAGCTCCGCGGCGTATTTCCTGATCTTGTCCTCTGCCGCTTTTTTCTCTGTCAGGTCGCGCGTTACTTTCGAAAAACCGATAACGTCCCCGGCATCGTTATGCAGGGCGGTGATCACGATGCTGCCCCAGAAGCGGGTGCCGTTTTTCCTCACGCGCCAGCCTTCCTGCATGGCCTTGCCATAGTTTTCCGCGGCGGCCAGCAGCTTCCATGGCAGCCGCTGCTCTCGGTCTTCGGGAAGATAAAATATACTGAAGTGCTTGCCGATGATCTCGTCTTCGCGGTAACCCTTGATCTTTTCCGCGCCTTTGTTCCAGTTCTGGACAAACCCTTCCCTGCTCATCAGCAGGATGGCGTAATCCTCCACTTCCTCGATCATCTTATGATAGCGTTCTTCGCTTTTTTTCAATTCGATGTTCCTGCGGAGCAGCTCTTCGGCCTGCTGCTCAGCGTTTTTCTCCAGCGAGGCCACGAGCAGGCGGGAGTTTTCTTCCTTTTTCCGCAGCTCTGCCTCGGCTTCACGGAGGTCCGTTATATCCACCAGCATATTTACAGCGCCGGTCAAAATTCCAGTTTCGTCAAAAACGGGGCGTGGAAAAGGTGCCACATTCCGGCGGCTGCCGTCGGGGCGTTCCACAATGATCTCCACACCCTTCACCTCACGTCCTTCCCGGAGCGCGATGGCCATAGGGCAACTGTCCAGCGGCAACACCTCCCCTCTGGTATCGAATATTTTCCAGGAACCGCACCAGAGATCTTTCCCGATCTCGGGCTCGCGCCCCCAAAGCTCCGCTGCCGCCTTGTTGTAGTAGGTGATCAGTCCGTTGGCATCCGTGGAATAGACGGCTGCATATAATTTCTGGATAATTTCTCCGTATGCTGAATTTTCCGAAAACGGTTGATCTGTGTATTGGCTGTTCATGTTAGTTCCCATGGGCGAGAAATGGTCTATTGCTGAATTATCCTGTTTCGCCCAAATGCTGTGCCAGTTAATGTTGTTACGGTTGTTCCTAATCGTAATGCCCCATCGCCCGGAACACTTTTCCCTCCTCATTCAGCTCAAAAAACTCGGCCGCCTTTTTCCCGGCGATGCTGTTGTAATAAATGATAATGGTATGGATGCAGGACAATACTTCCTTCAGCTCAAAATGAAGATCGGGGTATTTGACCATGGCCCTGCTCCAGTAATCCGCCACGGCATCCTTCCCTTTGAGCGTGCCGGAAGCCGCTATGCCCATCTGTTTGATGAAAGGGCTGCTCATTTCAAAATCGTCTGTATAGTGCGAAAGCACCTCTTCCAGGTTGTGGCTGTTCCATGCGTTCACCCAGGCATGGGCAAATTCAAGCGCCTGTTCTCTTGTGATCATATTTTTCTTTTCCTGCAAAGATAGGCGCGGCACGGCGGCGGGAGTATGACAAAAAGCTCAATTCCTGAAGCTGCCCGGGGTAACGCCGAAGCGCTCCCTGAACTGCCGGATAAAATAAGAAACATCCTGGAACCCGCTCTCATGGCAGGCCTGCGACACGGGCAACCGTTTATGCTCCAGCAGGTAATACGCCCTTTCGAGCCTCCGCTGGATGATCCATTGGTGCAGGCTGCCGCCGGTATTGCGCAGCGCCCAGCGTTTGAGGGTGCTCAGGCTCATATGATGCAGCCGCGCCAGCAGGGCCAGCGGCTGCGGATGGTTTAGCGTAGCGGCAATGGCGCCGAGGATCGCAGCGGGATCATTGCCGGGCAGCGCTTCGTCGCGGATCACGGTGTTGAGGCTGAGGAAAGGCTGGTCCTTCACCCGGATGTCTGAATAAATAACGGCGTGTTTGGGAATGTACAGGATGTCCCCTTCTTTCATTTCATGTTTTTTCCCGTCCAGGTACACCGTTTTGCGGCCCTGCCTTACACAGGTAAGCGCGGCATGAGGCATGAAAAATTCATCTTCGGACGGGCGTTCATAGCCGCACAGGGCCATGTCCATCACAGGGTTGGTATACAACCGCTGCACACGGGCCTTCCGCTCGTTGAAATTTGAAAAGGGAGTGATCATGCGGGGGTAAATTACAAACTTTCGGGTTTACGTCGTAATGGCGGCCGGTTCCTTCGGCAGCAGGAAATAAAAAGTACTGCCCTGCCCGGGAATGCTGTTGATCCGCAGCTCTCCCCCGTTGTTGGCCACAAATTCCTTGCAGAGCCAGAGCCCCAGGCCGGTGCCTTTTTCGTTGGCGGTACCGTCTGTCGAATATAGTTTGCTGCCGTAAAGTATTTTATAAACGGATTCGCTGTTCAGGCCATTGCCGCTGTCCGTCACATACAGCTCTATCCTGCTGCCGGCATCGCGGCCGCCGAGGGCAATGGAACCGCTGCGTGGCGTGAATTTGATGGCATTGTCCAGCAGGTTGCGGATCACCAGCTCCAGCTGGTGGTCGTCCGCATACACCGTGGCGCCCGGCGGCACGGATATTTCCAGCCTGATGCTTTTCTGGGCGGCCGCAAAGCGGTAAGTATCGGCGATCAGCTGGAAAAGCGGCGCCAGCTCCACCTTTACCGCCCTCGTTTCGATCCGGTTCATCTGCGACAGCGACCAGTTGAGCATATTGTGCATGGTGGAATTGATGTGCTTGATATGCTGCCGCGCCACCTGTGCAAATTCTTTGATCTCCCGCGGCGAAAGGGCTTTCATCTCCAGCAGCTCCACCAGGCCGGAAAGGGTGCCCAGCGGCGTGCGCAGGTCGTGGGAAATAATACCCAGCAGCTTATCCTTTACGGTATTGCTTTCGCGCAGGTCCTGCATCATTTTGGCCAGCTCCTCCGTACGGAGCTTTACCTTTTTCTCCAGCACATCTTTCTGGCCTTCGATATAATTCAAATGCGCCTCCTGCACTTCGATCTTTTCTTTTTTCAGCAATGCATACCGGTGGCCTAAAGCGAGCGACAGCAGGATCATTTCAACCGCCGAGCCGATAGGCAGTATCTGGAACGACCAGGTGCCATAATGCAGTATCCCGAGATTGGTCATCACAAAAAGCACGATCGAAACCAGCAGAAAGATCCAGGCGACCAGGAAATACAAAGCGGGCTTATACCCTCTTACGTAGGCCCTTACCGCCATCCAGATGAACAGGATGGGAATGCAGAAGCTGCACAGCTCGTTGATCCTGATGGCGGGCTCGCGCCAGCCGGCCGCCACGGCAATGACGGGCAATATCAGCACCCAGAAGATGATGCGGAGGATGCGCGTTTGCAGCGGCGCATATAAGTGGCTCTGCAGGAACAAGGTGGAAAACCGGATGGTGAACATATAGCTCACCGCCGCCAGGCCAATGCCGTACTGGTTGAAGAACAATGCGGCGGAAGGGCCCAGGCTGTAGTGAAAGCCCCGCAGGTAAAGCAGGTTGAAGGCCGCCAGCGCAACGAGGTAACCAAGGTACCAGAAATAAGCCCGGTCTTTTATCCAGAAAAAAAGCAGCAGATTATAGCAGAACAGTGCGATCACAACGCCCAGGTACAGCAGTTCCACCACGTACATGCCGCTCAGCGCGGAAGGCAACCCTTCTCCCGTGGCCACAGCCAGCGGGATGATCAGCGCGTTGCCCGTGCGGGCGCGCAGCCAGAAGTCCACCGGCTGCCCGTCCGCCGCCGGCAGTTCGAAAGTGAACCCATGGTAATGGAAGTTGTTGGGCCGGTATTGCATGCTGCCGGACTGCACGGTATGTAATTCGCCCTGGTATTCGTAATAAAGCGTGAGACTGTCTATGTTGGAAAACTCCACCAGCAGGTGGGTAACATTTGTTTCCGGGTTACTCACCCGCCCGTGTATCCACACGGCCGCCTTCGTGATCCCGAAAGCCCCGATATCATGCTGGATGGGCTGAAACAATGCGCTGTAGGCCTGCTGCTTCACATCCTGGTAGGTAAGCCGGGCTGCCGGGTCCACCAGCCAGCCGGTGGTTTTGCCGATGCGCACATAGGGTTCGTCGCTGCTCAGTAAGTTCAGAGACTGGGCGGGCAGCAACCGTGGAGAAAGTAAAAGGATTAAACAAATAATAAATTTTCTCAATACACCGGGTTATACATAAGTAATCATCGTACATAATATATACATAAGTAATCATCGTACATAATATAGGACAAAATAAGAAGACAAAAGGGTGAAAGCCAGGTGAATAATTTCATATTT
Source organism: Chitinophaga sp. 22620 (assembly GCF_052044405.1). Taxonomy (NCBI): domain Bacteria; kingdom Pseudomonadati; phylum Bacteroidota; class Chitinophagia; order Chitinophagales; family Chitinophagaceae; genus Chitinophaga; species Chitinophaga sp. 22620. The sequence goes on along the minus strand of NZ_JBQEMV010000005.1, from coordinate 108,518 downwards.
TGTTCACCCCGTACGGCAAAACCTCCCCTTTCAGCCCGGCAATAACATTCTCCGCCGCCATTCTCGCCATACCGTTGCGGGCCTCCACCGTGGCGGATCCGATATGCGGCAGCACGGCCACATTGGGCATTTCCAGCAGGGGATTGTTTTTATCCATCGGTTCGGGATTGGTAACGTCCAGCCCGGCGCCCCAGATAATGTTCTGCTGCAGGGCGGCCAGCAGGTCCTGCTCATTGTGCATCGCGCCCCTGGCGGTGTTGATGAAAATGGCACCGGGTTTCATTTGCGCGAATGCGGCGGCGTTGAACTGCCCGGCGGTTTCGGGGGTAAGGGCGGCGTGAAGGCTGAGCACATCGCTCTCCCGCAGCAGCGTCTCGAAACTTACATACCGGGCGCCCAGCAGCTGTTCCGCTTCTTCGTTGCGGCTGCGGTTGTGGTAGATCACCGGCATATCGAAAGCGCCGCGGCACTTTTTGGCCAGCGCCATGCCGATCTTCCCCAAGCCGAACACGCCCAGGGTTCTGCCATTCAGTTCCATGCCCAGGTTAGCGGTCGGTTCAAAAAAGCCCCATTGCCCGCGGGCGATAGTCTTGTGCATATGAAACGCCTTCCTTGCGGTGGCCAGCATTAAAAGAAAAGCGGTATCGGCCGTGGCATTGCTCAGTACCCCGGGCGTGTTGCCGATAGGGATCTTCAGCGCAGTGGCCGCCGCAACATCCACGTTATCGTAACCTACCGCCATGAGCGACACGACCTTCAGGTGTTTGCAGGCCTGCAAAAAAGCCGCGTCTATCTTGTTGCCGCCCACGCTCAGCAGCGCATCGTGCTCCCGGCAGGCGGCTATCAGCTCTTCGGGGCTGAGGTGCCGCTTCTCCCGGTGTTCTGTGTATTGAATGCCCGCTTCGCGCAGCAATTCCAGTCCTGTGTCAGGAATGATCCTTGTAATAAAAACTTTCATGATAATGACAATGCCGGTTACAGGAATAAAGATCAGGCTATTTTGTTAGATTAGTGCCCTTAAAATCATCACAATTATGGAAACCAGGACGCTTGGAAATACAGGATTCCGGATCGCGCCGCTCATGTTCGGCGGCAACGTATTCGGATGGACGGCCGACGAATCAACTTCATTCCGCCTGCTGGACGCTTTTACCGACGCGGGCTTCAATGCGGTGGATACTGCGGACACCTACACCCGCTGGGTGCCCGGCAATACGGGCGGAGACTCTGAAAGGGTGATCGGGAAGTGGCTTTCCAAAACAGGGAAACGCGATAAGATCATGCTCGCCACCAAAGTGGGCGGCGTGTTCAGCGAGGAAAAACGGGGACTGAAAAAGGATTACATCCTCCGGTCCATAGATGATTCCCTGCAAAGGCTGCAAACCGATCACATCGACCTTTACCAGACGCATTACGACGATGCAGAAACGCCCATCGAAGAAACGCTGGAAACATATGCTGAAATAGTGAAGTCCGGGAAAGTACGCGCCATCGGCACTTCCAACATGAGCCTGGAGCGTATCATCACCTCCGCCGCGATAAGCAGCGCCAAAGGATTTCCTTCCTACCAAACCCTTCAGCCGGAATACAACCTGTTCGACCGCGAAAAGTTCGAGACGGAATACGGCCCGTATGCCATTGAGCATAACCTTGGCGTGATCCCATATTTTGCGCTGGCCAGCGGCTTTCTTACGGGCAAATACAGGAAGGAAGAAGATCTTGCCAACAGCAGCCGCGCCAAGTATCTCGGCAAATACATGACGGAAAGGGGGTTCCGCATTCTCGCCGCGCTGGACGAAGTGGCGGCGCGCTACAATGCCAAACCCGGCATGGTGGCTATTGCCTGGCTCATGAACCGCCCGGGCATCACTGCGCCCATCGCCAGCGCCACCAGCCTGCAGCAGCTGGACGAACTGATCCGCGCCGTGAACCTTAAACTGGATACGGACGCCATGCAGTTGCTGAACGATGCAAGCAATTATGAGAAAGCCTGATCTTTGGAAAGGCCGTCATTGCGAGGAGCAGCGGGACTTTGTAAACATGTGGATCACGCTTTTATTTCCTCGTCTTCCCCGCTTCTTTCAGCTTCTCCAGCATCGCTGCCATTTCTTTCACTTTCTCCGGGTGCTCCGCCGCAATGTTCTGCTTTTCCCCCAGGTCGTTTTTTAGATCATACAGCTGCGGCGCGGGGTCGTTGCCGGTTTCGATATTCACTTCTTTGGCCAGCTTCTGCCCGTTGGAAGGTGAAATATATTTCAGGTCGCCCTGCACCAGCGAAAGCGCGCCGCCCTGTAAAATAAGCCAGTCGCGGCCTTTCTGGGTTTTGCCCAGCAGCGGGTTCAGCATATCGAAACTATCCGGCGCATCGGTTTCGCCCAGCGGCTGGCCGGTCATTTTTGCGAAGGAAGCAAACAGGTCCACCTGGCTGATGAGCGCCCCTGAAGTTTGGCCGCCTTTGATGTTGCCGGGCCAGCTCACGATCCAGGGTACGCGGGTGCCGCCCTCGAAGGCGCTGTATTTGCCGCCTCTCAGCGGCCCCAGCGGCTGGTGGCCGTTTTGCATGGTCACCGCCTCGTCGTGGTAACCATCATCCAGCACGGGACCGTTATCGCTGGAAAAGATCACCAGGGTGTTTTTCTCCAGGCCCAGCGCTTTCAGCTTATCCATGATGCGCCCTACCATCCAGTCCATTTCCAGGATGGCATCGCCACGGTACCCCAGCCCGCTTTTTCCTTTGAACACGGTGGCCGGCATGCGCGGCACGTGAATGTCGCTCAGTGCGAAAAACAGGAAGAACGGGCGCTGGCGGTTCTCTTCCAGGAATTGTTCAGCTTTGCCCGTAAACGCGTAAGCCAGCTCTTCGTCCGTCCAGCGGGCCTTCTGGCCGCCTTTCATATAACCGATGCGGCCGATGCCGTTCACAATGGTATTATTATGCCCGTGGGAAGCCTGCATTTTGAGCAGTTCGGGATGATCTTTGCCGGTGGGCTCATCCCCTACTTTTTCCTTGTAGTTCACTTCGATCGGATCATTTTTATCCAGCCCCTGTACCCTGCCGTTCTCCACGAAAACGGTCGGCACCCTGTCTGCCGTGGCGGGGAAAAAAAATGAATAATCGAATCCCACCTGGTTGGGCCCGGGCTTAATATCTTCATTCCAGTTTATCTCCTTTCCATCGCCCAGTCCAAGGTGCCATTTGCCGACCAGCGCGGTTTTGTATCCTGCTTTCTGCATCATGGAAGGAAGGGTGGGCTGGCCAACGGGAACGATCATGGCCGCGTTGCCCGGCAGCACGCCGGTGCCGGTCTTGCGCCAGGGATAACGCCCGGTGATCAGCGCAAAACGCGAAGGGGTACAGGTGGCAGAGGTGGCGTGCCCGTTGGTGAAACGGATGCCGCTTTTGGCCAGCCGGTCCAGGTGGGGCGTTCGCACCTTGGTGGCGCCGTAGCAGCTCAGGTCCCCATACCCCGCATCGTCCGCGTAAATAATGATCACATTGGGTTTCTGCTGGGCAAATACGCCGGGCGCCGCAAGGCCCGCCAACAACATAAAGAGTAACTTTTTCATTGGATGTGTGTTAATTAAACATCGGGTTACAATCTTACTCATTAAATACATTTTTTTTCAACTTAAATTCATTAAATTAACAGTAACACGTTTGCCCGTCCCTTAATGTATATGAATATTTTTCAATGTAAGACTGAGGCCAATTGATTGTTCGGAGTTTAAATATTTTAATCCCAGCACCGTATGACGACAAATATACCCACCATTCTACTGATCGATGATGATATTGATGACCAGGAGATGTTCCTGTCTGCCCTGGAGTTCATAGACGAATCCATTGTATGCAACACGGCGCCGAACGGCTACGAGGCGATTATGCAGCTGAACAGCGCGGATGCGCTACCCGATCTTATCTTTCTTGATCTCAACATGCCGGTGATGAACGGCGTGCAGTTCCTGCGGGAAGTGAAAGCTGCGCACAAAGCCAAGGACGTGCCTGTGATCATTTATTCCACTGCGTCGGATATACAGACCATCAACGAAGCGAAGCAGCTGGGCGCTTTCCAGTTCATTACCAAACCCGAGAAATTTTCCGAACTGGTAGGTCTGCTGCACGGGCTGCTTTATCCCGCTACCCGGTAAAACCCGGTTGCTTATATTTACAATATACCATTCCAACCTAACATTTGCAGGCACGAGCAACCGGTGCGTGAGCGTTTACGTATACCTGGTCAGATTAATTACATCTGCATGAAGCACATTCTGCTGCTCATTTTTCTGGGATATTCCCTACCCCTTAAAGCCGATCATATCACCGGCGGGGAGATGTATTACGTTCTTACCGGTTCTTCCGGCAGCTCCAATACCTACCACGTTACGCTGAAACAATTCAGAAGCTGCTTTACCCCGAACAGGAATTTTTACAATCCTATCTATATCGGTGTTTTTAACCGCATTACCGGAGAGCGCATCCGCGACGAACAGGTGCCGCTTTCGCGGGAAGAAGAGCTGAGCGCCACCAGCACCGATCCCTGCATCACGCGGCCGCCGCTGATCTGCTTTTATGTGGGTTACTGGGAATTTGATATCACCCTGCCGTTGTCTGCCGACGGCTACCTGCTTACTTCACAGGTAACGAACAGGGTGGATGCGATCAATAATCTCGAACCAGGTTACGGGCGCATTGGCGCTACCTACACCGCCGAGATCCCCGGTACGAGTCCCCTCCGCACCGCGGCCAACAACAGCAGCGCACATTTCACCGGCAGCGACCTGGTGACCATCTGCGCGGAAAACTCTTTCAACTACAGCTTCGCCGCGCAGGATCCCGACGGCGACGAATTGAGATATTATTTCTGCGAGGCCTACCAGACCGTCGGTTATGCCGGCGGCGGCGGTGGCGGCGGAGGAGGCGGTGGCGGAGGGCAGACAAGCCAGCCTGTTGCAGGCCCGCCTTATTATTCCGTGCCGTATGGTTCCAATTTCAGCGGCAGCAGCCCGCTTGGCGACCGCGTAACGATCAATCCGGCAACAGGCATGATCTCCGGCATTGCGCCCGGCGTGGGCATCTACGTGGTCACCGTTTGCGTGCAGGAGATCAGGAACGGCGTGGCTATTGCCGTGCAGCGGAAAGACCTCCAGCTGAACATCACCGGCTGCACCGTGGCCGCAGCATCGTTGCTGCCGGAGTACATGCTCTGCGGCAATACCCAGCGCCTTACCGTTGCCAACCAGAGCAACAGCCCGCTGATATCTTCCTGGCACTGGGAGTTTACAAACAGCGCGGGCGCCGTGGTATACAATTCCAACACGCAAACCGCGGATTATAACTTCACTACGCCCGGCACTTACACCGTAAAGCTCACTACCAACCGCGGCATGCAATGCCCCGATTCCACCGAAGCACAAGCTTTCGTATACCCCGGCTTCGAACCGCGCTTTTCATCTGCGGGCGCCTGCATCAGCAAACCCGTTCTTTTCCGCGACGAAACCACCACCCGGTTCGGAACGGTCAATTTCTGGGACTGGGATTTTGGCGACGTTGCCACACAAACCGATTTCTCCGTCCTCCAGCATCCTTCCTGGACCTACGCCTCCCAGGGCGCCAAAGGCGTAAGGCTCATCGTGCACAACACCGTTGGGTGTAAGGACACATTGTTCCAACAGGTCACGATACTGGACAAACCGCCTATCAACCTGGCTTTCCGCGACACCCTTATTTGCCCGCCCGATCCTTTGCAGCTGCAGGCTACCGGGCTGGGTGTTTACACCTGGAGCCCCAATATCAACATGACCGGCGCCAACACCCCCAATCCACGGGTGAATGTGACCAGCGATACCAAATATTATGTAGACCTCGATTACGATGGCTGCCTGAACCGCGATTCCGTGATGATACGCGCCGTGAACCAGGTCAGCCTTACCCTGCCGGCGGATACGGTGATCTGCCTGGGAGACGCCATCACGCTGCGCCCCGCCTCCGACGGCCTGCGTTACAACTGGGCGCCCGCAGCCAGCCTGGATGACGCTGGCACAAAGAACCCGCTTGCCACGCCAACCGGCAGCACACATTATACCGTAACCGCCAGCATCAGTAACTGCACCGCCACCGCAGACATCAACGTGAGCACCGTGCCCTATCCCCGCGCCAATGCCGGGCCAGATACCACTATCTGCTTCGGTACCGCCGCCGCCCTTCACGCCGCCACAGACGGCAGCGCCTTCACCTGGACGCCCCTGCTGCCCAATACCCTCCATCCCATAGTACAGCCGGCCGCCACTACCGCATACATACTAACGGCTACGGACACACGCGGATGCCCCAAGCCAACATTGGATACCGTGCTTGTGACCGTGCTGCCGAAAGTGAACGCAACAGCGGGCGGCGACACTGCCGTGGTGCTGGGCCAGCCATTGCAGCTGAATGCAGGCGGAGGGCTGAGCTACACATGGTTCCCCGCAGCGGGGCTGTCCAGCCCTTTTATCCAGAACCCGGTCATCACCTTCAACACCCCCACCCGCGCCATACGGTATAAAGTGCTCGTGCAGGACGAAGCCGGCTGCGCCGATTCCGCATTTATAACCGTGAAAGTGTATAACACGCTGCCGCAGGTATTTGTGCCTACGGCCTTTACGCCCAATGGCGACGGCGCCAACGATTACCTCAGGCCCATCGGCGCGGGCATTAAAGAGATCCGGTATTTTTCCGTGTACAACCGCTGGGGACAAATGGTGTTCACCGGAACGGCCAATGGTATTGGCTGGGACGGGCGCATCAACGGCGCGCCGCAATCCACCGGCGTGTATGTGTGGCAGGTAAAGGCGGTGGACTACCTGGGCTACGATTTCTTCCTGACCGGTACCGCCACCCTCCTCCGCTGAGTGCGCTGTGTATTCATGGCTGCGCATATTATTGATTAATACCCCGTTACATCGCTTACTCTCCACACTAACGTGTATGCATCCCCTGAGAAAATGATCCAATGGCTGTTTCTTATAGAGAACAAACAAATTGGTATAGAAATTCTCATTTTGCGAGCATTGTTGTTATCCGTATTTTTATAACCGTTACAACCTGAAATGAATTAAGATAGCCCCACGACCATTCCTTGACACAAGAGCAGAAACACCAAAACATGAAAATACTTTCATTGATATTTTCTTTCATTGCTCCTGTCATTGCTCCCGTTATTGCAACAGGCACCGAAGGTCTTACGAATGAGCAACAGCAAAGAATACGGATCAACAACGCGTTATGCCTCACCACGGGTGTACTGGCCATTCTTATGGGCTTCATCTTCTGGCTGATCACTGGTAAGCTGCAGATACTGATACCTGCCACACTCGAAGGATTGGGATTCTTTTTCATCATCTATCTCAATCATCTCAAAAAACATGAAACCGCAGGCATCTGCATGATCAGCTATCATTCCATCTGCGTCATGTACTTCGGGGCATTGCTGGGCACGAAGGCAGAAATAGCCCTGGCGCTGCTGTTCATGATCAGCGCTACCTACCTTGTGTTCGACAAGCGGAAGTCTATCCTGATATGTTTTTGCATTACGCTGGCCGCATTGTTCGTGACCGAGTTCTTTTATTACACCAACTACTTCAAACCGCTTGAGTTTTCCCGCAACGTCACCTTCCTCATCCGCTGGGTGGCCATTGGCTTTATTCTTACCATCAACACCGTGTGCATCCTTTTTTACAAGAGCACGGCCAACCGCCTGATGAAGGCGCTCAAAGAAAGAAGCGAAGAGCTCAAAGAAAGAAGTGAAGAGCTCGAAAAAAGAACTGAAGAGCTCGAAAAAAGAACTGAGGAGCTCGAAATATCCAACAGGTCGAGAAGGGTATTCCTGAAGGAAACGAACCACGAGATCCGGAATCCGCTGAACGCGATATGCGGCATCGCGCAACTCATGCGGCTGGACCTGAAGAATGGCAGAACCGGGGAATCCCTGTCCACCCTTGTAGACCACCTGAATATAGCCAGTTTCAACGCGAAAGATATTCTCAACAACGTACAGGAATTGTCCAAGATCGAAGCCGGCCAGCTGGATGCAGTGGCACGTAAGCATGTGAATATCCGCCACCTGTTACAGGGCACCGGCGTTTACGAACACATGGCCAGCAGCAAGAACGTGGATATCGAGCTCACCTTTACCAATATGCCTGACTTTGTGTTCACCGACGATACCAAGCTTTCACAGATCGTGAACAACCTGCTGCTGAACGCCATTAAGCACACGCGCAACCAGACCGTCATTGCCATTGATTGCGGCGTGCGGGCAGATAAATGGTATATCAGCGTCACCGACCAGGGCGGCGGGCTTGAATGCAATAAGCTCAGGGAGATCTATCATTCTTTTGAAGCCGACAGGGATTCTTTTACAGGCCTGGGGCTCCGCATTTCGAAACATTTTACGGAACTGCTGGGCGGCAGCATCATGGTGGATTCACTGGAAGGCATCAGCACCACTTTTACTGTTCTGTTCCCGGAAAAAGACGTGGTAAGACAGCACGTACCCGAGCCTCCGCGCGGAGTGCCCACGCCGCGGCAGTTTGCAGGAAAAACCGTCCTGGTGGTGGAAGACGATAGAATGAACCAGACCATCATGCGGAACTTCCTCCAAAACAACGGCGTGACGGTGCTGCTGGCAGGCAACGGCCTCGAAGGGCTCGAGCTCGCCCGGCAGGAAAACCCTGATCTTATCATTCTCGATTCAGACATGCCGAAGATGAACGGCCGTGAAATGCTTTATCATCTCAAACAGGACGAAGCGCTCAGGGACATCCCTGTCGTCATCGCCTCCGGCGACGCCTTCACAGAAACCGTTGAACGTTTCCTCAGCGAAGGCGCAGACGATTATGTGATCAAACCCATAGAATTTACCGCCCTCCGCCAGATACTTGAAAAACATTTCAACGGCGGCGGCATGCCGGTAATAATTCCTTTCCCATAACCCGGGCTTTTTACATAATTCCTGCCATTTGTTATACAATTCCGCCAAAACCCTTATTTGGTAAGGATTTTGAACATTTTTGCGCTGAAACCTGTTTCATTTTTTTACACCTGAAAGCAACGCAAAATGGATCACTCTCACGGCCATCACCACACGGAACCAACAACAGCGCATCAGCACGCAACTCATGCCGCACCTCCGGCTGCCGACGGTCATAACAGCCATGCCGCGCACGGCCACGATCATCATGCCATGGTCGGCGATTTCAAAAAACGGTTTTACGCCACCCTCGCGCTCACCATACCGGTGCTGCTCCTCAGCCCGATGATACAACATTGGCTGGGGGTGGACTGGAGTTTCCCCGGATCCAAATGGCTGCTCTTTGTTTTATCCTCCGTCATTTTTGTTTACGGCGGCTGGCCTTTCCTGAAAGGGCTGGCAGAGGAACTGAAAAACCGCAACCCCGGCATGATGACACTGATCGGTTTTGCCATTTCGGTAGCCTACATCTACAGCGCGGCCACTGTATTCGGTTTGGAAGGCATGGACTTTTTCTGGGAACTCGCTACATTGATCCTTATTATGCTGCTTGGCCACTGGATCGAGATGACCTCCGTGGCCGGGGCTTCCAGGGAACTGGAACTGCTGGTAAAGCTGATGCCTTCTACCGCCCACCTTGTACATGGCGATCATATCATGGAGGTGGGAACAGGTTCACTTAAAAAAGACGACGTCATTCTCATAAAGCCCGGCGAAAAGGTCGCGGCAGACGGCCTGGTGACCGAAGGGGAAAGCGCGGTGAACGAATCCATGCTCACCGGCGAATCGCGGCCGGTGGAAAAACACGGCGGCGATAAGGTGATCGCCGGTTCCATCAACGGCAACGGCGCATTGCATGTGCAGGTAACGCACAACAGCGCGGAGTCATATCTTTCGCAGGTGATACAGCTCGTGAACGACGCACAACGGTCCAAATCGCGCACACAGCTGCTGGCGGACAAAGCGGCGCGCTGGCTCACGCTCATTGCCATCGTGGCGGGGCTGGTCACTTTTGCAGCCTGGTATTTTTCCGGCAGCACGCTTGCCTTTGCCATCGAGCGGATGGTAACGGTGATCGTGATCTGCTGCCCGCATGCGCTGGGCCTCGCCATTCCGCTGGTTGTGGCCAAATCCACCGCGCTGGCGGCAAGGCATGGCCTGCTGATCAGGAACCGTACGGCTTTCGAAAACGCCCGCAAGATCACCACCCTGGTGTTCGACAAAACCGGCACGCTCACCGTTGGCCAGTTTACAGTGGCGCGGTACGGCGCTTTGGACAAAAATTTCAGCGACGACGATATTCTCCGCCTCGCATATTCGCTGGAGCAAAGCTCCGAGCACCCCATCGCCACCGGCATTGTGCAGAAAGTGAAAGAAATGGGGCTGACGGCGGAAAAGGCCGCGAACGTAACGGCCATCACCGGTAAAGGCATTACCGCCACCGTGAACGGCCAGGCCATTTCCGTGGTAAGTCCCAATGCGCTGCCATCGCAGCCGGTGGAGATCCGTGCCGGGGAAACGCTGGTGTATGTTCAGCAGAACGATGCGGTGATAGGCTACATCGCCCTGTCTGACCAGTTGCGTCCCGAATCCGCGGACGCGGTGCGCACCCTCCGCGAACAACATATCAAAACCGTGCTGCTCACCGGCGACAATAAGATCGTGGGTGAAAGCGTGAGTAAAACCCTGGGCATGGACCAGTATTTCGCTGAAGTGCTCCCCCATCAGAAACTCGAAAAAATAGCCGAACTGCAAAAGGCCGGGGAATACGTGGCCATGACCGGCGACGGCGTGAACGACGCCCCCGCGCTGGCCAAGGCAGACGTAGGCATAGCCGTAGGTTCCGGCAGCGATGTGGCGGCGGAAACGGCGGATATTGTGCTGGTGAACAGCAATCCAAAAGATGTGGTGAACCTGGTGCTGTTCGGCAAGGCCACTTACCGGAAAATGATACAGAACCTTGCCTGGGCCACCGGCTACAACATCGTGGCCCTGCCGCTGGCAGCGGGCGTTCTGAGCGGCATGGGCATACTGCTGAGCCCCGCCGCCGGCGCGGTGCTGATGAGCGTGAGCACCGTCGTAGTGGCCATTAATGCAGGCATGCTGAAGATCAGGGACTGATGCGGATCCCGCGAACAACATTAAAAGCCGGTCCTGCAAACCGGCTTTTCTTATTCATTAATCCCGGCGGGATTTATTAAATTTAAAACCTAATCTTAACCAGTTATGAAACTTAAAGCTGCTATCCTTTGTCTTTCATGCGCAGCCCTTCCACTGCTGCGTGTTTCAGCCCAAACGGCCACCCTGGAGAAAAAATGGACCTCCGACACCACGCTCCGCGTGCCTGAGTCCGTTTATCTCGACGCCAAAAGCAATGTATTGTATATCGCCAACATCGACGGTTCGCCCTGGGCCAACGACGGCAAAGGCTTCATTTCCAAAATGAGCCCTGACGGCAGGATCAGCAACCTCCACTGGGTGAACGGCCTGAATTCTCCCAAAGGCATGGGCATACACGGCAACCGCCTGTATGTGGCGGACATGAGCGAAGTGGTGGAAATAGACATCGCGAAAGGCTCCATCGTTACCAAACACGCCATTCCTGACGCGCTCAACCTGAACGATCTCAGCATAGATCCCAAAGGCGTGGTGTATGTAACAGACTCCAAAAAGAAAAAAGTGCATACCCTCATCAACGGCAAATCGGCCGTGCTGCTGGACAGTGCAAACAATGGCGTAAAAGGCCCCAACGGCGTTCTCTGGCGCCCTGACGGGCTGCTGCTGCTGGATGCGGGCGCCGTTTACCGCGCGGGTAAAGATGGCAAGCTCACCAAGCTGGTAGACGTAACCCGCGGCACAGACGGCATTGAGCATGTACAGGGCGACGAATACATCGTTTCCTGCTGGCAGGGCGAAGTGTTTTACGTGAACCTAAAAACCGGTACTGCCAGCAAGATACTGGACACGCAGGCAGACAAGCTGCAGACTGCGGACATCGGGTACGACGCGAAAAAGAAGATCGTATATGTGCCCACGTTCTTCGGAAACAATGTTTCCGCTTACCAGTTGAACGTAACAAAGTAACTTTATGCCTTCCGGGCGGGTAAATCCGCCTGCCTGGAAGATTCTTGTACCTGAATGAGAGTTATACATCTGCTGGCAGCCATATTTCTGGGATTAAGCGCCTACGCGCAGCAGCCCGGGCACGCCTATACCTTCTCCCATCTCAACATGGAAGACGGTTTGGCCGGCAACCACGTTTCCGCCATTCTCCAGGATAAAAAAGGTTTCATCTGGATCGCCGGCACCGCGCTTCAGCGCTTCGACGGCGAAAATTTCCTCACTGTTTCCAACTTCGACCGGCTGCCCGGTTCCATTTATTACGAAGACATCGCTTTGTTCGAAGACCGCCAGGGCCGCATCTGGATGGGCACCCCGGACAATATCCGTGTATACGACCCACTCACCTCCAAAGTATCCGCAGTACCGCTGGAGCCCGGCATCATGAACCCCGGCGACCTCCGCTGCCACGCATTTTTGCAGGACCGCAACGGCGTGCTCTGGCTCACCACCGGCGCCGGCCTGCTACAGCTGGACACTCAGCGTCGCCTCTTCCGCAAAGCCCCCGGCATACCGGACAGCCTCCGCGGCAAAATGCGGAGCGCCATCCTGGAAGACGCATCCGGCCGGCTGTGGGTGAGCGGCGTATTTGAGATGTACATGATCACAAAAGACCGGAAGGAAGTGTACTCCCAGTATAACAATCCCCTGAAACTGGAAGCGCTCAACATTCCCACCAGCGCGAAAAAAATATTCGAAGACCACCACAAGCGGCTGTGGATCGCAACCCGGGGCGCCAACGAGCTGTATCGCTGGCATCCGGATACCAATCGCCTGGAGACGTTCGTATTCCCTTACAAAAAAGGCGGGAACGACCAGGTGTACGATATCACGGAAGACATCCACAACGAAATATGGATCGCCATGGAACATGGCGGCCTGCACCGCTACAACGAAAAAGAAGGCTTCAACCTCCAACTGCCCGGCAATAACAACGACGCGCTTGGCCTTCATTACGATTATGAGACCAATTGCATGCTCATCGACCGCGACGGCCACCTTTGGGTAGGCACAGACCGCGGCGTGAACATCATGAGCCTGCACAACCAGTCCTTCACCCGGCTCGATCACCGCAATCATTCCCTTCCCCAATCGGAGGTAACGGGCATTTACTCCGCCCGCAACGGCGATGTGTTCATCGGTTACTGGGGGCAGGGGTTCGCCTGGCTGGGGCCCGACCTGCGGGTGAAAGGGTTTTACACCTACCGGCCCGATGGCACCGGTATTCCCGAAGAACGTGCGCAGGTATGGAGCTTTGCAGAGCTAGCCAGCGGCGCCATCCTGATCGGGCAGGAAAACGGGTACCTCTCCGAATTCGACCCGGAAACCAGGCGCTTCAAACACTATCGTCCCCCCGGTTTCCGCGATCAGACTGTGCTGTGCATGTTCCCGGAAAATGATTCCATCATCTGGGTAGGTTTATATAAACACGGCATTGCGCGCTGGAATAGGCGCTCCGGCGAAGTGACCAACTACCCCCAGATAACTGAATTCATTCACCGCAACACGTCCGTGTCCGGCATTATACCGTATAACGATCACTACCTCTGGCTGGCTACCAGCAGCGGCGGCGTGATCAGGTTCAACAAGCGCTCCGGGAAAGCTGACCAGCAGGTCATGTTCCGCCGGGGAACAGATACCGTCCGGAATGTCACGGCCCTACTGCCTTATTCGGACAGCGTGCTGCTGGCGGGTACAGACCATGGTATCTTTTTCTACAACCACCGCAGCAACACCTGGCAGGCCCAAACCATCAACGGCCAGCTGTTCGATGAATGGATACTGAGCATGCAGCATGCCGGCAAAGGCGACGCCTGGTTCACCACGCCGTTCGGGTTCTACCGCTTCAATGGCGAAACACGCACCCTCTCAGCCTTTGTACAGAACGATGATATTATCGACAACCCGCGCAAAGTGCGCCGTAACATCGCGGTGTTGCAGGACGGTCGGCTGCTGGTAGGCGCATCCGATCATGCGATGGCCTTTTCAGCATTCCGGCTGGAAGTAAAACCGCCCCCGCCGGACGTTACCATCCTGGATTTCAGGGTGCTCAACCACCCCGTTATCGCGGATTCGGCGATGAACCCGAAAACGCCGCTGAAGCTGAATCACGACCAGAATTACATCGGCATCGAATTCAAATCCCTGCAATACCATGCTGAAAAAACGCGGTATTACTACAAGCTGGAAGGGATGGACAAAGACTGGATACATGCGGAGAACCTGCTGGTGGCGCGTTACACCAACCTGCCGCCGGGTGATTATATTTTCAGGGTGAAGAGCATGAACATGGCGGGCGTATTTTCACGCAACGTCACTTCGCTGTACATCCAGGTGCAGCCAGCGTTCTGGCAAACCTGGTGGTTCCGGCTGCTGCTCGGCCTGCTGATCCTGTCGCTGGTATACGGGTACTTCAGGGTGAGGCTCTACCTGGTGAGAAAAGAAGCCAAGAGCCGCGCGGCTTTCCGGGAAGAGCTGGCGCAGCTTGAAATGAAAGCCCTGCGGGCGCAGATGAACCCGCATTTCATCTTCAACGCCCTCAATTCCATCCAGACGTTCATGATGAAAAATGAAACGGAACAGGCGCTGGCCTATCTCAGCCGCTTCGCAAGGCTCATCCGCAATGTGCTGGACCATTCGCAGCTCAACAGCATTACAATCGCCCGCGAAACGGATATGCTGGAAAATTACCTGGAGCTGGAACGCCTCCGCCTGTCTGAGCGCTTCGATTACCGCATTATGATAGATCCCAAGCTGGATAAGGATTTCCTGGAAATTCCCGCCATGGTGATCCAACCCTTTGTGGAAAATGCCATCTGGCACGGCCTCCAGCATAAAAGTGAAAAAGGTTTGCTCACCATAGAGTTCATCCGGCGGGGCAACCAGATACTTTGCGTCATAGAAGACAACGGCATTGGCCGCGACGCCGCCACCACGCTCAAACAGCAAAGCCACCCCACGCACATTTCGAGGGGTGTGCAGATAACAAAAGACCGGCTGCAGATCTACAACAGCCGGTTTAATATGGATGCTTCCTTTGATATCGAGGACATGAAGGATGCGAACGGGAATGCCTGTGGAACGAGGGTGAACCTGTGGTTCCCGTTGCTGGAAGATTAGCCGAGGCCTGCTTCAGAATGTCTTTCAGGGATCTCCACATCCGCAAATCCCTTCTTCACCAGCCAGTCTTTAAAAACAGTCTGCACTTCATATTCGCCGTGAACGAGGAACAGCTTCTTCACTTGCTGCGGATCCTGGCAGGCCAGCCACTGGCTCATATCTTCATAGTCGCCATGCGCGCTCATGGAGCGGATCACGCCCACTTCAGCCTTCACTTCATGGCGCTCCCCGTAAATGGACACTTCTTTGGCGCCGCGCATCAGCCGCCCGCCGAGGGATTGCGGCTCGCAATAGCCTACAATGAGAATGGTATTCCGCTGCTGGTCTATGTTATTGGCGATGTGATGCTTCACCCTGCCCGCTTCTGCCATGCCTGATGCGGAGATGATCACGCAGGGCTCCTTGCGGAAGTTCAGCATTTTGGATTCATCCACGGTCCTGATGTATTTCATGCCGGGGAAGCTGAACGGGTCATCGTCCACTTCGAGTATCTTCTGTACTTTTTTATTAAAACATTCGGGATGCGCGCGGGTCACTTCCGTAGCTTCCAGCGACAGCGGACTGTCTACAAACAGGTCCACATGCGGCAGCTTGCCCGCCAGCTGGGCGCGGTTGAGCGCGAACAGCAGCTCCTGCGTGCGGCCCACGCTGAACGCGGGGATGATCAGCTTTCCTTTTTTCCCGATGCAGGTGTCGTGGATGTATTTCAGCAGGATGTCATCCGTGGGCGCAATATCCTCATGCAGGCTGCTGCCGTAGGTGGATTCCATGATGATGTAATCGGCCTGCGGGAATACTTCCGGCGATTTGAGGATGGGGTCGCCATAACGCCCGATGTCCCCGCTGAAAGTGATCTGCCGCGATTTCCCGTCTTCCATGATACGGAGGTGCACGCAGGCGCTGCCGATGATGTGCCCCGCGTCTGTAAACATCACTTCCACGTCTTTATCTATCCTGTGCCAATTACCGTAAGGCACGGGAGTAAGCTGGTCCACGGCGCGTTTGGCGTCTTCGATCCGGTACAGCGGCTCGATGTAGGGCTTACCTTCGCGGGCGTTCTTTTTGTTCACGTACTTGATATCATCTTCCTGTATCTCGGCGGAATCCAGCAGCAATATTTCCGTAAGGTCACGGGAGGCGGGAGTGCAGTATATTTTCCCGCGGTAACCGAGTTTTGAAAGGCGCGGCACCAGGCCGGAATGGTCTATGTGCGCATGAGAGAGGATCATCAGGTCCACTTCATTCGGATCGAACCCGAAATCGAGGTTCAGCGGAACCGTATCCTTACCCATACCCTGGTACATACCGCAATCCAGTAAAATCTTCTTTCCGTTCTTCAGGGTGATCAGGTGCTTGGAACCCGTCACCGTACGCGCTGCGCCGTGAAATGTAATCTTCATGTTGTAATCTTTTTAAAGCTCCAGGTGATCATAAAACGGGCTATCTCGGTTCCGTCCGCGGCTTTGCCGGCCACTTTGATGGTCAGCGCCGAAGCCTCGCCGGTCTGCACCGTTTGATGGATCGCGTTCAGAATATCGTTGCCTGCATCGCAGGTGAAATAAGTTTTGTTTTTGGCCTTTTTGAGAAAGATCGCTTCCATGCCCGTTACCAGCATAGACACTTTGGCCGGCGCCGCATCCGTATGGGCCATGGCCAGTACGCCGCTGCTCATTTCCGCCGCCATGGCCAGGCAGGCAAAATAAGTGGAGCGGAACGGGTTCTGGGAAAGCCAGCGGTAAGGCACCACGGTGGTGCAGCTTTCGGCGGACATTGTATGCACGCGCACACCGGCCAGCCAGGCGCTGGGCAGTTTGTAGAGCAGGAACAGGGAAAATTTGAATCGGTTGTTCACCAGTGATACAAACCTCTCGGTAGAAGCAGGTGTTGCCATATGCAGACATTAACGTTGATGTACATACGCGTAAATACCTCTCTGCGCATTTACGGCCGTTTCCCCTTCTTTCCTTTCGATGGGAATATTCCGGATTTGCGCATCCAATATTACGGCATTTGTGTTATCCGCGAGCTGGATATCAATAATATCCTTCACCTGCTGCCGGTAAACGGGGTCGTATATGGGGAAACAGACCTCTATGCGCCGGTGCAGGTTCCGGTTCATCCAGTCCGCCGAGCCCATATATACTTCTTCTTCACCGTTGTTGTGGAAAATGAACACCCGCGCATGTTCCAGGTAACGGTCCACGATCCGGCGCAGCCTGAGGCCTTTCCGGGGCACAATGCAGCAGATGCTCCGCACGATCAGGTCTATCTCCACCCCGGCGTCCGCGGCGTCGTACAACGCTGCGATCATCTGCTTTTCCTGGAGGTTGTTCAGCTTGATCACGATCCGCGCGGGCAGGCCCTTACGGGCGTTTTCCGCCTCGCGGCGGATCATGGCGGTGAAACGGTCTACCAGGTTGAACTGCGCTACCAGCAGGTCCTCAAAATGCATGAAGTTGTACCGCGTGGGCGTGATGCCGGTCTGCATGTATACGAACAGCAGTTCCAGCTCCTGGGTGATCCCTTTATGGGCGGTCAGCAATATATGGTCTGTATAAAAACGGGCGGTGCTTTCGTTGAAGTTGCCGGTGGCCAGCAGGCCGATATGATCCCACTGGAAGCCGCGCTTGCGCTTTACCAGCGCTATTTTGGCGTGCACTTTCAGTCCGGGGATGCTGTACAGAATCTTCACCCCGGCTTCTTTCATGCGTTTGGCCCAGCGGATGTTATTCGCCTCGTCGAACCGGGCTTTCAGCTCCACCATTACCGTTACCTGCTTGCCGTTCCTGGCCGCGCTGATAAGCGCATGCACGATCTGCGAGCCCGATGCCACGCGGTACAGCGTTACATAGATCTCCTTCACATCAGGGTCTGTAGCGGCTTCGTTGAAGTAACGGAGGATGTAATCATATTTCTGGTAAGGCACATGCAGCAGCACGTCCTTTTCTTTAATCGTATCCAGCAGGCTGCCTTCTCCTTCCAGCGCGGCTACGGGCGCAGCGGGCATGGGCGGGTAAGCGCAGGCCGCATTGGCGGACTGCATGGGCAGATCCGCAAGGTCTTTGAGGTTGTGATACCTTCCGCCCGCCGCCAGCTCCACATTCGCGATGCGGAAATACCTGGCGAGGCCATCGCGCAGCCCGTCGGGCATGCGCGCATCGTAGAGGAAACGCGTGGGCACGCCCAGCTGCCGTTGCACGAGCATGCTCTCCACTTTTTCCAGCAGGTGGCCGCTGAATTCATCCACGTCGATCTCTGCGTCCCTGGTCAGTTTGATGCTGTAGCAGCCGGTAACTTTTTGATGCGGGAAAAGAAAACCCAGGTGCTCCCGGATCACATCGTCCAGGAAAATGATCTGTTTATCGGGCAGCCGCAGGAAGCGGGGGAGGTTGGAAGACGGGATGTTCACAATGCCGTGCCTGCCGTCTTCGAGGCATACAACGAGGTACAGCGCATTGTTCTCCAGGAACATTTCCTCGGGTTCGTCCAGCTTTATGATCACCGGCTGCAGGAAACCCAGCACGGTATTGAAGAAATAATCCTTTACCGGCTTGCAGTGCGCCGCGTCTATTGTTTCGCCGTAATAAAGATGAACGCCTTCAGCTTTCAGCGCCGGCAGTAATTGTTGGGTAAGCGTTTGCCCGAATTCCTGCAATTGCTTTTTGATGGCTTCCTGCACAGTGGGCAGCACGGCCGTGTCCGCCTCTTCAATATCATGCAGCGCCATCAGCGCGGGCATTCTCACCCTGAAAAATTCATCGAGGTTGGAGGAGAAGATGGACAGGAAACGCACGCGCTCGAAAAGCGGTACCTGGGGATCCGCCGCCATGCCCAGCACGCGGTGGTTAAAAGAAAGCCAGCTCAGGTCCCGGTCGTTCAGTGGTATATCATTCTTTTGCAAAGCCTATCCTTTTACCGGGAAAAATATGGCAGCTATAATAAAGGCCAGTACAGAGGCCACGATGCCGTACATAAAAGTATTGTAAGCCAGGCGCAGCAGGCGGTATTTACGGCCCAGCACCACGCCCAGGTTGTAAATGTCGTGGATCATATTGCTGTACAGGTATTCGCCGTTCTTCATAATGGTTTCCATGCCTTCCTCGTATTCCTGGTAGGTCATCTGGTGGAAGTTGCCGAAAAAGAGGAGGTTGGCTTTTTTGCTCCGGATGTCCAGGTCTGTAAACCGGCCGCTGGTAACGTTCGGGCGCGTGGCCAGCACTGAAAACACGATGGTGGTAACGCTCGTGGCCAGGAATATGATGGCGGGGAGAATGAAGTTGGGATAATCTTCCAGCTTGCGCAGCAGCACGGAGAGCAATACGGAAATGATGATGGCGTTCACGGAGATCATGATATTGGCCTTGCTGTCCGCCATCGAGCTGAGCCGGATGTGATTGGTGGAAGTGGTCCTGAACATGGTTTCCACGCCTCTCTCCGGTTTTTTTTCCTTTTCTTTTTCTTTCTTTTCTTCTGTTTTCACTTCTTTTTTTTCCTCTTTCTCTCCTTTACCTTTTTTTTCTTCCAGGGCCTCGGCCAGCTTCTGCTCCAGCTTGCTGCGGAGCTTTTCGAGGTTTTCTTCTTTCTGCTGCTTCAGCAGGGTGCGGCAGTAAGCGGTATGATAAGTATGCGATTCGAGGAACTGGATGCTGGATTTTGACCAGTCCGCCCCGGAGATCTTTTGTTCTGTCGCCAGCTCCATTTCCGTGCGCAGCAGTTTGTTCCGTTTGGAAAAGTCCTTGCTGCCCAGGTGAAACAGGTCCGCATCGCAAACGATCTGTTCCAGCAGGTTGCGGGGGTGTTGCGGGATGCGGGTGGCCATGATGCAGTCTTCCACGGCCTGCCCTACACTTTCCGGCAGCTGTTGCTGGGCCACGAAAGATTTTGCGGAGGCGGCGCCGGCGGATTCGTGCTGGGTGCGGTCGCCCAGTAAATAACCCATATCATGGAACCAGGCTGCCAGCAGCACTACCAGCTGGTCTGCCTCCGTAAGCCGGTAATATGCGGATATCTGCTCGGCGGCCTGAACCACCTGCAACGTATGTGCGAGATTGTGATACACCAGCACCGGGTCTGCATGTTGCTCGTACTGCCGGGTAACATAGGATTGTGCAGCTGAAATCACTGAACTTATTTCCATCTGATCTTGTATTTACTGAGAAAGAATTTCTATTTCCAAATTACGGCATTTTTTGCGTTAATTTTATTGTATAAAGACTGGCGTATGAAGATGTTATTGCAAGCCCTGATTGTCATGACCCTCATTTCCTGTGATGCCCTGGGGATAAAGCGGAAAAAAACGCAGACCTCCCCGGCAGGCTACAACCTTGCGCAGTACGAGCGTTTCAAGGTCAGGGAATCGTTGCAGGAGATATCCAGCCTCGTGTTCTACCGCGATGAAGACCACTTCATGGCCAATAACGACGAGCAGGGAAAAGTGTTCCAGGTGGGCCTTCGCACCAAAACCGCCTACCCGTCCTGGAAATTCGGCAAAGGCGGGGACTATGAAGAACTGGTGTATACCGGTAAAGACTGGCTGGTGCTCAAAAGCAACGGCACCATCTTCCGCATCGATTATCTTTTCACAGACACTACCGAATCCACACAATATGACTTCCCCCGTTCCGGCAAGCGGGATATGGAAGCCGCGTATTACGACATCCAGCGCAACCAGATGATGGTGATCTGCAAATCCTGCGAAGAAGACAAAGGGCAGGGCCTCACCAGCGTATACGCCTTCCGCCTCGATTCCATGGCTTACCTGCCCGACACCGCTTTCAGGATCAGGAGCAAAGATATTCCCGGCCTCGCGGAATCGCCTTCCAAACACTTCCGCCCTTCCGGCGCAGCTGTACATCCTATTGAAAAACGTGTATATATAGTGGCTTCCGTCAACGAGCTGCTGGTGATTACCGACCTTCAGGGCAACGTGCAGGAAGCGCACCACCTCCCGAGAAAACACTTTTCACAACCGGAAGGCATTAGTTTTGCCGCTAACGGCGATATGTACATCTCCAACGAAGGCGACGATGAATACACAGCAGACATTCTAAAATTTAAATACCACCCGAAAAATTGAAATACCTAGCTATCCTCCTCCTCAGCTGTTTCGCTACCGGCGCACTTGCGCAGGAAGACAGCGTGCAGCAACGCATCATCCTCATCGGCGACGCCGGCGAGATGCATAACGGCAAAAACGCCGTGGTAGACGCTGTACGCCGCAACATGAACCTCAACCAGGGAAAAAACACCGTGCTTTTCCTGGGCGACAACGTATATCCGCTCGGGTTACCCGACGCTCTCGCCAAAAACTACGACGAAGCCCGCTCCATCCTGGACTACCAGGTAAGCCTCGTGAAAGACACGAAGGCGGATGGCATATTTGTGCCCGGTAACCACGACTGGAGCAAGCACCGCCCGGACGGATGGCGGCAGATCCGCAACCAGCAGCGTTATATCGATTCGCTGCTGCTGCCGAATGTGAACTTCCTTCCGAAAGACGGCTGCCCCGGCCCGGAAACCGTGCCCCTCGGCAACGATGTGCTGCTCGTGATCATGGACACCGAATGGTGGCTGTATCCCGGCCTCAAGCCCGGCCTGGAATCCAGCTGCGATCAGAAAACCGAAGACGAAGTGCTGAGCGAGCTGGCGGACATTGCTGCCCGCAACCCCGGTAAGCTGCTGGTGTTCGCAGCCCACCATCCATTGCGGAGCCACGGTATCCATGGAGGATATTACAAGCTCAAACAGCATATTTTCCCTTTAACGGATGCGAGGCCCTATCTCTACCTGCCTTTGCCCGTGATCGGCTCCGTGTACCCGCTGGTGCGCGGCGTGTTCGGCACGCGCGAAGACCTGCCGCACCCGCTGTATAAAAGGATGATAGCCGGCATCGAAGAAGCCATGCCGCGGGATGCCGCCGTAGTATTCGTTTCCGGCCACGATCACAGCCTCCAGCTGATCCGCGAGCGCGACAGGAATTACATCGTCAGCGGTTCCGGCGCGAAAGACAACAGGGCGAAGAAAGGGAAGAACTCCCTTTTTGCCACCGATATGAACGGGTACAGCGTTATCAGCGTAATGAAGAACGGCGCCGTGCGCGTGGACTTCTATAATGATACCGATGCAGCGCCCGTCTACAGCCAGCCCCTGCTGAACCTGCAGGACTACAAGCAACGCCTGGCCGTGCAGGCCGCCCAGGAGCATCCCGCCACCGTTACCCTGCCTGCGGACCCGCAGTATGCAGATGTGAATGGCTTCCACAAATGGTTCCTCGGCGACAATTACCGCGAAGTATGGGCCACGCCCCTCACCTTCCCGGTGATCGACCTCGATACCGCCAAAGGCGGGCTGAAAATTCTGAAACGCGGTGGCGGCAAACAGACCCGTTCGCTCCGCCTCGAAGACAGTACCGGCCAGGAATGGGTGCTGCGCTCGCTGGAAAAATGGCCCGTTGCGGCCATGCCGGAGATCTTGAGAGAGACCTTCGCGAAAGAGATCGTGCAGGACCAGATATCCGCCGCAAACCCCTATGCCCCGCTGGCCGTTTCGCCGCTGGCAAAAGTCGCCGGCATTCCGCATACCACACCTGCTTTTGTTTATCTCCCTGATGATACCGCCCTTGGCATCTACCGGAAAGATTTTGCGAACAAACTTTATCTTTTTGAAGAGCGCGAGCCCGTAACCGCCAGTAAGACCTACAACACCATGAAGCTGCTGGAAGAACTGCTGGCAGATAATGACAATAGCGTTCATCAGCCATCTGTACTCTACGCGAGGCTTTTTGATACCTATATTTCAGACTGGGACCGCCACGATGACCAATGGCGCTGGTATGCAGAAAAAGAAAAAAAACAAAAGGTCTTTTACCCCATCCCGCGCGACAGGGATCAGGCGTTTTTTGTCAACCAGGGCGTTCTTCCTAGGATACTGAGCCAGCCATACCTGTTGCCATTTGCCCAGGGCTTCCGTAAAAAGATCCCGAATGTAAACGGCCTTGCCTGGAATAACCGCTATTTTGACCACACCTTCCTGACCGGCCTCGGCGAAGAAGTATGGAGGGAAAAAGTAAACGAACTGACAGGCAAAATGACGGACAGCGCAATTAAAGCCGCCGTTGCAAAGTTCCCGGATACTATCCGCAAACAGACGGAGGACATGATGGTGAGCACGCTGATAGCCAGAAGGGGGATCATGGAAAAAGAAGCCATGAAATATTACCGTTTCCTCGCCAAAGCCGTGGATGTGCCCGGCTCGCAAAAGAACGAGCTGTTCACCGTGAACCGCCTGCCGGGCGGCCATGTGCAGGTCACTTCGCAAAAGATCAGCAAAAAAGGCGAGCTGGAGCAAACGTTGTATGACCGCACTTTCAACCCGGCGCATACCAAAGAGGTGATCGTTTACGGCCTCGGCGGCGAAGACCGGTTCGTTATACGCGGGAACAATAGATCATCCATCCGCATACGCCTCGTTGGCGGCAGAAATAAGGATACTTATATAGACAGCAGCACATCCGGCGGCGGCAAACGCGCAGTTATTTACGATCTAAAAGCAAAAGACGACAGCTTCGCCATCACCCGCCGTGAGAAGCTGAAACTCTCCAGCAGCCCGGAAGTGATCCGTTACAACCGTTTCGCGTTTAAATACAATAAGCTCATGCCCCTGGTAGCAGGCGGCTACAACCTGGACGACGGCCTGCTGATCGGCCTGGGCCTGCAATACACCGGGCATGGATTCAGGAAAGATTCCTTTGCCGTGAAACATACGTTCACCGGCGTGCATGCCGTAGCCACGGAAGCTTACCAGTTCAAATATGAAGGGCAGTTCAACGATGTGATCGGGGAATCAGACATTCTGCTGTATGGCATTGCAAAAGCGCCGCATAATACGGCTAACTTCTTCGGCTTCGGCAACGAAACCGTGTACGACAAAAATATAACTGACCCGCCTATACGCTATTACCGCAGCCGGTTCAACCTCTATTCCGTGGAAGGGCTCCTGCGCACGAATCTCGCGCAGCAGATCAGCTTCGGCATCGGCCCTTCGCTGACGGCCGTTACGCTGGAACAGGAAGACAACGAAGGGCGCTTCCTCACCAACTACGACGCGCATAAGCTGGATTCCGCTGCATTGTTCAAGAACAAATATTTCGCCGGCCTTCGCGGTACATTCAATATAGACACCAGGGACAATTACATCGTAGCTACCCGCGGCCTGCTCTGGAATACGAGCCTCACCGGCAATAAAGGGCTGAACGGATTCAGCAACGATTTCCTGCAGCTGCGGTCGGATATGAGCATTTACGCTTCCCTGGGCCTGCCCCCCAGCGTTGTATTCGTAGCACGGGTAGGCGGCGGGTATACATGGGGCAAGCCGGAGTTCTTCCAGGCGCTGTCTCTCGGCGGAACGGCCAACCTGCGCGGCTTCCGGAACAACCGCTTTACCGGCACCGGCATCTTTTATAACAACCTGGAAGTGCGCGTGAAGCTGTTCGACTTCGCGTCGTATATCGTACCCGGCTCTGTAGGGATCTTCGCATTCAATGACCTGGGGAGGGTTTGGCAGGAAGGAGAAAACTCCGGCCAGTGGCACGACGGCTTCGGCGGAGGGCTCTACTTCTCTCCCGTGAACATGTTCGTGATCACGGCGGCAGTAGGCCACTCCACAGAAGATACTTTACCCTATGTAACGTTCGGGTTTAAGTTTTAGGAAGATTCACCGTCAGGCGGATGGCCTTCAGGCCGCTGATGCCCTGCACCTCTTCCAGGTCCAGCATTTCAATGTCCGGCAGCAGCACATCCTTGTTTTGCAGGAACTCGATGTATTTGCGGTATTCGTCCGCCTCGCGGGCGTACGAATACACGATCGCGATCTTCCCGGGCTGGGTAAGCCTTTCGTTCGTGTTCCGGATGCGCACCTTGTCTATCCGCTTTTTCATGATCTCGTAACGGATATTGTACGCGCCTTCCACATCAAACCGCCTTTCATCTTTCCGGAAACTGATAGCGATAGGGTTGCTGTGCGCCAGGATCAGCTGGGTGGTCTGCAAAGGCAGCTTCAGCCGCGGTTCCAGCTCATGCGTGATCTTCGCGATCGCCGCCATGGACGAGATCTGCCACAGGCGCAGGTTGCGCAGGTACAGCCTGTCGAACTTCCGTTCCGGCGCAATGCTTTGCCCGATGTAGATGTTATACTCCACCCCGTCCGTCCGGTACTTTTCGAAGTAACAGGGGTATGAGCGCTGCAGTTCGTCCTTTTCCTTTTCGAGGTATTGGTTGATGGCCATGTTGATGTCGCGCAGGCTTTCTTCATATTCCCTGCGGTGGTGGTAAACGTGGCCGCTGGCTTTGTCTATTTTCTCGAAATACTGGTTCAGCAAGGGTTTCAGTTCTTCCTCGCTTTCATAGAGATGCCTGAAGGTGGGGGCGATCTCGTGGTCCAGGAATTCGTTGATCTTCACTTCATCTTCCGCGAACAGCGTATCGTGCATGCTGTTCAGCATGCGGTTGTTCTTGAACTGCAATTCTTCCAGCAATGGAAGGTGCAGGTCGCCATTGATGCGCTTGAACGTTTGCTGGATGAGCTGCAATTGCTCCTTGAGGTCGTCGCGGATAGCGGAACCGCGCTCTACGGAAGAATTGCGGATATCTACCGCGCCATACAGCGGGTATACATCTTCGAAGAGGATGTTGCCGATATCTTTCTGCTGCGCTTTGGGCGTATGCAGGTATTCCCAGGCGGCATCGGTAAACTTCCATTCCACGGCGGGTTGCAGCGCGGTGAACTGTTCTTTGATCACTTCGTTGATACGTTCGTTCGCCAGTTCCACGCTCCTGCGCAGCAGCAGCGAACCCACGGCATAAGTGGGCTGCAGCTGGCCGAGTATTTCCCAATCCACCGCCTCATCGCCGGTGGAGGCTATTTCGAGCATACCGAGCAGGTTGTTTTCATGCTGGATGGGAAACAGCAGGAAACTTTTCACACCGTGCAATGGCAGGTATTTCAGGAAAGGGTACAGCTCCACGGTTTGCCGGTTCACTTCGGGCAGTACGAGCGGCTGTGGGTTGTTGGCCAGGAATTCCTGCAGCTGTTCGTTGATGGTTTGCCTTTCCACGTCGTTGCGGGCGCTCGAAAAAATGATGCTCTGGGTTATGTAAGTGGTTTCCAGCACGCTTTTGTTGTTCACCTTCAGGAACGGAACAAGATGGATGTTCAGGTCGCTGCGGCCGGTGAGCGTTTTCAGGTAATCCCTGGCCTGGGTGTATGTTTTCAGCTCATTGTCTTTCCGGATGTTGAGCACCAGGTTCTTCATGCCATTCACCACATGGTCTCTCGTCACGTCCTGGATGGTCCAGATCACGAAACCCTCCAGCTCGAAGTTCTTCAGCGGCACCAGTTTTTCCAGCTCGGTAATGTCCTGGAACTTGAAATCTCCCGCGCAGATCTCCCCGCACTCCAGCTTCGGCAGCTCGCCTACGAGCTTCACATCGGTAAAGCGCGGGTCTATATGCACCTTGATGTATTTGGAGAGGCCGGTTTCCGGGTTCACGATGTGATGGATCAGTTCCTGGTCGTAGTTGATGGTCATGTTGTACCAGCGTTCGAGGATCATCTTGTACAGCCAGTACAATTTGTCCCTCCGCACTTTATCCACGGAAATGCCCTTAGGCACGGCCATCAGCTCCTTCCCGTCTTCCGAGAATATCTGCCGGAACCGGTCTGAGTAATAGAATATCGCGAAGCGGAACGGCACGCCGATGCCGTAGATGTCCCGGTCGTCGTCCATGGTGATGGGGAACACGGTGGCGGTGATCAGGTCCAGGTATTCCTGGTATTTGGAAATGTCAGTGTCTTCGCGAAGCGGCTGCTGCAATTCGGGATTGCTCTCGAAGTGGCGGACAATCTCTTTAAAATAAGCGGCTCTTGCACCCTGGGCTTGTTCAGCCTTATCTTTCATAAACCGTACGAAAGGCACAAACGAGATGTGACTATCGATCAGGTGATTATCCTTAAATAAGCCGGGGTGCGCTGTGAGTATCTTCATATGCAATACATAAATCCTTTGTGCTTACAGTCACAGTGTGCAGGAAAACAGAATTGGTTGCGTGGGATAGTTCCTGCAAAGTTACGGGTTTTCCGATTCCAAACCGGGGAGGGCGTAAAAATAGGTGACGTTTTGATCTGCATCGTCGAAGCTGAGTGGCTGGCGGTGGCGGAGCCGGTAGAGGTAGGCGCAGAGCCCGAAATCGCCCACGCAGCAAAGCGTATGGAACACCAGGGCGCCCAGCAAAAGCGCCTTTGCCGGGGTGCCGCTTACCAACAGGAAAGTGGCTATCAAAAGCAGGGAAATGACCACGAACGGGGCCAGGGCAATGTAGCGGAACTGCTTGTAATTCACTGCAAAACCATGCGCTACGGCATAGAACATCAGCTTTTTCCAGACCACCCCGTACCGTACGTCCTTTGCGCCGTACCAGCGGAACAGCCAGCCGTGGATCAGCTCGTGCAGCGGCACCAGCAGCAGGGTGGCCGGTATGCTGCGCAGCAGCCAGTCCATGAGGCGGAGACCGCTCAGGCTATCCGTTAAAAGAACATGGGCTATGAAGGCGCCGATGCCTCCAAAGCCCAGTATTACAAAAATGAAGAAGGTGATGGCGTAGATATTGCCGGTTTTCAGCCCCTGCTGCAAAGGAACGAGCATGTCACTGAAACTGAAACGGGCATATTCGGTGTAGCCTTGCTCCCGGAGCGATTCAACCAGCTTGTCCATCATTACATCGGTATTTCCACCTGGTTCTTCAGCAGGTCGTCTATCGTATCTCGCTTGCGGATCAGGCTTGCTTTACCGTCCTTCACCAGCACCTCTGCGGGTTTCAGGCGGCTGTTGAAGTTGCTGGACATCTCGAAGCCGTAGGCGCCCGCGTTGTAGAACACGAGGTAATCGCCTTCGCGCACTTCGTTGATCTTGCGGTCCCAGCCGAAAGTGTCCGTTTCGCAGATATTCCCCACCACGGTGTAGATCCTGTCCGTTCCTTTCGGATTGGAAATATTCTTGATCAGGTGGAAAGAATCGTAGAACATGGGGCGGATAAGGTGGTTGAAACCGGAGTTGACCCCTACAAATACCGTTGCAGTTGTTTGTTTGATCACATTGGCTTTCACTACGAAGTAACCGCATTGGCTCACCAGGAATTTTCCCGGCTCGAACCACAGCTGTAAAGGCCTTGCGTATTGTTTGGCAAATTTGTTGAAAGCGTCCGTGAGCTTTTTGCCCAGCAGGTCGATGTCCGTTTCCGGATCACCTTGCTGGTAGGCTACTTTGAAGCCGCTGCCCAGGTCAATGAACTCCAGGTCGGGGAAGTGCTCGGTCATTTCGAACATGATCTCCACGCCGCGCAGGAACACGTCCACATCCTTGATCTCGGAGCCGGTGTGCATGTGCAGCCCGGTCACCTTCAGCTTGGTGGATTTCACGATGCGCTCGATGTGGCGCAGCTGGTGGATGGAAATGCCGAACTTGCTGTCCACATGCCCGGTGGATATTTTAAAGTTTCCCCCGGCCATGATGTGCGGGTTCAGGCGGATGCAGATGGGATAGCTGCCGCCGAACTGGTTGCCGAACTGTTCCAGGATGGAAATGTTGTCGATATTGATGTTCACGCCCAGTTCCTTGGCCGCGATGATCTCCTGGAGATCCACGCAGTTGGGGGTGAAGATGATGTTCTTCGGCTCGAAGCCCGCCTTGAGGCCCAGCTGTACTTCCTGGATGGAAACCGTATCCAGCCCGCAACCCAGGGAATTGATGTAGCGGAGCACATTGATATTGGTAAGGGCTTTACAGGCGTAAAAAAAGCGCGCATCCGCCTTGCTGAAGGCGGTCTTTAACTTCTCATACTGTGTTTTGATCTTTTCCGCATGGTAAATGTATACCGGGGTGCCGAATTCCTGCGCGGTTTTCACCAGGAACTCAGCGCTGAGAACATCGCTTTGTTTAGCCATTGTATCTAGTAAATTGAATGTGCGAAAATAATAAGAATATTAATCTTCCTGCATAAAATCGTCCAGGTCGCGGCGTTCCTTCTTGGTAGGCCGCCCGATCTTGCTCTGGCGTTTGCCGGTATCGAAGCTGGATGCGACGCGCTGGTTATACAGCTTGTCTTCTTCGGGCGTGATATCCAGGTAGTATTTAATGGCTTCGGAATATTGCAAACGGTTGGCCAGCAGCCCGGTCACTTCTATCTTCCAGCGTTTGGCTTCGGTGCGCACATCGTACTGATCGCCAATGGCCACGGCCCTGGCGGCTTTCACCGCTGTCCCGCGAAGCTTCACCTTCCCGCTGTCGCAGGCCGCTGCGGCCTGGGTGCGGGTCTTGAATATCCTGATAGCCCAGAGGTATTTATCCAGGCGTATTTTTTCCGCGTTCATGGGCGCAAAATTACGCAAAATGTCGTATCCGACCCTTAATATGTCAGGATCACAACCCCTGCAAACAAAACGCATCGGCTACTTTTGTTTCACTGTTTCACCCTGCAAAAACACACTTTTTATGAAAAAGACTAAAATCTTCTACTGGATCGTGACCGGCCTCATGGCCGCCCTACTGGGCCTCGGCGCTTTCTTCGACGCCATCTCCGCTCCTGAAGCCGTTGCTTCTGTAACCAAGCTGGGTTATCCCGCGTATATCATTCCTTTCCTTGGCGTGGCCAAACTGCTCGGCATCATCGCCATTCTCATCCCCGGTTATCCGCGTATAAAGGAATGGGCTTATGCCGGTCTTATATTCGACCTCACCGGCGCCACTTATTCCGGGATCGCCATCGGCGAAGAACCTCCCCTGATACTCTTCATGATCATTCCATTTGCGCTGGTGATCGGCTCTTACCTGCTGTACCATAAGCTGCGCAGGCAAAAAATGGCAGTAGCGGGCCTCCGGCCGGAGTTCATTTAATAATACGGAGTTCGTATATTTCGGTGGATTATACCTGTAAAAATGAAAAGGAGCCATCTGCTTTACCCCTTGATCATCGGTGCTTTCGCGCTGCTCACCTGGCTGATCATTGCCCGGGGCGAGAAGTTACCTGAACGTGCCGGCACCCCGCTTACCAATGCCGTAATACAACCCGCGCCCGCTGCGCCTGCCGCCGTGGATAGCAACGTGTTCACCGGCTTGCTGCAGCACGCCCGGCATCCGCTGAGCATCCTGCTCATGCAGATCATCGTGGTGCTTTGCGCCACCCGCGTTTTCGGGTTCCTCGCGCGAAAGATCAAACAGCCCGCCGTAGTAGGCGAGATCGCAGCGGGTATCATACTCGGCCCTTCGCTGCTCGGCTGGCTGTCTCCCGCCGCCATGCAGGCCATTTTCCCGGCGGGCTCCCTGCCTAACCTGCAGTTCCTCAGCCAGATCGGGCTGGCATTCTTCATGTTCATCGTAGGCATGGAACTGGATATCTCCAAAGTGCGCCAAAAAGCGCACGACGCGGTAATGATCAGCCATGCGAGCATTATCATACCGTTTTTTCTCGGCGTGTGCCTGGCGTATTTCACATACCAGCGATATGCGCCGCTGCATGTAAATTTCCTGTCGTTCGCATTGTTCATGGGCATTGCCATGAGCGTAACCGCCTTCCCCGTGCTGGCGCGCATTGTGCAGGAGCGCGGGCTTACCGGCACGCAGCTGGGCTCCATGGCTATCACCTGCGCCGCGGCAGACGATATCACTGCCTGGGGCATCCTGGCGGTAGTAGTGGCGATCGTAAAATCCACCGGGTTGCTGAGCGCCGTGGCGACCATCGGGCTGGCGCTGGTATTTGTACTGGCTATGCTGCTGGTGGTGCGTCCCTGGCTGCAGCGCAGGATGAGCAGGCTGACGGATACCAAAACCAAGGTGGCGCTGGGTTTCTTTGTATTGCTGATCGCAGGGTATCTTGCCGAAGTGATAGGCATCCACCTGCTGTTCGGCGCATTCCTGGCCGGGGTGATCATGCCCGCAGAGGCGAATATCAAACAAGTGCTGCAGGACAAGCTGGAAGACGTGAGCGTGGTGATCCTGCTTCCTATATTCTTTGCTTTCACCGGCCTGCGCACGCAGATCGGGCTGTTGAATGAAGGGCATCTCTGGCTGGTGTTCGCCGCTATTATGCTGGTGGCGGTTGCCGGGAAATTCGCCGGTTCTGCGCTCACCGCCCGCGTAGTGGGCCAGCCCTGGCCGGAAGCATTGTCTATCGGCGCGCTGATGAACACCCGCGGTTTAATGGAACTGGTGGTGCTGAACATCGGTTACGACCTCGGCATCCTTACTCCGCAGGTTTTCGCCATGCTGGTGCTGATGGCGCTGCTTACCACGTTTATGACCGGGCCGCTGCTGGATATTATCAATTTCAGCTACGCTGCGGGAAAACAGAAGGCTTTGCCTTGAAGCCGAAGTCCCCAGCGCGCCGTACGTAACATTCTGCAAATACGAAAGGCCTGTTGCCAGGCCGGTATCCAATAAAAAAAGGCCGCTGATGAAGCGGCCTTTTTGTGTATGTCTGAACTGACTATTTTCTTCTGCTGGTAGTTTTTTTACGGGTAGTGGTCTTTTTAGCCACAACTTTCTTTTTCGGGTTGGAATTCACTTCCGGCCTCTTAACGGGCGCCGGGAAGCGGGATTTATCAACCGTTGATGCTTTATCGTCCAGGGTGAGCTGGAGGGATTCTTTCAGGATCTCCTCTTTTTCTGCCTGGAAGAGCTTCATTTTTTCTTTCGGGATACGCAGGTCGTAGCTGTTGGTTTCGCTGGCCAGGGCTTGCGTGAAGCCGGGGTTCAGACGTTCCAGTTCAGCGGGTTCCATGGCCAGTTTTTTGGCGATGGCTTCGAGCCTGTATTTGCCGGAGATATTGAACTCTACGGTGTTAAACATATCGTCTTCGGTGAGCGGCGCCGCTTTGCGGAACTCCGCGGCGGTGGTCATACGGGCTGCGGGAGCAGCGGCGTAGTTGTCGCCCACACCGAAGAAGGTGTTGAAACGGTCCAGGATGTAGCCGGTGGCGATGAATTTGTATACATGCCCGCGGGACTCAGCCGGGAGGAAGTACTGGATGCCCCAGAAATCGCTCCTGCCACTGATCCTTTGCGCGCGCTGCACACCACCTGCGCCGCAGTTGTAAGCGGCTACCACCAGCAACCAGTCGTCGAACTGCTCGTACAGTTCGTTCAGGTATTTGGCGGCGGCTACGGTGGATTTATAGAAATCTTTCCTTTCGTCCACTTTTTTACCAACGCTCAGTCCGAAGATGCGGGCCGTACCGCTCATGAACTGCCACATGCCTACTGCGCCAACGCGTGAACGGGCATTGTAGGACATCCCGGATTCTATCACCGCGAGGTATTTCATTTCCGCGGGAATGCCGTGGTCTGAGAATACTTTTTCTATCATGGTGAAATACGGGGCCGAGCGCTCTACCATCACTGCAAGGTGACGGCTGTAGCGGGTCGCGTAGTCGTTGATATAACCTTTTACGAAGTGATTACCCAATTGTTCATACACCTTGGGGGTGCGAACCACCACGGGCATCGATTGTGCAGCCTGCTTCACCGCCTGGGAGGCGGGAGCGCCGCGCACGATCGTGTCTTTCGGCAGATGGGCGGATTTTTTTAAGGTAACGGAGGTATCGGCGTGTGCGTCCTGAACCGGAAGCACCATCTCCTTAGGGCTCCCATTGCTGGCGGCTACCGCACTGGTACTCCCCGCTAATGCCGGCAATAAGAGTAATAAAAAGACTTTCGTCATACGCTGTTGTTTGTTTTTAAATGTGTACTTGCTGCTCTTGCAATATGTTATGCGCTATCTGTAACAAGTTCCTTTCGTCAAACTCCTTCGTGATGATCTGCAGGCCGTAAGGCATTCCGTTTGAATGCCGGTGCAAAGGTACGGAAATCGCCGGAACCCCGGTCAGATTGGCCAATACCGTGTAAATGTCAGCCAGGTACATGGCTATGGGATCGTCCATTTTTTCGCCGATCTTAAAGGCCGTGCTGGGTACGGTAGGCAGCAGGATGGCGTCGTATTCTGACAAAATCTGCTGCATTTTCTCCATCACCAGTCTTCTTACCTGCTGTGCCTTCGTGAAATAAGCGTCGTAGTAACCGGCGCTCAGCACAAAGGTGCCCAGTAAGATACGGCGTTTCACCTCTTTTCCAAACCCTTCAGACCGGCTTTTCTTGTAGAAATCCGCCAGGTCCAGGTTCGTTCCGGGCGTACGGTAACCGTACTTTACCCCGTCGAACCGGCTGAGGTTGCTGGAGGCTTCCGCGGTGGTGAGCACATAATATGCGGCCACTACGTAATCCAGGTAATCGAAGTTCACCCCTTCTACGGTGTGCCCTTCTGCCTTTAATTGTTCAAAGAAACTTTCAAATCCCCCCCGCATTTCGGTATCCAGACCTTCATGGTGCAGGGCATCTTTCAAATACGCAAATTTCCGGCTTTTATTGTGCCGGAGATCAGCCTGGTAATCAGGAACTTCACTTTGAGAGGCTGTGCTATCATAGGCATCAGGCCCGGAAATGACTTGCAGAACCACAGCCACGTCTGCAATATTCGAGCCAAAAATGCCTATCTGGTCAAAGGAAGAGGCGTATGCAATCAGTCCGTGCCGCGATATTCTGCCATAAGTGGGCTTTAACCCCACGATACCACAGAAATCCGCCGGCTGGCGTACGGAACCGCCGGTATCGCTGCCCAGGCTTACCTGGCAGAGACGGGCCTGTACAGCTACTGCGGAACCGCCGGATGAGCCGCCCGGAACCCGGGTTTCGTCCAGCGCATTCAGCACTTTGCCATAGGCGGAGTTTTCGTTGGTACTGCCCATGGCAAACTCATCGCAGTTCAGGCGCCCGATGATAATGGCGCCTTCAGCCAGCAGCCTTTCGACCGCCGTTGCGGAATAAAGGGAGGTAAAGCCCTCCAATATCCTGGATGCGGCGGAAACCTTATGGCCTTTGTAGCAGATCACATCCTTGATGCCGACCACTACACCCGCCAAAAGGCCCGGGCGCTCTCCCTTCCGGATCTTCTCATCCAGGGAACGCGCCTGCGCCAATGCATCTTCTGTAAATACTTCTAAATAAGCATTGAGGTGCCGGGCCTGCTCAATCCTGTCAAGGTACATGCGCACCATGGACTCGCAGGTCGTTTTTCCGGCATACAACGCCTCGTGAAAAGACGATATACTGCTGAATTCAGTCAAACCCAAACCAGTTTAAATCTTACAATGGAGATTTCAAATGAAACGGGAAACCGCTGTGGCAGCCGCTCCCGGAGTTGGATTAGGCGTTTTTCTTAACTTCGCTTTCTTTCATGCCTTCTTCCATTTCACGACGCACATTGTCTTTGGCATCTTTGAATTCGCGGATACCTTTACCAAGACCACGCATGAGCTCAGGGATTTTTTTACCGCCGAAAAGGAGCAATACAACGGCAGCAATAAGGATAAGTTCGGTCATGCCTAATTCTTGAAAAAGTAATAATGGTGATTTAGCGAAAATAGCAGTCATTTCTCAGTTTTTAAAAGTTCAGCTAACAAAGGTAGGGTTTATTTCGGGCTTTTTCAATGTGCCAGGGCGTACTTTAATGAACTTTTAAGGTCCGCTAAAACAGCCATGGCGCGGTTCCGCAACGTCCTCCTCTTCCCTTGCCGGCACACACATATACCACAGGTAAGATACACTAATTTCCGGCCCGGCGGGCGCATTGCTGCAAAAAAATGACATTTCCCGGTGGAACCGGCTTCCCATTGCTGTTTCCGCCCCGTCATGTATTCTTTGGGGCATAAAAAAAGCGGAAGCCCGTCCGGACTCCCGCATACTAATTTCCCTGTATAAATACTAAACCCTTTTCTCTTTAATACGTGCAGCTTTACCCTGGCGTTCGCGCAGGTAATACAGCCTGGCCCTTCTCACTTTACCAACCTTGTTCACCACAATGGAATCAATGTTAGGAGAATACAGGGGGAACAGCCTTTCAACGCCCACACCGTCAGATATCTTACGAACGGTGAAAGAAGCGGTGAAACCATTGCCCTGGAGCTTCACTACGTCGCCTTTGAAGGATTGGATACGCTCCTTGTTCCCTTCTACGATCTTATAGTTAACGGTAACATTGTCACCGGCTTTGAATTTCGGAATTTGCTTGTTAGCAGTCAACTGCTCGTGAACAAAAGAAATCGCGTTCATCTTTCAATTATTTATAGGACGGCAAAGGTAAGGAACTATCTCCAAATACCAACACCTTTTCCCGGTTTTTATAAAAATAATGTTCTAATCGTGTTTCAGCAGGTCAGGCCGGCGCTCTTTTGTGCGTTTTACCGCCTCATCGTGCCGCCATTCCTCAATTTTCCGGTGATCGCCGCTCATCAGCACCGCAGGCACCTTCCAGTCGCGGAAGGTTTCCGGGCGGGTATATACCGGGGGCGCCAGCAGGTTATCCTGGAAGGAGTCGAACAGTGCCGAGGTCTCATCGTTCAGCACCCCGGGCAGCAGCCGCCCGATGGCGTCCACCACTACGGCCGCGGCCAGCTCCCCGCCGGACAAAACGAAGTCGCCGATAGAGATCTCCATGGTCACGAAATGCTCCCTCACCCGCTCGTCTATCCCCTTGTAATGACCGCAGATCAGCAGCAGGTTACCCTTGAGGCTCAGGCGGTTGGCCATTTTCTGGTTAAAGGTCTGTCCGTCCGGTGTAAGGTAGATGATCTCGTCGTAGACCGTTTCCTTCTGCAGGGCCTCGATCGCGTTCACCAGCGGCTCTATCATCATCACCATACCGGCGCCGCCGCCAAATTGGTAATCGTCCACCTGGTTCTGGCGGAAGTTAGAGTATTTACGCAGGTGATGCACATTTACTTCCAGTAAACCCTTGTCCCTGGCCCGTTTCATGATAGAATGGGCAAAAGGGCTTTCCAGCAGCTCTGGCAATACCGTGATGATGTCTATCCGCATGCTATGTTGATTGATCAGCCTAAATATATATCCAGCAAGCCTTCCGGCAGCTCAAGCCGTACCAGCTGCTGCTTTTTGTCCACTTTCAGCAGCGTTTGCTCATTCAGCGGCAGCAGCATTTCCTTTTCGCGGTAGGTAACCTTGGCCAGCACCTGGTGGGGCATTTCGATGATCTCTTCTATCTGTCCCAACGGGCCGTGCACGCTGTCTTCCACCTGGTAGCCCAGCAGCGACAGCGGGGCGGAGCCCGAAGCCTGCGCCTTGAAGTCCGCCTCTTCCAGGTATACGCCCTTTTGCAGCATGTTCCTGGCGGCTTCGCGGGTATCGATGCCTTCCAGCTTGACGTATACGTGCTCGGCGTCCTTGGCTTTGGCTTTCTGGAGGAAATACGGCAGGAAGCTGTCTTTCCGCTCTTCGATAAAAACAGCGGTAACGTCTTTCAGGGCGGTGCGTTTGCCGAGGCTGTGGCGGAGAATGAATTCCCCTTCCGTGCCGTAGGTGGCGCTCAGCTTGCCGATATTGAAATAATTAGCCATTGAACAGGTACCTTGTAAAAGCAGAAAGGGAATCTTTGCGAACAAATATTCCCTTTCTGAATGATGTTATGTTCCGGATTATGCTTCAGGTGCTTCGCCTTCAGCAGCAGGAGCGCTGGGAGCTACGTCCTCAACTTTCCTTACAACCGGTGTAACAGCGCGTACAGCCCTTTTCTGGCTTTCGCGGCGTGCAGATACTTTCTCTTCGTGGTCAGCCTGCCATTGCTCAAACTTGGTGTAAGCGGTAGGCTCGTCGAACAGACCGAGTTTAACCCCTCTGAGAAGGTGTTTCAAATACAGTACGCCTTTGAAGGACAGGATACGCCTAACAGTATCGGTCGGCTGTGCGCCTTTCTGCAGCCAGCGGAGCGCTTTCTGCGTATCGATATTGATAGATGCGGGTACTGTCAAAGGATTGTAAGTACCGATTTTCTGGATGAATTTACCATCCCTGGGCGCGCGGGCATCAGCCACAACAATAAAGTAAAAAGGTCTCTTTTTCGCGCCGTGTCTCTGTAATCTGATCTTTACTGGCATAAATAAGTCGAATTATTTTTTGCGAGTTGTTAAAAAATATTGTTTCTAATTCGGGCAGCAAATGTAGCGCTAAAAATGAAATTCTCAAAACAAAAATTAACTACATAATTTACTGCCATATCTTATTATCTCATCTTTAGTCCTTTAGCCCCACCTGGCATCTTATTCATCATTTTCATCATCTGGCGCATCTGCTCAAATTGTTTCATGAACTGGTTCACGTCCTGGATCTCCTTCCCGGCCCCTTTTGCGATCCTCCTGCGGCGGCTGCCGTCTATCAGGTCGGGGTTCCCGCGCTCGGCGGGGGTCATGGAATTGATCATCGCTTCAATGCCTTTGAAGGAATCGTCGCTGATGTCCAGGTCCTTCACGGCTTTGCCCACGCCGGGGATCATGCCCAGCAGGTCCTTGATGCTGCCCATCTTTTTGATCTGCTGCAGCTGCTCCTTGAAGTCGTCGAAGTCGAACTGGTTCTGGCGGATCTTCTTTTCCAGCTTTTTGGCCTGTTCTTCGTTGAACTGCTCCTGCGCTCTTTCCACGAGGGTGGTGATGTCTCCCATCCCCAGGATACGCTGGGCCATACGCTCGGGGTAAAATACGTCCAGCGTGTCCAGCTTTTCGCCCATGCTCACGAACTTGATGGGCTTCTGTACCGTGTAGGTGATGGTGAGGGCCGCACCGCCGCGGGTATCGCCGTCCAGCTTGGTGAGCACGATGCCGGAGAAGTCCAGCCGCTCGTTGAACGCCTTGGCGGTGTTCACGGCGTCCTGGCCGGTCATGGAATCCACCACGAACAGGATCTCGTGCGGGTTCACCGCTTTTTTCACATTGGTCACCTCGGTCATCATCACTTCGTCTACCGCCAGGCGGCCGGCGGTATCGATGATCACGACGTTGCTCCCCTGGGCTTTCGCGTGTTTGATGGCGTTTTCGGCGATCTGCACGGCGTTTTTGTTCTCAGGTTCGCTGTATACTTCCACCCCTATCTGCCCGCCCAGCACTTTCAGCTGGTCGATCGCCGCGGGACGGTAAATATCCGCCGCCACCAGCAAGGGTTTCTTGTTTTTCTTCGTTTTGAGGAAATTGGCCAGTTTGCCGGAGAAGGTGGTCTTACCCGAACCCTGCAGGCCTGCAATGAGGATCACGACGGGATTGGCCTTGAGGTCCAGCTCGGATTCCGTGCTGCCCATCAGTTCCACCAGCTCGTCTTTCACGATCTTCACCATCAGCTGGCCGGGAGAAATGGCGGTGAGTACCTTTTCGCCCATGGCCTTGTCTTTCACCTTATCGGTAAAATCCTTGGCTATTTTATAGTTCACGTCCGCATCCACGAGGGCCCGGCGGATCTCTTTCACCGTGGTGGCAATGTTGATCTCCGAGATGCGGCCTTCCCCTTTTAGTTGTTTGAAGGCCCCTTCGAGCCGCTCTGATAATGATTCAAACATAAATTATGCTGGTAAAAATTTTGGACTGCAAAAATACGGTTTCTATAAACTAAAAAAGTAAAAAAGATGGCTGGCATTGCGTCCGAACCTTCTTTTTTACTTTTTCAGCTTGTTTTCTTTATCAACCGGCTCAGCCTCCCAGGTAGTTGCGCAGCAGTTTGCTGCGGCTGGTGGTGCGGAGCTTGGTGATGGCTTTATCTTTGATCTGGCGCACCCTTTCGCGGGTAAGGCCGAATTTTTCGCCGATGTCTTCGAGGCTCATGGGATGTTCCACGCCGATGCCGAAATACAGCATGATCACGTCTTTCTGCCGGTCGGTGAGGGTGCTGAGGGAACGTTCGATCTCGCGGCGGAGGGAATCGTGGTGATCCAGCTCTTCGTCTGCGCTAACGGCGTTCGGGTTTTCGAGCACATCCAGCAGGGAGTTGTCTTCCCCGTCTATAAAAGGCGCGTCCATGGACACGTGGCGGGCGGCAACGCCCAGGGTGGCTTCTACCTCTTCCGTATTGATCTCGAGGATGGTGGCCAGCTCGTCGGGAGAGGGCTCACGCTCGAATTCCTGTTCCAGTTGTGAATATGCCTTGCTGATCTTGTTGGACAGGCCCACTTTGTTCAGCGGGAGGCGAACGATGCGGGATTGTTCGGCCAGGGCCTGGAGGATGGATTGACGGATCCACCATACAGCATAGGAAATGAACTTAAAACCGCGGGTTTCATCGAAGCGCTGTGCGGCTTTGATGAGGCCGAGGTTGCCTTCATTGATAAGATCAGAAAGGGATAAGCCCTGGTTCTGGTACTGCTTTGCAACAGATACCACGAAACGCAGATTGGCTTTGGTCAGCTTCTCTAAAGCCCTTTGGTCCCCTTGTTTAATGCGGATTGCCAGATTCACTTCTTCTTCCGGCGTAATGAGATCCACTTTGCCGATCTCCTGCAAATACTTTTCTAGCGACTGTGATTCACGATTCGTGATGGACTTCGTGATTTTTAGTTGGCGCATTGACATAGCATGGGAACAGTTACAGGTTATTAATAAGTTAATTTAGAAGAATGCTAGACAAAAATAACTTTTTTTAGATACCACCCAAAAAAAATTAGGCCCCGTTGAATCATGTTCAAGCTAAATCGATTGTTGGCTGTAGATATTCGTGTTATATGGAATTACCATATATTGATGCAGAATTCACCCTGAGTCTTAAAAAACGGGCCGGAAAGCCTGAATAATAAGGTAAAGGACTGTCCCATACATAATCGGAAAACTACATATTTCAAATTATGCTCAGGTTTGAGAATGAAATAGTTAATATATCGAAAATTTTCTAAAATTTATTTTGATAGGATGAAAAAATTTCTATAATTGCAGGCAGATGATTTTGATTTATTAATAATACTGTGCGATGTCAAAGAAAGTGCAATATGAGTTAGAATATCCGGTTCGGTGCTCTCCAAGTATCCTATATGAATTTCTTTCCACCCCGGCAGGCTTGCAGGAATGGTTTGCAGATAAAGTAGATTTCCGTGATAATGTTTTTTCTTTTTCCTGGAATGGATCAACAGAAGAGGCAGAAGTAATGGAACAGGAGGAAGATGAGTTCATCCGTTTACACTGGCTACACGCTCCCAAAAATGAATTCTTCGAATTCAGGATCCAGATTTCCGAAGTTACCAATATGACCATACTGGTGATCAGAGATTTCGCCGAAAAGAAAGAAGTGGCAGATCAGAGCCAGCTGTGGGATTACCAGATCAAAGACCTTTTCCACCGCATCGGCAATTAGCCCCTTTCCCCGTTCAATAATTCCAGCAGGGCTGCATATTCATCCGCTGCAGCGGGTACTATCCTACCCCACTCCTCTAAGTCATACTGTTTTGCGAGCTTCACGAAAGGCTTTTGCACCAGCGATCCCCATTGCGCAGGTGTGAACGAACCCGCCGTGCGGAAATTATCCTGGCCGAAATGATGCTGCCACGGATCGTCCTGCACGCAGGCGTACCAGCCCGCATCCGCCAGCCGGTCCTGTAAAACGTGCAGCCGTTCCCGGTACCCGCCCAGCGCTTCGCCGGCCAGGTGCAGCGTGATGCTGAAGAACCGGCCCCACCAGAAAAAGGTGCGGCAGGCGAAAATGCTTTCACGGCTGAACGCCCGCGGGTAGTCCAGCATCACATAAGGCAGCCCCTGGTACTGCTCTCCCCTGCT
Organism: Chitinophaga sp. 22620; assembly: GCF_052044405.1. Classification (NCBI taxonomy): domain Bacteria; kingdom Pseudomonadati; phylum Bacteroidota; class Chitinophagia; order Chitinophagales; family Chitinophagaceae; genus Chitinophaga; species Chitinophaga sp. 22620. The sequence goes on along the minus strand of NZ_JBQEMV010000005.1, from coordinate 67,581 downwards.
GATCTTCGGCGGCTGCAAGGTTTCCTCCGCCACCGCGCGGATCACCGGCGCCGCGGCCATCGTTTCCTGCAGCGCCCCGAAAAGCCCGTACACCTTGTCGATGATCCGGTTCTTCGTAAGAAGCCAGTCCGCATCCCGGACCATCTCCATTTCCCTGTTGTTCAGCTCAAATGTGCCCATGGAAATAAATTAACGGTTTTTTGATTTACCGCCGCATCCAGCTTCAGGGAATCGTGTTAACTTTGTGCGGCTGGTTTACAAAAGTATATTGAAACCCAGCCAGTTTCACATTTTTCAATTTTAATTTCCGTTGAGCGGTTGTGAAGAAACTCGATAAACTCATCATCAAGACCTTTGTGGGGCCGTTTGTGGCCACCTTTTTCGTGACGCTCTTTGTGCTCATCATGCAATTTGTATGGAAGTACATAGACGACCTGGTGGGCAAAGGACTGGATACGCCGGTGATCGTGGAGCTGCTGGTCTACACCAGCGCCAGCCTGGTGCCGCTCGCCATGCCGCTGGCCGTGCTGCTTTCTTCCATCATGACCTTCGGCAACCTCGGTGAAAGTTTCGAGCTGGTAGCCATCAAATCCGCCGGCATTTCGCTGCTGCGCTTCATCAGGCCGCTGTTTTTCCTTTCCGCCGTCATCGGCACGGGCGCGTTCCTCTTTGCCAATTACGTGATACCCGTTGCCAACCTGCGCGCCAAATCACTGCTGTACGACATCACACAGTCCAAACCCGCCTTCAACATCAAGCAGGGCGTGTTCTACAACGATATTCCCGGCTATTCCATCAAAGTGGCCAAAAAAGACCCGGACAACAAGACCATCCACCAGGTGATGATCTACGACCGTAGCCCTTCCGGCGGCAACAGCGGCGACGAGCGGCTGATACTCGCAGAGAAAGGCACCATGGAGCTCACGCCGGACAAACGGTATCTCAACTTCACCCTGGAAAACGGCTGGCGCTTCGAAGAAAGGAGCAGCAACCGCGGCTCCGGCAGCAACAACGAGCTGATCCGCCTCGGCTTCAAAACATATAAAAAACCCTTCGACCTGAAAGTGCTCGCGTTCGACCGCCTGCCACTGGATGCCTTCGCTTCCAACCAACAGATGCTGAACGTGCGCCAGCTGAACGAGGGCATCGATTCCCTCCGCCGCATCGATTCTTCGTATATCCGTACCGTTCATGCCTACGTAACCACCCGTTACCCTTTCTACAAATGGAAAGATACCGGCTGGCTGGCTTCTGCGCCGCCACTGAAAACGGATAACTTCTACGAAGTGATCCCCGAAAAATCGCGGCGCCTGGTGCTGGAGCGCGTGGAATCCAATCTCCGCGAAACGGAAACCTCGCTTACCGTCAGCGCAAAAGATTATACGGACAACAGGAGCAAGATCGCGCTCTTTAAAGTGGAATGGCAGCGGAAATTCTCCCTCGCCGCGGCATGCATCGTGATGTTCCTCATCGGCGCGCCGCTGGGCTCCATTATCCGGAAAGGCGGTTTGGGCACCCCGCTGGTATTTGCAGTGATATTCTTCGTGATATTCAACATATTCTTCATGACGGGCGAAAAGATGGCGAGGAAAGACGTAATGACGTCCTGGAGCGGCATGTGGCTGGCCAACATCGTCCTTTTACCGATAGCGGGCTTCCTCGTGTATAAAGCGATGAACGATTCGAACCTGTTTAACAAAGAAGCCTACTACAGAGCATTTCAGACACTGAAAAAATACATACAGCGGCGGCGTAGCCAGCATGAGATAAGCGCTTAGCCGTTACTGACCACATTGCGGACCTACAACTATTACTATGTTCTACACCCTGGTAACACTGGTGCAGAAGAACCGTTATTTTTTTATTCCATTCCTGCTATGGATAATCTTTGGCGGTATCCTGCTATCCCTGTGCTCTAAAGAAGCCTTATTTCTCGCGGTCAATGGCCTGCACAATCCCGTTTCAGACGTTCTTGCCACTATCGCCACTTACCTCGGCGACGGCCAGACCTACGCCGTTCTCCTCCTCATCCTGCTGATCAGGCGCCAGTGGCGGCCTTTCCTGATCAGCGCTTCCATCCTTGCTTTGGTGACCCTGCTGGTTTGCACGGCCAAAAATGTTTTCGACGAGCCCCGCCCTATCACCTATTTTGCCGACACTTCGATACTGCATACCGTGGCCTGGATGCCGCCCCATGCATGGAACAGCTTCCCTTCCGGCCATACTTCCACCGCCTTCGGGCTGTGCTGCTTCCTGGCCATCTGGTGGGAAAAGAAAGAGATGGGCCTCCTGCTTTTCGCCCTGGGCCTGGCTGCGGCACATTCGCGGATGTACCTCTGCCAGCATTTTTTCGAGGATGTGTATACCGGCAGCATGATCGGCGCTTTCAGCGGTATTTTCATCTATGGACTGTTTGAGCTCAGAAAGACGGGCACGCCGGGTACTACATGTCCCCGCGGAACCGTTATTACACCGACTGCAGGCGTAGCCTGAAACAGCCGGTTCATTATTCCATTTCTTACGAACCAAACGCTTACCTGCCCGGCACGCAGTGAAGCAACAAACCGTACATCCTGATGAAATATCTGTTGATAGCTCTTGCAGCCGCCCTGTTATTTATTCCTTTCCTCGGCGCCGTTCACCTTTTCGACTGGGACGAGATCAATTTCGCGGAAGCCGCGCGGGAGATGATCGTGACCGGTAATTATTCACAGGTGCAGATAGACTTCTCCCCTTTCTGGGAAAAGCCGCCGCTGTTCATCTGGTTCCAGGCGCTGAGCATGAAACTCTTTGGCATCAACGATTTTGCCGCGCGTTTCCCCAATGCCGTTATCGGCATCGCCACGCTGCTCACCTTTTATCATATCGGGAAAAAACAGGTGGATGAAAAGTTCGGCCTGTGGTGGGCTTTGGTGTACGCGGGCAGCTGGCTGCCGCATTTTTATTTCAAGTCCGGCATCATCGATCCCGCTTTCAACTATTTTATATTCCTCGCCGTTTATTTCGCCTACCGCGTTGGTTTTGCCGAAAAAGCCCTCAGAATGGCGGCTTTCAGCGGTATATTCCTTGGCCTGGCGGTGCTCACAAAAGGGCCGGCGGCCATTCTGATCTCAGGGCTCACGCTCGTGGCGTATTGGGTTTACAACAAGTTCCGCATCCACCTCCGCTGGACGCACCTGCTGGTCATTGCCGGCTGCGCAATGGCTACCACCCTGCTGTGGTTCGGTTACGAGATAGCCAGCCATGGCATGTGGTTCGTGGAAGAGTTCGTAAAATACCAGTGGCGCCTGTTCTCCACCCCGGATGCGGGGCACGACCAGCCATTCTTTTATCACCCGCTGGTGCTGCTGATCGGCTGCTTCCCGGCGAGCCTGTTCCTTTTCAGCTATTTCACCACGGCGCGCACACGGTCCATTTACCTGTCGCAACCCGCCGAAGATAAGGATCTGCGGGTATGGATGTGGGTGCTGTTCTGGGTGGTGCTGATACTATTCAGCATTGTAAAAACCAAGATCGTGCATTATTCCTCCCTTTGTTATTTCCCGCTCAGCTACCTCGCGGCCTTGCAGGTGTACCGTTTGCTGGAAGGGAAGTTCACCCTCAAAGCCTGGAACATTTCCCTGATCCTGGTTATCGGCCTCGTGCTGGGGCTGGCCATAGGGCTGCTGCCGCTGGTGGGTATTTACCGGCAGGAGCTGATCCCGCACATCGGCGACCGCTTTGCCAGGGCGAACCTCCAGGCGGATATTCCTTTCAGTTTCGGCGAAATGGCTTACGGCCTTATATATATGGTGTTGGTGATCGTGAGCTGCGTGCTGCTGTTCCGTAAAAAGATGCAGCAGGGCCTGCTGTGCCTTTTCATCAGCAGCGTGGTGATGATCCAGGTGACCGTGCTGCATTTCGTGCCGAAGGTGGAAGGCTTCAGCCAGCGCGCCGCCATTGAATATTATCAATCCTTTATCGGGAAGGACGTGTATGTGAAGCCGTTGAGCTATCACAGCTATGCACACCTCTATTATACAAGGAAGCAACCCAGTACGAACAAAGCGTATTACACCGATAAACAAAGCCGTGAAAAATGGCTGCTGGAGGGAGATATAGACAAACCCGCCTATTTCATCTGCCGCATCACCGATGCGGAACCCTGGCGGCAGCATCCCAACCTGGAAGTGACCGGCGAAAAGAACGGGTTCGTGTTCTTCAAAAGAAAGTAAGCTTACTTGTTGACCCGGGAAAGCCCGCTAACGCTAAAAGCCCGTCATTGCGAGAAGCAGCGGAGCCAGAATGGGTGGGGCGACGAAGCAATCTCTTGCATTGAATTNAATATATGGAGGAGATTGCTTCGTCGCGCTCCCGCACAAATCCTCCGCTGCTTCTCGCAATGACGGTGCGCTATTTTTTCAGTGCTTCCGTATACAGCTCATTCACCGTATTCCAGTTCACCACTTTCCAGAAGGCCGCGATGTAATCCGGGCGCTTGTTCTGGTGTTTCAGGTAATAGGCGTGCTCCCATACGTCGAGGCCGAGGATGGGGGTGCCGGGCTCTTTGGCCAGGTTGGTCATCAGCGGATTGTCCTGGTTGGGGGTGGAAGTAATGGCGAGCTTGCCGCCGTTCTGCACAGTGAGCCATGCCCAGCCGCTGCCGAAAACGCCTTTGGCGGCGTCGGCGAATTTGGTCTGGAAAGCGTCCTGTGAGCCGAAAGCGCTGTTGATAGCCTGCTGGAGCTCCGCTGAAGGGGATGATTTTCCCGGGGCCAGCAGCGTCCAGAAGAGGCTGTGGTTGTAGTGGCCGCCGGCGTTGTTGCGCACGGCTGCGTCCGCAGCGGTCACCTTGCCGAAGATCTCGCCCAGGCTGAGGCCGGCGAAAGCGCCTTCTTTCACTGCGTTGTTCAGATTGGTAACGTAGGTAGCATGATGTTTTCCGTGGTGGATCTCCATGGTGAGCTTGTCGATATTAGGCTCCAGGGCATCCGTGGCGTATGGCAGCGGCGGCAGTACGAAGGGGGGCTTGAGGGCGAGGAGACTTTTATTGTCTGCGGGCCCTCCGGCGGCCCAGGTGGCGGAGGGGTTTGCAAGAGCGGCAATCCCTGCCATTCCGGCCAGTTTTATGAATTCTCTTTTATTCATATGAAAATATTAATGTTACAAATCTATAATTTAACAGAACAAAGGGAAGCAAATTTTACACCAATGTGAAGGTGGTTGAAAGGAAAACTGACATAATATTATCGTTATTTTTGCTAACTGATTAAAATAAAGTAGGAGATTATAGTTTAATTTGAAATTAATTGCTATTTTACTTTTATATTCATGTGTTGTTGTAGTAGTATTTTAATCATTTTCGAAAGATGAAGCTATTTATCCCTGGAATAAGGCTTTACCCTTCCCCGGACCGGATTTCGACGAAGGGAAACCTGTACTTCCTTGACCGGCGGCAGCCGTCACTCGTCCATCCCCCGCAAATGTTGAATGTAGTTCTTGATTTTTCTTCAGTTCATTATTTATAATTATAACCGCTTTTCCTGCAAGGGGAAAGTTTTGACACAGATATTTACATAACCCGGCCAAAGGGTCCGGAAGCCATTTGTATTTTAGACTTTAATCTAATATTCACTTATTGCTTGTTTATAAGCCTGGGAGAGGATGTGAATTTGAAATATCCCCTTCCCCGGAAGAAAAAGATTTTTGGTGAATGATCCTTATACCTTTGAAGTAAAAAAATAACCTAACGAAGCTAGAAGGAGCACCAGGCAAAGCAGAATTGATCACCAGTTAAATGAGAGTGGAGGCAGCATGACAATCCAGGAACGAATACAGCAGACACAACAGCATGAGCGCTTAACCTATACGCCAGTATTTTTTGAGACCATCCGGAAAGAGGATAAGGAGGCACTGCTGCGTTTACTGCGGGACAATCCGCAGATCAGCGTGTTTGACGAGCTTCACAGCCAGCTGAAGGAGCTGGTCAAGATCAGCCATCCTACCCGCAGCCTCACAGCGGCTGAAACAGCCGGGGCCATTGAGGCGCATCTCGGCGGGGTTCAGCCGGAAGATTATGGCGTTTGGGTATATTATCCCTGGTCCGGCAAGGTCGTTCACCTGCTGGGCAGGGAAGAGTTCATCGCGCTGCGTACGTCCCGCAACATGCATAAGATCACCGCCGAAGAAAGGGATCAGCTGGCTCAGAAGAAGATCGGCGTTATAGGCCTGAGCGTGGGGCAGACCATTGCGCTTACGCTGGCCATGGAAAGGGTTTGCGGCGAACTGAGGTTGGCGGATTTTGACGCGGTGGAGCTGACCAATATGAACCGCCTGCGCACGGATGTTTCCAGCCTGGGTATGCCCAAAGTGATCGTGGCCGCCCGCGAAATTGCCCAAATGGATCCTTTCCTCACCGTGAAATGTTACACAGACGGTGCTACCGAAAATAACCTGGACAGCTTCCTGACCGAAGGCGGCAAGCTGGATATACTCGTGGAAGAATGCGACGGCATAGACGTGAAGATACTCAGCCGCCAGAAGGCCAAAGCCCTGCAGATACCCGTGGTGATGGACACCAATGACCGCGGGATGCTGGATATTGAGCGGTACGACCTGGACCCGGATTACCCGATGCTCCATGGCCTTATCCCGAAAATAGACGACCTTGGTTCGCTCCGCCACCTCACCAACGAGGAAAAAGTGCCCATTCTTGGCCCTATGGCGGGCTTCGCCGATATGAGCCAGCGGATGAAATATTCCGTGGGGCAGATCGGCAAAACAATTACGACCTGGCCGCAGCTGGCATCGTCTGTGATGCTTGGAGGTGCAATGGTAACTGATACATGCAGGCGCATACTGCTGGATCAGCTGAGGGTCTCGGGCCGGTATTATGTGGATTTTGATCAACTTATTCAATAATGCCCCTGTAAATAAAAGAAGCAACCAATGAGCGCACCGATTAACGTAAGGGCTTTTTTCGCACCGGATGATCCGGAGGCGGCTATGCGGTTCTACGAAGGCCACAGTAAATTGTTGCAGATATACTTTGGTATTACCAAGATCACGTCCGGCAATGTGGACTGGATCAACCATAGAAATACCGTAGTAGTGATCGTGGAAGACGATACCGGCACCAAAACCTACGGCGGGGCGCGGGTGCAGATGGCAGACGGCGTGCTGCCCCTGCCCATCGAAACGGCAATCGGGAAATACGATCCTAAAATATATTCAGATGTAAAGATCGGCAGTGCGGAGATCTGCGGCTTGTGGAACTCGAAGGAAGTGGCCGGCATGGGCATCGGGAGCCTCATCCTCAGCAGGGTGTGCGTAGCGCTGATGACCCAGCTGCCTGTGGACAATGTGCACGTACTCTGCGCCCCCGTTACCACCCGCGGGGCCAAGCGCGTGGGCGCCGTGATAGATACCTCCCTCGGCAACGAAGGCGTGTTCTATTACCCGAAAGACGACCTGGTGGCTACCGCGATGATCATCAGGGACATTCACGAAGTGTCCAGCGCCGACCCCGGCGAGCGGGAGCTGATCCGGAACCTGCGCAGCAACCCCAACCAGGTGAGAACCGAAACAGGGCCCAAGGGAACTTTTGAAGTGAATTACCTGCTCGGCCTGCCGCAAATGGTGCAATAATCTGTTATGTTTGCATAATACAATCCCGTTTTGAGATGCCTATACGTTTTTTTGTTCTGTTTTTCCTGGCCCTCCTCGGGCATGGGAGCATTTTTGCATCGGAACCGGTAGTATTCAGAGACAGCTCTAAGCTCATGCAGATCGGGCAATCTCTGGACCTTTACCGGGACAGTACCAACCTGCTTACCATCGATCAAATCCGTAAACAGCATTTCGCCCCCACCGGCCAGGAGGTGCCCAACCTCCAGATCTCCCCGTTTTCCAACTGGGCCCGTTTTTATATCAAAAATGAAACAACCCTTGCCCGGCTGCTGCTGGAAGTGGAATACCCGACCATAGACGAGGTAACCCTTTACGAGGTGCTGCCCTCGGGCGGCTACCGCATCCTGAGCCTGGGCCAGTTCCAGCCCTACCACAACCGCCCGTACGATCACCAGAACTACATCTACCCGCTGGATATCCCGCATGGCGAAACCCGCGAATTTTACCTGAAAGTACGCGCCGGCGAACAGGCCCAGCTGCCCGTTTACCTCGGCGCCGAAACCACTCTCAACGTAAAGAACACGGAAAGGAACTTCATATTCGGGTTGTACATCGGCATTATTCTCGTAATGGCCCTTTACAACTTCTTCATATTCCTGACCACCAAAGACAGGAGCTACCTTATCTACGTAACCTACATCATCTGCGTTGGCCTCACCCAGGCTTCCCAGCAGGGTTATACCTTCCGGTTCCTCTGGCCGGAAAGCACCTGGCTGGCACAGCACGATACACTGATCATCCCCGTGCTGAACGGTATTACCGCGGCGCTCTTTATACAATCGTTCCTCCATACCAAAGAACGGTACAAGCTGGGCCATAAAATACTTACCGGCGTCGTGATCGCCTATTCGCTCGTATTCATACCCACCTTCCTGGATATGCAGTTCGTGGCCAATATGATGACGCAGATCACAGCCATGACCGCTTCGCTCGCCGCCATGTTCATCGGCGTGGTGGTGGCCCGTACAGGTTTTATCCCCGCGCGTTATTTCCTGCTGGCCTGGGGCATCTTCCTCACCAGCGTGTGTATCTTCGTGATGCGGAACTTCAATATCCTGCCATACAACGACTTTACCTATTACGCGCTCCAGGTGGGCTCCGCCGCAGAAGTGACCCTGCTGTCGTTCGCGCTGGCCAACAAGATCAACATCTACCGCAAGGAAAAAGAAGAATCGCAGGCCATGGCCCTCCGCATATCGCAGGAAAACGAGCAGCTCGTACGCGAACAGAACGTTGTGCTGGAAAACAAGGTGGCGGAACGGACCGAAGCCCTCCAGCAATCCAATAAAGAGCTCAACCGCGTGCTCAACAACCTCAAAGAAGCGCAGACGCAGCTGGTGGAATCTGAAAAAATGGCTTCCCTCGGTCAGCTTACCGCAGGTATCGCCCACGAGATCAACAATCCCATCAACTTCGTGACCAGCAATATCAAGCCGCTGAAGCTCGATTTCGAGGACCTCAAAGCCCTGCTGCGCAAATATGAGTCCATCAGCCCCGAAAATAACGTGCAGCAGCAGCTTAGCGAGATAGAGCAGTTCAAGCAGCAGATAGATATCGATTATGTGCACACCGAGATAGAAACGCTCATCAAAGGCATCGAAGACGGGGCCAACCGTACCGCTGAGATCGTGAAAGGATTGCGCACCTTCAGCCGGCTGGACGAGAGCGACCTGAAGTTCGTGGACATCCACGAAGGCCTCAACTCCACCATGGTACTGCTGCGCAACAACATTCCCAAGAACGTGACCGTGTATTACAACTACGGGGAACTGCCCAAGATCGAGTGTTTCGCCGGCAAGCTGAACCAGGTGTTCCTCAACATCATCAACAATGCCCTGAACGCCATCAAAATGAAACCCGTGCAGGGCGAGGAGAGCCTTACCATCAGCACCAGGCTGGAAGACAACAAGATGGTGAGCATCAGCATCAGGGATTCCGGCATCGGCATGACCGAAAAGGTGAAAGAGAAGATATTCGAGCCGTTCTTCACCACCAAAGACGTTGGGGAAGGAACCGGCCTTGGATTATCCATCGTATTTAGTATCATTGAGAAGCATCATGGAAAGATAGTGGTTGAATCGGAGCCGGGTAAAGGAGCGGAATTTATTATATATTTACCCCAGAATGTGCCGATTGCCCAAAGTCAAGCGTCCTAATACAAGACCCTCATGAAAAATAACCGTATCAGAATTCTGTACATCGACGACGAAGTGCATAACCTCAATGCGTTCCGCGCCAATTTCCGGCGGAGCTACGAGATATATACTGCCAACTCGGCTGCTGAAGGCCTGCAGGTACTAAAGGGGATTGAAGTACACATCATCATAGCGGACCAGAAGATGCCCACCACCACGGGCGTGGAGTTTTTTCACCAGATCAAGGAAGTGCTGCCGGACCCCATCAGGATACTGCTGACCGGTTATACCGATGTGGAAGACATCATAGACGCCATCAACAAAGGGCACATCTTCTCGTACATCAAAAAACCCTGGGACGAACACGAGCTTTTCAAAACCATCAATAACGCCTACGAGATCTATTCCGCCCGCAAGCAGCTGAAAGAAAAGGTACTGGAGCTGGAAAAGACCAACGACGAGCTGAACCGCTTTATCTATTCCACCTCCCACGACCTCCGCGCGCCGCTTATGAGCGTGCAGGGGATCATCAACCTCAGCCGGCTGGATAATACGATGACGGACCCGCAGGGATATATGGGCATGATCGAAGTGTGCATCACCCGGCTGGACAGCTTCATCCAGAAGATCATCGAATACTACCGCAATTCCCGCCTCGACCTTGAATACGAGAAGATCGACTTCAACCTGTTGATCAACGACTGCATCGACACGTTCAAGCACCAGAACACCTCGATCAATTTCAATGTAAAAGTGGACCAGCTGGTGCCTTTTAAAGGTGATTTTTTCAGGATCAGCGTTATTTTGAACAATCTCATTTCCAATGCCGTTAAATATCAGAAGCCTGACGAATCAAGTCCGCAGGTAAATCTGTCTGTCAAAGTGGAGCCGCATAAAGCCACCATCCGCATCGAGGACAATGGTATCGGCATTTTAAGCGAGCATTTAAGCAATATTTTCAAGATGTTCTTCCGCTCCAAGAACAATAACAAGCCGGGCAGCGGCATAGGTCTGTATATTGTAAAAGAAGCCCTGAGCAAGATCGGCGGCACCATTGGTGTTGATTCCCGCTATGGTGAAGGCACCCAATTTGAAATTTCGATTCCAAACAGAAATGAATTCGATACCTGATCTTCGCGTAATATTGATAGACGATAACGACATCGATCTGCTGTTGCATGAGCGGCTGATATCTATTCAGCAGCTCAGCCATACCATTCTTTCGTTCAGCAATGCCAACAAAGCGCTGGAGTTCCTTTCCAGCAACATCACCCTGCCGCACATCCCGCCCACGGTCATTCTCCTGGACATACAAATGCCCGAGATGGACGGCTTCGAATTCCTCCGCTCCTTCGATTCGTACCCGCAAAAGATCAAGAACCAGTGCTACATTATTATGGTGTCTTCTTCGCTGGATTTCGGGGATATTTCCCGCACCAACGCCAACCCGATGGTGATCAGGCTGCTTAAAAAGCCGCTCCAGCCCAAGGAGCTGAAAGAAGTGATCGAGAATATCTTCAGGGAACAATAAACCTTCTTGCATAAAAAAGGCTTCTTCATAAAGATGAAGAAGCCCTCCCATTTATATATAGTTAACCCCCAGTTATAAAAGATGCGTTTATCAGTAGTCGTTGATACCGTAGAAATAAATTCTGCCGCTGCCCGGGTAGGTGCCTTCCAGCTGGAAGTTGCCGCTTTGCCTGCTCAGCGCCGCTTTCAGCTCTTCCACCGTTCTCACGGGAATGCCGCCTGCTTTGGTGATCACGAAGCCGGGTTTCATATTCGTCTGGTCGCCCAGCACGCCGTCTTCGCTGATGTCCGTCACTTTCACACCGCCGGCAATGCCCATGCGGGTTGCTTCCTGCCTGGAAAGATCTTCGAACTGGCCGCCCAGTGATTCGATGATGGCGCTGCCGGAGCGGGTGCCTGCAATGGCGCCCATCTTGCCTTTCAGCGTGGCGTTCACCGTGCTTTCGCTGCCGTTCCTGCTATAGGTCAGGCTTACTTTATCGCCGGGTTTCAGCGTGGCGATCTTCTCGGAGAGCTGTGAGCCGGAGCTTACCACCGCATTGTTCACCCTGGTGATCACATCGCCCTGCTTGATGCCTGCCGCTGCGGCTGCGCCGCTGGGATCGGTGCCGGCTACGAATACGCCGTCCACATCGTCTTTAATGCCCAGTTCTTTTTTCTGCGCATCGTCCAGGTTCTCAGGCGCCATGCTGATGCCGAGATAACCGCGCTGCACGCTGCCGAACTGCTTGATGTCGTTGATCACTTTTTTCATCAGGTTGGCGGGAATGGAATAGGCATACCCTGCGTAAGAACCTGTGGGTGAGGCGATCGCCGCGTTGATGCCGATCAGCTCGCCATTGGTGTTCACCAGTGCGCCGCCGCTGCTGCCGGGGTTCACCGCGGCGTCCGTTTGCAGGAAAGCCTCCACGGGAGCCGTTCCCTGGCGGTTGATCCCGATGTTGCGGGATTTGGCGGAAATGATGCCCTGGGTCACGGTCACATCCAGGTTCAGCGGGAAGCCGATGGCCAGCACCCACTGCCCCAGCTTTACATCGTCTGAGTTGCCGATGGCAACGGCGGGGAGGTTCCTGCCGTCTATCTTGATCAGCGCCAGATCTGTATTCGGATCTGTGCCGATCACTTTGGCCTTGTAATTCTTGTGGTCGCTCAGGGTCACGGTGATGTCCGTCGCATTGTCTACCACGTGGTTATTGGTAACGATGTACCCGTCTTCGCTGATGATCACGCCGGAACCGGAGGCCCGCTGTTCAGGGCGGCTGAACTGCCGGCGGCCGCCGCCGTCGCCAAAGAAGTGGCGGAAAATATCGTCTTCCCCGTCGCCGAAGGGGTTTTGATTCCCCGCGGTCTGTTTGTATTGAACGAGGGTTTTAATATGTACAACAGAAGGCACTGCCGCGCCTGCCGCTCTTTCAAAATCTACTGGCTGGGCCGCCGGCGCGCCGGTGTAGGCCGTTTTGATCAGGGGCTGGGTGGAGTCTTGTGCGATACTGTCGTAAAGATCACCGGTCTTTCCGCTGAAAGCGAAAGCGCCGGCTGTAAAAGCCGCGGCCATGAGGCCGCCTGCAAGAAGATTTCTTTTATTCATAGTATCCAGTTTAGATGGTGTAAAAATCACCGCCCATTCTGAATACATTCTGAATACCGGCAGGCTGCCGGGAAGAATTAACTTTTCATTTGCACTGTGAAGGAATGGTATTGATTTTCATAGGCGTAACGGATGCTGAAGCCGTAGAGGGCGCATATTTTGTTCACGATCTCCAGCCCAAGGCCCATGCTGTCCGCATCCGCGCTGCTTTTCGCGAAGCGTTCGAATATCCGGTCTTCCGGCAGGGCGTAGGGCTGCCCGGTATTGCGCACGCTGAAGGCGCCGTTGGCGGTCTTCACGATGATCCTGCCGCCGGGGATATTGTGACGGATGGCATTAGAGAGCAGGTTGCCCAGCAATACTTCCAGCAGGGTGGGGTTAATGGTTACGGTGATGTCGTCGAGCCAGTCTTTTTCCAGCCGCAGGTCTTTTTGTTCAATCTGGGGCTGGTATTGGCGGAGCAGGTGTCCGGCGGTCTTTTTCACGGCGATCTCTTCTGTTTCGGGGAACTGCCCGTTCTGGATGCGGGTAAGGAGGATGAGCCCTTTGTTCAGCCGGGCCATGCGCTGGCTGGCGGTGGCGAGGTCCGTGATCAGTTCAGCCTGTTCTTCCGTGAGCGGGTCCGTTTGCATGAGCAGTTCCAGCTTCCCCTGGAAAATGGCCAGGGGCGTACGCATTTCGTGAGAAGCGTTCTCCGCGAATTCCTTTTGCGCCACGTATGCTTTGCGGCTGCGCTCCGCCAGCTGTTCCACGGCGGTGTTCAGCTCCCTGAATTCAGCCACGGCGGAACCACCAAGGTGCAGGGGGGCCGCGTCGTCCACTTTATAGGCCCGCAGCTTGCGGAGGGTTTGGTAGAAAGGTTTCCAGATGCGCCGGGAAAGCCCCTGGTTCACCAGCAGCAAGCCTGCCAGCAATAATATGAGCAGCACGCACTGCAGCACAATGATGCTGCCGATCAGTTTCTGGTGGTTGGCCAGGGAGGATTTGATCTGCAGGCGATAAGTTTCCTGGTTGATCACCAGGTGGGAGGAAAGCAGGCGGTGCGATTCGGAGGTATAAAGGGAATCCGGCGCCTTTCCGCCCTGTGATTTTTCCAGCGTCACATCGTTGTTGAGCAGGGGATTGGGGGCGCCCGGCTTTATTTCCATCACCTGTAGCCGCGGTATCAGCTGGGTTTTGGTGGCCACGAGGCTTGCGTCGATATTGGCGATCACGATCCTTCGCAGCACCAGGTAAAATACAGGTACAGCCACCAGCAGCAGCACCATGCTGAGGATGAAATAATACTGTATGGTTTTGTTTAATAGTTTCATCAGTAATTATTTGTCTTTTTCAGCAACCTGATGGACCTCCGGTTCATTACACCTCCATTTTATAGCCCATGCCGTATACCGCTTTGATACGGTCCTGCCAGCCGGCGCCGGCCAGCTTGCGGCGGAGGTTTTTCATATGGGCGTAAATGAAATCGTAGTTATCGAACAGCCCCTCCCCGTCCGCACTGAGGTGCTCTGCGATCGCATGTTTGCTCACCACGCGGTTGCGGTTGGTGAGCAGGTACAACAGCAGGTCATATTCCGTGCGGGTAAGCTCCACGGGCTGGCCGTTCACCTGCACGGTGCGGGCCTGTGTGTTGAGGGTAAGTTCTTCCGCTTCCAGCAGGCTGTTGCCGGAAAAGCGGCGGCGGCGGATCACCGCGGCTATGCGCGCGCTCAGCTCCGAAAGGTGGAAGGGTTTGACGAGATAATCGTCCGCCCCCAGCTGCAGCCCTTTGATACGGTCGTCTATGGAATCGCGGGCGGAAATGATGATCACACCGTCTGTTTTATGATTTTCCTTGAGAGCCTGCAGAACATACAGGCCATTGCCGTCCGGCAGGGAGATATCCAGCAGGATGCAGTCGTAGTCGAAACTCTCGATCTTGTCCAGCGCCGTTTTACGGTCGGGCGCCAGCTCGCAGGTGTAATTTTCCGCCTGGAGATAAGCGGCAATGCTCTTGCCCAGGGCCAGTTCGTCTTCGATGATCAGGATCTTCATTTTTTCCCGTTGGATGATGAATATACTAAAAAAAACAGTCCGCGGAATTGCTTCTGCGGACTGTAAGGATCCATCATTATTAACAAATTGGCAGGCCTTGTGTTTGCGGGAAGGCCGGAGCGGCGCCATAGCTTCAATTATGGCGCCGTGGCCTTTAAAAACTGAAAATGGTTGGTTTTGGATTTTACAGGATAGTGTCAGGCGGTTGCGGGATCGGCGGCGCCGGATAATTTACCACCAAGTAATACAAGGCGCTACTTCCCCCGCAGCCTGACAAAGGCTTTATGATTAGGTTCAATGATGTTTCCGGGTTTTACATTCGCGTGCAACACGAACAGGAGCGGGAGCACACCACAAAACGCAAATGACTATTCATGAGCTGATGCATTTAAGAGTTAAAAGCTGCCGCCGTTGCCGGCAGAGCTTGTGAATGTTTGTGGTGGTAAATTATATACTCTATTATTTCTGTAGAATATGTAGGCAAATATACAACTTGAATGAATACTTCCAAATTTTGCAGGGGGAAAATTTCGGGGGAAAGGATAAGTAGGGTTTGTCACCCGCGGAATGCGGCCCCGCTGGCCGAAAGGGCCTGCTGCGGCCGAAACGGCTGTGTTTCAATATTTTTTTTTGTTTATTCGAAAAAGCGGCTAAATTTGCACTCCGTTCCGGGGGGTTAGCTCAGTTGGTAGAGCGCTTGCATGGCATGCAAGAGGTCAGGGGTTCGACTCCCCTATCCTCCACCAGAATAAAAAGCCTTTGAGATTCAAAGGCTTTTTTACCTAAAGTATTTAGAGCTTTGGAAGAGCGTCCCGAAAACAAATTTTCCCGGCCTTGCTGCCCGGCTGTCAGTCCCGCCCGTGTAACATCCTCCGCCCGTTCACCGTTTAATAAAAAAACTTTCCCCGATGCGGTCCCTCGTCTGCCTGATCTTACTCATTCTCCTGCTGCCGGCCTGTAAAAAAGAAAAAAGCGATCACCCGGTTTTCAGCGGCTACTACAGCGGCGTGCTGTATACCGAACAATCCGGCATCCGGGTAGACATCTACGAAGTGTCCTTCTGGTTCCACGGGAATAAATTTGACGGCACTTTTAAAAAAGCAGGCCTGGATGACGAAGATAAGTTTGATAACGAGGAATATATTATCCGCGGGTCAGACAGTGTCATCCTCCGCGGTGTGTTTCCTTATTCCTCCCAGTATCCCACGCCCTACGGCTACAAGTTCGACGGCGACTCGCTGGTCCTGAAAAAAGCGATCCCGACGGACCGTTTTCATGTGATCAGGCTGAAGCGTAGCTGAGCGGGAGTTCCCTGATGATAACCTTAAATACAACGGCCCGTGGTTTAAGCACCGCGGGCCGCCATATTCAACAGAGCTTTATTGTATTGCCGGGTAATGTATTACGGCATAGCCGTCCGCAACGATGCCCATTCTCCCCCCTCCCTTAAACCGCAGGCCTTCCATCATTTTCATTACCTGGTTATAGGGATAAGGCCCGCATACCGAAGGATCTTTAAGTATCATAACGGGCACAGTAACCCACAATGCTGTACCGTATTTGATCCCGGGATAGGCCTGCCAGTTGAACCGCATATCCCGCAAAGGTCTGAGAAATCCTTCGTGAACAGGTCCCATGTTGGTTGAATACTCCACGGAATCCATTTTGCCAATATCATTTATATGAAACCGGACGCTGAACAGCATAGGTTCACATGTATTCCTGAATTCCTCAGGCAGTGCCGAAAAGTCCAGGGAACGGTAGACCTTTTCACCCAACCCGCTGCCGGCCAGTTGGGCGAAACCCTGGCAGGAAATTATAACCAGGAAGGCTATAGCGCCGAATATTCTCATAATAATCCGGTTTATCAATTAGCGCATGGTTCTCCGGCAACGCCGGTCTTGTGTAAATGATTGGTGTTCTGAATCTCGGTTGCACGTGCGGGCTCAGCTGCTGCTTTTAAGGTCCAGGGCGTTGTTCCAAACAATCCGCCCCATGCTAGCGCTTCCGCTTGAAGCGGGGTGAGAGTCGGGTACATTTCCAGCATGGCATTCTGCATCTTGGTGATATAGGTTGCAGCCATGGTCGTATGGTCAAAGGAGCCGGAAGTGCCGTTCAACCTGAGTATGGCATGGACCGCTTCATGAAATATAGTGGCGGAAGTATACTCTTTGCTGGCATATGGCAAAACATTTGCATTGAGCCTTATCACAACAGTAGTGACCGTACCGGACTTAAATCCGGAAGCATCGCCTGCCACGTCATTTGACATGGTGTAGCTTTGCGTAAATTCCAGGTTGATCGCATCGGTGGAGCCGAACAGTTGGTTAATGGTTTTGGAGATAGTATTGTTCATATCGTGACCAATGGCAAACTGGATATTGCTGCTGAGACAGGGGTTCATGCTCTCATCCAGCGCGATGGTATCCACCTGTTGCTGCTGGCTGGTCTCTTCACGGGGGTAATCCGGAGGAAATCCACCACCGGTTCCAGCACCGCCGCCGCCGCCAGTGCCACCGGTACCATCGTCAATCCAGTCGATCTCCTCATCTTCACCAGGCACTTCCGTACAGGTGGTCCAGCTTCTTGAATACAGGTACTTCCAATCACTGCAATAAACGCCTACACAGGTCTTCTGATAATAATCAATGGTGAAGGTAACACATTCGAGGCGTGCCAGGCTGCTGTTGCTCACCGGCCGCAACCGTTGCAAACGGCGCCCGTTTTTATAATGATAACCACTTATAAAAGCGCCATCCCAGTTTTGGAAGAGGACCATACCCGAGAAACCCTGATCCACTTTCAGGAAATTGTTGTGCTTTTGTTTCCGGAGGGCATAATCGTCGTCCGCGATAATACTCATTACACGGTATGAAAAATTGCCCTTGTTATCGCGATGTATTACCAGGGTTGAATACCTGTAAATATCAGCTTGTTTGTCCGGGGCAAGCCTTGCACTTTTCCCCGGCCGTGCGATACCCGCCAATGGTTGCGCGGTATTGATCGGTATTTCGACTGCTGATCCGTTTTCCAATAGATATTCCTTCGCGCCCGCCCAATCCAGCTTTCGTGAAGGATCTGTCATATGAAGAGGTACTTTCTCTGTAAGCCAGGCTCTTGCTGCTTCTTTCAAGGGTAGGTCATTTGCAAGGGGGCCGTCTTTTGTGTCTTTACGACAGGCTATTAAACAAACGAGGCATAAAAAAAACAATGAACTGATTCTTTTCATAATGAAGAGGGTTTAGGGCATGGACAATAATGTATCCTTTAAATATAGTTTTTTTTGATGATAAACGAAAAGGGTGGCATTTCAGCTCCTCCCCGATTTTTCCTATTTTTAAATTTTGGCCAACCACCAACAAAATCTGAACGATGAGGGTAAAAAATATTTCCAGGAACCTGATATTTGCCATTAGTATGACTACAGCCAGTGCCCTGCCTGCCCAGACGCCGGCAGACAACAACCCGTTATTGCAGCCTTACGGCACCGCTTTCAAAGTGCCGCCGTTTGCAGATATCAAACCCGCTCACTTCATGCCCGCATTCGAAGCAGGCATGCAGCTGCAGCAGGAAAAAATAAAAGCGCTTACCATGCAGAAAAGCGCGCCGGCCTTCGGGAATACCATTGAGGCGCTTGAACAGAGCGGCAAGCAGCTGCAACAGGTAAGCACAGTATTCTTCAACCTCACCTCCGCCAATACCAATCCGGAGCTGGAAGCGCTCAGCCGCCAGATAGCGCCGCGTATGGCCCAGCACGCCGACGATATTTACCTGAACCCGCAGCTGTTCAACCGCGTGAAAAGCGTATACAACCAGCGCGCTTCACTGAAGCTCACACCGGAACAACAGCGCCTGCTGGAAAAAACCTACAAAGCCTTCGTGCGGAGCGGCGCCCAATTGAACGAAGCGCAGCAGTCGCAGATGCGCGGGATCAATAAAGAACTGTCGCTCCTCACCGTGAAATTCGGGCAGAACCTGCTGGCTGAAACAAATGGTTTCGAAATGATCGTGGACAAACAGGAAGACCTGGCGGGGCTCCCCGCCTCCGTGGTGGCGGCCGCGGCAGCGTCTGCCAAAGAAGCCGGCAACGAAGGCAAATGGCGCTTCACCCTGCACAACGCCAGCGTAATGCCCTTCCTTCAATATGCGCAAAACCGCGCCCTCCGCGAAAAAATGTATAAAGCCTACACCAACCGCTGCAATAACAACGACGAGCGCGACAACAAAGCCATCGTGGCCCAGCTGGCGGCCCTGCGCGCAGAAAAAGCCGCACTACTCGGGTACGCTTCGCATGCGGATTTTGTGCTGGAAGAAAACATGGCCAAAACGCCCGCCCAGGCCAACGAACTGCTGAACAAGCTCTGGGCCGCCGCCCTGCCCGTTGCAAAGAACGAAGCGGCGGAAATGCAGAAAGTAATGGACCGCGAAGGAAAAAATGAACAGCTCGAAGCCTGGGACTGGTTCTATTACGCGGACAAAGTGAGAAAAGAAAAATACAATTACGACGCCGAAGAGCTGCGCCCCTATTTCAAGCTGGAGAATGTGCGTGAAGGCATTTTCGCCACCGCCCAAAAATTGTATGGCATCACCTTCACGCAGCTGAAAGACATTCCTGTGTACCAGGAAGACGTGACGGCTTACGAAGTAAAAGAAGCTAACGGCCAGCATATCGGCGTGATCTATATGGATTTTTTCCCGCGCAGCTCCAAGCGCGGCGGCGCGTGGATGACCTCCTACCGCAAGCAGTCCACCGAAAAAGGCGTGCGCACCGCGCCCGTCGTATCCATCGTATGCAACTTCACCAAGCCCAACGGCAACCAGCCCGCGCTGCTTACGCCCGATGAAGTGGAAACCTTCTTCCACGAGTTCGGCCATGCGCTGCACGGCCTGCTGTCTGACGTACGCTACGAAACGCTCTCCGGCACCTCCGTTCCCCGCGACTTCGTGGAGCTGCCTTCCCAGATCATGGAGCACTGGGCGTTTGAGCCGGAAGTGCTGAAGATGTATGCCAGGCACTATGAAACCGGCGAACTGGCGCCCGACACGCTGGTGGCCAAAATGAAGGAGGCTTCCAAATTCAACCAGGGTTTCGCTACGGTGGAATACCTGGCGGCTTCCCTGCTGGATATGAATTACCATACCCTGCCCGCCGGTACGAAGGTGGACGCGCCCGCTTTTGAGAAGCAGCAGATGGACAAGCTGGGTCTCATCCCGCAGATCGCGCCGCGTTACAGGAGCACTTATTTCCAGCATATTTTCTCCGGCGGTTATTCCGCGGGGTATTACAGCTACATCTGGTCTGAAGTGCTGGACAACGATGCTTTTGCCGCATTCAAGGAAACCGGTAACATTTTCGATCCGGCAACCGCCGGATCCTTCCGCACGAATGTGCTCGAAAAAGGCGGCACCGTAGAACCCATGGACCTCTATAAAGCATTCCGCCGGCGCGCGCCGGAAGTGAAGTTCCTGCTGAAGAGCAGGGGATTGGAGAATTAAAAGCTCACCTCGCCGTGAACGGCTCCATCAATTCCACCCTTGTGCCATCCGCATCAAAGAGGTTCAGCAGCCAGCGGTTGTTGCGGCCGATGCGGGGCGAAGGCACATTGCCGGCTCGGAAACGCAGGGCGTCCACTGCTTTCTGCATATCGGGCACCATCAGGGCAATGTGGTGTGCGGAGCCAAGCTGGCGGCGGCTGGCAGGCGGTTTCACCAGCATGTATTCTATGTAATCGGTGCTTTCGGGCAGGCGCATGTTGATCCAGCTGGTAACACTGTCTGTAGCGCCGCCGCGCCAGGTTTCGGAAAACCCCAGGATGGCGGCGTAGAACGAGTCCGCCCGCACCGGGTCCGCAATGGTAATGCCTGCGTGCAGGATGCGGTCTGAAATGGCTGGAGTGCTTACCGGTTTGCCTGCCGGGAACTGCACGAACAATATCCGGTGGCCGTCAGGGTCTTTTACGGCGATGGCAGACTGATCCGGCCCGGGTTGAACATCAATGCCTTTCCGGGTGAGATATGCCTTCATGGCGCTTATATCGGCGGTTTGAAAGGCCAGCCCCAGCAGGCGGTCGTCCTGCGAAGGCGGCAGGCCGTCCTTTACGTGTATCCATTGCCGTGCGTTTACCTGCGCGGTAACACGGTGCGCCGCCCGCTGGAGCGGGTAACCCAGGTAATCCCCATAAAATTTTACAGCTGAATCCAGGTGGCTCACCTGTATCTCCACGTAAGCGATACCGGTGATCTCCGGTCGTTGTACCTGCTGCGCGCCCGCCTTCCCCGCGGCGAAACCCATCAACAGGCAAAGGAAAAGTTGTTTCATAACAAATGGAATTCCTCCTAAAATACAAATTTCAACCCTGTATTTTCCATACTTCCAGCCCTTTATCCTCCGGGCCCCTACCCGTCCCGAAAGCCGCCCGGAAACAAAAAATATAGCCGGTATTGTGCGCCGGTCTATATTATTATTTTTTTCTTTTCGTTATCTTTACATACCTAAAAAAGACTGTTCTATCCAAATGAAGCACAAACTCAGCTGCCTGTTGATTGATGATGATAGGGACGACCAGGAGATATTCAGACTCGCTTTACAGGATGTAAACGAGGAGGTATTTTGCCTGACTGCAGATGACGGTATCAAAGGTTTGCAAATGCTGAAACCGGAAGAGAACTTCGTTCCCACCTATATTTTCCTGGACCTGAACATGCCGCGCATGACCGGCAGGGATTGCCTGAACGCCCTCAAGTCCGATCCTTTGCTGGCGGATATCCCGGTGGTGATCTACTCCACTTCTTCGGACCCGAAAGACATACAGGATACCAAAGAACTGGGCGCCGCGGGTTACGTGGTGAAACAATACAGCCTCGCTTCGCTGAAAGACATCCTCAGGCGTTATTTCAACTAAAAAACATAAGGGGAACAACACCTATCACCGTGCTGTTCCCCGTCACATATCCAGTCTCTGATTCGTTACTTTTTAGGCGTCACTGCTGATCCGTTCCGTACTTCATCATTGGCCTTTTCCATAAGCATATCTCCGGGCTGTAAATCCCCGAATATTTCCGTTTTTCCGTCTGCTTCGCGTCCTTTCCGTACATCTACCCATTCCGCTTTGCCGTTCTTCACCCGGATGACGAATATTTTTTCCGTGCTGTTGGCCACGGCGGTGGTGGGCACTACAAACACGCTGTCTGCCGTATTGAGCGGGATGCTCACTTCCGCCACCATGCCTGGCAGCAGTCTTTTATCGTTGTTGGTCACGTCCATTTCCACGCGCTGGCTTCTCAGCCTGCTGTCCAGCGTACCGGAGAGGCGGTTCACGATCGCTTTGAATTCCTGGCCGGGCAGCGACTTCACGGTGAATTTCACTTCGCTCTTCCCGCTCAGGTAAGCGGTATACGCTTCCGGTATGGCCAGCACCAGGCGCAGCTTCTTTTGTTCCTGTAAAGTGAACAGCGGCATTTCCGAGCCTTTGCCGGAAGGGCCCACATAGGCGCCGGCGCTCACGTTGCGGCTGCTGATCACGCCTGCAAAGGGAGCGCGGATCTCCAGGTAATTGCGGGTATCTGACACTTCGCGGTAAGCGGCGCGGGCTGCTTCCTGCTGCGCGAAATCTGATTTCTGTTTGGCCAGCGCCAGGTCCAGGTCGTTTTGCGACACGGTGCCGGGCGTAAGGCTGGTTTGATACAGGCGGTCGTAATTGGCCTTGCTGGCCAGGTATACGGCCTCCTGGCTGCGCAGCCGCGATTCCGCGCCTGCCAGCTGGCTGCTCAGCTCGGGCGCTTCCATAGTGGCCAGCACCTGGCCCGCGCTTACATTAGAGCCCACATCCACGTAGAGTTTTTTTACAAAGCTGTTCACCTTCGCGTAAAGGTCTACCTGCTGAAATGCCACCAGCTCGCCGGGCATTCTGAGGGAAGCGGAGAATATCTGTTTTTCCAGCGCAAAGGTGCTCACTGCCGCAGGCAGCGCCTCTTCGGATTTTTTATTATCCGGTTTGCTTTGCGAAACGCCGCATCCGGCCAGCAGCACTGCCGCCATCAGTACGCGCGCCGGCGTTCTATTGATGATTGTGATCATACAGGGAGGGTATATAATGTTTACTGTCTTTGTTTTCAGGATTGAGGGAAACGGAAGCAATGGACGCTTTTTTCTGCACCATGGCAAACACCAGCGGCAGTATGAGCAACGCTGCCGCAGTGGAGGCCACCAGCCCGCCGATCACCGCGCGGCCGAGGGGAGACACCTGGTCGCCGCCTTCTCCGTGGCCGATCGCCATCGGTATCATACCGGCCACCATCGCGAGGCTCGTCATCAGGATAGGCCTGAGCCTCAGCGCAGCCGCTTCCCTGGCGCTCGCGATCGAATCGCCGTTATGCCTCCGCAGGTGCTCCGCATTCGTGATCAGCAGCACCGCGTTGGAAATGGATACGCCTACGGACATGATAATGCCCATATACGATTGCAGGTTGAGCGTGCTGCCCGTGATGTTCAGCAATACCAGCGAACCGAGTATTACCGCGGGCACAGTGGTAAGCACCACGAAAGACACGCTGAAGCTCTGGAAGTTCGCGGCCAGCATAAGGAAGATCACTACTACCGCCACCAGCAGCCCGCTTTGCAGGTTGTCCAGTGTTTCGGTGAGGGTGTTGGTCATGCCCACCGGCTCCACGCTCAGGCCGCGGGGCAGCTCGCCCAGCGATGCGATCGCTTTCCGCACATCTGTTGAGGCAGTGCCAAGGTCTTTATCGTTCAGGTTGGCGGTAACAGATAGCATGGGCATGGCGCCAAGGTTGTCGTTCTCGCCGTAAGTGGTTTCCTGCCGGATGGTGGCTACATCGCCCAGCACGGGGCGTGCGGAATTCTTCTGCAAAGGTATCTCCGCAATTTCATCCAGGCTGTTCATCTTGTTTTCCGGTATCTGCACCTGCACGCTGTACATCAGGCCCGCCTTTTCATCCACCCACACATTCTTTTCCGTAAGGCGCGAGGAGGAAGTGGAGGCTATCAGGGAGCGGGTTACGTCCGTCATATCCACGTTCAGCTGCGCGAGGCGCGTACGGTCCACTTCAATGTTGATAGACGGATATTTGGTGCTCTGCATCAGCTGCACATCGCGCATGTAGGGCACCTGCTTCAGTTTATCGATTATTTTATTCGCATATTCTTCATTCACTTTTTTGTTCCTGCCAGAAATGCGCACCTCTACCGGCGTGGGCGAGCCCTGGCTGAGGATCTTGTCCGTCAGCTCTATCGGCTCGAAAGACAGCTGCAGGTCCGGCGCGGTTTCTTTCAGCTTCGCGCGGATCTGTTCTTTTACTTCGTCCAGCTCAAAATGTTTTTCTTTATTCAGGCTCACCTGTATCACCGCTTCGTGCGGGCCGGGCATGAAGAGGTAGATCGGGCTCACGGAGAACAGCGAGGGGTGCTGGCCTACATAGGCGGAGGTGATGGCAATATTTTCTTTCCCCACCACCTCTTCGATGGCCTTCAGCGCGGTGAGCGTTTTGGCTTCGGTGCGTTCCATACGCGTGCCTTCTTCGGCCCTGATCCTTACCTGGAACTGGCCGCCGTTGGTGCGGGGCAATACGTCGCGCCCGATGCCGGAGAGCATCCATACGGCCAGCCCGCTGATGATCACGAGGTACGCGATCACGATGGGCACGCGGTAGGGCATCATCCTGTCAATAAAGCGCATGAAACGGGCGCGGAACTTTTCGAAGCGGGAAACTTTCCCGTCCGAATTGCTGTCCGCACGTTCCACCAGCATTTTTTTCTGCTCCCAGGTATCGTTCTCATTCGCGGGCACATGGGTTTTCTTATGGCCTTTCATGATCCAGTTGGCCATTACGGGCACAAAGGTCTGTGAAAGGAAATAAGACGTGACCATGGAGAAGCCGATCGCCAGAGCAAGCGGCAGGAAGAGGGAGCCGGGAATGCCGCTCATGGTGAACGCGGGCGCAAACACGGCGAGGATACAAAAGAGGATCAGCAGCTTGGGGAACGCGATCTCCTTACACGCATCCCAGATAGCCAGTGCTTTTGGCTTGCCCATGTCCAAGTGCTGGTGGATATTTTCTATCGTTACCGTACTCTCATCCACCAGGATGCCGATGGCCAGCGCAAGGCCGCTCAGCGTCATGATATTGATGGTTTGCCCGAAGAGGCTGAGGAACAGCACGCCGGAGATGATGGATACGGGAATGGTCATGATCACGATGAGCGCGCCGCGGAGGTCGCCCAGGAAAAGCACCACCATGAGGCCGGTGAGTATAGCGCCGATAACGCCTTCGGTGATGAGGCTTTTTACGGCGTTCATCACATAAGTGCTCTGGTCGAACTCATAGGTGAGCGACACGTCTTCCGGCAGCTGCGCCTGCAGCTTGGGGATGGCCTTCTTCAGGTTCTGCACCACTTCCCAGGTGGAAGCGTCCGCGGACTTGGCCACGTTGAGGTATACAGAACGTTTACCGTTCACCAGGGCATATCCGGCGGCAATGTCCGCACCATCCTCAACCGTGGCCACATCACGCAGGTAAAGGTTTTGCACGCCGCCTTTGAAAAGCGGGATGTTCTCAAAATCCTTGATATTACGGATGATCGTATTCGTAGGTGTGATATAGTTCTTGTCGCCGATGCGCACGTTGCCGGAAGGGGCTGTCTGGTTGTTCAGGCGCAGGGCTTCCACCAGCTGGTCCGGCGTAAGCTGGTGCGCGCGCAGCAGCTCAGGGTCGGCCTTGATCACCACGGTGCGGATGTTGCCGCCGAAAGGAGGCGGCGCCACCAGGCCGGGAATGGAGGTGAAGGAAGCGCGCACGTATACGTTCGCCAGGTCCATCAGCTCGTTGTTCGTACGTTTTTCGCTGCTCAGCACCAGCTCACCCACGGGAAGCGTGGACACGTCGAAGCGGACGATGAACGGAGGCTGGGAGCCCGGCGGGAAAATGGCCTGGGCGCGGTTGGAAAATGCGGACACTTCCGCCGCGGCCTGGCTCATATTGGTACCCGGGTAGAAGCTGAGCTTCATGAGCATCAACCCCTGCACGTTCTTGGTCTCTATGGATTTCAGGCCGTTCACGAACAACAGGATGTTCACGTAGTTCTTCGCGAAAAACGCTTCCATCTGGTTGGGCGTATAACCGCCGAAAGGGTGGGCAATGTAAAGCACCGGCAGCTCCAGCTTGGGGAAGATGTCCACCTTCACGTCCCGCACTGCCTTGATGCCGAAGAAAAACAGCCCCGCCACCAGTACGAGTACGGTGATCGGTTTTTCCAGTGCGCTTCTGATAAGTCCCATTATATTGTATAATTAGAATTCATTGATAAATAACCCGAAATTACCTACAGCCGCGGCTTTCAGCAGCAGCGCCTGCCAAACGTTGCTGTACGCCACCTCGCGGTCGGTCTCGGCGCGGTTGAGGGTGTACAGCGCCTGCGTTACGTCTACCAGCGTGCTGAGCCCGTTGCGGTACATCACTGTTTTTTGCAGGTAAGCCTGCGATGCGCTGTTGATCTGGATGCCGGCTTCGCGGTAGTTGTCCAGCGCGTTCTTCATCTTCGCATCCGCCAGCACCATTTGCGCTTTCAGCTGCTGGTCCACCACGGTCATTTCGTCTTCCAGCGCTTGCGAGGTAAATCGTTGCGCGGCGCTTTGTTGCTTCACGCGCAGCGGGCTGGTCAGGTTCCAGGTTACGCCCACGCCCAGCAAATAGTTGCTGCGGTTGGGCTTGATGCCTTCCCAATAGTCGTGGGTAAAGGCCGTCTGGTCCTGCGCATAAGCGGAGCTAAAGCCCGAGGCCCTGGTTTGCATCACGCTGAAAAAGCTAAAGGCCGGGAAGTTGAGCGTGCGGATATATTTTTCCTGCTCGCGGCTGAGCGCGATGCGGCTTTGGTAGAATTGCAGCACGGGATGTGTTTCGCCACGGAAGCTGAGGGTATCTGTGATCACTGCGGGCAGGCGGGTGAGGAACAGGCTGTCCAGCGAAAACTCCTGCGGGGCCACGCCCATCAGCTGTGCCAGCTGGTTGCCCTGTTCCTGCTCCAGGTCTATGGCGCGGGTAAGGGCGATGCGGGCGCTGGCCACTTCGGCATTGGCAAGCGATGAATCCACCCCGGCAATGAGGCCGTTGCTGGCGCGGCGGGTCACTACGGAGCGGAAGGTATCGGCCCTTTCGAGGTTCCTCCTCCAGCTCTGGGTGAGGCGTTGCGCGGCCAGCAGGTTCAGGTAGGCGGCGGCCACTTTCACTTCATGGCGGAACTGTTCCTGCTGCCAGTCGGATTCGTCGCGGCGGGCAAGTGTTTCGGCCGTTTTCACCCTTTCCTTCATGCGCCCGAAAGCGAAGAATTCCCAGTTGATGTTGGCAAGGTAAAGTGCGCCGAAAGCGGCGTTCCAGTTCTGTTCGGGCAGGGGAAGACCGGAGGATGCAACCCCCAGGCCGCCGAAGCCGTACAAAGGCCCGTTCTGTCCGTTCACTGTACCATAGTCCTGCTGGGCTGAGATATTCAGGTTGGGAAGATAGTCCCGTTTCACTTGTTGTACGGTTGCCCTGGAGGCGTTCACATAGTTAGCTTTGGCCTTGATCGTGCCATAATTGTTCAACGCTGTTTGTACCGCATCTTTCATGGTCAGCACCTGTGCTTTTGCGCTCCAGGTACTACTGAGAAGGATAACAGACAACAGCAGGCGAACAGCGGAGCGTTGTGTCATCTTGATTAAATGAGCGATTTAAAAAGCATGGGCAGCTTTAAAGCTGGATTTTCTCATGCAAATAGCGCTCATCATTTTGAAGCAATTTTGAAGAATTGGAAACGCCGGGGAAGGCGATGGTGATCACATGCAGGCCAGCGGCAAACTGGTAGCGGATCTGGAAGGAATTTATGTCGCAGATCTGTTTCACGATCGACAGACCTATGCCGATGGAATGGTTGCATTGCGTGCCCTTTTTGAAGCGCTGGAACATTTCCTCCGGGTTGCCCGTAGGGGGCAGGCCGGTGTTCGTGATACGCAGGCAATCCCTGTCCAGCACCACTTCTATGCGGCCGTTGGGGATGTTGTGGCGGATGGCGTTGCTGATGAGGTTGTTCAGCAAAATGTCCACCAGCGCGGCATGCAGCTTCACGTCCACATCGTCCGCGATCCGGCAGTCCAGCCGCAGGCCTTTCAGCGTGATCAGGTCTTCGAAGGTGCCCATGGCCTCTTTGGCGTATTTACTGAAGGATACTTCTTCTTTGGATTCGTATTCGTTGTTCTCCAGGCGAGACAGCAGTACGAGCGAACGGTTGATGTGCGTGAGCTTGTCCACCGAGTTCTGCATGTCCGAGATCAGCACGGCCTGCTCGCCCCGGATATCCGACTCGGAAAGCAGTTCCAGCTTGCTGCGGATGATGGCCAGCGGCGTTTGCAGCTCATGGCTGGCGTTCTCGGCGAATTCTTTGAGGGAAATATAATCGTCCACCGCTTTGTCCGTCATTTTGCCGACGTAGTTGTTCAGCTCGCTGAATTCCTTGGTGCGGGTGGGGCGGAGCACAAGTTTCTTTTTGGCTTTGAGGTTGAAGTGCTGGAGCTTTTTGAGCGTGTTGTAAAACGGGGCCAGCACGATGCGCGAAGCCAGGCGCGCGGTAAGCACCACCAGCGCAATGAGGATGATCAGCTTGGCGCCGATGCTGATGCGCAGGCCGGCCAGGATCTGCTCGGAGCGCGTCACGTAATCGCCCGAGGTGATCTTGAAATGCTGCCCGTTCACGGTATGCCAGCTGGTTACGGTTATCTTGCGGTCGTTGTCTTTCAGGTCGGGGTCATGGGTCACGTCGCGGTCGGTGATCTCGTAGTAGTCCGCAGGTTTGGTGTCTGCCACGGGCACCACTTTGATGCGGCAGCCCTGGGTGTATTCACCGGGTTCTTCTCCCCTTTCCAGCACTTCGCCCACACGCTGGTTCACATGCTTCAGCCTCTCCACCGCAGCTTTGTCTATCTCACTTTTGATGCTCATGTAAGTGATGAAGCTGTTGATGGGGATGATCAGGAGCGTGACGCCCAGGAACCATAAGGTGAATCTGTCTACAAGTTTCATTCGTTATTGTTCGTCTTTTTTAGAGGTCGAATGGAATTACATTTCATTCGTTATTGTTCGTCTTTTTTAGAGGTCGAATGGAATTACATTTCATTCGTTATTGTTCGTCTTTTTTAGAGGTCGAATGGAATTACATTTCATTTACCCGTCATTGCGAGGAGCAGCCGGGCTTTTCCATGTACCGCTATAACAAATCTATTGTTTAGAGGTATTGAATTTATATCCCAGCCCATATACTGTCCCGATGTAGTCCGTTCCGTTGGCTGCGCTGATCTTCTTCCTGATATTCTTTACATGCTGGTATACGAAGTCAAAATTAGCGAGATTATCTGTATAATCACCCCAAAGATGCGCGGCAATGCTCTGGCGGGAGAGCACCCGGTTCTTGTTCACGATGAAATAAAGCAGGAGGTCGAACTCCTTGCGGGTCATATCCAGCAGTACGTCGTTCACCCTGGCCTCCAGGGTGTCTATATTGAGGCTGATCTCGTTGAAAGCGATGATGTTGCTGCCGTTGAGCTTTTTGCGCCGGTAAATGGCCCGCAGGCGGGCGTGCAGCTCGGGCAGGTGGAAAGGTTTGGTGAGATAGTCGTCCGCCCCTTCTTCCAGCCCGATCACTTTATCGTCCAGGGAATTTTTGGCGGAGAGAATGAGAATGCTGCTCTGGATGCGCTCGGTGCGCATAAATGAAAGTATCCCCAGGCCATTGCCGTCAGGCAGCATGATGTCCAGCAGCACACAGTCGTACTGGAAGGATATCAGCCGGTCCTGCGCGTCCCGGATGTTGTAGCTTACCTCACAGATATAGCCCTCCCTGGCCAGGAATTCGGAGATACTGCTGGCCAGCTCCACGTTATCTTCAATCAGCAACACTTTCATATGACCATGCAAATTACACAGAAATTTGAAGCAATCTTGAAGCCACGCAACCTTCCGGCTCCTTTTTGCGTTATTGAAATGAACCCAACTCATTGAAATACAGCTGTTCCGCATTCTGGCAGGCGATTTGCATAACAACAGCCGTAAAACCTATAATATGAAACCATATTCTATTCTGATCCTGTTGGCCATGTGCTTCGCAGCGTGCGCAGGGCCATCGTCCGAGAAAAAAGCAGAGGAGAGCGAAGCTGCCACCGATGAACTGTCCGGCGCCATTTCCACCATCAGCAACTACGCTACCAGTATAGACGTAAAAGGTTCCAGCGGCAATAAGATCATGGTCGTGCATAATTTTAACCGGGGCGACAATACCTCCGGCGTTACCGGCGTGTTCTCAGAAAAGGATACGCCCATCCGCCTCTACATCTATCCGGAAGGCCCGCAGCCGGACACTTCCGCCGAAACCTGGTTCTACCTCGATACCGTAACCGTGAAAGTGAAGCTGATGCGCGAGGTGATCACCACGGCCTCCGGTGTGATAGAGAACAGTTTTTATTTCAACGACGATACGCTGCTGCAGTCCGAAACCCGTAAAGCGGCCGACCTGGCTTCGCTGGAAAACGCGGAGATCGTTCCTTATAAATCACCCTACGGCGAAAAAGATTTCCGCTTCAGCCCGCAGGAAGTGAACGACCTGGCGCAGCGCGCTTCCATCGCGCTCACCGTTACCCGACGCGACCTGAGCCCTGCCGCCAACGAGGCCCGCAAGCAGGGCGCCTCCCACTGGGCTACGGGCAACGAACCCGGCTGGTCGCTGGCCATCATTCCCTACAAAAAGATACTCTACACCGGCAACTACGGCGAGCAGAAAATAGAATTCCCGGCGGCGCAGGCGCAGAAAGGCGACAACGACGCTACCGAATTCAAAACCTCTGCAGACGGCCATACGCTGGAAATAAAATTCGAGAATAAAGTATGTACAGACGATGCGGGCAAAAAAAATCCCAGCACCGTTACCCTGAAGCTCGACGGGAAGGTGCTTCACGGCTGCGGGCAGTCGCTGTTCTAAAACGATTTTATAAACGGAAACCTCCGTTCTGAATACGCTTACCTGAAAAAAGAAAGGCCACCGCAATGGTGGCCTTTCGCATTATCTGGAACCGCTTATTTCTTTTTCACTTTCTCCCAGCCTTCCAGCCCGGCTTTCAGCCAGTCCGCATACTTCTGTATGTTCGGCTCGTAGGCCACGGGGAAGGTGAGCAGCTGCTCGTCCGGCGTGATGAGCGCGTACAGCGGCTGGCTCTGGTTGATGAAGTTCACCGTTTGCATGGTGGCGAACTTGTCGCCGATGGTCACGATGTTCTTGGATTTGCCTTCGGGAGATACATATTTGAACTGCTGGTCTTCCGGCAATTTCTTGCGGTCGTCCGTATACAGCGATACCAGCAGGTAATTTTTCTTGATCAGGTCGTGCACCTCGGGGTCCGTCCATACGTTCTCTTCCATGTTGCGGCAGTTCACGCAGGCCCAGCCGGTAAAGTCGATCAGGATGGGCTTGTTCTGCGCTTTGGCGAGCTGAAGCGCCTTTTCGTAATCGTTGATCACGTCCGGCTCCACGGAGCCTCTTTCATGGGCGGTGTTGCCGTACCAGCTGTAGCTCATCGGGGGCGCAAAGCCGCTCATCAGCTTCAGGCGGGCGTATTTGGTGTTGGTCACGCCGGGCAGCAGGTACAGGGTGAACAGGCCGAAAAGCAGGCCGAAAATGATGCGCACGGGGCCGAGCTTTTTCACGGGGCTGTCGTGCGGGAAACGGATCAGGCCAAACAGGTACAGCGTGGTGAGTATGCCGATGATGATCCAGATGAGGAAGAAGGTTTCCCTGTGCAGGATACCCCAGTGCGTCACGAGGTCCGCATTCGAAAGGAATTTCACCGCCAGCGCCAGCTCCACGAAGCCCAGCACTACTTTCACGGAAGTGAGCCAGCCGCCTGATTTCGGGAGGGAACTGAGCCAGTTGGGGAACATGGCGAACAATGCGAACGGCAATGCCAGCGATACGCCGAAGCCGGCCATACCGGCCGTGAGCAGCCATGCGCCTCCGTCGGAGTTCAGTGAACCCGCCAGCAGCGAACCCAGGATGGGGCCGGTGCAGGAGAACGACACCACTACCAGCGTGAGCGCCATAAAGAAGATGCCCACCAGCGTGCCTTTATTGGCCTTGGAATCCGCTTTGCTGGCCAGGCCGCTCGGCAGGGTGATGTCGAACAGGCCAAAGAAAGACAAAGCGAATACGAGGAATATGGTGAAGAAGATGACGTTCAGCCAGACGTTGGTGGAAATGTTGTTGAAGATCTCCGGCTCTGCAAGCCCCGCCACGTGGAAGGGCACGCTGAACAGCACGTAGATCAGGAAGATGAAGAAGCCGTACATCGTGGCGTTGAAGATGCCTTTCTTTTTATCCTGCGAAGATTTGGTGAAGAAGGAAACCGTGAGCGGGATCATCGGGAACACGCAGGGCGTAACCAGGGCCACCAGGCCGCCGAGGAAGCCCAGCAGGAAGATGAACCAGGGATTGGTCTGCCCTTCCGTGCCAATACCGCCTACTTTCATCACCGGGTTGTTCAGGTCGATGGCTGGGCGCTTGAGGCCGGCAGCCGCGTCCGCATTCACTTTCAGGCCGCCCTGCTCGCCGGTGAGATTACCGGAAGCGTCCGCGGAGAAAGTGAACAATGCTTCTTCAGGCAGCACTTCTTCGCCTTTGAGAATGAAATAGGTAACGGTACCGCGCAGGTCTTTCACGGAGTCGCTGAACTGCACGGTGGCCAGCACTTCGGCGCCATTCTCGTGGTATTTGATCTCCATATCGTCCAGCAGCGGCTCCTTCGCCGTTTTGGGCGCGGCGGCCTCTGCAAGGGCGGTTATTTTTGCGCGGGTGTCGCTCAGGCTGTCGAACACGATGCGCGTATTCGGATCATCGTTGCCCATAGCGGCGGAAAACAGCTTCCACCCCGCGTCTATTTTGGCTGTAAAATGTAAAACAAATTCCTTCTCTCCTTTTTTCTCCGCTTTAAACTCCCATTTCACATGCTTCGGGATGGAATCCGCCTCCTGGGCCTGGGCCTTTGGCTGGAACAGCAGGACCATGGCGGCTATCAACGTTAAAAGATTCTTCATATGTATGATAGACTTAACAGATTGAATTAAAGATAAATGCAAAAACGAGTTCTTCCGGGTGAAAGAACTCGTTCCGATATGCTGAAAAATATTGGAATTATTTCAGGTCGAAGGCAAATTCCACTTCAGTTGGCGGCAGGCACTGGTGGTCGTCGCAGACCATGAACTCTACGGAGCCTTTGAGTTTGGTAGCGGCTTTACCTTTCACGGTCACGCGCTGAACGAAATTAACGGTGTTCTCGTAGTATTTCAGTTCGGAGTCGAAGTTCTTGTCGAAGGCTTTTTTCAGTTTGCCGTCTTCCTTTACTTTACCGGTAGTGGCTACCAGCGGGTTTTTGGCAAATTTGAAGGAGGTAGGGATCGGGCCTTCGCCTGCGTCCTGCGCGTACAGGTGCCAGCCTTTTTCGATGGTGGCGGTGGCGATTACATCATAATTTTTGGCGTCGATCTTCTTGGTCTTGAATGTCCATTTAACCGGGTCGGCCAGCTGTGCGCTTGCCAGCGCGGGCAGTGCGAAGAGGCACAATGCAACGAGTAATTTCTTCATAGCTTCTTTTTTTCTGGTTGGTTGGTGGTTTTGACTGAACCAGGTACTTTCTCCCTAGTTATTATTGATCAGGCTCTGGAATATCAGCTGCCCGTCGCGGTTACCGAGCACTTCGCTGGTAGCCCTTTCAGGGTGCGGCATCATTCCAAATACGTTCCTTTCTTTATTACAAATGCCGGCGATATTCCGGATAGCGCCGTTCGGGTTAGCAGAATCAACAATGTTGCCAAATTCGTCGCAATAGCGGAAAAGAACCTGGTTGTTGGCAAACAGCCCGTCCAGCGTAGCTTCGTCTGCATAATACCTGCCTTCGCCATGGGCTACAGGGATCATCAGCGGGCGGCCGGTCACTTCTTTGGTGATGGAAGTATGGGTGTTTTCGCTTTTCATGAAGATGTTCTTGCACACGAACTGCTGGTTTTCATTCTTCAGCAGCGCGCCGGGCAGCAGGCCCGCTTCGCACAGGATCTGGAAGCCGTTGCAAACGCCGATCACGCGGCCGCCTTTTTTGGCGAATTCCACCACGCTCTGCATCATGGGGCTGAACTTGGCAATCGCCCCGCAACGCAGGTAATCGCCGTAGGAAAATCCGCCCGGCAACAGGATGCAGTCCTCAGTGGAAAACATGCTCAGGTCTTTATCCTTATGCCAAAGGTCAATCACATCCTGGTTCAGGTCGTAACGCAGTGCATCGATCATATCCTGGTCGCAGTTTGAACCGGGAAAAGTAACAACTCCAAATTTCATCAGTTATTATTAATTTTTTTAAAGGTCTGATGGGATTTCCATCTCATTTGATCTATATAGTTTTTTCGAGGCTACTTCCATGGCTGTTGGGCCATTTTCATATTAACACCTCTGTTAATTTATCTCGGAAAAGAACAAAATTACTGCGCATTGGCCAATATACAATAACCGCTCATAGATTTATGATTCCGCTAACACCATCGGCTTAGTGGGAAAAGTACTGCATCACAATCACATAAGCCAAAATAATAACGTGTATTACATTCGCTATCGTGTTGTTGGTTACCGTCCAGAACACATTCCCTGCAAAAAGGGAAATGGGCAGCACCGCCAGCACCCAGTAATTAGGACTGAAATGGCCGCTGAAAAGCGGGATCAGCATGGCTACCAGCACATAGATCACTACCGTGGCCCAGATCTTCCGCCCCTGTATCAGCATCTTTTTAAAGGTCCGCTGCAGCATCAGCCAGCCGATCACGAAAAACAGCACGCTGGTGATGAGGGCGCCCCAGACCTTGTAATCGGTGATCATCGGCAGGTGAAAGCTGATGCGGGGCATGGCCAGTATCAGTTCCGTGCGGTCGGTGAGGAACAGCCAGGTGCCCAGCAGGTAAAACGGGCAGACGATGCCCAGCAGGCCGATGATCCACTCCGCCGGCCTGAAGGCCCGCATAATGAGCAGGCTCAGCAGCAGCAGGGCCAGGAACAGTACGGAAGGGAAATAGACCAGCCCGCAGAGCCCCAGGGCAAAACCCATGTTGAAGGCCACATCGCGGGCGGAAGTACGCATATAGAGGTCGGAAATGCTGGAAAATATCCAGAGCATCACAGTATTAACGATCAGGGCGGGAGAAAACACGTTCCAGCCTTCCAGCAGCGAGGTGAACAGCAGGAAACACATGGCAGGCAGGTAGGTGTCCCTGGAAAAAAGCCGGTGGTTGTTGATGATGCGGGTGAACAGCAGGGCTTGCAGGAACTGCAGCAGCAGCGCCAGGCAGGTGAAAAATACGGCGCTTTTGCCGGCTATACCTTCCAGCCAGCCGGTTATTTCCGTGTACAGCAGGCCTTCAGAACCGTCTGCCTGGTAAACGGCGGGATGGATAAGGTAGTAGAACTTGACAAACAGCAAATAGATAAACAGCAACAATACCGTCAGCGGATTGCCTGATCTGAAAAATTTTATCACGATGCAAAGATGTGATTAAAAGTCAATTTTAGCAAAGCAGATGTAATTCCGGTAAATGCAGGGTATCAGCACGCTCCGGGAGCTGATCTGTTTGCCGTAGCGGGGCATCCAGGTGAAACCTTTGTCCAGGTTGCGGAGGGTGGGGCTGCGGTCCACCTTGCCGTCCGGCCCGATCGTGTTTTCGGTGAGCACATACTGCCGGCGGTCCAGCGTGTTGAACAGGAAGCGCAGCTCGCTGCCCACGTTCACCAGCATATAGCTCAGGTAAAGGTCCGCCCCGTCGTCGAACTGGCTTTTGTGCACGAAGTTGCTGTATTGCAGGTCGCCCTTGTCGTCGTAGCTGAGGATGGCCACATTGTCGTAGTGGTAACGGGTGCCCTGGCCGTCGTTCCAGCCGTAGGGATTGTAGTAATAGGGCGAATAAGGTGAATAGTAGTAAGGATTATACCCGCCGAAGCCGCCGTACATATAGTTCCAGCGGTTCCAGGGCTGGCTGCGCGAAGTGGTGTAATAAGACTCCGCGGTAAGCAGGAAGCCGCCGTTGGCGGTATTCACGATCTTGCGTATGAAGTAGTCGTTGAAGGCGGCGGAGGTGGACGCGTCGCCGCGGGCGCTCTGTTTCAGCTCGGGACTAAAGGGGGATATTTTTTCAAACATGCGTTCCCGTTTGTCATAATCCAGCCTCAGCAGGTAGAGCCCTTCTACGTTGCCGCGCTTCTGTTTGTAAAAGAACGCGGTTACCAGCAGCTGCTTGTCCTGGTTGTCCAGCTTCAGCTTCACCTCGTCCAGCAGCAGGTTCTTGGTTTCGAAACGCGCGGTCTCGAAAGAATCCACCACCGCCCGTTTGATCACCACTTCGCCATTCACGATGTAATCTCGGTTGGAGGTACGTTCCAGCCGGGTGAACATCAGGTCGCCATCGTTGTTCAGCTGGAAATTGCTGAGGAACTGGCGTTTCCCTTCCATGGGCAGGGATACGCGGCTGTTGTTCAGCAGGTTGAAGGAGCTGTCGTACAGGAAGGTGTAGAACACATTGTCGTTCTCCTTGTCCTGGTTGATCTTGTATACCAGGATGCGGCTCTTGTCTTCAGACACTTCCACGGAATATATCTTGTTCTCTTTCGAAAAGTTGCCGATGCGGGTGGAATCCACCATCACGGCGGTGGTAGTGAAAACCCCGTCAGGGTTTACCTGTGCGGCAAAGCTGTACACCGCGTCTTTCCGCTGGAACTGGTAGATCATAAAAGCCTTATCCGCATACGCCACGAAATCCACGCTGATGAGCTTTTTCGGGAGGAATTCCAGCTTCACGCGGTCTTTCAGCTGCATGGCATTGTCGTATATGGAAATGTGATATTCCCCGCGGTCCGCCTTATAAACCAGGATGTTCCCTCCCATTCTGCCGATGATCTCGAATTCGGTGGTTTTATAATCGTCCCGTTCCGGTTCTGAATAGGTGATCTTCTGGGCGTTGGCTACCGTACTGCACAGGGCGAGCACACAAATTTGCACGATGTAACGAATGCGCATGGACAAGTAATATTTAAGGTTAGATACAGGATAAACGTTGAATGTACCAGTTTTATGCATGTTCTGCTTTCAAACCTACACGAAAATTACGTTATTGCAAAGCGCTAAGAACAGCGCGGGATTTATTGCGTAATTTTACAGGCAAAACGTTGGTGTTATCATGATGGACACGGTATTAATTACGGGCGGCACCGGGCTGGTGGGACAGGCTTTAACGGCTTTACTGCTGGAACGGGGCTACCGGGTAACGGTGCTCACCCGGGGGAAGAAGGTTTCCGAAACCCCTAACCTCCGCTATGCGCATTGGGACCCCGCCCGCAAAACCCTGGATATCACTGCGCTGCAGGAGGCCGACCATATCGTGCACCTGGCCGGCGCCAACGTGGCCGAAGGCCGCTGGACCAAACAGCGCAAGCAGGAGATCGTGGACAGCCGGGTGGAAAGCGGCAATTTCCTGTTCCATAGCCTGCGCCAGCACCCCAACAAGATCAAAAAAGTGATCAGCGCCTCCGCCACCGGCTTCTACGGCGCCTATACCGGCAAACCCTTTACGGAGAACGATCCCCCGGCGGGCGACTTCCTGGGCACCACCTGCAAGGCCTGGGAAGACAGTGTGCGCCAGATGGAAACACTCGGCAAAAAAGTGATCATCCTGCGCACGGGCATTGTGCTCAGCCTGAAAGGCGGCGCCCTGAAGGAGTTCTACCGGCCGGTAAAGCTCGGCTTCGCCACCGTGATGGGCAGCGGCGAGCAGTTCATCAGCTGGATCCATTTGCAGGACCTCGTGCGCCTGTACCACAACGCCATCGTGAACGACCTGCTGCACGGCACCTACAACGCAGTGGCGCCCCGCCCCGTTACCAACCAGGAGCTGGTGCAGTCGCTGGCCCGCGCCGTGAAAGGCAACAGCTTCATCACCATCCATGTGCCGGCCTTTGCGCTGAAAGTGGCGCTGGGTGAAATGAGCATCGAAGTGTTGAAAAGCGTGAAGGTCTCTTCTGAAAAAATACAGCAGACGGGTTTTGTATTCTCCTACCCTGATGTGGACAGCGCCGTGAAACAGATCGTTTCGAATTCCTGATTAAGCTCCCAGTGCGGCTTGCAGGGCTTTCGCCTTCAGCAGGCATTCTTCCCATTCCTTTTCCGGGTCGCTGTAGAAGGTGATGGCGGAGCCCGTCTGGAAAGAGATGTAAGGGCTTTTGGCGTTGTAGAGTATGCTGCGAATCACCACGTTAAAATCAAAATCCCCTTCGGGCGTAATGTAGCCCACCGCGCCGGAAAACAGTCCCCGCCTGGATCTTTCATATTGTTCGATCAGTTCCATCACCCGCAGCTTGGGCGCGCCCGTCATGGAGCCCATGGGAAAGGCGTGTTTGATGGCGTCGGTGAAATGGTGTTCCGGGCTGAGTGTAGCCGTTATCGTGGAGATCATGTGGTGCACCTGCGGGAAGGTGTAGATGCCGAACAGCTCTTCTACCTTCACCGAGCCCTGCACGGCGGTTTTGGAGAGATCGTTGCGCACGAGGTCCACGATCATCACGTTCTCCGACCGTTCTTTCGGGCTGTTGCGGAGCGCCTGCAACAATGCCGCGTCGGCATGTGCATCTGCCGCGCGGCGGGCGGTGCCTTTGATGGGCTGGCTGATGATGGTGTCCCCTTTTTTCCGCAGGAAACGTTCCGGGCTGGAGCAGGCCAGGTAACGGTGGCCGTTGCGGTAATAAGCGGCGAAGGGTGAAGGGGAAAGGGCGTTGAGGCGGAGGAACAGCGCCAGCGGGTCGGGAATGGCCTCGTGGGCGAACTGTTCCCGGCAGAAATTCACTTCATAACAATCGCCTTTGCGGATATGCTCCTGGAGCGCCTTTACAGCGCCCAGGTAAGACGCACGGTCAAGATGCGCGCCGAAAGCCGTAACAGGACTGGCATTGGCCAGGGAAGGCATGTTTTGCGCCAGGCAGTCTTCATATATTTCGCGGGCTTCTTTTTCGGTGAGGGTGATGCCGCTGATGATAAGCTCGTGTTGGCGGAGGGTAAGCAGGTAGCGGGGGCGGAAGAACGCCATGTCCGGAAATCCGACGCCGTCAGGATGGGCGGAGCTGAGTTTTTCGGTTTCGTTCTTGAGATCGTAGCTGAGATACCCGAAGAGCCAGCCCGGGTTGGCGGAGTGGAATGCTTTAAGCTGCCGGAACGCAGTACCGGCGCCGCATTGCAGCACTTCCACCGCATCAGCGGCGAGCAATGCTTCAGCGCCGGAACCGGCCAGCCGGTAGTCGTTATTGTCTAAAAAACAACAAATGTTGAACCGGTTACCCCAGCTCAACATTTGCTGTTTGAATGCGCTTATATTTTCAACAGGAAAACTGTATGATAGCACGTTTATAGCTTAGAAATCATCATCATCGTCATCATCAAAGCGGTCGTTGAACATACCCATGTCCTTGAAATCGTCATCCAGGTCCAGGTCGTCGTCGTCAGCGCCTTTTTTGGTGCTGGGGCGGCCGCGTTTGTTCTTTGGCTTGGGCATATCAAATTCCTCGAAGTCGGGATCGTAGTCTTCGTCTTCTCCTTTTTCCCAGGCATCATCATCATCGTCCGCATCATCATCTTCGTCTATATCGTCCTCATCGTCGTCGTCTTTTTTCTTTTTGGTGGCGGCTTTGGCGGGACGGCCTCTTTTGGGAGCGTCATTGTCCGCATCCTCATCGTCATCATCATCGTCGTCGTCGTCCTTTTTGGATTTGGCCGCAAGCTTATCTGATTTTTTAGAAGCAGCAGACTTACGGGGAGATTCCTCCTCATCTTCATCCTCATCCTCGTCTACTTCTTTCTTAGGCTTGGCACTGGTTTTCTTTTCAGAAGCTTTGTCAGTCTTAGGCGAAGTAGGTTTTTTAGTCTCTTTTTCTTTATCAGATTTCGATTTCATAATGGTACGTTACTATTAGATTCTAAGGTAAAGTTTTAACAGTTTTTTTGATTCGCCAAATTTTTTTTTGACTGTTTTTTTAGTATTTTTTTGACTTTACTTTTCGAGTATCTGATCTCTGCCAGGGCCGTTGGACACATATTGTACAGGCACGCCCAGATAGCTTTCCACAAAAGATAAGAAATTTTTCATTTCCACGGGTAATGTACTGTAGCTGTCACTTTTTGCAGTGGGTTCAGACCAGCCGGGGAAACTTTCGAGTATCGGTTTGATAGGTACGCCGCAGATGTTGAAAGGCATTTCCCTAGTCTGCTGGCCTTCAATCTCATACGCGGTGCAGGCCTGCACGGTGGGGAATTCGTCCAGCACGTCGCTTTTGGTCATTACCAGCTGGGTAACGCCGCTGAGCATGCAGGTATAATCCAGCGCCACGAGGTCTATCCATCCGCAGCGGCGCGGGCGGCCTGTGGTAGCGCCAAATTCATGGCCTGCCTGGCGCAGCTTCTCGCCGGTTTCGTCTTCCAGTTCGGTCGGGAACGGGCCGCCGCCTACGCGGGTGCAATAGGCTTTGGTAACGCCGATCACTTCGCGGATCCATTTAGGCGCAAGGCCCAGGCCAGTGCAAACGCCGGCGGAAATGGTGTTGGAAGAGGTCACGAAGGGATAGGTGCCGAAATCCACGTCCAGCATGCTGCCCTGCGCGCCTTCCGCCAGCACTTTCTTCCCGGCTTTGAGGTGATCGTTCAGCCAGTATTCGCCGCGCACGATATTCATCTTGCGCAGGAATTCCACGGCATCCCAGAATTCAGCTTCCCATTCGGCTATGTCTTCACTGAAATTATAATTGGCCAGCAGCTGCAGGTGCTTGGCTTTGAGCTTTTCGTAAGAGGCCTGGAAATCCGGGTTCATCACGTCTCCCACGCGGAGGCCGTTGCGGCCGGTTTTGTCCATGTATGCAGGCCCGATGCCCTTGAGCGTGGAGCCGATCTTCTCCAGGCCTTTAGACAACTCGGATGCCTTGTCCAGCGCGCGGTGGCTGGGAACAATGATATGCGTCTTTTCAGCGATAAAGAGGTTCTTGCCGAGATCTATGCCCAGCGCGCTCACTTTTTCGCATTCTTTTTTGAAAGTAACGGGGTCCAGCACCACGCCGTTGCCGATGAGGTTCAGGGTGTTGGTGTGAAAAACGCCGGAAGGAATGGTATGCAATACCACTTTCTGGCCATTGACATACAAGGTATGCCCCGCGTTGGGGCCTCCCTGGAAACGGGCGATAATGTCATATTTACCCGCGAAGTAATCCACGATCTTGCCTTTCCCTTCATCGCCCCATTGCAGCCCCAGCAGAACATCTACCATTGTTGATATGTGATTTTATGTTTAAAAGAAGAGGCAAAAATAAGGCGATTGAATGAAATGTTGGAGAATATTTAATCTTCCAGCCTGCTGATGCTCTGGATGCCGTCCAGGCCCTTCAGGCGCTCCACCAGTTCGTCCAGCTCGTCTTTATCGTGCACAAACACCTTGATGAGCCCTTCGAAGAGCCCTTCCCTGGATTCGATCGTAAGCCCGGCGATATTGATCCTCAGCTCGCCGGAGATAATATTGGTGATCTTGTGGATAACTCCCACATCGTCCATCCCTACTATCTTCAGCCCGGTGAGGAAGGAGATCTCGCGGTTTTTCACCCATTTGGTCTTTACCACGCGGTGGCCGTAGTGGGCCAGCAGCTGCGCGGCATTGGGGCAGTTGGTACGGTGTATCTTAAGGCCTTCGCTGGCGGTGATGAAGCCGAACACATCGTCGCCCGGGATGGGGCGGCAGCAGTTGGCCAGCTTGTAGGCGATCTTGTCTGAGCTTTCGCCGAAAATGATCAGTTCCGCGTCCTTTTTGGAAGGCTGCTTGTGATGATGCTCTTCCACGGCGGGTTCGGGCGCTTTCACCGGCTTGGGCGGCTCCAGCTTGTCTCCCAGCACATGGAACTGCTTCAGCTCCTTCAGGTCTATGTTCTTCACGGCCACCTGGTAATACAGGTCCAGCGGGCTGGGCTGCTTGTAGAACTGCACCAGCTCGTTGATGTTGTGCTGGCTGGCGGACACTTTCATGTTCTCCAGCTTGCGCTCCAGCAGCTCTTTCCCGTCCATGGCCACTTTGCGCTTTTCTTCCTTCAGCGCGTCCTTGATCTTGCTTTTGGCTTTGGCCGTCAACACGATGTTCAGCCAGTCTTCGGAAGGTTTCTGCTTGTTGGAGGTGATGATCTCCACCTGGTCGCCACTGCGCAGCTTATGGCTGAGGGGCACCAGCTTGTAGTTCACCTTCGCGCCGATGCATTTGTTGCCCACGGCGCTATGGATGGAGTAGGCGAAATCCAGCGCGGTGGAGCCTACGGGCAATATCTTGAGGTCCCCTTTGGGGGTGTATACGTAAATTTCTTCGGTGAAAAGATTGCTCTTGAAATCGGCCAGGAAGTCCAGCGTATTGGAATCCGGGCTGTTCAGTATCTCCCTGATCTGGCTGAACCACTGCTCGAACTTGGATTCCTGCACGGTGGAATTCCCTTCTTTGTAGCGCCAGTGGGCGGCCACGCCTTTTTCGGCATAGTCGTTCATGCGTTTGGAGCGGATCTGCACTTCCACCCATTTCCCGTTCGGACCCATTACGGTCACGTGCAGGGCTTCATAGCCGTTGCTTTTCGGGTTGCTCAGCCAGTCGCGCGTGCGCTCGGGGCTGGGGTGGTAAAAGTCGGTGATGATGGAATACACCTTCCAGCAGTCCGCTTTTTCTTTTTCCTGGGCGGAATCCAGGATGATGCGGATGGCGAAGAGGTCGTACACTTCCTCGAACTGCACGCCTTTGGTCTTGATCTTGTTCCAGATGGAGTGGATGGACTTCGGGCGGCCGTATATCTCGAACTGGAAGCCCTCTTCCTGGAGCACTTCCTTGATCGGTTTGATGAATTCGTTGATGTAGCGGGTG
Source organism: Chitinophaga sp. 22620 (assembly GCF_052044405.1). Classification (NCBI taxonomy): domain Bacteria; kingdom Pseudomonadati; phylum Bacteroidota; class Chitinophagia; order Chitinophagales; family Chitinophagaceae; genus Chitinophaga; species Chitinophaga sp. 22620. The sequence continues at coordinate 24,600 of NZ_JBQEMV010000005.1, read as the reverse complement.
CGCTCGCGTTTGGTCTCTTTCAGGCGGCGGGCGATCTCGCGGTATTTATCCTGCTCGGTGTACTTCATGGCCAGGTCTTCCAGCTCGCTCTTGATGGTGTAAAGACCGAGGCGGTGGGCCAGCGGGGCGTAGATGAACACGGTTTCGGAGGATATTTTGAGCTGTTTTTCGCGGCTCATGCTGTCCAGCGTGCGCATGTTATGCAGCCTGTCCGCCAGCTTGATGAGGATCACGCGGGGGTCGTCTGCCAGGGTAAGGAGGATCTTTTTGAAGTTTTCCGCCTGCATGGTGCTGGTGTTCGAATCGATCACGGTGGAGATCTTGGTGAGGCCGTCCACGATATGGGCGATCTCGGAGCCGAATTCGCGTTCCACGTCTTCGAGGGTCACTTCGGTGTCTTCCACGGTATCGTGCAGCAGGGCGCAGATGGCGGAGCGCACGCCGAGGCCTATTTCTTCCACGGTGATCTGGGCAACGGCCAGGGGATGGAGGATATACGGTTCGCCGGATTTGCGGCGCATATCGCGGTGGGCTTCAGCAGCCATTTCGAAGGCGGTGCGTACCAGCTCGCGGTCGCCTTTTTTCAAACGGGGTTTGAGCGCGCGCAAAAGGGCGCGGTAGTGGCGGACGATCTCTTTTTTCTCCTGCTCTTCGTCGAGGTTATATTTTTGAACGGTCACAGTTTCCATGCAGTATCAAAAATACAAAAAGAGGACCAGTAAATGGAATACTGCCGTTGTGGCGGTTTTTGGGCGCCAGAGGGGCTATAATGGCGTTTTTTTAAGGCTGCGGCTGATTGGTTGGGAATGGTTGCGGCCGGGCACCTCCGATCCGGCACCCGGGAGCGTTCAAATACAGTCCGGTGGGCTATTTCCGGAAAATATAGGCCGGAAGCCGGGGCCAATTTTTATAATTATAAAAAAACGATACCTTTGCAGACCTTAAAAACGCGGATGTGGTGAAATTGGTAGACACGCCAGACTTAGGATCTGGTGCCGCGAGGCATGTAGGTTCGAGTCCTATCATCCGCACGAATTGATTTTCAATTTACAGAAAGGCTGCTTCGGCGGCCTTTTTTTGCTTTAATTAGCAATTTGCAAACATTGCAAGCAATTGCGAGCCAGGAAGCAACTAAAGACCTTGGATAAGGATATGATTTATCGTAAATTCTACTTCTTACAGTTCAAACGAAAGCCCGTACGGATTCGACTCCCTTCCGCGCTACAAAAGGGATTTTTCTCCCAAATCATTAGAGTTCTATTCGACGAGGTGCGGTACATTTCAATGAGCTGCATCGCCCGGGAGCAAGCGCCAGATTGATCGAAGGTGCTGAAATTTGCCTTCCTGATATGCGAGGCCATGTTTGAAAACCCTCAAAGGACATCGTATTTTGTGTAACAGTTGCTTTTCTATAGATACTTTTTCTGGATGTGAGGCTGGGGGCAACCTGATACAGTTTATCCCATTTTCAAATGAGCGATCCCTAATTCCGTGATAGCAAGTGGCTAATTATTCATACAACATAAATTTTACTTTACAGTTCTTGTCGCTTAAATAGCCTGTTAGTATATTATCATGTATAATGCCTGATGGCCATTCCAGATTAGACAACAGTTCGATTAGAATTTCATTGGTTAGTTGGGATATTATTACCGTGTCTTTTACTTTTGCTTTTAAAAAACTGATGTTACAAAAAAAAAGTAGTTGTAATTCTGAACTATCATAAACCAAATGGCATTTTATAAAATTTCTCTGCTGGCTAACCTCTAGAATAGATACTTTAATTTTCTTCGAAAATTGTTCAAAAAAGAATGTAAGATTATGTGTAAGGATTGAATAATCAGACTTTTTATCCAGTACCCATCGAAGCTCGTAGAAAAAATCCCGAATTAATTGAAGATTGTTTTCGATGAGTTGTACGTTTTTTATAAATACAGTTGATGATTCAATTAGACAAATCGCGCTTTCATTATAAATAATTTCTTTTGAAAATTTTTCACGTTCTTCTTCGGGTATTACTCCGCCGTTGTGCATTATTTTGTTTCGAATGAATTGTAGCCTCCGAAATTTGGTTATGTACGACTCTAGGGTATAAGTTTCTACTTCTATAACTAGTTCCAGATACGTAACAATCGCTGTTAAATAATCTTTGTCGTTTAAATTCTGTAAAGAGATTTTCTTGTTATAAGACAATTTCAGTATGCCGCATAAAGCCCTTAGTTCGCTTTCTAAAAGTGCATATAACGAAGAAAGCGAAGATTTGTAGAAGTAGTCTTTCATTGTGTTAAAGCGGTCAAAGAGAGCTTCATCTTCGTCTTGAAAATAGGAATCTACGGAACTACCACCAGACGCATGCCATGCAAATTGCAAATCTTCGTCCGTGTTATAACCTCCTCCAGCAACCAATTTATCAAATTCGGCATTGGCTTCAAAAAGTGAACGTTTGTATTGTTCTTCGTTTTCAGACTTTAATTCTTTGTATTCTTTTTCATATAAATTATTAGTATTATCTGTGTGTTTCTTAAATAGAGTTAATTTTCTATCTATCTCATTAAGAAATTTATCGAGTGGAGTCCTTTTTCGATCACCGATGAAGTGAAAACTATATATCATGTGACAAGAGTTAGCTCAATATAACAAAATAGAATATGCACTTATATTTTACAGTTATGATTTGAATCAAATTATCGGCTCCAAAGCTCCACCAGTTCCATTAAGTGTTCAAACAATCTCCCGTCCAAGCTCATTTTGAGTTAGAAATACCACTATTAAGAAGTTATTCAAGATTAATAGCAGATTGTTCAGCCGCTCTTTTGAAAAGATCCATTCCTGGTATATCGTCGTACCGTTCATTGAGTTTATCTCTTAAGCCAAATAATCTTTTTTCCGCGGTATCCACCAACTGAGAAAATGTAGATAGTCGAATTTTCCCTATTTCAACATCATTCCCATTTTTTACTGTCGCAATGGGTTGAAGTTTCTTTTCGAATGACTTCCCTATAACAAACGCCTCTATATATGGAGAGCCTATCAAACTGCCACAGTTCATAAAATCTTCGACATATCCCTGAGCCTGATTCCTTTCGTCACGGGTTAAATTGAATCCTCCCCTTTTTAGTTCAATAATTAAAACTTTATTCACAGTTGCTAAACCGGAATCAATATCAAAAGTTTCAGTTCCGGTAATGGATGCAGTTGAATCTTGTAACATTACAATATCAGGCCTCTTTTTATTATTCAGAAATACTGAAGAATCTATTTTCTTTTTGAATACCTGTTCAACCGCCGTTTGCAACTGCCTGTTTGATGAATATTCAGCAGATTCAAATTCGGGCCCGAATAGCCAACGGGCACCCGACACAAGAGGATGTAAAACATGTAATTCGTCAACATCGGGATCTGATGATAGCTTACGAATTGCTTCAATCAGTGAAATGCGATTATCTATCTCGTTTAAAACTACGAGTGCATCTTTAACTGACCATTTCCGCAAAAGTTCACCTAGTCCTGTGAAATCGTCTTCTGATAGACTAGCAAGCCTTATCAACAGTTCCTTTCCCGACCGCGTCTTTTCTAAGTTAATGATTGCTTGAACCGCTATTGAAATTGTTTCGGGTCGCGCCGTCGGATGCGCCGCAGTGATAGACTCAATTGCTTCGAGAACTTCGTACTTCCCCAATGGTGGCAATTGAGTTATTTCATCATAAAACGTATTTTTTACTTGCTGCTTGGCTTCTTCTACAAACTCGGAGGCAACAGTAGTGAGCATCCTATTGACATACTCCATAACTACCTTATTGACATTGTCCATATGAGGATGAGGCTTGAAGCCTGTCCAATCTTCTGTTATAAAATCAGCAAGATCGTTTGTTTCAACAACTACTGTATATCTTTTAGCAAATTTCGTTCTACCATCGATGACAACCTCTCCACCCAACGACCACGACGGCTCACCTACGAGCTTATTGCTTTGCCAAAAGGCAATACCCTGATAAATAGTTGACTTTGCACTCTTTATTGAATCCAGGAAATGTGCGGTCAGGATTGTATTATCGTCTACCTTTAATACGGAAGTATTTAATAACCCCGTATGCTGGCTTAGCGGAACGGATTCTCTGTTTATCGAAACCAGAAAATTAGGATCATGGAGAAAACGAGCCGAAATTATTTGCAGAATTCTTTCCGGCTTGGGTAAATTCTTAGTTACTAGAACTTCTAACCGTGTACCAAAGGAGTTAGATTGCTCAACTTTTTTCTCCTTTATAACAAATGGCTGCTCTTCACTTTCTGTAGTTATAACAAACGTTGATTTTTTTCCGCCGGAATTGGTAATAACTGTGTATTCATTATTAAAACAAAGCAATCCATGTCTGCCAACTCCATTGCGGCCATATGCAAGCCTGTTTCCCACAACACCTGGAGGGAATATAACATTTTTTCCTTGATGCCTTAATCTATTATACCCAAGCTTCATCCAACGACTTTCAAATTCCTCCGGTGTTAGTCCAGTTCCATTATCTTCCACTATCAAATAATCCTCACTGTGTTCTGGGATAAAAATGTTAACATTTGTGGCACCAGCATCCCAAGCATTAGATACCAGTTCAGTCAATGCAACTTCTGACGAATGGCCAAGCGGCCCAAGTGTTCTAATTAGGTAATCTTCTTCAAACAATGATCCCTTTACAAATGAATTTTTATTTTTCATAGATTACAATTTCGTCGGCAATTTAAGCAAAATAACAAATGGGGCTATGGGGCTTGTTTAGCATATCCAGAATTAAGAGAATAAAATTCATCTAAAATACATGTTCTTACATTGTTCCCCAAATTTATGCCAACCTTCCAAGAAAAACTAAACCTAGAGTCCGGCGTTACAAGGCATATAGGTTCCAATCCTATTATTCCGACAAAAAACTGTAATGCCCGCCAAGTGCTCCCACTGTCTTTATGACCAGGCGATGATTATCATATTGGATTTGACACCCCAGACCTAGGATTGGCACGGGAAAAAAGTATGTTTGTTCAGACGGGATCGTCAATGCGAAAGTAAACAAATTTGAGCCGCAAAAATTAGTGTTTATGCAGCTTTTGTGTTTATAGCGTGTCGCGGATGTTCTGCTTTGATGATCCCGGGTTGAAATCAACAGCGGGGTAACACATAACGCTATGGGGCAGGGACTGCTTTCCAGACGTGATTTTATTCATCTTGCATAAGATGCTTACGCATGCGACAACAAATTTGAACGTAAGGAGGAACTGGAGGAGCCTATTGGAAATAGATTCACGAGTAGGATGAGGGGAATTTTTAACCTGACTAGTTTTAATGTGGTCTCAGATGACAAGAGATGTGATTATCATACAGTACCTAGATCATTCGAAACGGTCACAAAAGTTAAGATGTTTCTGTTATTCTCCGATGAACGTTTATTTGTTTCACGTAACGAACACTTAATTGCTTTGATTTAGATCTTACCTTTACAGTTGCAGATTTTTTACTCAACACCTCATCTAAATTAGTTACATAGAGATCCAATGGCTCCATAATTTGAAAGCCTAAAATTATACTCTGATTTAAAATTGTTAAGATTTCTGGATGTTGCGATTCGGATATGAAACTTGATCCTTTCCCAATATTCAATAGTATTTCTGGAGAAATACTGTTCTCAATATTAAACAGCAATTCTTCATCCCAGGTATATATCTGGGGCTCTTCATTTGCAAATTCAAGAACTTTATAAGCAGAATCGAAGTCTGCCCTTGAATAATTTTTAACATTTGTGAATTTAACTCCGTAAATGCGCTCTATTTTTTTTAATGATAGAAAGAAATCTAAGCTGCTATTCAGTGGTTCAACTGGTAGATTAAATTTACCAAGATTCAAATTGAAGTTTGCTGATTCACCGTCTAAATAAATCTTCCCGTTTTTTCCCGACGCTAAGTTAATGTTCAATTTTAAAACAGCGATCGCGTCATTCACATTGGCGAAATCATCCAGTTGCTTGAACGAAAATATTCCCGAGACATTACTTAAGGCTGGATTTGAAATTTTATAATTAAATTCGGCGCCCTTATAATTTGCAATTATTTCTATTAACCTTTTGGAAGCAAACACTCTGTAACGAATGTCTTCATATTCTGAACCATCATCAAATGAAATTGAAGCCAATCCTTCTTTTTTAGGAACCGGAATCAGTCGTACCTGATAATTTTCTGGATCGTCGCCAACAATATTCACATCATTCAAAAATAATTTGAATGTCTGCAGTTCTTTGCCCTCAATTCTAAGTTCTTCAAAACTTTCACCGCGAGCAAAACTTTGAAATGACTCTGTAAAGTTCTTGTTATTTTTAAATTCAAAAACATATCTGCTTTTACCCTGTTGGGTTAAGAAGTTAACCGACTTAATTTCAAATCTATCTTCCAAGCTCTTAAGTTCGACTCCGAGATTATTTTTCTTGAAAAATATGCGCATTGTATCTGTAGACAAATAACCATTATTATAATCTGTTACGATATTTTGCTTTATGCTTTCATGAAGTTTTTTGACGAACGGTTCTCCTTTAAAATTAAGATATTGAATCCCCTGTTTTCTTAGATAGTCTATCTTATGTGCTTTTAGATCAGGGGCAATTAAAAACATTTCTTTCCGGTTAGGACCTAGAGTCTCATCAATTCCTCTAAAGACGTTAGAAATGTTCCCGTCTTCAAGATCATAACCTATAAAAACAACAGCTTTATTCGAAATCCTCTCTTTTATCGTCGCCCACATCAGATCCTCATTCTTTTTCTGATAATAGAAATTATTGTAATCACTGGCTGTCAGCAAAATTGTTTCGGAGTGATTAATATCACCATGCACTTTAAACAACTCAATCTTCTTGCTAATTTGGGAAACTTCGTAAGGAAAGATAATAGACTGTATTTCGTCCTTATATGCAAGCTCAAATAACTTGTCATAATTAGTTGTAATAATAGTTTTTATATGTGGAATATTAGAGAGAATTTCATGAAAAATCTTTGAGCCAGGTGGCCTAAGGAATTCGTTTTTTAACAGAGTTATTAAAGGTGCCCTGTTTCCTGATTTTAATCTAACAAATTCTTCCGATATCTGTGCCAAGGGTAAACCCGGGGAAACTTCTGATTTTTCTGATGAAGTAAGAGAATTATAAATTATCTCAGCTAATTTTCTCCCGTTAGGATAACCGGCATACAAGGAGAAGCCCGAACCAATCCACAATACAACTTCTTCTTTTCTAACAAGCTCAAAAATTCTTTCGATTTTCATTTATTGATGAGTAAAATTTTGCATGTCGAAATTATGTGCGAAAAAAGCGTGAAATATCTTTTTTAAGAACGTATCTAACTAAATTAACAAAAAAGCCTGTATTGGCCCCAATTCCCCAATAATTTTATCTGGGAAGTAATATGACTTTCTTTGTGAATTCGGTACTTGTCACTCGCCAAAGGGAAAGGGTAAACGGGTTGAGCCCAGCGGCAAAGTTTTCAATTAGGCCGCCGTTGCGTCGCACTCTTCAACTTTTGGTTTGGCTATTGGGCGGTGGATGTTTTGTTGGCAACCGGCAGTTCTTCTCTTTTACTCTCGTCGCGCAGGTTGCGAGCTTATTAAAAAACGGCAGCAATAACCATCTTTGAGCTTCCGTGCACCCGAATAGCTCAACGTCAGAATATGTCCTGCCGCGAACAGCGGCGATGGATATGCTGCCCAGCAGTAGAATGATCTTGGCGCATACTTGTGGGCGAGGGTGGCAGCTTTTCCTTCTTTCGGGTTGATAAGGGGGCCACCCTCACCCACAAGTATGTGTTTCTTTTCCCCTCCAGCAGACGATCAGCGGCAGACTTGCGGCCTATGGCGGCTGTTCAGGTGTGTGCGGGCAGGGTTAGCCGCCTGGGCTTTCCCTGTCTCCCAACGTCCTCCAACGCTCCCGCCCTCAATCGGGCTTCTTCGTCTTTGTCGCGGGGGGCAGTTTTTCCCGGGCGGCCTTCAATGCTTTATCAAATTCTTCAGGGTGGTCGTGATGGTATTCGCTAAACCGGTCACGGATGTCACGTACTTCCTGCACCGCATCGTATTTCTTTTTATCCTTTTTCATGGTTGCGTATATTTAAAATTTCCCGGGGTGTGCGTATTTCTATAAGGCTGTAACCCATCCGCAGGTTTATGGAATTATAAAGCCGTATTCGGTTAAGGTTCACAATATGTTTAAAGTTCCAGCTGGCCAGCACATCCGCATGGTTTAAAGTAGCCAGTGCAATATGTACGGCATCGTGATAGCTTTTATTCGTCAGCGCACCTTCCTGTATATACATATCGGCCAGCTTTTTCGCTTCAGCAGTTGTCACCAAGTCCGTCCTGTACTGCAAAGGTACTTCGTTTAACTTATTTTGGATGGCACTATGGGCGTTAGTTAATTCCCAGTGTACCAGGTCAGAAACAATAAGATTTTTAGTGCCGGTCTTAAATTCTTCGAAGAGCGCCTCGCTCCATTCTTTAAATTCCACGTCAAAACAGCCTCCGATTACAGAGGTGTCAACATACACTTTTTCCATAGTAAATTACATGGTTTTAGGTTAACAAATCAATTTTGAGAGTGAGATTCTCAACGCGCATTGCCTTTCACGGGCAGCGTCATTTCTATGCGCTTCGCAATGGCGCGCAGCTGGTCTTTGCCGGTAGGGCCGGTTTTGTTTTTGTGGGTATTTGTCAGTAGCTGTAGGCCGTCCATCCTTCTAATAAGCAGGCCGTTTTCCTGGGGTTCAACAGAGATAAGGTCACCCACTTTAAAGCCGGCCGCTTCCAGCCATTTGCCGCTTAGACGAATAAAGGGCACTTTTACCTGATCAAATTCAAGCTCATAACAGGTAGAGCCTACGGTTAACAAACGTTCTTTTTTCATACTTAACAATGTTTTGGTTTAAATTGTCAGCCAGGAGCCGAGTTTATTCAGGGTTGGCAATTGAGGCTGGTGCCTCAATATGTATCAGATTTTTTCTGATTTTTGTGGTTACCTTCCGGCATTTACAATGAGCTTTGCTTATTGTAAGAATGTTATCGGTAATTTCTATCTGAAGAATATCACCAGATCTAAACCCCGCGCTAAATAGCCATTTTGCGCTGAGGCGGAAATACGGGATAATGATGCTTTCGCCATTGTATTTCCTTAAGCAGGTAAAGCTTACTGTAAGAAGGCGCTTTTGTTTTTTATCTTTCATTTATCACCTTTTTAGTATACAAATATACTAAAAAGGGTACTTAAAACCAAATATTTGTATACTTATTTGTGCCCAATTATATTTTTCTAGGCAATAATCACATGATAAGTATACATTTGTGTACTTATAAGTTGAAATTAAATTGTAATTCATGAGCTTCGCTGAACGAATGCAAGAAAAACGTCAGGAAAAGGAACTTAGTCAACAGGACTTGGCAACCTTGGTAGAGACGAGCAAAAATATGATAAGTAGATATGAGACTGGAAAGATGGTACCGTCCATCGAGATGGGCGCAAAAATTGCCACCGCTTTAGGTACTACTTTGGATTATTTAGTGCTGGGTTTTGTTCCGCAGATTACCCCTAACGAGGCCAAGACAATCCTGGTTGAAGTCGAGAGCCTTCCGGAAGAGGACTTAAAGCACATTATGGCAGTGATAGATGCATTTAAAACAAAAGCTAAAGTTCGTCGGCTTTTAAAAGATTAGCGGAGCTTGGGCTTCAACATCTACCGAAATCATAACGTCTCTCAAGCCAACGCCCCCACCAACCCATTAACATTTCACAAAGTTGTTGGCGTATCCAACAAATTGCATTTCAATGTATTATACTGTTGTTATTGTCAATCCCAACTGTTATTGATTTTGTAATACTAAAATTATTAGCTAAAATTGCGCTAATAAATTTAGTAGACATGAGAGCGTTAGGTCAGCATAACGGCAATATTATATACTCCGTTACCGAGCCGGAATTACCGGCAATTATGTTAGACACTGCCATATCAGCCGGTTTCCCTTCACCAGCTCAGGATTATCAGGAGGAAGAAATTGATCTCGTTAAGATATTCAACCTAACGTCCCCTACTGTTTTTATAATCCGGGTAGCCGGGGATTCGATGCGTGACGCCCATATCTTGAATAAATCACTCATTGCCGTAGACCGAAAAATAAAACCACAGCATCGGCACCTTATAGTAGCAACGATCAACGGCGAGTTTACAATTAAGCGATTTTTGAAAACAGACGCAGGATACATGCTGCATCCCGAGAACCCTACTTACACACCTATTTTGATTCAGGAAGAGGACGATTTTAGAGTTTGGGGCGTTATAACCCGCATTTTTATTGATCCAAATCTTTATTTATGATTGCCTTGGTAGATTGTAACAACTTCTATGTCAGCTGCGAGCGGGCATTCCAGCCAAAGCTGGAAAAGAGACCTGTGGTGGTGTTATCTAACAATGACGGATGTGTCATCGCCCGATCAGAGGAAGCAAAGGAATTGGGTATCCAGATGGGTGCGCCAGCCTTCTTTATGGAGGATATGCTTACAAGCAATAATGTAGCTGTATGCTCCAGCAATTATGCCCTCTATGGCAGCATGTCCAACCGCGTCATGAAAGTATTGCACACACACTGCCCCACGGTTGAAGTTTACAGTATTGACGAAGCATTTCTTTACCTGGGCGATGTCTTCGGCATGAAGCTTCCTGAATACGCTGAAGAATTGCAAGCGGCTGTAAAAGCGACGGGCATACCGGTTTCAGTAGGGATAGCACCCACAAAGACTTTAGCGAAAATGGCCAACAGATATGCAAAAAAGAATAAAAAGCATATCGGCATCCATATCCTGGACACAAAGGAAAAAACCGAGGAAGTGTTGCGTGACACTTTGGTAGGCGATATTTGGGGGATAGGCCCACAATATGCCAGTTTATTGGAACTGAAGGGGTTTAAGACCGCAAAGGATTTCTCCCGCGCTCCCGAAGAGTGGGTACGAAAAAAAATGACGGTGATGGGGCAACGGATCTGGAAAGAACTTCAAGGCATCCCCTGCATAGAAATTGAGGAAGTTCCTCCTGCAAAAAAAAACATCTGTGTGGCCCGGTCTTTCGGCCATCTCCTTTCAAAAAAAAATGAAGTCGAAGAAGCCCTGGCCAATTACACAGCGATTGCGGCTGCCAAGCTTCGGAAGCAATCCAGCTGCTGCAGCACGATACAGGTATTGCTTCAGACAAACGCATTCCGTACGCAGGACAGGCAGTACTATCGGTCATTAACCGTTAATATGCCCGTGCCCACTTCCAGCACCTCTGAGCTTCTGCAACATGCTACGCAGGCGCTGGAATATATTTGGAGGGACGGGTATAATTTTAAAAAGGTGGGAATTCTTCTCTTAGACCTGGTTCCTTCCAGCCAGGTACAGGCCGGTATTTTCGATTCTGTTGACAGGGAGAAAGATGAGCGCCTTATGAATGTCATGGATAGTATTAATAAAGCGTTCGGAGGAAAGGAACTGGTTAAATTTGCAGTTCAGGGTTACAATAATAAATGGAAACTTAGGCAAGAGAAGCTTTCCTCACGTTACACTACGCGGCTATCGGAAGTACTGACCATAAAAATATAATTCAATGAAAGGGCTCCTGCTACTACAAGAGCCCTAATTCCGATTTAATTAGATCCGGCTTCTTCCCCGGTTTCCTCCTTCGCGTTATTCAAATGAATCAAATAAGATGCTTCGATGATTTTTTTTAAGTATCTGGTAATCCGAATAGCGTTGAACCGCCCGTCAATACTGTGCATATTCCCCCGTCCCAATGCATGATAAAAAAGCTCCCCTAAAATTTCTTTCCATTCCTTGATTTTATGTTCGGTGAAAAAACTTGAAAATGCTTTCAGGGGTTTTTTGAGTTCTTTTTTGGAAAGTTCCCTTGGCAATTCTCCTGAAGAAACAAACTCAAATTTTCGATCAGCAGGAAAGAATTTAGAAATGCCTTTTCCCGGGTTAAACGCGGGTCCATTTGTTTTTTGACGCCTTCGTAATATAAACGCGGCATTTATCAGGGCCTCCAGGTGAGCGATAACAATAATCAAAGTATTGGGGCTTCCTTTTCTCCAGATACGATTGGAATATGCGGTTTCGCAAATTTCCCCGATAAATTTCCGGTGGCCTGCCATGCTATCAGTCGAAAAAAAGTTTTCAAGAAAATGCAATGGGTCGGTAACCTTTTCCTGTTTCCAGATGCTTGTTCGCAAATAAAATGGTACTTTCTTCATAACACATGATTTAGGGTTAATTAATAAATAAAGTTAACACAAGCATTTGTTAACCATTTGATAATTAGACCGTTGTGTTATTGCCCAACAATATTAGGCGGAATCAGGTACCGGCTTCTTTTCTTTACTTAGCCGCCGTTGTGTCACTCACTTCGGCGGCTGGTTCTTTTTTCATCACAGGGAATGCACTGGTAATGCCAAACATCCACTGCTACCGCTTTAGACTTCAGCCAAGGTATTTCATTAGTTAAGAAGCAGGAAGGTTTTATCCTGGAATAAAACAAACCCTTCAATTTGTCCATCTTTAAGCAAAAAGTACCGGGTGAATTTACCCGAAGTATCGGTAACCACATATGACCTTTCCAGGTATTCAGGCGCCATTAACATCTTCCGGAACTTTTCTTCAGCTTCATTGTATGGAACAATTTTTAAGTCGTCCAGCTTCACGTTCTTTATCTTCTCGGCCAATTCAGAAACTGCCATTCCAAGATAGAACTTTCTTGTAACACGCGATGCTACCTTCGATTCTTTTTGGTAAAAAAGTACATATTTTGAGGTTACCGTATCAATATTCCACTTAGGAGCGGAAATGTAGTTCAGGAAATCTCTTATGACAATTTCGTCATTCGATTTTTGTTGCCCGAAAGCAGGTTGCAAAGATGAAATGAGAATGATAGAAATAAAATGGATAATGGGCTTCATAAACAATATTTTAGTTGCAAACACCTGAGTTTTCATGGGAGCTTCCCTCTCCAACAACGGCACCTGGGATTTTCTTTAAATCCTCGCCGAAACTTGCCGGGTTCAGACCGGAGCCAACAAGCCACCAACCCTTTGTGCGTGGGATATGTAGGCCGCAGGCATCGGATATGTCCAAAACGAAATTAGTGCAATTATAATTCTCAAGATGATAATGTGGATTGTAATTTTCAACTAACGCTAAAACGGTCTGGAGTTGAGACGATGTAATAGGGACGCTCAGCCGCACATCATACTCCGAGTTGGAATCATCGCCAAGCTGGCTTCTTCCTTCTATTGTAAAAAATGGAGCAATCGGCTCAAATGGATGATAGCCGACAGTTCTGCGAACAATCCTCCCTCCTGAATATTGTTCTATTGAAATGTAAGCGTGCCCGACTTTTTCTTTAGTTGTAAAAAGCTGGCTTGATCCTGCTTCCGGCTGGTCGGCATAAAAGGTAATTTTCGCGTTTGTCCTTGGATCGAAGCACGAGAGATATTGCTGGACGTTACTGATCGGTTTTGCCGGGGGGAGAACCGCAAGCGGACCTTCATTTTCCTGGGGAGGAGTACCTGCGCCGCATGGATCAGGCGGAGCTGACCCATTACCGGTAGAACTGCCGCCCCCACCGCTTACCCCTCCACCTGTATACCCGCTACCTGTGCCTGATCCATACCCTCCATCGATCCAAATGTAGTTGTATATACAATCGGTGTGGTAGGTAATATTTCCGACACAGTTACCCCGGCCATCGCCGGTACAGGCCATTGTTGTGTAGCAGGTAATCGATAGTGCATAACCTGCAGCTCGCACGATCGGTGTAAAAGATCCTTCCGCTCTCCTGGCATTCTCAAAAAATTGGCGCTCCTTTCTGGTCATCATGCATTCGCCAATCGGTGCGGCTCCTGCATCGGGAAAGGCCCTTTGGTTAAAAAGGTCCGACGCAATAAAAATCGTTCGGGCATTGGCGACGTTTTTGCCATTGTTGTAACCGTATTTTTCTGGCCGGCGGGAATCTATGATCCGATACTGGAAATTCGGGCCATTTACCATTACCAAAAGCCCGGTTACTTTACGGAGGGAGTGGTCAATCAGCGGCACCATGGCCGAGGGAGAACCGGTTTGGATACCGAATGCGGCATATTCCCAGCCGGGAGCGCCAGTATGGTTTAAAACGCTGTCCATCCATGGGTGTTCCTCTTCTTTTACTAACAGGGAATCCGCAAAAACGCGAAGCCTGCCGTCCGCTGATGGCGGTAACTTCGCAAAAATATGTTCGGGCTTTAATTTCTCATTTTGAGCATCCCTTTTTGAGCAGCCGGGCAGCAATAAAATGAATGCGGCTGCAAAAAGCAAGTTTTGCATGTTCAAGGGGTTTAGTTGAAGTAATTTCATATGTATTCAGTTTAATTATAAAAAAATTATGGTTCGCTAGAGTCCCGGGCTTATGCCGGGATTTTCTTCTGGTATCCTATTTGTTTCCTGCCAGCCGTATCACTATTGTACCGCTTGTTACCCCTAAGTACCTTAAGAGTACTACTAAACACGCCTTATCCACGCTTTATCCTCCTCTTTGAGTACTGCCTGCCACGTAGCAGCTACCGTTTAATACACTCTTTGACTTCATCCACCGAAATCCCGGTGAAATAGCAGAACTCTGCCAGCGTCACGAACTGGCGGTCGCTTTTTTTCAGGGCCCGTTTAATCATGCGCAAAAAATTCCTGGCGGAGCGTTCACTCTTGCCCAATATCACTTCCACATCCTTGGTGTAGATCACAATTCTTTCAGGAAAATATGGTTCCATGCGCGACCAAAAACGGCTAATTCCGGCAAAAACCGGCAAAATCGGAAACGTTGTTTTGTGGGGTTTCGGCCTGCCGGTAGTTTCGCTTTTGTAATTACAAACAAACGCATCTGATCAGTGCAAACGCCTGATGGGCATGGCGTAGCGAATTGCCCCAGTATTAATTCTAAACAATTTTTTTATGCCAAAACAAAAGGGATTATTTCCCATTACAGGCACCATGGGCGGCTATACGTTCTATAAAATGAAGGACGGCACCTATGGTGTAAGAACAGCGGGCGGCGTAGATCCCAAACGCATGGCTACCGACCCCGCATTTGAGCGCGTTCGTGAGAACGGCAGGGAGTTCGCCAGGGCCGGAAAGGCCGGCAGATTGCTTCGCAACGCTCTGCGCACCATCCTGGAAAAAGTAGCGGATGGCACCGTTGTGCAACGTGTATTTTCCCAGTTCATGAAGGTGCTGAAGGCGGACCAGGTAAGCAACCGTGGCGAGCGCAACGTGTTGGACGGTGAAACGGAACTGTTCCGCGGTTTCGAGTTCAACGCGGCCAGCACCCTCGCTTCCACCCTGCATGCGCCGTACACGGTAAAAATAGACCGCACCACCGGCGCCGCCACGGCGGACATTCCGCCTTTTGTACCCAAACAGGGCATTGCGTCTCCGGTAAACAGCACTCACTACATGATCTCCGCGGCGGCCGCCGAGATCGATTTTGAGACGGAGGTAACCAACAGCGCCCTCGTAAGCTCCGCGGAGCTGCCGCTGGACGATGTTGCCACCCAACCGCTGGCACTGGCTCTCAACCTGCCCGCCAACAGCGAGAAACCGCTGTTCCTGGCGCTCTGCATTGAGTTCCTTCAGTCCGTGAACGGAAAGTTCTACAAGCTGAACAACGGCGGCTTCAATGCCATGGCCATGGTTGCCGTAGACGGCGGCGCATGACCGGTAATCCATTTTTTCACTTTTAAATTGTTTCATCATGAATCTTTTAGATCGTTTCAATTCCCCCACCCCGGTTTTCTTCCAGAAAACCCGCAACTGGGGGCTGGTGCTGACAGCGATCAGCGCCGCTGTAATAGGGCTTCCTTTCGCCCTGCCGGCAATCATTACAGAAATAGCCAGCTACGTTGCAGTAGCAGGCGCTGTACTGTCCGGCGTAAGCCAGGCAACCGTTAACAACGAGTAGCCTGCCGCGGCAGCAGGTGCCTTTCCCGGCTGCCAGTTGAAGGCCTTCGCATTAAGCGGAGGCCTTTTTTAGTGCCTTTTATCGGGAGAAACAGCATCAAAAGCGATCAGGTTCAACATTTCCCGCAAACGGCTGCGCAGGCGGTTGCCGTAGCATTCTTCCAGCTCTTTGATACTGAGGTTAGTGGTGATGTGAGTCAACACCCCTTCATGCACAAAGGCCTCGTACCGGTTAAAAAGTATCTCTGCCACCACATTGCATTCATTTTTGTAGAAATTGCCCGTCATCTCAAGGCCCAGGTCATCGAAACAATAGGCGCGTTTGAGGAGGACGCCCTGCCGGGGAAGGGCGGAATACCGGTCTATGATAGCGAAGCCTTCCTGGTTGAAATGGGTAGCGACATTGCGGCAGGATACGATGCCAAAGGCCTCCCCAGCAGGCATCAGGGTGCGGATGATGTGCAGGATGGACGTTTTGCCGCAGCCGATGGGCCCGCAAAGCATCAGGCCTTTTTCCAGGTTTACATTTTCCGCCGCGGCCACTGCTTCGTCGCGCAGGAAATAGCAGAGCAGCTTCAGCATCACCGGCCTGTCCAACTCGTGAACGGCATACCTGGCTCCGTAAAGTTGTTTGCCGCGCTCTTCCACGATGGAGAACAATTGCGGGTAGTCATAAGGGCTCTGAATAGCTGCCGCCCTGGTTTGCGTTGAGGTTTCCGGGTTTGGTTCCATTGGATTTTGTTTTAAAGTTTCCGGCATTCAATATCCATTTTTCCGCTGCGGCTTTCCAATCCTGGATGGCTACTTTGCCGGATTGGTACCAGCCGTTGGCCTGGTAGTGCAGGTAAAACCGGACGGCTTCAGCCTCCGGCATACGCCAGCTGCGGAAACAGGCTATTACTTCATCCCTTGCTGGCGGTTTAAACTTCTTTTTTTTCCTCTTGCCCGTTGGGGGTGTGCTGCCTATCTCATTGTTTGTCAAGTTTGTTTGTTTATTAATGGGTATCGCTACTGATACAGGTGCCGTATCATTTCTGTTACGACCCGGTAACAGTTGTGATATCTGCCCGCTTTCAGGCGGTATCACTTCTGAACGGTTCTCCGTATCATTTTCGTTATCGCCCTGTATCGCTTTTGTACGCCGCTGCTGGTTCATGGGAATAATGCTTACCATGGAAGCAGTGCCTTTGCTTCCCGGAGGGAAATAATTGATATACCCGAAGTTTTCCAGCTCCTTGATGCAGCGGGCGTAGGTGTTGGGAGAGCCGATGTGCCCCACCTGCATTAGGTCAGCCCTGGATACGTAAAATGGATTTCTGAAATATGTACGGTTCCAGCACCGGAACAAAGCGAGGTATAACCCGATATGGCAGAGGGTTAACCGTTTGTCCTGCTCTATCCGATCCAGGAAAGCATTCATGTGCCGGAGGTAATTGGCCGGGGTATGCTGCGGTAAAGGCAGAATGTCGGTTTTCATGTTTCTTCCTGGTGATTGGATGAAGCCGCTGTTAATTTTAATTCAACCTTTTCTGCATTCGCCGTCTGCTCAAACGCATTGGCCAGAGCTGAAGCGGTTATGGGCACAGGAGACAGCGTGGTAAAAAACGTACAGGCAAAGGAAAAGAGGTCGTCCATCCTGTCTACCTGAATAAATCCTTCCTCCACCAGGTAATGCAGGTAAAAAGCCATCTTTTCCACGGTGAGCGGGGTGCTGATCCGGAAAGATTCCCAGGAGGCGGGAATTTCCCGGGAAAGAATACGGGTGGTGGTGATCTTCAGCTCAATGCTTTTGTATTCATCCTGCAACAGGGTTATCAGCTGGGTTTTCAGGCAGTGATGGTCAAAATCAAAAACGGGGGACTCCACTTTTTTCTGCCTGCGGATCTTCCCGATCATCAGGCTGAGATAATTGAACCTGTCCTCCAACTGCATATCCCGGGAGTTTTGCATGATCTCATTAAACAGCGAATACGCGTAGGGTGGGTAATTAAAATTCAATTCCCAGTAATGCGCATGAATGAGATTGATCAGCTCGCTACGATCCGGACAGTTTTCAAGGCTTTTGTTGATATTCCTGGCAAGATCCGTGATTGTTTCAAATTCCGCATAAGTAGCCAGATATTTTCTCCCACTATGCTCAAAATCCACCATTGCCTTCTTCAGCCAGTATACACAACGGAATATCGCTTTATTACTGGCGGTCTTTCTTAAAAGCTCATCCACCTCGCGCTTCAGTGTTCGGGAGTGGGTTAGGAAACGGTAAAGCGGCATATAACAAGCCATGTCGAAATAGACGCTGAAATGAAGATACATGTAGTCTAGGGCTTCATCGAGGATGTCCAGAATATTATTCAGCAGGTTTTGCAGGCTGTGTTTTTGGTATGACAGTAATACATCGTGATCTTCCGTTTCCTGATACAGGATGAAATACATCGCATTCATGTTTACTTCGAAATGACGCTGGCAACTGACGATCTTCCGTAACAATTTCTCCGCAGGAGTGGCTGAAATGACGACCTTTTCCAGATGGGCCTGGAGACGTTTCATTTCATGGGAGGCCGTGCCGGACAACTCCGAATATTCTTCGGCATCGACAAAGTCGTCTTTAGCTTTTAAGTGGTCGTTACATTTGCCTACGATTTTTTCGATTTGTACAAAAAACTTTCCATGCATGTTTTGTAAATTTTCAGGGTGATTAATTATAAATCCCCGGCCCGCATGGCATGAGAATGCCCGCAGGAAAGAAGTTTCCAGTTTTTCCGGGTATGATGTTACATGAAGAAGTATTTAACCGTAAAACAGGTTAAGATTGTTGGGTATTTTTCATATGGAGTGGTTTGAAGTCAAATTTAAAGTGCCCCACTCATACTGAAGATTGCATTTGCAACTATTTTTTCCGGCTTTGGGCCTTTTTGATCCTGTATAGGGTGGATTTATCCACCCCGAGGTAGGTAGCCATATCCGCATTACCAACATGTTGGAAAAGCCGGGGATATTGTTCCAGCAGGAGCTTGTAGCGTTCGCGGGCGGAAAAACTCACCCATTTGTTCCGCTCCATTGATTTGATGTAATATTCTTCCGTCAGCCTCCGGCCAACGATGTTGAATTCAGGAAATTCATGATATATCTTCTGCAATGCCTCATTGGGCAGGCTGATACAGATCACGTCCATCAAGGCCACCAGCTTTTCCGTGCTGGGTGTCTGCCGGTAAAAGCTGTCCACGGCAATGATCACATCCCCCGCTCCCATGAACCAGCTGACCTTTTCATTGCCGTCATGCATAAAACGGGCTACTACCAGCCCCTGCAACGCAAAGAAACATGACTTGCAGACCTGACCGTATTCCAGTATCGTACTGTTCTTATGATAACTTTGTATCTCGCAGTGCCGCCTGATTGTTTCCTGTAAGCCGGTGCAAAAGCCGGCATAATAGCTTTTCAGGGAATTGAACATGTTCTGGAAGAGGATTTCAGGGTCGAATTGCATGGCCGCATATTTAAGGGTTAGGAATATGGTTCTCCGCTTAATAGACAAAAAATTCATGGTTTAGGGTGAAGCGGTTGAAGAAAAGTGCGGCTTAGCCTAGCGGGAAATAGGTGCAAGGACAACTATATATCAATTAATTTTAATGCAAACGAGACGGCATTAGGCACCATAGGCATTCATGTCCTTCGTTCTCTAAAAACCTTATCGACATGACCATCTTATATAACAAAATCCTAGAAGTCATGCAAGATACCCAAAGAGCCCGCGCGATCTGCGTGGGCTCTTTGTTTTATTTACATTTTTATTGGATAATCCAATACCGCGGTATTTAAGGTTTCATCAAACCTCTTTTTCACTTTAATTATTTGATTTCTTTAAATTCTCTTCCTTTGATAATACTTGTTGATTAGAACTGATATTGGAGCCTCCTTTTGATCTGGGAGTCATGTGATCTACTTCTGCTGAGTTCGGATCCGCTTTTTCTCCCTTTTTAGGTTATTTACAGCACCGAACACCAAACCACGGCGGGCCAGGTTAATAAGACCTGCGGGGACTAAAATTAATTACGCTTCGCGCTTTAGTTCTTCAATTTCGTTTACAAACTCTATTGCCTTTCGCACCCGTGTACCCGATGTTTTTTGAATGAACAGCTTTACCCAACGCTTATGAATATTTTTGTATGATGTTTCGCGATAAAACCAGATGCAAAGCGGAATGAGAATAATAGTGATCTTCAACTGAACCGACCACCAGTCGCCCGCATAGCCGTTTTGAATGTCCATAAATTGCAGCCCGGTAAGATGAAAATCCCTGATCGCCTTAGACACTACCATGGGAAATGCAAGGAAAGCAGGAATACATAGTGCGGCCACACGCGCATGATTAAGCAAATGAGTCTGCAGCATCACCAGCAAACTTTGAATGGTCACGATGTCTTTACTGTAATCGATCTTTCTTATCGCCTTAATTTGTTTGAAGCACATAACGATTGCCGCTGTATAAAATATCAGCAACATACCTGCCGACATAACATAAAGCGCACCGGATAAATTTTTGATGATAAATATGAGTAGCAGCGCCGCTACGGATATATGCAATGCAACTTCTATTATCCGATGCCAAAGCAAGGGGGTAAGTTGTGACCGCAGTCTTTGGGCCAGCATGAATTCGAGGCAATGCCGGTTAAGCTTTAGCGCGCTTTGGAGCTTATTTTCATAAGACAGCCACATTGATTTGATTTCATTTAGTTCCATAATCTTTGTTTTGAGCAGATTGAAAATCAGATTTTAGCCGCCCTTTGATCCGGCCTATCCTGGTGGCGACGTTTGTTTCCGAGATGCCGACAATAGAAGCTATTTCTTTGTAAGTCTTGTCTTCGAGGTACAGCAAAATGATCGATTTGTCCATATCTTTAAGCGTGCTGATGAAATTGAACAACAGCGTGAAATCCTCCGTTTCTTCAAAACCATTGTCTGCCTCGAACTGGATGAGCTGTTCATCATAAACAACTTTACTTCTCAGCCGTTTTCCTTTCCGGTAAAATGAAATGGCAACATTTAACGCAACCCGGTACATCCATGTGCTGAACTTTAAATCAGGGTTATAGCTGTTAAACGACTTCCATAAATTATAAACGATGTCCTGCGAGAGATCATTGATATCATCCCTGGTCTTGCAATAGGAGTTACAGATCGTGAAAATGATCCCTTTATTTTGCTCCATGAGCTCCATGAACTTCTTCTTATCGGGCTTTGTGTCCATTTATTGCGGGTTGACTGTTTTACTCATGATTCGCCGCGAGATCCCAAAAATCACAGATTTAGCTGTTTTTTCTGAAAAAAGAGGACAGATAAAGTTAACTGACTGTTTTTTCTCATGAAATCCCGGAAGAGCTTAGTTTAAGCCGATCTACCTTTTTTCTTATCTGTTGAATGTATTCCTATAGGGACGAAATCCCGTTGTTGAGCCTCAAGGATAGAGGGACACAGTATTTGGCCGCGGTTGCATCGCCCTCTTCCACTTTGGTTTGGCTCCTAGGGCTAGATATAGCGAGGATGTTTTCCCAAGATCACTTCCACAATTATCAATTTATGACAAAGTAATGAAAACAGAAAAGGCGGTAAAAACCGCCCAATTTCTTTAACCATATCCTATGAAAAACCGATGCAAAGATAGTAACACAGGGTTACGCAGACCGTATGTATTGGTAAACCCATGGTTTTTCTTAGCCACCGTCTGTATTTTGCCAGTGTTAACAACCATTTAACACAGAAGGCTGTATTTCAAGCCATTAACTTTTATAACACATCAGGACTTTTTTGACCAGGAAACTCTTTTTATCGGGCGATTCAGAAACACTAAAAAAAATACCAGCCATGAATGGCTGGTACGTACGTTCCGGTTTTGATACAATAACCTGTCCTTTGTATTTATACCTAAAATTTCACTTTCATTTCCGAGCGCCTGTTCTGCCGGTATTCTTCCTCGCTGCATGGCACGCCGTCCTTACACCTGTTCACCGGTTCCAGCTCGCCTTTGTTCGCGTAATAGAGGCGTTTCGGGTCGATGCCTTTATTCACGAGATAATCGATCACGGAGAAGCAACGCAGGGCAGACAGATCGGTGTTATACTGATCCGCGCCGCGGTTGTCCGCAAACGAAGCGATCACGATCTTCCAGTCCGGCCTGCGTTTCAGCACGTCGGCCACCCTGTCCAGCACCTGCCGCGATTCGGTGAGCAGGCGGGCGCTGTTGTAGTCGTAGAGGAACTTCAGCTGCTCCAGCGTACGCCGGTCTTCTTCCTCTTCAGCGGTCAGCTGCCTGCGCACAGGCGGCTGGCCGGTGGTGCCCGTAGTGCCGGTCGTACCGGTGGAAGGCGTCACAGGCGGTTGTTTGCTGTGATCGATCACGCCTGGAGGAGCAATATGGTTCACCCGGTTGGTGTAATCCAGGTCCGCGAAATAATAAATATCATCACGGCCCATGCCGCCTGGTTTATTGGAGGACATATACCCTTCATAGCCATTGTGTTTGAGCACCAGGCCGATATCGTCCGCACCGGAGTTGAAAGGCGCTTTCATATTTTCCGGCGTTTCCCAGCTGGTTTTCCCGCCTTTCACGCGATAGATGTCATAACCGCCCAGCCCGGCGTAGCCTTTGCTGGAAAAGTAAAGGATGCCGTCTTCGTTCACGGTGGGGAATGTTTCCGCCGCGATGGTATTGATCTTATCCCCGCAGTTCACCGGCGAGCCCCAGTTGCCGTCAGCCTGTTTTTCAGCGTACCACAGGTCCGTTTGCCCGAAACCGCCGGGGCGGTCCGACACGAAATACAGGATGCTGCCGTCCGTATTGAGCACCGCATGGCTGGAGGAATGGCCCGCCACGTTAATGCCCGGCAGCAGCACCATCTCGCCCCATTTGCCGCCGGTTTTAACGGACTGGTAGATCTGCAGCTGGCGCACCCCGTTCACCGGGCCTTTGCCGGTAAAGGGCACTTTCTTTCCCTGTATGTTGATGGTAGCATAGAGCGTATCTTCCGTGCGGTTCATGTTGACCGGGCCGATGTGGTAATCATATTTACCGAGCAGCTTCGGCACCAGCTCTTCCAGGTACATCGTGGCATTGCCTTGTGTGTATTGCTGGTATACGTAGGCTTTGTAAAAAGGCTGCTTCGTGCGCAGGTCCGTTTGCGGGTTGGATTCCGCATTGCCGTTGAGCACCAGTTCGCGGTAGCCGTTAGACATCAGCAGCAGTCCCTGTTTGATCACGCCGCTCACCAGGTCGGAGCCGGGTGTGTTCAGTTCTTTGAGCGGTTGGAGCTGCACCGGCGCGGGTTTCCACACGGCGGCGCTGTCGCAGCCGCGCAGCGCTATTTCTTTCAGCTTTATACTGTCTGCATTCGCAGTGGTGAACAGGGCGTATTGCTGCCGGGCGGAATCGTATTGTTCCAGCTGCCGCAGCGCTTCGCCGTAAGCGAAATAAGCCGCCGCAGGGTGATCCGGCCGTGCGATGATCTGCTGGTAAAAGCCCGCCGCTTCTTTAAAGTAGCCGATCTCCTGGTAGCTGCGCGCCATTTTCATGAGCAGGGCCACCGGCGTTCTGTCGCCTTTGCTGCGGGCCTGCCGTTTGTACAGCGCCCCTGCCACCGCATACTCTTCGCGTGCATAGGCTTCTTCAGCCAGTTGCAGCACGCTTTTCTGCTCCTGTGCATACAGGCTGCCGGCAAGCGTCATGGTCAGGATAAAGGTTAAACTGCGTCGTATCATACGTCCTTAAGTAATGGGTTTAAAAATACCGGGGATTCTGTACCGTGAATTTTTTGGAAGGGAATAAAAAGCCGAGGGAGATCTCATGCGATCCGCCCTGGTATCCCGCCATTTTATTCACGTTCAGATCGTAGGAATAACCGATGCGCAGCTGCTGGGTGGCATAGAATTCCACCATGGCGCTGGCCGCGTTCGTCTCCTGGAGGTCGCGCTGAAGGGCCGTCTTTTTCCAGATGCTCACATTGGTGCGGTAAGATCCGCCCACCCATATCCGGTCCCCGATCAGCAGGAAGGCGTTCAGGTCCAGGCTGGTAGGCCCTTTGAAGTCTTCCTTCACCAGGAACGACGGCTTCAGCTGGAGCTTTTCCCCCAGCGGGAACACCGTACCCGCCGTTACATACAGGTGCTGCGTTTTGCGGATGGTGGAATAATTGTTGCCTTTCCAGTTATAGCGCGAAGCGTCGGAGTAAAGGGAAAAAAGATCCATGACAGACACACCGGCGTAGAACTTAGACGTGTAATAATACACGCCGAAACGCGCATCAGGTACCCAGGTGCTGGTTTTGCCGGTGGGAATGGCCACGTCGTCGTTGTCCACGTACTGCAGCGCCGCCCCGTCTATGGAATACTGGCTCACACCGCCGCCGATGCCGATGCACAGGCGTTTAGTGTTTTCCTCGTCCAGCGGGATGCGGTAGGAATAGGAACCGTAGAAAGACAATGCTTCCTGCGGCCCCAGCTGATCGAACAATACCTGTCCGCCCAGGCCCACCCTGCCTTCGCTGGCGGGCGTCACCCCGTCCAGGGATACGCCGCCGGTTCGCGGCGC
>NZ_JBQEMV010000004.1:0-830949 GCF_052044405.1 Chitinophaga sp. 22620 | reverse complement strand
AACGGGGTTCACCGTTTGTGTAGGCGCAGCAGGCTGAGTTTGCGTGTTTGGCTTCTGGGCAAAGGTTTGATTCGCCAGTAGGAACAAACAAATGACTGCAACAAAGATGGATAGAAATTTCCTTGAGGTCATGATCATAAGTATTCGGAAATATTGATATAAATTAAATCAAGCGTTCATCGAAAAGTTTAAAGATTGAGTCGACTATTAAAGCTTTCAAAAGTCATATTCCAGGGAGTCAAGGCTGAAATGTCAATTGAAACCTATAATCTTGCTGACGCAATATATTACCTTCGTCATCCCTCATAGTCCGCAGTCTCCCAAATTCATCATAGTCATATAATACCAAACGATGCGACGCACTACATTCAGAAGTCATGCCAAGCAGTGGCTTAAATGAAAACGTTCGCATCACGGCATCTTGCGGATGTAACCGCAGTTCATCAATGCTGCCACTACCCGTAACCTGTAACGTGCTTTGCCCTGTCACCAAATGCTCTTGCAATGTCCAAGTCACTCCATTCCTTATAATACTGCGAAGTAATTTAGGATAACCAGCCTGCGTACCAGGGATATTATAAGCGCCATTCCTACTCCAGTAGGTTACAATGTATTTCGTACCTGCAGAAAGTCCTGCTTTGGAAAATAAGAAGCCGGTTCCTGAAAAATACTTTTCTCCGGTAATTCCACCAACTATCCCCATAAATGACGGTAAGTTCCAGTTCCCGCTCTCTCCAGTTTCAAAACTGGCATATGCAACATCTTGCTGCTGAGCACCAGTCACCTCCCCTATAAGCAATGTACCAGCATACCCCCAGATAAGAGAAACAGGAACGTCATTTGACTTTCTCAACTGCACAGGATTTCCTTTTTCGTACTTTGTAAACTCCAGCCGTTCTTCAGGCAGTGCGGATAGCTGAGAGGCTTTAACTTTCCAGGGAGTAACGTAATCACCTGTCTGCCAAAAATAATCAGTCGCTTTCGTGCTTGTCAATACGTTATTTGTAAATGCCTTTTCTTCAATAACAGGCACGATGTTGTACAACTCCTGCATCCTACAAATAGCATGCTCACTTTCGGACAGGTTAACCTTGATATTTGCAATGCAGGAAAGGCTGTTCAATCGACAGCTGACATTATTATTTGCAGCAGTCAATTCCAAAGTCTTCATCTGAGATTGATAATTCAAAAACTGGCTTTTCGCATAATTGATCTTTTCGGGATAAAGCGGAAAATATGCTGCATCACGCAAACGGACATAGTAGTAAAATGAGTCCAGCCACTGCTTCTGCTGGGTATAATATGCACTGCGCGAACTTAGCAGTCCGGCATCCAGCTGGGCTTCACAATTTGTACACCCGGAAAAATAATTGTAATCCTGTGGTCTTTTAAAACGGTTCACCAGACTGTCGCCCTTACTATTTTTACTGCGAACACTAGTAGGCAGCATATGCATCAGATTATCATAATCAAATTTCTGATTTACAGTAATCGTGTTACCAGTTTCCGGATGATAAGTAGTTGAATGAAACTCAGAACGAATAACTCGTGGGGAACGGTAATTAAACGTATCCAGCTTGAACCGTGTGTTCCAAAACTCTTCACAATAAATGCAGTTATTCGCAGAGAAGTTTATAGATGGTTCTCCATCATAATCTCCACCCAGCCACAGCACTTCGGAAACGTACGTACGAACTTCATTTTTTTTTCCGGCTAGTCCGTCATCCAGATTCCTATATATGATTGAGTCGCTTTGGATCAGTTGCATTCCGGATGGTGTATTCCGGTAAATTTTCTTCGTTAATAATTGATTACGGACATGGTCATAATCCAGCTTAAAAAAGGGCATCCATCTTGGTACGTAGTCGGTCGCCACATTGAAGCGATATGCAATTTTACCAAGTGTATCACCGCTATCAGGATTCTTATCATATTCCTCTACAATCTCATTAGCCAAAGAAGTGTTATAAATAGATCCAAGCGGAATTGTAAGATTTTCATGCCAGGTTTTATAAAATGGCCTCGGAGCATCATGAGCACCTGCGACGCCACGGCGTGACCTTTCATGAGCAAAAGTAGAATTAGCAAAGCTCTCAAAATCACCATTGAAATAATCAGAGTTCCAGTAACTTTTAGGATAAGAATATTCCTTCATTAACCGTTTTCCCGTTCCATCAGAGTGAATGATCTGCTTGATACGCATTCCACCGCCAAGTATGGTGTTTATCACAGGAACTGTTGTATGTGACAGGTATTGTTCTCCCCTGACGGTTGCATCCAGATTATACTGGGGCATTTGTCCGGTCCCTACGTTCCCCGGGTCAGGTAATATCAATTGGTATGTATGCCCTACCGCCAAGTTAAAAAACCGCTTCTCAATACTTGTTTGCTGAGAATAAGCCGGCAACCAGATTTCTGCTACAAGTACCTGCCCGCTTGTTATATCCACTAACCTTACACGAACCGTGTTGGGTACACACCAAGGCTGTTGAGGAGAATTAGGCGTACAGGCACGGCTAATATTCAATATAAGTTCCGCATTGCTTTGAACGCCTCCATCACGGCTCTTAGTAGTTAGCTGCTGGTTGACCGTAAACGTAACTGACGGCTGAGCATTACCGTATGTGGGAATCCAGGTATATACCCTGTGACTCATAGTGTTCCATATAGTGTCGTTACGATACGTTTGACGGGTTGTCTTGTTCGGTTCAAAAAAGAATTCGGAACTACCGCCTGTGGGGTATGTTATCTTTTTTATCTGCCCGTATTGCATGTACACTTCATCTGGCATCCGGCGATCAATGACTGATATAGGGGCTGGCATCCCGTTAACCCCATCTACCCATAACAGGTCCGGATTACTATCCTTCCCATTATAAAACCCCCAGAGGTCCCGGCCATTGGAATTATATGTCGGCCGAACATATTGCCCTGTTGTATTGGTAATATAATCGATTTCAAAGGCGGGGAGCGGAACACCATTTGTTCCCACTTGGCGGACGCTGTCGAGTTTTTCTGCATCACGAAAAAACTGCCACCGGAAAATCTGTTCTTCCGAAGTTGAATCTATTGCCACAACTTTCATTTCCTGCAACCACCTGTTGGCATTATAGGTGAATCGCACTTCTCCATTCTTAAATCTTATGGTTTGGAGCAATCGCACGTTAGTTGTATAGTCATACTTAATATTAGCGGGAGATTTGGAAAATTGCAGGCTTAATGGATTGGTATCATCGTGAACCGTTCCTGTAAGTGTAACTGGCCTACTTTCCGTTACGTCACCGCCGGGAGTAGTATATATAAATCTGATAGTATCGCTTTTATCAGAAGACACCATTCCTGCAAGAAACCA
This sequence comes from Chitinophaga sp. 22620, assembly GCF_052044405.1. Classification (NCBI taxonomy): domain Bacteria; kingdom Pseudomonadati; phylum Bacteroidota; class Chitinophagia; order Chitinophagales; family Chitinophagaceae; genus Chitinophaga; species Chitinophaga sp. 22620. Next base: position 827,597 of record NZ_JBQEMV010000004.1, on the reverse strand, counting down.
CGCTGCACGATGTTCGACACCCCATGTCGCAAAACCCTCGTATCTGTAAAAGCCTTCTACGCAACTGTTTCCTTCATAACCTTTACCAAACATGTATTCCGTGCCGTCCGAATCTGTAATGCGAAAATATCCGTCATTTATGGAATTTGTGTCAATTTTAATCGGATCATAAGGAATAGTCATAAAGCCTGGGTGCATGTCGACATACTTCTTATTTTTATGCATAAACTTTCCGCTTTTGCCGGGTAAACTATACATAAATATATCCGGCTGAAGATCGGTCTGATACTTGCCGGTTATATACTGACTGTAAATAGCCTGGCAGCGGAGCTTTTCGCTGAACCCCGGATCGTCGTTATCCAATACCTGTTTCAGGAAACCATATTGATTATTTTCATCAGGAATTCCCTGTACAACTCTATTAATGACTCCTCCGGCATTTAAAGCCCAGCCCAATCCCACTGGACCCGCTTTGTCAGTCACACGAATACCGCCTCCGTGAAAACTAATACTGATCGGCAATTTTTGCTTACCAGTTGCAACTTCGTAAATAGGTATCCGAATATCTGGGACGCCACTTTGTATGGTCACAGGAATTTCACCATATCTACCTATAGACGCAGCTGTTGGAGATGGCGCCGCATAGCCAGGTAGACGAAATGGATTCTCCGGGGCTGGCAATTGAGCATGGATTTTTTCAATGCAGATAGTGAATAAAAGCAAGAGAAAAAGCTTTTTCACGAATAGTTTGATCATTTTTAATAAAATTGCAACAGTAGAACATCCTGAATAGGTAATCTGATAGTAGTGCAACACCAGTAGTCTAAACATAGATTTCCTGGCCAAAACCGTGTATCCGGCAGGCATAATCCAGGTAACAACCAGGCTAACAATATTTGTCCGCATAATTTCAGTTAATACTACCGACGATAAACCACAGGTAAAGGGTACTTATATTCCACAGTGTGATATCTCGTCTCAGCTAGCAGGGTAACTTAATCAAGTATCTTCGTTAGGAAAAGGGACGCCGTTCCGTTAGGTATTTTTACGCAAAGTATAAAATTATTTCCTCAAGTATAAATATATTTCAAAAAGGCACTTATCCTTCATACATCTCATCCACCACCCCCTTATACTTCTCCAATATCGCCTTCCGCTTCAAACTCAGCTTGGGCGTCATTTCCCCGGTCTCCACTCCCCATTCATGCGGCATCAGCCTGAATTTCTTCACCTGCTCCACGTGGTTGAAACCGGCATTATAACGCTCGGCGATCTTCTCATACATCGCGATCACTTCGGGGCGTTTGCAGGCGTCTTCGTTGGACACAAAAGGAACATTGTTCTGTTCCATCCACTTCTTCAGCATATTAAAAGACGGCACTACCAGCGCGCTTACAAACTTACGTTCGTTACCCACCACCATGATCTGCTCGATGAAGGGGCTTTCCTTCATTTTATTTTCGATGGGCTGGGGCGCCACGTATTTGCCGCCGCTGGTTTTGAACAGCTCTTTCTTGCGGTCGGTGATCTTGAGGAATTTTCCATCCACCAGCGTACCGATGTCACCCGTGTGCAGCCAGCCGTCGATGATAGCTTCCGCGGTGAGGTCAGGACGTTTGTAATAGCCTTTCATCATGCTCGGGCCTTTCACGCAGATCTCCCCTTCTTCGGTGAACATCAGTTCCACGCCTTCCAGAAGCGGGCCTGTGGTGCCGAACTTTGTATTACCGGGCGGATAACGGCGGTTCACGCTGATCACCGGGCTGTTTTCGGTCGGGCCGTAGCCTTCATACACCGGTATCTTCGCGGAATTGAAAATGCGCAGCAGGTTTTCCTGGCAGGCCGCGCCGCCGGTCACGATGAAAGAGATCCTTCCGCCCAGCGCCTCGCGCCATTTGGAAAAGATCAGCTTATTGGCAATGGCCAGCTGGATATTGTACCAGAGGCCGCCGCTGATGTTGTTGTCGTATTTTTTACCTAATGCCACGGCCCAGAAGAACAGGCCGCGTTTAATGCCCGTCAGCTCGTTGCCTTTGCTCATGATCCTCTCATATACTTTTTCCAGCAGGCGGGGCACGGTGGTGAAGCCGTCGGGTTTTATCTCGCGAAGGTTATCCGCGATCTTGTCCATGCTTTCAGCGTAATAAATGCTGATACCGCTGAAGAGATAGATGTAAGTGACCATCTTCTCGAAAATATGATTGAGCGGCAGGAAGCTGAGCACCTTGCAGGACGGATCGTCCGGGAAAGGGAAGCTTGCTTTGGAAAAGAACACGTTGCTCGCGATGTTCTTATGCGAAAGCATCACGCCTTTGGGCGTGCCGGTGGTGCCGGAAGTATAGATCAGCGTGGCCAGGTGCTCCTCGCTGATGGTGGGGCGGATGGCCTCCACTTTGTTCAGCAGGTCGTCCGTTGACGCATCGAGTATCCTGCTCCAGTGCGCCGCACCGGGCACATCGTCGAAAGTATAAATGTTCTGCAGGCTGGGCACCTCTCCCATCACGTCCTTGATCTTCTCATACATTTCGGTGTTGCTCACGAAAATGTACTTCGCGCCTGCGTCGTTCAAAATAAATTTGATCTCCAGCGGGTTGGTGGTGGGATAAAGCGGCACCAGGATAGCGCCCGTCTGCTGCACAGCCAGGTCCGTGATCACCCATTCAGGCCGGTTATTGCTGATAATGGCGATCTTATCCGCATTCTCAGGCGTGAAATCGTTGCCGCTCACGCCCAGGCTCAGCAGTCCAGCGGAAAGGCGGTTCACTGTGTCCTGCACCTGCGCGGTACTCCATGGTTTCCATTCGCCGTTCACTTTGGAAACGAGCATGTCTGTTTTCGGGAATTTCTGCTGCTGGATAGCTACCGCGTCAAATAATCGTTTTGGCTGTATCATTATAGCCAAGTTAATAAAAATATTCAGCAGTACAAGTGCCTAATAGTCACCTTTTTCGCCAAGTTGTCACCTTCACCCTCCCCATTTCTTCGTACCTTTGTGGTCCCAATCAATACCCGGTACCTCTCGTATCAATCATTGAAAACCACGGCATTAGCCCACCAACAGCTATAATGCCGCATTCTGTCACCAAATAAACAAGCATGATCTTAGCAACAGACCTGGACGGTACATTTTTAGGCGGAAGCGCGCAACACAGGGAACATTTATACAGAACCATACGGGAAAACGACGATTTCCGGCTCATTTTCGTAACGGGCCGTGGAGTTGAAAGCGTGCTCCCCCTGCTCAGCGATCCCGTGATCCCCAGGCCTGATTATATCATCTGCGATGTGGGCGCCACGGTGCTCGACGGACACACCCTCCGCCCCGTTCAGCCTATACAGAACAATATTGAACTGAAATGGCCCGGCAAACGCGCCGTGATGGACGCTTTGAAAAATGTGAAAGGCATCCGCATGCAGGCCGTGCCACAGCAGCGCCGCTGTTCTTTTTATTTTGATGATGAACGCATCAAAAACGAGATATCCCGGCTGGAAGCCACGATGGGCTGTGACATCATTCTTTCCGCCGGCAAATACCTCGACGTGCTGCCATCTTCCGTTAATAAAGGAAGTACGCTGCAGCACCTGGTGAATTTATTGCAGGTGCCGCAGCATGAAGTGCTCGTAGCCGGCGATACGCTGAACGATCTCTCCCTTTACGGCCGCGGCTTCCGGGGCGTAGTGGTGGGTAAAGCGGAAGAAGCCCTCGCCGAAGCAGCCAGCCTGCTGGACGATGTGTATATCTCGGAAACAGCGGGCGCGGGCGGCATTCTTGAAGCGCTGGATTATTTCGAGCCCTTCAGGCCTTTTTATAAAGAAATGCCGGATGTGGTAACGTCCGGGAAGGAATCTTCGCAGCTCGTGATGCTCTATCACCGTTTTCCTTTCGAAACTGTGGAAGAGAACGGGAAGAAAGTGCGCCGCTCTCCCAAAAGCCCGAACGGGATATTGCCCACGCTCACGAACTTCTTCAAAACCGGCAGGCCCGGCCTCTGGATCGCCTGGCAGGAATCGCAGGAGGACCAGGAAACAGCGGAGAATTTTTATATCGACCCATCCGTCTATCCTAACCTGCAGGCCAGCCCGGTGATGCTGCAAAAGGAAGACATCAATATTTTTTACAAACTTTTTTCGAAAGAAGCTTTCTGGCCCGCCATTTTCTCGTTTATCGAAAAGGTGCAGTTCAACCATACCCACTGGGAACATTATCTGAAAGTGAACCGCATTTTCGCAGAAAAGGCCGCGGCTGAAGCCGAGCCGAACGCAATGGTGTGGATACACGATTACAATCTCTGGATGGTACCCGGTTACCTGCGCCAGATGCGGCCTGATCTCAAGATAGGGTTCTTCCACCACACCGCTTTCCCCGCCGCCAATACGTTCAACATCATCCCGTGGCGGAGCGAGATCATCCACAGCCTGATGCAATGCGACTATGTGAGCTTTCACATCCCGCGTTACGTGGAGAATTTCGTGGACGTGGTAAAAAGCCTGATGCCGGTGAAGATCACCGAAGAGGTGAGCACCGCTCCGCGCTTCCTCACCTACAGCTGCGCCATGGGCACCGGCGTGATGACCCGCGAAATAGACACCGGCCGCCGTAAAGTGCGCCTTGGCGCCAATCCGGTCGGCGTGCATGTGGACTATATCCGCGAACTGACGGAAAAGCCCGCCACGCAGGAAATGATCGCGCAGCTCAGGAAGCCCACTACCGGCAAAAAAACCATCCTCAGCATAGAGCGCCTCGATTACGTGAAAGGCCCGCTGGAAAAGCTCAGGGCCTTCCACCAGTTCCTGGAGGAACATCCCAACCTGCACGGAAAGGTAGAGCTGATCAATATCTGCACTCCGCCTGCCAGCGGCATGAAAATATACGAACAGGTGCAGCAGGAAATGGAACAGCTGATCGGCAAGATCAACGGCCAGTATTCAACGATGGACTGGGTGCCTATTCATTTCTTCTTCCGTTCTTTTTCCTTCGAGGAAGTGCTGGCCTATTATGCGGTTGCAGATGTGGCCTGGATCACGCCGCTCCGCGACGGGCTGAACCTCGTGGCGAAGGAATATGTGGCGGTGCAGGGGCAGAACCCTGATTCAGCGGGCGTACTGGTGCTGTCTGAATTTGCAGGCGCCAGCGTGGAGCTGCCCAATGCGGTGCTCACCAACCCGTACGACAATGTATCCATGATCAACTCCCTGCTGGAAGCCATTTCCATGAACCGCGCGGAACGCCAGATCAGGATGAAGCGGCTGTACCAGATCATTAGTCATTATAACATCGAGTTCTGGGCGGACGAATTTATGCATGAGCTGAGCGGCTTCGGCCAGGAGGCCGTGCTTCCCGAGGATGAAGAAATGATGATAGCGGAATAATAACATTATTGAATACATGAAGAAAAGCCGGTACAGCAATTGTACCGGCTTTTTTATGAGATCAAGGGATCATATTGTAAAGGCATACACGTTGCCTGCAAAATCCGCTACGTAGATACTATTCCCTTCCCGTGTAACCGGCGCGAATACCGGGCTTCCCAGCGCAAACTGCTGCAAAACCTTCCCGGTTGCGGCATCCAGCACATATAGATTACCATCCAGCGCGGCCGCGTAGAGCTTGCCGTTGTAATACAATGGCGTGCTTTCAATAGTGGCGCTGGAAGGTTTGGAATAAGGCGCTGAATACAATAATGCTTCTCCCGGCCTGAACTGCCAGGCAGGCTGAAGATTATCGCGATGGAAAGCAAACAGGCCTTTTCCCGCCCCGCTGACGATGACCAGCTTGTCCGTGACCACAGGCGCAGCCATGGTCTTCAAACCGTCCGGTACGGAAATGCTGTCTGTAGTGCGCCCTGTAACCGGATCGATGATGTGGAGAAGATTGATGCCGCAAACATACAGCCTGCCGTCTGCAAATACAGGCGGGCTGCTGCGGAAACGGATACCGCCGTCGCTGCGTTTCCAGAGGAGCTGCCCGGTGCCCGCGTGGTGCATGAACAGTGCGTTCCAGTTGGAGGAAACAGCCAGCAGCGTATCTTGCAAAGCCATCACGGCAGTAGTGCCCTCGCCGCCTTTCCAGGCTTTGTTGGTCCATACCGGTGCACCGGTGCGGAGATTAATCGCCTCGAGGAATCCTGCGGCGCCGGTGTAATAATTCTCCCCATCGGTGATGCCGCCGGCGGAATAACCGGGCAACGTTTGCATATTGCCTGCATGTTTCCAGCGGAGCGAACCGGTATTGGCGTCCAGCGCATAGGTTACGCCTTCGGCGTCTGTGCCTGTTACCAGGCCGTCTTTATAAGCCAGCACATTTTTAATGGAATTGCCCACCGGGTATTGCCACAGCAATTTGCCGTCAGCCGCATCCAGCGCGGAAATGGAAGAATGCCCGTTCGCTTCATCGTCTATCGTTCCGATGAATATCTTCCCGGCAGCCACCAGCGGCGCGCTGCGCCAGATGTTGCCTTTAAGGTTCGCGGTCCATTGCAGCGGGGAATGCCGCAGGGTATCGCGCCGGAAAATGATTTCACCGCTGCGCAGCCGCGCTTCGGTGGTAACGGTGAAATCCTTTGCACCGGCAGGCAGCTCCACGCGCCAGTTCCAGTCTGTGAAAGGCTTCAATGAAAGCGCCTGCAATCGGTTCCCCTGCCTGTCGAACACCTGTGCGGTAACCGCCTGTACCATACCCGCCGCATGGTAGGCATTTACGCTCAGCGAACGTTTGCCGCGCCGCAGCACTTGCTGCATCGACAGGTTGCGGTGCACGTAAGTGTATTTTTTGAGAATGTTTGTGATGCCGGACTGCCCGGTCTGGAACACTTCGAAATTACAGGCAGAATTATCGATGCCGCCGTCCGCCGCAGGCGCGGTGCAAACGGACAGGATGCCGTTCTTTCCGTGCTTCCTTGTGAAGTTGTTATGCCAGTGCCCGTAAACCCAGGCTTTCAGCCGGTGTTCGTTCAGGTTAAGGTCTTTGTACAGGAACACGCTGTCGTAAGTGAGCAGGTCGTGGCTGAACATGATGACCGGCTTTGAAGGATCGGCCTTCGCAAGGTCATTCTTCAGCCAGCGGTATACGTCATCTGCCGTGTAAGAAGGCCTGTAATCGCCGTGCAACATCGGCGTTACGATGTAATGCACTTCCCCCGCATCAAAGGAATAAAACACAGGGCCGAAGAGAGATTCATATAAAGCTTCCCCGTAGGGGCCTTTCACGAGATCATGATTGCCGATGCAATAATAGGTGGGCACACCCATGGCAGCGGTGTTCACATGGTCCGCATGAAAGGCCATTCCTTTCTCATAGCAGATATCGCCGGTATGGATCAGGAAGTCCGCCCCTTCGGCCTGCACATATTCCTTCAGGTCCGTCACCCAGGCATCGTAGCGCCAGGTTTCGGTGTCGGTGATGCGGAGGAACCGGCCTGTTTGGGCTGAAGGCCGCAAAACGAAATCATATTGTTTGCGTGAAGTATCCGCGCGCTGCCAGAAGGTTTCTGTTGTTCTGTAACCTGCCGGCGTGGTAATAAAAACAAAACGTTGTTTCGGATGGCCCGGCAAAGTATAATTCCCCTCTGTATCGGTAACCGTTACGTTCAGCCCGTCGCTCACCCGCACGGCGCCAAGCCCCTGCTGTGTGCCTTCTATCGTGATCCTGCCGGCAAACTGTGCCCTGGCGGGCAAGCACAGAACGCCCGCCAGCAATAATGTCCATATTTTTATCATACAAATCGGTTCCGGTTAAAAATATAAAAAGAGGTTGTTGCCCGGGTGGAGCAACAACCTCTGCCAGTTATTTTATCATGATCATGATTCCCATCCGAAGATCTGTTTCAGGTTCTGGTTCAGCAACAGCTGCTCCTGCGGGATGGGGCGGTAATAATATTTCGGTTCCACGAAACTGCGCGGCTGATCGCGGTCGCGGATGAAATAAATATTGCCTGAGGTCCCGTTCTTTAAATTGAAGTTATTGTCTTTCCCGTTCTCATCTTTCAGGTAAAATTTAGCCAGGTTCTTTTTGATGTTGTCCGGCAGGCCTGCGATGGGCGATTCATCTTTCGGGGAAGCAAGGATGGCAATATCCTGCACGCCATCTCCGGTAATGTCCAGCGCGCCGAGTGCGGGCACGTACATGCCTGCCTGCGCGTCTTCCAGGCGTTTGCCTGCTTTCCAGCGCATGAGGTCCGCATAACGGAATCCTTCGCAGGCCAGCTCCACGCGGCGCTCACGGCGGATCTCCAGCAGCAGTCCTTTCAGGGCGCCTGTTACGTCGGGGTATTGAAGCGCCAGAACGTTATCCGGTTGCGCGTTGGCTGCCGCAATGCTCAGCGCGGGCATTTGCACGCGGCTGCGCAGCAGGTTGACGGTCTTGTCTATATCCGCCTGCGTAATAGCGCCCAACTCGGCTTTTGCTTCCGCATATATCAGCAGCGTTTCGGCAAAACGGAATATAGGCAGGGCGGAGTAGTTCATATCCCAGCCCAGGCGTTGCGAAGGATTGCGCGGGTAAAATTTCACCTGGTCGTAGCCGCCAAGGTTTGGCTTCGCGATGTAGGGCTTGCCGTCCAGGTTGGGCGAAAAGCCGGGAGGAGCGATGGTTTCGGCCATCCTTGGGTCCCTGTTTTCAAAAATGCTCACAAAGTCTTTCGTGAGGTAACCGGGCTGCGATGTAAACGGTGTACCGTCTTTCATGAGGTAGGTAGCAGCCAGGCTGTGGCTCAGCGACCAGGTCCAGCCCAGCACCGTATGCGTATTATTTCCTACGCCCAGCGCCTGCTGATAATCCCTCATCTGGATGATCTCTTTATTGCCATTCAGCGAAGTGCTTACGAAAAGAGCGCGGTAATCCTCCGCTCCCTTCCCGGTGTTGTTGATCGCGAAACGCCCGCTGGCCATCAGCTGGTCCGCCGCCCACACCGCTCTTTCAAGGAAGCGCGTATGATCGTTGCCAAGGTTCAGTTCCGCATGATATTTCCGCCAGGTACCTTCGCTCAGCCCAAAACGTGCCAGCAATGCCAGCGCGCTCCATTTGCTCACGCGGGTGCGGTTGCCTTCGTCGGGCTTAATGTTCTCCACGGCGTAGTTCAGGTCGTTCAGGATGGAATCCGCCACCAGGGAACGGGGATCGCGTGCTTTGTAGAGCGATTCGTCGTTGGTGGCCAACGCGGTGCTGTACCATGGCACGTCTGAATAACGCGCTAGCTTACCCATGTAGAACTGTGCGCGAAAAAAACGCGCAATGCCGATGTAATGCCTGATGGCAACCGGGTCGCCGGTGGTTTTGCCCACATTGTCCAGCATGTAATTGAAACGCCGCAACGGGGCCCAGGCATCCCTGTTCCAGCCGCCCCAGGAGGATACGTTGCTTTGGTTGATGGTGCCCCGCACCAGCACGTCCACTTCGCCGCTTCCGCTGTAGCTGCTGATGTTGTCTGAATTGATATCGTCCCAGCCCGGGCCCAGGTATTCATAAAACGTATTGGAATATGTTTCGAGGTCCTGCGGCGTGTTGAAGAATGTTTCCTTCGTTACGTCCGTCTGCGGAAAACGGTCCAGGAATTCCTTTTTGCAGGAAACGGCGGTGGCCGCAAACATGCTGATGTATATGAAGTGATGGATCTTTTTCATGGTGATTGATTTCATGCAGGATTAAAAGTTCAGGTTAAGGCCGCCGGAATAGGTCTGCTGGAAGGGATACACGCTGCCGCCAAGCCCTTCAGGATCGATGCGCGCTTTCAGGCTTGTTTTGGTGAAGATGTTCTCCGCGCCAAAATATATCCTCAGCCTTTCGATGTGTGCCTTCTTCGTGAGAGAAGACGGCAGTGTATAACCCACCGTCACATTCTTCAGTCGCAGGTAAGCCGCGTTCTGCAGGTATTTGGTCTGCGGCGCGCCCAGCTCCGACTGATCTTCCGCGATGTATGATTTTACACGTGGGAAATATGCGTCGCGGTGCTCAGGCGTCCAGCTGTCCAGGTTGTGGGTCTGTACGTTCGTCCAGGGTTGTGCGAAAACGCCCCAGAAGTAGTGGTTGCCGGCATTAGGGTACCAGTCGCGCTTGCCCACTCCCTGGATAAATACGCTGGCGTCAAATCCTTTCCAGTCCGCATTCAGCATGATGCTGTATGGCAGGCGGATCGAAGAATTGCCGATAATGACGCGGTCCCCGGGATCAGATACGGTGTTCTTGCCGTAGTTCACTTTTTTATCGCCGTTCAGGTCTTTGAACTTAAGGTCGCCTACATAAAATTTATATCCTTGGTCATCAGACCCCACGCCGCTTTGGTCAGGCCAGCTCTTCAGCTCTTCTTCCGACTGGAAAAAGCCGTCGTTCACCAAACCCCAGATTTCATTTATCTCTTTTCCTACATAATGGTCGCTGAGCAGGCCGGCCGGGTTATCGTATTTCGTGATGTAAGCCCTGCTGTCTGCAAGGATAAAACGAACGGAATAGTTCAGCGGCGAGCCGCCCACCTTTACCGCATCGCTCCATTTAAAGCTCATCTCCCAGCCGTTCACTTTAAGGTCCGCGGCGTTTTCCTGCGGTTCGGCAGCTCCGAATACGGCGGGCAGGGTCTTGCTTTTTACCAGCATGTCTTTCGTACGGCGGGTATAGATGTCAGCATCCAGGCTCAGGCGGTTGTTCAGCCAGGCCATAGATACGCCGTAGTTAAGCGTTTGCACCTTTTCCCATGTAAGCGTGGGAGATACCGCGGCCGGTTGCTTTACGCCGATGGGCCTGCTGCCGTCCAGTATCTGGCCGATCTGGCCGGTGGGCATGGTGGGTATATATGGATAAAAGCTTTTCGTCACCTGGTTCCCGAGCGCACCATAGGAAGCGCGCAGCTTCAGCACGTCCAGCTTGATGCCGGAAGCGATGGGCTTGAAGAATTCTTCGCCCGTTACTACCCATGCGGCGGATGCCGAAGGGAAGAAACCCCAGCGGTCGCCGTCAGGGAAGCGGGATGTGCCATCGTAGCGGCCATTGAATTCCACGATGTATTTATCGTTATAGATATAGTTCAGGCGGTAAAAAAGCCCGCGTACCGCCCAGTCTTCCACGCGGCCCGTTTGCGACAGCGTGCCGGTGCTCAGTACCGGGTCGGGTAATGAGTTGCTGATAAGGTTCTGGCGCGTGGTGGAGCTTGTGCTGAAATAACGGTATTCCTGGTTAAAGCCGGCCAGCGCCTGCACATAATGTTTTTTTGCAAAGATGTGGTGAAAGTCTGTATACAGGTTGTACACATTGTAACGTGTGGCATCGGAACTGTTACGACCGTATGAAGGATTGGTGCCCGCATATTTAAAAGGCTGGTCGGGACCGGTACGGTAAGGAATGGAAACATCGAAGGACTTGCCATTGCCGGAAGCGCGGCGAAAGGTCATATCTCCTTTCAGGTCCCACATGCCTTTAACGATGGCCAGCTCACCGTTTAGGGATGCCTGGTATTCGTCCAGGTACGTTCTGGTGCGGCCGCCTTCCTGCATCCTGCCGAAGAGTCCCGCGCCTTCTGAGGTCCAGCTGCCGTCGGGGTTACGGACCACGGCCAGGGAGTGCTGGCGGTTTACGTTATGGAAGAAGTCTCCGTCGAGGAATACGGGCGAATCGTAATCGCTGGAGGTAAATACGGTGTTGACCCCGAATTTCAGGCGGTCGTTCACTTCATAAGCGGCTTTGGCGCGCAGGTTATAACGTTTATAGATATCGTTGCCGTATTTCAGCTGGCCGTCGTAACGGAAGTATTCACCGGATACATAAAATGACAGCTTGTCGTCTTTCCTGGAAATGCTGAAATTGGTATTGGAAGAAGGGGCCGTTTTGCGGTAAGCCTCTTCCAGCCAGTTGGTGGAGCCATAATAAGCCCAGGCGTTGGGATTGGTGGGGTCCACGATCACAGCCGGCAGCGAAGGGTCGGCGGAGCGTTTTTTGGCGTATTCACGCACTGCCTCGGGGTACAGGTTGTAGAGCGGGGTAGCGGCGCGGTGCTTGTAGTCCATTACGGTGTAGGGATCGGTGACCAGCTCGGGTACTTTGCCAAGCGTGCGCAATGCATAATTGGTGTTTACGGAAATGGCCACGCGTTTGGAATATCCTGACCGAGTGGTAACAAGCAGCACGCCATAAGCCGCCCGGGCGCCGTAGATTGCGGCCGACGCAGCGTCTTTCAGCAGTGATACTCCTTCAATGTCCGCGGGGTTCAGGCGGGTAAGCTCTTCTTTGGTAGCGGGAATATTATCGATGAGGATGAAAGGGTCCACCTGGACATTATCGTTGCCAATAGTCGTAAATCCCCTGATATTGATGCTGGGTGCGGAAGAAATACGCCCACTGGCGATACCGATATTCAGGTTGGGCAAAAGGCCCTGCAGCCCGGTGCTCACGTTGGCAATAGGCCTGTTTTGCAATGCCTTGCCGGAAATAGCGTCTACCGCGCCGCTCAGGTTGATCCTTTTTTGTGTGCCGTAGCCTACCACGATCACTTCGGAAAGACCGCTGGCGCCTGCTTTCATCACTACATTATGGCGGGTGATGTTTCCTTTTAAAGCCAGTTCCTGCGATTCGTGGCCGATGTAGGAAAATACCAGCACGGCATTCTCAGGCACTTCCAGCGAATATTCGCCATCGGCGTTTGTCTGCGTACCTTTGGTAGTGCCTTTTACGATCACCGTTACGCCGATAAGCGGCTGGCCGCTGTCGTCCGTGACCTTCCCGGTTATGGTGCGGGCATTTATTTTTTCCCCGGCGGGGATGATCACAATAAGCTTTCCGCCCAGCTCTTTGTAGGAAAGCGCGGTGCCGGCAAGTGTTTCGTCGAGAATGCGGAGCACGTGCGCATCTTTTACGCGGATGCTCACGGTTTTATCGGGAATGGTCACATTCCGGTAAAGGAAGGTGTAATCACTCTTTTTGCTGACGAGGCCAAGCAGCTTCTTGATGTTGATATTACTGTAGTCCAGCGAAATTCTTTCCTGCGAATACCCCTTCGCGCTAACCTGCAAAAAAGCGGCCAGCATCAGGATGGCTACCAATTTCATACGCAGTATTATTTTGAAAATGAAGGCTTCAGATATAGGAAATATGCATGAAAGTATTTTTTTCATATTTTTGAATTGTCGGTTGAATAAATAAGCCATCCCCTGTTTCGCGACAGACGGCAAAAGTTCTTCAGCCAGATATAAGGGAGGTGTTGCCGCACTTCCCTTTTTTCATGGCCTTTCATACAAACAAGTATCTTTCCTGTTACATAGGCATTTGTTTGAAAAGTGAATAATTACCAGATCTCCACCTGGTGCTGCGATTCGCTGACCCTGTAGTTGAACTGTAACGTGTAACGCAATGCCTGCAATACTTCAGGCAGCGGCTTCTGCTGAAAGCTGCCGGTAAACCTTTCTCCGCGCAGCGCCTCATTCCTAATGTCTATTTTTATGTTGTACCAACGTTCAAGGTCGTTGGCCAGCTGTTCGAATGTGACATCCTCAAAGTCAAGCCTGCCCTGCATCCAGCCGGGAGCTGCGATAGAATCCGCCAGCAGTTCTTCCGGCTTCGGCGTAATGAGCCGGGTGGCGATATCTTTTGCCTGCCTGTACGGCACGGCGGAAGGAACCTGTTCCAGCGCGGGCAGATCGATCACCAGCCGTTCTTTCGGGTGCAGCACCACGGCTTTGTTTTTATCGAGGTGTTTGTAGCTTACTTCCACTTTCCCGCTGTAGAGGCAGGTTTCCACCTGCTTGTCGCCGGGATAGGCTTTGAGATTGAAGGTGGTGCCCAGCACTTTGATGTCCACCTTCCCGGTCTTGATGATAAAAGGATGTTGCGGATCGGCTTTGATGTTGAAGAAGCCCTCTCCTTCCAGGCTTACCTCCCGCGTACCGGACAGCAAGGCTGCAGAGTCGTAACGCAGGCGGCTGCCCGCATTGAGAGTTACTACTGAACCGTCGGGCAGGCGCACTTCGGTTTTGCTGTTGCCTTTCGCGGTTTCCACCAGTCCGGCAGGCGTGCTGTTGATACTGCGTTTTACGATCAGCGCGCCGATGCCGGCCAGCAAGATGGCGGAAGCGGCCACGGCCCATACAGGCAGGCGGAAGGTCCGCCGGGCCGGCGCTTCTTCTTCGTGGCTGAACAGCTCGTCCAGCTTTTGCAGGCCGCGCTGTTTGCGGGCCTGCTCATCCGCCGTGGCGGGGTCATCAGGCCGCGGCAGCGGTTCCAGCGCCGATGCCATATCGAAGGTGTATTGCAATCCGGGATGTTGGGCCAACAAGGTTTCCAGCTCAGCCAGTTCCTTTGCGGAGGCTTCCCCCGCAACTTTCCTGGCCATTAAAAGATATACGCGTTCAAGCTGTTCGTTCATCAGAATATTTTCCTTTTACCAGTGAGAGGACGAGGGCTGCATTCAAAAACCCCCAAAGGCAGGATTAATTTTTTTATATCCGGTTTTTGTTAACTTTATCGTAATCTACGTATGATAAATTGCAGCCGGTATGATAGACACTGCATCCTTGTTCAGGAAAATGACAGAAGAAGGGAATCAAATTGCTTTCCGGCGGTTCTACGATCATTTCTTCGTGATATTGTTCAGGTATACGGCTACGCTACTCAGAGATAAGGAAGTTGCCGAAGAAATTACACACGACGTTTTTGTGCATTGCTGGCAGAAGCGGACATCGCTGCGCGAAGTGCGCAATCCGCAGGTGTTCCTTTTTGTTGCCGCGCGTAACCGTGCGGTGGACTATATGCGCCGTAAGAACAGGAATGTTCCCCTGGAAGAAAGCGATGAATACGATGTGCAGTTTATGCCCGATCCGGAGCAGCTGATGATCACCACCGAAATGATGGGCAGGCTGGAAGAAGCCATCCGCGAGCTGCCGCCGAAGTGCAGGGAAGTATTTATCCTGGTGAAACAATACGGGTTAAAATATAAAGAAGTGGCGGATGTGATGCAGCTTTCCGCCAAAACGGTAGAGAACCAGCTGGCCATCGCCATGCGGAAGCTCACACTGGCAGTCAGTTTCAGGCTGGAGATGGAAGTGGCCCGCAAAACGCATTAAAAAAATAACATACCCGTATCAAAAGTGATACAGGCACGTATTAAAGTACCTTTATCCACGGGTTTGATACGGGTTTGCTACGGGGTTACCAGGGCGTAAACCTCTTTCTTTTACCGGTCAGCCTGCTATTGGTTCAGGTAAAAAATCCCGATTATCAACGAACCAACGAACATCAGCACCACAAATGCAAGGCCTATGATCGTGATCACCCCCATGAATTTAAATAAGGATTTCAGGCTCTGGAATGCTGTATTCATCACCGCCTGGTCAGATGAGTTGAGCGCCAGCTTTATCCTGTTGGAAAAGCGCAGCAGGTAAACGCAGGGAACAATATAGAGGATACCCGTCAATATATAAAAGATCACCAGGAAAGAACGGCTGGCTGCAGCTCCCGTGCCATACATGTCTCCCATTTGCGCCATATACGGGCTCTGCGCAGGCGCCAGGCTGAAGAACATCGCAAACAGGAACATAAAGCCGCAGCCGATGAACCCGACAATCGCCAAAAACTTCCCCCAGCGCGCGGTTTCAGATAAATAACCGGATATTTCCGCGTCAACATTCAGGTCGAACAGGTTGGAATTTTCCATGTGGTATACAGGTTTAGAAATTAATGTGCCGTGGGCGTCATCACCCTGATGTCCGCTTCAAAATGCCCGCGCATTTCCTGGAACACATCCAGCAGCGCACGATGGTCCACCGCCAGCTCGGGCCTTTCCAGCTCTTTGAACTTCTCTCCCCGCTGAAGGCGCGGCCAGAAGATATACTGGTAATAATGCGCAATGAAAGCTTCAATCACCGGGTGCTCTCGGAATGCCTGTAAATGGTCAGTGGTGTTGAGGGAATTGGCGTAATCCCCAAAGAGGTCGATGAAGTTGGATAAGGCGTCCATCACTTTCAGGCTGAGCTTTTTCCGGCGCAGGGCGCTGGCGATGTAATCCATATCGTACACATTGCTCACGGAAGGCTCCAGGCCATTCACCTGGTCCAGCCAGCGGACGGTCTTGTCGGTATGTTGAAGGGAGGTAAGCCGCGCCTCTGCCTCGGCGGGAAGATGCGCAAGGTCCGCTGTCGCGAAAATGCCTGTTTTCCTGAACATCAGCAGCCTGTCTCCCGTGGAGTTGTCCGTATACCAAACGAGGTAATACGTTTGCGGGAACGCGGACGACCTATAGGCTATGATCCAGGTATCACAGGCCACGCAGCTGGTTTCGAACCGCTTAATGACAGATTGTTCGGGCATTGCGTTGCTAAATAGACAATTTTCAGGTCTAATATATATTAAATTTTTATTACTTCATAATTTAAGTTGAACAAATGCATTACGGCGGGAAAAACAATGCCAGGCCCTGAAACCCGGCCCGGCATTGCATTATTGATATAACTGTTTAATACTTAATGATCAAACGCACGGTAGTGCCCTGTCCATCGCTTACGTGCAGGAAGTACAGGTCGTCCCTGCGGCTGCTGAGGTCGAAGCTTATCTCGCGGGTGCTTTGCCCCAGCGGAATGGTCGCCGTGGCCACCTGGTTGCCCATACGGTCAATGATCCGGAACGTATAGGGGCGGTTCTTCTTATCGTCCAGCCTTACGCGAACGGGGCCCGGTGTGGGGTTCGGGTACACGGTGATCTCCACCGGGTCTTTTACCAGCCCTGCGCCCAATACCAGGATGCTTTGCTCTGCCGAAGCTTCTTCCAGGTTTTCGTTACCTGCCTGTGTTGCTTTTACTATTGTGATGCCTTCGCCCGTCAACCGTATCCTGTTGCCCGTGATCACGCCGGAACCGGCCACCAGTGAATAAGTAACGGGCAGCCCGCTGGAAGCCGCCGCTTCGAGGGTTACCGTCTGGTATTTGATGCGTGGCGCGATCACCGGGAAGGTGATGGTTTGGCCGGCCTTATTCACGGTAAACGTTTGCTCTGTTGAATCGGCCAGGTAGTTCTCATTTCCTTCCTGGATCGCCATCACGGTCACTTCTCCTGCCCCGGTGATGGTGAGCAGGTTGCTGTCCAGCACGGCCGGACCGGCAATGATACTGAAATGCACGGGCAGTTGTGAGGCAACGTTTGCATTCAGCCGGAAAGCGGAGTCGCCGTATGTCTTGTTGCCGATCTCTTCAAAGAACACGCTTTGTTCAGCCTTATGCACGGTAATGGTGATAGTGGAATCGTCGGGGAAAAAGTTGCCGTTGCCCGGCTGGAAGGCGCGGATCGTTACCAGGCCTGTTCCTGTAACCGTCAGCAACGAATCCTGCAGCGTAGCCGGACCGGACGCTACTTCCAGCGTAACCGGGAGATCCGCGGTGGAAAAGGCGTTCAGGACCACTGGTTCATCGCCATAGGTAAGGTCACCGATACTATCCAGCCCAACCGTTTGCTGTTTTCTTTCAAACAATTCCCATTCGGAAAACTGGATGCCGGTTTCACCGTTATTCGCCGTGATATTGAGGCGATAATATTTGTACGGCGCAGTGTTGGCCACGGTGAAGGAACGCGTTTGCCTGCGGCCGGTGAATGCTTCGCCGCTACGTGTATCCAGCGTGATCCAGCTGCTGCCGTCGCCGGAGCCCTGCAGCTGCCAATCCTTCGGATCGCGGCCCGCCACGTCGTTGCCGGAGGTAATGGTGTACCGCACCACGATGGCGGGGACAACGGATTCGTAACGCACCCACAGCGCGGTTCTGCCGCTGCGGTAGTATTTGGTGGAAGTATTGTTGTCTATGAGTGCAGGCACATCCTCGGAAGGCTTGGTGGTGTTGGGATATTGACCGGTGATTGCACCGCCGTTGTCTGTAATGTCGAATGAAGTGGCGGAGGGCGTTTGCACAGTGATCTTCACCGGTGCGGAAATACCTGTTTTCCCGTTATTGTTCACGGCCTTTGCCTGCAATGTATAAGCTGAAGCCGTGACATTGTTCCATACAAAAGTATACGGACTACTGGAATCTGCGCCCAGTAAGGTATTCCCGTTATAGAACTCTACATGGCGGATGCCTGTTATGGTATCGTTTGCATCCACGGCGATCGCCAGGTTCAGCGGCGTTTGCAGCACAGCGTTATCCACCGGCGATGTGATGCGCACGCTGGTGCCTGCGGGATTTACTGTCACGCTGATGGTGGATGTATCGCTTTCGCCGCCGCTGTTGCCAATTGCTTTCACTCCGATGGTATGTGCACCTTCCACGGTCTGCCAGTTATATATGAACGGTTTCTCCGTCGCCTCTCCTGCTTTCACGCCATCGATATAAAAGTCAACACGCACGATGCTGTCCGTCAGTGAAACCGTTTCCGCCACCACGGGCAGTGTGGTGCCGCCATCCAGGATGGCTTTATCCGCCGGGCTGCTGATGCCCGCTACGGGTTTGTTTGCCGCCGCAAGGTGCCCAACCTCCGCGCCTGTCAGGATGCGCGCGTTGACCGGTGCGGAAGACACCTCGTCCGCCCCCGCGTCCAGCGGCAGAAGCCGTGGCTGGCCGTCCATATCGTTGAGCGCAGCGGGATAAGCGGAATCCGCCGCGCCGATAGCCGGGCTTCCGGGCTGGAGATGGTAAGTGCCGGTGATATCCCTCGCCAGCAGCGGATTTGCCATTACCGCGCCTGCTTCGGGCATATCGCCCAGTGCCGGCACATTGTACAGGATATTGCCTTTCCACACGGCACCGGGATACGGCCCGGAGATCCTTGCCGCATTGCCGCCTCCCTGGATGATGTTGTACACAAACGACACCGAAGTGGCGCCCAGCCCATTGGTGCGGCTGGCCAGCACATAGTTCACCGGGTTGTCTGCCAGGGTATTAAATCCAATGAACACCCTGTCCGGCCGGTCGTGCGTGGTAAGCTCCGCACCATCGGCCACTTCACCGGCGCCGTTGCCGATATTGATGGCGGGATTGCAATTTTCGAAATGATTGCTGAACACATTGTGATCGTCGCCGAAGATGCGGATGCCTGGCGTATTGAGGAAGTAGTTGCCGTAAACATCGCAGTGGTTGCCATGGCGAAGGGTAAGCTGGCCGGGACAGTCGCGGATGGTGTTGTAGCGGATCACGATGCCACCGGCTTTAATGGAGATGGCTTCGTTCTCACCATCCAGCGCTTCGAACACGTTGTATTCCACGATGCTGTTGCTGAGCGACATGCTGAGGCCGCTCAGCCCGAACTGCAGGCTCTCTGCCCCGTTGGCGCCCTGGGGCTTGTGGTCGTAGAAATAATTGTGGTGGATGTGAAGGCGCTGCGCGATCTGGCTGCCGGAGCCGCGGATGGCGAGGAATCGGGCCATGGCGTCCTTATGCCTGAAAGTGTTGTAATCCACTTCATGGTCGCTGCCGGAGATGGTGAGATTATCCCCGTCGCCCGCGTTTTCGAAAATGTTGCGCGTAAAACGGCAGAAGGTGGTGCCATTGGCCGTTTTAGCCCTTCCTGCATTGTGCGTGAAGTTAAAACCCTGGATAACCACATAGCTTGCGGGGCTCACGAGATTGAAACCGCCGCTGCCATTGATCTCCACGCCGCCGATCGTGGCTGCGGTAATGGTAATGGGCTTGTCTTTGGTGCCTTTTTTATTGACCGTAATATCCGCCGTGGCCGTGTAAACGCCGTTGGCCAGCACGATCACGTCTCCCGCAACCGCGTTGTTGATGGCTGCTTGCAGCGCCGGCAGCGAGCTCACCGGTATCACCGCGGCGGGCAGTTTGAGGGCAATAAGAAGCAGTAAAAAAAGGTGTAGCTTTTTTTTCATAAAGTGGAATTTGCTTTGATTGTTTAGCGCAAACGTATGCATTCACAATTAAAACAAATTCCACACGGGAAGTTGATCGCTATTTGATCATTTATAATATGATTTTAACAGCTTACTCAAACCGGATCTCCCGCAGCCTGTAGCCGCCTGCTTCAGCGCTCACCCTGAAAGACAGCGGGCCTTTCTTTAATGGCACGCCGGGTATTTCCAGTTCTCTCCAGCCGCTTTCGCCGCCCAGCGCTTTGGCGGGAACCAGCGGAATCCCGTTGCCCAGCAGTTGGATGCTTGCGCCTGCCGTATCAGCGGCCACCAGCAGCTTTACCGTGTAAGTGCCTGTTTTCCGCACATTTACTGTGTATTGCAGCCATTCGCCTTTCGCGATGTTGATCACGGCATAGCCGGTATCATCACGCCGGATGTCCACCCCGTCGTTACGGAAAGCGCCGCCGCGGTTGCCCCCCGTATGGTTGGGGTTGGACACGCGGTAATTAGCAGTATCTGTATCATAATACGCGAAACCGTTTGCACCATAATCGTATTCCACCGCGGGGATTACTGTGCCTGCTTTCAGTTCAACCTTTGCATACGGAATGGCTTCCGGCCTGGCAGGCTGGCGCAGCATGGCATCCAGCACGTCCTTATGTATCACGTTGTTGTGAAAGTTGGTTGCCGCTGCGAGGTCCATCAGGCCGTGGTATACGGAGTCTGCATTGGGTTTTGGTTTTGAAGTATCCTGCCAGTAAGCGAGCATCTGCTGGTAATTGGTGTTGCTTTTTACCTCCAGCGGGTTGTTGATGCCGATCTTTTTCAGCGGCCACCAGGCCCAGCCGATGTTGTTCTTTTCCAGCAGGCGGATAGCCTCTGTGAACCAGACGTTGGAGTTCTCGCCGGTTTCGCCGACCCATACGGGCACATTATTTTCCTGGCGGTAACGAAGGATGTGGGCGATGGATTTATCGTCGTTGTAGTTCCAGTACTTATGGAAGCTCATCACCATATTTTTGTCCCAGAGCGGCAGCACACCGCTGTAATTATTGCCCCAGCCGTTGCCTTCAATGATCACGATGTGTTTTTGATCCACTTCGCGGATGGCGGCGGTGATCTCCATCATCAGCTTGCGGAGGCGGGCGTTGTCTTTTTCCTTCGTGCCGTTCTTGTCACCCGCGGGATCGGTGAATCCGAAGTTAGGTTCATTGATGATGTCGTAAGCGCCGATCCAGGGTTCGTTCCTGTAACGTTCAGCCAGCTTGCGCCAGAGGGCGACGGTCTTGCGCTGCTGCGCCTCGTCTTCCCAGAGTGAGGGTTTGGAGCCGTCGCGGTCGGCAATGTTGAGATCGTTTCCCTGGCCGCCGGGCGCAGCGTGCAGGTCGAGGATGAGATACATGCCATTGTCCCTGCACCAGGCCAGCAGGCTGTCCGTCATGAGGAACCCTTTTTCGATCCAGGTGTCTTTCCCGGGCACCGGCTCTTTGTCTGCCGGCAGCGTGTAAAGATTAAAGTGCATCGGCAGGCGTACCGAGTTGAAGCCCCATTTTTTCATCGCTTCAATATCCGCCCGCGTGGTGTGATTAGCCAGCCAGGCGTCGTAGAACGTTTCCGTTCTTTCGGCGCCAATGAGGCCGGCTATACGTTCTTTGATGCGATACTGCTGGCCTTCCCGCGGCACACGCAGCATATAACCTTCCTGGAGCATCCAGCCGCCAAGGCCGATACCGCGGAGTAAAACGTTTTCACCTTTTTCGTTAACGATCTGCTGCCCCGAGGTTTTGAGGAACCCCTGCGCGAGCATGCTGCCGGGCATCAGGAATAATAACGCGGAAAGCATAGTTTTCAATACTGGATACATGGAATTTTAGATTTAATGTAATGACCGTCCCAAAATAATATATTCCGGCACGAATTCAGTTGCCCGGGCGCTATTAAATTCCGGAACCGGAAAGTTTGTCCGGTATCGGACAGATTTCACCACCCGGTTTTTCACAACAAACTGATTTTAAGATACTTAATTCTGGCATTTTCATTGAAATACCAGGGCGGATAAATTTTGAACCGCCATATGGATAAAGAACTTCCTGCCGCCTATGTTGCACAAAGGAAAAGAAAACGCCTCCTCATACTGCTGGCCTGTGCCGGCGCGCTTGCAGCGGGAGTGTTCCTGCTCCGCAGCCTGCTGCACCCTTCCATCAGCCGCTCCGCCATCACTACCGCCACCGTGGAAACAGGCAGCATCGAGAACACGCTGAACGCGGCGGGGGAAATACTGCCCGAATTCGAAGCAGTGATCACCAGCCCGGTGAACGCGTCCATCCAGGAAGTGCTGGCCGATGCCGGCAGCAGCATCAAAGCCGGGCAAAGCCTGCTGAAGCTGGACAAGTCCGGCATTGAAGGCGAATACGAGAAAGGAAAATTCCAGCTGGAATCCAAACAGAACGAGCTGCGCAAGCTCAGGCTGGCGCTGGATAAAAGCTATTTCGACCTCCAAAGCAATAACGAGATCAAGCAGCTGCGCATCAATGCGCTGCAGGCGGACCTGGAGAACAGCAAACGTTTGTTCAAAGCCGGCGGCGGCACGCGCGAAGACGTGGAACAGGCAGAAATGAACCTCAAAGTGGCCCGGCTCGAAAAGGTGCAGCTGGAAAACGAGATCCGTAATAAGCAACAGTCCATGAAGGTGGAGATGCGCGAATCCGAAATATCCGCCGCCATACAGGCGCAGGAGCTGAAAGAATTAAAACGGAAACTGGACCAGGCCAGCGTCACCGCCAGCCGCGGCGGCGTTGTGACCTGGATCAACAAGAACATCGGCGCGGTGGTGCGCGAAGGCGAAGCGCTGGCGCGTATTGCAGACCTGGGGAGCTTCAAGGCCACGGGCACCATTGCAGACAGCTACCTGAACCAGCTTTCAGTGGGCATGCCGGTGGTGATGCGCATACAGGACAAAGATATCCGGGGCCGCATCCAGACCGTGTACCCGGCCGTGCAGAACAATGCGGCTACGTTCGATATACAGCTGGATGAACCGCACCACCCGCAGTTGCGGCCCAACCTGAAAGTAGAAGTATTCCTCGTTACCGCCACCGGCAGCAACGTGATGCGCATCACCAACGGGCCGGCGTTCAAAGGGGCTTCGGGCCAGCAGGTGTTCGTGGTACAGGGCAATAGAGCCGTTCGCCGCACGGTACATACGGGCATGAGCAATTTCGATTACGTGGAGCTGAAAGACAATGTGCGCCCCGGCGACGTGATCATCACCTCGGACATGAGCCAATTCAGGAACGCCCGCGAAATCACCTTGAAATGAAAAGGATGCTGATCATATTACTCTGCGCAAAAGCTTACACCGCCCCACCAGCAAAGGCCATTGTGCCTGCCAATGCTTTGCAGCACGATGTTGTGCCGCAGACAAAGACTGCTGTGAGCATGAATGCTTTGCAGCACGATGCAATGCTGCCGGCAAAGAGCTATGCCCTTTCCGATACTCCGCGGCACGAAACCATAAGGCCAACAAAGGCCTCTGCCACAGAGAAGTCCGTAGACGATACGATATCGCTTACGCTTTCTGAAGTAGTGAACATGGCGCGCAGCGGCTCTATCGCCTCCAAACAGGCTAGCACCGTCAGGAAAACGAAATACTGGGAATGGCGCACCTACCGCTCCAATTACCAGCCGCAGCTGGAGCTTACCGGCACATTGCCCGGTTTCATGAAAACCACCACACCCGTTACCCAGCCCAACGGCACCGTGAAGTTTGAGCCCATCCATAACAACAACTCCACGCTCAACCTGGCCTTCAGCCAGAGCATCACCGCCACCGGCGGCAGCATATACGGCGCTACGGAGCTCCAGCGGTTCGACGACTTCGACCGCAGCACCACCCTCTATAACGCCATTCCCTATACGATCGGCTACAGCCAGCCGCTGTTCCAGTTCAACCAGCTGAAGTGGGACAAGCGCATCGCACCGCTCCTTTACCAGGAAAGCCGCCAGCAGTATATTGCAGACATGGAGCTGATAGCCGTAACCGCCAGCGGCTACTTCTTTGACCTGCTGCTGGCCCAGGTGAACCACCAGATAGCCGAGGCCAATCTGCAAAGCACCCGGCAGATACAACGGATTGCCGATGAAAAATTTGCGCTGGGAAAAATTTCCCGCAATGAAATATTACAATTGCAGCTGGAAGCGCTGAAAGCGGAGAAGTCCGTCGGTACCGCGAAACGCAGCATGGAGATCGCCAGCCTCAACCTGCGGGCCTACACCGGCCTGCAACAGGCCAAAAATATCTCGCTGAAGCTGCCGCCGTCGGTGATCAACATGAATGTACAGACGGAACGGGTGCTGGCGGAAGCCTTCGCCAACAATGCCGAATCCATCGGGTACATGCGGAGGATACAGGAAGCAAAACGCGATGTGGCCAAAGCCCGCGGGGAAACCGGGCTGAACGCAAAGCTCAACGCCAACCTGGGCTATACGAACACCTCGCCTTCCCTGTCCAAAGTATACCGCAACCCGCAGAACCAGCAGCTGGTGGAAATAGCCTTTTCTATCCCGATACTGGACTGGGGCCGGTCGCGCTCCCGCACCAAAACGGCGGAAGCCAACCTGGAATTTTCGCAGTATGAAGTGGAGCAGGATAAACAAAATTTCACACAGGCCGTTACTACACAGGTAACCCTGTTCGACATGATGAAGGGCCAGGTGGCGCTGAGCGCGGTGGCAGACAGCATTGCCACGGAAAAATACGAGATAGCGCAAAGCCGCTACATGCTGGGCAACCTCAGCATTACGGACCTCAGCATCGCCTTCGCGGAAAAAGACCAGGCCAAGCGCGACTTTGTGATGGCGCTGCGCGACTTCTGGGGCGCTTATTACGAACTGCGTTATTTATCCCTATACGATTTTGAACAAAATAAAAAGATCACGTATGATACAGTTACAGAACATTGAAAAAGTCTACCGGACAGATACGGTGGAAACACAGGCCCTCAACAGCATCAACCTCGACGTGGCCAAAGGCGAATTCCTTTCCATCATGGGGCCCTCCGGCTGCGGCAAAAGCACTTTGCTGAACATCATGGGACTGCTGGATGAGCCTACCCGCGGCAACATCAGCATCGGCGGCAGCACCGCCGGCCACCTCAACGACAAGCAGCTGGCGCAATTCCGCAACCGCACCATCGGGTTTATTTTCCAGAGCTACCACCTCATCAACGACCTGCGGGTGCTTGACAATGTGGAGCTGCCCCTGCTCTACCGGAAAAGTTCCGCCAAAGAAAGAAAACAGCTGGCGCTGGAAGCGCTGGAAAAGGTAGGGCTGAGCAACCGCACGAAACACTTCCCCACCCAGCTTTCCGGCGGGCAGAAGCAGCGCGTGGCCATTGCCCGGGCCATCGTCGGCAAGCCGAACATCATCCTTGCGGATGAGCCGACCGGCAACCTGGACAGCGCCATGGGCAACGACGTGATGGACATCCTCGTGCGCCTGAACAAAGACGAAGGCACCACTATCGTAATGGTGACCCACGACGAAAACATGGCCCGCAAAACACACCGCCTCGTGCGTTTGTTCGACGGATCGCAGGTGCAATAATCTTTAAACCTTTCCCATGCTCAAGAACTATTTTAAAATAGCGATAGCCGTGCTGAAAAGGAGGAAGTTCTTTACCTTCATCAGCCTCTTCGGCATCAGCTTTTCCCTTACCATCATCATGGTGCTCACGGCGTTTTCGGATCACTTGGTAGACTCCTCCTATCCTGACGCAAAGCGCGGCCGCAGCCTGTACGTGAGCATTATCCGGCTTACCGGCGAAAAACACGGCTTCAGCCAGAACGGCCCGCCCAGCTTCTATTTCCTGGACCATTACGTCAAAAAAATGAAGACGCCGGAAAAAGTGGCCATCTTTTCGTTCCACAAACCGAGCAATACTTACATCAACAATAAAAAACTGGTCATCAACCAAAAATTCACCGACGATGCATTCTGGGAAGTGCTCGACTTCCAATTCCTGGAAGGCAAGCCTTATACGCTTCAGCAGATCAACAACGCGGAAAAGGTGGCCGTCATTTCCGAGAACCTTCGCAAAAAATATTTCGGTGATGTGCCTTCCGTTGTAGGTCAATATCTTGAAACAGACAACGTGCGGTACCGCGTGTCCGGCGTGGTCAAAAGCGTGCCCATCACACAGTTCATCACCTACGGCGACATGTACGTACCGCATACGCTTGCTAAGAAAGACCCGCTGGATAAAGGGCTGAACGGCGAATATTTCAGCATCCTGCTGGGAAAAAACGCATCGTCGCTGCCCGCGATGGCGGCCGAATACGGCGGGATCATCCGCCGGCTGCCGATAGATACTTCCCGTTACGATAAAATATCCAGCCATGCGGACAAGTATGTGGCCAGCTACACCCGCCTGTTCATGGGCGACCAGGAAAACTCCGGGCTCAATACCCTGCTGCTGTACACTGGTCTCGTGCTCCTCTTCTTCCTCCTTCTGCCTACCCTGAACCTTGTGAACATCAATATCAGCAGGATCATGGAACGTTCTTCTGAAATAGCCGTTCGCAAAGCCTTTGGCGCGTCATCCGGTACCCTGGCCATACAATTCATAGTCGAAAACCTGATCCTCACCGTGATCGGCGGTCTTATCGGCATCATCCTGTCCGTGATCATCCTTGCCATCTGGAATAATTCCAGCGCGGTGGAAGACGTATACCTGTACCTGAATTTCAAAGTGCTGGCCGTCAGCCTGCTGGTATGCCTGGTGTTCGGCCTGATGTCTGGCGTATACCCCGCCTGGCGCATGAGCCGGCTGCATGTGGTTACCGCATTAAAAACTTATTAAACAGATTATATGCTCAAGCATTTATTTACCCTGATCTGGAACAAGAAAAAACAGCATGCCCTGCTGATCCTGGAAATGATCGTTTCCTTCATGGTGCTGTTTGCCGTGTTCACGCTGATCGTGTACTATTATACCAATTACCGCAGGCCCATGGGCTTCCGGTACGACAACGTGCTGACTGTTTCGTACTTCAGCCAGCCGGGAGGCACCGCTAACAGGGATTCCCTCTACAACGTGTTCCAGACGCTTCGCCGCAGTGTAACCTCCATGCCGGAAGTAAAAGGGATGACCTACGTCAGCAGCAACAGCCCCTTTTCCATGAACACTTCCGGTAACAGCATTGCATACAATAATGTGCAGCAAATGACGAATGATTATACGGTTGACGACCATTTCCCCGAAGTGGTGGAAGCCCGGATGCTGGAGGGTCGCTGGTTCAACGCCAACGATGCGCTGGGCAAGGAGCAGCCGCTGGTGATCAACGATGTACTGAAAGAAAAATTTTTCCCCAATGAAAGCGCCCTGGGCAAAACCATACAGCTGGGCGACCGGCAGCACCGCATCGTGGGTGTGGTGCAAACGCTGAAGGACAAAGGAGATTACGCCCCGCTCAAAGCAGGCATCTACCAGCGTGTGGGAGATAGTTCCTTGATGAACCGCGTCATGATCTCTTACCAACCCGGTGCGGACGCGGGCTTTGAAAGCAGGCTGTTCAAAACCTTCAGCGGTGCGCTGAAAACCTCTACCATTGAGATAGAGCGGCTGACCGAAAAACGCGTCGATATGAACAATACCACGCTCGTTCCCATGATCCTGCTGCTGGTGGTGGGCGGTTTCCTGATCGTGAACGTGGCGCTGGGCGTATTCGGCGTGTTGTGGTACAACGTAAGCAGGCGCAGGGCGGAGATCGGGCTGAGGCGCGCTGTGGGCGCCACCGGCAACAGCATTTCCGGGCAGATAGTGAGCGAAACCCTGGTACTGTCTACCTTTGCGCTCATCATCGGGGTGTTCTTCGCCGTACAGTTCCCTTTGCTGAACCTGTTCGATATGGCCGCCGGCGTATACATCACCGCCATCCTGCTTTCCGTGCTGTTCATTTACCTCCTGGTCGTGATCTGCGCGTTTTACCCGGGCAGGCAGGCCGCTCAGATATACCCGGCCGTGGCTTTGCATGAAGATTAATATTACATTTACGAACGTATGATCCTGATCATTGACGACGATATAGCTGTAAGAACCTCGCTGCTGCTGCTTTTGCGGCAGGAAGGCTACGAAGCGGGCGCGGCGGGCAATCCCGCAGAAGCCATGGCCGCCCTGCAACGCCACCGCCCCGGCCTCGTGCTCCTGGACCTGAATTTTTCGCTGGGCACCAGCGGCCAGGAAGGCATGGACCTCCTGCAAAAGATCAAACAGTTCGACAACACCATTCCCGTGATACTCATCACCGGCTGGGGCAGCATCGAGCTGGCCGTGCAGGGCATGAAACTGGGCGCCAGCGACTTTATCACCAAACCCTGGAGCAATTCCAACATCCTTCAGTCCGTAAAGACCCTGCTGGATCTCCAGGGCAAAAAAGCCTTGCAGCAAAGCCGCCGGCAGCTGGATGCGCAATTCGATTTTTCGCAGATCATCGGTGAAGATCCCGCCATCCTGCGTATCCTCGAAACCATCGGCCGGGTGGCCGGTACCGATGCGTCCGTGCTCATCATGGGCGAAAGCGGCACCGGCAAGGAACTTATTGCCGAAGCCATTCACCAGAACAGCCAGCGGCGCAACAAACCCTTCGTGAAAGTGAACCTGGGCGGCATTTCCACCACCCTGTTCGAAAGCGAAATGTTCGGCCACATCCGCGGCGCCTTTACCGACGCGCGTTACGACCGCACCGGGCGTTTCGAGATGGCAGGCAAAGGCACCATTTTCCTGGACGAGATCGGCGACCTGGACGCTGGCAGCCAGGTGAAGCTGCTGCGCGTGCTGCAGGACAAAACTTACGAAGTGCTGGGCAGCAGCCGCACCAAAACCGTGGACGTGCGCGTGGTGTGCGCCACCAACAAGAACCTTCACGAAATGGTGGCCGAAGGCACTTTCCGGGAAGACCTGCTGTACCGCATTAACCTCATCACCATCAACCTGCCGCCCCTGCGCGAAAGGCCGAAAGACATACCGTTGCTGGTCAACAGCTTCATCCGGAACCTGAGGGAGATCTACAACCGGCCACAGCTCAGCGTTACAAAAGAAGCCATGAAATGGCTGCAACAGCTGCCGCTGCCCGGCAATATCCGC
Organism: Chitinophaga sp. 22620; assembly: GCF_052044405.1. Classification (NCBI taxonomy): domain Bacteria; kingdom Pseudomonadati; phylum Bacteroidota; class Chitinophagia; order Chitinophagales; family Chitinophagaceae; genus Chitinophaga; species Chitinophaga sp. 22620. Next base: position 798,697 of record NZ_JBQEMV010000004.1, on the reverse strand, counting down.
CAGCTCAAAAATCTAACCGAGCGCACCATACTCGTGAACCATACCGATGAGCTGGACATCCCGCATTTCCGCTCCCAGCTGGAGCTGTCGCCCGTCAAAAAAGGGCAGCTGCAGCTGCCGGGCGTGGGCAGCGTTACGCTCGAAGAGCTGGAAGTGGAAATGATCCGCAGGGCCATGAGCTTCCACCAGAACAGGATCGCCAAAGCGGCCGCTTCGCTGGGGCTAACGCGCAGCGCGCTGTACCGCAGGCTGGAGAAATATAACATTCCGTATGATGAAGCTGAGGACTAAATACCTGTTGTTCGTTACCATCCTGCACGGCGTTGCGCTGATGCTCACGTATTTTATTTTCCGTGAGAACCGCTGGCTGTTCCTCGTCTCGGAAGTATTCATCGCCCTTTCGCTGGTGGTGGCCTGGCGGCTTTACCGCCAGCTGATCGCCCCGCTGAAAATGCTCATGCAGGGCATAGAAGCCATCCGCGACAAGGATTTCAACGTCAAGTTCATCGCCACCGGAAAATATGAAATGGACCAGCTCATCAGCATTTACAACCAGATGATCGACCAGCTGCGCCAGGAGCGGACCTTGCAGGAGCAGCAGCATTTTTTCCTTGAAAAGCTGATCCAGACCTCTCCCACGGGCATCATCATCCTCGATTATGACGGGCAGCTGCAGCAGACCAACCCGCGCGCACAGCAGCTGCTGCAAACGCTGCCATCGCTGCTGGAAGAAGTACAGGCCCTGGGCACCGGCGAATCCCGCAGCATTTCGCTGAACGGGGTGAACACCTATAAATTACAGAAGTCTCATTTTATTGACCGGGGCTTCCCCCGGCATTTCGTAATGGTGGAAGAACTGACGGCCGAAATACTGGCGGCAGAGAAAAATGTCTACGGCAAAGTGATCCGCATGATGGCGCATGAAGTGAACAACACCATCGGCCCCGTGAATTCCATTATCGCCTCCACCCTCCAGGCCCAGCCGCTGAATGCCCAACACCTGTCCGCCCTCGAAGTGGCCGCCGAACGCAACCAGCATCTCAACCGCTTTATGCGCAACTTTGCAGACCTGGTGAAGCTGCCGCCGCCGGACCGCAAGCGCACCGATCTTTCAGCCCTCACCAGGCAGGTGGCGCTGCTGATGGAAACGCAGGCCGCGGAGCGTGATATCCGCTTCAGCTTCCGGCTGCCCGTGCAGGCGGTATGGGTGCAGGCAGACAGTCAGCAGCTGGAACAGGTGCTGATCAATGTTATCAAAAACAGCATGGAAGCTATCGGGCGTGACGGCGAGATCTCCTTTGGCATTCATGGCGCCACGCTGGTGATAACAGACACCGGCAGCGGCATACAGGACCCTGCCAGCCTCTTTTCCCCTTTTTACAGCACGAAGCCGGACGGCCAGGGCATCGGTCTCACGCTGGTGAGGGAAATACTGCTTCACCACGGCTGGGACTTTTCGCTGGAGACACATGGGGAAAAAGACACCCGGTTCACGATCCGCTTCGGATGATAATTTTGAAGAAATGCCAACATCGGCCGGAAAAACGCGCGTTGTAAGAACCCGTCATGGAGCGTAAGTCCCGTCATTGCGAGGAGCAGAGCTAAAGCGGGTAGGGCGACGAAGCAATCTCCCGCATTGAATTGAGATGCCCCATGGTGTGAGATTGCTTCGTCGCAGCTCCTGCACAAGTTTCCCTCCGCTCCTCGCAATGACGGGCTACATTTTTCCTGCATTTTGTTGTACGTTTCACCACATTTACGACGGTAGCCCGCAATAAGCTGATTTATATTTATCTTTAGCGCAAAGGCAGGCACATGCAACCCGTTACTACACAGACCTTACAGGAATTCAATATATTAAAGGACGTTCCGGAAAACCAGCTGCAATGGCTCATAGACAATTGCGGGCGGGAATACCTGAATGAAGGCGACTATATTTACAAGCCCGAAGTCCCGCTCCGCGGCATTCACTTCGTCATCCAGGGCACCATCGAATTTTACCGGTTGCAGAACGGCAACAAACAGGTGATCGCCGAGATCGGCAGCCGGCAGGTGACCGGCTTGCTGCCTTTTTCCAGGGCCAACCTCTCGCTGGGATTTACGCTGTGCAAAACCGATGTGGATATGCTCGTGCTGCCCAAGCCACTCATTAAAACCATGGTAGGGCTGCATTACGAGCTTACGCAGGTGCTGGTGATGGCCATGATCACCCGTGTGCGCGAGCTTACCGCTGCCGCCCAGCAGAATGAAAAGATGATGGCGCTCGGCAAACTGGCCGCCGGCCTCGCGCACGAGCTGAACAATCCCGCGGCGGCCATCGTGCGCGGCTCCAGCACGCTCAAACAACACCTCCAGCTTTTCCCGGAAACTTTCAAAAAGCTCATTTCCGTGACCATGACGGAAGCACAGGTGAACCTTGTGAGCACGAAAATGATGGGAGCCATTCAACGCGAAAAACAGCATATCGGCCTCATGGACCGCAGCGCGCTGGAAGACGGCATCAGCGACTGGCTGTACGATCACGGCATCAAAGACCCCTGCGACATCCCGGAGAACTTCACCGAATTCGGGCTCAGCATCAAAGACCTGGATGAATTCGCAGCGCAGATACCCGCCGAATACCTCGAGACCGTGCTCATCTGGATCAACAACAATCTCACCACCGAAAGAATGGTGGCGGACATACAGGAAGCCTCCCAGCGGATCTCCGAGCTTGTCAAAAGCGTCAAGATCTTTACCCACATGGACGGCGGGGCCGATAAGCAGTACATAGACATCCATACCGGTATCCGCAACACCCTCGTGATGATGCAGCACAAGCTCCGGAAAGGGAATATCACCGTCGTGGAAGAATTTGATGAAACGCTGCCCAAAGTGCATGCCCTGGCGGGAGAGCTGAACCAGGTGTGGACCAACCTGATCGATAATTCCATTGACGCGATGGAAACCAACGGCAAAGGCACCATCACCATCCGCACCGAGAGGGACAAAGAATTCGTAAAAGTGACCGTAACGGACGACGGGCCGGGCATTCCGCCCGAGCACCTTACCCGCGTGTTCGATCCCTTCTTCACCACCAAGGAGATCGGCAAAGGCACCGGCCTCGGGCTGGACGTGGTGATGATGATCATCAAACAACATCAGGGCACCGTGAAAGTAGCGTCAGAACCGGGCCGTACCGAATTTACCATCTGTTTCCCCATCAACGGGTAAACGACATCAACAACGAACATGAGCTTACCAATTATATTCCTGATAGACGACGACCAGCAGGTACTGCGGGCCATGAGCCGCGACCTCCGGTCCAAATACCGCGAAGATTACCGCATCCTTTCCACCTCTTCCGTACAGGAAGCGCTGGCAAGCCTGCCCGAACTGCAGAACAAAGGCGAAGAAGTGGCCCTCTTCCTCTCGGACCAGCGCATGCCTGAAATGGAAGGCGTGGACTTCCTGGAAAAGGCCATGCACATATTCCCGGACGCCAAACGCGTGCTGCTCACCGCCTATTCAGACACCGACGCGGCTATCAAAGCCATCAACGAAGTAAAACTGGACTATTACCTCATGAAACCATGGGACCCGCCGGAAGAAAAGCTTTACCCCGTGATCGATGAAATACTTGACGACTGGCAGGCCGGCTACCACCCGGATTTCAAAGGCATTAAAGTGCTGGGGTACCAGTTTTCGCCCAAGAGCCACGAGATCAAGGATTTCCTGGCGGGTAACCTGGTGCCTTACCTCTGGATGGATGTGGAAACACATGAGCAGGGCAAGCTGCTGGCCCATTCCAACAGCCTGAAGCCTACCGATCTGCCTGTCATCATTTTTGAGGACGGCACACTGGTGAAAACGCCTGTGCTCAAGGACATCGCTTCGCGCATCGGCCTGAACCCGACCGTAAAGCAGGCTGTGTACGACGTGGCCATTATAGGCGCGGGGCCCGCGGGGCTTGCAGCGTCCGTGTATGGCGCTTCCGAAGGGCTGAACACTTTGCTGATCGAAAGACGCGCACCGGGCGGGCAGGCGGGCACCAGCTCCAGGATCGAGAATTACCTGGGCTTCCCTACCGGCCTCAGCGGGGCGGACCTCACGCGCAGGGCCATCACACAGGCCACGCGTTTCGGGACCGAATTCCTTTCTCCGCTTTCCGTGAGCGAAATACGGCTGAAAGACAATTACAAGATGATACTGCTGGACGATGGCACGGAGATATTCACCAAATCCATCGTGATCACTACCGGCGTGGACTACCGCAAGCTGGAAACGCCCGGTATCGGCGAGTTTACAGGCGCGGGCGTGTATTACGGCGCGGCCAGCACCGAAGCGGCTTCCTGCCGCGATAAAGAGGTGTATGTGCTGGGCGGCGGCAACTCCGCAGGCCAGGCGGCGATGTACCTGTCCAAATTCGCCAAAAACGTGCACATCGTGGTGCGCAAGCCGAACCTCAGCTCTTCTATGAGCTCCTACCTGATAGACCAGCTGAGCCATACGCCGAACATCCACCTGGTGCCCTGCGCGGAGATCACCGCCGGCCTGGGCGACCAGCGGCTGGCCGGGCTGAAGATCATGGACCTGAACTCCAACACCGAAAACGAAGTGCCCGCGGACGCGCTGTACATCTTCATCGGCGCAAAACCCTATACAGACTGGGTAGGCCTGGAGATCATCAAAAACGATAAGGGGTTCATCGAAACCGGCCGCGATCTGAAAAATTATCCCGGCTTTAAAAAGATATGGAAACCTGAACGCGACCCGTACATCCTCGAAACCAGCTGTCCCGGCATATTTGCCGCGGGCGACGTGAGGGCCGGCGCCATGAACCGTGTAGCCGCCGCCGTTGGCGAAGGCTCCATGGCCATCAGTTTTGTTCACAAATACCTAAACGAGATCTGACATGGGAGATTCACCCTGCAAACACATTACAGCGCTCGAAACGCTGCTGCAGCCCAAAGCATACATATGCGAAGAATGCGTGAAACAAGGCACGGACTGGCTGCACCTGCGCACCTGCCAGACCTGCGGCGGCACCTACTGCTGCGACAATTCCCCCATGAAACACATGACCGCGCATTATCACGCCACCGGCCACCCCGTGATCATTTCAGCAGAACCGGGCGAACGCTGGCTGTGGTGCTACCCGGATGAAGATTTCGTGGAATATTGAGAAACAGGGGCTTGTAAAAAAAATTGGCGGAAGGCTTGCATATATGATCTTTAATCATTATGTTTATATGAAACTATATCCTATGAAAAACGATCTCAGCAGCCTTTTCGCTGTCATTCTCCTTTTCGCAACAGTAGGTATCAGCGTGATCACCGGCATTACCGTATACAACTGGATAGATCCCGATTCCCTGGGCGGCGGCCTGCTGTTCATGGGCGCGTGGGCGCTTTGCTCTTACGCGGGTTACCTGATCCTGTCCAGGCTGATCAGCCTGCTGCATAAGGAGAATTGAACGGGAGGACCTTTTGCAGGAACCGCGACGAATCAATCTCCCGGCCTGAATGAAGTATATTTTTACAGAAGTTCACCACGATAAGGCAGCTTTCTCCAATAACGTCTTCCATGTATTATGGACCGGACTTTGCGGTATTGTGCATAACCAAACCACAAGATCATGGACCAGCATATCATTACCGTGTATATAGATGATAAGGCTTACCGCTTCAGGGTGAATATTGATCACAAGCAGGAAAAGACCACCTATCTTGTTTCCGCGGAAGATGACGAGGAATTTATCCCGCAGGATTTCCGGATAGACGAGAACGGCCGTACCGATATAGAAGCCAGCCTGCGCACCGTAGAACAGGAGCAGATCGCGCGGCTGGTGTGGCAGGAAATCATCAACAAGCAGAAACCTTAGGACAGGCGTTTGGCTTTTTTTCGCGCGTGCAGGTATTTTATCAGGTCTTTAAGGTCGTTTTTACTGATCACATCCTTTTTGAATGCCGGCATGGCGCCAAGGCCGTGGCGTACCTGGAATTTTTCGACAAAGCCCGGCGTGGGTTTATTATTCAACGCGGGCCCCAGGCCTTCTTCTCCCATCGGGTGGCACTTCTGGCAATACTTCATGTACTGGTGACGGCCGTTTTCCATGGAAGCCGTTTCGCGCGCACCCTCCATATCCCCTTCCGGCATTCTCCTGGCGGAAGAGCAGGCGATACAAATTACCAGGCTGGTTAATATCATGATCCGTTTCATAATGCAGCTTTTTTGGTGATCTTCCAAAGCACCCCGCTATTTTGCACCGGCCGCGACTGACCGTCGTCCGTCATTTGCAGTATCCCGAAATCAACCACGTAAAGGCTTTGCCCGTTCGGATCAAACTGCACGGATACCGGGCGTTCCAACCCCCCGGTGCCGAGCCTGCTGGCGGGGCCGTTCTTTTTTCCGCGGTTCACCATAAAATCTTCCACACTGCCGCTGGCCACATTTACGCGCACCACGCGGAAACCTACAGGAGCGAGCACTTTTCCTACTCCCGGCGCCATATCCCCGAACTGCGCGATAAACGCTTCACCCTTCCAGCCGAAGGCTTCGTTCGTGGAAAAATCGATCCCGTTGGAAGAAGAATGAACGGCCAGGGAAGCCACTGGTTTCGGCACCTCGCCGGGTTGCTGTTGCAATACTTTACGGATGGGCTTGCCGCCGGGCCGTTTGAACAAGTGAATGGGCTTGCCTTCCGCGTAATCGGGCCAGCCATACCAGCTGCCTTCCGTTACTTCCCAGAGCACATCGCCGCAACCCCATATGGGGCGGCTTCCGCGCACATCTGCGCCGTTTTCGGTAACGTACAACTTACCCTCCGGTGATTCAGCAAGACCGTATGGGTTCCGGAGGCCCCAGGCCACCAGCTGCACTTCCTTCCCCTGCAACGGCACGCGTAATATGGCGCCCGTACATGGCAGCTTTCCTTTGATGACCATTCCTTCCGAAGAAGCCGAATCGAAAGGCAGGTAAGGACCAGTTACGGCCTTTGCGCCGTTATTTTTTTGAAGCGCATCTTCTGATTCATAATTCACGCCGCTGAGCGTAATATCCTGGCAGGGTATGTCGTGCAGCCCGGGGAAACGCTGCAGCCAGCCGAACGCTGCATTATCCGGCCCCACCACGCCGCTGTTGGTAACAGTGCCCGTTCCGAAATAAATATGATCATTCATGATCACCGGTCCGTTCACATGGTGATCGCCGTTGCCGGGCAGGCCTTCCAGCAGCACGGTCTGCTTGCCTTCCGGCGTTACCCTGAGTATCTTCCCTCCTTCTTTCTGCCCGCCTTCGGCGATATAAAAGTTGCCTTTATGATATGCAATTCCCGTCCATGGTCCGTTCTCTTTTCCTTTCATTACTTCCTGCGCCTTCCCGTTCACGATCTTCAGCAGCCGCGGCAATGTGAACACTTCGCCGTAACTGTAACCGGCTTCTATTACATAAGGAACGCCTTCTTCGTTGAAACACACAGCTGTGGGGAAGTTCAGACCGGAAGCCACTACTTCGGCGGTATATCCTTCCGGTAAAACAACGTCTGCGGGATTTGTTTCGCGGATGGCGGGAGCGCTGGTTTGTCCGCCGCCTTTGGACCGGCGGGTGGAGTAACAGCTGGCCATGAACACCGCCAGCAATAAGCAGCAGGTAATAGTTTTCATATGAACCTGTTTACGCAAACGGTTCAAATAACATACCCGTTTAACAACCGTTTGTTGCCTGCCAATGCTGTTAGCATAATCAATCAACAATACACTCCTGTTTACGGCTGCTTTGTAAGCTGCGCCAGCGACCGTTGGCTGGTATTGTTCTGCGGGTTCAGCTCAACCGCTCTTTTATAGGCTGCAATGGCTTCTTCACGTTTCCCTGCTTTCTGCAATGCATCGCCATAACTATCGAACGCATTATCGCTGCGCGGGAACAGCTCCACGTTGAAGCGGAACATGATCTCCGCAACAGCAGGATCATTATTCAGCGCATGGTAGCCCAGCTGGTTGAACTGGAATTGGCTGATATAATAACAGGCAGTATCTTCCTTCATGATGTGAAACTGCTTCATAGCCGCCAGCAGTCCATCGTTCCGGGCAATGCTGTCAAGCGTTTGCGCCAGCGACAATTTCGGCACGCGCCATTGGTAGCCGTGCCCGGAGCGGCGTATGTTGCGGATCTCCAGCCCGGTAACTTTCCCCTGTTTGTCCCGCGTGAATTTCCCGAGGTTGCTGGTATTCTCGAACTGCACGCTGTCCTTTCCAATGAGCGTCAGGGCGAAGCCGCCCGTCCATTCACGCTGGTACCATAATTTACCGTTATTGAAAAGCACGAACCTGCTTGCCTCGGAACTGTCTGTATACATGCCCAGGTAACCCTTCAACGTGGCGCTGTCCGGCTGCATTTTCGGGAAACGTAACGGTTTGCCGAGCGCGGCGGCGGCCAGGTCTGTAGCCACGATCTCGGGCAGCTTGCCGCGGAAGTTTTCGAATACCGCTACAAAGAGGTCTTCACCGGGAAAGTACATATCATGCACCATAAACCCGCCGGCGTTGCCGCCATGCTCCACCAGCCTGCTGCCCTGCAAAATGCCTGTGTTCCAGGCGTAACCGTAATCGGTAGGTTTGCCGTTGTTCAGCCGGTAAGGTGTCCATGCGCGTTCCAGGGTTTCCTTTTTCACCAGCTTGCCGGTCACCAGCGCACGGTTCCATTTCAGCAGGTCGCCCACCGTGGAATGGATAGCACCTGCGGATGCCGCGGAGCCGGCAGGCCCTTCAGGCCCGTTCTGCACTTTGCCCGCACGGTTGAACAGGTAGCTGCTGGCCCTGTGGCGCCAGATGTTCGTATTGTCTGAATAATAGGTCTGTTTCATTTCCAGCGGCCTGAAGAATTCATTTTCCAGGTAGGTTTTGTAAGGTATGCCGGTGACCTTTTCCAGGATAGCGCCGAGGATGATGTAGCCGTGATTGCTGTAGGCAAATGCCTTACCGGGCGTACCGGAAACGGGGACGTCTTTGAACGTGCTCACTACATCGGCGGGACTGTAAGCCCCCGGCTGCGGCGGCAGTTCCTTCGTGCGGTTTTCAGGAATGGCGGCGGTATGCGTGAGCAGGTGTTCGATCGTGATGCGTCGGCCATTCACCGCGTAATCCGGGATGTATTTCGTCAACTCGTCTTCCAGCGAAAGTTTGCCCTGCTCTGCCAGCCGCAGGATGGCGATGGCGGTGAATTGTTTGGTGATGGAGCCGATGCAGAACACCATGTCTGTTTGCATAGGCACTTCCAACTCCAGGTTGGCGAGGCCCCAGGCCTTTTCGTACACGATCTTGCCGTTACGGGCAATGAGCGCAACGCCGCCGGGCATGCCGGGTCTGGTTTCAGCGGCAATGATGCTGTCGTAGAGGGAGGTTTGGCCAAAGGCCGTGTTGGCAATGAAAAATAAGAGAAGGACGAAATATTTCATGACGGAGAATTTACCACGAATCTAAGGTAAATTATCATTCGTACGAAATATTTCCTACCTTTGTTATACCAGCCTGGGGATTAATTCCGCTGGGCCTGCTGCATTTTTTCAGTGGCTATCACGATGCGCATCATCCTGTATTCAGGCACTTCCAGCATTTCCGCCAGCTGTTTTACTTCCTGGAGGGTGATGTTGCTGATGTTGTGCAACCATTCCCTCATCTGGGAAGGTTCTATGGCGGCGTCTCTACAAAGCTGGTCCAGTGGGATCCTGAGGATTATTTCCGGAAAGGTGGTGATGCTGTTGTTCCAGATGAGTGTCTTGATGGCGGTATACGGCTGGTGTATCATACTGTCATTTTGGGTTCGGCTAATAATAACAAATTTGAGGCCTTAAATGTCTGTCGGGTTGTTAGTAACTGAAAATCAAAGGTTAACGGCCGGATTGTTCGTATTGTTCCCTGTTTCCCGTTGTGGGATAAATTCTACATTCCGGCAGGACTAAAATAGAATTTATTTTTAATTGCGGAAGTTAATTTTTCCGCACATAAAAAACGCCCGCCGGATATATGCCGGGCGGGCGTTTTTATTGTTGGACATGTGAACTACGGTTCCATCCAAACGATCTGTACGCCTTTGCTACGCCCTTCCATGTTCAGCTTTATCGTTGCGTAGAGGTTCTTCTCACGGTCGTAATCACTCACGGCAAATAGCGCCATGTTATGATCTTTTTTCCGGTCTGGCTCACCATATACGAAATCCCGTTTCGGAAGCACGTTCTCTCCTTCCAAAGGATAATAAAACGCGTCGCACTCACCCACGCCCTTAATGGTGGTGATCCTTCCTTTCAGCACTTTTCCAGTATTCTCTTCCACATCATTAAACAAAACATAACTTTTATCTTTCCCGTTAATGTAGGCAAACGACTTGAACTGGTCTCCAGCCCGCAGCAAGGCAGCCCGGCCCTGCCGCTCAGCATGATAAAATGAACGCGGGTGGCCGCCCCAGAGGTACTGCCTTTTAGGGATGAAATAACTTTGCATGATCTTCCCCTTTGGGTCGTATAAAGACACTGCTATATCTTTCAGCTCGGTATGTGGCCCGCTGCTGGCTATTGTGCTGCCTGCGCCGCCTACAATGCTGGAATGTCCGCCCGTAAGGCCCAGGTCTTCGTACACTACGGCAAAGCTTCCGTCGTCGTTCACAAAAAAGTTCACCGGGCAGCCTTCGTAATTTGCCCTGCGGCCAAACAGCTCCTTGCTTTTAATATCAGCATCTTCAGGGAAAATATCATCTACGCTTTCCACCACTTTTTTTACAGGATCTATGTACGCCAGCCGGGTATTACCTTTTGCACCTACTGCTTTGGACTTGGTGATGAACACCAGCAGCATCATTTTGCGGGTAGCAGGGTTATATTTCAGAACGCCCTTATCAATTTCAAGGTCGTGCGCAAAGTCCAGCTCCTTCACCTCCACGGAGGCGCCGCCTTTTTCCAGTGTCCCAAGCACCATTACATTCTCCTTTCCGCCGCTGGTACGGGTGTTGAAGGCATAACCCAGCACATGTACAGTCTCCCCTATTATCGCCATGTCGATATATTCAACATATTTATACTTTTCTTCGGGCGAAGTGTAGAAGGCCCGGCTTATTTCCTTGTGGGCACCGTTGTACAGCGTAACTTCGATCCTTTTATTGCGGTCGGACTCGAAGCTATTGAACCCTGTAACGGCGTACATATCGCTGTGAGGGTCCTTGTGTACATAATAACCGGGCGCAGGTATCTTTCCAAAGGCCATCGCATATACTTTTCCCATGCCTACAGCGGGCAGCTGGGCAATCATCTCCTGGGATTTAAGTGTGCCTTTCACTCCATCAATAATAAGCCGGTGCAGGATGGGCTGCCTTCCTTCTATTTCACTGATGAGCAGCACCGCATCGCCGCCGGATTCAAAAATAGCCTCGATCGCCGGGGATTTCAGCTTTCCGTACTTCGGGCTCAGGTGCTTCGCTACCCGTTGCTTATGCTTACCATCAAATAATTTAAGGTCGATCCCTTTGTTAAAGGAAAACAGCAGGAACATCGTATTGCCATTTTTCATCTGGAGAATACGGGCGAAGCCTTCCTCCGGTTCCGGAAATGCGGGGCTCACAGCAATAGTCTTAAATTGAGCATAGCCCATCGTTTGCAGCACGGCAAACAGGCACAGGGATAAAATTCGTTTCATATCATTGAAAATGAGGGGCAAAGATAACCTCCCCCAGCAGTTATTCTCCTCCCTTTTCGTGTTATAGACCCGAACACTTTACGGCCGCCTTCAGGCAGCGTTATCATTGCCCTCCCACGGCCTACAGAACCTCCCGGCAAAAGAGCAGGATTCTTTAAGTGCTTCCCCCGGCGTAATTTCTGACCGTTTTTGCAACCGGGAGAACGCTCTCCCGGTTTTTTTCAACTTTATTTCGTGACTACACGCCCGGCCGCAACGGCCCGTCGTGGTTCCAAGGGCCTGAACGATGTTATATTACTGGTTCTCAGTCATTAACAATAGTGGCATTTGATTCGTTATCTAATGGCATACATTTTCAATCTAAAAAAATTGTTCTGCCATGAGTAAAAATCACACCCCGGTGGATTACGCATCCGATCCACATCTTACACCCCAGGTCAAAGCTTTTCTGGACGTGCTGAACGCGTCTGACACGCCGGTGGAAAGCCTCTCCACCGAAGATGCGCGCAATGTGCTGGTAAACGCACAAAAATCGGTGAAGGTGGACGTTTCCGGCGTTACCGTCACGGAAAAGACCATCACCGCGGACGGTTACACCATCAAACTGCACATCATGAAGCCGGAAGGCGCTACGGGCACCCTGCCTGTGTTCATGTTCATCCACGGCGGCGGCTGGATACTGGGCGATTTCCCCACGCACCAGCGGCTGATGCGCGACCTGGTGGTACTGTCAGGCTTTGCGTCGGTGTTCGTAAACTACACCCGCACGCCCGACGCGGCTTACCCGCAGGCCATCCATGAAATTTATGCGGCTACCAAATGGGTGGCTGAAAATGGCCATGAGATCGGCGTGGACGGGAAGAACCTGGCGATAGCGGGCAATAGCGTGGGCGGCAACATGTCCGCCGTTACCACTATTCTCGCCAAAGAGCGCGGCGGCCCTGAGATCAAATTCCAATTACTTATGTGGCCCATCGTGGATGCGGATTTCGATACCAAAAGCTACCGGAAGTTCGGCACGCAGCGTTTCCTCACCAAATCGCTCATGAGCTGGATGTATGACATGTATATCCCTGAACCGGAAAAAAGAAAAGACATTCATGCCTCTCCCCTCCAGGCCACGGTAGAGCAGCTGAAAGGCTTACCCCCGGCGCTGATCCAGGTGGCGGAAAATGACGTCCTCCGCGACGAAGGGGAAGCATATGGCCGCAAGCTGGCGGAAGCCGGAGTGCCCGTAACCACCATCCGTTATATCGGCGTTATCCACGACTGGGGTATGCTGAACGGACTTGCCCACATTCCTGAAACGCGTTCGCTGGTAGAGCACGGGGCTGCGGAATTGAAGAAATATCTCGGGTAATCCTGAACTATAAAGGATAAAAAGGGGCTGACCGCAACAATGGCCAGCCCCTTTAAAACACCAGCGGCATTCGCTTATAAAGAAAGGATATACTGGGTGATCTTTTTCGCGTCCGGCCTGGATATTTTGCTGTGCGGCAGCATCTGCACCGGCCCCCATACCCCGCCGCCGCCTTTGATGATCTTTTCCGCGAGGCGGTTCACGTTTGCTTCGGTGGGCGCATACCTGGCGGATATCTCGGCATAGGACGGGCCTACCAGCTTAGTATCTGCCCGGTGGCAGGCCGCGCAATCAGACGCGGCAACGAGCCTTTTGCCTGCTGCAATATCCGCGGCGGCAAACACGGCGGGTTTTACCACCGGCGCTGTGAGCAGTTTGTTGAGCGTGTAACAAATGAGCCTGTTCGCCAGTGGCAGCCCCTTGCGGGATGTAATGCTGTCCAGCTTTATTTCGTACACGAAGCCCGGCGCAAGGCCATCCAGCGCAAGGGAAATACGTTTGCCATCTGGCGCGGCTTTGATGGACTTAATATTGATGGCTTGCACATCCAGCTGCGGTGAGCCGTATTTTTTATGGTAAGCATAGCGGTAGCGGCGGATGTGGTAATTGGCCGGCTTCAGCGCCGCGGCGGTTACGGGCTGGGTGAACACCAGGTCGAAACCCTTTGCCGTTAAGCTCATCCGGAGAATGTCCAGCTGCGGGGAACCCGTGAAAACGATGCGCTGAATACCATCGTCGCCCAGCCAGCCATGCGAACTTTGACCCGTATACAAACTGCCATCCGGCCCGAAAGCCAGGCGGTTATTGCCTTTTCGCAGGCCCTGCTTGTCCAGGAACGGGATGCAGGCGCCCTGCCACTCGCCTCCTACTTTTTCCAGCATCACCCTTACGATCCTTTCCTGGTTCATTTCACCGATCAGCAACTGCCCGGCGAACGGCCCGAATTTTCCTTTCGTATTGTCTGCCACCGGCTCCGTGGGCGAGTTGGCCATGATGCCGTGCGGGAACAATACCGCGGGTTTGGTGCGCATGCTGTCCAGCTCGCTGACCGGCAGTGCGAACGGCGGGCCTTTCTTCCATCCTTTGGTCCATACAAGGCTGGCGGGATGGCCGTAGAAGCGGCCCTTCTGCACGTGGTACAAAGGGCTGGTGCCCACCCAGTCTCCCTGGTTATCCGTTGCAAAAAGATTCCCCATCAGATCGAAGCCGATGCCGTTGGGCGAGCGGAAGCCTGAAGCCCAGGGCAACAGCTGCCCCTGCGGTGTGAGCTGCATGATCCATCCGCGGTAAGGCACGGCGGAAAACATTTGCCTGCGGCCGTCTGCGCTGTCGCGCCCGTCAGGATTCACCGTGCCGCGCACTTCGGGGCGCATGCGGCCGTTGGGCGAAGAAGCATTGAGCGCGATGTAGAGGTTGCCGTTCTTATCTTTAACAGGGCCGTAGTTGAATTCGTGGTAATTGCCCGTCAGCCCGAAGGCGTCGGTTACGTTTTCGTAAAGGTCCGCGCTGCCGTCGCCGTCCGTGTCTTTAATGCACGTCAGTTCCGGGCGCTGCATCACCAGTATTTCCGAATTGCTGACCACGAGTATGCCCAGCGGGTCGTGCAGCCCTTCCGCGAAAAGCTTCCACTGTCGCGTACGCGGCTGCCAGGTCATTACTTCACCACGGGTGAATGCGGCTACCAGCCTGCCGTCCGGGAAAAAGGCCAGGGCGCCGTTCTCCGCTTTCAGGCCGGGAGGCATGGGGATAGTTTCCACTTGGTAGGATTGCGCGCGCAGGCATGTGGCGGAGAAAAGAAAAATGATGGGAAGGAAATATTTCATGCTAGTGCGCTTTAATGGTCATAATGATGCTGAAAGCCTTCGCCTGCAAGGCGCTGAGCTGAAGACTGCTTCCCGCCCATGTTCCCGCGGAGCTTTCCAGCTGCACTTGTCCGCTATCCCCTCCGTGAAAGACCAGCGGCTTCGTGTTGCCCGGTATCCTGAATGAACGGACAATGCCGCTGCCGTCTTCCTTCGGCCTGATCATTTCATACACATGCAGGCCGTTCACCGTATAATGGAATTCAGGGAAACGGTTCACGAGGCGGTAACCTTTGTAACGCACCTTCGCGCCCGGCCCGCCCAGCGGGTAGCCGGTGGAGTCCTGGAAGAATTTCATGCCCACGACCTTCGCCAATGCATCGCCTTTGCCTTTCCAGAGATCGGAATTGTCCAGGAAGCCGCCATGCCAGGCAAAACGCAGCTTACAGGCCGAAGCGTCCCAGCAATAGGCCAGCTGCATAGGCAAGCATACCGCAATAGCGGCAGGGCTGGCGCCTTCAATGAATACGCGGTACAGGTAAGGCGCTTTCGTTTCATAAGGATGCAGCGTGCCCATATCGTGCCCGTGATGCCCGCTGTGATCCACCTCTTTTTCTTCGAGGGAGATATCATCCTGCCGGCGCTGCGGGGGAATGTTCATGTCCGTTGCGAGGTCGGGAAGCGCGGTATCTGCGGTCACGTACATTGCGCCATACATCACGGTTCCGTGGCCCGGGTACGTACACACAAATGGATAAATATTTGGCGTTTGAGGCGCGGTGAATTCCAATGTTTTTACCTGCTCCGGCGCTACCACGGGCAATGCCCACAACACGTTGGAAGATGCGGGGATGTAATCCGCCTCCGGGCCTTTTTCGCCCAGCTGCAAGGCCTCGTTCACCACCTGTTCCCGCATGCCCGGTTTCACGATCAGCAGGTTGTGGTTCATATCATCGGTATTGGTAAACACGATCTTTACATGCGCGCCGGGCGGCACGCGGAATCGCACAACGTCGAATTGCAGGCCGGTCATCACGCCCATGGGTATGGTCACATCCTGCGCCAGCAGCGGTTGCAGCGGCAGCAGGGCCGCCAGGAGCAGGAGCCCTTTCAGGTATTGCATGAATACTGTTTATGATTGTTTAAAAAGTGCTTCGTAATGTGGCAACGGCGATAAAATACCGCCGCTCTGCGCGTAAAAATCAGGCCCCAGGTGAAACACGCCCTGCTCCGCATCTGTCCAGCTGCTGCCGGCGGCGGGATGTTGCTGTTTCATGGCGGCCCAGCGCGTGTAGTTCATATCCCCGTTGGTTTCCATCATGCCCATGCCAATGCCCGGGAAAGGACTGAGACGCGCTGCAAGGTTCTTGTGCCAGTCTACCAGCACAGGATTCACGGTAAGGTCGGAGCACATGCAGGGCACGCCTCTTTCTGCCGCCAGCTTTGCAATGCGCATGGACAGGCTCAGCGTTTTGGCGATGCCTTTCAGTACCAGTGCTGTGTAACCCTGGTCCAGCCGCTGCAAAGCGTCGGCTTCCGAATGCACGCTTTCATCCACCGCCAGCCGCAAACCGATATCGTGCACGGGTTCGGTGAATTCTTCGCGGAACGGTTCTTCATACAGCAATATCCTGTCGAACGCGCCGATGGCCTGCGCATGGTCCAGGTAGCGGAGCAGCGTGTCTTTCGCCTCATAACGCCCGTTGGCGTCCATGGTGTAGCGCACGGGGCCGTGCGGCGTATGCAGGTCTTTCACCGCTTCGTGTATCTCTGTAAGCCTTGCACTGTCGAAGGCCAGCATTTCTTCCTGCGTGCCCGGGTATCCTGTTTTGATCTTGATCACGAAATAACCCGCTTTCACCGCGTTCACCACATCTTCCACAGGCATGTTGTAAGATACCTGGAGCATCACGGCAATGCGGTCGTTGCGGTGCCGTAGCGCTTCGCGGTAAGATGAGGGTATCATCTCATCAAAGCTTTGCAGGCCGTTTTCCCGCGCGTAGAGCAGCCACGCGGCATTGTCCACGCTTACGAGCGAATTCAGGATGAAATTGATGTGAATACCCGGCTTACCCGTAATACGCCCGGCGGCAGCTGTTACCCGTGGCAGCAGCTCTTCCAGCAACCCGATGGGCGTGTTGAAAGGGATCTGTCTCATCAGCGACAGCGCTTCTTTCGTGAGCGCGAACATCTTTTCATTCCCTGTCTGTTCGGGATGCGCTGCAAAGAAGTCCGCATCGCCGTACAGCACGCTTTGCGTGGCCAGGCCAATAGCGGAATGGCCGTTGGAAGAAGTGATGCGGCTTACGGCCTGCCACAGTTCCGTGAGGTAATTGCCTTTGAAGCCAAAGGGGCGGATGAGCGGTTCCCGTTCCGCAACCGCGGTTGTATGTTGAACTTGTATACCGGAGAGCATGGAATCTTTTAATTTTCCCGGAAGCCGGGAGGCATGGGCAAACAATATACGGAACAGGAGGGCAATAATACAAGCGAAGCGAAAAAAATTCTGCCTGTTCGCCGCCTTGCATCAACGCTCATGGCCTGTTCCCCTCCTTACATTGACGTTTCTGCCCCTCTTCCGCATTGCGCTATGGTATTAGCTTTGCAATACATCAGGTTCATTTACAGCCTGCGCTGGCGCAAGTCTGAAGCGTGGGGTGAGTGCGCGGGGTGACTTGTGCCGATGCGAGCTTCTGTCAATGTTATATTCATACGCTGGCGTGAGCCTGAAGCGCATCAACACTAAAATGTATTCATCATGGGAAAGTTATCAGTATTCAATTTCCTGACACTGAACGGCTATTACGAAGGCAAAGAAAAAGGCGACATCAGCTGGCACACGCACCAGCCTGGCGGCGAAGAGGGCGAATATGCCGCGGAAGGCGCAAGCTCGGCCAGTACACTGGTATTCGGAAGAGTGACCTATGAAATGATGGCCGGCTGGTGGCCTACGCCCTCAGCCATCGAAACCATGCCGGATATCGCAAAGGGCATGAATGCATCGGAGAAGATCGTTTTTTCCCGCACGCTCACGAAAGCGGACTGGCAGAACACGCGGATCGTGAAAGACAACATCGGCGAAGAGATCAAAAAGCTGAAGAAAGACAAAGACCTCACCATCCTCGGCAGCGGCAGCATTGTAACGCAGCTGGCGGAATTGGGGCTGATAGATGTATACCAGTTTATGATAGATCCCGTGGCCCTCGGCGCCGGCAACACTGTTTTTAGCGGCATGAAAAAGAAGCTGGACCTGAAGCTGACTGATTCCCGGATCTTTAAAAGCGGTGTGGTGCTGCTAACTTACGTACCAGCTTAACCATCCCCGGTACTTTTTTCACAAAATGACGTATTTCCGGTTTGGTATCTTTAATTTCCGGGTACAAATTCCCCGTATGAAACTATCACCGGTATTGGCTTTCATTACCATGGCCTGCTGTGCTGCGCCCGCCATGGCGCAAACCTATCAGCTGGAAAGCAATTCTCCTCATATTGCCCGTATCACCAAAGATTCCGTGATCGTGATCACCGGCGTTACCCAGCGCTTCACCGTCGATTCCCCGGAAGACCAGGGCCCTGTATCCACCAATATAGGCGTGGCTTTATTGCCACTGCAGTTTAAGGTGAGGCTCTTCAGTGAAAGACCCGCTCTCCCATTGTTCCAGGTAATTAAGGACAGGCTGTTAAAAACCGAAGGTGCACTCGAAAGCGGGGACACACTGATTGTTTCGGGACACTACGGGCAAGGCAGCCGCATCTACCACATCGGCCTCCAGGAAATGGCCCTGAACGGGAACCTGGAAATATTACAGCCCGGGTTCACCGCAGGCGCACACCCCCGCCGGCTGGAAATGAAGTTCAGCGCGGGGCAACGCAGTCCTGATGCGACAGTGCACATACAACTACCCGCAGCCATCCACGCTTCCATGCAAAATATTTTGGTGAATGTGATCGGCCGCGGCTTTGTGCGGCTGGATAGCCTTCACCTGCAATCCATTGGCCGTACCGGCACCGCTTATTCCTATTCAAAAGTAGGCGAAGCCGCTATCACCAAAACAGCGGACGGCTCATCCATTCTCACCCTCCGCCACCTGGACCTCCGGCCCGATAACGGTACCGATGTAGCGCTCGTTTTTAATGAAGTAAGTTTCCCGCAGGCCGGGCAATTCAAGGTGAAAGCGGAATACACCACTTCGCGGCCCTCTGTGTTAACCAGCGCGCCGGCCGTTGCTGTTATCAGCGTATCACGCAGCATCAGCGATTTCGTACGGGAGCCGTTAAAAACAAAGACCTATGCCGAAACGCCGGAATTGTACACCAGCGCCACTTTCCGCTGGACCTCCACGGGCGGCAAAGAAGATACGCGGCTGATGCAGTCCGTGGATAACGGCAGGAAATGGTCTGCCGCCAAAGCCGTCATCAACGACGGCAGCGCCACCGTGTCCGGCCTCAAACCCGGCCTGCTGTATACTTTCCGGCTGGACGTAAAAGGCCGCGGCCCTTCCAACACCGCAAGATTTTTCAGCGGGAAAATGGACATCAGCCGCTTTGATCCATCCGGCGCCGACCATACCAATATCATCAACGAAGCGATCGATTCCCTTCACAGGATCGGCGGCGGCACGCTGCTGTTCAGCAAAGGAGAATATTTTGTGCGCACCGTACATCTTAAATCCAACGTCTACCTCTATGTAGGCAAAGACGCCGTGATCAAAGGCCTCAAAGGCGGCGACGCACCCGAGCCCACCTGGTTCAGCGATAAAAAATACCGCTCAGGTACCTCTCCCACCGATCCCGGCCCATACGCCGATCCCGAAAACTGGCTGACCAAGCAGGACGTGGGGCATCATTATTTCAACAACGCCATGTTCACCGGCCGGCGCCTGGACAATATCAAGATCATCGGCAACGGCCTGATCACCGGCAACGGCAACTTAGTGAACAGCGACAAAGTGATGAACAATGCGCCGGACAACCGCTGCGATAAGATATTTTCCCTGAAGCTCTGCACCAACCTGGAGATCGGCGGCATAACACGCAAAGAAGACCTCTGGTACGACGCGGAAAAAGATGAGCCGTATTACGTAACGCCCGGCGGGAAGGATTTTAATACGGACAACATGCTGAAGATCGAGCGGGGCGGGCACTTCGTGCTGCTGGCAACGGGTACTGACAACATTCATGTACACGATACGTACTTCGGGAAATACAGTACCGGCAACGCCCGCGATATTTACGACTTCATGGCCTGCAATAATGTGGAGGCCGTTAATATCTATTCAAAAGTAAGCTCAGACGATATTATAAAGCCCGGCTCCGACTGTTCCCTTGGTTTCACGCGGCCTGCCACGCACTACCGCGTGCGCAATATTATCGGCGACACCAACTGCAACCTTTTCCAGATCGGCTCCGAAACGGCCGACGACATTACCGATCTTTGTGTGGACAACATTTACGTGCTGGGCGCCAACAAAGCAGGGTTTTCGATTTCCACGAACGACGGCGGGCACATCAAAGACGTTCACCTCAACTGCGGCCACACCGGCCCGCTGCACGCCCGCTCCAGAATGCTGCGCACTACCGCGCCTTTCTTCATTTCCATTTCCAACCGTGGCCGCGTGATCGGTTCGGTTGCCGGCAAATATTCCTTCACCGAAAGCGGCAAAACCCGCAACGAGCTGCTCGTTAAAAATGTGAACATCGGGCGGGTGGAAAACATCATCATCAACGGTATCGACATTTCGGAAGTATACAGCGGCAGCTCCTACAGCGGCAAACGCTGGAAGCCATACGACGGCACACAACGCCGCTCCACCTCCATCATCGCAGGTTACAGCCTGCCGGAACCTTCTGCTGTGGAAGGCGGCCTCGATTTCCGCCTGCCTGACGGGCGGCATACCGGCTATATTCAAAACGTGCAATTCACCGACGTGCATATCACTGACATGGGCGGCAACCCCGCGGAAGACGCCAAAGCCGCGCCACCGGAACTGGGTGTTGGCCAGTATAATGTTGGCAATCTCAAAACACAGCCTTCCTATGGGCTCTGGGCGCGGCATGTGGACGGGCTCACGGTGAAGGCTTCTACTTTCAATTATCAACAGCGGGACGGGCGCTACGCCATTTTCCTGGACGACGTAAAAAAAGCGCGGCTGTCCGGCCTTAAAATGGTGAAGTCTAAAGACGTGCAGCACGTGATCGGCCTGAAAGAGTCCCCGGATGCGGATCTCAGCAACATCATCTATTTCAGCGATACCTGGAATAATGCGCCCCAACAGCTTCAACCCGCAGGGCTGGTAAAAATGCCATAATCCCGGTGGAAGGGCGGCTTCGCGACAGCGCCTCCCTTCCCTCAAAAATTATATTAATTTTGACGGGTAAACCAAAAAAGGCAAACCCGTGCGGAAATGGCTCACCACGCATAGATCCACTATTTTATATACCGTTCTGCTGGCCATACTGCTGTTCCTCATCCGCTGGCTGGAACTGCGGTTCATCGTGATCAGCTACGCCCTTGAATTCTACATCGGGGGTATTGCCATTTTGTTCACAGCGCTAGGCATCTGGCTGGCGCTGAAGCTGTCGCGCCCGAAAATAAATACCGTGGTGGTCGAAAAAGAGATCTATCTCCCCCGCCCTCCCTCATTCACCATCAACGAAAAAGAACTGGAAAAGACCGGGCTCAGCAGCCGGGAGCTGGAGGTATTGCAGCTGATGGCCGAAGGATTGAGCAACCAGGAGATCGCTGCAAAGTTGTATGTGTCGCTGAGCACCATTAAGACCCATTCCTCCAAAGTGCTCGAAAAAATGGACGTGCGCCGGCGCACCCAAGCTATCGATAAAGCTAAGAAGCTGAATATCATACCTTAACGTTTTCATACTTTCGCCTGATTTCCTCAAAATCAGTCTTTAGTATGAGGAAAAAGTCCTTCCATTCCATCATTTTTGCAGCATAAAACCTACAACCAATGAAAAAAATCGTATTCATTTTCGGACTGATCGCAGGGTTGATCGTCACTACCATGATGCTGGGCACCACCATTGCTTGTTACCGCAACGAGGATTTCCAGGGCAATATGGTAGTTGGGTTCATTCTCATGGCCATTGCATTTTCGATGGTATTTGTGGGGATCAAAAACTACCGGGACAAATACCTTGGCGGCGACATCAGTTTCCTGAAAGCCCTGAAGGTGGGATTGCTGATCACGCTGGTGGCATCCACCATGTACGTGCTGGTCTGGGTGGTGGAGTATTATGTTTTTATCCCCGACTTCCTGGATAAGTACGAGATCTCCAGGTACAAAATGGCCGGCCCGGAGGGCAGGGCGAAAGTTGAATCGGAAATGGCCATGTACAGGGCCTGGTACAAAACGCCTTTCGGGCTGGTGCTGATGACCTACGTGGAAATTTTACCGATGGGAATTTTAATCACATTGATCAGCGCATTGATCTTAAAACGCAGAAAAAATGAAAATAGTAGTTACCAGCGTGCTAGTGCCTGACCAGGAAAAAGCATTACAATTTTACACCAACGTACTTGGGTTCATTAAAAAAAACGATGTTCCCGCCGGCGGCGCCCGCTGGCTCACCGTGGTAAGCCCTGAAGCGCCTGACGGCGTGGAGCTGCTGCTGGAGCCGCTTGGGTTCGACTTTGCCGTTACCTGGCAGAAAGAATTGTACAGCCGCGGCATTCCCCTCACCTCTTTCGGGGTAGATGATGTGGACGCGGAATACAAACGCCTGAAAGACCTGGGCGTGGAGTTCCGTGGCGAGCCGAAGCAGTACGACAATTTCCGGTATGCCGTATTTGACGATACCTGCGGCAATTTGATCCAGTTCGGTAAGACAGTGTAACAGTAACCAGTCAAAAGCCTGCATTGGTGCGCCGCCAGTGCAGGCTTTACCGTTACCGGGGAATGGCGGGCCGCGTGGCGGATATTGCCTACTTTTGCAGTATAAACCTCCCCCATGAAAGATAACTTTTCCGTCCACGCCGGGAAGTACGCAAAATTCCGCCCTCAATACCCGGACGCGTTATTTGATTATCTCCTTGCTCTCGTGCCCGCGCGGAATGCAGCCTGGGACTGCGGTACAGGGAACGGGCAGGTGGCTTCCAGGCTTGCGCAGCACTTCGATAAAGTGTTCGCTACAGACATCAGCCGCCAGCAAATAGAGCAGGCCAAACCCCACCCGAAGATCGAATACACCGTTCAGCCTGCGGAAGAAACCAGTTTCCCCGATCATTCCTTCGACCTGGTGACCGTTGCACAGGCCATTCACTGGTTCGATTTCGACGCATTTTACCGGGAAGTGGACCGCACGCTGAAAAAAGGCGGCATCCTCGCCGTGACCGGTTATGGGCTGCTGCACGTTACGCCCGCGGTAGACACGGTGATAAGAAGGCTTTACGTGCAGATCGTAGGCCAGTACTGGGACCGTGAAAGAAAATACGTGGACGAGAATTACATGACCATCCCTTTCCCCTATACCTGCCTCCCCGCCCCTTATTTTGAGCATACCGAAGAATGGTCGCTGGAGCACCTGAAAGGATATCTCTCCACCTGGAGCGCGGTGGACCACTACA
This sequence comes from Chitinophaga sp. 22620, assembly GCF_052044405.1. Taxonomy (NCBI): domain Bacteria; kingdom Pseudomonadati; phylum Bacteroidota; class Chitinophagia; order Chitinophagales; family Chitinophagaceae; genus Chitinophaga; species Chitinophaga sp. 22620. The sequence goes on along the minus strand of NZ_JBQEMV010000004.1, from coordinate 775,293 downwards.
TCCAGGACCGCCGAACGGACCCCGTGGAGCTTATTTCGGACGACCTGAAAGCCGCATGGGGAAAGGAATCGCTGCATACAGTCAGGTTTCCGATACTATTGCGGACAGCGAGGGTATAAAATAATTGAAGCCCCTGCGGTACTTTACCACAGGGGCTTTAAAATGTTTTAAGACACAATGAATTCAGGCGTAACGCTCACTATGCTCCACCAGCTGTTCACTATTCCATGGATCACCGCATCCACAATATAATCGCCGTCCGGCCCGGGAATAGATACGTGAAAGCCGTCCACGTTCGGTATTGGGCCGGAGGCTGGTGAATGCGACACATTGGTCATCGGAAACGAGCCGAGGCCTGCGATGGTCACGACCGGCGTGGTATAAATGCCGCCGGAGGAAAAATAAGAGATCGTTACGTCCGCGCTGCGTCCGTTAATGGTGAAATAATACGTGTCCGTCAGGTTAACTGACTGCACGGTGTTGGCCGCCGGGGTAACGGCGGGGCTCATGAAGCTGCTTGCGAAAAACAAAGCGCCGGCCAACAGGCCGCAGCACAGGATGTTCTTTCTTGCCATTGGATTTGGGTTTTTATTGAAGAAATCGGGTAAATGCGAACAATAAAGAGTACTGCACAATAAAGAGTACTTCAATATGCGCATTTATTCCCGTATTCCATAATCCCGTCGCAAGATTTTATTTCGAAGCAGGCCATTCAGCCAATGCCTTCACCGCGGCCGGCTGTATCTCCTTCCGGGGCAGCAGGAACACGTTGATGGCGCCTTTGAAGCCCGCGGGCACTTTCATTTCGAAGCCGGTGAGAATGGTGCCTTTGTTCGGCGCGTCGTAGTCTTTGTCCGACTGCGTGCTCCAGGTTTTCATCTGCACGGGCAAAGGCGCGTCCACCTTCAGCGTGAGGGACTTGCCATTCTTCGTAAGCTCTGCCGTATTGTTGCCGGTGATCTTTACTTCTGCCGGCGTCAGCAGGGTCCAGCGGATGAGGGTCTCTTTATCCGGTGCTGCCACTTCATCGCGCACCAGCACATATTGTTTGTTCACGATGGCAATGCCGCGGATGGCTTTTTCAAGATCGCCTTTATACAACGAAGTGATGTCTGTGGTGGCCTGCATAAAATCTTCCCCGCGGTTGAACGCCGTGATGGGCGCATTGCCTGTTACAGTCTGCAGATGCCCGTTGACGGTGAGCGTATTATGCGCGAAGTTGTTGTAGCGGAATACTTCCCAGCGCTGTGAATTCTGCGCGCTGCCCCAGATCTTCACTCCTTTCGATTCCAGGGAGTTGTAATCCTGCATGCCGAAGTCCATCGCCCAGCGCACGCCATCGCTTTCCATCACGAAAGAGCCCACGTCCATATGCGCGTGGTTCACGGAAGGCGAGCCGCCTTTCATGCCCACAAAAATGGCGTTTTTGTCTGTCCAGGAGGTACGCATCATCGCCACCGGGGTTTTCCCAGCGCCGGTCCACATCAGCGCGGAAGGCGGCTGAACCGAGGAAAGGCGGGTATTGTTATTCCAGAGCATAATGGTGGGCAGCAGGCGGTCGCGGGTATGGGTTTTCCCGCTTTCCATCCAGCTTTTCTCCACCCAGAGCAGCGAAGGGTCTTTTTGTTTGCCGGCAAACCAGAACATGGCGGTGTTCAGCCCGCCGCCATTACCCGCGTCGGAGTAGTTGAAAGGCAAGCCAGTAGGGCCTGTCATGTTCTCCAGGTAAGCGGCGGTTTGCAGGAAGCCCGGCTTCGCGGAAAGCCCGAAGTCTTTCCCGAAAAGCTCTTCCAGCGCGCTGATGAATAATACGTTGAAGCTGGTGCCGTAGCCCCAGTAGCCGTACCCTTCAGGATAAGCCCCGTCCGGCATGTAATCCTTCATTGGCAGCTGGATGGTGGTGATGCCGCGGTTGATGATCTGCAGGGCCAGTTCGGGCTGCTGCTCGTAAATGGCCAGCGCGCCGTACATCATGCCGGTATTGCACACCTGGTTCCAGTTGTGCGATGACCGCAGCCAGCCATTATTTTTCGGGTCAAGCGAGGTTCTCACGCCTTTTTCGAGAATAGCTTCAGCGATCGTTTTGCGGGATGCGGCTGAGAGTTTGCCGTAGAGCCAGTCATAGCCGATGGCCATGCCCAGCGTCATTTCCGCTACATCCAGGAAATGCGAGGGGTTCCAGTCTGTAAAAGCGGCTACGCCCAGCATTTCGGATTCGGCGCGGTCAAAATATTTCTGTTGGCCCGTAGTGCGCCAGGCGTAGGAAAGGTAAAAAACGCGGCGGATGCATTCCCGGGAAACGCCCAGCAGGCGGCGGCCTTCCACTTTCCGTTCCAGGTTGGGGAGCTTAATGATGGCGTCGCTTTCGGCGATAATGGCGTTATGCATCTTTTGCCAGGCGGGGTCGGCAGCGGCGGCCTGCCGGATCTGCGCTTCCTCTCCTTTCAATAATAAAATACGCGGGTGTTCAGGTACAGTGGTGCCTGCGGGCAAGGTGTCCGTTTGGGCAAACACCGGCATGCTCCATGCAAGCAGTAGCGTGGTAAGTTTCATAACTGGAATTTTATTTTAATGCGTATCAAAATACAAATATTTCGATATTTCCCTATCTCTTCATCCCCATTTTGCCGTGGGAATTCCACAAACGGTAGCCACAGCCGTTGCCGGATGCGGGATTCACAGGGTTCGCGGGATTCTGGCACAAAATTGTGGATATAAAGCAGGTAAAATGAAACATCAGCCCATGGAAACCATCAAGAAAAACAAACATAACAGCGTTCCGATGCAGGAACTGATGCGACTGGCCGTAAAATTCAATGTATCGCTTCAAAAGGTGAAAGCAGCCATGTATACGCTCGGCCACGATCTGAAGGAGATCGAAGCCTGGTTCATGGCCCGGAAGCGGAAGCAGGAAGTGGACTATTCCTTGAATGATCCTTCCGGCATCTCCTGCGGCTGATGCGGATGATGGCTAACGTTCGCCGGGTTCTTCCCGCAGACGTTCATCCGTATACGTTATCTCCGTTTTGCCGTGCGGTTTGGGAATGCCCTTTTCATCTACGCTGACAAAAACGATCTTGTCTATCGTGAGGATCGACCGCTGCGTGATCTTGTTGCGTACTTCGCAGGTGAGTGTGATGGACGTACGCCCGAAATGCGTGGCTTTGATGCCCAGTTCCACGATATCGCCCTGGCGGGCGGAATTGATAAAATTGATCTCGGACATAAACTTTGTTACGCAACCGTTTGTTCCCAGCTGGATAATGGCATAGATCGCCGCCTCTTCATCGATCCAGCGCAGCAGGCTGCCGCCGAATAAAGTGCCGTGCGCATTCAGGTCTTCGGGTTTTACCCACTTCCTTGTATAAAAATTCATCGTCCGGAAATTTGGGCGAAATTAAACAAAATACAATGGAAATCTTTCTATACAGCGCAAGATACGGGTGGTGCATTTCCATGCCGCCTGTATCTTTGTTCCATGAACAACCTGTTGCCGGTGGATGGCGAAGCGGTTTTATATCCCGCGCTGTTCACACGCGAAGAAAGCGACCGTTATTTACAACTGTTACAGGAAACCATCAATTGGAAACAGGAACCTGTGACCCTGTTCGGGAAAACGGTGATGCAGCCGCGGCTCACAGCCTGGTATGGCGATGAAGGCAAAGCCTACAGCTATTCCGGAATCACCATGCATCCGCAACCATGGACGGATGCGCTGCTGGCCATCAAAGCCAGGGTGGAGGCCGCAGCCGGGCATGAATTCAACAGCGCTTTAATGAATTTTTACCGTAACGGGCAAGACAGCATGGGCTGGCACCGTGACAATGAAAGTTCGCTCGGGCTGAACCCCGTGATCGGTTCGGTGAGCTTTGGCGCGGTAAGGGAATTCCAGTTCCGCCATTATATGAACCGTTCGCTGAAACGCGCTGTGCTGCTCACACACGGCAGCGTGCTGATCATGGCGGGCGCCACGCAGCATTTCTGGCAGCACGCCCTCCCGAAAACGGCAAAGCCGCTTGGTGCGCGCATCAATATTACTTTCAGGAAAATCTGTTAGATCTCTACCCGCTTCCCGGTTTCCATGGAACGGTAGATGGCCTGCAATATCTTCACGTCCTGCCGGCCCATTTCGCCAGGCACTGGTGTGGGCCTGCCTTCCATGATCGCTTTCGCAAAATCGTCCATCTGGAGGGCCTGCTGGTTCACCTGCGGGAAATTCATCGGCCCTTTGGAGGTTTTGCCTTCGATGCCGGAATAGCCATATGCAGGCTCCAGTTCAAACCAGCCTTTCTCCGCTTCGGCGCGCAGGCGGTTCATGTATTCCGAATAGCTCGTGCGGCAATCTGCCGTAATGCCGCCTGGAAACTCCATTTGCCAGGTAAGCGATTCTTCCACGCTTTTGAACTTCACCGGGTCCTTTTTAGGGCCTTCTTTCGCAGTAACTGCTATGGGTTCCAGGCCGGTGGTGTAACGCGCTCCCTGCACGCAGTAAATGCCCACATCCATCAGCGGGCCGCCGCCTGCGAGCTGTTTATCCAGCCGCCAGCCTTCCGCGTCAGACATACCATCATCCGCCACCACATGTTTCAACGCGCCGAATTCCCGCTGCTCCCGCAGCCGCCTCATTTCCAGGTTGTGCGGCTCAAAGTGAAGCCTGTAGCCGATAGACAGCATCTTGCCCGCTTCCTTGCAGGCGGCTATCATCCTGTCGCATTCTTCCACGGTGATGGCCATCGGCTTTTCGCAGATCACATGCTTGCCTGCCCGGGCCGCCCGCACCACGTATTCCGCATGCATGGAGTTGGGCAGCACCACGTAAATGATGTCGATATCAGGGTTGTCCCTGATCTGGTCGAAAGTGCTGTAGTTATAGATGTCCTTATCCTTCAGCTTGTAGGCTTCCTTCCAGTCCTTCGCTTTCTGCGGCGTGCCCGTTACAATGCCCGCCAGGTAACAATGCTGCGTTTTCTGCAAGGCGGGAGCCAGCTGTCCGCCTGCGTACCCGCCCAAACCCACGAGCGCAATGCCCAGCTTTTTGGGAGGAACAGCAGCGGATGAACCGGGTAACGATGCAGCGGATTCGCTGCCGGAGGGGGAAAACATGGCCATGGATTCCATTCCGATGAAGGCCATGCCCATGCCCAGCGACGCCTGCCGGATAAAGTCCCTGCGCGAATATGAACCGTGTTGCATAATGCACTATTTAATCATGCCCCTGCTGTTTTACCAGCTTGTTGTAAATGCCGAAAAGCAGGAAAGGCGCGGCCCATTGCCCGATAAAAAGGCTCGCATGCTTGCGGCCAAGGCATTGCAGCGCCAGCGCCACGCTCATAGCGCCTACTGAAGCCCAGAGAAAAGCGTCGGAAGGCAGCTTCGCGGTTTGTTCTTCAATGGCTTCCGCTACGGGGCCTTCTGCATGTTCATCGATAATGTTAGTCTTCTTTGCCTTTGCCATAAAAAAGATTTAGTCGTTTTTATCAATACTGTATTCATTGTTCTCTTCGTCCTCGCTGCCGGTATCTTCCAGTTCGTCATCGTCTTCACTGCCGGGCACGTCCAGCTCCTCTCCTTCATTCAGCGGGTCGCCGTCCTCATCGGTCATGTCCACTTCCGCCTGGTGCATGCGCGTTTCTTCTTCATACGAGGGGTCGCGGGTGGCGGCGTCTTCCAGCGCATTACGCTCTTCTTCCGTCACATTGCTATCCCCTTCCGTGAGCGGCTCATTGTCGCTGCCGGTATCGGTTTCATTAAGATCATCGAGCAGGCCTTCGCCTTCCTCATCGGCGGACGAAGCGGTAGTATCGGCCAGCTCACCCATCGGGGCGGGCTTGATGTTTTCCTGGCCGGGTATGTCGTGCATCTGCGGCAGGTCCATTTTTGCGGGGTTGCCTTTCATGCGGTCCTCATCGCGTTTGTTGTCGGTTAGATCATTTCCCTTTGCCATGGTGTTATTTTTAATTAAGCGGGGAAAGAACCATGCCAGTCAAAAACAACAGGGGAAAGCGGGGTAATAATCGCGGCGGCGGGCGGGAATTGTAGAGATAATTACGCACCGGCAACCGGGTGGTGTGGAACGTTGTTGACCAGCAAAGCCGTCATTGCAAGGAGCAGCGGGGGATTTTGCGCGGGAGGGGCGACGAAGCGATCTCCAAATATTGCGTCTGTCAATTCAATGCAAGAGATTGCTTCGTCGCCCCCGCTTTAGCTCTACTGCTCCTCGCAATGACGGGCATTTTTCCGATATTTGAGGGGTTAATCAAAACAACGGTCCATGAAAAACATACTGCTGGCAACCCTGCTTGTGCTGATGATCCCCGTTTACTCCAAAGCCCAAAGCGCCGATGCCATTGCCGGTTTCTGGCTGAATGAAGAAAAGGATGCTAAGATCCAGGTCTACCGTAATGGCGACCAATTCAACGGGAAGATCGTATGGATCGCCAACCAGTTTGAAGCAGACGGCAAAACGCCCCGTAAAGACAGCAAGAACACCGATCCTTCCCTGCGCAGCCGCGGCATCCTTAACCTCGTGATATTGACCGGTTTTGAGTATGACGACGGCGAATGGGAAGACGGCAAGATCTACGACCCCAAAAGCGGCAAGACCTACAGCAGCAAAATGAAGCTGAAAGGCAATACCCTGGAGATCCGCGGGTATGTGGGCGTTTCCATGTTCGGGCGAACAACCGTGTGGACGAAGGCCCAATAAAGCGTAAAACATCCCGTTGCCCTGGTTAACCCCTTCCCGCCCCTTTCAACAATTCAACCCCTTAACTCAACAGTTCGGCCGAAAATCCATGGCCGGAGCCGTGCTTTCCCACATTTTTGTCCTTAAATGCCAGAGCATGAAACGTATCATAATCATATTAATCATGAGCGCGGTCTTTATCCAGCCACTGCTTGCCGGCAAACCTGCGGAAGAATTCAGGCTGGTGAAGCAATCGGAGAACATATTCCTCTACGAACGCTGGATCGCCGCCGGCAACGATGAGAAAGTGAGGGAGATCAAAGCCGTATTCCTCGTGCGGGCCAGCAGGGCCGGTCTTATCAGCCTGCTGAAAGACCCCGCCAAAGGCCGCGAATGGAACGTGAACGCCAAAGAATACCGCGTGCTGCCGCTTCCGGAAGCCAACCGCTGGATCAGCTATATCCAGTATGACATTCCCTGGCCTTTCGATAACCAGGACTGCTGCCTTGCCTTCCAGTGTACGGACAGCGAGGTGAGCTTTCAAAGCACGCAGCACAGCGCCTTCCCTCAAAAGTCCGGCATTATGCGCCTTTCCGGCACCAGGGGCAAATGGCTGCTGGAAAACATGCACTCCGGGAATGTGAAGGTCACCTATCTCATTACGACAGACAGGAGCCGGAAGATCCCGCGCTGGGTATCCGACCCGATCGTGCACAACAATCTCATCAAAACCATGTCGAAATTCAAAACACTGGCCGAACAATGAAATATACGCTCATCACCGGCGCCAGCTCAGGGCTGGGCAGGGAGTTTGCCATACAATGCGCCCGCATGGGCATGCACATCATCCTCATTGCGCTGCCCGGCGGCAATACCGCTTCGCTGGCGGAACAGCTGATGCTGGAGTATAAGGTGGACGTGCAGGTCTATGAATTCGATCTCACCGATACAGTTGAGCTGAGGGCCCATCTCGACGACATCATTTCAAACCATCCCGTCAATTTCCTGATCAACAATGCCGGGATCGGCGGAACGGCGGCCATTACAGACGCTTCCCTTGAAAAAATAGACCAGATCATCCTGTTGAACGTGCGCAGCACAGCGCTCATTACCCGGCAGCTGATACCGCATATGCTGCAGCATGAAAAGAGTTATATCATGAACATCTCCAGCATGGCGGCTTTTACGCCCATTGCGTACAAAACCGTGTACCCCGCATCCAAAGCTTTTATTTCCGTATTTTCACTGGGCCTGAAAGAAGAGCTGGCCGGTACCAACCTCTCCGTGAGCGTGGTGTATCCCGGCCCAATACTCACTAATTCAGGCACTTCGCGCAGGATCATCAGCCAGGGCCTGAAAGGCAAAATGGGCCTGCTGCCCACGCACGAAATAGCGCGGAAGGCCATCAGGATGACGCTGGCGGGATACCCCGTGATCATCCCCGGCGTCATGAACAGGATCAGCCATTTCCTGATGCAGCTGCTTCCCGCAGGACTGAAGCTCCGCCTCGTGTCCAGGGAAGTGAAAAAAGAAATCAGTTATTCGATATGACCAAAGTGCTGATCACAGGAGCCAACGGTTTCCTCGGCTCCAACCTTACGCGGGAAATGTACCGGCTGGGTTATGAAGTAAAAATACTGGTACGGCCCACCGCCGACCTCAAAGCGATTGCGGATATTCCCTGCGAAATATTCTCCGGCCGGCTGGACGATGCGGAACAGATGATGCAGGCCGTGGAAGGCTGCGACATAGTGGTGCATGCGGCCTGTATTACAGACCAGTGGGGCGTTTCCTTCGAAGAATATGAAAAGGTCAATTTCACCGGCACCCGTCATATTGTACAGGCATGCCTGCATCACAAGGTGCGGAAGCTCGTGTACGTGAGCACCGCCAACACCATCGGCCCTGGCAGCCGCGAGAAACCGGGAAACGAGCTGAACGGGTTTTCGCTTTTTAATGCCAATTCAGGTTATATCAACAGCAAATACCTCGCGCAGCAATACGTGCTGGAGCAGGTGGAACATGCCGGGCTGCCCGCCGTGATCGTGAACCCTACCTTCATGATCGGGCCGAATGACGTGAAGCCCAGTTCCGGCAAGCTGCTGCTCTACGGCGTCGGAAAAAGCATTTTGTTCTATCCGCCGGGCGGGAAAAATTTCGTGCATATCCAGGACGTATGCCGCGGGATCATCAGCGCGATCGGAAAGGGAAAAACGGGGGATTGTTATTTGCTGGCCGGCCAGAACCTCAGCTACCGGGAGTTCTTCAGGCTGGTAGACCGGGCGCAGCACCGGAAAACATTATTGGTAAGGATTCCTTCCTTTATATTAAAAACAGCCGGGATGGCCGGTTCCGTACTTGCCCGGCTCACCGGCCGCTCTCCCCGGCTCAATTATACCGCCGCATATCTCTTATGCCTGCAGAACTATTATTCAGGCCGCAAATCGGAACGGGAGCTGCAGCTGCAATACACGCCGGTGGAAACGGCGGTGAAGGACGCATTCTGCTGGTTTAGGGAAAATGCATACTTTTAATGAAGCGAACCAATGATATGGATTTCCAGAAGCACGACAAACTATTTACCAGCAAGCTTTTCCGTTATCTCACCAGGATACTGATCCTCTACATCCTCAGCACCATCTTCAAGTCGTTCGACCACAGCTTTGTTGAAGATATGCACGTGTGGAGCATGCGGGGCCACCTGTTCAGCCTGGTGTACGTCGTGTACGGGCTCATCGCCTGGGAAGGCGCCATCCGCCTCTCCGCCTGGGTGGAGCGGCATACAGGGCCCAGGAAGATCATTATCCTTGGCCTCAGCCTGCTGGCATACGGCATGTTAGCTTCCACCGGGTTCGGGTTCGTTTATTCCGCCTTCGACGTGCTTTTATTTAACCGGTACGAAGCCTGGGAAAGCGCCAGCAGCTTCAGTTACGACCTCAACTTCGGCACCTTCCTCTTTTACCTGCTCATCCTTACCTTCAACGGCATTATCTATTATTACAAAGGCTGGAAGGAATACCAGCTGCAAACGGAAAGGCTGATGCGTGAGAATATCCAGGCAAAATACGATGCGCTGCGCAACCAGATAGACCCGCATTTTTTCTTCAATTCCCTGAGCGTGCTCACCAACCTGGTATACAAAAGCCCGGATGTGGCCGCGGACTACATCACCCAGCTGGCCAAAACCTACCGCTATATCCTGGATAAAAAATTCGAGAACCTCGTGCCGGTGCAAACCGAGCTGGACTTCCTCGATTCTTATCTTTTCCTTATCCGCATCCGCCACCAGAACAGCATCCGCTTTTCGGCGGAAATAGATGAAAGGATCAGGACAAAAGGTTTGGTACCGCCCGCCACTTTGCAGCTGCTGGTGGAAAACGCCATCAAACACAACCGCTTTTCCTCCAACGACCCACTGCTGATCACGGTCAAAAGCGAAGGCGACGAACTCGTGATCACCAATAAAGTGCGGGCCAGGAGCAATCCCGAAACGCCCTCCGGCATCGGGCTGGAGAATATCCACAAAAGATACGAGCTGGCCATCGGCAGGGGCATACAGGTGTTCCCTTCCTACGACCTGTTCATTGTTAAAATACCGGTTATCCTGCAATCATGAAAGTAGTGATATTTGAAGATGAAGTGCATAACGCGGAACGGCTTATCCAGCTGATCCGGCAGTGCAACCCGGCCGTGGAAGTGCTTGCCATTATAGAATCCATCGCACAGGGCGCAGCCTGGCTGGCGGAAGAGCATCCCACGGACCTGATGTTCATGGACATCCAGCTGTCTGACGGCAATTGCTTTGAAATGTTCACCCATACCAAGGTGCAGACGCCGGTGATCTTCACCACGGCGTACGACGGCTTTGCCTTACAGGCTTTTAAGCTGAACAGCATCGATTACCTCATGAAACCCATTGAGCAGAAAGAGCTTTGCAACGCCCTGCAAAAATTCGAACAGTTCAGGCCCGCGCCCAATTACCAGGTGGACATCACGCGGATCGCCGCCGAGTTCCTGCGCCGCGACCATACCCGTTTTATCGGCCGCATCAACAACCAGCTCATTTATGTAAAAGCGAAAGATATAGCGTACCTCCAATTCTCCAAAGGCGTTACCTGGGCCACTACTTTCAGCCAGCAGCGCATGCCGCTGGATTATTCGCTGGACCAGATCGAGAAGCTGCTGGACAAACACGAATTTTTCCGTATCAACCGCCAGTTCATCATCCATATAGACGCCATTAAGAAGATCATGGCCTATTACAACAGCCGCCTCATCCTCCAGCTGGAACCCGCTGCGGGTGAGGATGTGATCATCAGCCGGGAAAGGGTGAACGATTTCAAGAGCTGGCTGGAAGGCGGGCGGGCATAATATTTTATTCTTTCACGCCCAACGCCCGCATCACCTCTGCCCGGTACTGCCGCCCAATGGGCAGCTCAAACTCCCCTACCTCAATGGCCGTGCTGTTGAACGAGCGTATCTTGTCCACCGCAATAATGTAGGAACGGTGGATGCGCAGGAACCTGCCTTCCGGGAGCTTTTCTTCCAGGTAGGTGATGCGCTGGTAAGTGATGATCTCTTTCTCCGTCGTTTTTACTTTCACATAATCCTTCAGGCTTTCGATGTAGAGGATATCCTTTTCGAACACCTTTACCATTTTTTTGTCGGCTTTCAGGTAAATGAAAGTATCCGCGGAAGCCCCTGTTGCTTGAGAAAGGAGCAGCGAAGGCAAGGCAGGAGCAGTTTCCTGCGCGGCGTGGTATTTATTGATGGCTACCAGGAAGCGTTCGAAGGGAACGGGCTTCAGCAGGTAGTCCAGCACATTCAGCTCAAAACCTTCGAGCGCATAATCGCGGAAGGCCGTGGTGAAGATCACTTTGGGGCGCTGCGGCAATGTTTTCAGGAAATCGATGCCGCTGAGCTTCGGCATTTGTATGTCGAGGAAAAGAAGGTCTACGCGGTTCTTTTGCAGGAACTTCAGGGCGTCTATCGCATTGTGGCAGGTGCCGGCGAGGCTGAGGGTATCCAGCTGGCTGATATAATTCACCAGCACTTCCACCGCCAGGGGTTCATCATCTACTACCAGGCATCTGATCTTGTTCATTCTTCCATTTTTATTTTAAGGTCCACGGTATAACGGCCCGGTTCTTTTTTCAACTCCAGCGTATGCGTGCCGGGGTACAGCAGGTGCAGGCGGCGCACTACGTTCTGCAGGCCGATGCCGTTCTTTTCCGCCGGAGCGGCGGGTTGCAGGATGCTGTCCGTATGACTGTTCTCCACTTTTACGCTCAGCATCCCGTCTTTCACCTTCACGTCTATCGTCACCCAAACGGCGTTGGTTTCGTTGCTCACGCCATGTTTGAAGGCGTTCTCCACGAAGGGGATCAGCAGCAGGGGCGCGATCCGCCGGCCGCTCACATCGCCGGACACATTAAACGAAACTTCCAGCGGCTGGCTGTAGCGGAGCTTTTCCAGCTCAACGTAATTACGGATGTGCGTGATCTCCTTATCCAGCGAAATACTGTCTGCTCGGGAGTCGTAGAGCATATAGCTCATCAGCTCCGACAGCTTCAGCACCACCCTCGATGCGGACGGGGAAGACTGCAGCGTAAGCGCGTAAAGATTGTTGAGCGTATTGAACAGGAAATGCGGATGCACCTGCGCTTTCAGGAAATTCAGCTCCGCTTCCAGCTTTTCCCTTACGGTTTCCTGGTGGCGCTGTTCCTGCGTGAACCATTGGGAGAATATTTTCACGACCAGCGTAAAAAGCAGCACCGGGCTGAGGAACCACAGCATGCCTTTGAAGATCATGTACCAGACGAATACGGACTCGCGGTAAGTGCTGTCCGGGTAAAACACCGGTTCGAACACCTTTTCCTGGATGAGGCGGTTGATCAGCGAGCCCGTAAAAAGCAGCAGGATGGCCAGCACAGCGTATGCAGCATATTTTTTCCTGAGAAAGAACCGGGGAAACAGCACGTACATGTTCACATAAGCCACCAGTATAGCCGCGGGCAGCCCGCCCAGCTCTTCCAGGAAATAGAAAAGCGTGCCCCGCTCCGCTTCGGCGTGCACGCCTGTGTTCATAAACAAATAACAGATCCAGAAAAGGATATGCGTGAGCAGGCGGTTATTGGCGATATAGTAGTGTTTCATCATCCGGTAACGCCCGAAATTAAGGATATTCTCCCATCCCCCGCCGCTATTCGACGAACGGCATAATTAAACCCGGTTTCGGCTTAAAAGCGGCGCAAAACGGCTTCTTTCCGCCTTATGCCATGCAGGAGCTGCCGTCAGGCTAAAACGCGGCCTGCGGGCCCTGCAATAGCTTTCTTTTGCTGCATAAAACCGTACAACTATGCGCATCGTTTTATGTTTATTATGCCTGTCCCTCGGCGCCCGGGCGCAGCAAAGGGATTCGCTTCCGGCTCCGAAAGTGCGGCAGCTGGAAGGCGTCAGCGTAACCAGCCAGAAGCCGGTGGTGGAAAGGAAACCCGGCAAAACCATCGTGAACGTGGACGCCCTGCTTTCCAACGCGGGCAGCAACGCGCTGGAAGTGCTGGAACAATCTCCCGGCGTGAAAGTGGATAACGATATCATCAGCCTGAAAGGCAAACAGGGCGTAACGGTGTTCATAGACGGCAAACCCGCTTACCTGGAGGGGTCGGAGCTGGCCAACTACCTCAAATCCCTGCCGGCCTCCATCCTGGACAAGATCGAGATCATGCCCAACCCGCTCGCGGGCTTTGATGCAGCGGGCAACGGCGGCGTTATCAATATCACGCTTAAAAAAGGAAAGAACCAGGGCTTCAACGGCAATGTAAGTAGCGACAACACACAGGGCCGCTACACCCGCGTTTCCCAGAGCGCCAATCTCAATTACCGTAGCAGCCGGCTGAACCTGTACGGCAACTTCTACAACTACAACGGCGCCGCCTTTTCAGATTTTTCCAGCGAAAGACATTATACAGACCGTTCCGTTTCACAAACCAGCTTCAACAAAATGACGTACGACCAGATACTGGTGAAGGTGGGCGCAGATTACACGCTGACGCCCAAAACCACGATCGGCGGCGCCGTCACCTACAATTATTTCTACCGCGGCGAAGACGCGCGGCCGGAAACGCGGCAGTCGTATAAATCACAGGCTCAGGATACGATCATTTCGGCAGACAACCAGTCTTCGCGCAACCATCACAACACCTTCGCCAATATTTACCTGAACCGCCGGCTGGATAGCGGCGGGCATGAGATATCCGCCGATCTCGATTATATCTCCTTCAATCAAAAGAACAGCTTTCGCAACTACAGCGTCAACAAGCCGGGCGATCAACCTGAAGAACTGTCCGGCCTGCAGCCTTTCAACATCAACATCTTCACCTTTAAAACCGATTACCGGCGCCCCTTCCGCAATGGCACAAAGCTTGAGGCCGGCTACAAATCCTCTTTCATGGAAACGGCGAACCGCGCCGTGTATGCCGGCAACCGGCCGGAGTTCGATCTCATACAACCTTTTAATTACCGCGAGCATATCCATGCGGGATACGCCAGCTACCAGGGCGCCTTCCGCCAGCTCTCCTACCAGCTGGGCCTCCGCCTGGAACATACGGATACCAAAGGAAACCAGCCCGCATCAAAAGACGGGAAGGACAGCACTTTCACCCGCAGCTACACCCAGCTGTTCCCCACGCTGTTCCTCACCTACAAAACCGGCGAGCACCAGCTGACCCTCGCATTGGGCAGGCGCATAGACCGGCCCGGCTATGCAGACCTCACGCCCTACGCCTCTCCCCGCGACCGTTTTACCTACGACCAGGGAAACCCCGCGCTGCAGCCGCAGTTCTCCGTCAACACCGAACTCTCCTACATCTTCCGCAACACCTACACCGCCTCCGTTTTCCACAACCGCCTGCGCAACGGGATAGATGCTACCATCGAGGTGCGGGACAATATATTCTACCGCCGCCCTCAAAACATCGGCAACAGGACCATCACCGGCTTCTCGCTGGACGCGACGATGAAACCCGCGCCCTGGTGGACCTTCAATCCTGCCGTGGTTTACACGAACGCCACCACCGGCACTTCCCTCTACGGCCAGAACATCCGTTTCACGGCGGATAACTGGGAGCTTAGCGCCATCCAGCAGTTCAATTTCCTGAAGACCTGGAGCGCGGAGATCAACACCGGCTACATTTCACCACAGGCTTACGCACAATTCACGCAGGCCGCCACCTGGCACATTCATGCCGGCATCGGCAAAAAGATCCTGCGCAACAACGGCACCATCAAGCTGAACGTACGGGATGCGGCATATACGCGGGTGGACCGGCAGGACTACAACCGGCTGAGCGGCGTTACAGGCTTTAACTCCCGCAGGTGGGACACGCGCAACATCACCCTCCTTTTCAGCTACCGCTTCAGCAAAGGCGACAAAAATGCCCGCCCTGGCCGCGATGCAGGCGCAACAGAAGAAAACCGGCGGCTGGGGCAACCGGAATAAAAAAAGCCGGGCGAAACGCTCGCCCGGCCGGTATTCTACCGTTAATGACTGTATGTTTGGTTATACAATGTATTTCACTGCCATGAAGGAGATTGCTTCGTCGCCCCTCCCGCATTGGCCCTGCTGCTCCCCGCAATGACGGGCTTTATTTTTCCACAGGAATGAACAGCACCGCATCGGCCACTATCGCTCCATCCGCACCAGCGTTGGATATCTCCACATATGCTTTATTCCCTTTGCCGAAAGCGTAGCTTCCCAGCTCCACCCATTCGCCGGAGGTTTGTCCTTCCACGCGTACAGATGCTGCCGTGTAAGGCACTTTCTGCTCTTTTTTACCGTCGAACACAGTGATCTGCGTGCTGGACGAAAGGCCGGGAACCTTGGGTACGTAAGTGTACACTTTGTAAGTGCCCGCCCTCAGCACATCGGGCGTGAAACGCACGGATCCTTGCTGGCCGCCTTTTTCCGCCTGGAAGAACGATGGGCCGTAAGCGCCTCTTTTCTCCTGTTTCCAGTCGCCTTTTTTCACCACATGCGTCGCATCATCATTGTCTACCAGTATTTCCGCAGTGCGGTTGCTCGCCAGGGGGCGGGCGGTCAGCTCACGCTGCAATTTCGCGATATCCACTTTTTGCACGGAAGTTTTATGGTCGATCGCCGCAACAGCCGCCGTGGCAGAAGACTGCGCCAGCACCATGAACACCGGTTCCATGCGGATGGAGCCATAAGCGATATGCGTGGCGGACAGGCAAACCGGCACCAGCAGGTTCTCGCAATCCTCCGCTTTCGGGATGATGGAGCGGTAGCTGATAGGATAAGGGCCAAAGCCGCCTATCTGCACATCGCCTTCATTTTTCACCATGCCGTTTTGCACAATGCGCTGACAGTTGTGGGAATCCATAGTGTAAGCGGCCATGCCTACGCCGTCTTTCACCACTTCCTTCCCTTCGCAGTTGGCCTGTGTCATTACGTATGCGCCTACCATGCGGCGCGCTTCGCGCACGTACATCTGCGGGCTCCAGTTGCCGAAGTCCTGGTATTCATCTTTCGGGTAACCCCATTTGAGCATGGCGTCGCGCAGGTGCTGCGGCATGCGGGGATCGTGGCCGATGAAGTAGAGCAGGCCCTTGTTATAGAGCTCGTGCTCTTTGGTGATCTTTTCGCGGGTGGCGTAGTCTGCCTCAGGATAGTTGTAGTTCATGCCGATCATGTCCGTGGAGAACGCGCCGTTGTTGTTGATGTCCGTTTTATGATTGGGCATGAGGTCGAACTTGAGGATGCCGTTGAGGTTGCCGGGCCTGGTTTTCTCTACCACGCGCAGCAGCAGCTCGTACCGCGCCGGATCGTAGCCTTCCGGCTGCGTGATGGGGATCATATTATCCGGCTGGTTGCTGAGGCATATCCTGAAATTATAGGCCTGCACTTTTTTGTCGCCAGCGCCCTGCTCGGCCATCGGTTCAGCGCTAATGCCCCACAGCAGGCCGCTTTCGGGTTTGCCGGGCACTTTGTAAGGGTCCACGCCGTCGGGGAACTGGTGTTTGTTGCGCAGCTGCACGCCGTTGTAGGTTTCGTTGTACTGTGCGTTGGCCTCACGGCCTACCGTATACGAAACGCCGGCTTTGGCCATGAGGTCGCCTTCGTAGGTACAATCTATGAACATCTTCGCGCGGATCACGGAATGTTTGGCCGCGCCGCCTGTGGAAGATTCAAGCTGGATCTCGGTGATCCTGCCGCCGGTTTTCTGCGCGCCGGCCAGGCGATGCTGGTACAGCACTTCCACGCCCGCTTCGCGGATGTATTCCTGGAAAGTGCGCTCTGCCACGCCGGGTTCGAATATCCACTGCTCGAACTTGCCGTAATGCGTGCCGATGCGGCGGTAGAAATCGCGGGAAATGCCAGTGATGGCGTACTTATTCCCGATATCGGTATAGCCCAGGCCGCCGGAAGTAAGGCCGCCGAGGCGTTTGCCCGGTTCAATGAGCAAAACGGTCTTGTTCAGTTTCTTCGCGGTGTAAGCGGCAATCACGCCGGCGGAAGAACCGCCGTACACGCAAATGTCCACCTCCCGCACGGATTGCGCGGAAACTCCGGCGGAAATTACCGCCAGGCATAGAATTAATAACAATCTTAGTTTCATCATGCTTGTAAATTTTAGTAACCGGGATTCTGGTCTTTTACCGGGTCTATCGCTTTGTTGTAGTTGTATTCAGTAGTGGGAATCGGCCACAGCAGGTGCTTTTGCTGAACGGTTTTACCCTTCACCGCCTGGATCACCTGCGCGGCAATGCCCAGGCGCTTCAGATCGGGCCAGCGTTTGGCCTCGGAACAGTTTTCATATCCCCTCTCCTTCACCACTAGGTCAATGAAAGCCTGCTTGGAGCTGTAGTCCGCCAGCTTAAAATCCACTGTGGGATCGGCTACCAGCGGGTCTTTGCCATAAGCCCTGCGGCGCACCATGTTCAGTTTTTCCATCGCGTCCGCCGTGGGGGCGCCACCCGCCTGGGCTACGCATTCGGCGTAAAACATCAGCACATCGGCATAGCGGTACATGGGATAATCGTTTCCGCCGCTGGTAGTAGTGGTCTTGTCGCTGAACTTACGGTTGAGGATCGTGGTGGGCCCCAGGCCGAAAGTTTGCGGATACCAGTTAAAAGTATAACGCAAATCGTTTTTATCCCAGTTTTTGATGAAACTATTCTGCTCTGAATCGCTGTAAAAGGTATAAAACCCGCCGGGAGGATAATAGATGGTGCCGGGGTAATGTGCATACTGCGGGTAAGAAAAGCCTTGACCGGAGGGCGTCCTGGAATATTTGACGTAAAATATCTCCTCCGGCGACGACTGTACGTCCGGCCCGAATAATTTGTCAAAATCTTCAGGCACGGCAACCTTTACAAGTGAGTATTTATTGGAGCTGATCACTTCCAATGCCTTAACCCTGGCGTCGGCGTAACGGTGCAGGTTCATCAGCACGTCCGTCAGCACGGTTTTGGCGACCAGTTTATTCGGCGTGCCGCTCAGGCGGGCCGCGTCGGGCAGGTTCTGTTCCGCGTATTGCAGGTCGCCCAGGATAAAGGCATACACTTCTTCTTTCGTATTCTTTTTCAGGTTAATGGAATCCATGTTGAATTCCGTGCGGATAGGCACGCCGGCCCAGTTGCGCACCAGGTAAAAATACCAGAGTCCCCGCAGGAAACGCGCTTCGGCGATGTAACGCTGTTTGTCCGCGTCAGACAGCTGGGTGCCGCCGGGCGTTTTCTGGATCACGATATTGGCGTTGCGGATGGCCTGGTAAAAGGTTTCCCACATGCCGCCCACGCGGGTAATATTCGTATTATCCAGCCCGGTATAATCGTTCAGCGGCGCATGGCTGCCGCGGCCGTACATGTATTCTGTATAGATCTCCATCTGGCACTGGAAAAGGGCGCCGAGGTTGCCGCTGCCGCGTACAGGCTGGTAAATGGCATTCAGCCCCGCCTCCACTTCAGCCGGGGTATTGTAAAAAAGCTCCGCCGCAATGGACTTCGGTTTCTCTTCCAGCATTTTCGTACAGGAAACCAGCAGCAGGCAGGAAAATATGATGAGCAATGACTGTTTCATTCTATAATGATTAGCGTAAAGAAAAATGGTTTAGAACCCGCAACGGATGCCGAATGTCACTGATTTGTTGGTCGGGTACGTGGCGTAATCGATACCCTGGTTGATGGAATTGGATCCGCCGAAAGCGTTGATCTCGGGATCATACCAGGAATATTTGGTAAAGGTGATCAGGTTCTGCCCGCTGGCGTACACCTGCGCGGTCTTGAACCATTTCCAGCCCCAGTTGCGCGTAGGCAGGTTATAAGCCAGCTGGATGTTCTTAAAACGCAGGTAGCTGCCGTCTTCCACGAAGCGGGTGCTCATGTTGCCCGCCAGATTCCGCGTGATCTTGGGATACTTGGCATTGGTATTCTCCGGCGTCCAGTGGTTTTCATACACTTCGCGGGGAAGGTTCAGGCCCATGCCCAGGTCCAGCGTAGCGGCCTTGTTCAGGTTGAAGATGTCGTTGCCCTGGCTGCCCTGGATAAATACGGTCAGCTCAAAACCTTTCCAGGAAGTGATGGAGTTAAGACCGTAAATGAAATCAGGATTGGGATCGCCGATGTAGGTCTTGTCTGCCGCGCTGATGGCGCCGTCTTTGTTGATATCCTCGTACATCAGGTTACCCTGGGGCGTATAGCCGATCTCGTTATAACCGTAGAAGATGCCCAGAGGCTGGCCTTCGCGGAGCAGGTTCACGTAATCGTTCAGCGAACCGGTGTAAAGGGTGCGGCCATAGATGTCCTGCCCGTTATAGAGTTTCAGCACTTTGTTGCGGTTGAAGGCGATGTTGCCCGCCAGCGTCCAGCTCACTTCTCTCTTCAGCACATCAGCTTCCAGGTTCAGTTCCAGGCCGGTGTTCTGTATTTCACCGACGTTCTGCACGGTGGTTCGGTAGCCCATGGAAGCGGGCAGCTGCACACTGTTCAGCAGGTTGGTGGTCTTTTTGTTATAATAATCGGCGGTAAAGCGGAGGGCATTGTCCAGGAAGGAAATGTCCACCCCGGCGTCGAACATGCGGGTGGTTTCCCAGCGCAGGTCGCCGGGCAGGGTGGTACCGGGAGCAAAGGCCGTATACAGCGCATCGCCGAAGATGGTATTGGTAGACGTCAGCTGGTTGAGCGTCTGGTAAGGGCTTACCGCGGCGCTGCCTGAGCCGCCGTAGCTGGCTCTCAGTTTCAGGTCGGAGATCAGGTTGCTCTTTTTCATGAACTCTTCGCTGGAAACCCTCCAGGCAAGGGCCGCGGAGGGGAAGTTGCCCCATTTGTTGCCGGTGGAATAGCGGGAAGAACCATCTGTACGGAAGCTGACGGTGACCAGGTATTTATCCGCATAGTTGTAGTTCAAACGCCCCAGGTACGAAAGCAGCACCCATTTGTGGTAGCTGCTGCCGGGAATGCCGGGCGTGGCCGCGCTGCCCAGGTTGCCGGTGCCGGTAATGTCGCTGAGGAAACCAGAGCCGGAACCGCGCAGCTGGTTGAAGACGAAGTCCTGGTAACTGAAAGCGCCCATCGCGGTGAGCGTATGTTTGCCGAACTGTTTGTTGTAGGTGATCACGTTTTCGTTCAGCAAGCTGGTGGACTGGTCTGTAAACACTGTAGCGCTACCCACGGAGTTGGTGGAAGGCTCGATGTTGCTGTACTGGTCCACGCGGTCGTTCAGGTTCTCAATACCGCCGGAGATCTTGATGGTAAGGTCTTTCCAGGGCTTGATCACCAGCGCGGCATTGGCGAGTATGCGGTCGCCTTTGATATTGTCCGACTGTTCATAGACCGGTATCAGCGGGTTGATGATCACGTTGGAGATAAATGGATACGCTGTGTTCAGCCTGCGGTATCCGCCGTTGGGCAGGTAAGGCGTAAGGCTCGGTGGCGCCATGAGCATGGCTGAGATCAGGTCGCTGCCGCGGTTGCCGGGTTCTGTGCTGTTCTTCCGGCTGCTGTTCAGCCGGGTGAGGATGGCGTTATAGTTCACGGTGAACACCTTGCTGATGTCGTGCTCAACATTCGCGCGGATGCTGTAACGTTTGTAATCGGTGTTGCGAACGATACCGTCCTGCGTAAAGGCGGAACCGGAGATGGAGAATTTCGTTTTCTCCGTGCCGCCGTTTACCGTGGCGCTGGCGGTGAACAGCGGGGCTGTGCGCAGCACCAGGTCCTGCCAGTCCGTACCGGGCGTGCGCGAAAGGCTGTCTACCTGCCCTTGCGTGAAATACGGCGCCAGCCCGTCGTTCTTGGCCTGCTCATTATACAGCGTGGCATATTGCCCTGCGTTCATGAGCGGCATTTCTTTGGTGATCCTTTGCAGGGTATAGCCTACTTCCACTTCAACAGAGGTCTGTTCTTTTTTCCTGCCGCTCTTCGTGGTGATCATCACTACGCCGTTGGCGCCGCGGGATCCGTAGATGGCGGTGGAGGAGGCGTCTTTTAATATTTCAATGGAAGCAATGTCTGAGTTCTGCAGGAAGGTGGGGTTGCCGTTGAAAGGGAACCCGTCTACCACATACAGCGGCTCGTTCCCTCCGAGGATGGAGCTGGCCCCGCGGATGCGCACGCTGACGGCGCCGCCGGGGGAACCATTGTTCTGCATTACGCGTACGCCCGGCGCGCGGCCGCTCAGGGCCTGCATAATGTTGGTGGAGGGATACGAAGTGATATCTTTCGATTTCACCTGCGACAGCGAACCGGTCAAATCGCTTTTGCGGACGGTACCGTAGCCGATCACCACTATTTCGTCCGTGCTGCTCACAGCGAGTTGCAGGGTGACATTCAGGGGCTGGTCGTTCGTAACCGTTATCTCCTGCCCTTTATAACCGATATAGGAAATAACAAGCACCGCGCCTCGCGGAGCTTTGAGCTTGAATACGCCATTACCGTCGGTGGCCGTGCCGGTGGAGGTGTTTTTGATCGCCACCGAAGCGCCGGGCAGCGGTTCGCCTTTGGCGTCCGAAACGCGGCCATTGACATTCACCGTCGTATCCTGCGCCTTTTCGAAAATGATCTTCGATACGATGCCGGTTTCCTTTTGTTTGATCACGATGTTTTTCCCCACGATGGAATACGTGAGCGGCTGGTCTTTCAGGCACAGGTCCAGCGCGAGGTCCAGCGGGTAGCTTTTAAAATTGACGGACACGCGGGCGGCCTTGTCTACCAGCGAATGATCGAAGAAGAACACATAGCCGGTCTGTTTCTCAATGTAACGGAACACTTTTTCCAGCGGAGCGTTCCTTTCAGACAGGGTAACGCTCTGGGCATAGCTCCGGGCGCTCACCTGCAAACATGCGCACAATAAAATGATAAGGGAGAACTTCATAACTAGCAGTATTTTGGCGATCTGCCGTCTTTGGAAATGCCGCGTACAATCAGGAATAAATTGCATAATTTTGGTTTGTTAGGGTAATAGAATCCCGCACCGGTGCAAACCGGTGTTGCGGAATACCGTGGAATGATTTCATCATGGTTTGCCCTTTCGAACATTGCCGGCTCCGACTGCCATCGGGCCGGTTTTTTTAGGGCCGTGTGTTGCCTAATGTTTTTTCATAACCGATAAAGTTTGTTTTTTCATAACGATCTTATTTTTGACTTACGGCATTACAATTATCTTCTTTCCTTCGATCCTGTAATGCACTTTACTTAATTCCAGAATTTTCAGCACTTCCGTTACGCTGCTGCTCCTTTCGATCTTGCCGCCGAACTGCCTCGGCGCTATCTCGCCTTCATACGCGATCTCCGCGTCGTACCAGCGGCCGATCTGCCGCATCACGCCCTGGAGCGATTCGCGGTTGAAGTGGAAATAACCGTTCTTCCAGGCCACTACTTCCTCCACGTCCACATCCTTTTCCAGGCTCATGCCACCGGACGGGGTGAGCTGTACCTGCTGACCGGGCGTGAGCTGCACGGCTTTGCTGCCATGCTCCACTTTCACGGCGCCTTCCAGCAAAGTGGTGCGGATGCCCGGTTCGTCAGGATAGGCCATGACGTTGAAATGTGTGCCAAGCACCTGCACGGCCATCTCGTTCACTTTTACCCTGAAGGGCATGGAAGGGTTCTTCGCCACTTCAAAATAAGCTTCGCCGCTCAGCTCCACTTCTCTCTCGCTGCCGGTGAAGGCGTTCGGGAAACGCAGCGTGGAAGCGGCATTCAGCCAAACCTTGCTGCCGTCGGGCAATATGATGCGGAACTGCCCGCCACGGGGCGTTGCCAATGTATTATAACCTACGGCGCCGGCCTTACCCGAAGGGTTATAGGCCAGCTGCCCGCTGTCCAGCTTTATTACCTGCACGTTGCCCTGCCTGGCAATGGTGCCGTTGCCCGCGGTATCCAGCGTGATCTGGCTGCCGTCTGCCAGTACCAGCACGGCTTTGTTGCCCCCGGGTATTACCTGGCCGGCAAGCGGTACATTTCCTGCCTGCAAACTGGTTTCCTGCCGGCCGGGTTTGTACAGTACAAGCGCTACTGCGGCAATCACGGCGGCGGCGGCAGCGTATTTGAGATACCGGAGGGGAGACTTCCTGATGGGAACGGGCGCTTTTTTGGCCAGGATGGCTTTGCGCACTGCGTCGCGGCGGGCTGGGTCGGACAAGCCGTGCAGCTGCCTGTTTTCCAGCAGGCCGGTAATAGCGGCCTGCCACTGGCTGCGCATGTCCTTATCTTCCAGGGAATGCAATACCTGCTCGGCCTCGTCCCGGCTTAAATCCTCGCTGAGGAACCTTTCCAGCAATGCATCAAAGGTTTTCTGATCCATAACGTGTAATAAATTAAAGCCCGGGCCTGGGAAGCCAGAACATTGTAAAGACGCGCAACCTGCCCGCAGGGAGGTGCCGGTTTCAAAAAAAATCAGGAATGAAGTAAAAACACGGCGCAGATAAGGAGATGCGCGCCGGAAGGATAGTTGGCGATGGCTTTGCGGAGGCTGGCGATGGCCTGTACGATATAACTTTTGATCGTAATGCGGGAAACGCCCATGGTAACGGCAATTTCCTCATGCTGCATGCCTTCGAAGCGGCTGAGCCGGAAAGCCTTCTGCTGCTGGGGCGGCAGCAGCCTGATGGCCTGCTGGATGGTACGGTCCAGCTCACGCAGTTCCGCGGCCTCCTGCGCGCTTTCCACCCCGTCTTCCCTGAAACAGGAAAGGATATACTGCCGGTATGCATCCTGTGAGGCCAGCTTGCGGAAACGGGAATAGATGATGTTGCGGGCCGAAACGAAGAGGAAACCTTCCAGCTTGCCCACCCCGGCCAGCGATGCGCGTTTCTCCCACAACATGGTAAACACGTCCTGCGCTACGTCTTCCGCAACGGAACCTGATTTGGTGAGTAAAAGGGCGGTGGAAAAAACGGCGTCCCAGTGCCGCTCGAAAATTACCTGGAAGGCATGCTCATCACCGTCCGCAAGCAGGCGCAACAACTCCTCTTCACTATGTGGAATATTCTGCATGAGCAATATAGACGGGATACCGGTGAACTGATTTTGGTGAATCTGCTGAATTAAAAGTAGTAAAAATTCAGAACACCGCTATAAATCATAAAAAAAAGGTATAATTGCCCGATAATCCTTTCCTATGAGTTTTCTCAGCAAACTGTTCGGCACCAGGGAAAAAACGGACATCCGCGACAACGCCTCTTTCTGGAAATGGTTCGCCCGGCACGAAAGAGAATTTTACCGCGTGCTGCATAAAGGAAAGGAGATAGACAGCCGGTTCATGGACAAAGTGATACCCCCGCTGCACCAGCTGAACGAACAATTTTATTCCCTCGCAGGCAAATACGACGAACATACCGTTGAAATGGTGATATCCGCCGAAGGCGACATCAAATCCTTCGTGTTCGTGGAAGACCTGGTGGCCGCGGCCCCTGCCCTTCCCGGCTGGAAATTCACCGCGCTGAAGCCCGGCCTTGGCTTTGCGGATATCGAGATCGGCATGAACGGCTACACTTTCAGCAGCCGCAACATCAGCTTTTACAGCAACGAGAATCCTGAATACCCCGACGAGATCGACATCACTTTTGTGCATACCGATTACAACGGGGAAAACCAGAAAGAGATCGGCAACGGCATCGTGATCTTCCTCGAAAACGCCCTGGGGGAGCTGGCTACGGCTACCTTAATAGACGCCATACAATTCGGCGGGGCAGACGGCCAAACGCTGATACCGCTCGAAAAACTGGAAGATTTCCTGCGCTGGCGCGAAAAAGAATTCGTGGAAAAATATAAAGGCACCCGCAGCAATAAAGACAGCGATCTTTACGCCGTGGTGGAAGGCAGGAACAGCTACGATATGCCGCTGATCGCCTGCATCAATTCCGAATTGCTGGAATGGGACGCCAAACCTTCCCATCCCTGGATGCTGGTAATAGAACATACTTTTGAATACGACGGCAACGGCATGCCTTCCGCCGATATGCACGAAGCGCTGGCCGATTTCGAGGATGGCCTGCTGGACGCCCTGCATGAAAAAGACGGCCACCTGTACCTCGGCAGAAGCACAGAAGGCGGATCCCGCTTCATTTTCATCGCCTGCCGCGAATTCAGGGAAATATCCCGGCAAACTGCCGCCTACCTGGAAAAATATCCCGCGAAAAAGGACGTGAACTATCGCATATTCAGGGATAAATACTGGATGACCATGGAAAAATTCATCCCCGCTCCGTAAAAGTTTCAACCGTTGTATGCCGACGCTGCGCGATCTGCCCCTTATAAAGTCGTAATTACCCCTATGGAAAGTTAAATATTCCCCTTATTTTTGATGCGTACTTAACCTACAAACCATTACAATATGAAGAACAGCATCCTTAACATCCAACCGCTCAGTACTGATCTTGCAGCACTTCTTTTAAGACTTATTTTCGGCGGCCTGTTTATTTACCATGGCTGGGGAAAACTGTCCAACTACGAAGCAATGCTCGGCATGTTCCAGGACATTATCGGCATAGGCATAAAACCCACCGTGATACTCGTGATATTCGCAGAGTTCTTTTGCGGCCTCTTTGTATTACTGGGTTTCTTTACCCGACTTTCCGTGATCCCGATCTTCATCACGATGCTGGTGGCCTATTTTATCGCTCATGGTAAAGACCCGTTCCAGGTGAAAGAGCTGGCGTTCGCTTACATGCTCCTTTCCATCGTAGTATTCATTTTGGGCAGCGGCCGCTATTCACTGGATGCGGCGTTCCGCAGAAAGAGCTAAGGCATTACATGCCCGGATAAATAAAAAAGAGCGGTTGAAATCAACCGCTCTTTTTTTATGAATTGTACGACGATGTGCTTAGAACCTTGCGCTGATACCGATTTTGGTCCAGCTGATATCGTAACCCAGCTCAGCGAACGCGCTGATATTGGGCGTAAAATAATACCTGCCGCCGGCAACCACGCCCACGAAAGGATGTACGCTGTTGTCGTCCGCGAAAACGCCGGGTACGCTGCCGCCATCTATTTTATAATTCTCGGACCGCACGCCTATTAACGCTGCGCCATATACGTTATATTTCTCGGTCACCAGCTTTTCCCAGTAATAGGTGCCACGCGCGGCGATGAGCAGGGTGTTGAACTTGTTCTTGTAATGATTGTTTCCCGCGTTCCATTTGTAGTTCATGCTGCGGTAACCGACAATAGCGCCGACGCCCAGCAGGCCGGGGCCGATCTCTTTAGGCCAGATGCGCTCGTAGGAAACGCTGAGGGCGGGAAAGCCGCTGTAGTCGGAATGGAGGGAGTAGGTGGAACCGAAACCGATACCGAAATTGATCACGTTGTCGTTAACAGAAAGTTTCTGAGAGTATGCTGTTGAGCATAACAAAAGAAAAAACAGCGTAACTGGGTAAATGGCTTTTTGTTTCATGAAAGTTTAAATTTTTGATTTCAGGCGCCAAATTATAACATTATTTATTCCCGGGGATAATGAATCGGGCTGAGTTGTCATATTTACCGGTTAAACCGGAGACGACGCTACCGGTTTTCGTGTAGCCGTTACTACTGGTTTCCAGGTATTTACCGGTTTTCAGCCACAGGCGGAGTTTCCCGGGCGGTTGCCGGATTTTTTTGGGGGAGGATTGTAAAGTAATCTTGTGAGTATACGGGAAAGGCTAAACGGGCGTGTAGGCGATGGAGTTATAAACAGAAGATTATTAATTATTTTATTCTTTAAAACAGCCTAAGCTGCACCCCTTTCTTTCCTTTCGGCGGCTGCGCTTTTCCGAACACCGTTCTGCCGCCGTACCGCCAGGATTCGTCCCGCTCCTGCTGCACCAGCTCCTCGAAACGGTTATTGGGCACAAAATCCTTCTCCGCCTTAACGGCCAGCGTATGCAACGCTTTGATGGCCTCCTGCTTTTCTGTGTTTCCCAGCTTCGCTTTATGAACGGCGGTCTGCAAAGTGGCAATGGTTTCGTCGTATACCTTAACAGGCACGGGAAAGGGATGCCCGTCCTTCCCGCCATGCGCGAACGCGAAACGCGCGGGGTCTTTGAACCTTGCCGGTGTGCCGTGGATCACCTCGCTCACCAGCGCCAGCGACTGGATCGTACGCGGCCCGGTGCCCTGCAATAGCAGCAGTTCCTCGAAGCTGCCCACAGCCTGTTCATGCGCCATCCACAGCACAGTGCCCAGCCTTTTGAGGTCCACATCTTCCGCCTGCACTTCGTGCCGCGAGGGCAACAGCAGCTGCTGGATCTCCTGCATCATCAGCTCGGGTTTTTCGTGGGTAAGGCCCAGCATGCCGGCACGGGCGGAAGCGGCTTCTTTCGCGGTGAGGTTGAGGATAGGGCCAACATTTTCACCGCAGACGGCCGCGTGCGGCTCTTCCACGAAAGATTGCAGCTGGCCTGAATGCCAATGGTAACGGCGCGCCATCTGGCTGTCGGGGCTCATCCCCTGCTGGATCACCGTCCAGTCGCCGTGATCGCTTACAATAAAATTATGGGTATATAACTGGAAACCGTCCTGCACGGCGGTGTTGTCCACTTTTGCGCTCAGCCTGCTGCAGCGGGCGAGGTGGTTGCCGTCCAGCCCGGTGCGGTCGGCTACCCTGAACAGCTCATCCGGCGCTTCACGGGAGAAGCGGCCTTTGCCGCCGCAGATATACAGCCCCAGTTCTTTCGCGCGCGGGTTCACTGCTCTTTTGAGCGCGCCCATGACGGAAGTGGTGATGCCGGAAGAATGCCAGTCCATACCCATTACCGCCCCAAAACTCTGGAACCAGAACGGGTTGCTCATGCGGCTGAGAAAGGCTTCGTGCCCGTATTCTAGGAGGATGGATTCTGTAACGGCGAGCCCCAGCTTTGCCATTCTTTCGGCAAGCCAGCGGGGCACATAGCCGTAATGTAATGGCAGGTCTGCTGATCCGGAACGCTTCATGCTAACAAATTTAGCATTTTCCCGGTAAACCGCGGCCATTTGTGGCTTCCCGGAAGCCAAATTTTTGAGCTTTTTTTACTTCAGGCTTCCCGGGCTCAGCCCGAACTTCTTCCTGAATTCGTTGCTGAAGTGCTGCAAAGTGGAATAACCGGTTTCGTACGCTACTTCCGTGACGGACTTTCCGCCGCCGCGGATCAGTTCCATGGCCCTTTCCAGCCGGTATTCCTTCAGGTAGCTGAATACCGGCCGGCCGAACATCTTCCTGAACCCGCTTTTCAGCTTGAACTCGTTCAGCCCTGTTTGCCTGGCCAGGGCGCTGAGTGAAGGCGGATTGTGCAGGTCCGCCAGCAATATTTCCCGCGCGTCGCGCACTTTTTGCATATCGGCGTTGCTCAGGCCGGCCGGGCGTGTTTCTCCTTTATTCACCGCTTCCAGCTGGCTGCATTGCAGGGCCAGGAGCTCCAGCAGCTTCGATTGCAGGAACAGGTTCATCAGCCCGCCGCGGTAACAGCCCTGTTCGATCTCCAGGATAATGGCCAGCATACGCGGCGTAAGCGGCATGTTCGGGCCTTTCAGGTAAGGCGTGGGTTTGTTGGCCGCGATGCTTTCCGCCAGCTGGCCCATTACCGGCCCGGCATGCTCTGCCAGTTGCAGGAAACGCTCCGGCTGGAAGCTCATCAGCAGGATCTCCAGGTTTTGCTGCGCCGGTATTTCGGTGCTCACGGCCGTGTAAGGGTTCATAAAAACATTGTGCTGCCCCGCCGTGAACCTGCGCGGCCCGCCGCCGGAATATGCAGTGGTGGTAAGGTTTCCGCGTTTCACAAAGCCCATGCCCGGCAAAGGCCCCTGTTCGTTGGTAACGAGGCGGATATGTTCGTGAACATTGATATTAATAGAGCTGATGTGCATACCGTCGAAATAATGTTCGCGCATTTTCACATCCCAGAAAGGCATGTTTTCCGTTTGCCATTCGTTCCGCGGCGAGGCTGGCGTGATCCAATGTTCGCCCGGGGAGTTGTATAAGATCTCGTCTGTTCCGTACCTGTAGACCGTTTCCATAGTTCCTTTTCCTTTTTACGTAATAAATAATCCGGATGGTGCAACTTATTGCGGATATAATTCCGTCCCTTTGTGTAATAACAGAACGGCATATCCGCTCCCAACCCCTATGGGTGCAGCGGTATTTCGTTTACTTTAACATATGTGCGGATGATCTATCTGATTTTGTATAAAATATTGGGATACAGGTATGCGGTGGTACTGCAAAACCTTTCCCGTTCTTTTCCCGAGCGCTCTTACGAAGAAGTGAACCGCCTGGCGGGAGGATTTTACCGTCATTTTTCGGGAATATTCCTGGAAATGGCGCTGATGCTGCTGGCGCCGGCCAGGCTGGTGAAAAAGCGGGTGCGGGTAAAAAACCCGGAACTCCTTCGGCATTACCATGCGCAGCAGCGCAATATTATGATCATGCTGGGGCATTACGGTAACTGGGAATGCCTGAACGTACTGCCTGCCCATGTTGATTTTGATATGCATGCCGTCTATAAACCGCTGAGCAACCGTTTTTTTGACCGCGTGATGCGCAGGCTGCGCGCCCGTTTTGGGCTGAAGCTGCTGCCGATGGACAAAGCCGCGCGACACATGCTGGCCGCAAAACACCAGCCAGGGGCGTATATTTTTGTCGCGGACCAATGCCCGGGGAAAGAAGCGCACACGGTCGATTTTCTCCAACAGCCCACACCCGTGATCACCGGGGCGGAGCGGCTCGCCAAAATAACGGATGCGGTAGTGCTCTATGCCACTGTCAGCAAAACAGCCGCGCCGGCTTCCTGGGAAATATCCTTTCAACTCATTACCGATTCGCCTGGCAGCCTGCCGCCTTTTGCCATCACGGAGCGTTTTTCGCGTTTCCTGGAGGAAGACATCCGGCGGCAGCCGCAATACTGGCTGTGGACGCACCGGCGATGGAAAAACCGTTCCTGATATGACCACCTTCATCATTATAGCAGCCGCGCTTTGCGGCCTGTTTTTCCTGATGCTCACGGTGCTGGTTACACTATTGCTGCAGCTGCACCGCAGCGCCATCCCTGCCGAACTGGCCTGCTGCCCGTTCACGCCGGAAGAAGATGCCCTTTGGGAAGGCTCTGCCTGAAATTGGGTGTAACTTTTTACCGGCAACGCCCGTTAAAGGAGTATAACCAAAAAAACTCCATGAAGCTCATTTTACTCCCATGCCTTTTGTGCCTGTTCCTGTTCGCCGCCCCTGCGTGCAAAAAAGATAAGCAAGCCCCTTCCGTAACCGGCACCTGGGAACTCAGGCGAATCACGTCCGGCTGGGTGCCCGCCGTTGAATACGCTCCCGGCAACGGCAGCCTGATCGTATTTGACAAGGGCCGTTATAAAAAATACCGCGACGGCCAGCAGCAGTCTGAAGGCGCCTACCACATAGAAATACACGGGAAAGAAAACCGGATCATTTTCGATAAGGGTCAGCGCGCGGAAGTGAGCTACAATTATACGTTTATCGGAACGACCCAACTGGACATCCATACCGGCCCCGAGATATCTGATGGCGACGGTTCCCTGTATGAGCGGATCAGGTAGCGATGTCGCCAGCGGTGTGGGCAGACGACATCCCAATGCGCTTGTAAAAGATCAGGCAAATTATCCAGTCCGCCCCGCCGGGGCGGACCCCAACAGCAAACCCGCTTCAGCAGCACATTTCAACTACTCCTTTAACAAACAGATCACACGCTTCAACTTCCCTTCTATAATTGCTGTTTCAACCTCACCGTACTAAACCAATCATTAATACTTACCGGTAAATCGTCATGTCTGTTTTTCTTCCTGCGCCTGCAATATGCCATTCACAATCATTTAACAAAAACGGTTAAAGATTTAACTAACTTCGGCCCCATAACGGACACCCAACTGAACCAATCCGATTACACCCAAACAAACTCCGTGCATATGGAGCCCCTGCAACCTGTTAAACGCCTGCTTACCGCATGTGCGCAGGCCATCCGCAAATCTGTCATCAACGCCGGCACTTTCAACCTGGAAGAAGAAGCGCGGAAAAAAGTGCAGCTGGTCAACACGCTCTGCTTCATTACCGCCATACTGGCCGTATCTGTCGGGTATGTGTTTTACCGGGCCACCGGGCTGCTGGCCATTTTCATCCCGGCTGTGACGGAAGGCGTATTGTTCGCCGGCATCATCGTGCTCAACAGCCGCAGGCGTTATGCCGCCGCCAGCGTTGGTTTGCTGCTTGTGCATTGCGCGGGCGCATTATATTTCTCCATGCTACTGGGGCAGCTGATGAACTTCTCCCTAATCGTCGTATTTCTTTTCGGGCTTTGTTTCCTCGTTTATTCCAAAAAGAAACAGCGCCTGCTGGGGCTGGCGGCCACCCTGCTCACCCTGCTTTTCCTGGAGATCAACTTTTATTACCACTTCGTTTCCCCTGTGGAAATATCATTGCAGAACCAGTACCTCTTCCGCTGGATCGCCCTTCCCTCCTTCCTCCTGTTCGACGCGATGGTGCTGTATTATTATATCCGGGAAAACAAACGGCTCTTCCAGCAGGTAAAAATGGTTGTGTTCAAAACCACGCACGAGCTGCGCAACAATCTTACCTCCAACTCCATCCTGCTGGAGCTGCTGAAAAACGACGCAAAGGAAAACCCGGACCTGGAAAGGATCAGGCCGTATATCGACCAGCTTAGCATCATCAATGCGGGCATGAGCAACATCGTGAGCAATGTGCTGAGCATGGGCGAGATCGAAAGCGGTAAAATAGACCAGCTGGAAAATCATACTTTCCACATCCGCCCTTTCCTGAACAACATCGTGAGCATCCACCGCATCAAAGCGAAGCTGAAAGGCGTTACCATCAAGCTGTACATAGACAAGGGCATGCCGCCCATTATCGTGAGCGACAGCAACCAGCTGAACATCGTGATCACCAACCTGCTGTCCAACGCCGTGAAATACGCCAACGAAAACAGCGAGATCACCGTTAAGATACTTATCGCGGACGCATTCTTCCGCATCTCCGTCAGCAACCAGTGCCCGGAAATTGCGGAAGACAAGCTGAAATACCTTTTCGAGAAATTCTTCACCGCCAAAAAGAACAGCCAGGTGGAAGGTTCCGGCCTGGGATTGTATATCGTAAAGAATATCGTGGAGAGCTTCAAGGGCACCTATGCCGTGAAAAGCTCCCAGCGGGAAACCACCTTTACCGTGAAGCTGCCGCTGAAAACGGGCCACCCCGGCAACCTGCCGGAAGAACATGAGGACCTCATTTACCGGCTGGACAATGCGCTGGTGCTTTTCGCGGAAGACGACCTGATGAACCACCGCCTGCTGTCCAACCTGCTGCAATCCTTCGGCTGCACCATTTCAGGCAGCATCAACGGGCGGCAGCTGATCGAAACGCTGGGGCAGTGCAACATCCTGCCTGACTGCATTCTGCTGGACGGGCAGATGCCTGAAATGAACGGCCTCCAAACCCTGCGCTACATCCGGAGCCACGCTGATTTCCGGGAAATACCCGTTATAATCATCACCGGCAGGACCGAGAACAGGGACGAGCTGCTGGAAGCTGGCGCATCCGCCATCATCACCAAACCATTCGACAAAAAGACGCTCTTTAGCGTGATCAGCCATCAACTGCTGGCGGCTCATGCAGACCAGTACTGACGCACCTTACACCGTTTTGCCGGCTTGCAGGTCCAGGCTGGGATGGCCTCCTTTCTTATATCTTTCCGTGAGCTGCAGCGTCCAATGCAGGTAACCCGCGATCATCAGTTCAAGATTATTCACATACTCCTTTACCGCCCGGTTGTATTCCCTGAAATCGGGCAGGGAAGCGCCGATGCGTACAAATTCCGCCACGTCCCTGTCGTGGATCTTCAGCATTTCGACATAGGCTTCGCTGAGCGAGCTTTGATTGTGATGTTCCAGCATCAGTACGAGGTTCAGCACATCATGCCCTTTTTCGAGGTGGGCGGAAAAATAATCGTTGCTCCAGGAAAGGATGCGGCAGGTGAGATAGGCCAGGCGTTCCAGGTAAGGGTGCCTGATCACATGACCGGGCAATACAGTGCCGGTAATGGCTTCCGCCAGGTTCACCATGGGCAGCACGTTCACCGCTTTGGTACGCACGGCAATGAAAGTTTCCATGTCAGGGAAGATCATGGGCACGCGGTATCTCGTTTCTTCCTTCAGGCCCTGGAAATACAGTTCAATGCTTTCGCAGAAACGGTCCAGCCATTCAGGGCTGGAAATGGCCAGCAGTTCACGGCGCATAACAGGCAGGGTGGCATAGAGCGGGTCGTTGCTCACAAAGCGGCCATGGCGCAGCGCCTGCAACGAAATGTCTTCAATGATCTCCACCTGTCCGGGCGTGGAAAATTCATAAGTATCGTCTACCGTAAAAGCCCAGATAAAGAACCGGCAGATCGCCTGCAGCTGCTGCATGGACGCTTTCGGGAAAATGCAGCCGCCGCAATGCCCCATGCCCGTGTGCACATATTTTTTCTTTACTTTTTCAGGCAGGAAATCAAAATGCGTGGCCACCCAGGAATGGATGATCTTTTCCATTTGTTCTGCATGGGGATTGGTGCTGTGGGTAAAGGGGTAGTGTAATGTGTTTGCATTTAACATGTCTCCCATAACTCAAAGTTTAAAAGTGATGAATCCTTTTATATGTTGAATTTGATATCCCTTTCAACTTCGCTTACGCGGGCTGATCATGTCTAAGCTGCATATACATCAGAGGAGTGGGTAAAGAAAGGTCTAAGCTATGTGCTGTGTCTCTTTATAAAACCTGTATCGGATAAGGGACGGCCCCTGCCGGGACGCAGATATAAGTTACACCAATCAGTTGGTGTAACGGAGGGGCGATTCGTTAATGTCAACGAAGAGTGGGGTCGAAATCTGTAATGGGAATGTCTTTTTTTGTTAATGCATCAGTCGGGGTCGATGTTGTAGATGGAAGAGATCCAGACAGAGCGGAGCCGGGAATACTCCACGCCGGTGAAACCATTGCTCACCACGCTGTTCCACGAATAGGGATAGGGATCGCGCAGCACCACTTCTGTCCAGGGATTGCCGTATGCATCCCGCCGCTGCCAGATGCCCATGATCACAACGACGTGACCGATACTGGAAAAGGGACTCGGGCGGATGCTGATGATGATGGGCTTGCAGTCCAGGATATTATCCACGATCTCGTTCACGGAAAGGGGGCGGTTCACCAGGTCGCAGGTGAAAGTGGCGCCGAGGTCGTTATCTTCCAGGAAATCCTTCATTTTGTTCATATAACCGCCGGAGAATTCGGCTTCCTCGCAGTCTTCCACATCAAAGTAATCTTCCACGATGTCGCATTGCGAAGCATCCGAAGACGGGTCATGGAAATTGATGATCATTTGCAGCGTGGCGGCCCAGCACCACATGGGAGATTGTTGCCAGGCGCGCCGTACGCGGAAGTCCGATAGACAGTCCTGGGCGGCGGCATTCAGGGAGAAACCCATCAGCAGCAGAAAAACGGTAAGTTTAGTACGCATGTTTGCCGATTTCAAGTGTGATAGTATAATTTTGACTTCTTTTCCAGTATTGCATTTCGAGGTCAAATTCTATATTGCGGGAAGTGAGCGACACGGCTTCGTGCAGGAATTCTCCTTTTACGTTTTCATAAATGGAAAATTTGTTATCCCTTTTCAGGATGTACCCTTTCTCCAGGCTGTGTTTGCTGCCGAGGTACTCGCCTCCCCCCTTGTCCGCTATCCTCTCAAACAGGTCTTCATAATCCCGTTCAATGAACATGTACTTCTTCTTCTCCATATCCAGCAGGGTGCCGATCAGTTCATTGAATATTTTCCGCGCATCCTGTTTGCTGTATGCATCATAAAAACGGATTTGGACGGAGACGGTACTATCTTCCAGGTATTTGGATACAGTGGTTTCCAGCGCACCGGGCACTTCGTGCGAGCAGCTGAAATCAATAAAATCGCCGCTCCATTCCAAAGAAAAGCCGGCCCTGAGATTGCGGAAATTCTTAACGCCTTCGCGCCCGAGAAACATAAGCGAGAGCGGCAGCGACCTATTGCCAGGAGTTTGACGATCATTATGAAATCTGGCGCCTGCTGAACGGCATAGATCGTCCAGCTCAGGCTCGCCGTCCACATACGCTGCGCTGAACAGCACATCGTTATCCGGCGGAAAACGCAGTGTGGGCTGCTGTGCTCCCCTGCTGGCATTCCGCCAGTCCAGATCGCCGCTAAGCGTTACCTCCGCGCCAGGGGCAATTTCAACGATATGGTTTTTCACGCCGCCCTGCAAGGCGATCTGTTTGGGATCGCGATAGTAATTGGTGTCTACGCCGATCACCTTGTATTGCATGGTCAGCCTTATTTTCCTTTTCCCGTTATTGCGCAGTTTTTGCTCGTAATATACCATCGTGCTGCGCTCGTCGTCGTGAAAGCGGTAATGGATGCTGTCTGCCAGGATAGCGATATCCTGCAGGATGACTGAAGGAAAATGCACGATCTTCTTCGCGATATCCAGGCTCCATGGCCAGAGGTCCGTATTATCTGTTTTCATGATCACGCTTGCCAGGTAACGTTTCCGTTCTTCGCTGGAATTACCTTCCAGCTGGCCGTACACCAGCCCGTGCCGGAAGGCGTTGCGGCGCTGTTTGTAACCGGGATGCGTGTTCAGCCCGAATTCGTATGTGCCCATGTCGTACACGTATGCCATGACCGTTCTGAAACTGTTGGCGGTCACCGTGTCCTGCAGGCGGAGCGTATCTCCCAGCTTCCACATGTTTGCAAAAAGATAACCCGCAAGCACATCCGCCTGTGCTTCCAGCAGGGTGCGCTGTTCACAGGAAGCCGTGTTCAGCAGCGAAGCAGGGTGTTCCCTGAACTGCCGCTGGTGGGCGTATTCATGGGCCAACAAAAAGGAAACGCAGAAAGGATACACTTTTGGTCCGTAGCGGTTCATTATTTGGTCCAGGTAAGGCCTGCTCAGGATTATTTCGCCATTCCGGTCCGAATAATTGACTTCCCCGCTGGTTATCTTAACGTTCACGCCCAGGTTCCAGAGGCTGTTATAGTACTGCACGATACGCTCCGCCGTAACTTCATGATTGAAGCCGTTTGCCGCGGGCCGGTTGCCCGAAACCACCCATAATACCAGTATGGCGGCAGCCAGCGTAAGCGTTCTCATGTTATGGCGGTTTTGGGGATTTCGCTGATGCACCGCACGGCCTGCATGCCGCAAACGATGAACAGTGTGGCGAAGAAAATGATCAGCAGGTAGCGGATCACCAGCGTCCTGGCGTTGGCTTCGATCTCCTCCACCGGCCAGGCCTGCTCGGGCTCGTCAAAACCTTCCAGCACTATGCGTGGTGTGATCCTCGCGCCTTTGTTTTTTTCCGACCATGCGTCTATCATGACTTTCGCCTCGGGCAGGTAATTATTCCCGATAATATAACGTTCCTTATGAATGCCATTGTAGGCCGTATGCCGCTGGTAAACATTGTTGTACAGCGCCAGCGCCCCCACGGAAAGCCCGAAGAATAACAGAGCCCCAAACCAGTACCATTTGGCATGACGGCGTTTTTTATACAGTTCGAAAGGTACCAGCAGCAGCAATACAATTCCCAGGATAAGGTAACGGGCCATGCCGATGGTATTAAGATCGGAAGCGGAAAGGGAGCCGCTTATTTCCGGCGGCACCATGATGTCCGTCAGGAACAGCACCAGTATGGTCACCGCTTCCAGGAGGATGACCCATTTGTCTTTGAGGAAAGCCGCAAATTCCATAGTTTATTTTTTCTCGATGTAAAAATCGATCGTGTCGGACTCTACGCCGGCGGGCACAACAATGGTCCGCTCGCCTGCTTTCCGGCCGCCCTGTTCTATCCACACCAGCTTTATACCGGGCATAATACGTTTCAGGGCGTTGTTGGTGGGATTGAATTCTTCGGTATAGCGATCTGGCGCCAGCTGCGGCCTGATGAACACTTTCACGCCGGGAACTTCAGTACCCGAGGGTGCTTCCAGCACCCGCACCTTCAGGTTCACCAGCGCGGGCGGCACAGGACTCGCAGCCCAGGCATTGTCCATTTTGAGGGAAATATCCTCGTCGATAAAACGCAGGATGCTGGTGATGGAATCAAGGGCGTTCAGCTTATAAGCTCTATCCAGTAAGAGTGCGTAGATCTCCAGCTCTTTGTATAACTTTTGTTTGTAGCGCAGCTGTGGCTGTGCATTGTACTTGTTGCTGGAATAGTCCCAGTCCGCGATCTTCATCACTTTGAAATCAATACCGTCCACACGTTTCAGCACTCTGGCAAAGGTGGTATCTGTATCCGCCTTACTACCCCAGGTGCGGTGTGCGGCCAGCAATGTGTTGTTCATTTCATGAACGGAACGTTCAAGGGAATCGTTTACTTTCCTGGGGTCCTGTGCGCGGAGAGAACCCATCATCATAACGGACAGGACAGCGACGATCGCCTTCCTGAAAAGGGGTTGATTGCTCATGGTATAGACGGGGTTTACGGCAAATATGCTTACTGAATATATACCATTTCCGACATATTAACACATTAATAAATACCCCATACGTAAGCCTCAACATCACCAATAAAAAACGCGTGCGACCGGTATAGTGGCCGCACGCGCTGGTGTTAAATGGTTTATTAGTAACCCTGGTTCTGCACCAGGTAGCCGGGAATAATGGAAGCTCCGTCCATGGCGGTTTGCGGGATCGGGAACACGCGTTTGTTCTTGTCGGTGTTTGTCTTTTCGGTCCAGGCGCTTTCGTATTTTCCGAAGCGGATCATATCGGTACGGCGCTGGCATTCCCAGTAGAATTCGAAGCCTCTTTCGCGAAGCAGCAGGTCCAGGTTGATGGTGAGGAGCGGCGGCGCAGGTATGGATGCGGTCCTGGAAGCTCTCACAATATTCACGTCCGCCAGCGCGGTGGGCATAGCGTCTCCCCTTCTCAGCTTTGCTTCAGCGCGCATGAGATATACGTCTGCAAGGCGCAGTATCACGATGTCATGCTCGCCGAAATTACGGCCGCTCACGGAAGTTTTACTGAATTCGTATTTGGATACGCGGAAGCCGGTGTTGTAATTGCTGCCGGCAACGGTGAAATCTACCTGTTCGGTGAAATTCACGGGCATGGTGGGCCTGTTGCGGGTGTCGTAGAACAGCGGGCCTACTTTCATTTTGCCGTCGTCGCATTTGAGGAACACACCGCCTTTGCGGATAAGGCCGTATTGCTGGCCGCGCAGGATGCCACGGTTGATGTTATAAGCGGCTGCATCCACGCAGGTGTCGTTGGGATTGGTGTACACGCTCATGTTCTGCTTGTAGAAGCGCGGATCGGCCGCTGCAGGGTCTATCGGCGCATAGGCATTCACCCAGCTGCGGTAAAAGTCCGACGTGATAGCAGGGCCATCGGTACCGTTCGCGCCGGTATAAGCCGGGATCGGGAACTGGTCGCCGGAAAGCGAAAAATAAGCCATACGGTTGTGCCCGTTCAGGTCAGAACGCTGGTCCACAGCAAAGATCAGCTCTTTGTTGGTATGGTTCGCATCGTCGAACAGCGCGAAGTAGCTGGGCGATAAGGTATAGGCGTTGCTGCCGATGATCTTGTCGCAGTATTCCACCACTTTGTCCATATCCGCTTTCTGGAAAGTGAAGGCAGCGGCGTAGCGGTCGCGGTATACGGCGGCATTGAGGTGCAGGCGGGCCAGCAAGCCCCAAACGGCGGCCTTGGTGATCCTTCCGGGGCCGGTGGTATTATCCAGCACGGGCTCAGCGGCTTCCAGCTCTGTCCTGATATAGGCCATCGCTTCTTCTCCCCTGAGGACCACGGAAGTTTCACGCGGGTCTTCTTTTTTGAACACCAGGCCGAAGAGGTCCAGCGTAAGCATGCTGTAATACGCCCTCATGGCCCTGGCTTCTGCGAGGAATACTTTGGCATTGGCGTCTTTGTTATTCGGCAGCTCTACGATGGCAGACAATGCGCGGGAAATACCCTGGAATGTGTTATTCCAGGTATTGCGGAGGTTCGGGTCAGTGCTGGTGGTTTCGTGTTTATGGAGGGCGAGGTAAATACCGTTGTCTCCCCAGTCCGTACCGCCGCGGTAAGGCAGGATGGCCTCGTCTGTGGATATTTCCTGTAAAGCGAAATAGTTGGTATGGAGGAAGATGTCGGGCAGCTTTGCATATACGGGCGCAATGAGGCCTTCTGCGATCTGTTTATCCGTTGAGCCGGTGGAAGACGTTTCATCCAGCACTTTCTCCTCCAGTTTCGTACAGCCTGCAAACAGGGATACGCCCAGCAGCAGCGCTAATATTTTTTTATTCATGATCCGGTATATTAGAATGAAACATTTAAGTTAAAGATGATGGACTTCGCTTTCGGGTAGCTCAGCCAATCCACGCCATAAGACGAAAATCCTTCAATGGTACGGTCTGTATTCACTTCCGGATCATAACCGTCGTATTTGGTGATCACGAACAGGTTCTGACCGGTAACGGAGAGACGCAGCATGGACGCGTATTTGCTGATGCCCAGCGCTCTCGTGTTGAAGTTATACCCAAGGGTCAGGTTGTTTAAGCGGAGGAAGGCGCCATCTTTCAGGAAACGGGTGCTCACCGGTGCAGCGTTGTTCACGGATTCTTCCGGATATTTCACCGCTTCGGGCGTGGTGTTCAGGCTTTTGGAAAGACGGAGCTTGTAAAAATTCGCGTTGGCCGTGTTGTCGTAGATCTTGTTGCCGCCCACGCCGTTGAAGTTGGCCAGCAGGTCGAAACCTTTATAAGCCACACTTGCATGGAAGCTGTACATGACATTGGGCAATGCAGTGCCGGCAGCGATACGGTCCTTATCGCTTACAATACCGTCACCATCGGTATCACGGTAGGTACTGAGACCATCTTTATCAAAGCCTGTCCATTCTTTCAGGTAGAAAGTACCCAGGGGTTCGCCGTTCACATAACCGTTGATGGTAGCGGAAGTAAGACCAGCGCCGGAAGCAGAGCCGGATGGGATCACTGAGTAAGGTGAGTTCTTCAGCTCGTTCTTTAACAAAGTAATGTTACCGCCAACGTTAAAGTTCACATTGCGGCCGGATTTATAATTGTATTCCAGGTCCGCTTCAATGCCTTTGTTGACAACTTTTGCGTCTTTATTGTTTACCCAGGTTTCGAAAGTAGGATTGATAGGATCGGCGGCAACCACTTTGAGCAGCATATTGCTGGTCACTTTATTGAAGGCGTCGATAGAACCGCTGAGCGCTCCGCCGAGGAAACCGAAGTCTATGCCCACATTCGTCTGGTTAGAGGTTTCCCATTGGATGTCAGGATTGGCGAGGCGTGCGAAAGTAGTGCCTCCAGGGTAAGCGCCTGTCGGGTATAACGGATAGCTGGTTCCGGCAGAAACGGTGGTTTGGTAATATGCTCTGGTGATCTTGTTAGGAATTTCCTGGTTCCCGGTAATGCCCCATCCCGCGCGCAGCTTCAGGTTGCTGAAAAAGGAACCTTTCATCCATTTTTCTTCACTCACCCTCCAGGCTGCGGAGAATGAAGGGAAATAACCGTATTTATTGTTCTCGCCGA
The DNA here is from genome assembly GCF_052044405.1 of Chitinophaga sp. 22620. NCBI lineage: Bacteria > Pseudomonadati > Bacteroidota > Chitinophagia > Chitinophagales > Chitinophagaceae > Chitinophaga > Chitinophaga sp. 22620. Next base: position 734,538 of record NZ_JBQEMV010000004.1, on the reverse strand, counting down.
ATTTGGTGGAACCGTCCGCACGGAAATTTACGGTCAGCAGGTAACGGTCGTCATATCCGTAGTTGATCCTTCCGAAATAACTTTGCTGTTCGTTTTCGATCGCAAACCCGCCGGGCCTGTTGGCGGCCAGCGTGAGTTCCTGCCCCAGGCCGGGATTATAGATCGGATCTACCGGCGTGATGGGGAATTTATTGATACTGGTGTTGCGGCCTTGCTGGAAAAATTTCTGGTAGGAATAACCTGCCAGCGCGGAGAAGCTATGTGCACCTGTTTCAAAATTATAGGTCAGGTAGTTTTCAATTAATGTGTTGCGGTTATAGATATTCCAGGTCACCAGGCGGCCGTCGCGCAGGGGCACCGCGTTGGGCCTGCTCACGCTGTCGCGGGTGGAAGTGGAATTGTCTATCCCGAAATTCAGCTTATACACCAGCCCTTTGATGATGCGAAGGGAGGGCGTAATGTTGCCGGTTACACGGTTAATGGTAGTGATATCGTCTTCCAGCTCCAGGGTTACCAGCGGGTTGCTGAGGTTCTGGTATTTGGCCGGATTGCCGCTGGCATCGTATGCCGGGTAAGTGGGATTGTTGGCAATCGCGTCGCCGATCATCCCGCCGATGGGAGGACGTTCATTCTTGGTATTGGCAACGCCGAGGTTAGCTTCGATGATCAGTGCATCGTCCCAGAATTTCTGGGTGGCGTTGAAGCGGCCGGAATAACGGTTCATATCGTTATTCTTCAGGATGCCCTGCTGCTTCTGCATACCGAAGGATGCATAGTAGGTCAGCTTGTCCGCACCACCGCTGAGATTGAGGTTGTAGTTCTGTGTAACGGCAGTCCTGGTGACCTCTTTCTGCCAGTCCGTATCACCGCCCTGGTCGTCCAGGTCGCCGCCTATGGCCACTACCTGCTTGCGGAATTCCGAAGCGGAGAAGACCGGTAACGCGCGGGCAATAGTAGAGAAACCTACGCCTGCGGAAAAACCGAGAGTAGAAGCACCGGCTTTGCCTTTGCGGGTGGTGATGAGGATCACGCCGTTGGCGCCGCGCGCACCGTAAATAGCGGTGGCGGAAGCGTCTTTTAATACGTCTATCGATTCAATGTCCTGCGGGTTCAGGAAGTTCAGCGGGTCTCCGCCGCCGGTGCTGGAATTATCCAGTGGCAGGCCGTCTACCACGAACAGGGGCGTGTTGTTAGTGCGCACACCACCGGGGCCGCGTACGGTAATACCGAGCATGCCGCCGGGCTCGCCGCTGGCGGAGGTTACATTCACGCCGGCCATCTTGCCCTGCAATAATTCCTGTGGAGCGTTAATAATACCCTTATTGAATTCTGCGCTTTTGAGGGTCTTCGTGGCGCCGGTCACGTCTTTCCGGCTCTGGGTGCCATATCCCACTACCACCACCTGGTTCAGGTCAGTGGAAATGGTCTGCATCAGTACTTCAACGGTAGTCTTACCGGCAATGGGCACTTCCTGGGTAACATACCCCACATAGCTCACCATCAGCGACGTTGCATTGTCGGGCACGTTGATGGAAAAGGCCCCGTTGTCGTCGGAGCTGGTGGTCTGCGCAGCGCCTTTCACGCCGATGGTTGCGCCGGACAGCGGTTTGCCGCTGGCCGCGTCTTTAATTGTTCCGCGTACGGTTTGCCTGAAGGAAATTTCATTCCCGGAAGGCACCACCCTTGCATGCGCACTGGCTGGCAGAATGCTGCATTGGCCGCATACCAGCAATGCTAAAAACGATTGCATCATGCGGTTAGGAAAGTAGACTTTGTTCATGGAAAGCGATTAAGATTTGATTACTAATACGGGCACGAAAAAAACACTCTCATGTTAACAGAATGTTACGTGGAAAATATATATGCCAAAACGTTGAATCTAGCTACCAGACTGACTTTGATTGGTTGATGCCGTAATATAAACGATTCCTGACAAACGGCTGTTGAAATCTACGAAAACGATGTAGTTGCAGCCCGGCGCGGATATTAAATTTATCCCGCCTCACCGGTGAGGATAAAAATTATTAAAGCGTTACTTTTATACAGATGAAGAAGGAGAAAATTGGTAAAGATTAAATTAGTGTTATGGTTTGGCTGGACAAATGGTTGCCCATTTTTTGGATGGTTGCCTTACGGTATTTCCTGCTCGCGGGGATTGCCTTTATTATATGGTACCTTATATTCCGCAAGCGCATCTTTCACCGGAAGATACAGCCCAAAATGCCGCGGAATAAGGATTACCGGAGGGAGATCCTGTATTCCTGCCTCACGATCCTGGTATTTTCGCTGGTGCCGGTGCTGATCCTGTTCACCCCATTACGGCCTTACACGCAATATTACAAAGATCCTTCCACCCACAGCACCTTCTGGTATATCGCGGTGTTCCCCTTAATGTTCCTTGTACACGATGCCTATTTTTACTGGACGCACCGGCTGATGCATCACCGCCGGTTGTTTCCCTGGTTCCATAAAGTGCATCATCTTTCCACGAACCCCTCGCCCTGGGCGGCATTTTCCTTTCACCCGCTGGAAGCGCTGGTGGAAGTGGGCATTTTCCCCGTGCTGCTATTTATGATGCCGCTTACGCAGATCCACCTGGTGGTGTTCTTTCTCGCCATGATGGTCTATAATGTATATGGTCACCTGGGCTGGGAACTCTACCCCCGCTGGTTCGCCCGGCACTGGTTCGGCAGATGGATCAATACCTCCTTCAACCATAACCAGCATCACCAGTATTTCAAAGGGAATTACGGCCTGTATTTCCTGTGGTGGGACCGTTGGGCAGGTACGATCCGGGAAGATTATGAAGATAAATTTGAAGCGCAGGCGCTGAAATAACGGGGATAACCATACGAGGTATAACAAACAGGCCCCGGAAATGAACGTGCTCGTCTTCCGGGGCCTGGGAGATGTTTTTGCTGGCTGGATATTATTGCACGGAGAAGCCGACCTCATTCACTTTCGTGAGCCCGCTCATACCGCCGGCCTGGTATATGGCTTTGTACTGGCCGGGTTTGGTGAGATCATAACCCCTGAGCAGGTCTACGGTAACGGATACACTATCTCCGGCGGGCACTTTAATATAAGCCTCTGCCGGCGGCGGCATTACCCTTTTGGCCATCGCGCCGCGGTATTGCACGTCTGTGCCGGCGGCATCTTTAATATCCAGGAAGGAGCTGATGAAACCTTCGAAGGGAGTATGCCATTTGCAAAACTGTGTGTCCACGGAAGAGCGGTTGTACACGGTAAATTGCAGCATCACGGGGCTGCCGGCTGTTACGGTAGCGGGCACGGACATGATGGTTTCCAGGCCGCCATTGCCGGAAGCGGATTTCTGGGTGTTTTTACAGGCGGAAAATTGAAATACGGCAATGCATGCCGCCAGAGATACGAGCAGGTTTCGCATGGAAAAAATCGGTTTAGGGCGGAAATTTACGATTAGTTCAAGGAACTGCTGTTATAAATACCCTGTTTTTTGTGTAAAAAACGCCCCGTTCCCGGTCAGGACGGCTTATCTTTCGTATTCCTGATCAGCCCCATACCGGCAAAAAAGAACACTGCGCCCAGGACGGCGTAAATAATGATCATCTTCACATCCCGCGTGCCGCTGCTGCCATTCACGAAGCTTACAGCCGCCATGATCAGCCCTACAGCCCCCATCAGGGAAAATACAATTCCAAGGATTCGCTTTTCCATAATGATTTTTAGCCTTGAAGTACAAATAATGTGCCCCGCCCGCGCCGCCTGTCGCATTTAACCCCCTATTTTGTCAGATTCCGCACCGCCAAACCCCGGTTCTCTTCGGTAATTTCATACTATAAAATCAAACCTCATGGCCACCGAAAAAGTAAAATTCGAAACTGTAGACCAGTACATCGGTTCTTTTGGGAAAGAAGACCAGCAGGTACTGGAAAAGATCCGCAAAACGATCAAAAAAGCCCTGCCTGCCGCGGAGGAAGTGATCAGCTACCAGATACCCGCCTATAAATCCAATGGGTTCGTGATCTATTTCTCCTGCTTCAAGGCGCACTACAGCCTGGCGTTCCCCCCGCCAACCCCGTTTGAAAAATTCAAAAAGGAGCTTGCCGGGTACGAGCAGTCCAAAAGCGTGGTGCAGCTTCCGAAGGACCAGCCTGTTCCTTACGACCTGATCGGGGAAATGGCAAAGTTCAAGGCCAAAGAAAATGAAGCGAACGCGGCGAAGAAGAAAAAATAACCACTGGTTTTTTACGATCCGTAAAAAATAATCTATAGCCGGTTCTGCCGGCTTATTGAACATAAAAAAATCGCTCCTGTTAGCCGGGAGCGATTTTCTATTCTGTTAGAAGCTGAATGATCAGGCTTCCACGTGTTTCTTAAAGTTGTCCAGGATAGCCTGCCAGCCGTCCCGTTGCATTTCCACAGGATTAGTGTCTTCCGCGTCGAAGGTGGAAACGATCCTCGTTTCGTTGCCCTGGGGCGTGAATACAACTTTCACCTGGCGGCCGTCGCCCATGATGTATTCGATCAGTTCGTTCTTTACCACCTGGGTGTATTCTCCGCCAAAGTCGAAGCCGAAGCTTCCGTCTTTCGCTTCCATGCGGGTGGTGAATTTACCGCCCGGGCGCAGGTCGTTCTCAGCGCGGGGCGCATGCCATTCGTCTGAAGCAAAGGCCCATTGGGTAATGTGTTCGGGCTCGCTCCAGTATTTCCATACTTTGTCAACCGGTGCATTGACCGTCGCTTCGATAGTTACAGCTGTTTTGTTAGTGGTTTCCATATAATTGTGTTTTTTGTTTTTAAGAATAATGTTTGATTCGATATTGCAAACATACGACGGCCAAACGGAACCCTGCACGTGCAATTACGACATAAAACAGGCGTTATACGACACCCGGTAAAATTCACCCGTTCTTTCTGCCCCGCATGCCGGAAAAACATTATCCCGGCCGGTTCCCCTGGCTGCCCGAGCAAGAGAACTTCGCGTATAATTGAGTATCATTGCAGGTATGTTCAGATCACTCATTCCTGCTTTGCTGATCCTCCCCGCCACCATGCTGGGCCAGGAAAAGAAAAGTCCCAGGCAATACGGCATCTCCATCGGCGTGATGCAACCCGGGCAACAGAACAGCATCACCGATGTGGCGGGTGTAAAAGTAGGCCATACCACCCTCATCAAAGGCGATTCCGTGCATACCGGCGTAACCGCGGTGCTGGCGCATGGCGGCAATATTTTCCAGCAAAAGGCGCCCGCGGCGGTGTATGTAGGCAATGGCTTCGGCAAACTGGCGGGCAGCACACAGGTGAATGAACTGGGCAACCTTGAAACGCCCATCGTGCTCACCAATACCCTCAGCGTGCCCGCCGCCATGGACGCCGTTATTGAATACACCCTCCAGGAAAAAGGCAATGAGAACGTACGCTCCGTGAATGCGCTTGTAGGCGAAACGAACGACGGCTACCTCAACGATATACGCGGGCGGCATGTTACCAAAGCAGACGTGCTGCAGGCCATCCGCAACGCTTCCGCGGCCAGGCCGCAGGAAGGTAATGCCGGCGCGGGAACCGGTACCATCTGTTTCGGGTTCAAGGGCGGCATTGGCACCGCTTCCCGCAAGCTGCCGGCCAGCCTCGGCGGTTTTACCGTGGGCGTGCTGGTGCAAAGCAATTTCGGCGGCGCCCTGCAGATCAACGGCGCGCCGGTAGGCGAAGCCCTTGGCCGGTTCGATTTCAGCGACCAGCTGCTGAACAATGTGGACGGCTCCTGCATGATCGTGGTGGCAACAGACGCGCCCCTGGACCACCGCAATTTGCTGCGCCTGGCCAAACGCGCCATGCTGGGCCTGGGCAGAACGGGCGGCATCGCTTCCAACGGCAGCGGCGATTATGTGATCGCATTTTCAACGGCGGAAGCAGCCCGTATTCCTCATAACCCCGACACGCGGGCGATCATGACCCCCGTTTTGCAAAACGACGCCGTGTCGCCCCTTTTTATGGCGGCCATTGAAGCCACGGAAGAGGCCATCATCAACTCCCTTTTTGCCGCGGAAACCATGACCGGCAGGAACGGGCGGAAGATCGAAGCATTACCTTTGGACAAAGTATTACCCATCCTGGAAAAACATAACAGCATTCCATGAGCAATATATTCGCAGTGATCAACGGCCAGTTCGTACAGGAGCAGGATGCAAAGATCAGCATCAACGACCTGTCTATCCAGCGCGGCTATGGCATATTCGATTATTTCAGGACGAGGAACAACGAACCCGTTTTCCTGCAGGACCACCTGGACCGCTTTTTCCATTCCGCCGCCGTTATGAACCTGCCGGTGGAGCAAAGCCGCGAAGAACTGGAGCAGCTGATCAACGGCCTGATCGCGAAGAACGGTCTCCCCCACTCCGGCATCCGCATCACGCTCACCGGCGGCTATTCGGATAACGGGTACACGCCCGCCAAACCCAACCTGCTCATTACCCAATCCGCCTACACATTCAATACCGAAGCTTTCGGAAAAGGGATCCGGCTGGTTACCTACGACCATCAGCGGCAGCTGCCGCAGGTAAAGACGATCGACTACCTGCAATCCATCTACCTGCAGCCTTTCATCACGGAACACGGGGCGGACGATGTGCTGTATCACCAGCAGGGCGCGTTGCGGGAATGCCCGCGTTCCAATTTTTTCATCGTTACCAAAAAAAATGAGATCATCACTCCCGCCGAAAAAGTGCTGAAAGGCATCACCCGGAAAAAGATCCTCAGCCTGCAGGGCCTGGATGTGAAAGAGGGAACGGTGATGCTGGAAGACCTCCATGACATCCGCGAAGCCTTCATCAGCAGCACTACCAAGGTTGTATTGCCGGTACTGGCGATAGACGGGAAAATCATCGGCAACGGGAAACCCGGGGAAATTACGGCTGAGATCTGCCGGAGATTGGTGGAAGAACGAGGCGGGTCGGAATGACATCATCGCCATGATCACGGGTTTTGATTATTATCCCGAATTTTTTACTTTGCAGCGTTTCAAATGATCTTATCCCATGTACCGTGTATCTCTGCTTATCTTTTTGTTTTTGCTGACCGCTGGTGTTATAGTGAAGGCGCAGAAATTGAAAGACAATGATATTCTCACCTACGAAACCGGCGACACCGGCAGATCTTATAAAAAGCTGCTGATAACAGGATTTGGAACCATCCCCGTAAGGCATTTCATGGAAAACCTCTCGGGCTTGCTGATAAAGCATTACAACGGGCGGTCTGTGAATGGTGCGTACGAATATATCGGCAACAAAATGGCCGCCTTTAACCAGAATGTACAGGTGGCAGTCAGCAAACACCAGCCGGACATTGCATTATGTATCTACGAGGTGCCTGATAATCCTGATACGCTTGCTATGGCCGGCCGAAGCCGCGAATACTGGCGTTGGCTGATGTACCCCGGGGTAAAATACCAGAAGGCCGTTCACGCCAGGAAACAAAAGTTCAAACAAAACCTCCAGGCTGTGCTTTGGGAACCGGCGGAGAACAAGATCGTCTGGAGAGGGGAAATATTTGTTTCCGGAAATGCAGCGTGGGACCTGACTTTTGAGAGGATTTCAGGGCTGATCACCGGCGAATTGGCAAGATTAAATATTCTCACAACTGTGCCCGTGAACTGAATAAAAAGCCGCCCCGAAACCGGGACGGCCTTTTAATTTATTTTTCAATCTTTCTTCTTACTTAACTTTCTTCGCCAGTTCCTTCCCGGCTTTGGCGTACGCCTCGGAGATCCTTTCGCCGGTATCGTAATCGTTGCCCCAGAAGCTGTTGCCGGGTGAATTATCGATCGTCGCTTTGGCTACCACCTTATTCCTGTCCGCCGTTTCAACGATCGTCACCTCTCCGTCGATGTAGGCATTCTTACGATGCACAACCACATTGAAACCAGGTTCCGTGAAAACGGTGTTGAAAATGATGGTGTATTTTGCATTTTTATCCAGCTGCATGCCGCTGGTTTTGCTGAACAGCTCATCGAATTTGGGTTCAAAGCGTTGCTTCCGGTCTGCCACCCAGGCTTTTGCCCATTGGTCGCCCCGGCCGGGTTCTTTTTTGTTCAATTCTGCTGTTCTGCTTTTAACATACTCTTCTTCTTTGTCAAATTTTCCTACTTTCATTCCTTCGTAAGAATACTCGATGTTGATCTCTTTCTGGCCTTCCAGCACATCAAGTTTTCCTTCGGTGACCTTGATGCGTTGCGCATAGGTGCTTACAGCCAGCAGCATGGCGCCGGCAATCATAAAAAGGGGGCGTGAAACATTCATATTGGTATATTTAAGATTTTATAACCGCTGGCGAAGATAAGGAATTTAGAAACATATATTATATTTCTACTTTATTTAAGTTCATTTATTTCATCATTCGTTATCAGAACCTTCCCCCGTATGAAACTGCTTTGTATGGTTGCCGCCGTTCTTTGCCTGGGCTGCCAGCCTGCCGTCATCCGCATTCCCTACCCTTCCCCCCTGCCGGATACAGCCGCGCTGAAGTTCCTGCCGGGCATTGTGAGTTCGGATTCGCTGGATTTTAATGCGGCCTTTTCCCCGGACGGGCAAACGTTCTATTTTTGCCGCCCGGCCAAAGGCAAATGGAATATCTGGCAAACGAGCTACGAAAACGGACAATGGGCCGCCTCACAGCCCGCGCCTTTCAGCGAAGCGGCATATTCGCAGGCAGACCCGTTCTTCGGCCCCGATGGAGCGTTGTATTTTATTTCGAACCGGCCCGCGCATGCAGCGGACACTGCGGGCGATTATGATATCTGGTGCGTGCGGCCCGAAGGCAACGGCTGGTCCGCTCCGGAAAATGTGCCGGGCATCAATTCCGACAGTACGGAATATTATGTTTCGCTGGCAGCCAATGGCAATATATACTTCGCTTCCAACCGCAGCGGCGATTTCGAGATCTATTACAGCCGACTGGAAGGCGGCCGGTACACTTCCCCTGAAAACCTGGGGCCGGCCGTCAATGCCCCGGGTATGGAACATGATCCATGCGTGTCGCCGGATGAAAAACTATTGCTTTTTACGGCGGTGGACAGGTCCGGCGGGCTTGGCTCCGGGGATATTTATATTTCCCGCAGAACTGCGGAAGGGAAATGGAGCAAGGCCGCAAACGCAGGCCCGGCGGTCAATACAGCCACTTACGAATATTGCTCCTATCTCACGCCCGACGGGAAATATCTTTTCTTCAGCAGCGATTATGACGTGAAGTGGATTGATGCGAAGCAGCTGGGAATACGCTAAGCGCTCCGGCGTTCAGCCGCTTCTCCATTTCCATCATCTTCTTTTCCATGGCTTCCTGTTTTTTATTTTGTTCCAGGATGTAAAGCGTCAGCTCTTCGATCTTCTTCAGCAGCGCCGCCTGGTTCTCTCCCAGCTCCAGGCCTTCCTGCTTCACCGTTTCCGCGGAAGGAATGCCCGGCAGATGTTTATGTTCCCCGAGGTACTCTTCCAGTTGTGGCAGGGGCATTAGCGGGTACTTTACGTCGAAAACATAATCCGGCCAATCCGTCAGCGTTACTTTCACTTTCCTGGCTTTGATATTTCCATTTACGTTTAGCTGTTTTTGCACTGCAGTAGTTCCGATATTGATATCGCCGGTAATGCTTCCGCCCGTCAATGGCAGATAGGCAGAAGGGTTGAAGTTATTGGAATCCCAGATGGTGCGCCATGAGGTTTCCCAAGTACCAGCCACTCTTCGCTTCGTGTAAAGGCTTCCGCTATTTGTGCCCATTGCTATCATACCGCTGTAATTGCCATCCCCGGTCAGGGAACCCAAATAAACATACACACCATAGTTATTATTGGGTATACCGTTCGGCGGCTGGAAAAAAGTATTCAGATACACACCTGGCCCGGGATAAGCATAGGTAGTGGGATCGCCGGCGTATGGAGTGGCGTATCGTAAAAAGGCAGAAGAATTCTCCCCATCCAGCAGATCGGCATTTAAGCCGGAACCCGTGCCCATATGGCCGGAGCGCCAGATGGTTTCGGTTGTTCCGTTGTTGTAGTATGTCAGCAGGTTAGCGCCTACATTCAGCGAATAGGTAGTAGTGGGCGCTGCTGCATCAGGATGCCATGTGATATTGCCGGAAGTTTTATTATTGGCAAACCCCACCTGGGTGGTTACTGCTCCATTCAGCCGTTTCACATAAAACCCTCTGAAAGCATCAGCAGCCGGGTCAATGATGATCAGGTCGTTGGTGGTATTCCCGTTGTCAGTCACATTCTGAAGGGTCGGCGTTTGCGAAAATGTGTAGTGAGCGCCACAAAGCATGGTCAACAAAAAGAAATGATATTTCATAGTATAGTGATTAATGTTTCAGCAAATTAAAAAAAATCCCGGAAAGCCCGCATAAAAAAGGGCGCTCCTTGCGGAACACCCCTTTTCTTCTCGTGCTCTAAGCGTATGAGCTATTTTAATGAATTTTCGTAGCGCTGCAATGCTTCGATGAAATAATAATCCGCGTACACCAGCGGCACATCTATTTCAAAATTGTGCGGGATGCTGCCTATACTGTGCATCAGCACAAAATTGCCGTTGCCGCCTTCAGGCGCGCGGTAAGCGCTGCTGCCGAGGGTGTGCAGCATCTTGATGGCCGCATCGCGGTATTTGCCGCTTTTATCGCCCGCATAACCGCTTAACTCAAACAAGGCGGAAGCCGTGATGGCAGCGGCGGACGCGTCGCGGTATCTGGTGCTTACCTTGTTGGCGTTGCTGTTTTTACCGGGTGTGTAACCCGCTTCCTGCACGTTGAAATCCCAGTACGGTATTTTGTCTTCAGGCAGGTTTTTATGATCCAGGAAAAAATCCGCCATACCCATCGCCGTTTTCAGGAAACGCGGGTCTTTCGTTTCGCGGTATACCATGGTGAAACCATAAATACCCCAGGCCTGGCCGCGCGCCCAGGTGGAGTTATCGGCGTATCCCTGCGCGGTTTCACGGCCTTCCACTTTACCGGTGATAGTATCGTAGCATACCACGTGGTAAGAACTGTAATCCCCGCGGATCTGGTTCTTCATCGCGTTTTCCGCATGGGTTACGGCAATGTGACGGAAAGATGTGTCGCCGGTTTCGCGGGATGCGAAAAAGAGCAGCTCCAGGTTCATCAGGTTGTCTATGATCACAGGGTAATAGTACATTTTGTTCCCGTGCCACGACTTAAACGCATTCCAGGATTTGATGCTGCCCGTGGTCGTGGAAAAACGGGTGCTGAGCGAGCGGGCGGCCTGTACCAGGATGTCGCGGTAGGCTTTGTTGCCGGTGAGGCGGTAAGCATTCCCGTAACTGCAATACACCATAAATCCAAGGTCGTGATGTTTGGTGAAGTCCTTCAACGGCTCCAGCTTTTCCGTCCAGGCGGTAGCCTGACGGCGGAGCTGCGGATCTTTGGTCTGCTCCCAGGCATACCAGAGGCTGCCGGGGAAAAAACCGGGCGTCCAGTCGTACATGTTGGTGGTTACCAGCTGCCCGGTTTTACCGGTTGAACGGGGAAAAGCAAGCGGGTCGTGATTGCCGGTTTCCTTCAGCATGTGCTTCAGCTGCGTTTTGGCGAAAGACACATTGTCCCTGATAAAATCCTCTTCTGATGTGTTTGTCGTAAACGCAAAAAGGCTAACGGTCGCAATGAGATAAATAAATGGTTTCATGTGCTTGATTATGGTATCACTTTGATGATCAATTCCCTTACTACGCTCTTTTCCTCATCCAGGGTATGATTGAAGGCCACGAAGGTGGCTTTGTATACGCCCGGGGCGCTGTATTTATAGTCGTACCCGGTCTTCTCCGGCTCGTTGATGCTCTTGACGCCGGTGCTCACATCGGGCGGAAGTTTGCCAATATACAGCGGTTTGCTGATGATCCAGCTGGTATTGGAAGGAGCCGACGCATTTCCACCGGTGATTTTCAGATCGTTCGCAGTGGCCGCCCAGCGGGCGGATGCGGGCGTCCATACATTGCCGTAACGCGTCCAGAAGCTGGCGTCGGTGCTGAGGCTGCTCACGCTGTAGGTCTGGTCGGGCAGCACATTGTTCACCACGTAATTGGTGATGGTCCAGGTGCGCTGGGTGCTGCCGGTAACGCCGTCGTATCTGAAGGCGATGAAGAGGGAATCCTTTTCATTGGCCACCAGGTCCGTCAGGTCCACCGTGCCTGAGTTCACCACGGTTGCGCTGGTGGCAAGCGCCGCGCGGGATGAAATGTCCGTCCATTGCGCATTCACAACGGCAGCAGAATCGAGGCCGGCGAGCTTGTTGGTAGCCAGCACTTTCAGGGTATTTTTCTGCGTGCCCCATTCTGATTTGGAGGCGAAGGAAAGGGTGATGGTTCCCAGGCGGAAAGACGATTCCCGGTTGGCATAACGTTTTCCGGCTTCGCCGGAATAGAACGTAATATTGCCCGCGTTGCCGGAGAACCGGAAACGCGTGGTATCTCCCACCTTGTAAGTGAAAGTATCCGCCACCCGCATGGCAGGGTCGAGGCTTACCTGGAAATCGGGCGCGTTCACTTCCATGTTTTTGGTGCAGGCAACCGCCACAACGGCGAGGCCTGCGAGTATGATAAAGGATAAACGTTGCATAGCTGAATGTTTTGAGTTCATGAATTACCAGCCCTGGTTCTGCACGAGTGCACGGTTCAGGTTCAGTTCGTAGGTCGGCTTGGGCAGCAGCACATGGCGCGGCATCACGTTCCGCACGCCTTGCAGGCCATTCGGGTTGCCGGTGGAAGTTACACCCGCGCCGTTGGCGGAAGCCCAGGAAGCGAAGGTTTGCATGTCCTGGTAGAAATTACCCCAGCGGATCAGGTCGGCCTTGCGCAAGGCCTCAAAGCACAGCTCGCGCATGCGCTCGTCGCGGATCAGCAGCTGGAAGTCTTCTTTGGTCAGCCCCCCGGGAAGATCCGCTTCGGTGCCGGTAGTAATGGCAGCCGTGGCGGTAGCGGCTTCGCCGGCGTAGGTGAACACTGCCCCGGTCTCGCCGGCATTAGAATCGCCGGAAGTATGCGTGGGCGGCGTATTGGTGGCGGTGCCCGCGGTGGTCACGGTATAAAGGTGGCCGTTATTGGCGATCTGTACATCCTTGGCATAAGTAGCGCCGGGCGTCCAGGGGGTGCCGATCACTACTACGGGCACAGACGTATAATAATTGCCCGCCGCGATCGTACCCGGACTGCTCAGGTAAACGCCGGTCACTTTGCCGCCGCTGATCACCGCGCTGGCTGCTGCGCCGTTGCCGCCGCCGCCGGAGATGGTCACCGCCGGGGCCGCGGTATAACCTGAACCCTCGCCGATAATGGTCACGGATTTCACGACGTTGCCGTTCATGATGCCATAGCCTCTTTTGCGCACGGCGTTCACATCCGCATATGCGGCGCCGGGACCATGCAGGTGGTTTTCCGCTTCAGCGCGCATCAGCAGCACGTCCGCATAGCGGATCACCGGCCAGTTGATATTGTAGGTGCCGCCAACGCCGTTGGTGTTGCGTATCTCGGCAGGGCAATACTCTCTCCTGAATTTACCCGCGCTCATCTGCCACACGTTGTTGCGGGCGGCTCTCACACGGGGCGTGCCGCTATAGATGAAGTTAGCGCAGTTCCAGTCGCGGCGGATGTCCGGCGAAGATTTTAACGGGGAGGCGGTGCTGTTGGGATCCTGTTCATACGCCTCGTACAGTTTCCGGGTGATGGACACCCAGCTGGCCGAGCTGTAGGAAGTGGGATCGGCAGCCTGGATGGAAGAAGTGATGCCCACGAAGTTCCCGATATCGTTCCCGCTTTTGTTCACCACGCCCGCGGCTGCGCCGGAGGAGCCGATTTCCCAGATGTTCTCTTTCACATCGTATCTATCCTGGCAAAGGTTAATGAATATCTGCTTGTAATCCGGGTTCAGCGCGTGCAGGCCTGAGTTCACCACCTTGTTGGCATACACGATCACCTGTTCGTATTTGCTTTCATCCAGCTGCGGGTAACCGGCCCAGTAGAGGTATACTCTTGCCAGCATTGCCTGCACGGCAGTGAGCGTTACCACGTCGTTGTAACCAACTTTAGCCACGGTGAAATCTTTCAGCAGCACCTCGGCTTCTTTCATGTCTTTTTCTATCTGCTCGTACACCTGCTTCTGCGGCGCTGCGGCCTGCGTTACTTCGCTGATCTCCAGGGGAGACAATACCAGCGGCACGTCGCCGTAATTGCTGGTGAGAATGAAATAAAGGAACCCGCGCAGGAAAAGCGCCTGGCCTTTGATGATGCCGCGCCTGGCTTCATCCATTTCGGGCTTGCCGATATTTTCCAGCAGGTTGTTGGCGCTGTTGATGCCGAGGTAAGCGTAACGCCAGATGTTGCCGATATGCACGAGCGATGCATCGTAGTTGTAGCGGAGACCTCGCGCATCGCCATCTGCCGTGCGGTTGCTCATCGCCTCGTCGGTAGTGGATACAAAGTTGAAGTGCATTACCTGGCCGTACAGCTCTGCGCGCATGAGATCGCCGTAAATGCCGTTGAGCGCCTGGTTCAGCTCTGCTTCGGTAGTATAATATTTATCGGGAGTATAAAAGTCGGACGGTTTTGTTTCCAGGAACTTCTTGCAGGAAGTGAGCCCTGCTAAAGCTATGCAGGCAATCATGCAAACACTCTTTATCCGCCCGGAATATGTTTTAAGTTTCATGTGTCAGAATTTAGAAGGTTACGTTTAAGCCCAGTACAAAGGAGAGCGAATGCGGATATACGGCGTAATCGAAGCCGGGTGTGAGGTTGCCGTTCCTGCCGGATACTTCGGGATCTTTACCGGAATAGTTCGTCCAGGTGTAAAGGTTCTGTGCGGACGCGTAGAGCCTGAAGTTGGAGATCTTCGCGCGGCGCAGCAGTGACGCGGGCACGTTGTAACCCAGCGACACGGTTCTCAGCTTCAGGTACGAACCGTCTTCAATAACACGGGAGGAATATGCCGCACTGCCCATGCCGCCTGCGCGGAACAGTGTGTTGCTGGGATTGTCCGGCGTCCAGCGGTTGGCGTAGGTGGCAAACTGGTTCAGGTTGGGGTTGTTCACAATCCCCCCTTCAAAAACGTAACGGTTGGCGTTGATGATGTCGTTGCCGTAAGACCATTGCAGCAGCACGTTCAGGTCAAAATTGCCGTAAGTGAAATTGTTGCTGAAGCCGCCGGTATGCTTGGGCAGGCCGCTGCCGATGATGGTGTAATCCTGGTTGTTCACCTGGAGGTCGCCATTCAGGTCTTTGTATTTAATATCCCCCGGGCGGATGCCGGTCCTGGAGTTACCGTTCGTCGTGATCTCGGGTTTGAGCAGGTAAGTACCGTTGGGCATCAGGTCGAAATCGGCATACTGGTACACGCCGTCGAACACGAGGCCGTACATCTCTCCCATCGGGCGGTCCACCACTGAAATGTATGGGAACAGGCCGGAGAAAGTGGTGTTGAAGAAAGTGCCTGAACCGGAAAGGATAGACGCCTGGCCTTCGGCGAGCGACAGTATCTTGTTCTGGTTGAAGCTGATATTGAAGTTGCTGCTCCAGCTGAATTTTTTATTGCTGAAGATCGCGCCGTTGAGGCTGAATTCAAGCCCTTTGTTTTCCAGCTTGCCCACATTTTTGAAACCCGTGGAGCTTTCGATGCCATGCATATAGGGCAGCGCGGCATTCAGCAACAGGTCTGTCGTGGTGCGTTTGTAAGCGTCTACCGTAAGGCCCAGCCGGTCTTTGAAAAAAGAGAGGTCGAGGCCGATATTGGTCTGTTCATTGGTTTCCCAGCGCAGGTCTGCGTTTCCCGTGGAAGTGATCACGGCGCCGATGGCCAGCGGTTTACCGCCCTGCGAATACCAGTACTGGTTGCTGGTGAGCTGCAGCTGCGGCAGGTATGCAAAATCGTCTACCCGGTTGTTCCCCGAAGCGCCGTAACCCAGGCGGATCTTCGCGTCGCTCACGAAGTGGAGGTTCTCCATGAAGGGCTCGGCGCTGAAGCGCCATGCGGCCGATGCGGAAGGGAAATAACCCCACTTGTTGTTGCCGGAAAATTTGGAGGAACCGTCCGCACGGATGGAAGCCGTGAAGTAATATTTTGATTTGTAGTCGTAGTTCACGCGGCTCAGGAAAGAGGCCATGGTCCATGCGGAGGCCCAGGATTGCAGCGAGGTGTTCGCCGGCGCTGCAAGGTCTATCCCGTCCAGCCCCAGCTCTTCGTTAGGCAGCTGCGTGGCGCTCTGGCGGCGGAAGGAACGCTTGTGCCCCTGCGCTTCAAATACGCCCAGCACGTTCAGGTTATGGTCTTTCCCGAACTTCCTGCGGTATGTCAGCGCATTCTCGCTCCGCCAGGTTGAGTTGGGCGCAAACGAGATCAGCCCGTTCACCCCGCTGCTGCTCCATTTACTGCCGCTCTGGGTGCGGGAGTTATTGAATATATTGGTTTCGGTGTTATAATAATTGATACCACCTGAAACGCGCAGGCTGAGCTCTTTGGTGAAAGCGTACTCCGCATAGGCGTTTGCAATGATCGTATTGGTCATGTTACGGGTCACCTGGTTCTGGATGTTCTGCAACGGGTTCACGCGGTAGTCCTGGTTATTGGCCAGCTCGTTGGTGGGATCATAGAACTCGTCCAGCAGGTTCACGCCACTGTCCCGGCCCGCGAGGCTGGTGGTGGGCCTCGCTCCCCAAACGGAATACAATGTGGTGGCGGATGCGTAGAAGTTGGTGGCGCTCACGGGAATGCCGTACTGTTCGCTGTACGCATAGTTCGCGTTGATGCCTACCTTCAGTTTGTCGGTCACCGTCTGGTCCAGCGTAAAGCGCGACTGGTACCGTTTGAAGCCGCCGTTGATGATGATCCCTTTCTGGTTGTTGTAGTTGCCGGAAAGGGAATACCGGGTCTTATCATTACCGCCCCTTACGGAGAGGTCGTGGTTCATGTTCTGGCCGGTCTGGTACACATGATCCTGCATATCCAATCCTTCAACATTGCGGTAATCGTCCAGCGTAATGCCTTTGGCCAGGTATACGGAATCGCGGATGCCGGGGTTGATGTCGCCGACATAGCGGACGAATTCGTAAGGGTTCATCAGCTCCACCTTTTCAGGTACCTTCTGCCAGCCGTAATAAGAATTGAGGGTCACCTGCGGCGGGCCCAGCTTCCCTTTTTTGGTGGTGATGAGGATAACGCCGTTGGAGCCTCTCGCGCCATAGATGGCAGTGGCGGAAGCGTCTTTCAGCACGTCGATGGACTCGATGTCTGCCGGGCTGATGGCGTTGGCGTTGTTGTTTTCCGTGGGGAACCCGTCTATCACGTACAGCGGCGAGTTATCCTGCGAAATGGAACCGGCCCCGCGGATTACGATATTCGCCACGGAACCCGGCTGCCCGTCGTTGCTGGCCACCGCCACACCGGCTACGCGGCCGGCGAGCGCTTCGTCGAACGACTTTACGGGGGCTTTCTCAAAGTCCTTCATGTTCACGCTGCCCACGGCGCCGGTAAGGTCCTTTCTTTTTTGCGTGGCATAACCTACTACCACCACGTCGCTGAGGGTGCCGGCTTTTTCGGCCAGGCGGATATTATATTCTCCGGCGCTGCCTACCACCTGCTCTACCTTTTCGAAGCCGATGTAAGTGAAAATAAGGGTGGCGCCCTGCGGCACGGAGATGGAGAACTTACCGTCAGGGCCGGTAGCGGCGCCCGCCTTGTCGCCCTTGACAGTAACGGTCACGCCCGGAAGCAGATCCCCGTTATTATCACGCACCGTTCCGGTCACTGTTTTTTTCTGTGCGAATAACAGGACAGGAAAGAGCAGCATCACGATAGTTCCCTGGAATAATTTTAAGGCATAACGGGAAATTTGTACAGTTCTCAAAAAGCGCATATCAGGAATTTTGTGGAATTTGGCTGAAATAAAACATCACATGATCGCAAATATGTGGTGCAGGGTTAAGAATATGGGGGGAGAATCGTAAACGAATGGGGTGAATATTCTAAATTGTTTTTAAGCGTTTGATTATCAATTTAATGTAAAAAATATAATCTGAAAATTCATCCCTCATTTCAGTGATTAAATTGTTCAAGTGCTTATATTTAGGTATGATTTTCAGGCGGGCGGGGTGCTTATACCTTTTTATTTTACTCGCGTTTACTACAACCAGGGGGCAGAACATCGCATTTAATCACCTGACGGTGGAAGATGGACTGTCTCACAATTCCGTGCTGGCCATTGCGCAGGACGCGCGCGGTTTTATGTGGTATGGCACGCGTTACGGCCTCAACCGGTTCGACGGGCAGCGGTTCCGCACCTACCAGGCCCGGCAGGGCGATACCACCGGCCTCTCCGAAAACCTTATCCTTTCCATTTATACAGACTCGCACAAAACATTATGGGTAGGCACCGCCGTGGGCCTGTGCCGGTACGTTCCCGAAAAGGACGCATTCGAAAGGATCGTGCTTACGCCCGGGCGGCAGGAAAATGTCAATTGCGTTTTTGAAGACAGGAAGGGCAGGCTGTGGGTAGCCGCCAGCAGCGGGTTGTACATGCAGACCGATTCGCTGAGCCACTTCCGCAAGTTCTCCAGAGACGAGGGGCACCTCGCCGGTTACGCTGTGCGCAGCATTTGCCAGGACAAGCGGGGCGACATCTGGATCGGCACCAACAACGGTCTGAACCGCCTCCGCGAAAGCGGCGGCCAGTTTCATTTCGATACCTTTCAGCACGAAGAGGGCAACGCGGGCAGCCTGGGTATGAATTACATCACTTCCGTTGCCGAAGACCTTTACGGCCGCATCTGGATCGGCACGCAATACGCCGGCGTAAACATCTACGACCCCTCCGCCAATACCTTCACCCATCTCATGCAACCCGCAGTGGCGCATAATTTCGTGCGCAGCATCCTCCGCGACAAAGCAGGTAAAATGTGGGCCGGCACCCAGGAAGGGTTGAACGTGATAGACCCTGTGACCATGCGCGTGGCGGCTTATCAGTACAATCCCGGCAACAAGAACAGCCTTTCACAGAACTCCGTCCACTCGCTGTTTGAAGACAATAACGGCTCCATATGGATCGGCACTTATTTCGGCGGGGTGAACATGGTGCATTCGTACAGCACGGCCTTCACCACCTGGCAGAACAATGCGCTGCGGCCCGGCATCAGCAACGATGTGGTGAGCTGCATCCTGGAAGATCACCGGCGCAACCTCTGGATCTGCACGGAAGGCGGCGGGCTGAACTATTACGACCGGCAGACCGGCGCTTATACCTATTATAAACATTCGCCGGACGATCCCGGTACCATAGGTTCCAATCTTGTCAAGATCGTATACGAAGACAGGGACCATAACATCTGGGCCGGCACGCATGGCGGCGGGCTGAATGTGCTGGAAAAAGGGTCCGGCCGTTTTAAAAGATATTTTTATAACCGGCAGGACCCGAACCCTTTCCCCCGGGAGATCACCTACCTGATGGAGGACAACCAGGGCCGCTTCTGGATCGGCTCCAACACCGGGCTGCATATTATGCGGCGCAACGGCGTTGAGCTTACACCGCTGAACGATTCCACGTTCACAGGCCCTGCCACCAGCGCTTCCATCCGTTACCTGTTCCAGGATTCCCGGGGCCGTTACTGGGCGGGCTCTATCAAGGGGCTGTATATGAGCCAGGGCGGGCCCCTGCGGGAAGTATTGTCAAAATACATTAACGCTATCCAGGAAGATTCCCGTGGCAATATCTGGGTGAGCCTTTATTACGGCGGGCTCATTCAATACAGCCCGGACCTGCAGCAGCAAACACTTTACACCGAAAAGAACGGCCTGCCGCATAATAACGTGATGGGCCTGCTGGAAGACGACCTTCACCAGCTCTGGATCAGCACCGCCAACGGCCTCGTCAGATTCGATCCCGGTAAAAAGTCCTTCCAGACCTACACCACCAGCGACGGCATTGCCGGCAACGGCTTCAACTACAACGCTTTCCTGAAAGACAGCCGCGGAGAGCTGTACTTCGGCGGCTTCAACGGCATCACCAGCTTTTTCCCCGAGGGCATTGCGGCCAATACGTATACCGCTCCCATCCGCTTCACCGGCCTGCGGCTGTTCAACGAGCCGGTGAGCATCAACGGGAACAAGGGTTTGCTGAAACAGGATATCGGCTTCACGCAAAAGCTGCGCTTCCGCCACGACCAGGAAGTGTTCACCATCGAATTCGCATTGCTCAACTATATCAAAAGCAGCAAAAACCGCTACGCCTATAAGCTGGAAGGCGCGGACCGCGATTGGATAGAGACCGGCAACCCGGCCGTGACCTATACCAACCTTTCTTCCGGCAGCTATACTTTTTGGGTGAAAGGCGCCAACAACGACGGCGTGTGGAGCACGCCCATCAAAATGGAGATCACCATCCTGCCGCCCTTCTGGCGTACCTGGTGGGCCTATTGCGGGTATGCGCTGCTGCTGGCTTTGCTCTTTTTCCTCGTCACCCGTTACTTCTTTATGCGGGCATTGCTGTTGAAAGAAGAAGACCTTCACCAGGTAAAGCTCAACTTCTTCACCCACGTATCCCACGAGATACGCACCCACCTTACCCTGCTGATGGCGCCGGTGGAAAAGATGATCCGCACCCTGAAGCAGGACGATCCCATGCAGCAGCAGCTGTACACCGTGCGGAACAATGCGGACAGGCTGCTGAAGCTCGTCAGCGAGCTGATGGATTTCCGGAAGGCCGAGACCAATCATCTCAGGCTGCAATTGGCCGAACAGGACCTTCTTCCCTTCCTGCAAAACATTTTCGCCAGCTTCCGCGAGCTTTCGCTGAGCCGGCAGATCAAAACGTCTTTCAGCCACGATATGCAGCAGGCGGATGTTTATTTCGACCGGGAGCAGCTGGACAAAGTGTTCTTCAACCTGCTGAGCAATGCCTTCAAATTCACGCCGGAAGGCGGCAGGATCAGCATGCATGTGGCGCAGCATAAAAATACATTCATCATCACCGTAACCGATAACGGCCGCGGCATCGCGCCGGAGTACCTGGACAAGCTGTTCACCAATTTTTTCCAGGTGGCCGATCACGGGTTCCAGAACACAGGGTACGGTATCGGGCTGGCTTTGTCCAGGAATATCGTGGAGCTGCATAAAGGCACGCTCACCGTGGAAAGTGAGCCGCCCGCAGCCGGGCGCGAAGGGCGTACGTGCTTCACCGTTACCCTCCTGCAGGGCAGCCGGCATTTTGCCGGCACTCAGCACGTTATCGGGAAAAACGGGGAGCAGGAAATAATGCCGTTACCGGCTGTTGAAGAAGATATCCAGCCCGCCGCCGCATCGGAAGAAAACCGCCCGCTCACCATCCATATCGTGGAAGACAACCCGGAGCTGCGGGAGCTGGTTCGGCAAACCTTCAGCGGCCAGTACCAGGTGCTGGAAAGCGTGAACGGCGCGGAAGGCCTGGCCCTGGCCACCGCGCAGATCCCGGACCTCGTGATCAGCGACGTGATGATGCCCGAAATGGACGGCCTGCGCTTCTGTTACCTCCTCAAAACCGACGAGCGCACCAGCCACATCCCCGTTATTCTCCTCACCGCCAAAAGCTCGCAGGACGACCAGGTGAGCGGCCTCGAGACCGGCGCCGACCTTTACCTCACCAAACCCTTCAGCACCAGGGTGCTGGAGCTGAACGTGCGCAACCTGCTCGTTTCCCGCGAAAAGATGCGGCAGAAGTACGGGCGGCAGCTGCAGGCCCGGGAACCCGAAGACCCTGCCCTGAGCCTGCCCAACAGCCTCGACAGCGCTTTCCTGGAAAAACTGGCGCAACTGGTGGACGAACATATGGACGACCCCGAATTCGGCGTGGACATGCTGGCCCGGAAAGTGGCCATGAGCCAGCCGGTGCTGTACAGGAAGCTCAAAGCCCTCACCAATATGTCCGTCAATGATTTTGTAAAGTCCCTGCGCCTCAAAAAAGCCGCCGAGCTGATCCGGAAAAAGCAGCATACCGTGTACGAGGTGGCGTATATGGTCGGGTACAACGACCGGAAATATTTCAGCAGGGAGTTCAAGAAACAGTTCGGGAAAACCCCTACGGAGTTCGCCGGCGAGCCGGAATTATAAATTTCCCCCCTTTTAGTTATAAAATTCACCCCGGCGCCCCAACGCGTTCGTTAGATTTGTTTTGTGCGGGAGGCAAACCATATTTTCCACGTAAAAATTCCACCAAAATCATTGTCTATGAAACGCTCATGGCTACTTCTTTCCTTTTGCTGTACCCTTTATTTTACCGCCGGCGCCCAAACGGACTATACCCTTGTGATGGACAGGGTGAGGGCCGAACTGCTGTCTACAGCGGGCAGCATCACCACGCTGGACAATAATGTGAACAGCACCCTGGCCACCCTGCAAACTGACGGGTCCTGGCCGGACGTCAACTACGCGTACAGTTCCACCACTTACACGGCGGATGTACACATCAACCGGGTGAAGACCTTCGTGCTGGCCTACACCCATACCAGCAGCACCCACTACCACAGCGCCACGCTCTTCGACGCCATCACGCGAAGCCTGCAGTACTGGGACACCTCCGACCCGCAGAGCTGGAACTGGTACCACAACCAGATCTCCAATCCCCAGCGGCTCGGCGAGATCCTCATCATGCTCTACATCGCTCCCCTTTCCCTGCCGGCCACCCTGCAGAGCAACCTGCTGGCGCAGATGAACCGCGGCTGGCCCCCGTCCCAGACCGGCGCTAACAAGCTGGACATTGCCATCCACTTCATGTACCGCGCCTGCCTCACGGCGGATGCCACGCTGATGAACACCGCCGTTACCGAGGCCTTCCTGCCCATTGTGCTCACCACCGGGGAAGGAATCCGGCACGACCTGAGCTACCAGCAGCACGGCCCGCAATTGTATTTCTACGGCTACGGCACCGTGTTCGTGGACGGAGAGGTAAAAGTGGCCACCTACCTGCGCGGCACGCCCTGGGCCTTGTCCGGCACCAAGCTGGCCCTTTTCAGCAATTTCATGCGCAACGCCTACTTGAAGGTCATGCGCGCACGGTATATCGATTTCAGCGTGAACGGGCGGAGCATCAGCCGGAACAACAATCTTTCCCAGGGCGGCACCGCCATGCTCACCAAGCTGAAAGCCCTGGATACCGCGTACACAGCCTTCTACGATGCCGCCATTGCCCGCGCCAACGGCAGCCAGCCGCCTTCGTACATGATCACTCCCCTGCACACGCATTACTGGAATTCCGATTATACCATCCATCACCGGCCCGGTTACTTTTTCGGGCTGCGGAACGTATCGCCCCGCACCTCCAAATCAGAGAACGGCAACGGCGAGAACCTGAAAGGATATTACCTCTCCGAAGGCGCTACCAATATCACCGTGAGCGGCGCGGAATATCACAACATCTTCCCGGTATGGGACTGGTCGCGGATACCCGGCACCACCGTGCCTTTCCTTACCACCCTCCCGCTGCGTGCAGCCTGGGGCGGCAATTACGGCACGGCCTCTTTCTCCGGCGGCGTGTCCGACTCGCTGTATGGCGCAACGGCGCTGGCTTTTAACGACTACAACACGCAGGCGCGCAAGGCCTGGTTCTTTTTTGACAACGAAGTGGTATGCCTCGGCGCGGATGTGAAATCCACCGCGGCGCAGCCCATCAACACCACCGTGAATCAAAGCCTGCTCAGCGGCAATGTAACCGTGTTTGCCAACGGCGCGCAGAGCACGTTGTCTGACGGCGCGCATAGTTTCAACAACACGCTGAAATGGGTGTCCCACAACGGCATCAGCTATTATTTCCCTAACGGCGGCAACATACAGCTAAGCAACCAGGCACAGTCCGGCACCTGGCAGAGCATCAACACCGGCGGCACTACAACCACACAGACCATGAACGTGTTTAAGCTCTGGTTCGACCATGGCGCCGCGCCCACCGGCGGCAGTTACGCCTATTACGTGCTGCCCGGGCAGAACATGGCCACATACGATACCACGCAGGTGCGCATCCAGGCCAACTCGGCAGATGTGCAGGCCGTGCGGCATACCGGGCTGAATATCCGGCAGATCGTGTTCTACAAAGCAGGCACTTTCACGCACGATTCGGTGACCATCACCGTAGACAGGGCTTGCGCAGTGATGCTGAAGAACGTGGGCAGCACCAGCGTAACCGTGTCTGTTGCGGACCCGGCGCAGTCTTCCGCGCCGGTGAACATCTATCTCAACCTGCCGAACATCCCGCAAACGCGGCATCTTACGGCAAACCTGCCTTCCGGTGTGCTGGCCGGTTCCACGGCAACCTATACCGTGAACCTTTCCACGCCGGTGTATGAGCCGCTTACCGCCATCCCGGCCATTGCGGACGCTTACGTGCGCAGCGGCAGCACCTATGCCACCACCAATTACGGAACCGCCACCTCTCTCGTGATCAAAAAAGACGCGGTGGGTTATACGCGGGAATCGTTTTTCAAATTCGACATATCCGGCCTGCCTTCCGGCGCGGATGATGTGAAGCTGCGCCTGTACGTGAACTACGCCAATAGCGGCGCCGCCGGCGTGCCCTGGATAGCGCAGTATATCAGCAACGACAGCTGGACCGAAACAGGCATCAACTGGAACAACATGCCTATCGTCACATCCAATATAGATACCGTGCCCGGCATGGCAGCAGGCAATTACGTGGAATGGGATGTGACCGGGATCGCGCTGGCGCAGCAGTCGGCAGACGGCATTCTTTCCCTCAAAGTGGTATCTAACGGCACCGGCAGTACGACGGATGTATCCTTCAGCTCAAAAGAAACCGGCGACGCCGCTTTGCGTCCGGCGCTGGTATATAGCGGGGGTTCAATGTTATTATCCAAAATGCAGCCCGCCGGCGCTGAAACAACAACCTCCGGCACAAGGATATTCCCTAACCCTGCTGCTTCTTTCATCCGCATACAAACAGACCGGCAGTACGACAAAGCAGAGCTGCGCGATGTTTCGGGCCGGGTGATCAAAGTGGAAAAGCTGGAAGGGAAAACACAGTTCGAGATCAGGCTGGACCGGGTGCAGCCGGGCGTGTACATGCTGCAGCTGAGCGGGCCGAAGGGTCAGGAAGTGAGGAAGGTGGTGAAGATGTAAGATGATTATCTGAGTTGAGTGCTTACCAGGGCACAAGTCAGCTCAGGCACACGGCCCGCGCTTCAGGCTCGCGCCAGCTTGCATGGGGCGACGAAGCAAACTTCTTCGTTGGATTGATCTGCACAGTACTGGGAGATTGCTTCGTCGGGGCTCCGTCACAATCCCCCGCTGCTCCTCGCAATGACGGACCTTCGGTCAACATAAAACGGCCATATCTGCCGATTGGCAAGTATGGCCGCTTTTAGTACAAGATAACCCACATGCCACATTTACAAGAAACATTCGCAGCATTAGCTCGATTTTCTCACGATCAGTTCCGTTTTTAATACTTTGATGATCGCTTTCCAATCCGCCACTTCCCGGTTGATCTGGTCGATCAGCAACTGCGCCGCAGCCTGGCCGATCTCTTTTACCGGCTGCGCCACCGTGGTTAACGCGGGGTCTATGAGGCCCGATACGAAATCGTTGCTGAAACCCACCACGGCGATGTCGTCCGGCACTTTCAGGCCGCGCTTTTTGATGACCTGTATGGTCTCGATGGCCGTCGGGTCGTTTACCGCGAAAATAGCGTCAGGCGGGTTTTCCATGTTTAGCAGGTGGTTCACGTAGATCTTCACCTTATCAATATTCAGATCGTAAGAGATCACCAGTTCCTCGTCGAAAGGTATATTGTGCTTGCGGAGGGCGGCTTTGTAGCCGTTGAGCCGTTTTTCGCTGATCTTGAGCGACGAGGGCCCCGCCAGATGGGCGATCCTTTTCCTGCCCCGTTCTATGAGGTGGCACACGGCGCGGAACGAGCCATCGTAATCGTCCACGATCACCTTTGGCACATCCATTTCGTCGCACACGCGGTTGAAGAACACGATGGGAATGCCTTTGCGCTGGAATATTTTCAGGTGGTCGAAATTCCGCGTTTCTTTGGTGATAGACACCAGGATGCCGTCTACCTGGTTGGCCAGCATCACGCGCGTATTGGCCACTTCGGTTTCATACGTTTCGTCGGACTGGCAGATAACCGTGGAATAGCCCGCTTTGCTGGCCACTTCCTGCGCGCCGATGATGGCTTTGGGGAAGTAGGAGCTGTGGAATTCCGGGACGATGATGCCGATGGTATTCGTTTTTTTGGTGATCAGGCTGATGGCCAGCATATTCCGCTGGTAGTCCAGCTTTTCCGCCAGATCAAGCACTGCCTGCCGGGTATCCGGCTTCACGCTTTTGTGGCCGGTGAGCGCCCGAGACACGGTGGATTTGGAGAGGTTCAGCTCCTTTGCAATATCGATGATGGTTACCTGGTGCCGTTTCATCCGTTAAAGATTGATTGTACCGCTAAGGAACGAAATATTTTCATTGTTGGGAACATTCCCGTAAATTGGGAATGTTCCCAATTTACCATGCGTCATTTTTTTATACGTGGAATTGCTGTTAGTTACAATCTTTGGTATCATTAAATCCACACGTATGAAAAAAACTGTTGCTTACCACGGGCAGACCGGCGCCTGTTTATACCACGTTGCATCCATTCCCTCCCCGCTTCACCACACATTTATCTCCTTCTAAAAATCAACCGGTTGTATGAATGTTAAGATACTGATTACATTATTGCTCTGGATAACCGCCATTGGCACAGGCTTCGCGCAAACGCCGGCTACTTCGCCCAACAGGACGGTTACAGGCAAAATTACAGACATGACGGGCGAGCCACTGCCCGGCGTTACCGTGGTGCTGAAAGGCGGTAAAGCCCAGGCCATGACCAGCGAATCGGGCGTATATTCCATCCGCATCGGCGCAGCGGCGGATGCCGTGCTGGTTTTTTCCTTCGTAGGCTTTCACACCAAGGAAGTGAAACTTGGCCCCACTGCCACCGTCTACAATGCCAGCCTCGAACCGTCGGTGAAAGGGCTGAATGACGTGGTGATTATCGGGTATGGCTCTGTGAAACGAAAAGACCTTACCGGGTCGGTGGCAGCGGTAAAGGTGGAAGATATGCAGAAGGCGCCCGTGCCGAGCTTCGACCAGGCGCTGGCGGGCAGGGTTGCCGGCGTGCAGGTAAGCGCGGTAGACGGCCAGCCCGGCGCAGCCATGCAGATCGTAATCCGCGGCAACAACTCCGTTACACAAAGCAATTCCCCGCTGTACGTGATAGACGGTTTCCCGGTGGAACAGCCGGATAATAACGTGATCAATCCCGCGGAGATCGAATCCTTCGAGATCCTGAAAGACGCTTCCGCCACCGCCATTTACGGCGCCCGCGGCGCGAACGGCGTGATCATCATCACCACCAAAAAAGGAAAGCTTGGCCTGCCTGTGGTCTCGTACCAGACATGGATGGGCACGCAAAAGATCCCCCGGCAGCAGGAAATGATGGACCCATACGAGTTCGTGAAATTCCAACTGGAGGCAAATTCCGCGCTGTACACGCCCGTGTACCTGAAAGACGGCAAAACGCTCGAGGATTACAGGAACGTGAAAGGCATCAACTGGCAGGACCTGGTGCTCCGCAAAGCCTTTATGCAAAGCCATAACCTTGCGCTGCGCGGCGGCACTGACAAAACGAAATATTCATTCTCCGGCTCCATGCTTTCGCAGGACGGCATTATCATCAACAGCGGGTTCAACCGTTACCAGGGCAGGCTGGTGCTGGACCAGACCGTGACCGACAAGCTGAAAGCGGGCGTGAACCTCAACTATACCTTCACGAAAACCTACGGCACTTTTGCCAATACCACCACCTCGGGCAATACATCCAGCCTGATGTACAGTATCTGGGGCTACCGCCCGGTTACGGGAGATGCCGCCACAGATGAAGTGATCATCGACGAGCCCTTCGATCCCGCGGTGGACCCGATGAATGAGTACCGCATCAACCCGGTGGTTTCCAACAAAAATGAATACAACCCGCGTTTCGGCAACACCCTTATCGCGAACGCCTACGTGGAATACAAGCCTATCCAGCACCTGACGCTGCGTGTTACCGGCGGGCTTACCAAAAGCGCCGTGCGCCGGGAGATATTCAACAATTCCAACACACGCGCCGGCAATCCGAAAAGCAGCGTAGAGGGTATCAACGGCTCGGTTAGCAATGAAGAGACCACCAACCTGCTGAATGAGAATACGCTTACCTATGCCCGCGTATTCAACAAAAAGCACAACCTGAATGTATTGGGAGGCGTCACCTTGCAGGAGGTATCTTTCTACCGCTACGGTTTTACCGCCAGCCAGGTGCCCAACGAATCGCTGGGTATGAGCGGGCTGGATGAGGGCATCATCAACACCGCTCCCACCGTGAAGTCAGGCAGCAAGCTGATGTCGTTCCTCGGTCGCGTGAACTATGGTTATGATTCCAAATACCTGCTCACCTTTTCTTTCCGGTCCGACGGATCATCCAAATTCGCGGACGGCAACAGGTGGGCTTATTTCCCCTCCGGTGCGGTAGCATGGCGGCTGGTGGAAGAACCGTTCATGAAAGGCATTACCTGGCTGTCTGACGCCAAAATACGCGCAGGATACGGGCTCACCGGCAATAACCGGGTAGATGACTTTGCTTATCTTTCCGCCCTCCAGCAATATCCGCACTCCGGCTACGTGTACGGCAACAATGTAACGCCGGGCGTCATTCCCGCCAACCTGGGCAACGAGAAGCTGAAATGGGAAACCACGGCGCAGACGGACATAGGGATCGATCTCGGTTTCTTCAAAAACCGGATTGAAGTCACCGCGGATTATTATAAAAAGAACACAAAAGACCTGCTGCTGTTCGCAACGCTTGCGCCTTCCACCGGTTACCTCAGCGGCTACCGCAACGTGGGCCGCGTTTCCAATGAAGGTTTCGAGTTCACGCTCAATACCGTAAACGTACAAACGAAGAAATTTACCTGGAGCAGCAACTTTAATATCTCATTCAACCGCAACGAAGTGCTGCAGCTCAACGAAGGAGAGCCCAGCTATTTATCGCGCATCACCTGGGGCAATTTCAACAACGCATATCCCCACATCGCCAGGCCCGGCAATCCCATCGCCATGTTCTACGGCCACCTGTTCGACGGCATTTACCAGTATAGCGACTTCGACAAGCAGCCCAACGGCAGCTATATACTGAAGGAACATATACCGAACAACGGTTCGCCACGCGCGAACATAAAGCCGGGAGACGTTAAATACAGGGATATCAACCAGGACGGGCAGGTGGATAATACAGACCTCACCATCATCGGCAATCCCAATCCCATCCATACCGGCGGCTTCTCGAATAATTTCACCTACGGCAATTTCGACCTGAACGTATTTTTCCAGTGGAGCTATGGCAACGACCTGCTGAACGCGAACCGCATCGTATTCGAGTACGGCGAGGCCAGGAGCTACCTGAACATGTTCAAATCATACGAGAAACGCTGGACGCCTGACAACCCGAGCAATGAGCTGCACAGGGTTGGCGGCCAGGGGCCGCTGGTATATTCTTCCCGCGTCATTGAAGATGGTTCTTACCTGCGACTGAAAACCGTGTCGCTCGGTTACAACGTGCCGGCGCGGATATTAAAAAGAGCGCATATCCAATCGCTCCGCGCGTACGCATCCGCGCAGAACCTGGTTACCTGGACGAATTACAAGGGTCTGGACCCCGAAGTGTCCGTGCGGCCTTCGGCGCTCACGCCAGGCTTCGACTGGTCCGCCTATCCGAAAGCCAGAACGATCACCTTCGGACTGGATCTTACCTTCTAATTTTAAATACGTGCAAAATGAACAAGCGCATCATAAACCGGCTAAAACGCATCCTCATACTTCTTTCGCTTACTTCCGGCATTTTCAGCGCCTGCAATTACCTGGATACAGAGCCGCAGGATTTTGTAACGCCGGATAATTTCTACAATACCGAAGCGGATATGGAACGCGCCGTGGCCGGGGTGTATAACCGGCTGATAGACCAGTTTGGCCGTATGTATTCCCGCGGCCTGTACAGCTACCTGGTGATCAGCGATGAATTCTATTACAAAGGCATCAGCATCAACGACCAGCGGGTGATGGATTTTGACGCGGGGCATCTCGATATCAACAAGTTCTGGGAAGTGCTCTATTCTGGTATAGACAGGGCGAACCTGCTGCTGGAAAACATCGACAGACCCAAGATGGACGAAACCAGGCGGAAGGAGATCCACGGCGAGACCCTCTTCCTGCGCGCTTATTATTATTTCCTGCTGGTGGACAATTTCGGCGGCGTGCCCCTGAAGCTCACGCCCACCAAATCGCCTCTGGAGACTTATCTTCCCCGTTCATCCGTGGCCGAGGTATATACGCAGATACTGAAAGATATGCAGCAGGCGGAAACGCTGGTGGGCGACATCAGCAAACACGCTTTTAATGAAAGGATCACCCAGACAACTGTGCAGGCCGTGCTGGCAAAGGTATACCTCACCATGGCCGGCGAGCCGCTGAAAGACGTTGCCCGGTACGAAGATGCGCTTACCTATGCCAATAAGGTGATAGCCTCGGGCCGTCATTCGCTGAACCCCGATTACGCGCAGATCTTCATCAATCATACAGAAGAAAAATACGACCTGCAGGAATGCCTGTGGGAAGTGGGCATGACCGGCAACCAATTAGGCAGCGTGCAGCTGGCGGGCCGCGTGGGCCTCGAAAACGGTATAGAATGCCCGGACGATGTGATCGGCTACAGCAACGGGCCCCTGAAACCCACCGGACGGCTCTTTAAGCTGTACGGCGACGGCGACCTGCGCAGGGATTGGGCTATTGCGCCGTATAAATACGTTACCACCAACGGCGTCACCACTAAAAGTTTTTATACCGCCACGCAGATGTACGAACGCACCTGCGGCAAATGGCGCAGGGAGTATGAACTGCTCAAACCTAAAAGCAGGGGCTACAGCCCTACCAACTTCCCAGTGATGCGTTACGCCGATGTGCTGCTGATGAAAGCGGAAGCGGAAAATGAAGTGAACGGTCCCAATGCCGAAGCATATGAAGCCATCAACATGGTGAGAAGAAGAGGATACGGCAAGCCGGTGAACATGCCCGATGCCGTGGCAGACGTGCCCGCCGGGCTGGACAAGACCGGCTTCCGCGAAATGCTGCAGGACGAACGCGGCAGGGAACTCGCCTTTGAAGGCGCGCGCAAGCATGACCTCATTCGCTGGGGGCTGTTTATTTCCAATATGCAGTCGCTGGCCGTAGAAGCCGCCGCGGAAGCGCCGACAAATTATAAGTACTCCGCCAACGCCGCGAAGAACACCACGCCCAGGAATGTCCTTTTCCCTATACCTTCCACAGAGTTGTCCGTCAACCATCTTGTTACACAAAACCCGAACTGGTAATTTATGCGCAAAGTAATATATACCATGGCAGCAGCCGTTTTGCTGCTGGCCTGTGCCAAAGAAAAAGTACCTGTGCCGGACTTCCAGGTGCAGACAGCCTCCCTGAGCTATAAGGTCGGGGATTCCGTACGGTTCTCCCTCAGCGGCAACCCGGACAACCTTGTATTTTATTCCGGCGAGCCCGGCCATAACTACGAATTCCGCAACAGGTCATCCGCCGCGAACGACCTGCAGATAGACTTCAAAACATGGGTGCGTTACGGCGTGATCCGTGATAACCTGCAGCTGCTGGTGTCCAACGACTTCACCGGCGTTGCAGACACGAATGCCGTAAAAGCCGCCACCTGGATGGATATCAGCGACCGCGTCACCTTTTCCACCGGTACGGACCAAACGCCGTCCGGCCTGCTTAGCCTGAAAGAATTTACGCGCCCCGAAGCGGATTCCGCGCTTATCTACGTGGCTTTCCGTTATACCGATTTCAAAAAGCCACAGGGCCAGAACCAATGGATAGTGCGTACCTTCACCGCCAATAATGTATCCGCCGATGGCGTTGTTTCCCCGCTGGCCGCTATGGCTTCAGCCGGGTGGATGAAGGTGGATTTCAAAAATCCCGGTTTTGTATGGAGCGTCACCAGCACGCAATTGCTGATGCAACACCCGGGCAGCGCCAACGACGATGACAACGAAGACTGGGTGATCACCAAGGGCTTCAATCCCTGGTATATCAAGCGCGACGTGGGCGTAGTGCTGAAGAACGTCAGCACCGCGGTACGGGAATATGCTCACGTGTATACAAAACCCGGCAACTACAAGGTCGTATTCGAAGGATCAGCCGTTCGTTACAATGGCGAGCGGTACCTCACCCGCGAGATCAATTTAACCATTACACCATAGCAAGCGATATGAATACTGCGATAGACACCTCCGTAATAGTGATTTTCTCCGTTTTTATCATGCTGGTAGGATTTTCCTTTTCCAGGACGGGAAGGAATCTCAAATCCTTCTTTGCAGCCGGAGAAGCAGTGCCCTGGTTCATCGGCGGACTTTCGCTTTTTATGAGTTTTTTCTCCGCAGGCACTTTCGTGGCCTGGGGTTCTATTGCCTACAAATACGGCTGGGTAGCCGTTACCATCCAGTGGACCATGTGCATCGGCGGGCTGGTAACCGGGCTGTACCTCGCGCCTAAATGGAAGGCAACCGGCAACCTCACCGCCGCGGAGTTCATTCGCGAGCGGCTGGGCAGCGGCGTACAACGGTCGTACATCTACATTTTCATGATCGTGTCGCTGCTCATCAAAGGCTCCGTGTTGTATTCCGTAGCGCGGCTGGTAAGCTCTTCGCTGGGTTTCCCGCTGATGCCGAGCACCGTGGTGCTGGGCCTGTTCATGATCGCTTACACAGCCGTAGGCGGACTGTGGGCCGTTATGGTCACGGACATCCTGCAATTCGTGATACTCACAGCAGCCGTGCTGCTCATCATTCCCCTGGCCTTCGATGCTGCGGGAGGCGTGGACCGTTTCCTGCATTTTTCACCCGAAGGTTTTTTCAGCGTGGTGAACGGCGAATATACCTGGGGCTTCATTTTCGCCTTCGCGTTGTATCATATTTTTTACATCGGCGGCAACTGGACCTTCGTGCAGCGGTATACCAGCGTAGACACGCCGAAATCCGCTTCCAAAGTGGCTTACCTGTTCGCCGGCCTTTACATCATCAGCCCTGTGCTGTGGATGCTGCCCCCGATGCTGTACAAGCTGATCAATCCTTCCCTGACAGGGCTCGATACGGAGAACGCCTACCTGATGGTATGCCGGCACGTATTGCCCGCAGGGCTGATGGGGCTCATCCTCACCGGCATGTATTTCTCCACATCCGCTTCCGCCAACACGGCGCTGAACGTAGTGTCTGCCGTATTCACCAACGATATCTACAAAGGCCGCATCAATCCCGCCGCCAACGATAAAAAGCTCATGCTCGTGGCGCGGCTTTCATCCTGGCTCTTCGGCCTGGGCATGATCGGCATTGCGCTGATCGTACCTTACATCGGCGGTATCGTGGAGTTTACGCTGAGCATCGGCGCCATTACCGGCGGGCCTTTGCTGGCGCCGCCCATCTGGGCGCTGTTCTCCAAACGGCTGAACGGAAAGGCCACATTGTTCATCACCGTTGTGAGCCTGGGCGCCAACCTGCTCTTTAAAATGATCCTGCCTTTTACCTCCGGCATCCGCCTGAACAGGGCCGATGAAATGCTGCTGGGTGTGGGGCTGCCATTCCTCATGCTGCTGGCTTACGAGATATATGCGCGCATGGCCGGGAAAACAAGTGAAGAATACATACAGTACCAAAAAACAAAAGCAGCGCGGAAGATCTCCGCGCTGGCGCCCGACCCGGAAGAAGCGGCGGCCGTTCAGCAGCAGAATATTTTCGGGCTGAAGGTGATCGCTTTTTCGCTGGCCTTCATTGCCCTGCTGCTGTACATCCTTTGCTTCTTTGCCGCGGGCAGTGCAACGCTGGTAGCAATTATTGCCACGGTCGTGCTTTTGCTGGCCGCCATCCCGCTGAGAGCTTCTTTCAAAAATGCGCACCGCGCGGTGCAACCTGTTAAAAACTAAAGATGATCCGCAGATATTCGATGATATTGTTGAGCTGCCTGCCCGGGCTTACCGCCTTGGCACAGCAGCCTGCCGCCTTGCAGAACGGGAACCTCCGCCTGCAATGGGAACAGACTTCGCAAGGTTATTCACTCAAAACCCTGGCGGTGAAAAAAGACCGCGCCTGGCACAAGCTGCCGCGTTCCGCCGGGGAATACACCTTATTGTATTCAGCCGTTAAACCCGATAAAAACCCCGTGCCGGTATACGATGGAAACGGGAAAGAGATACATGATTTCCCGGAAGAAAAATACCGCTATATCCAGGCCGCATGGAAAGAGCTTACGCAGGGCGTACAGCTGAACACTGCCGGCGAGGCTTATCATTTCCGCCCTTCATCCGTATCTGCCAAGGGCGACTCGCTCGTGTTCAAAGCGGAAAATACATTGGCGGAAATCACCGCCGTATGGCGTACCGATCCTTCCTTTCCTACAGACATACAGGTGCGGATGACGTTGCGGGCAAAAACGGAAGGTTATTTTTCGCTGGCATCCCCCACCCTCGCCACTTTCCGTGAAAACGAGCTGGAATGGGCCGGCATCCCCGGGTATTACCAGGGCCGTTACCTCGAAAAAGATTTTATAAAATCAGGCATGTATCTGCAGGGCATACCCGCAAAACCGCTGGTAGTAAGGGAAAGAACAGCCGCCACTTTATCCCCCTTCATCAACAGCCGCGATCATATCACCCTGGCGGTGATCCCCGACCCCGGAACCGGCCGCGACCCCTGGGAGAAAGATAAAAAAACACATTCCACCTGGAAACTCGGGCTTTCGCTGATGAACAGGAAAGCGGAACTTACGCCGACCATCTACCATCCCGTTTTAGGCGAAGACCGCTCCTTCATGAAAAAAGGAGAAACCGTTGAACTTTCCTTCCGGTACAGCCTGCAGCCGGCGGACTGGTATGCCGTGTACAAACATGCGGCCAACGACATCTACCGTTTCCCTGATTTCCTGGCGCTGAAAGAAACAAAACGCTCGCTCACCAACCGCATACTGGACATGCACCGTTATGTAACGGACGATTCCACTTCCATGTGGCGCAACGAAGACATGAACGGCATGAAAATAGGCGCCCAGGCTTATCTCGGCGGGGTATACCTCTCCGAGAAGGACGCCATGAAAAATTCCGATTACGGCGCGATGTGGATGCTGGCCAATATCATGAACGATACCATATTACGCAGCAGCAGGCTGCCCAATGCCCGTAATTTTAAACTCCAGCAGCAAAATACCACACCCGGTTTTTTCCACGGCTCCGCCGGCGGGCAATACTTTTTGTACAAAAGCAAACGGTTCACGGAAGAATGGGGGCCTTATGTGGAGCCCATCGGTCTTACCTATTACATGATGATGGACGCCGGGAACATCCTCCTCTTCAACCCGGACGATGCCGCCATGAAACAGCTGCTCACCGGTGCGGCAGACCGTTTGCTGGCCTGGATGGGAAAAGACGGCCAATGGAAGGTGGCGTATGACCACATTTCCACCCAGCCGCTTTTTACAGAAGTGCAAGACTTCCGTCCTACGTTCTACGGCCTGGTGATCGCGTACAGGATACTGAAACAACAAAAGTACCTGGACGCCGCCAGAAAAGGGGCTGACTGGTATGTTAAGAACGCGGTGAATGAAGCCCGTTTCCTTGGCGTATGCGGCGATGCCCGTTTCGTGCCTGACTTTGCCACCGGCCAAAGTGCGGAAGCGCTGATGGACCTTTACGACATCACCGGCGAAAAAAAATACAAAGAAGCCGCCATTAAAACGGCGCGTTTTTATACTGCTTCAGTCTACACCCATCCCATTCCATCCAACGCTGTTAAAACCGTGAATGGCGTGCAAAGGAAAGACTGGGAGATCAGCCAGGTGGGCCTTGGCTTCGAGCACGGCGGCACCATTGGCAGCGCCAATCCTTCCGGGCCTATCCTGCTGGCTAGTCACGCAGGCATGTTCGTAAGGATGTTCGCGCTTACCAAAGATTCGCTTTTCCTCACCATGGCCAGGGCCGCCGCACTCGGCCGCGACGCCTTTGTAGACTCCGCCACCGGCGTAGCATCCTACTACTGGACGAATATGAATAAGGGCGCAGGCCCCTATCCTCACCATGCCTGGTGGCAAATAGGCTGGATCACCGATTACCTGCTGGCGGAAGCGGAACTGCGCTCCGGCGGGGCGGTCAAATTCCCGAGGGGATTTATCACGCCGAAGGTAGGCCCTCACCAATCCTATGGCTTTGCGCCCGGCACGGTGAACGGTACGCCCGCATCACTCCTGCTGCGGCAGGGCCTGCTGCAGTGCGACAACCCCTACCTCGATTATTACTGCGCCATCAACCGGGAAAAAAAGCAACTGTTCTTCATCCTGCTGAACAACGACGACGAGCCGATGCGTACCACTATACACGCAGACTATACGAAAGTGCCTGTAACGCCCATAGAAGCTGAAACAAATATCCCGGTGGAAATAGCGCCTTACGGCATCCGGGTGATCACTATAAACTTCCGATGAACCGCATGAAAAAGCAATTACTGGCATGCACGCTGTTCACCCTCTGCTTTACCAAGGCGAAGGCACAGCGTTCGTATTTCATGGAGGCGGAAGATTTCAGCATCCGGGGAGGTTGGATTGTTGAAAAACCCGCGGGTGGCGGCGTTTCAGGCAAACATATCCTGCGTGTGATATCAGGTGGGGTGAAGGCGGCGGATGCGCTCACGGTGATCCGCGTAAAAGAAGCCGGTGAATATACCATATGGGCCAAAACCGTAGATTTCCCGAACGACCGGCCCGGAACCAGGGTTTTCCAGGTGCTGGTGAACGATGAGCCCATGGCGGATGAACCCGGCGCGCACGGGCATGCGGATTACCGCTGGGAAAAAGCAGGCGTTGCCCGGATGGATACGGGAGAGAACGTCATACAGCTCCGCGACAGCCGCGGCAACTACCCGCGGGTGGACGCACTGTTCCTCACCGCGGAAAATATTGCGCCAGATAAAATCAATCCTGAACAATACAAAACGCCACCCTTACCCGTCAGTCTCACGCCTGCCGCAATGCCCGGAACCGGCGCCAGGAAGTCGGATGCGAACGCTGAGGTGGTTGCTGTACTGGAAAATGAAAATATTAAACTGGAAATATTGCGGTCCGGCGGGCTGATGACCCGCACCGCCATTAAACACGGCGGCGCGTGGCAATACCTGGATGCGCAGGTGGAAGAGAACCGCATCGTATTAATGACAGCCAGCGACCCGCAGATCACTTTCGGAGGCTTTCTTCCCGGCTGGAACGGTTCGCTGGGTTACAGCCGCTTCAGCTGCAAAGGGAAAACATATACCGTGATGCTGCCGGAAAATCTCGGCAATCCTTTTCTTTCCGGCAAGCTCACC
This sequence comes from Chitinophaga sp. 22620, assembly GCF_052044405.1. Lineage (NCBI taxonomy): Bacteria > Pseudomonadati > Bacteroidota > Chitinophagia > Chitinophagales > Chitinophagaceae > Chitinophaga > Chitinophaga sp. 22620. The sequence continues at coordinate 697,071 of NZ_JBQEMV010000004.1, read as the reverse complement.
GTTTTTATACCGGCTGCCGCCGAAAAAGATGGCCCGGGTAAATTGTCGGTCACCTACCGCGCCGAAGACGGGCAAACGATCAAAGGCCGCTGGAGCCTGCGCCCGGGGCAGCGCCATTTGCAGCTGACCCTGGAATACACCGCACCGCAGGCTGCTTATTACAGCATGGCTGTGGGCGCTTTGCAGGGAGTGGCGGACAATAAAGTCTCCAGCATCCAGCTTCCGCCCATGTACCAATACCAGCGCATCCCGCAACAGCCCGTGCTGCTGCCTTCCGCGCTGATGCCGCAGCCACTGGCGATGATGGAACTTGAAGGAAAAAAATTCACGGTGTTCATCAGCGGCACAAAAGAAAGTTTCCCGCAGGACTGGAGCACATCCAATACCTCGCCGATGGGCTTCGGCATCAGGAATGAAAGGAATGAAGTGCAGCCGGTGGCGTTTTCACCCGTACCGGGATCGGCATCTTCAAAACTGCGGGCAGGCCAGGTGATAACAGGTTCTTTTGCCGTCGGCGCTTTGCCGGCTGGCTGGAACGATGCACTGGAGTACATTTCAGACAGCATCTATACCGTGAGGGATTACCGCAGCCAGCAACTGTCACTTACCGAAACGATGTTCAACATCACGGACCTCATCCGCAATGATACAGCCTCCGGCTGGGCGCCCGCGCTAAAAGGGTTTTACGATATCGAAGCAGACCCGCAGGCCGCGCCGACCGTAGTACAGGCTGCGCCGCTGGCGGTGATCGCAACGGCTATCCTGGCGCGTGACGAAGACTTCTACATCCGCCGCGCCCTGCCTTCCATTGAATACACGCTTTCGCGCAGCGGCTTCCGCTGGGCGCAGAAAGGCATGAGCAAAACGGCCGCCATGCTCAGCCCGTATAATTCACAATTCTCCACCGCTTACTACGAAGGGCTGCACAAGCTGCTCGGGGAAAACAATCCCTGGCTGGAAAAGATCGCGCTGCCCGACGGCCGCATCCGCAAGGCAGGCGGTTATTCCGTGAATGTCCCGGCATGGACGCAGGAACTGGCCGCCTACCGCCTCACCGGCCGGAAAAGCCGCCTTGATTCAGCGGTTGCGCAGGCAAAAACATTTATCAGCACGGAAGTATACGGCCGCAAAACCGTTCCCCTCGGCAAAGTACCCTTCTACAATACTTCGTTCTACACCTACTGGTGGGACCTTACGGACCTCTACGACGCCACCGGCGACCCGTCCTTCCTCGATGCTGCCTATACCTCCGCATTCCACACGCTCATAGGCGTGAGAAGCTATCCGGGCGTGGCGGATACATTGCAGACCATCCACAGGGGAAATCACTTTGAAGGCAATACCACGCTGTGGTGGAAAGGCGGTGAAAAATACCGGCTGGGCTTCCCGCGAAAACCGGGGGATGCCCCGGAAAAGAAAGTGCCTGCATGGCTTGTATCGCCCGTGGGTCTTGGCTTTGAGCAGCCCGTAACTTTCTTCCCGCACGGAAAGGAAGTGCGGCACGTGTTCATGAGCAGCTGGGCACCGCACCTGTTACGGTTATACGAAAAAGGCAACCGGAAGATATTTGAAACATATGCCCGCAATGCAGTGATCGGCCGGTTCACCAACTATCCCGGATACTACGCTACAGGCTATACGGACATTACCCTGCGCCCGGATTTCCCCTACAAAGGTCCCGATGTAAGCTCTATTTACTACCACCATATCCCACCGCACCTGGCTTTTACGATGGACTACCTGGTTACAGAAGCCATGCAGCGTTCTGGCGGAAATGTGCGTTTCCCTTACGCAAAACAGGACGGCTTTGTATGGTTCAACAGCCGCGTGTTCGGCGCAGGCCCGGGCATGGTGTTCGGCGACGGGGAAGTGAACATTTGGTTAAAACGCGGGCTGGTGCGCATCAGCAGCCCGGAAGTGAATTACGTCACCGGTATTTCGGGAGACAGGTTCTGGGTGATACTTACCAGTGAAGCCCGGGACGCGCTCAATTGCAGGATAGAGCTGGGTGAAGAAGCGCCGGTTGCGGGCAGCACCGCGCTAATGCATACAACAAACGCACAGCCGGTATCGCTGCCAGTGGACAACCGCGCAGTGAACGTGCAGCTGGCGGGGAAAGGATTTGCAGCCGTGTCGTTCCCTCTCGTCCGCAAACCTTCCAAAACAAAGATCACTCCTTTGAAAGAAGGCATGCAGGTGACGGACATGGGCGCAGGCATCGGCCGGTGTTACACTTTCCGCATCCGTTCGCCTTTCGGCTGGGACGCTGTGTACGGCTACCTGGAATCGTTTGAAGGCGGCAGCGTGACCGTTACCATGGATCACCGGGAAGAAACCATCACGGCTTATCCTTTCGAATGGTCGTTCCACCCGTTGAAAACCAGGGAGGGAGCGCAATTAAAAATACAGGTAAAAACAAAAGACAGGCGCACCGTTGAAAAAACGGTTGTGCTATGAATACAAACACCATGAAACAAAAATGGCCCATACTGGGATTGCTCCTGCTGATGGCGGCAGGGAATGCGGCCGCGCAAAGCCGGCAGGACCTTATTGCCGCCTCACAGGCAGGCGCTTCTCCCCTGTTCTTTCAGCCCGGCGAGGACGTGCCATTGGTGAGCACCGGCGGTTTTTCCGACAGCAGGGAATCCATCATACGGAACGGTCTTCCCAGATTCTTTAAAAAGGCCAATGCCGGGAAACCGGTGGTGGTCGGCTTTATCGGCGGCAGCATCACCCAGAGCAACGCAGGGTACCGGCCGCAAACGGTGCGGTACCTCCAGGCCATGTATCCCGGCGTGGAGATACAGGCGCTGAACGCGGGCGTTTCAGGCACAGGCACGGAACTGGGCGCCTGCCGCATTGGAGAACAACTGTTGCAGCATCATCCGGACCTGGTGTTCGTGGAGTTCGCCGCCAACGGCGCTTACGCCAAAGGCATGGAAGGGATCGTGCGGCAGATCAGGCGTACAAGCCCGGCTACGGATATCTGTCTTATCTATACCATTATAGGCGCTCAACCGCAGATATACGCCGCAGGCAACGTGCCTGAAAATATCAAAGGCCTGGAAAGGATCGCGGAACATTACGGCCTGCCTTCCGTACATCTTGGATTGCATCCGGCTTTGCTCGAAAAGGAAGGCAAGCTGCTGTGGAAAGGCAATAAAGCAGACAGCGGCAGGATACTTTTTTCGAACGACGGCGTCCATCCCCTGCAGGAAGGCGGGAACCTGTATGCAGCGGCGATAGCGCGCAGTATGGAAAAAATGAAATCGCAAGCTGCCGCGCAAAATGCCCAACCACTGCCTGCTCCTTTGTTCCCTGACAACTGGGAAGACGCCGGCATGTACGACCCGCGGCAGATCGCGCGGTTCAGCGGCGGCTGGGAAGCAGTTACCTTACCGCAATTCTCGGCATGGTTCCCTGTCATACAAAAAGCCTCCTCACCCGGCGACTCCTTCACCTTCCGCTTCAAAGGCAGCGCATTCGGCATCTTCGACGTAGGCGGCCCGGAAGCGGGACAGATCGTGATAGAGGTAAACGGGAAAACCATGAAAACCATCGGCGCAGCTGAACCGGGCACACAGATATTTAAGCTGGAGCAGGGAGACAGCATACCGGTGAACCGCTTCAACACGTATTGCAACAACCGCTACCGCGGGCAGCACCAGTTATTCACCCTGGAACCGGGCGAGCATACCGTTACCATCCGGCTTTCTTCCCAAAAGGCAGACAAGGCAGCGATACTCGGTCCGGAGAAAACGGAAGACATTAACCAACACCCGGAGAAATACGACAGGACCGTGTTGTACCTGGGAAAAATACTGATAAAAGGCAAGCCTGTTTTAAACGGAAACCGCTGACGCGGCTGGGAATGTTCCCGCAAATTGGGAATGTTCCCACTTCATTTAAATGGGCGAAGACTAAGAGCACAGATCACACGATAATAAATTTGCTATCCGGCATTAAAGAACACTTATGAAGAACAGGTATTTACGGATGACCATATGCCTCCTGCTGGCCGCTCCCGGCTTGCAGGCGCAGGTGCGTGTATCATCCGCGAAAGACGGGATAACGATCACATCAGCCGGCAGCCGGTACACCTTCGCGCCTGTATTTACCGTACTGTATAATGCCGCCGATCCGGGTATGGCGCTGAAACCCGCGGGGATCAAAAAAGTAAGCTATAATGTGCTCAGCTGGAAAGTGAAAGACAGCAGCAAGGCAGACCTTGTACAGCAGAAGATCAGCGCCGCCGTAGCGGGCGATGGTTTTGATGACAGCATCCTGCGCGGCAAAAAAGAACAACGCACCCGGAGCATACTGAATGCCGGCGAAAGCACCGAGCTGCGGGCAAACAACATCCGCAGCAAAGGCGACACCGTATTTTTTTCATTCCCTTCTCCCGGTGGCATTGCGTTCAGCGCATATGTTGTCACCCATGCGAAGCCTTATCCTGTATTACATTTTACGTTCACACCCGCGAAACCCGGCTATTACAGCATCGGGTACACCGGCGCTCCCGCGCTTTCGCCTGAAGCCGCCGCCGCCTTATGGCAGCCGATGATCTGGCAGGAAAAACGCGTGCCCGATGCGCCTTATCTCACGCCTGCCTTCATGGCCCCCTTGCCTACCACCATGGTGTACGACGGCAAACACACATTAGGCGTGCTCGCATCGCCGGAGCACCTTCCCTTCCAGCCCTTGCCTACCCTGCCTAACAGCCAGTTCGGCATCGCACTGCGGAACGGCAAGGGTCAGTTGCAGCCGCAGCTTTACGCGCCCATTCCCGGCGGTTACGGCTCGCTGATGAAAAGCGGGGTAAGCTTCTCCTTTTCCATGCAGCTGGTGGCGGAACCACAGGACATTACCCATACCTATCAGAAAATTGCAGAGAACATCTTCGGCTTCCGTGATTACCGGCGCAACGATATCGCGTCGCTCAACACCGTGCTGGATAATATGACGGCCTATGCCATGACGCACTACGCCTGGTTTGTAGACAGCCTGAAAGGTTTCGCCTACTCCACCGATGTACCCGGCGCCGTCAAGAACGTATCCAGCCTGAACCCGCTGGAGCTGGCCCTGGTGCGCGATGATGCGGAGATGTTCGAAAAACGCGCGTACCCGCTGATGGAGTACATGCTTTCGCGGGAAAAATTCCTGTTCAGCCTGGACAGCCTGCAAAAAATACAAAACCCTTCCCGCAGGCTGAAAGGCCCTGTGGCGCCGGTTTCAGAACTGGGCGCGCTTTACAGCGTGTTCGGTAAAGAAAATGAATTTTACCTCCAGCTCATGCAGCGGGAATATGCATCCAGCCGCATGCGCAACCTGGACGTGAAAGAGTCCGGCGGCAGCTGGGTGAACGCCATGCGCCTGTACAAAGCCACCGGCGACAAACAATACCTTACAGCATCTTTACAGAAGGCGCAACAATACCTCGAACAAAGAGTGCGGCAGCCCCAGGTGGATTTTTCCGATCCGTTCTCCGGCGGTTTTTTCTTCTGGCCGGCCTTTACCGACCGCTGGATAGAGCTTTCCGAACTCTATGAGCTTACCGGCGACACCGCTTATCTCAACGCCGCTGTGCAGGGTGCCAGAAATTACACCATGTTCACCTGGATGAGCCCCGGAATACCGGACAGCATGGTGACCGTGAACAAAGGCGGCAAAGCGCCCATGTACTGGTACCTGCGCTCCAAAGGCCATGCGCAGATGTATTACCCTGAAGAAAAAGCGCCCGCCTGGCGGCTTTCGGAAACTGGCCTTACACCAGAATCGTCCGGCACAGCCACCGGCCACCGCGCCATCTTTATGGCCAATTACGCACCCTGGATGCTGCGGATCGGCTATTATGCGAAAGACACATTCCTGATCAACGTAGCAAAAGCTGCCGTGGTAGGCCGTTACCGGAGTTTTCCCGGTTATCATATCAACACGGAAAGAACAACCGCTTACGAGAAAGCGGACTTCCCCCTGCACGAGCACAAAGCCCAGAGCGTAAATTCCTTCCACTACAACCACATCCTGCCGATGGCCAGCATGCTCATCGATTACCTGGTGACCGATGCTTTTGTGCGCAGCAACGGCAGGATCAATTTCCCGGCTGAGTTTATTGAAGGATACGCTTACATGCAGAATAAAATGTACGGCAGCCATACCGGCAGCTTTTATACAGAAAAAGGCGTACAGCTCTGGATGCCCTCCGGGCTGCTGCGTGCTGATAACGTGGAGCTGAATTATATCGCGGCGCGCAAAGGCAACAGGCTCTTCCTCGCCTTTACCAATCAAAGCGCGCGGCCTGTCACCAGCAGGATCACCATCAATCCTTCACTGGTAAAGCTTTCCGGGCAAAGCAACATCCGTTCTTTTACGGGCAACGATGCAACGGCCCTGCAGGACAGCTCTTTCAACATTACCGTACCGGCCAATGGCATCTCGGCGGTAACGGTGGATGCTGCAACACCTTCCGTACAATTCCAGGAAAAGATATTGACCGCCACCGGCGACCGTGGGAAAGATTATGCTGAAATAAAAACGGGCAACGCCAAAGCCATGCTGTTCCGGTTGGGTAAGTACGGCAGGCGGCTGTTCGTGTTCCTGGAAGATGACGACAGCAAATGGAAGCGCGTGCGCCTGCATTACACCGATGCGGCAGGAAAAACGCGGCAGCTGGAAGACGATGCTTATCCTTTTGAGCTGACCGTTCCGCTTGAAAAGGCATATGCCGTGCAATGCTGGCTCACGCTGGAAAAAGCGGACGGCAGCACGGTGGATAGCGAAAAAATAATTATAGGCAAATAAAAAACTGGATGATGATTAAGTCGGAAGCTACCGGGGTACGGACATTCCCGGAAAAGAACATTGTTGTTGACCTCGTGATCACCGGGGGCGGCCTCTCAGGTGTATGCGCCGCCATTACCGCCGCCCGCCAGGGTTTGAAGGTGGTATTGGTGCAGGACAGGCCGGTGCTGGGTGGAAATGCCAGCAGCGAAGTAAGGCTCTGGATACTCGGCGCCACTTCGCATATGGGGAACAATAACCGCTGGGCACGCGAAGGCGGTCTTGTGGACGAGATACTCGTGGAAAACACCTACCGCAACCCCGAAGGCAACGGTGTGATCTTCGACATGATACTGCTCGACAAAGTAAAGCAGGAACCCAATATCACCCTGCTGCTGAACACCGCCGTGTACCAGGCAGACATGCAGGATACCTCCGTTATCCGCTCACTGAGGGCCTATTGCAGCCAGAACCAGACCGAATACGTATTAAAAGCCCCGCTGTTCATCGACGCTTCCGGCGACGGTGTGGTAGGATTCCTTTCCGGCGCGGCTTTCAGGATGGGAGCGGAAAAGAAAGAGGAATTCGGCGAGCTGTTTGCCCCTACCGAAGAATACGGCGAGCTGCTCGGCCACAGCCTTTATTTTTACAGCAAAGACACCGGCCGCCCCGTAAAGTTCATCCCGCCCGCCTTTGCGCTGGACGATATCACGAAAGTGCCCCGCTTCAGCAGCTTCAACGCGAAAGACCACGGTTGCAAGCTATGGTGGATAGAATACGGCGGCCGCCTCGATACCGTGCACGATACCGAGACCATCAAATGGGAACTCTGGAAGGTGGTATACGGCGTCTGGAATTACATCAAGAATTCCGGCAAGTTCCCCGAAGCCGACACCCTCACCCTGGAATGGGTGGGCATGATACCCGGCAAACGCGAAAGCCGCCGCTTTGAAGGAGATTACATCATGCGCCAGCAGGACATCGTGGAGCAACGCAGCTTCCCGGACGCCGTTGCATTCGGCGGCTGGTCCATAGACCTGCACCCGGCAGACGGCGTGTTCAGCGAAAAGCCCGGCTGCAACCAATGGCACAGCAAAGGCATTTACCAGATACCCTACCGCAGCCTTTACAGCCGCAATATCAGCAACCTGTTCCTTGGCGGGAGAACCATCAGCGTGTCTCACGTAGCATACGGCTCCACCCGCGTGATGGCCACCTCGGCGCACGTTACGCAGGCGGCAGCCATGGCCGCTGCTATCTGCAAAGAAAAAGGACTGCTTCCCGCAGCCATCGGCGGGCATATGCAGGAGCTGCAACAGCGCCTGCTGCGTACAGGGCAATATATCCCGAGCTTAACATTCAGTTCGGCTGAAGACCTTGCCGCTACTGCGTCCATTTCCGCCAGCAGCGAGCTGGTGCTGAAAGAGTTCCCCGGTACGCCGTTGCTCAAACCGCTGGAGATCTCTTCCGCGCAAATGATCCCTTTGAAGAAAGGGAAAATACCTTCGCTCGTATTTCACGCGGAGGCAGCGGCCGCCACCACGCTGGAAGCGGAACTGCGCGTCAGCAGCAGGAACGGCAATTTCACGCCGGATGAAACGCTGGCCCGCCAAAGCATTACCATTCACCCCGGCCGCAACTGCATGAAGCTGGAATTTGATGCGGAAATGAAAGAGAACGGATATGCATTCGTCATCTTCCACAAAAACCCGGAGGTACAGCTGCACTATACGCACAAACGTGTAACGGGGATACTGTCTGTATTTAATACGGTGAACAAAGCAGTGTCCAACTTCGGCAAACAAACGCCGCCGGAAGACATTGGCATGGAAGCATTCGAGTTCTGGTGCCCGCAGCGCCGCCCGGAGGGGCATAACTTCGATTTCAGGATGCCCGAAGGCCTGGATGCATTCAGGGTCGAAAACATCCGAAACGGCCTGGAAAGGCCCACCACGCAGCCGAACGCCTGGGTGGCAGACTGGCAGGACGCGCGGCCCGCGCTTACACTGGAATGGGACCAGCCGAAAGAGATCAGCACCATAGAACTTTTCTTCGATACGGATTACGACCACCCGATGGAATCGGTGCTGATGTCGCATCCCGAAACGGCCATGCCGTTCTGCGTGCGCGAATACCGCATAAAAGATGAAGCGGGCAATGTGCTGGCGGAGAAAAAAGACAATTACCAATCCTTCAACACGATACAATTACCCACGCCCCTGCGCACGAAAAAGCTGGTGATAGAAGTGGAACATCCTTCCGCGGACGTACCGGCGGCTGTTTGCGCAGTGCGGTGCTATGGCGGGAATTAAAAACGATTTGTCTGGCAGCAACCGGGGTTGATACAGTGTGGCAAAAAATTGTCAATCCCGGTGCCAGATAAAATGTCTTAAAAATTATTGCGGTATAGCCACTCCCACATTATCAAAAGCCAGTTTTTTGAATATTTTCTTCACCTTTTCATCCAGCCTTGGCTTTTCATCAAAAAAGCGGACAGCATCCCGCTCGAAATTCCAGGTGCCAACGTAGGTGACAACATCAGGCTGAAGGGTAAATTCATATTGCTCCGGATTTTCTTCGTTGACCGTGCCTTCCGCTTCCATTTTTCCCAGCCGCCGGGATTTGGTATTTTTAAACACAGGCTCCCTATGAGCAGTGGCGCCATACCATTTGCTTTGGGTCCAGTAATAATTCTCGACGGTATACCTGCCGGGCGGAAGGTGGACGCAGAAAAAATCTTCCTTTTTTGATTTGAAGGTTGATTTCACGCGGAAGATGTAAACAGTACCGGTTTCCACGTGCCTGACCGTCATTTCCTGGGGAAAGCCCCCGCTGCTAAATCCAAGCCGCTGTACGAAGTTGCCGTACATGATGGCCTGGCCGGTTTTGACGGAATCGTTTTTCTGAACATAATCCAGGTATGGGAATTTCTGGCCGAAAGCAAATACAGGCAGGAACAGCAGGGATAAAAGAATCGGTTTCATAAAAAATAAATGATTCAAGGGCTCGCCTTGTCAGTGACAAAATGTTTCCGTGCAAATAAACCTGCACAAAATAATCATAACCGGCTTAAAAGGAAAATGAATAATCCGGAACGGCGCCGGCTGAATGTTTTTCATTTTATCCGGGCATATTCCGGCAAAAAAAATTACATTTTTTTTGCGCTTTTTTTAATTTTTGTTTTCTAAATTCGCGACCGTCAGGCACAGTACGCTGTGCTTCCTTGCTGTAAGGAAAAGTAAATAGCTATTATTTCATCAAAGTCATAATCATTATTTATTAATCTTCATTAGCAATGTCAACCAGTATTGAAAAGTTTCAGCGACGGATCATGCTGAATTCGGGTTCCTTCTTTTATTTCTTCCTTCTGTTTATTTTATCCGGCCACTATGGCATCGCGCAGGCCGGTAAGGAGGACCAGGCCACGCCGCCGTTCTCCGTGCGGCTCATGAACATCGAAGCCGCTGCCAACACCACGTTTACCTACAATGCCAAACTGCGGAACGACGCGTCTTCACCGCGCATTTACCAGCTTTCCGCGCAGCTTCCGGCCGGGTGGAATGTTTCCTTCAAAATAGAAGGCATACAGGTAACGTCTCTTAGCCTGGAGCCGGGAAAAACGCAGGACATCAACATCGACATCCAGCCCGCCATGGCGGCAAAACCGGCCAAATACAATATCCCCGTTGTGGCCGTAACGGGGCCGGAAACGCTAAAGCTCGACCTGGAAGCGGTTGTGAAGGGCTCCTACAAAGTGGAACTCTCCACGCCAACCGGGAGGCTGAGCGGCGACGTCACAGAAGGCAAACGGAAAGAGATCCACCTGGTCGTAAAAAACACCGGCACCATTGCGCTGGACAACCTGGAGCTTTCCGCTCAAACCCCTCCGCAATGGCAGGCTTCCTTCGTCCCCTCCAACATCGCGAAGCTGGAGCCCGGCAAAGAATCGGAAGTGATCGCCACCCTGAGCGTGCCCGATAAGACCATCGCGGGCGACTACGTGACCACCTTTACTGTAAAAAATGCGCAGGCCACGGCAGAAGCCGCTTTCCGCATGACAGTCAAAACTTCCGCGCTGACGGGGTGGCTGGGTATGCTCGTGATACTGCTGGCCCTCGGCGCCGTTTATTACCTTATCCGTAAATATGGGAGGAGATAAAATACTATGGAACAACCAATCATTGAGACGCATGGGCTGACCAAGTACTATGGCTCATTGAAAGCTGTAGACAATCTCCACCTGTCCATCGGGAAAGGCGAAATTTTCGGCCTGCTTGGGCCGAACGGCGCCGGCAAATCCACTACGATATTAATGCTCCTCGGTTTAACGGAACCTACCTCCGGGGAAGCGCGCATCTGCGGGCTGAATCCCTCCCGGGAACCGATCCCCGTGAAGCGGAAAGTGGGCTACATGCCGGATAATGTGGGGTTTTACAATGAACTTACAGCGCTGGAAAACCTCCTGTACATCGGCCGCCTGAACGGTATTCCCGAACAGCAGGTGAAGAGCCTTGCCAGGGAAATGCTTGTGGAAGTAGGGCTCGAAACCTCCATGCATAAAAAAACGGGCACATTCTCCCGCGGCATGAAACAGCGCCTGGGCCTGGCGGACGTGCTGATCAAGCAGCCCGAAGTGATCATCCTCGACGAGCCTACACTGGGCATAGACCCTGCCGGGGTCAGGGATTTCCTGGAGCTTATCCGGCAGCTCAACCAGCGCCAGGGGCTCACTATCCTCCTTTCTTCCCATCACCTCCACCAGGTGCAGGAGGTCTGCAACCGTGTAGGCATCTTTGTAGGCGGGTACTTACTGGCGGAAGGCAATATCGAAACGCTTGCGGCCAACCTGTTCAACACCGCGCCCCACGTAGTGGAAATAATGCTGCAAACCGCGCCTGCGCAGGCCGCCGTGCCGAAGCAGGACATCCTCGCGCTGCCCGCCGTGCGGAACGTAACGGTAAGGGACAATGTGGTGGAGATCGCCGGCGGGCAGGATATTACGCCTGACCTCGTCCGTTTCTTTGTCAGCAAAGGTTTTGATATAACGGGCGTGCAGAAGAAAAACTACGGCCTCAACGAGATCTATCACCGTTATTTTGAAAATAATTTAAAGGAAGATGTTTCCAATGAAAAGTCAACCGGTCTATTTCAACGGTCTTTTTTCAGCAGGTTCAAAAAACGCTGACATGCCGGCCAGGCGGCAGTCTCTGGCGGCAAGCCCCTTTTCCGTCGTAGTGCGGAAGGAAGTAGCGGACCAGGTGCGCAGCTGGCGGTTCATTATCCTGGCGGCGCTGATACTGCTTACTTTCTGCGGATCGATGTACGTTTCAATGGCCAATATCAGCAAAGCTGTGGCAAATACCGGCGATCCGGACCGTTTTTTCCTGTATCTCAAACTGCTCACCATCACAGACGGAACGCTTCCGCCATTCCATGTGTTCATCGGTTTCCTGGGGCCGTTGCTGGGCATCAGTCTTGGCTTCGACGCCATCAATTCAGAGCAGTCCAACGGCACGCTCATCAGGCTGATGGCGCAGCCCGTATACCGCGATACCGTTATCACCGCCAAGTTCACCGCTTCCCTGATCGTGATCAGCACGCTGTTCCTCTCACTCGGCCTGCTGATGATCGGCGGCGGCCTGATCATTACCGGTGTGAGCATAGAGCCGTCCGAGTTTGTACGCATCATCTGCTTCACGATCCTGAGCATCGTGTATGTCGCGTTCTGGCTCAACCTGTCGATATTACTGTCTGTAAAGTTCCGCCAAACGGCCACTTCAGCGCTCACCGCTATTGCGATCTGGCTGTTTTTTACGGCCTTTTACCAGATACTGCTTAATATCGTCATCAAAGCGTTCCTGCCGGACCCGAACCGGCTTACGCCCGACGAGATACTTTCTTACAACAACGTAATACTGACCTTGCTGCGCTTTGTACCCAGCCAGCTGTATGCGGACGCAACCACTACCCTGTTGATGCCATCCGTCAGAAGCCTTGGCCCGCTTACGATGGAGCAAATGGCCGGGGCTATCCCTTCGCCCATCACGGTGCGTGAAAGCCTGCTGGTGGTATGGCCGCAGGTGAGCGGGCTGATTGCCGCTACAGTAGTGTGTTTCGCGCTTTCTTACTATTTGTTCATGCGCAGGGAGATAAGGACATAAAGCAGGAGTTAAAGATCCAAAGAAAGCCCCGGGACCGCAGCGTTCCCGGGGCTTTCAATTTTTCCCTGGAGAAAAACAGATCCGCGCTCCGTGTTCGGGCGAAGAATAAAATATCTGCTGGTCCGCTTTATTCATTCAGGAGGCGTAGTACAAATATACTATTGCCGAAGGGCCCGCCTGCGGGTAGTTTTGCTGCGTTTAAGTTTACCGCCGGTTCGTTACTGCGCCAGGCGGGTTGTTTTTTTAATCCCAAAAGCATCATCAATTATGCACCAGGCACTCACACAAGCGGAAAGATCTGTAACTACAGTCAATACGCTTACTGCTCCGAAACAACGCGTGGTTTCTATCGATATACTGCGGGGCGCAGTGATGATCATCATGGCACTCGGACATGTACGTCATTTCCTGCATCTGCCGGCACTGACAGACGAACCAACCAATCTGGCCACTACCACGCCCGTATTATTTTTTACCCGCTGGATCAGTCACTATTGCGCGCCCACTTTTGTTTTCCTGGCAGGCATCTCCATTTATCTTACCGGTCAAAACAAGCCCGTCAGGGAACATAGCGCCTTTATCATGAAGCGCGGCCTCTGGCTGGTGTTCGTGGAATTGTTCATCATCACTTTCGGACTATGCTTCAACCCCCTGTACAACCTGTTCATATTGCAGGTGATCTGGGCCACCGGCTGGAGCATGGTGGGGCTGGGACTATTGATGCGCACTTCCCCCAAAGCGATCCTGGCAGCTGGCCTTGTCCTTTTCTTCGGGCATAACCTGCTCGATCATGCGTCGTTGCCGCAACAAGGCGCTGCGGGCCTTTTCTGGAAATTATTGTTGACCACCCAGGGCGACATACTTCCACTCAGCAGCTCCCATAACGTATTCCTGGTTTATGCCATTCTTCCCTGGACGGGCATCCTGTTGCTGGGGTATTCGCTGGGCCCTGTTTTCAAAAAGAGTTTTGACGCCGCCCGCAGAAGAAAAATATTGAACCTGGCCGGTATCGCGCTGCTGGCCTTGTTTGTGTTGCTGCGGATCATCAACCAGTACGGCGACCCCGCTCCCTGGGGCCCGCAGAAAAATGGCCTGTTCACTTTCATGTCGTTCGTGAATGTGACCAAGTACCCGGTGTCCCTGCAATATGGCTGTCTTACGATTGGTCCTGTGTTATTGATATTGTCGGCTATAGACAACCTGCGGGGAAAGTTCGCCGGTTTCCTGGCGATGTTTGGCAGGGTGGCCTTCTTTTATTACGTACTGCATTTCTTTATCATTCACCTGGTCATCATGATCCTGTTCTTTGCCACCGGCCACACCTGGCAGGAAGCGATGGCGGCTGATTCGCCCTTCCTGTTCCGCCCATATGACTTTGGTTTTAACCTGGGCGTGGTGTATGTTCTCTGGATAGCAGTGGTGGCGCTGCTGTACCGACCTTGTAAATGGTTTGTTCACTATAAACAAACGCACCGGCAGTGGTGGTTGCGGTACCTGTAGCTTCGTTTGACGCAATCGATCATAAAAAATAACTAATGTGCTGATGAGTAGTGATGTGCTATATTTCGGAAGGAGGGAAATTGAAATGTCAAAGTGACTGTCCGATCATCGCAAACACTCCATCACCACATATACAAATAATGACCAATGTAACATTAATTGCAAAAATCCAGGGACCTGCCGAATAAATTATTCATAGGAATTGCGTATATTTAAATTGTGTATATCAGCATTCACGAAACCGCATATGAAAATCGCAATTTCAATGGCTGGCGGCGAAAAGTCGCTTGTTGCATTAACGGATTTTGAATTATTGGAGGGTTGTTGCAGAGAAGGCGAGCGGTATTTCAATGTGCTGTTCGATCGTTATTTCAGTCGCCTGTATGGATTTAGTTATTCGCTGCTAAAAAATCAGGAAGTTTCCAAACAGCTGGCGATGGATGTAATGTTAAAGCTCTGGCAGAAGAGGCAGGATATTGTCCTTCGAACAGATCAGCATTTACAGCCTTATCTTTTCCAGTCTGTCAAAAACGCCGTGCTGAATCATCTCAGAAAACCGAATATTGTCACAGAGCCGGTAGATAATATATTAGAACAGTTACACCATACCCACGTAACTCCCGAGATGCTGGTAAACAGGAATGAATTGGAAACTGCCTACCAGTCGATGTTAAAAGAGATGCCGGAACAACGCCGTAAAATATTCCAGTTAAAGCGGGAGGAAGACCTGTCATACGAGGAGATCGCAGAGCGTTTAAATATTTCTATCCATACTGTCAGAAACCAGATGAGTTCCTCCCTGGACTATCTGCGTAAGAGAATGAACACCTACAACGAAGGCCTGCTCCTGCTTTTGATATTCCGTTTACTTTGAGCTTATAACAAGACCGTTCATTAATTTTCCCCTCCTTCGATCATCCTTTCCATATCCGTCACCCGCTGCAATTGGCGGGAACAGTGATGGCTGTATCTTTTTCAACACCATTCCCAACATCATTTCATCAGGCATTAAAAATGCCGGCGCACCAGGGGAACGCAGTACGTTCACACCGGCGGCCGGCAGGATTGTGGCAAGAAGGAGATCCAGGGATATACAGGAGATCAGGGAATATAATACTGTGTCATGTGGCCGGTAAAATATATGCCCGGGCGTTCAACGCTGGTCATCTGCGCAAGAAAGCTCGGCCCTCCATAATCATGCAGGTTTACCGTGAAGGAATTATCCCGCACCATATCCAGCAACGGCTTAAGATGCGGCTGAATAACGGAAGCATTAAGATGAAGCTGGTTATTCCGTACGTCAAGCGGCAACGCTTCAAATTTGTATACACCATCATTTGTCTTGGTGTACTTATACGGGAAAACACCCTGGTAGGTAACATTGTCTATTGCAAAAAAAACGGCAATGTCCATCGTCTTTTTTTGGATATCCATACCAAAGGAAAATACCAGCAAAGAAGCCTGGAATTCACTGTTACGCAAACCATCAGCGGATTGCTGCCAGATGTTCTTAAATGTATCGGACCAGCCCGGTAACGGCTCAATATATTCGGGAGAAGGCAAAGATACATAGGGCGGGTATTCGTTCCCCAAAAGGAGATGAAGCGGGATCACCGGCATATTTGCCCCGTTCAGGTCAAAACGTTTGTTTCCGTCCGCGAGATAAAAAGCGCCGGTAGCCTCATCAACAGACAATTCGTAGAACACGTGGGGGCCGATCCGAACGGGTGTTTTCAACAAGATCTTGTTCACTCCGTAGGAATAATCTGTTGAAGCATATACCAGCTCCCCATCTTTTCCGTGGAAGAAGATGATCCCCCGGTTGTCAACATCGATTATAATCTGTACCGGTCCTGTATCAGGCGTGGAAAGAGAAAAATATGGTTTCTGGACAAAAAAATTATACAGATAGATAAAGGCATTCCCTAAAATCCCTCTTTCAAAGTACAACTCTTCCTCTGTCGTGATATTAATTAACCGGAGCTCATCGCCGTATTGATTACCAGATAACATAACGGTGTCGCCGTTCATATACTTAAAGGAATAACTGGTGTCCGCACCCACGGTACGGTATCCGTCCTTATGCGTTACATCGTCCAGGTAAGTGCCGGACGAAAAATTGATGGAAGCATTATTGACATCGCTGCTTAGCCGGTACTTACCGGCCTTTGGCGCGCGGGCGGTGGTAAAATTAAGGTCCAGCAACGTCCATACATTGCCTCCTTTATCCATTTTAAAGAACATCGTATAAGACTTACCCGCCTTAGGGTTCAATACCGCCTGCCAGGCCAGGGACCCGGAGTGAAGGGTGCGGGTAAATTCAGCCAGCATTTCTTCGGCATCCGGGTGTGTTTTCTCTACCTGGTAATTTTCTAACCCATCCTTGTTACAGGAAGTCAATACGGCAACCACCAGCAACGTATAAAAAGACAAAATCCTCATGATGTTAATTTTAAAGACCGTTAAAGCCTGCCAACAAATTTAAAGCCGGGCAAGCCGCTGCTTTGACCTGAAGCCCTTAGGTCGCTAAGTTCCAGGTCATAGTCAAATCGCATTTTTCCATTAAGAAATCCCTCTAAAACAGGCGCGAACGCATTTTCCAGGAATCCGGCGTTATCGTCAGTGGCTCCTTCGTATTTAAAAGTGTACTCGTCTTCCTGTTGTGTAAAGGAAAAAACAAACCTGGCATTGAAATTATTTACACCCTGCCGGATAAGCTGGTTCACAAACAATAACTGTTGCTTCCGGTCAATGGTTACCATCATTTCCGGGAAGGTGGTTCCCGCTGCCACCAGCGTCCTGGCATTTTGAAGAAAAGTTGTTCTCCTGAGGTTGAACTCCGCCCCGTTCCCCTGCGCTTCCGTTTCCATGGGCACGGTAATGCTTTCGTACCCGACGCCCCACATCGCATTAAAAGAGAATGGCGGCACGTCGGTATCCCACAGCACGAAATGCTGGCCGTCCTGCGCAGCCTGCAATTCCCCGGTTTGAGCGTCAATGATCAGCCTGTCGAACTGAAACTTATTATACCGGAAAGGCGCCGACATGATCAGCTGGTCCGTACCAAAAAAAGAAAGCCCGAATTGCCGGGTGGCAACAGTGCCTGCGCTGTCGTAATTAACCAGCAAAGTATTTTCCGCTGTATTAATGGCCGTTGTATAAATATTTCCGGCTGCATCCTCTATATAGGTAAACTTCCTGTCTTCCAGGAACCGCGATACGCTGAGCTTCATGGCTGCCAGGTTTCCGGCTTCGTAAGCTGCGGCTTCTTCGCCTGATGCCCTGACGAGCTCAAGCCGGCTTCCAAATAAATTACCTTTCAGCAACAAAGTATCCTTCGATGCATATTGAATGGAAAATTCAAAATCCGAATACAGTCCGAATCCAGGGGTGCCATTATTGACTGCAGGATCGGGATCCGCTAACTGGTGCAGGTAGTTGTAGGTATCGAAATAAAGCGAAGGGGTAAGTGTTGCGCGGATGCGGTAGGAACTTTCCTTAGCTGTTCTCCTGGTCTGGTCGGAAATATCCGCCAGCATGCTGACCCGGTTATTGCGGTTGAACCTGAAAAAAAAGCCGAATCCCCTGCCTCCGGCAGGGAAGAGGTTCGCTTTCCACCCGTGCTCTGCTCCGGCCAAAGTGCCATAATAAGTTTCCAGGGCGGCAGCTATCCGTTCATCGGGCCGTTGCCCTTCGAATTCTTCTTTTTTGCAGGAAAAAAACAGGATCAGCGGCAGCACTATGATCAGCCCTGTTCTTCCAGATCGGTTTATATGAATCATACGATTGCTTTTGTGTTATTGCAGGTATTCGGTGATGGCTGCCTGGGTTTCCTGTTGCAGGCTTGTGAAATCGATGTCGAAATTGTTGTTGAAATAATCGATCACCATGTCTCTTTTCCGTTGCAGCACCTGTTTTGACCTTTCAGGCACATCCGGTTTATTGATGACCGAATCATAATATTGCTGCCCGAATACCAGGAGAAACGAAACCGTTTCAACAAAGTCCTCATCAGGACTTGCCTTGGCATAAGCAGAGATAAGTCCCTGCCGGTGGGCTTCCGCATCGGTATTGTTATACCAGGTAGCCGTATACCATTCCGGGTTAAGCGCTTTCCATTCCAAAGGGTATAACTTCGTCTGGTGCAGAATATGAGCGAACTCGTGGTGGATGGTGTGCAGCATTCGCTGCACTTCGTTCCGGCTGGCGGTATCGAACCGGTTCAATCCAAGGAGCACGATCTTTCTGCCGCCTTCCGCCTGCCCGAGTATGATGGTCCCGTTGGTATTGTACTCGGCGCTCCCCGCCAGCACAAATTGTTTGGGCACATATGTTTTCATAAATGCATCTCCGGCCACCTTTTCATAAGGCATTATCCAGATCTGCCTGACGGCTTCCATCACCGGCTTCACCTTGTCCTCGTTTACGGGAACCAGGTTCCGCATGTAATTAAGCTCATAGGGGTCCCATTTGTATTTTACCTGTATGTTGAAGGGATCCAGGAATGCCGCTTCCAGCCATTCGTCCAGGGGGCCCTTTACCCAGGTCTCGCCGCCGAGGTCTGTTATCGGCTTATCAGGGAGCGTATCCCCCTTTTGGCAGCCAACCTGGATCATCAGCAGCATTGCCATTATGTAGGTTATAAACTTATTCATATTATTTCCGGTTATGATCGCTTTTTTGTTTCGGTCAATGTATCGTTATCTCGGGTTCAACTCAATTCCGGAACCCTGTGCTTCCTGCGGTATCTGGAATAACCGCATGGGATCATTCGGCCCCAATACCAGCGTACGGCCGTCGGAGGTCTTGTGCTGCACGCCTGTATTATGTCTTATGATATCAAACCAACGCTGTCCTTCAAACAAAAAATTAACCCGTTTAAAGTCTAAAATGCAGTTGATCAGCGCCTGCTGTACATTGTAGGTATTATAAAAAGACAGCAGCTTGTTGCGGGTAATTCCATGGATTTCCGGTATGTAGACAGGCGATCCGGAACTGTAGATGATCCTTGTGGAAGCATAATCATTGAGATCGGCCATAGCCTGTTCATAATTACCCAGCATGGCATTGGCTTCCGCCCTGTTGAACAATACTTCTTCCGCGCTGAACAGGGGGATGATGTTGTATGGAATGCCCGTTTCGGCATTCAGCGACTGCCGCACAAAGTGTTCCCTGAATTTTGGGATGTTGTAATACAACTCACTTCCATAGATGTTATACCCCCAGTATCCTCCCGTTACATTTGCTTTATCAAATATATCGGTCAGTATACCTGTGGTAAATCCATAACGATACGATGCATAGCTCCGGCCCCATATCGTAGGTACTTCCACCAGCAGTAAATTGGCGGGGTTATCCGCCCGCGTATACTGCGCTTCCAGCTCCCTGTACTGCAGCGACCTGTAAGCGGGACTGTTTACCTGCCGGATCCTGTCCGTAAAACTCCTATTCCCGAATACTGCATTGGCATGATGCAACGCCTTTTCATATTCGCGCTTGAAAAGATAGAACCTGGAGGCAAAAGCATGGGCGGCGGCTTTTGTAAAATGATATTTCGGCGACGTATATATCCTGTCATCAATAAGCGGCAATCCTTCCAGCAGGTCTTTTTCAATTTGTTCATACACATAAGCCACGGTATGCCGCTCGTATTTCCCGATCACTACTTTTTCGACGGTGGTCACATAAGGAATGCCGGGCAGAGAAGCTGCCGCAAAAGCCTGGTATGGCTGAGCAAACAGGTTCGCCAGCATGAAATGCGCATAGGCCCTTGCAACCAGGGCTTCTCCTTTATAAGGACGATAGGCGTTGTTGTCCCCGGCCGCCGTAATTGCTTCCAGGGCATGATTGGCCGCTGCAATAGCAGCATAGGACGCGTTCCAGTAATAAGCGGGTGAATCCTGGTAGATGTCGCCTACGTCCAGGAAATGGTAAGGGTCGCTGTTGGTCAGCGGAGCCAGCCCTGAACCCTTATCCCCGGCATTATCAGAAAATGTTTCTGTAAAGGGAATATAATTCGCCTGGGGATAGGCTGTGGCAAGTAATTCGCCGACTTTTTCAGGTGAATTTACTTCGGTGCGCATATCCGGGCTTACATCAAGATAGCGCTCACAACTGCTCATTCCCATCAGCAACATTGTGCCAAAGGCTACAGTACGGTTACCTGGTCTTATTTTCATGTTCTGTTTTTCTGGTGTTAATGGTCAATTTTGTCACATGCCTACTTTCAGGGAAAAGGTAAACTGGCGGGGAACGGGCATGGCAACTCCGCCGGAACTTACAAATTCAGGATCCTGTCCGTTCAAAGCCTTGTCCGCATAAATGAGGTACAGGTTATTACCGACCAGGCTTACTGATGCAGTCTTGATATTTGCTCTCCGGAGAAATTTTGCGGATAAATTATATGAAAGCATAGCCTGCTTCAGCCGCACAAAATCGCCTTTGGCTACCCGTTCCGTGCTATAGTTATAATTATTGTACGGATAAGCGCCTACCAGGTTGGCTTCTTCTCTTACATCAAGAACGGATGGGGCTGCATTGTCTCCGTATAATAACCAGCGGTTCAGGAATTCTTCCGGCAGCGCGTCCATTTCGCTATAGCTGCTGCTGAATGCCGGCTTTAAGCGTACCACGTTACCCGCGCTGAATGTTACCAAAGCCGACAACCTGAAATCGCGGTAAGTAATGCCGTTGGAAAAGCCGCCTGTAACCAGCGGATCAATGGAACCACTGTATACGAGATGGCTGGTATTCAGGTCCTGGAGAAACACGGAGCCGGAAACCACTCCTTTCTCATTCACAAAACGGGGCACTCCCAGTTCCGGATCCAGTCCCCGGTAATCCAGGGAAAACAATCCCCGCTGGGCGTAACCTTCCTTTGCGCCTCCGTCGGGGTTGATCAGCGACCAGATATTGGGCTCATTTTTTAAACTGGTGATCCTGGATTTGTTGTACCCGAAATTGAGCATGGCGTCCCATTTCCAGTCCTTTTGATCGAGTATTTTCCCGTTAAGGGCAACGTCTACCCCATGAGAGGTCATGTTCGCGTAATTCGCCACCTTAACGGATTCGCCGCCAATCCCGCCTGTACGTACAAGCCCGATCAGGTCGTAACTTTGGTGGTTATAATAATCCACGGTCAGCGAAAGACGGTTCTTCAGAAAACCAACGTCGGCGCCCACGTTTGCCTTGTACATTTTTTCCCAGGTCAGTTCTGAATTTTCCAGGTTGGCCAGGAGAATGGTGGACTCTACTTCAGTAAGGTAGGGCCTCCTGGACGACTGATTAAGGAAGACCGCACTGGAATTCGCGGCTGGGCCGCTGCTTGCGGTGAGCCCATAGCTGGCACGAAGAGTGGCGCGGCTGAGCACCTGCTGGTCACGGAAAAAGTCCTCGCCATCTATATTCCATGAGCCGCTCAGGTTCCAGGTAGGAAGCCATCTTGCGGTGCGGCTTTTCCCCATCTGGTTGGAACCATCGTAGCGCACGGTTCCTCCCAGGTTGTACTTATCCTTATAAGTATAGCCCACATTGAGCCCATATGCCAGGAAACGATCGTGGCGGTATTCCATGGAGTAGTAATTCTGGTTGGCTTCGATGACCATTCGCAGGAAATCGGGATCCACATAAGGCGTTCCTCCTTTATCGAACTGGTAGCCGTACCCGTTAAAGCTCTTGAACTGGCGTCTGGCATTACGCAGCTCCATAAAACCATAGGCCCGGATCTTGTGAGCGTCTCCAATGCGGGTATTATATTCCAGGGAATTGCGCAGATTGCTGCTGGACAGGTTAATATCATAGGTATTGTAAAATCCGCCATAAGGCAACACCACCTTCGGTTCCGCCTCCGGATTGTCCGGGTCGCGGTAGAGGAATTTGTTAGCGGCGCGAATGGTGGCGTCGCCGTCTGCGCGGTAAGCCCCGACCATGTTGGAATGTTCCGTTACTTTATGTTCCTGGTTGGTTTTGGCGTAGCGGTAAGCTCCTTCCACGGCGAATTTCAGCTCGTCCGTAATTCTGTATTGAAATTCCCCCTGCAGCTTGAAATCCATAAAACTCAGGTCTATGGTATTATTTTCCAGCTCATGCACAATATTAAAAGGAGCGAAATTGCGGCGGAAATATTCGAGGTCTCCTTTTTCGTCGTAGGCTGTGAGGGACCTGCTGGTATTAAGCGCATAGTTAAAAGGGTTAATGTCGAAATTACGGGTCAATGCGCCGGTCACGGCATCATTCAGACGGCCCAAGGTTCCGGGAACCTCCTGGTTACGGATAGAGCCCTGCGTAATTAATCCGAAACTCACCTTTTTGCCCGGCGTGAAATTGGCCCGCACATTACCGGTAAACCTTTCCACGGCATCACCGATCGTCCATCCGTTATCTTTCAAATAACCGGTTGAAATATAGAACTGCGATTTTTCGGTGCCGCTGGAAACGCTGAGGGCATGCTCCTGCATCAGGGAGTTGCGGAACAGCACGTCGAACCAATCAGTATTGGCATAGGCATACCGTTCAAGGAAGGCGCGGTGGCTTTCCGGGTCGTTGCGAAGCCCGAAAGCGCCATTGGTCTGATCGTACAGGTTGATCAGGTCGGCCATTTTCGTGTACACGCCGCCGTTGGGAGACCGTGCCGTTTGCCCGTAGTTAAGCCAGCCTTTGCGTTCCAGTTCTCCATACATCGACATCTGGTCGTAAGAGTTCATGATGTTGAACTGGTTGTACGACGGTTTGAGGTAAGTGGACAAATTACCGGTGTAGGAGATCACCGGGGCTCCGATCTTTCCTTTTTTGGTCGTAATAACGATCACGCCGTTCATGGCCCGGGCGCCATACATGGAGGTTGCGGCGGCATCCTTTAGCACTTCGAAGCTCTCAATATCGTCGGGGTTTAAGCCGGCTACGGATGATCCGACAAGCGTTGACGGATCGCCGGTGGAAAGTTGTTCGTTGGATACATTGACCACATCTTCCAGGATAATGCCGTCCACCACCCATAATGGCTTATTGTCGCCATTGATGGACGATGCGCCACGGATCCGGATCTTAGGCGCGGCGCCAAAGGTACCCGAAACATTCTGTACGGATACGCCGGCTACCTGCCCTTCCAGCATACGGCTTACATCTGCAATGCCGTCGCGCCGCACATCTGCCGCCTTCACTTTTGCCGAGGCCCCGGTATATTGCCGTTTGCGCAGCGTCTGGTAGCCGGTGATCACCACGTCCTCCAGCACCCGTACATGTTCCCGGAGAACAATCGAAAAATTCGTTTGCCCGTTAACGGTGATCTCTTTCGGGATATAACCCGTCATGCTGATAATGAGCACAGTACCCCCGGGAGCGTTGATAGTAAATGCCCCGTTGGCGTCCGTGGTTACCCCTTTACCCACTCCCTTAATCGTTACATTGGCGCCGGGTAAAGGATTGCTGGCCGTATCGGTTACCTTTCCTGTGATCTGTTGCTGTTGCTGCTGCATGGCACGGGCAGGTAAAGAGCAGAAGCAGCTCGTCGCCATTACCGTAAACAGCATGCACATGACGCCTGGTAGCCGCGTCAGTTTCCTGTATATCATCTTCATAAATCTTTTCATTGTGTTTAAAACAATTCCGCTTACATTTTTTTGAGCGATAAGCGCCGCTCTTACCGGAGGAAAATCTTTCTGACCGCTCCGGCGGGACTTCCAAATTGATCATAGAAATAAATGTCTCCGCCGGGCGCCACGGTGAGGCTGGTGATATTATCTACTTTCGCCTCATACAAAGGACCGTCGTGGCTGCCCCGCGGAAAATTAAACCAGGTGGTTACTTTCCGGTCGGCAATGCGTACCCCGCGGATCAGTCTTGTATTGTTATAAGTAGCGTCCGCTACAAGCAGGTTCCCGTTTCCATCCGCCACCATGCCATTTATACCGGTGAAGGAGGCCTGCGCCCCGATACCGTCAACAGAACCAAAAGGACCGCCGCCTGCCCAGAAGTACAGGGTTACGGCTCCGGAAGCAGGATTGGCATATCCAATGTTTTGATTGTCGTATTGATAAAACTGGTCTAAGAAATAGATCCCGCCATTTTCATCAACGGCGTGGGTTATCCAAAAAACGCCCAGCAGGTTATTGCGGGAAGGCAGCAACCGGGTAACTGCGCCCTGCGGTGAGATCCGGGTGGCATTACCTGCTGACTCGGCCACGATCACATTGCCGGCGGTCATCACCATCTTTCCGGGTTGTGAGAGTGATACGAAGTCAGTAACTGTACCCGAAGGAGATATTTTACGGATAACATTGTTGACTCTTTCAGAAACGTAAAGATTGTGCTGGTTATCCATTACGATAGAAGAAGCATTGCTGAAATTGAACCGCGCTTCCGTCCCGGCCCCGTTCTGGTGCCCGCTTTCAGCGGCATCGCCAGCCAGTATGGTTACCGCTCCCTGCGGGCTGATCTTCACCACCGAGTGATCGCTCATCGCATAGATGGTACCGGTGGCATCCACTGTCATACTGTATACATTGGATATGCCGCTTGCGATGGTTTCCATACCTGTTCTCCGGAATTCCCGTGGCGCCACAGCTACCTGTCCCGCAACGGTTACCTGCACCGCGCCCGTTGTTACGCCTGCCGGCGCCTGTACTTTCAGCGAGGTAGCCGTAGCTTCCAATACCTGCGCGGGGCTTCCGTTGAAGGTCACCTGGTTGGCGGCGGGATTGAGATCGAATCCGCTGCCTGTAATCGTTATCCGCAGGCCATCCTGCCCATTATCGGGACTGATCGCAATAATTCCCAGGTTCTGATCTTTGAAAAGCGGGCCTTCCACCTGCTGGTCGTTCACCATTACTTTTATTTTCCCGTCGCCGGTGCCGCCCGGCAGGATCAGCTTCAGTTCCTCGCTTGTTGCCGCGGTTATTGCTACTTCTTTATTATTGATGAATACATGATTTTCGTCCGGCACCGAACTGAAATGATGTCCTTTGATGATCATCTCTACACCGGCCGGGCCGCTCAGCGGGCTTACTTCAGCAATTTGCGGAGGCGGCACCATTGTGAATTCCGGCCCGGTGATATATTGGCCGTTGATGGTAACCGCCAGGGGACCGGTTTCCACGCCCTCCGGCGCCTGCGCCAACAGGCTGGTATCTGTGGCTTCCAGCACTACCGCCCGTTTGCCATTGAAATTGACCAGGTTCCCGGCAGCCGCGGATGCAAAGCCCTCTCCTCTTATCCGTACTTTAGTACCTGCTCCTCCTGATAATGGCTTTATTCCCCGGATGGCCTGAAAAATAAAATGCTGCCCTCTTGTGCTCATGCCATCTACATTCACTTCTACCGGGCCGCTGCCGGCTTCTTCGGGTACTTCCGCCACCAGCAGCGTGTCGTTGGCGTTGGCTACCGTTGCCGCCTTGCCGTTGATCATTACTTTGGCCGGTTCATTGATGCTGCTGAACCCCGCTCCGTAAATGCGGATATGCGATCCGCGCGGTCCGTTAGCCGGATCAATACGGCTAATACTCAGCGTTTGATAAGTATATGTTCCTGCTTCCCGGTCTTGCGAGCCGTTGTTGACAGTGACCATGCCTGTTTGCCCGTCTTTCGGAGCCCGCACGATCAGCGCTGCGGTATCCACTGCCACCACTTCGCCCGGCACCGAGCCAAAAAGCACGGTGTTGCCCTCCAGCCTGGCTGAAAAGCCTTCTCCCTCAATGGTTACGAGCGTTCCCGCTTTTCCGCTGTTGGGATAAAATTCCGTTATGGTCAACGCCACAGCTTTTTCAGGCCGGTCATCATGCTTTTTACAGGCAAACGAAGCAAGCAGGAGCACCGCCAGCCATAATAGGTTTAACCTGCCGGAGCCGTCTTTATAACTATTCATCTGAATATTTTTATTGTTTTAACAGATTACCACCGGTTCTCATCTCGTCAGCCGCAGCACATCGTTTACCATATGCAATACACCGTTGCCGGCCAGGATGTCCTGCCTGATGATCGATATATCGGTAAGATTGCCTGGCGCCCGCAGCGTAATGCCCCTGTATTCGCCGGGCGTCTGCATATCCGGCAGCAGGGTTACGGTAGCGGTGAACGAATTGATCATTCGCTGGCTCCCGGTGTTGGATGCGCCTATCGAAAGCAAATAGTCGTTGATAAAACGCAGGTCGTTACAGATATGAAATTCGCAGAGCACCCGCAACACCGCAGGATCAGTGTTTTTCACCTGCTGAATGGTGGCATAACCTGCTTTCTGCATGGCGGCATTGGAGGGAGCGAACACCGTATACGGCCCCTCCTTTTGGAGGATTTCCATTAAGCCGCTGCGGCGCAGCGCTTCGGCAAACAGGGTGAGCGTATCCGCCGTAACGGCGTCGGCCAGTACTGCATGCGCATAAGGTTCCAGTACACGGTCGATGATCTGCAGGTGCCCATTGGAAGCAGGCATATCCTGCAATATCACCCGGGCGCCGTTAATGGTCAGTATCGTGTTATTGCCTTTGATCCAGCGGCTTATATAAAGCTTGCCCTTGTTGCGGGTGCGCACTTCCTGGTTAATGAGGTAAGGGAATTTATGCAGCTCATATTTCCCCGGCACTATATGATAATCTACTATGCCGGTCACCCATGCAGCCGAACGCGCCTTTAGCGCGGCAACGTCGGCCAGGCCGGCACGGGCAAAGGCATCGTCTGAAGGCACCAGTGCCGTGAACGGACCTTCCTCTTCCTGGAGCGTTTCACCCATCCCGGTACGGTCCAGCGCCGCTGCAAAAACAGAGAGGTTATAATTGTCTTTCACGATGGCGCTGATGCGGTTATAATCTATCTCCCGGTACACCTCCTGCTTTTTGCAGGCAGCGAGCCAGCAGACAGCCAGCAAACCTATTCCCAGTAGCTTTATCGGGTATTGCATGTTGTTTCAGTTTCAGTTTAATTTCATTCCCGGGGGGATCAGTAAACGGTCCAGTACCTGGATCACCCCTGTATAGGTTTCGATATCTTTTTCAATGATCGTGGCTGGTTCATATTCCGAGCCTCTTACTTTTACCTTCACCGCTTCCCCGCCCTGCTGCGTGAAATCGAGAGGATCCGCGGCATGCGTCAGATCGTGCTGCTGGGGTTGGCCGAAGTACCGGTTGATTGGATTGCCTACCCATTCGTTCCGCAGCTCATTCGAATAGAGCAGCATGGGTGGATCGGGGCCAAAAATTCCGGCTATATGCATGCCCAGGTTATAGTTATACATCACGTTCTCTGAGGCGCGGATATTTGCCCCGAAGAAATGGTGATTGAGGATGCTGTCCGTAGGCAGGCAGCGGCCGGGATCTTTAGGAACCGGCAAAGGGGCCCGGTGATTAAAAGCAACCAGGTCTTCCAGCGTATGGAAGCCAGCCCGGCGAAAAGCCTCATCGGTCGGCGCCAGGAGCGTTACCTGGTATATTTCTTTTGTAATGATAAACGAGCTTCGGCGATGGTTATAGAGATAATTGGTATCCGACAGGTAATCCAGCATGGGCAGCACCTGGCTGCTGCTTTTTACATTTTGGCTGGTGTTTACGCCCAATACATACTGATTTTGCTCATAGGATACGGACATGAGCCGGGAAGGCCGGCCAGCTGCCAATACACTGTACAGGCTGTCGTTGTATCGCCGGATTGCCAGGAACAGGGTAAACCGGCCGTCTTCCACCAGCACCTGCCGGGTACTTTTGCGGGGCTTTTGCAATACCCGGTTAATCGGGAAGATGCTGGCTTTCCTGAGCACAGCACTTTCCGAAGCCATTCCTGCCAGCCTGTTGTTGATGCGCACTTGTCCTTCCACGATACCAAGGTCATAGCGAAAAGGACCGGCATTACCGCCGTAAGTCAGACCGCTGCCTCGCCGCATGACGATATGATCTGGTTCCAGGAGCATGGTTTCCAGCTCAATATTCCCGGTTTGCAGCGCAACGGCGCCCGGTATTAATTGAACGGGCGTAACATGAAAAGACACCAGGTGGTCCAGTTCCTGTTTCGATGCTCTGCTGATCCCGGAGGCATTCCACCCTGCTGCTTCCATGGCCGCGTTACCGGGCAGAAAAAGCGTAAAACGGTGATCAGGGTCGCGCGCGGCAAGTTTTGCTTCGATGCCGCTATTCCGCCAGGCCCGCCAGAAAAGAGAATGCCCCGTATCTGCTTCTGCATATGCTTTCACACTCATGGTTGTATCCACAAAAGGTATCGCTTCACCCACGGGAGCCGGCATCAATTCCTTCTTGTTGCAGGAAAGCAAAAAGAAGCATAACAGACCTGTAAGACCTCGCGTAATGCACCGGCTTTGGTAACTATTATTTGTATATTTTTCCATAGTTGAAAACAATATTTTAATCGCGTACCTGGTCAGGTAAAAACACAAGGCCGCCGAGATGGTGGACACAACCGTTACGGGTGAGGTGATTTGAGCGGTTCCAATTGTTATAAAAATCGGGATATGGCACCCAGTAGTTGATCTCCCAACTTTCCTGCGGAAATGTTTTATTAACAAAAAAAACCGGTCCGTCATATCCGGTTACGCCGAATGTGGAGATGCCGTTACTGAATTTTTCGTCCCCGATTATTGGGGTATAGATCCCAATTCGAATATAACTGCCTGAGTTGATCCATAGCTTGTGATTGAACAGACCCAGATCGCTTATAAAAAAACGGACCGGGAAAATATAGGATCCGAACAGGCGCTTGCCATATGTCGCCGTATCCAGTTGCAGCACGCTTTCCACCGTTATGCCCTGCTTCTCAAAAACGCTGTCCGCAGGCGCCATGATCGTCCATTGTTTGTCGTCGGTAAGCATGTTCCAATACCCGAAATGCTTCAGCCCGGCAATCAATACCTTATAATGACCCTTTTTTACAAGCCACTCCCGGATCGATACATCTTCATATTTCAGGACTTCCGATATCTCGTGAAAAATGCCGTTACTGAGGGGGATATTGTACCGGTTATTGATTCCTACCTGCGCGCCATTCACATAGGCCCTGATGATCTTGTTCGGGAAATTAGGTTCCGGCGTAATGTCTATCCGTGCTAACCATGCATTACTTCCGGCTGCATTATCATAACGGTTATTCACCGTGCCGACCGGAATATTCTCCACAGCCAGCTTTCCCGGCTGCACATGGTTCAGTACCAGTTTCCGGAGGCTGTCTGTAGTGTATTTACCGAAATCCTCTGCACTGCGGATGCCTATCCGGTTAAAGGCGGCGTCCGCCGGTGCCCAGATCGTAAGGGTCCCCGGCTTATTGAGCTCTTCTTCCAATCCTGCCTTTACAATGGCTGCGCTGAACAAGCTGAATGCATAGTTATTGCGTATGAATTCCGCGGCCGGCCGCAGGGAGTTGTTGGGATTGTCCAGGCGGATGTCGGGCTTGTTGCACGACAGGACCGTCAACACCAGGAAACAACTATATAATATCTTTTTTTTCATCCTCATTATTTTTGCCTTTCAGTCCCCTCCGGGTACACTGGCATTTCAATGGTAAAATGGCCTTCGTCCTGTACTTATTTTTTTATCTCAATTCATTCATACACCGGCGGGTCATATACCCTTTGCACTGTGATGAGATGCACGGAGCCGTTTACGATCTCGATGGTGTTCACCGTACCGAAAGAGCGTGGATTGTATACACCGGAATGAGTCGTCACGATCAGGTTAGGCAACATCGCTCCCCAGTTCTGGTTCCCGCCCGGATTTGTTTCCCCGTTCCCGTTCAGGTGGCAGGTGAAAAAAGTATATTGATGACTGGATTCCACTCCCCCGGCCAGATCATCGTCGCGGATATCATACCCGGGAGCGAGCAAAGTGAATAGTTGAAAGAAAGGAGACCGGGCGGTATTCGCCATGGAGCCGGTCAATAATGGCAGGAAGGAGTAAGGCGCCGCGGCCGCGCTTTCCGTATTACGGACCAGGTGGGTTAGAAAGACCTTCGTAAAAGAAGGGATTGGCGCAGGTGGCTGCGTTCTTTCATCATACACGGAACAGTATACATTCATTTCATCCACGACGCCCTGGCTGAGCCCGTCCTCCCAAAACAAGCCATTCTTCACCAGCGTATTGACGTCTTCCGGTTTCCTGCTCCTGTCTGCCTGCCAGAACCCTTTGGCGCTCATGTTATAGAAATTGACGTACACCAGCGAGTCCGCCAGGGACAGTTTATGGAACACCTCCCGCCGCAACAGCACGCCTGTTTCTTTCGTGTTAAAATCTTTTTCCAGGGCATGCAGTGTATACACTTCACCAGCCAGCAGGTCCAGCGTTGTGTCGATGAGCGGCTTGGCCCGGTATCGCGGATCAAGATCGAAAAAAGGCACTTCGCTCTTGGGCCGCGCGTAGAAGGCAATGCGCATTTTGCCGGATGGCACCTGGGCCCAGGAGCTGAGATCAAAGCCATTGAGGATAGGCCCTGCGATCACCCTTTCCTTGCCGGGAAACTCCGGGTTGTATTTCTCCAGTGAATTGCCGATGTGCGAAGGATACGGCGGCGCATAGGCCGGCCGGGTCACCAGGAAATCGCCCAGGGTGGCAGCCGATACCGGCAGCCCATCCGCGCCGTATACCGGGTTGATGAGCATGGTGAGCGTAGAAAGGGCCTGGTCCTGGTTTTGAACGGTTACCTTAAAGCGCAGGTTATTGAACACCCTGAGATAAGCCGGCTCCTTCACGGTTTTGAAATCGATCTTGGCGCAGCCGCTTAGCAACACAATACCGATAGCCATGCAGCGCAGGTAATGCGGCAGTTGGATACCCGCCGTTTTGCGGCGCGGCAGCAACAACTGCTGTAAAGGTGATGTTTTGTGTGTCATGCTTACTGGTTATGTTTAATGATCACCATTTTTGCTTTATATGCCTGCGGCACGTTTGCGCCGGTCCGACCAATGAGGGCCACGGTATAATAACCCGGCTCCTGTACAGGCAGCTTGCCATTAAAGCGGGCGTAGAGCTGCTCATTGGCAATAAAATCGTGGCTGTGCAAAACAGGAATATCATCGGCCCATACACCGGGCACCGTGCCGGGGGCGGAACGGTAGGCCAATACTTCGTAAGGCGCCCGCATCGTATGCCCGTCAACGTATGGATCCTCCGTGGCAGCGATGCCCGGCTGCAGGTTAGACACCTGTTTCCCGCCCAGTGGCGCACCATTGTTGGTAGTAAAGGTGGCGTAAGGGATATCCGGACAGAGGTTGATAAACCGTTTCCGGTGGGGCATCGGCGTATTGTTCCCGCTCAGGTCGCTGGGCATTACCGTCATTTGCGGCCTGCCTGCTGCATCCGGGAAAGCGAATATGGTATAATGCTGATTGGCCCTGATCAGATGAGTGGCGGACATCAATACTTTCCCCGCATCGTCCAGCAGTTGGATATCCGTTTCTCCCACGGGCAGGTGTTGGAACGCGGAGGCTTCCCCGTAAGCCATGCGGCCAGCTGTTTTTCCGCCCAAACGCAGGCTGACGCCCGTGCCGGGTAAAGCGTTGAATCCCTGCACCCTGGCGTAATTAAGATTGGCTGCCGGTGTATTATCCTGTATAATGCGGAATGCGTTCTGGCTGAATTTGGTGGCTTCATAAAAGCCGGTGATAAAGTAGCCGAACGAGCTGGGGTATACCAGTATGGTGTATACGCCTCCCGGTTGGAAGGAATGAATGGGCGCGTGCACCAGGTAGCTGCTCACAGGAGCCTCGGCAAAGTTGGGTTGAGAGCTGATTGAAAATGTTGCCGGATCTATCAGCATATGTTCCGATGCCCCGTCGGTACCCGGTATCATCCAGCCATCTTTGGAAATTACGCGGAACTGGTAGGTGCCGGCGGGTAATTCTATATAATCCGAAACCCTGTTAACCGTGCCTACCTGGGTGGTAACGGGGCTCACAGGCCTTCCATCCGCATAGGCCAGCGTAACCGGGCCATGCACATCGGGCTGGGGAGCGGGAAAATAGGCGGTGCCAACACCCTGATCCGTTGTCAGGTTAATGACCCGGAGCCGGATATTTTCAGGTTTTGACGGCGGTGTTTCATCCCGTTCCGTAACAAAATAATCCCCGTGATCCGGATGGTAGCCCAGGTAATAATCCATCTTCCTGTTGTCTTTTTGTTGAATGGTCAACCCGATTTTGAAAGAGATGGCGGGGTCCACATTGTTGTTGGGATAACCCACCAGCGACTGAAAGAACAGGTCCAGCCGGCCATTTTCACGGAACAAGGCCTTTGGAATGCGCCATTCCCGGCCAAGAAAACCGTTCAGCGGAAAATAAGCAGTGCCCGGCTGCCCGTTGCTCCACAAACCGCTGAAAGGCGGTGTATAAGAATCGACGCCGCCATTGATCAATTTAAAGTTGGTAAGGCTGTCTCCATTGGCCATCACATGCTGAAATTCCACCGAGTTAATGATCCGTACGCCTGAAAGCTCTCCCTGGTCGCGGGGATCCGGATGCTCTATTATATGGTCGAGTTTCGTTTTGGAACAGGAACTGATCAGCAAAATGCAATATATGCTTACCCAAAAACGGAAAATACCCTTCTCATGTCTCATACCCTGACGTCTTTTACTGTATTAAAAAAGCTTGTAAGTGAATCCCAGCATCATCTCGGAACCGCGCTTGTAGCTGCGGTTCACATATTTGTTCCCATACCATGTACCGCCTGTACCATAGCTGGAATACACCGTTTCAACGGAGGGGTCCAGTATATTTTTGATAAATCCTTTGAACAGGAGCCTTTTGCCGACACGCTGGCTAAACACAAAATCGAGCATAGGCACCGGCCGGCTATATAGATCGGGCTCGCCGGTAAGATTGATCTGCACCAAACGTTCGCCTACGATGTTAAAGGTCGCCGTCACATCTGTTCCCCATTTTTGATGGGTATAGTTCAGCCATCCGTTGAAGGAATAGGGCGCCTGCTCAAACAGCGGGCTGTTTTCCGGCGTGTTCCTGTCCAATGAGAGATTGGCCTGGTAGCGTTCCGCCGATTTTTTGATCTGGCTCTGCGCCAGCATAAGGTTCGCGCCCACGAAAAGATTGTTCAGCGATGGCCAGATCGTTCCCAGGTTTTTCACTGCTTCCATTTCAATGCCCCATACATAGCCGGTATTCAGATCGTTCTGGTATTGAATAGTGGGATATTCCGGGAATTTGGCATTCAGCCCTTCGGTACGAAGATCAAATACCCGGACCAGCTGGTTATTGATCTGTTTGCCAAAGGTGGAAAAGGCCAGCACCTCACCGGGGTGAGGAAACCATTCCCACCGGAAATCCAGGTTCCGGGTATGCTGGTTAACGAGCTGCGGGTTGCCGATAACCAGCCCCATCTGGAAGGCGTCAAACTCAAACACATTCGTCCTTTCACGCAATTCAGGACGGGCCAGGGTTGTATTGTACGCAAACCTGAAATTCATCCTGTCGCGAAAAATATAAGTGAAATTCAGGGCGTAATACGGTTTGTATTTTACTGTATATACTGAATTGGGCTCTATAAAAATAAGCGGAACCCGTCCGCCGTCTTCGGAAGGAACGGTAAGCGCCGGATCCAGGTATATATTGGACGTATCAACGGTGGAGCGGATATCGGTACGTTCAAACCGTACCCCTCCGGTGAACCGGAATTGATCGGCCAGCCGGATATCCAGCATGCCGTAATAAGCATTTGTTTCAAAGAACCCCGAATAATTATTGGGCGATTTCTGGCTGTTATATAAAAATCCCCCGATGGGCGCCGAGCCTTCGCGTTGTGCGGGCGTCGGCGGCAGTATGCCTACCACGTCAGGCCCTACCAGGCGGTCGAGGTCGCCCAGCACCCGGTAAATAGGCACATTCCGCCCATCCGTATAATTCGAGCCCGGTATCATCAGCAGGTTTTCGGTAAAATTGCGGTCGCGGAAAAGGTAGTTGAAGCCCGCTTTAAATTCCTGCCGTGCGCCGAACAGCGGGAACGGGATACTGAGGTCGGCTTTGTAGTTGTAGTTGGTCTCCTCCAGGAACCGCCATCGCCGGCCGTTAGGTTCAGCCTGGATGCGTCCGTACACGCCATATCCATTTACATAACCGGAGGTAAGCACGTACAGCCGGTCGGCCGAATAGCTATTTTCATAGGACGGGTATAATGGTGAGTTATAGAACGGATTGGGGATCGATACTTTATTTTGCGGCAGGTAAGTGGCCATGGAAATAAAGCGGTAATCAGGGTCGTTCTGGGAAGAAAGCGAAGTAGCGGCGTTGTAGCTTAACCGTGGCGCGTACTGCCCCTTGCCAAACCTGTGCTCGCCCTGTAAGTTAAACGTGCTGAGCGTGCGATAGCTTTGTTTGAGCGAATAGATATCGCTGTTCACCCTGCCGGGCAGCCCTGTATACTGATAACCGCCATACAGGTTTGTAGCGCGGTTTTCGCCGCCCCAGCTGCCCATATACTGGAAGCTTATTTCATGTCGTGGATTAAAGCGGTAGGCAAGGCCTCCAAGCACGCCGTAATTGAGTGTTTCCGTGCCGGTATTTTCCCTGTAGGTCTGGTACTTCCCCATATGCAGCCGGTTCGGCGTAATGTAGTTGGGGATATTCCGGAAACTAAATATCTGGTCGTTGCCGGTTACCACACCCTGATAAATGCTGTATTGGGTTAGCTCTCCATTGTAGGTATCCGTAATTCGTTTGTAATAGTTGGCGCCTAAAATAAGACCGACCGTATGTTTTTTGAAAACGCGGTACTGATCGCCGAAGACCAGGGAATACACCTGGTTCAGCGGCGCGCTCTTGTAGCGGGTGGTCATTACCGGATCAAAGCGCTGCATAATGCGGTTGATCCTTTCCGATTCTTTCCAGGCTTCCGGGCTGAACTGGGCGTTGGACATCATATTCCTGACAGACTCCATGCCCAGGGGATATTCTTTAGCCAGGTTCAGGAAATCGGATCGAAGATTTTTATGGTTGATCTTTGATCCAAAAAAACCCATATCGCTATTGGCGAAACTATTGTAACGGCCTCCGATACCGACGGTTGTATTGTAGCCGGTCGAAACAGATATCTCCAGCTTCAGCGAATCGGGAACAGATCTTGTTTTCAGCTCTACAATGCCGGATGCGGCGTCAGCAGGTTTGTCGGGGGTGACTGTTTTATAGATCGTAATATTGTCCAGCAGGGAAGCAGGCACCAGGTCGAGCGGAATGGCCGTGCGGTCGGGATCGGAGGAAGCAAGGCGTACGCCGTTCAGCTGGGCTATCACGCTCCGCTCGCCCAGGCCCCGGATGGCCACATACTTATCGTCGGTGACGGTTACGC
Source organism: Chitinophaga sp. 22620 (assembly GCF_052044405.1). Lineage (NCBI taxonomy): Bacteria > Pseudomonadati > Bacteroidota > Chitinophagia > Chitinophagales > Chitinophagaceae > Chitinophaga > Chitinophaga sp. 22620. The sequence continues at coordinate 661,358 of NZ_JBQEMV010000004.1, read as the reverse complement.
CCGTCACCCGCTGCAGGGCTTGTGTGGTCGTTATGGATGCGGTCCTCTCCATCATTTCAGCGGAGATGGCATCCTGTATGATGGCTGCGCGCCTTCTTTCCTCCAGCACGGCAATATCATTATCAAGCCTTCTGCGGACGGTAACCGTTACCTCGTTTAAAAAACGTTCGGCCCTTTTAAGGTTCAGCTCTACAACGCTTTGCCCTTTGACAAGTTTAACGAACTTCGATGCATAGGCTATGTGCGTAAATTTCAGGGTGCTGTTTTCCGGCACAGTGATGGCAAACCTGCCCTGTTTATTGGTGACCGCTACGATATGCTGTTCCGCACTGGTAACCACTACACCTTCTATCGGCTCTTTCGACGCGGGATCACGGATAATGCCCGTTACGGTAGTTTTCCTGACGCCCGCGGTGTCTGCCGCCGGCTTTGTTTTTTTTACAATAATGATAATCCCGTCAACTAACTGGTAAGACAGTTCCGTCTCTTTCAGGATAGATTCCAGTGCATTCAAAACACTTACCTGGCGTGCCTGGTAGTTGACGGTCCCCGAAATGCCGGATATAAGATTTTCATTGTAAGAAAGCTTGAGGCCCGATTCTTTCCGGATGACGGACAGCGCCTCTTTTAATGAAACATTTTTTAAGTGCAGATTTATTTTCTTTGACATGCCCTGTGCATTTGCCTGTATGGTCATCACGCACAGTGCCAGGAAAAAAAAGCAGAATCCTGTCAATAATTTTCTACATACCTGGAGACGGCATACATCTTTCTCATATCTGTTCTCAGATAGTTCTTTTAAAACTACTATCATAAACGCTCACGTTAGTTTAGTTTGGTTGAATATTGCGTATCCCGGCCGTTAATACGGCAGCTGGTATCAATGCGTATTTTATCTGGATTATTACAAGGAATATATAGCCATAGGTGCAGGGCACTACACTCCATTTTCCTCAAATGGAAAGCGAAACGTTGGTTGAAGCCGTTTAATTAAACCCTGTTCTTTCTAATTCATCGCCGGGCAGCAACTGCCCTTGTTATCTTTAATTTGATCTAATAAAAAACAATCTTACTACCCACCTTTTCATAATTAAATCCCCCCGTGAGCGACAATATCTTCGCTACTTTATCCGCCGGCATAGTGTCTCTGACACTTAAAGTCAGTGGTATAGATTTCAATGCCGGGTCCTTAAATTCAAAATCAACGTCATAGGAGCGCTGTAAGACCTTAACCACATCGGCCGTGGTTGTGGCTTCAAATGATAAAACACCGGTTTTCCATTCTTCCAGTTCTGTTGTATTGACTGCTGCAACAATTGCCTTGTTGCTGCTGTAATTCACTTTCATTCCCTTCGTCAGCACAGCCAGCACGCTGCTGCCTGAACCCGGCGTATTTTTGCTCACCTCCACTTTACCGGTAGCTACGCCCACTTCAATATCGCTTGAATCAAATGACCGGATCCTGAAAGAAGTACCCAGCACCTTTGTGTCTATCTGGCCGGCATGGATGATGAAGGGTTTCGCCGCATTTTTTGCCACATCAAAATATGCCTCACCCTCCAGTTCTACTTCCCGGGTACCGGCAAATATTTCGGGAAATTTCAATTTGCTCCCTCTGCCGAGGTGCACGGTGGTGCCGTCGCTTAAAATAAATGTCGACCGGTTTGCTTTGGAATTTTCTTTTGTGATAGTATTAAGGGAGGCTGTTTTTGTATGTTGATGGGTGTTGCGGAAAACTGCAGCGCCTATCCAGGTCATTACGATCAACGGCACCAGTACCGCTGCATACCGGAGCACATCTCTTCTTTTCATTCCGATCAGCCTGCCGCGCTTTTCTTTTCTTTCCATGGCGGCCACTTTGTTCCAGAATTCCTGCTTCCATTTGTCTACATCTTCCCGGGGTAATTCATAGCGGCCTGATTCTTCCCAGCGATCCTGCATCAGGGATTGAAGCTGAGCACGGCCTTCGGCGGTCTGAAGCAATTGTTCCACCACGCCTTTCTCTTTAGCCGTGCAGTTGCCTTCAAGGTACCTTTTCAATAAAAATGGATCGATCTTATTTCTCATGTTTCTGTCTGGCAAAGTTTAATAGATGCTGCTTGTGATGTATGTATGAATCGACGATGATCTTTTTGTTATCAAATCCCTGTATAAGCTATAACACCAATTTTGGTGTGTAGTACTATCGGCGGAATAAAATTATTTCGTTTATACTTGTAAGTAATTGATAACCAATAAATTTAAATTATTATTAGTTAGTGCGGTATGATTTGTTTAGTGTCAAACACCTGTCGTATTCAGCCTGAAAGTGATGTAAATAGAATTATGCGCATTGCCTTGCCAATCGGAAAAAGTAATGTGTTAAATGGGAGTGACGTTTTAGAAATGATGGACAGTAACGGAAAACGATAACAGGAATACGATATCAATTAGTGCAGAAAGCAGTGAAGAAGCAGACAAATTATTTAACGGGCTTTCAGCTGGAGGAAAATTGAAATGCCAATTGCTGACAGCCCCTGGGGTTCATATTTTGGGATGTTTGCAGACAAATATGGTATCAATGGATGGTGGATTTTGACCCACAATACCATTGCTGATGACCTCTTTAAAGCTTGTATCCTTCAGCGGTCTACCAACCGGCTACGTCTTTAGGAGCAATATTTCTGAATTTAAAAGAATAGGTTATGAGATTTACTTTCTGGTCGCTTTTCCTGTGCAACATCCTTATTAAATATGTTTTTTCGGTACGAGCCAGGACCTCAAAAATTAATTTCTCAACATTCAAATATGCTACTTCAAGCCCCTGAGAGGTCGGGATATTATAGAGCGGCTGGTTGTAATTATGTATGGAATTACCTGTGGAACTTTTGATCTTAAAAATGTATTCTTTAGGCTTTCCAGTTTCCATGTTAATTTTGTCTTTCATAATCACAGTCAGATCAAAACCTACTTCCGCCGCACATCTGTCCAGCAACTGGTTTTTGTCCGCCAAGTTCGAGGTTTTCTCCTTTTCCAACATGCATCCAATAATTTGACATGGGCAAATCTGAACCGCAAGTTGGTTTGTATTAGCCTCATAACGGCTGGAAATTGTCAGCCCAATGCCACTGCTGTAACTTTGGCTTTCAAAATGAAGTTTTTTCTGTGCCTGTGTTCCTTTTTCGACTTGGATAACCCGGTATGCCAGGTAAAGATTCATTCCTGTAGCTTTAAATTCAACTTTGTTGCCATTTGCTGCCTGGCTTCCCAGGTCAACGGTTTCGAATATCTTGCGCAGTTCCGCTTTTGCCTGAATAGTTTTTTCCTTCTCGACCACAATTGTAATTTCTTCAGCCTTTATCGCTTCATACAATATTTGTTGCCCGGTGAAATTTTTCAGAATATCCAGGGAGTTGAGCGTTACAATTTCCATCTTGTTCAGCACAACGGAAGCCGTCGACAGTGCCTCATATTTTCCTCCCGCCTGCAAAAACTGAAGTATCCCAAGTTCGAGCTTGGCCGATTGGCTTTTCGTAAGATAAAGATCGAGCCGGTATACACTGGTTGAGGTTTTGATCTGATTTTGAGGAGCACCATCCCCAATTGCGCCAGCCTCAACATTCCATAGTGCACCAACAGGCACATGGTCGCGCGGGAGATTCATGAACTTAAAACCTTCGAATAGATTACTAGTTATGGTTTGTGCGCAAATAGCGAGACTGCCATGAATGCAAAGGAAAAACAATATTACGCGTTTCATATGGGGTGATAGGTTTAGAGACATACGCAAAATATAATAAGAAAAGGAATACTCACGCTTTTTAAGCATAAATTTCTTGTCTTAAAAAACAAAAAAGGCCACCATTGCTGATGACCTCTTAAAGCTTGTCGGGACGACTAGATTCGAACTAGCGACCCCTTGCACCCCATGCAAGTGCGCTACCGGGCTGCGCTACGTCCCGAACTTTCCGGTACCGTGTTTTAACGACGGGATGCAAAAGTAACCATTCATTTCATTTTTGCAAAAATTTTATCAGCTTTTTCTATGAATTTCTGTTTACATCCGCTCTCAACCGCTATACATCTCACCACATAAATACGTACATTTGCCCGGGATAAATTCAAATGATGCATATTTTACTGAAAAGCGCAAAGATAGTAGCTCCTTCATCCCCTCTTAACGGGCAAATACAGGATATTCTCATCCAAAACGGCGTCATTACCAACATCGCCGCCGATATTCAGCACACTTCCGCCCAGGTCGTTTCCGGCAAAAACCTCCATGTAACCACCGGTTTTACGGACGTTTTCGCCCAATTTTGCGACCCCGGGCAGGAATACAAGGAAGATCTCCAGTCCGGCGCCGAAGCTGCCGCAAAAGGCGGCTTTACCACCGTCATGATCGTTCCCAACACGCAGCCCGCCCTTCATACCAAATCGCAGATAGAATACGTGCTCAGCAAAACCCGTCACGGGGCCGTTCGCGTTCTTCCCATCGGCGCCATCACCAAAAACCTCGAAGGCGTCTCCCTCGCGGAAATGTATGAAATGAAAGAGACCGGCGCAGTCGCCTTCTCGGACGGGCTGAAACCCGTACAGGCCTCCGGCATCATGCTCAAAGCCCTCCAGTACGTAAAAGCTTTCTCCGGTACCATCATCCAGATACCCGAAGATACCAGCATCTCCGGCCACGGCCTCATGCACGAAGGCATCTTTTCCACCCGCCTGGGCATGCCCGGCAAACCCGCCATCGCGGAGGAGATCATGATCAAGCGGGACCTGGACCTGCTGCGGTACACCGGTTCCAGCCTGCACTTTACCGCCGTCAGCACCCGCAAGGCCATAGCGCTGATCGCCGCCGCCAAAGCGGAAGGCCTCAGCGTGAGCTGCTCCGTCACCCCCTACCACCTTCTTTTCACGGAGGAAGATATGGTCACCTACGACAGCTTCCTGAAAGTGAACCCGCCCCTCCGCAGCCGCGACGATGTGCAGGCCCTCCGCGAAGCCGTTATGGACGGCACGGTGGATTGCATCGCCACACATCATCAGCCGCAGGATTGGGACGCCAAGCAGGTGGAATTTGAATACGCCAAACACGGCATGATAGGCCTGGAAACAGCCTTCAGCGTGCTCCGCACCACCCTGCCCGGCCTCCCGCTGGAAAGGCTCGCGGAACTCCTGAGCATCAATGCGCGCAGAATATTCAACTTGCCGGAACTCAGCATCACGCAGGATTCCCCCGCCAACCTTACGATTTTCGACCCGGCGGAAGAATACCAGTTCACCGATGCGCACATCGGTTCCAAAAGCAAAAATTCCCCCTTCATCGGTAAGACCCTTACCGGTACTGTGAAGGGAATTATCAACAATAACCAGATAGTCCTGGCATAACCATGAGGAGCAAGATCCATATCAGATTCGGCCTGCTGGCCGCAGCCATCAATTTCATATTACTGCTGATCCAGTTCTTCGCCCGCATCCCGATGGCCAACCCTGTTTTCAGGTTCCTGCCCGTGCTCACCCTCCTGGTCCTCGTCATCGCCGCCTGCCTGAAATTCAGCAAAGACGCCGGCGGAAAGGCCACTTTCGGGGAAATATTCGGTACGGGATTCCGCACAACAGCCGTCACCATCGTTATTTTCGCTATATTGTTCATCGTTTTTGTACAGGTGGCGCCGGCCTACAAGGAACGGTTCATACAGGAAGCAGTCGCTGCAGGGCCCAATGCCGCCAGCTCTGCGAACCCTGCGGAAGACATCGCCATGCTGCGCGACCGTTTTACCGTATCCGTGCTGTCCGGCATCATACTCATGAATTTTATACCGGGCCTTATCGCAACCGTGATCGGCGCTGCAATCGCTAAAAAGAAATGAGACATCTAGACATATCCGTAATCGTTCCCTTAAAAAACGAAGAAGAATCGCTGCCTGAACTGGCCGCCTGGATCGCCCGTGTGATGAATGAGAATAACTTCACCTACGAAGTGTGGATGGTGGACGATGGCAGTACCGACGAAAGCTGGAGCGTGATCCGCCAGCTCTCCTCCCAAAACCCTCACATCAAAGGCATCAAATTCCAGCGCAACTACGGCAAATCCGCCGCCCTCAACGAAGGCTTCCGCAAAGCCCAGGGCAACGTGGTGATCACCATGGACGCGGATCTGCAGGACTCGCCGGATGAAATACCCGGGCTTTATTCCATGATCGTGAACGATGGTTACGACCTGGTGAGCGGCTGGAAAAAAGTGCGGTACGACAATACCCTCACCAAGAACATCCCCTCCAAGCTGTTCAACTGGGCCACGGTGAAAATGAGCGGCATCAGGCTGCACGACTTCAACTGCGGCCTGAAATCGTACCGAAAAAAAGTGGTGAAGACCATTGAAGTATACGGTGAAATGCACCGCTACATCCCTGTGATCGCCAAATGGAGCGGATTCCGGAAGATCGGCGAGAAAGTGGTGGAGCACCGCAAACGCAAATACGGCACCACCAAGTTCGGGCTGGAACGTTTTGTGAACGGCTTCCTGGACCTCGCGTCCATCACATTTGTAGGCCGCTTCGGCAAACGCCCGATGCACTTCTTCGGCGCGCTGGGCAGCCTCTTTTTCTTTATTGGTTTCCTGATCTCACTCTATCTCGCCTTTGCCAAAATATTCTGGATGCAATACAAAATGACGGAAAGGCCACTGTTCTTCCTCGCCATGTTATTGCTCATCATCGGTTCCCAATTATTCCTCACGGGCTTCATTTCCGAAATGGTGGCCCGGAACTCCCCGGAAAGGAATTCCTACCTGGTGGAGGAAACACTGGAAAATCATCACGGATGACGAACCGAAAAATAGTGATCATCGGCCCGGCCCACCCCATCAGGGGCGGGCTGGCTGCTTTTAATGAGCGGCTTGCCCGGCAGCTGGCCGCACAGGGCAACGACGTATCTATCCATACTTTTTCCTTCCAATACCCCGGTTTCATGTTCCCCGGCAAAACGCAATATGCGGAAGGGCCGGGCCCGGCAGACCTGCGCATCTACCGCACGGTGCATTCCCTCAACCCGCTCAACTGGCGCAAAACAGGGCTGCGCATCCGGAAAGAAAAGCCTGACCTGGTGATCATCGCCTACTGGCTGCCTCTCATGGCCATGAGCCTGGGCTCCATTGCCCGCATCATCCGCGGCAACAGGCACACCCGCATCGTTGGCCTGGTGCACAACCTCATCCCGCACGAAAAAAGGCCGGGAGACGCGGTGCTGAACCGCTATTTCGTCAACAGCTGCGACGCCTTTATCACCCTCAGCAAAGAAGTACTGGCAGACATACGGCAGCTCACCAACAAACCCGCCGTATTTGCCCCGCACCCGGTATACGACAGCTTCGGCGACGCCGTGCCCGCCACGGAAGCCAGGCAGCGCCTGGGCTGGGACGCGAACAAACGTTACCTCCTCTTCTTCGGCTTCATCCGCGCCTACAAAGGGCTGGATCTGCTGCTGGAAGCCATGCGCGACGAACGCATCAGCGCCATCGCCAACCTTGAACTGGTAGTGGCCGGCGAATTTTACGAAGACAGGAAAAAATATGACCCGCTGCTCAGCGAACGCGTAAAAGTGATATCCGATTTTATTCCGGACAGCGAAGTGAAATATTATTTCTCCGCCGCGGACCTCGTGGTGCAGCCTTATAAAACCGCCACCCAAAGCGGTATTTCGCAAATGGCCTATCATTTCGAAAAACCTATGCTGGTAACAGCCGTGGGCGGCCTCCCCGAAATTGTGCCGGACGGCAAGGCCGGTTACGTGACCGAGCCCAACGCCAAAGCGATTGCAGACGGCATCCTGCGCTTCCTCTCCCAGCCTCCCGGCGTTTTCAGTAACTTTATCCGGGAGCAGAAAGGGTTATATTCCTGGGTACATTTCGTAAATACCCTGGGCACTTTACAATAAATCGGAGGATTTAAGGTTATAAAAGCATCCTGAAACCGGGCACAGTAAGCATAAAAAGACATATATAAACGAAGTAAAAGACATTATTAACGGATGAGAATAGGAATTACCGTCATACTCGCCTGTTTATTCGCAACCGCCGCCATGGCCCAGAAGCTGGCCCCGGCGGACCGGGCTGCCCTTACACAGCAGGAAGACTCGCTGCGCGCTGTTCATTACGACGTGATCAACGGCAAGATGCAGGAAGTGCGCACCACCCGCAACGACCAGTTCATCCCGGAGCTGGTGAAAGCGCTGAAAACCAAATACTCCTACTACTACCCTTTCGATTCCATCCGCACCATGGCCAGGGTGTATCCGCAGGACAGCTCCTTTCGCATCTTCACCTGGCCGCTGGAGAACGACAACAGCACTTTCCGGCATTTCGGCGTGATTCAGATGAACACGAAAGACGGTTCGCTGAAACTCTTCCCCCTGTTCGACAACTCCGACTTTACGAAGAATATGGACACCATTACCGACCAGAAAGGCTGGTATGGCTGCCTTTATTACGCCATCATACAAAAACATTATTTCAACGCGGAATACTACACCCTTTTCGGCTGGGACGCGAACTCGCAGACCAGTCAGAAAAAGATCGCCGAAATGCTCACATTCAAGAACGGCCAGCCCGTATTCGGCGGCCCTTTCTTTAGTTTTGCCGAAGATACCGTTCCCAAACCCGCACGCAACCGCTTCATCATCGAATACAAACGCGAAGCCGTGGCCGCGCTCAACTATAACCAGGAAATGGACATGATCGTGTTCGACCACCTCATTTCCGAAACGGGCGAAGAATACAAAAAATACACCCTCGTGCCCGACCTGGATTACGAAGGCTTTAAATGGAAAGCCGGCAAATGGGTGCACGTCGAAAAAGTATTCCACGACGCACTGCAACAAGGCAAAGCGCCCGTAGGCGAACCGGTGAATAAATCGAAAGTAGACCTTACGAGGCCGCGAACCGCCGAAGACATCAATGCCGAAACCCTGGAAAAGGCCGCGCAGAAAGGAAAGAAAAAGAAAAAAGATTAACCCTTCTTAATATTAACTTAATACCCGCATACTTGTTATTTACCTACTTTTGGCCGGAATTAGCCGCTACTATCCTTGTCCAAACCGGTAAATAACGATGGATGTACACGCACACATACAGGCATGGATAGATGGCAACGACCGGGCCTTCCGGAATATCTTTGACCACTACTACCCGCGCCTTTATTCAGCAGCCCTTAAGATGAACCGTAGCAGCACCGCGTCGGAAGAGCTGGTGATGAACGTGTTCCTCAACATCTGGAAATACAGGAGCCAGGTACATACCATCCAGGATTTTTCAGGCTACCTCTTCGGCATTCTCAGGAACCAGGTAGTGGCGGCCGCCCGCAGCAAGGTGCTGGCCATGGAAGACATCGATAACATTCCCGCAGCGGCCGCCGGCATCACCCCTCCCGCCGAATTATCCTTCAAGGAACTGGAAACCCGCTACCGGAACGCCGTGAACAGGTTGCCCCAAAAGCAGAAAGAAGTGTTCCTGCTCAGCCGCGACCAGGGTTTCAGTCAACAGGAAATAGCCCGCCAGCACAACATTTCCATCAACACCGTGAACAACCACATTAAGGCCGCGCTGAAGCTCATCCGCGAAGACCTGCGCGATTACCAGTATTTCCTCTTCTTCATCGCCTGCATTCCCCTGCTATATTAACTGAATGTTAACTCTGCTTTTCCCACTAGCTGTTCCTTTCCTTTTACTCCATCTATATATCTGAAACGTATTTACACACATCATGAAAAGACCCGGGGAAGATACACTGATCCGATACTTCAGAGGCCTGTGCACGCCTGAAGAGGCTGAAGCCGTGCAACTATACCTGGCCATGGGGAACGACGAGGATTATGTAAAGCAATGCCTGCAGGAGGCCTGGGGCGATATGTTGCAAACGCCGGGAACGCCCGTGAGCAAGGCGCAGCTGGAAGCCCGCTGGCAGCAGCTGGAAGCGCGCCATATGCACAGCGTGCGGGATGTGCGGAAGCCTTTCAGGCTTACAACATTCATGCGTTATGCCGCCGTGCTGGCCGTACTGCTCACGGGCGCGCTTGTCTTCTATTTATCGCGCCCGCGTCAAACCGCGCAAGCCGGTGCGGAGGCCATATACCAGGCATTTCATGCACCAAAAGGCAAGGTGATGCGGTTGAAGCTGTCTGACGGTTCGCTCGTAAAATTATTCCCCGGCTCGGAGATCAGGCTGGCGGACAATTTCAATGAACAGGAAAGAGCAGTGCAGCTGAAAGGCCGCGCGTTTTTTGAAGTAACGCAGGATGAACAGCGGCCTTTTTCCGTAACGGCCGGCCATCTTTCCACCAAAGTGCTCGGCACCTCGTTTGAGGTGAATACGGACGTGGAGGCCGGCAGCAGGGTCACTTTGCTGGACGGGCGCGTGAGCGTAAGTGATGCTGCCGGCGAGATCGCCACCCTTGATCCTGGCCAGCAGGTATTGTTCAACAAACTCACGCATAAATGGCAGGTGAAACAGGTGAATGCAAAAGATATCGCCGCATGGACAACCGGGGAATTCATATACGAACATGCGCCGCTGCAGCAGGTATTCCGCGATATACAGAACTGGTACGATGTGACCATCGACGCCGATCTTTCCTCCCTCAGGGGAAAAACGATCACGACCAACTTTAAGGACCTGCCGCTGGAACAGGTACTGACCATGATATCCAAAGCATCAGGGCTTCGTTGTACCATCACCGGCAGGCTGGTGCTGGTATCGGAAGAAAAGAAATAAGCATACAATAAGACATATAACTACGGAAAAAATTTATGGGGTTTACTCCATCAGATAACTATTGCCATATGAGATCATCGACGTCAACAAAAATTTACAGAGCGGCTTGTTTGCTGCTGTGCCTGCTGTGCGCATTCCGGGCAGGCGCGCAGTCGCTGGACGTAACATTCAGCCTGAAAGACACGCAGCCTTCCGGACAGCAGATACTGGATGCCATCCGGGAACAAACTTCCTTCCGCTTCACCTATAACGGCGAAGTAAGCAAAAGGCTCGCCGGCAATGTGAAGACCGGCAGTAAACAATTGCGCGTAAAAGAAGCCCTGGAATTGCTGCAGCGCACGCTCAGGATCGGGGCTGAGGCCAACGGGAACTACATTGTGCTGAACCTCCTGCCCGACGTCCCAAACGCGGCGCAGGAAATGCCGGGCGGCCGGTTATCAGGCCTCGTGACCGAAGCGGGAAGCGGGCAGCCGCTGCCCGGCGCGTCCGTACAACTGTCGCAGCTGAAGAAAGGGATGACGACCAGCGAAGACGGGCATTTCCGGTTCGATAACCTCCCTCCCGGGAAATACGACCTGCTGGTATCCTTCGTGGGGTATACCGCCGAAGCCCGGCAGGTGACCGTTAAAGCCGCGCAGGAAACCCGGGCGGACGTTCAGCTGAAAGCGTCGCAGTCCATCCGGGAAGTAGTGGTGGTCGCATTCGGCAATCAAAAGAAGATCACCGTTACCGGCGCGCTTACCACCGTGAAAGGCCAGGACCTTGCCCGCTCGCCAGTACCGGATCTTTCCCAGGCCATGGTGGGCCGCACGTCCGGCATACTTGCGCAACAGGCCGGCGGCCAGCCGGGCAACAGCCAGGTAACGCTGCGCATCCGCGGCGCCAGCACTATCGGCAACCAGGACCCCCTGGTGCTGGTAGACGGCATCGAGCGGCCGTTCAACAGCATCAATGCGGAAGAAGTAGATAATATCACCGTGCTGAAAGACGCCTCCACCACGGCGGTATACGGCATCCGCGGCGCGAACGGCGTGATACTGGTAACCACCAAACGCGGTACGGACGGCGGCCCCAGGGTAACGTTCAACAGCAACTTCTCCCTGCAAAAACCCGTTCGTTTGCCGCAATACGTGAACGCTTACGATTATGCGCTGCTCTATAACGAAGCCCAACTGAACGACAACCCGAACCTTACGCCGGACCAGCTGCTGTTTAAACCTTCGGACCTGCAGCAATACAAAGACGGCAGCGATCCGATCTTTCACCCGGATATAGACTGGATGGATTTTATGATGCGCAAATCCGCCCCGCAATCCAAGAACACACTCAATATCAGCGGCGGGGGCAAAGCCGCCAAATACTTCGTTTCCCTCGGCTACCTCGACCAGGGCGGCCTTTGGAAAGAATTCAACCAGGCATACGGCTACAGCAACAACACCACTTACAAACGTTATAACTTCCGTTCCAATATCGATTTCAACGTTACGCCCACTACCGTGTTCGGCCTGTCGCTCGGCGGCTTTTCAGACAAAATGCACACCGCCGGCAACCCGTTCTACGAGATACAAAGCACGCCGTCCGGCATTACGCCCGGGCTCATCGACGACAAGATCATCATCAATAACAACGTGACCGGCCGCAATCCCTTGCCCAATATCTCCGCCGGGTACGACGATTATTTTGTGAACCAGTTCAACATCACCTCCGACCTTACGCAGCGCCTGGATTTCCTGCTTAAAGGACTTTCATTCCGCGCCAAGCTGGGATACGATTCCGATTACCGCACTGCCATCAGCAAGAACGTAACGCGCGCAAGATATGAGCTGCTGCAGGGCAACGTAAATGGCGTGGAGATGCCGGTGTACAGGCCCATCAACGAAGAGTCCATCGGCGGGGAATCCGCCGCCAGCTTCAGCAACCGCTCCAAACGCATTTACACCGAAGCCGCCCTGCAATACGAGCGTTCTTTCGGAAGGCATAATGTGGGCGGCCTGGTACTCTTCAACCGCAATAAACAATGGTGGACCGGGTATAAATACAATGAAGTGCCCGTGGCCTACCAGGGCCTTGTAGGCCGCGTAACCTACAACTACGATTACCGCTACATGCTGGAATTCTCCGTTGGACGCAACGGCTCGGAGAATTTTCCGCCATGGAACCGCTACGGCACTTTCCCCGCCGTATCCGCCGGCTGGAACATCACCCAGGAACCTTTCATGAAAGCATGGATGGGCAACAGCACCACACTGAGCCTGCTGAAGCTCCGCGCTTCCTACGGCGAAACAGGGAACGACAAATTCATGGCCGGCAACGACCGGTCTACCTACGAACGCTTTATGTACTTCCCTGCTGAATATGCCTTTGTGAACAACAGGGCGCAGTTCGGTGAGGAGCTGCAAAACTACCAGGGTGTAGTGGAAGGAAAGGCCGGCAACCCGGACATCACCTGGGAAAAGGCCGTGAAGCAAAACTACGGCATAGAGTCCGCCTTCTTCGACGGCCGCCTGACCTTCAATTTCGATTACTTCATCGACCAGCGCAACAACATTCTCACACAACCGCCTACCGTGGCGCATGTGGGCACGCAGTTGCAGGACGTGTACAACCTGGCCAGAGTACGCAACCAGGGCTACGAGATACAGGCCGGCTGGAAAGCCACCGCGGGGAAGATCGGTTACTGGCTCAATGCCAATTACACTTTCGCGCGTAACAAAGTGCTGGAGAACGGCCGGCCGGAATCGCCGCAGAACCAGCTGGGCAATTCCCTCAACCAGACCTATGGCCTCATAGCCCTCGGATTTTTTAATACCCAGGAAGAAGCGGATGCCTGGCCGTTGCAATACGCCTCCCGCTCCACTCCCGGCGACGTGAAATACATGGATTATAACAACGACGGCAAGATCAATGAGAACGATTTCGCGCCTATCGGCCATCCCGTATACCCGGAGGTCAACTATGGCATAAGCGGCGGCCTCTCCTGGAAAGGGTTTGACCTGAACATACTCTTCCAGGGCGCCGCCAACGTAAGCCGCGTGCTGTCCGGCTACATGCAGCGCCCCGCCAACCAGTTCGGCACCATCTGGGAAGCGGTGAAAGACGAACGCTGGACGCCGGAGAACGCCGCCAATGCCAAACGGCCCAAGCTCACCGCCACCTATTCCAACAGCACCAACTACCAGAACTCCACGCTCTGGATGCGCGACGGATCGTACCTGCGCCTGAAGAACGTGGAATTGGGTTACAACTTCACCGCCGGGCTGCTCAAAAAAGCGCATATCTCAACAGCCAGGCTGTACCTGAGCGGGCAGAACCTCGTTACCTGGGACAAACTGAAAGTGGTGGACCCCGAACAGCAGGCCAGTAACAGCTTCACCTATCCGCAACTGGAAATATTCAACGCGGGCCTCAACATTCAATTCTGATCACAAATAATTACAGCATATGAAACCGAGCATGGTACAACATAATACGCGGAAGCGAAAATACAGGCCCGGCCTTGTTTTGACAGTCCTGGTGATTTTTGCGGGATATACAGCCACTACTTCCTGCAATAAAGATTACCTGGAAAAGCCTTTTTCCGTGACCTTCAACGAAGACTCTGTATTTACCCGGTACGAGAATGCGTTGAAACTGGTGTACGACATGTATGCCCAGAAACCTTTTTATCTCGATCTGTATGTATCCGCCAGCAGCACCACCCGCCTCGCCGGCTCACTGCTGGATTGCGCTACGGATATGGGTTGCAGTTTCCGTCTGAATGCTAACTACGGCGCGCATAAGTTCAACGCCGGCACAGTGCCCGCTGAATGGCTGTCTAACAACGTACAGGGAGAAGACGTATACAGTAACCATTATATCACCATCCGCAAGGCATTCACGCTGCTGGAAAGGATTGACCAGGTGCCGGATGCGCCCTCTTCCGAGAAAGAACGCATCAAGGCGGAGGCTAAAACGATCATCGCGTTTGAATATTTTGAGCTGATGAAAAGATATGGCGGGGTGCCGCTCGTTACCAAACGCCTGAACCCCACCAAAGACGATGTGAACCTGAAACGAGCGCCCCTGGCCGATATTTACGGGTATATCATCACTCTGCTCGATGAAGCCATTGCATCGCCTTCTTTCGCCGCACATTACGAGGGCCTGGAATTCGGCAGGCTTACCAAGGCCTTCGCCTACGGTCTGAAAGCCCGCGCCGCCTTATGGGTAGCCAGCCCGCTGTTCAACACCGCAACGCCTTACATGTCTTTCGGGGAGAACAATGCGCTCATCTGCATGGCCAACTATGACGCCAGCCGCTGGCAAACCGCGTTGCAATACGCCAAAGACGCCATCAGCTACTGCGAGGCAAATGGCTTCGCAATCGTGAACACACCCGATACGGAAAAGAACTACACCATCTCCTATCAGTACCGTCCCGGCCAGGGAAATACCGAAGCGATATGGGCTACCGTACAGGTCAGCAATCCCAGCATGAACTACTGGCTGCCGCGCGGCACGCCGTTTTCCGGTTACCAGGCCAATATGCCCACGCAGAACATGGTGGAAAAATACCAGAACAGGGACGGCTCTTATGTGAACTGGAACAGCCCTGTGACCACGCCGGCCAATGACCCCACGGCCCCTTACCGCAACCTGGACCCCCGCTTCGCGCAAACCGTGATGTACAACGGCTGCACCGTGTACCCCGGCGCCATATACGATAATTATGATCACGAGGACCCCGCGCTCAGCGGCAAGAACGGCCCCGCCAAATCCAGCTCGCAATTTGCCCATATGATCCGCAAGCACGTGTACGGTTACGAAGACAGGGCATTGACCAAAGTGACCTGGCAGCCGCTGTGCATGCAGATGCGGCTCACCGAGCTGTATCTCATTTATGCCGAAGCTATGAACGAAACGCTGGCTTCGCCCGATGCGCAGGTATTGGAAAAGATCAATATCATCAGGGCCCGATCCGGCATGCCTGGCATCCCCGGCGGCCTGAGCAGGGAACAAATGCGGGAGAAGATACAGAACGAATGGGCCATCGAATTTGCATTTGAAGACTACCGCTTCTTTGACCTGAAACGCTGGAAGCTCGGCAACGTGTTCAAAGGCCCCATCTACGACCTTCACGTCAAAAAAATGAAGAATAACACCACCGTATATACGAAATACAAATTTGAGGACAGGCCTTTCTTTGACTGGTATTACCTGCATCCCCTGCCGCCTTCCGAGGTGAACCTGCAATACGGGCTGGTACAAAATCCTGGTTGGTAACTATAAACTACAAGCAAGCATTACATGAATATGAGGTTATATATTTTTGGACTGGCCGGGCTGTTGCTGGCAGGCGCCGGGAACACGCGGGCACAACAGGTTGAGGACTCTGTACAGGTGGCCTATGGCCGTGTGCAAAAGAAAACGGTCACCTACTCCATCAGCACCGCGGGGCCGGCGGAGATCGCCAATAAATCCGTATACACTACCGGCAACGCCTTGTATGGGCTGCTTCCCGGCCTTACCGTGCAGCAACGCACCGGCGAGCCCGGCAACGACGCGCCGGCTTTTTTACTGCGGGGCGTGAGCACCACCAAAACCAATACGCCGCTGATGATCGTGGACGGTATAGAACGCGACATCAACGACGTGCAGCTGGAAGACATTACCAGCATCGCCGCATTGAAGGACGCCGCAGCCGCCATCATGTACGGCATCAGGGGCGCCAACGGCGTGATCGTGGTGACTACCAAAAGAGGCATCGCCGGCAAGCTGAAGATCAACGCCAAAGTGGAACAGGGCTTTCAAACACCTGTGCGCGTACCGCAATTCGTTTCCTCCGCGCAATACGTACAACTGTATAACCAGGCGCTCCGTAACGACGGCCTCCCCGCCCTGTACACGCCGCAGCAGATCGAAGCCTACCAATCCGGCGACCGCTATTTTTACCCGGATGTGGACTGGCAAAGCGAAATTGCCCGCAACTTCGCTCCCGGCACCAAAGCCAATGTGAACGTTTCCGGCGGCGATAAGATAGCCACCTATTACGTTTCGCTCGGGTATTTCCGTCAGGGCGGCATCTATAAAAACACCGGCGGCAACGAAGGCTATTCCACCAACCAGTTCCTGGACAACATATCGTTCCGCTCCAACATAGACCTTGCCGTGAACCGCCGCTGGTCATTTAGTATGGACATCGCCGGGCGCATCTACCAGGAAAACGCTCCCGCCAGCACCGCTACCGCTATCTGGGACGCTGTATACCAATATCCCTCCCACCTCTTCCCCGTATTCGTGGAAGACGGCGTGTACGGCGGCACCGCGGTGTATCCTGATAATCCCGCCGGCCTCATCCGTTCGAAAGGCTACCGGAAAACCAACAACCGCCTGATCAATACCACACTTTCCACCCGTTACGACCTGGGCGATTTTGTGAAAGGCCTCAGCGCGGGCGCCCGTTACTCTTCCGACAACTTCTACACCAACGTGGAAGGATATAACATGAGCTTTTCCGTGCGCGAGCTGCTCGGGCAGGATGCGGAAGGCAAGCCCATCCTGAGCCCCGCCATCGGTAAGAACACCAATCTCACGCCCATCACCGCCGATGGCAATCCTACCAGCGATGCGCAGGATAAACGCAACACCTTCGAAACATTCCTGGAATATTCCCGCACGCTAGCCAACCGGCACCAGCTGAACGCAACGCTCGTGTACCACCAGGACAGGCTGATCACCGGCGCGCAGAGCCCATATAACTACCAGTTCGTAAGCGGGCGGGTGAACTACGGCTTCAACAACCGTTACTTTGCGGAAATAGGCGCATCCTATAGCGGCACGGAGGCTTTCCCGAAAGGGAACCGCTTCGGGTTCTTCCCCGCCGTATCAGCGGCCTGGCTGCTGTCTGAAGAAAAATTCCTGAAAAATAATCCATACATCAACCTGCTCAAGCTGCGCGTTTCCGCCGGCACAGTGGGTAATTCAGCTGTGGGAGAGCGTTTCAGCGACCGCCGCCAGTACAGCAGCTCCGGCTCTTACAGCTTCGGCAATACCAACGCCAGCCAGAGCGGATTATATGAAGGCGTTATCCCCAACCCGGATTTCACCTGGGAGACCGCGCTGAAATATGATGCGGGTATAGACCTCCGCCTGTTGCAGCACCTCGATGTTTCGCTCACTTATTTCTTCCAGGAAAGGAAAGACATCCTGGTATCCGGATCCCTGCTGCTGCCGGAAATATTCGGCGGCAGCCTGCCAAGCGTGAATGCCGGCATCACCCGCAACCAGGGCTTTGAGGCCAGCCTGTTCTATTCGCAACAGAAAAAAGACTGGGGATACCGCGCGGGACTGAATGTCGGCTACGTAAAAGACAAAGTGCAATACCTGCCGGAAGCGGTACAGCCGTACAGCTACCTCTATAAAGCAGGCCAGCCCGTCAACCAGCCTTACATGCTGGAAGCTGTCGGCTTCTTCAACTCGGAAGACGAGATCAGGAACAGTCCCGAGCAAACTTTCGGCCCTGTAAAACCGGGAGACATCCGGTATAAAGACCAGAACAACGATAACCGCATAGACGGCTACGATATAATACCCATGCAGCATTCCGCGCAACCTGCCTGGAACCTGGGCCTCCTGCTCTCCGTCAGCTGCCGCGGCTTCGATCTCGGTGCCACATTTGAAGCCCAGCTGGGCCGCAGTATTTACCTGGGCAACGAGCCTTACCTGTTCTGGCCCCTATACAACTACAGCGCAAGAATATCCACTTATCCGAAGCAGTTCTGGACGGAGGAAACAAAACAGACCGCTGACTACCCAAGGCTTACTACTATCGAAAATAAGAACAACTACCGACCCTCTTCGTTCTGGTACGTGAATGGCGATTTCCTGCGCCTGCGCTCGCTGGATCTCGGCTATACGCTGCCCGCGGGTTTGCTGGAGCGGATAAAAATAAGCCAGGCCCGGGTATTCGTGCGCGGCATGAACCTCTTCACGCTCGATCACCTGCATTATGCAGATCCCGAAGTACAATCCGGCTACCCGGTAATGAAGTCATACAACGCCGGTATCAGTTTACAATTTTAATCTTATCGCATGCATACTTTCAAAAGAACGATCGTGATAATAGCCGCAGTATTGCTGGCGGCCGGATGTAATTTCACAGATCCGGACAACCTTACCTTCCAGAAAGACATCGATGTGTATACCAATCTCAACAAGCTGACCGCCGTGCTCACACGCGTGTACGACGGCCTGCCGGATGGTTATGGCGACGTCGGCGCATCCTGGCTGGCCGCGGCCTGCGACGAGGCGGAAGAGGTGAACAACCAGGAAGGCATCCAGAACTACAACGTGGGCAACATCTCCCCGTATTCCAATCCGGACGATGTTTGGAGCAAGATGTACCAGGGCATCCGGTTCGCCCATGTATTTTTGCAATCCACCGATTCGCTGGACAGCTGGGAAGCCTACAAATATTCCAATCCCACCGAATATGCCCGCCGAACCGCCCTGGTATCCCAGTACAGGGCCGAGAGCAAATTCCTTATCGCTTTCTTTTATTTTGAACTGGTGAAAAGGTACGGCGGCGTGCCGCTGGTGAAGGAAGCCATCGCCAAAGACACGGAGTGGACGGGCCAATACCCCCGCCGTGCTTTCGCTTCCTGCATAGCGTACATTTCCGAGCTTTGCGATACGGCCGCCAATAACCTGCCGGCTACTTATGACGCAGGCAACTATGGGCGCGCCACACAGGGCGCGGCCATGGCACTCAAAGCACGCGCCTTGTTATATGCCGCCAGCGACCTGTACAACCAGCCCGGCAATGCAGACAGCCTTCGCGGGTATACCGGCGGCGACCGCCAGCAGCGCTGGATAGACGCGGCCATTGCCAACAAAGCCGTGATGGACCTTACGCCGAAATATACGTTCCATGCCACTTACGAAGCGCTCTCGCTGCTAGGCTCCGCGCTCAGCAAGGAGGTGATCTTCGAACGCCGTTATACCGCCAGTAATATTTTCGAGAAGCAAAATACCGGCATCGGTTTCCAGGGAGGACTTACCGGCACCTGCCCTTCCGGCAACCTGGCGGACGCGTACGAACACCTGGACGATGGCCGGTTCGACTGGAACAATCCCGCCCATGCGGCCAATCCCTACAGCCGCCGCGACCCCCGCATGGCCAAAACCATCGTGGTCAACAATTCCACCTTCGGTAAACAAAAATTGCCCGTGGAGCTGTGGACCGGCGGCGTGAACGGCAAACCCCGCGACCGGGCGTCCAAAACAGGTTATTACCTCCGCAAATACATCAACGAAAACCTCGACCTGCAACTAAACGAGACTTCCACCAAACAATGGATCTTCATGCGCCTTTCGGAGATCAGCCTGAACTATGCAGAAGCCATGAACGAAGCCTACGGCCCGAATACAACAGGGCCGGGCACGCTGAGCCTCACGGCGACAGCGGCGCTCAACAGCGTGAGAACACGCGCCGCCGTAAAGCTGCCCGCCGTGGGCGCCGCGGACCAGGCAACGCTCCGCAGCAGGATCAGGAACGAACGCAGGGTAGAGCTTGCTTTTGAAGGGCATCGTTACTGGGATGCAAGAAGATGGATGATCGCAGGCCAGGCCATCGGCGGTACGATCACCGGCGTGAACATCACCCGGAATGCAGACGGCAGCTTTACCTACCAGCCCGCCACCGTGGAAACGCGCGTATGGAACGACAAGCTGTATTTCTATCCCATACCGCAGTCGGAGATCACCGTTTCCCACAACGTGATCACACAGAACAAAGGATGGTAAACGATATTAAATTTTTGCAACTATTTTATATGAAAAGAACAAGCATCATATGCGGCCTCCTGCTTTGCAGCTATGCAGGCCTGCAAGCGCAAACCACGGTCCGTGGCATTGTATATGCAGACGTGAACAAGAACGGCAAACACGACAGAGCTGAAAAAGGCATTCCCAAAGTATCCGTGACCAATGGCATTGATGTAACGCAGACGGATGAAAACGGCGCTTACGAACTGCCCGGCGGCAACGACCAGATCATTGCCGTGATCAAACCCAGCGGTTACCAGGTGCCGGTGAATCAAAGCAACCTCCCGCAATACTACGTGATCAACAAACCCGCGGGATCGCCGGCATTGAAACACCCCGGCGTGGCGCCTACCGGCAAGCTGCCGGCCTCTGTGGACTTTCCGCTGACGCCAGTGAACGAACCCCGGCAGTTTAAAATGCTTTGCGTGGCGGACCCGCAGGTGACCAACGAAAAAGAAGTGGACTACTATCACCGCGGGCTGATCGCGGAGCTGAAAGGCGTGAAGGACGTGGCGTTCGGCATCAGCCTCGGCGATCTTGTATTCAATCATCCCGAGATATTCAGCTCCTACATCAGGGTCACCAGCGAAGTAGGCATTCCCTGGTACAACGTGATGGGCAATCACGATATGAACTTCGATGCCACGGCGGATTCGCTGGCGGATGAATCTTTCGAAGCGCATTTCGGCCCCGCCAACTATGCCTTCAATTACGGCAAAGTGCATTTCATTGTGCTGGACGATGTGCTCTACCCCGATCCCCGCGACAGCCAAAGCTATTGGGGCGGCTTCCGGAAATCGCAGCTGGACTTCGTGGAGAACGATCTGAAATTCGTGCCGAAAGATTACCTGGTGGTGACCGCCTTCCACATTCCGCTGTACGAGCCCCGTACCGGCGGAGACGCTATCCGTAACGAAGACCGTGAAAGGCTTTTCAGCCTGCTGGCGCCATTCGCCAATACGCTCACCATCTCCGGTCATACACATATCCAGAAACAATGTTTCCACACCGCGGAAGACGGCTGGCATGGTCCCAAACCTTATTATGAATTCAATGCAGGCACCGCTTCCGGCAACTGGTATTCCGGCATGCTCGACGAAAACGGTATCCCCGCTTCCACCATGTCCGACGGTACGCCCAAAGGCTATTCCTTCATCACCTTCACCGGCAATCAATACAAGATCAATTACAAGGCAGCCGGTATGCCGGCGGCGCACCAGATAGAGATCAGCGCTCCGAAAGTGGTACAGGTAAACGAAGCTAATTCCGCGGGCATCTGGGCTAATTTTTTCATGGGCAGCGAAAAGGATTCCGTGTACTTCAGGGTGGATAACGATAACTGGAAACCGATGACCTTCGTGGCGGACAAAGCCCCGGAATACCTGCATATACTTGATGAATTCGATTATGCGGACAGTCTGCTTTCCGGCAGAAGGCCCGGCCCGGCAAGCATTTCGCAGCATCTCTGGTTCGCGCCCATCCCCGTTAAAAAGAAGGCGGGAACGCACGTCATCGAAATAAAAGCTACAGACATGTTCGGGCAGACATTTCACCAGCGCAGGCAATACGTGGCGATAGACGGACAATAGCAGCACCGGCCTTAATCACTAAAACATATATCCATGACCTTCAGAAAAATGGCCCTCCCCTTTGGAGGGAAACCCTTGTACCCGGCATTTTTCCTTCTTGCGCTCAGCGTCGCGGGCGCGTCCTGCAAAAAGATGCAGGAAACGAAAGATGCACCCCGCGCCGAAACCGTTGCCGTTGCCAATGCCGCCTCCGCCGCGGAAGATTTTACCATCGCCGTGCTGGGCGACACACAGAATTACGTGGACTTCGGCAACGATCCCGATGATGCGGACTGCCAGGGAATGACGGCTTTCACCAACATCGTCAGCTGGATCATCGCCAACAAGACCGCGGAAAAGATCCAGTACGTCGTGACCCTGGGCGATATCACGGACCAGTTCGGCTCAACGTCCGCCGGCACGGAAGACCAATGGATACGCGCCCACGACGCATACGAACCGCTGAAGGCTGCCGGCGTCCCGTTCGGCGTGGTGCCCGGCAACCATGATATGAAGCTGGCCGCCGGCGGAAATTATCCCAACGACGGCACTACGTTCAATGTGAATGTGTTCTTCAACAAATACTTCAGCCGCCCGCAGTTCCCGCTCTACAACAAAGAAGGCTTTCCTGTAGACACCTCCAATGAAAATCACTTTGATGTGGTGAGCACGCCGGCGGGGGAATTCCTCATCCTGTATTTAAGGTGGCATCATATGGAAAGTGAAGCGGACCCTGCGATCACCTGGGCCTACAACGTAATGAGCAGGCCGGAGAACGCCAACCGTAAAGTGATCGTAGCTACGCACTACGCAGTGAGCAGAAGAGATACCGATCCCGTAGACGGCAAAAACGACTGGGGCCTGATGCTCTATCAAACGCCGGGATACAGTCAACCGCAAAAGATCTACGACCGGCTGAAGCAGTTCCCCAACTTCTTCCTGTTCCTGGGCGGCCACGCCGTGGGAGAATTTTCGCGGCAGGACACCTACGAAGGCCATACCGTGAAAAGCTTCACCACAGACTTTTCCAACTCCTGCGGCACCGGCTCCACCAGCTACCCTGAAGGCGTGATCCGCACCATGAAGTTTTCCGCCGCCAACGATCTTATTGAACTGAAATCCTTTGTACCCGGGCAAGCGGCGCTCAATACCTTCACCGTGCCCTGGAATCACAGCTTCACCACTTCCCGTACAAACGATTATGATAATAACGGCGTCAGCCAGATGGCCTTTTTCAACAACGGCTCCTGGACCATCCAGGGCATGAGCAATATCACCTTCGGCGTATCCGGCGATTATCCCGTGCCCGGTGACTATGACGGCAATGGTAAAACGGATGTGGCGATATTCCGCCCCGGCGGCCTGTGGAGAAGAAGAAATATCACACCGGACATACAGCTGGGCCAGAATGCGGAAGACATACCCACGCCCGGCGATTTTGACGGCAACGGCACCACAGATGCCGCTATCTACCGGCCCAGCAGCAGAACCTTCTACGTGCAGCAGCCATACCTTTCTTCCAATATTTCCTTTGTATGCGGCAGCGCGGGAGATATACCCGTACCGATGGATTATGATGGTGACGGGAAGGTGGATTTTGCGACATTTAATCCCAATACCGCCATATGGTCCATTCCCGGCATCAGTAATTTCCAATACGGCGTGAACGACGACATCCCGGTGCCCGGCGATTACAACGGCGAAGGCCGCAACACGCGGGCCGTTTACCGCCGTAGCACGCACACCTGGCATGTATATGGAAATCCCAATAGCATAACGATCGGCCAGAACGGGGATATACCCGTGCCGGGCGATTATAACGGTGACGGCAAAACGGATATTGCCGTATACCGCCCTTCCACAGGAGAACTGATCATCAGCGGGCAACCAACGGTTGCTACCGGCGTGATCAACGGCAAGCCTGTAAACCTGCCTTATCATATCAGGAAGTTCTTCTTCCCCTGATAAACTTTTTCCGGGGGTAAAATCCAGGTTTTACCCCCTTTTATTTTCCCCGCAAAGGCCCGCTAAAACCCGGGGAAATCTTCCTCCGGCAGCGGCACATTGTTGTTGGAGTGATGAAAGATATGCAGCTCAAAAGCGCTGATCTTATTCAACGGGTAATACTTCACCGGCCCAAAACCCAGCATCAGCCGCACTTCCCGCAGGCTGCCCTTTAATCCCCGCCCGTTGTAGATCGGCACAAACACCACGCGTTTCCCGAAGGTGGTCAGCGAATCCTTAATTTGAATGCCGGGACGTTTCCCATGTGTATGCTCCATGTAATACTCCCGCACCAGCCTGAACTTCCGTGAAAGGCTCTTCTCATCTTCGCCGATATCCTTCAGGTCCGCGGCCATCAGCTGCCGGAAAGCTTTTTCATCGTTTTTTTCAATGGCAGTGAGCACCGCGTTGCTGGTTTCCGTGATCCGGCGCTCCTCGTCGGAAGGTTTTTCCTTACAGGCGGCGAATGTCAGGACAGCAAACAGGCAGAATATCCAGGTGCGGCATTTCATGGTGATCCGGCTTTTGGTCATTACAAACAGATTTGCGGAAAGCAGTGTAACAGTTCTCAATTTAAAGCTTTCGGATCAAAAAGTAAGGGTGACGGAATATATAAAAAGCCAGGCAATACGCCTGGCTTCAATTTTATCAACTTTGTATTTCGATGCGCTAGAATAATTCCGTCTGTATATTCCCATCCTCACCTTCTTCCTTCTCCGCTTCTTCATCTTCGGTGATCAGCTCTATGCTCACGAAATCGTCGCCGGCGATCCTGGTGCCGACGGTTTTCCAGCCGGCCACTTCATACACTTCATGCAGCGCGATCTCCTCTTCTTCAGGCGACCGTTTTTTTCCGGTACGCAGTATCGCCACGGGCTCGGCCTGCGTGGTCACCAGTTCCAGGTAATTGTTCGGTCCTTCTTTGATGAAGGAGAATTTATTATTGAGCGTCTGCGTTTCGATCTTGAAACGTTTGATGTTGAACTGCTTTTTGTCCGCATCGAAATACACGGCGGTCACGATCCTTTCCGGGTTGAATTTCTCGATGTACACAGCGTCGTTGGATTCGTAACGGTTGGTGATCTCGTAATTGGTGAGCTCGTAAGTGCCGTTTTTGTAGAACACGAGTATCTTGTCGTCCCCTTCAAAGGCGCCGACATAAATGCCGCGCTGTTCGGTATTGAGGCGGCCCACTGCATCGTCGTACCAGATCTTGATGCCGCTGAGGGTGGAAACGCCTTTTTCTTTGAATTTCACGGTGCGGATAGGCCACTTGGTCACCACGTTGCCCATGGAGCTGCGGGCTTTGATGGGAATGGTCTCGAAGTAGAAATCGAATTCTTTTTTCTTGGCCGCGCAGTTCGGGCTGAGGCGCACGGTCACTACTTCGGCTTCCCCGTTGGGGTTGGCGGTGAAGTAATGCACCTTGGAACCCTTTTCTCCTTTGGTGAGATGGTATTCCTTATCGCGGGTGATGCCGGTTACGTTGAAGCGCTTGGCAAGACTGTAGCCGGTTTTGCCGTCCACGTAGATCATGTTGTAGGTCATGCGTTCGTCGCCCTTGCGGAACACGTCCACATGGATGATGTCTTTCCCCACAAAGGTCTTATCCGCCACCTTGGTCACCAGCATCACGCCGTCGCGGCGGAATATGATGATGTTATCCAGGTCCGAACAATCGGCAACGAATTCATCTTTTTTGAGCGAGGTGCCGATGAAACCGTCTGCCCGGTTCACATACAGCTTGGTATTGGCAATGGCCACCTGCTGCACCTGGATGGTGTCGAACAGCTTGATCTCTGTTTTACGTTCGCGGCCTTTGCCGTATTTCTTGAGCAGGCCTTCGTAATAACCAACGGCGTAATCGGTCAGGTTGGCCAGGTCGTGTTTCACCTGTTTGATGTCTCCCTCAATGCCTTTAATCTGCTCGGCCAGCTCGTTGATATCGAGCCGGTAGATGCGGCGCACGGGTTTCTCGGTGAGCTTGAGGATGTCTTCCCGCTGTATCTCCCGCTTCAGCAGCTTTTTATACGGGCCGAAACCTTTGTCGATGGCCTGGAGAACGGTTTCCCAGTCCTTATGTTTCTGCTCAAGCTCTTTGTATATCCCTTTTTCGAAGAATATTTTTTCGAGCGAGGTATAATGCCATTTTTCTTCCAGTTCCGCCAGCTTTATCTCCAGTTCCCTGCGCAGCAGCTCTTTCGTGAAATCAGCGGAATACTTCAGCAGGTCAGACGCGCCCATGAACACGGGCTTGTCTTCCATGATCACGCAGGCGTTGGGGGAAATGCTCACTTCGCAGTCCGTAAAGGCGTACAGCGCGTCGATGGTGATGTCCGGCGAAATACCGGGCGCCAGCTGCACTTCGATCTCCACGTCCTTGGCGGTATTGTCCACCACTTTTTTGATCTTGATCTTGCCGTTGTCGTTCGCTTTCACGATGGACTCCATCAGCGCGGTGGTGGTTACGCCGTAAGGCACGTCTTTGATCAGCAGCGTCTTTTTATCTTTCTCCTCGATATGCGCCCTGACGCGCACTTTCCCGCCGCGTCGGCCGTCGTTGTAATTGGTCACGTCTATCATGCCGCCGGTCAGGAAGTCCGGGTAAAGCTCGAACTTTTTACCGCGGAGGTATTTGACGGATGCATCTATGAGCTCGCAGAAGTTGTGCGGGAGTATTTTGGTGCTGAGGCCCACGGCAATACCTTCCGCGCCCTGTGCCAGCAGCAGCGGGAACTTCATGGGCAGCGCCAGCGGTTCGTTCTTGCGGCCGTCGTAGCTCAGCTGCCATTCGGTGGTTTTGTTGTTAAAAGCAACTTCCAGCGCAAATTTGGAAAGGCGCGCCTCGATGTAACGGGCAGCAGCCGCATCGTCGCCGGTACGCACATCGCCCCAGTTACCCTGTGTTTCGATCAGCAGGTCCTTCTGCCCCAGGTTCACGATCGCATCGCTGATGGATGCATCACCATGCGGGTGGTACTGCATGGTTTGACCGATCACGTTCGCCACTTTGTTGAAACGCCCGTCATCCATTTCCTTCATGGCGTGCAGGATGCGGCGCTGTACGGGTTTCAGCCCGTCTTCCACGCCCGGTACCGCACGCTCCAGGATCACGTAGGATGCGTAATCCAGGAACCAGTCTTTATACTTCTCATCTACGTGCGCAAGGCCATGCAGTGATTCGTCCGGTGTTTCGTTGATGTTGCTCATATGCTTAAATAGAAAAAATTAAATTTTACCGTTTCCCCGCCAGGAAATCGTCCCGCCAAACACGCACGGAATCTATCTTCACGTCATCCAGCGTGTTCAGCTCAATGAAAGAGCAATCGGTGACCGCTTCCAGCTCGTGCCAGATGCGCACGGGTATTTCCACTTTGGCCGGGGCTTCGATCAGGTCCGTTCTCAGCTCGCTTTCTTCCAGCGGGCACCAGTGAAGGTATGCTTTTCCGCTCAGCAGGTACATGATCTCGGGGTTCTTGTATTCGCTGTTGCCCTGATGGTAGTGCTGGCCGCTGCTGGAACCGGCGTTGCGGTAACAGAGAATGAAAGTCCCTGTTCTGAACGTTTGCCAGTCGAAGTTCTGCCCCCTGTTGTCTTCCCCCCGCAGTTCCAGCGGCGTAATAGTGATCTTTGGCATGTTATGCATTTTCCGCCGGCGCGGTATCGCTTCCGCCACCCGGCAATTTGATCTCGTAATCACGCATCGTTTTCAGCTCGCCCTTATATTCCAGCTTCTCCTCTTTGATCAGCTCTTTCAGCCGCCAGTTGAGGAACTGGTCCATTACCGGGTATTTGAACTTCCCTACTACCTGCGCGATCACTTTATTGGCTTTCTGAAATTCTTTGGTGGTTTGCTGCAGCAGTTCCTTGTCGAAAAAAGCGCCCGGCTCGCCGCGCAGCTTCTTCCCTCCTTCGAGGATGCGCACGCCCGCGTTCTCGTTCATCAGGCGGCGCCATTCGTCGCCGTCCAGCTCAAATTCCGCGAGCGACACTTCCCTGGCCAGCTTTTTCGCTTTCAGGAATTCCTTTGGCAATATCTGGCTGAGGTGCGTGGGGTAAAACACGCCGTTCTTTTCGTTCAGGAAAGGCAGGTTGTTGAGGTAAATGAGATGGATGCGGCCCGAAAAGCGGTCCAGCTGGCTGATGAGCCAGTAATACCCGCAAACGTCGGTCGCATTCTGCCCGGCCCAGATCCAGATCTCCAGCTCTTCTTCCTCGCGGAGGCGGGCTTTCAGCTCACGCACGGGGTCCGCCGGCGCCTCGGCCACTTCGCCTTCGGCGGGAACGGCCACTGCTACGTCCTGCACGGTGTTCCACCATTCACGTCTTGCCGCGCGCCCGTCCGGCGTATCCAAAATAAAGAGCGGCCCCACGGCGAGGTCGTCCCCGAAACTCATAATTTCTCCTTCCAGCAGCGGGTCCAGTTCCATGGCCGCTTTCAGGTTGGCCTCGGAGCTTTGCCCGAATACAATATGTAATATCATTTCAATGCTCTCAATAAACGGTTATACATTATACCTTTGCTTCTTCGGCCTCTTCCACGAGGTCTTTTTCGTAGCGGAGGTTGCTGATGATGAAATCCTGCCTGTGCTGGGTGTTCTTGCCCATGTAGTATTCCAGCATTTTCGGCACCGGCATGTCCTGTGAAGGAATGATAGGCGATTTACGCATGTCGTCGCCGATGAACTGGCCGAACTCTTCAGGCGAAATTTCACCCAAACCTTTGAATCGCGTGATCTCGGGCTTGCTGCCGAGCTTTCTCACCGCTTTCTGTTTTTCCTCCTCGCTGTAACAGTAAATGGTCTGCTGTTTGTTGCGCACGCGGAACAGCGGCGTTTCCAGGATGTATACATGCCCGTTCTTCACGAGATCGGGGAAGAATTGCAGGAAAAAAGTGAGCATCAGCAGGCGGATATGCATCCCGTCCACGTCCGCATCGGTAGCGATCACGATATTGTTGTACCGCAGCCCTTCCATGCCTTCTTCGATATTGAGGGCGTGTTGCAGCAGGTTGAATTCCTCGTTTTCGTACACGATCTTCTTGGTAAGACCGTAACAGTTCAGCGGCTTACCGCGAAGGCTGAACACAGCCTGCGTTTCCACGTTGCGGCTTTTGGTGATGGAACCGCTCGCGGAGTCGCCCTCGGTAATGAAGATGGTCGTTTCTTTCTGTTTGCTGGCCAGCTCATCCTTCTGTTTGCCCGTGTACTCCTCGTTCATATGCACCCGGCAGTCGCGCAGCTTTTTGTTATGGAGATTGGCCTTTTTGGCGCGTTCGTTCGCCAGCTTTTTGATGCCGGCCAGTTCTTTCCTTTCCCTTTCGCTCTGCTCGATCCTTCTCTTGAGCGCATCCGCCACGGCTGAATTACGGTGCAGGTAATCGTCCAGCTGTTTGCTGAGGAATTCCAGCACAAAAGCCTTCATGCTCTGCCCGCCTTCGGAAACGGCCAGGGAGCCCAGCTTTGTCTTGGTCTGGCTCTCAAACACCGGCTCCTGCACGCGCACGGCAATGGCGGCGCAAATGGAAGCGCGTATATCGGTAGCGTCGTAATCTTTTTTGTAGAAGTCGCGCACGGTTTTCACGAAGGCCTCGCGGAAAGCGGCCAGGTGCGTACCGCCCTGGGTGGTATGCTGGCCGTTTACGAAGGAATAATATTCTTCGCCGTACTGGTTCTCGTGGGTAATGGCCACTTCTATATCCTCGCCCTTCAGGTGGATGACAGGGTAACGCAGGTCGTCAGGGTTGGTCTTGCGTTGCAGCAGGTCCAGCAGCCCGTTCTTCGACAGGAATTTTTGCCCGTTGAAGCTGATGGTGAGCCCCGCGTTCAGGAAACAGTAGTTCCAGATCTGGTTCTCCAGGAAGTCAGGTATATAATGATAGTTCTTGAAAACAGTATCGTCGGGGCTGAAGGTCACCAGGGTGCCGTTAGGCTCGCTGGTGCTGGTTTCCTTATGCTCTTTCGTGAGCACGCCCCTTTCGAACTCCGCGGTTTTGGCCTTGCCTTCGCGGATGGAGGTAACTTTGAAATAGCTGCTCAGCGCGTTGACGGCTTTGGTACCCACGCCGTTCAGGCCCACGGATTTCTGGAAGGCCTTGCTGTCGTATTTCGCGCCGGTGTTGATCTTGCTTACCACATCCACTACCTTGCCCAGGGGAATGCCCCGGCCAAAGTCCCGCACGGTTACGCTATGCTCGGACACCTTAATGTCTATCTGCTTGCCGAAACCCATCATATGCTCGTCTATACAGTTATCCACCACCTCCTTGATGAGGATGTAGATACCATCGTCCATGCTGCTGCCGTCTCCCAGCTTGCCGATATACATACCGGGGCGGAGGCGGATGTGCTCCCGCCAGTCCAGCGAGCGGATGGATTCCTCCGTATAGGCATTGAACATGTCTTTATTTTCTGCCATAGTCTGTCTGTTAATCTCTTGATGTTGAAACCGTTGGGGTGAGGCTGGCCCCGGCCCCTTACTAAATCTTTTAGCAAAACCCGGTCGTTGGCAAAAATAAAGGATTGTCCGAATATCCCAAGTAGATTTTATGCACCATACCTATTTTGTTGGAATTGAAAGATTTGGGGCGATATTCACATTTCTCCTTCTTCCCTCCTCCCAAACCGCGCCCGGAAATCACACGTTCGTAGAATAACGTGTTATCAAAAAAATGCATATTTTTTTCAATAAGTGTTCAATACCGGGCTATCAAATAAATTTCTATTCAAATATTATTTTATATGATTAAATTATCTATATTTACATCCAGCTTCCGAAAGAAAACAGAAAACCTAGTAAAGAAATAAATGTATCCTGATGAAAACTGTCTTTTTTACGTTAGTTATTGCTGTATTGATCGTCGCACTCGTAGTGACATTCCTCGTGAGCCAGGAACAGCGGGATATGCACCGTTTTAAGAACGTGTTCATCCGCATGATGCAAAAGTTCGATTCCTGGCAGATGCTGCGCTGAGGTTATTCTTCCAGATTTCCATTTCCAGACAAGCTTTTTAACTTCTAATTCCTATACCTATGAAAACCGGCTTATTATTTAAACTGGCATGCCTGTGCATTGCCTCCGTGGTCCTGATCGCTCATTTTGCGCGCACCTACATGAGAAAAACGCGCCTGGCAAAGCTGCGCTCCGCCCACTAAGCCAAAACACAAGCCAAACCTGGTATATAAAGGCGTACCAGGCACAGTTGAGAACAAAATTGATCCGTTCCTTCCGGGGCGGGTCTTTTTTTATCTCTTTATGATACGATCCTCGCAAAAGTGCCTTAAAAATTTGCAAACCCCGGCAGGATTGAGTATATTGTCTTCACACACAGGATTATACACTACAGTTACAGCTTGCACTGAGGATACGGAAAACACCGTCTCCCGCTCATTAATTGATATTGCCGCAGGCGATACGCTACCATCGTCTACGGCCCATATTCCACCACCAATGAAAAGAAACCACATAGTGGCCATTGCTGCTGTAGGCTTGTTGTTCTTCCGCGCCTGTACTTCCTCTCCCGGCCCGCGCAACGCTGCTGCCGGAAAACTGCCGGATGAAGTGGATTATAACTTCCACATACGGCCTATCCTTTCCGACAAATGTTTTACCTGCCACGGTCCCGACGCCAACAAACGCGAAGCCGGCCTCCGGCTGGACATTGGCGATTCCGCTTTTAAAGCCCTGAAGGAAACGCCCGGCGCGTTCGCATTTATTCCCGGCAAGCCGCATGAATCCGAAGTGTACAGGCGGCTGGTCACGGAAGACACTTCCCTGCGCATGCCTCCTCCCAATTCCAACCTCCAGCTCACACAATATGAAATAAAGCTCATTGAAAAGTGGATCAAACAGGGCGCGAAATACAAACCGCACTGGGCCTTCGTTCCGCCTAAAGCCGCGAAGCCGCCCAAAGTGGAAGAGGAAGAATGGCCGCGCAACGACATAGACCGTTTTGTGCTCGAAGCCATGGAACGGAACGGCCTGGAACCCAATCCTGAAGCGGACCGTGAACGGCTGCTGAAACGCGCCTGCCTGGACATTACCGGCCTGCCGCCCTCCCTTGAAATGATGGACCGCTTCCTGGCCGACACCCGCCCGGATGCATACGAGCGCTGGGTAGACACCCTGCTGGCCATGCCGCAGTACGGCGAAAAAATGGCCGTTCACTGGATGGACGTAGCGAGGTATGCGGACAGCCATGGTTACCAGGACGATAACTACCGCTCCCAGTGGCCCTGGCGCGATTGGGTGATTCACGCATTCAACGTCAACCTGCCCTACAATACTTTTGTTACCTGGCAGCTGGCCGGCGACCTTTTACCTAATTCCAGCCGCGAACAGCTGCTTGCGTCCGGCTTCAACCGCAATCACAAGATCACCGAAGAAGGCGGCGTGATAGATGAGGAATACCGCGTGGAATATGTGCGGGACAGGACGAATACCCTTGGCAAAGCGTTCCTGGGCGTTACCATCGAATGCGCGCAATGCCACGACCATAAATACGATCCGTTCACACAAAAAGAATATTACCAGCTTTCCGCCTTCTTCAACAACGTACGTGAAGTAGGCCTGGAAGCCACCGTGGGCGGGCCGGAAACGTATGCCAAAACACCTTACATGGAGATATCGAATGCGGAAGTGAAAGACGTGCTTTCTTTCATCAACCGCACCGATACCAACCGCCTGATCGTATCCGTAATGGGCGACCAGGACACCGTAAGAACTACGTATATCCTTAACCGTGGGGTGTACGACGCGCACGGGCTTGAAGTAACTGCCGGCACGCCGCGTTCCATCATGAACTTCAGCGGCCAGCCCAACAGGCTGGGCCTTACGCAATGGCTCTTCAGCCGGCAGAACCCGCTCACTGCAAGGGTTTTCGTGAACCGCATGTGGCAGGAAGTATTCGGCAAAGGCATCGTCAAAACCTCCGGCGACTTCGGCATGCAGGGCGAGCTGCCCTCCCACCCCGAGCTGCTCGACTGGCTGGCGGTGGATTTTATGGACCATAACTGGGACATAAAAAGACTGATGAAACAGATGGTCACTTCCGCCACCTACCGCCAGTCCGCCGTGGTGCCAAAAGAAAAACTGCGGGCGGACCCTGATAACATCTGGCTTTCCCGCGCGCCGCGTTTCCGCCTGCCCGCAGAGGGCGTGCGCGACCTGGTGCTGGGCAGCAGCGGCCTGCTCGTGAAAAAGATCGGCGGGCCCAGCGTGAAACCTTATCAGCCGAAAGGCTTGTGGGAACTGGCCACCTCAGGCAGGGGCATACTGGCCACCTATAAGCAGGACCATGGTGAAAGTCTTTACCGGCGCGGGTTATACACCTTCATTAAAAGAACTGTTCCGCCTCCTTCGCTCATGATATTCGACGGCAGCAACCGCGACCAGTGCGAAGTGAAACGCTCCACCACCAATACACCGCTGCAGGCGCTCGTGATGCTCAACGATCCGCAGGTGCTGGAAGCCTCGCGCGTGCTGGCAGCAAAGCTGCTGCACGAAAAGAAAGAACCGGTGGAAACCGCTTTCAGGATGATCGTATGCCGCAGGCCGCAGGAAAAAGAACTGGCGATATTGCAGGAATACTACAAGGACCAGCAGGCGCATTTCCGCAGCCAGCCCGATATGGCGGACAAAGTGATCCGCGCGGGAGAGTACCCGCTGCCGGATAAAAAGCAAATACCGGAAGTAGCCGCGCTCATGCAGGTGATCACCGCTATTTACAATCTCGAAGAATCGACCAGCAAGAGCTGAGAAACAGCGCAGCATTTTCAACCACTAAACTCCTCACTGATGGATAAAGAACTCTTTGAACACGGGCTGAACATGAACCGCCGCCGCTTCCTGAGCCGCCTGAGCCTCGGGCTGGGCAGCGTTGCGCTCGGTTCGCTCCTCATCCCCGACCTTTTCAGCGGCGCTGCCGGCTCCGAAGAAATGGGCTTCCCGCCCGGCATCCCGCACTTTGCGCCGAAAGCCAAACGCGTGATATACCTCTTCCAGAACGGCGCTCCCTCGCAGCTGGAAACATTCGACTATAAGCCGAAGCTCCGCGAAATGATGGGCCAGGAGCTGCCCGCATCCATCCGCATGGGGCAAAGGCTCACGGGCATGACCTCCGGGCAGTCCTCCTTCCCGCTGGTGGGCTCCTTCTACGACTTCAAACAATACGGCCAGGCCCGCGCATGGATCAGCGACCTGTTCCCGCATACGGCCAAAGTGGTGGACGATATCTGCATCATCCGTTCCATGTTCACCGAAGCCATCAACCACGATCCCGCGCTTACCTTCTTCCAGACCGGCGCGCAGCAGGGCAACCGCCCCAGCATGGGCGCATGGCTCAGTTACGGGCTGGGCAGCGAGAACAAGAACCTTCCCGCGTTCTGTGTATTGCTCTCCCGCGGGAAAGGCAACGGGCAGGGCGTATATTCCAAGCTCTGGACCAACGGCTTCCTGGACAGCATTCACCAGGGCGTACAGTTCAGCAGCGGCGAAAGCCCCGTGCTCTACCTGAACAATCCCGCCGGCATGGATTCCACCGGCCGCCGTAAAATGCTGGACAAGCTCGCCGAGCTGAATCACCTTTCTTACAGCGAGTTTGGCGATCCGGAGATCAGCACCAAGATCCAGCAATACGAAATGGCGTACCGCATGCAAACCGCCGTGCCCGATATTACCGACCTCAGCAAAGAGCCTGACGATATCATCAAACTGTACGGCCCCAACTGCCTGGTGCCGGGCACTTTCGCGTCCAACTGCCTGCTGGCGCGGAAGCTCAGCGAAAACGGCGTGCGCTTCGTGCAGCTCTACCACCAGGGATGGGATGCGCACAGCAACCTGCCGAAAGAAATGGCCGGCCAGGCAATGGATGTGGACCAGGCTTCCGCCGCGCTCATTACAGACCTCAAGCAGCGCGGCATGCTCGATGAAACACTCGTGATCTGGGGCGGAGAATTTGGCCGCACCAATTACAGCCAGGGCAAAATGACCAAGGAAAATTACGGGCGCGATCACCATCCCCGCTGCTTCTCCATCTGGATGGCGGGCGGCGGCGTGAAACCGGGCATGGTGTATGGCGAAACGGACGACTTCGGTTACAACATCACCAAAGACCCCGTGCACGTGCACGACTTCCAGGCCACCGTTATGAACCTGCTGGGCCTCGACCATGAAAAACTCATCTTCAAACATCTCGGCCGCCGTTACCGCCTTACAGACGTGGCAGGCACCGTAATAAAAGACCTGATAGCATAAACCATATGAACAGAAGAAAATTCCTGCAATCCGCAGCCATCGCAGGCGGATCATTTTATATCAGCAACGGGTTATTTGCACGCGACAACGGCGCGGTGTACGGGCATAACAACATGAAGTACCGGCTGGACAACAAATGGGGAAACCTTGACCCCGCGCGCTTTCCCGTGAAGGACTGCCACGAGATGATACAGGACAAAAAAGGCCGCGTGTTCCTGCTCACCAATGAAACAAAGAACAACATCCTGATCTATAACAAAAGCGGAAAGCTGCTCAGCAGCTGGGGGCATGAGTTTCCCGGCGCGCATGGCCTCACGCTGTCGCCCGAAGGCACGCTTTTTATAACGGACACCGACCGTCACCAGGTGTTCAAAACCACGCTGGACGGGAAGATACTGCTCACCATCGATTACCCGGCGGACAGTGGTGTGTATCAGAAGAAAGAAGCCTTTGTGCCCACGGAAACCACCGTGGCGGACAACGGGGATTTTTTCATTGCGGACGGTTACGGTTCCCAATACATCCTTCATTACAACGCTTCCGGCAAACTGCTTGGTTTCTTCGGCGGAAAAGGAAAAGAAGACAAACATCTTGATAACGCGCACGGCATCACGATAGACAGGCGCAACGGCACGCCCACCCTGCTGGTAACGGACCGCACGCGCAACTGCTTCAAACGTTTCAGCATGAACGGCGAGCTGCAGGAAAAGATCATGCTGCCCGGCGCCTGCGTATGCCGCCCCGTGATCAAAGGCGATCACCTGTATGCAGCCGTGCTGCGCTCGCCGGACCTTGGCAGCGAAGGCAGCGGTTTTATAACCATCCTTGACAAAGAGAATAAAGTGGTGTCCAACCTCGGCGGCACTACGCCCGAATACGAAAACGGCCAGCTCAAACCCATGCGGCAGGCGGAAAAGATACTGCATCACCCGCACGATGTGATGGTGGACGATGAAGAGAATATTTACGTAGCACAATGGGCTTCCAACAAAGTATATCCCTATAAATTCAAACGCGTGTAGCATGCTGAAAAAGATTGCGGACAATGCGCTGATCGCGTGTAATATATTTATCCTTTTCCTGCTTGTTTTTTATCAGCAATTGCACATCCCCGCCTGGCTCCAGGTAGCGGGAAGGATGCACCCGCTGCTGCTGCACTTCCCGATCGTGCTGATCATACTCGCTGTGGCGCTGGATTTCATGAAGTTCAAAGACAGGTATCTGCTGAACGGCCTTTGGCTGGCTGGCACCTTAAGCGCTGCCCTTTCCGTGATCATGGGCATCATCCTTTCACGCGAAGAAGGTTACGGCGGCGACATGCTGGCCTGGCACAAATGGGCGGGCATTGCCGTGCTGTGGCTTGCCACGGCACTCTATTGGTATCGCAGCACCAAGGTCAGAACGGAAACGCCGCCTGCACGGAATAAATTCCTGAAACCCGGCGGAGCTTTGCTGCTCGTTGCCATCGCCGTTACGGGCCACTTCGGCGCCAACCTCACGCATGGCGACGATTTCCTTTTGGCGCCGGTAACACCCAAACCCAAAGCCGTACCGATAGACCAGGCCATGGTGTTCGACCACCTCGTGAAGCCGATACTGGAACAGAAATGTTTCAGCTGTCA
The DNA here is from genome assembly GCF_052044405.1 of Chitinophaga sp. 22620. Taxonomy (NCBI): domain Bacteria; kingdom Pseudomonadati; phylum Bacteroidota; class Chitinophagia; order Chitinophagales; family Chitinophagaceae; genus Chitinophaga; species Chitinophaga sp. 22620. Next base: position 624,359 of record NZ_JBQEMV010000004.1, on the reverse strand, counting down.
TAATTCCGCCAAAGCAAAAGGCGAACTGCTCATGCAAACCAGGGAACAGTTGCTGAAAGGCGGTAAGAACGGCGCGCTGTTCGTTGCCGGCAATCCAGCCGCCAGCCTGATGATGGAGCGCCTGCACCTGCCGCTGGAAGCAAAGGAGCATATGCCGCCCAAAGGCAAAACGCAGCTCACTCCCGATGAGATCGCCATCCTGCACCAATGGATCAGCCACGGCGCCGACTTTAAAACCAAAGTGGCCGAACTGGCGAAAGAAGATACGCTGTACCAGCTGGCCGCACAATTCCTGGCGCCGCCCGCGGAAGACGAATACACCTTCGCCGCGGCCAGCGAAGCCACCCTCAAAAAGCTGAACAACAACTACCGGGTGATCTATCCCATCGCGCGGAACAGTCCTGCCCTGGTAGCTAATTTTTATAATAAAACACAATACAGCAAAAAGGCGCTGGAAGAGCTGCTGCCACTGAAAGCCCAGCTGGTGGAGCTTCACCTGCAAAAGATGCCTGTGCAGGACGAAGACCTTGCCATCATCAAACAGTTCACGCAGCTGCGCAAGATCAATCTCGACTTCACGGCCATTAAAGGCACAGGGTTGAAAGAACTGGCCTCGCTGCCGAACCTGCGCAGCCTTGCCCTTTCCGGCACAGCCATTACCCTGGCGCATCTGCAGCCGCTGCTGCAAAACAAATCTCTGCGCGAGGTGTACTGCTGGAGCACCCCGCTCACCGCCGCAGACTGGCAGCAGCTGGCGAAACAAAAACAAGTGCGCTTCGAAAAAGGATATGCGGACGACGGCAGCAATCCTCTCAAGCTGAACCCGCCCGTGATCGAGAACGAACAGTCGATTTTCCTGAGCAGTCAAATGCTTGCGTTGCGCCACCCGATCAAAGGCGCCGAGATCAGGTACACGCTGAACGGAACGGAGCCGGACAGCCTGAGCTCGCCCGTGTATACAGACAGTCTCCGGCTGGACAGTTCCTTCACCGTAAAGGCCCGCGCGTTCAAACCCGGCTGGTACGGCAGCGAAACCGTGCAGGCGCGTTTCCTGAAAACCACTTTCCAGCCTGATAGTGCGGTGCTGCTGAAACCCGCCAATGAGAAATATCTTGGCGAAGGCCCCCGCACATTCCTGGACCACCAGACCGGGAATTTCGATTTTGGCAATGGTAAATGGCTGGGCTTCCGGTACAACAACATGGAGCTGCTGCTGCTGTTCCACAAGCCGGTGAATGTGAGCGCCGTTACTGTCAGCACCCTTCAGCGGAAAGACAGTTACATCTTTCCCCCGCAGCGCCTGGAAATATGGGGCGGGGCGGATCCGGAAAAGTTAACGCTGCTGAAAACCATCAACCCCGGCATGCCCGGCAAAGACACGCCGCCGGCCTATAACAGCCTGGTATGCAACTTCCCCGGCAAAGAAGTGACCTGCCTGAAAGTGGTGGCCGTGCCCGTGCCCAAGCTTCCTTCCTGGCACGAAGGCAAAGGACAGAAAGCATGGATATTCGTGGATGAAGTGCTGATCAACTAAAGCTTATTATTTCAATACACAAAAAGAGGCTGTCCCGGGTAGGGACAGCCTCTTTGCATTACGCGTTCGCGCGATGATCATTGCCACAGCGGGTGCTGCGGGTATTTGGCTCCTGTCGTTACAGCGTCTATCTGCGCCTGCGGGATGGGCCGCACAACGTGCCTTCCCTGGATGTTCTTCTGGCCGTCCGTGTTGTGCAGCACCACGCGGTTGATGAGCTGGCCGGTGCGCACCAGGTCGAACCAGCGGGTGAGCTCGCCGCACAGCTCGCGGGAACGTTCGTCCAGGATAAAATCTATGTTCAGGTCAGCCGCTGTAATATCCATCTGCTGCGGATTCGGATTGGGGTAAGCCGCTCTTCGCCGCACTGCGTTGATGTATTCCAGCGCTTCGCCGGGGCGGCCGTCTTTATACAGCGCTTCCGCGGCATTCAGGTAAGTTTCGGCAAGCCTCCATACGATCACGGGGCGGATAGATGGGTAGTTCATATCCGCGCGTTTGGTATCGTAATATTTGATCATGGCGGGAGACATGGACGTGTTGTATTTCCGCGGCGGTATCATCAGGTAAGGTGCGGCTGCGATCTCCGCATCTGTTTTGTTCACGCCGGGCATAAAGATGGCGGTATCTCCCACTTTGTATTTCGGGCCGCCGGCTACAGCGCCGGCGGGGGCTCCGGGAGGCAACGGGCTCGGCCATTTGGGAAGCTTGTCGGGATTATTGCTTAACCAGGCTACCTGGAAGGTCTTTTTGTAACGGGTATCGATCACTCTTTCTTTGAATACCGTATCCGTCAGCCAGCGGGTCGGCACTACGCGGATGTACGGGCGGCCGTATTTCACGTCGCGCTGCATGCCGTCCAGCTCATCGTACTTGGGTACCCAGAGGTGGTTCAGGATATTATCGTGCCCGCTGCTGTTGCCGGGGCCGTTGTAAGGCAGGTTGGAAGTGTGCTGCACGGTCCAGAGCACTTCTGAATTATCTTCGTTGCCTTCGGCGAACACGCGGCCGAAATCGTCCTGCAGGCGCAGGCCGGCGCCGGGCGCTACGTTTTTGATCAGGTCTACGGCCACTGCGGCGGCATTCCTGAAATCGTCCGGCTTGGCGTATTTGCCGCCGGCCCTGAACAGGTATACTTTCGAAAGCAGGTGCATTGCGGCGGCCTTGCTGGTTTTACCGGGCACCACTCCTTCCGTAAAAGGCCCGGCAGGCAGCGCGGGTATGGCTTCGGTAAGGTCTTTGACGATCTGGTCGAAAGCAACACTGCCGGCCTGTTTGTCCGCGGAAGTTTTAGCCTGTGTCTGGAATTCCGTTGAAACGGTGATGTCTTCAAACAGCTGCACCAGCACGAAGTAATAATTGGCGCGAAGAAATTTCACTTCTGCCACCATTCTCGCTTTTTTCTCCGGGTCAAAATCTTTCAGCTTATCAGCGGCGGCTATCACGCCGTTGCAGTTGTTGATGTACAGGTAACAGGGCCGCCATACATTGTTCATGGTGCCGGTAGTAGACGTATAGCCGCTGGCGTACTTGTTCATATCGTTGCTGCCGTCTTTACCGGAAATGAATTCATCGGTGCCGGGCACGGTCATGAAGAAATAATCCATAGTTCCCCATACCGTACGGCCGCCCGCATAAGAAGCGTCGTAGGCCATCTGGAAGCCCTGCGGGGTTTCCAGGAACTCCGGGGTAAGCGTGGAATGCGGATTTTCTTTCAGCTTATCCTGGCAGCCCGCTATCGTAAAAGCAACGGCCGCGCCGAAATAGAGCAATATCTTTTTCATACAAGCATTTTTTTTCAGTTAAAAAGTCACGTTCAAACCAAAGATCAGGGACCATGTCGGCGGGGTATCCACCGCCAGCGCTCCGGCTGATTCAGGGTCGAGGCCGCCAAAGTCGTTCACGTAGGGAGAGAAGAGGATAAAGGGATCTTCCACGGTGGAATAGATCCTTACGTTCTTCACGCCCAGCCTGCGCGTCGTTTCCGGCGCGAGATTGTACCCGAGCCCGATGCTCCTGATCTTCAGGTAAGAGCCGTCGAAATAGCTGAGGGTATTGGAGTTGGGACTGTTGGTATTGGCCGCATTGGGCTTGGGCCAGCGGTTCTCGTGATTGGTCGGCGTCCAGTAATTAACAGCGAGGTTGTTGTAATTGCTCTGGAAAGTATTGGTGAAAGAACCGCCGCTGCGGTGCATGTTGCTGATGAGCGTGCTGCCCATTCTTGCAAAGGCGGCAACGGTGAGGTCGAAGCCGCGGAAGGTGAAACGGTTGGTCATGCCGCCTTCCCAGTCGGGCTGGCCGGAACCGAGTATCACGCGGTCGTCTGACGTACTGAGCTTTTTATTGCCGTCCGCATCGTCGTAGCGGATGTTGCCTATCACGGAACCGGTACCGGTAAGGGTTTGGCCGTAAGCTCTCGCCGCGGCTGAGTCTTCGGGCGTGTTCTGCCAGATGCCGATCCTGCGCAGATCGTAAATGGAACCGATGGGATAACCCACGAACCAGTTGTTGGAAATGTCGCGGGTAATGCCGTCGGAGAGTTCGGTGATCTTGCCGCGGTTGATCATGAAGTTCAGATCGGTGGTCCAGCCGAAATCGTTGCGTGTTTTCGGAACAACGTTCACGGAGCTCAGCTGGAACTCGAAGCCGAAGTTCTCCGTCTTGCCCACGTTCAGCAGGATGGAGTTCTGGATACCGGAGGTGGGCGGAAGGTTCTTCGGCAGCAGCAGGTCGCTGGTAAACGCCTTGTACACCTCGATGGCGCCGGAAATGCGGTTGTTGAAGAGGCCGAAGTCCAGGCCGCCGTTCCAGGTAGCGGTGTATTCCCAGGTCAGGTCCTTGTTGGGAATGCTGGCGAGGAAAGCGCCGATCACCATGTTGTTGTCACCGTAGTTGTATTTCACGTCCTGGAGGCTTCCAAGCGTCTGGTAGGGATTGATGGCGGTGTTGCCGGTTCTGCCGTAGCTGGCGCGCAGGCGGAGGTTGGAGAAAGTGGGATTGTTCTTCAGGAATGTCTCGTTGGTAATATTCCAGGTCAAAGCCATGGACGGGAACATTTTGAAATAGTTGCCGGGCGCGAGGCGCGACGAACCGTCGGAACGCACGGTGAGCGTGAGCAGGTACCGGTCGTCGAACCCGTAATTCAGTCGGCCCATGTAGGAAATGATGGCCCATCTTTCCTGGTTGCCGTCCCCTGTAAGATTCGCGCCGTATTGCGGGCCGAAGTATTGCAGGAAGTCCGCCGGCAGGTTCTGGTTGTTGAAGGTGTTATCCTGGTAATTGGATTGCTGGTAGCTGTACATACCGGTGAGGTTCACGCGGTGTTTTTTCGCGAATATCTTGTCGTACGTGAGCAGGTTCTCCAGCGTGTAGTTGGAAGAGAAACGCGTGCGGTTGCTGGAGCGGGAAAGCGCGCCCAGGTTGTTCGTGGTGTTGCTGGCGTAGAAGTTGCCGTACACATCGGTGCGTATCTCGATACCGGAATTGAAGCGGTATTTCAGCCCGGGCAGGAACTCGTAATCCAGGTACAGGTTGGTGAAGGTGCCGAAACGTTTGCGCGTTTCAACGGCCGCGTCTTTCACGAAGTTGGCCAGCGGGTTCCATACCTGGCTAGCATTGGCTTCCACGAAACCAACGAGGTTGCCTGCGGAATCGTACGGCAGCGAAAGCGGGTTGGCTCTCAGCGCCTGGCCCATCGGGTTGGCGCCTTCCCCTTCGGTTACGCTGTAGGTGTTCAGCGAACTGAGCCCCACTTTTAAGCGTTCGTTGAAAGTCTGATCCACACTGGCTTTTACAGTATACCGCTCAAAGGACTGCCCGGGATAAATGCCCGTTTCCTTGAAATAACCGCCGGAGATCGCATACAGGGTGGATTCCGTACCGCCGGTAACGCTCACCTGGTGATTGGTGTTCATGCCGGTTTTATAGATGAGGTCCTGCCAGTCTGTACTGCGCCCCGTTCTGGCCGATTCGATCTCGGTGGCCGTGAACTCGTCGCCGGCAGTATTCAGGCGCGGATCGTCTATTCCGGTAAAAGGATCGGATGATGCGATCTCGCCCCAGTATTTCGCCCATTTTTTGAACGTGAAAAATTCTTCTCCGTTCATCACGGGGAACTTGCCGCGGTTCTTCACCATACCATAATAACCGGCATAATTCACCTGCGCTTTGCCGATGCGCCCGCGGCGGGTGGAAATGAGTATTACGCCATTGGCGCCGCGCGAGCCGTAAATAGCGGTGGCGGAAGCGTCTTTTAATACTTCCACGGAGGTCACATCATCCAGGTTCAGGTCGTTGATGTTGCCGTTGAAGGGAATACCGTCCACTACGAACAGCGGGTCGTTGGATGCGTTGAGCGAGCGGTTGCCGCGGATAAGGATCCTGGGAGTGGAACCGGGCTTGTTGTTGCCGCCGCTCTTCTGAACGTCCACGCCGGCGGCCTGCCCCTGCAAAGCCGCGCTGATATTGGGAACGGGCGTGTTCTTGAGCGATTGTTCGTTGATGGATACGATGGAGCCGGTAACGTCCGAACGTTTCTGTTTACCGTAGCCCACTACGATCACTTCGTTAAGGTCAGCGTTGTTGGGTGTCAGCTGGATAGTCAGGTTTGCCGGGGCCGTTGCGCCCAGCCTGATCTCTTGCGTTACATAACCGATGAAGGAAATGCGGATGGTGCTGCCGGAAGGCACTTCAATCGAAAAGGCGCCGTTGGCATCGGAAGCTACGCCTTTTGATGTGCCTTTCAGCGCCACTGCCGCGCCGGGCAGCTTTTCTCCTGATGGGCTCACGATCGTTCCTTTTACGGTGATCTGTTGCCCCTGTGCAAACAGGCGCGGCGGCAGCAATAAAGCCAGGAACAATAACAGCAGGGCTAACAACCCGCTGCGGCCCCGCCACAATGCATGGCAAGTAACATAATTCTTCATAACGGAATTTTTAAAAAGTAATAAGTGGGTGGAATGATGATCATGGGATTTCTGCTGAACACCCGCGGGGACGGGGCTCTGCTTCGGCAGGAATGATTCTTTATTTGTATAGTCGGCGTCATACAGTTTAGTTTAAATTGTTACTGCAATAGCAATGAAGCTGCACAAGGCAGGTCATTATCCATTCCAGATAATCAGTTACTGTAAACGCGGTGGGATAGGCCCTCTCAGGGCAGGAATGAAAACGGGAACATACATCGGATGAAGGCTGGTGATCTGGTTGGTGATGGCAATAACATGTACTCCCGGCTTTCAGGATGCCGTTCAACGTACAGGTACGTGCTCATCAGTATTTTTTCCGGATTAGTGCCCGGCGGAATGCGGGCGACAGTTAACTTTTTTCATACTCGTGGATTTAGAATGATGGGTTTCAGTCGCCAAACCAAGCGCAACTCTTCCCGGATGCCTTGCTGTTACTGGACGTACACCATTTTACGCAAACGTTTGCAGCAAAGTGGCAAAAAATAAGCGTGTGACGTACGCTTCAATGAATTCGAATATCGGTAAAAAATGAACAAGTAGGATGTTAGGGGTAATTTAGAGGAAGTATCGGGTAAAAAAAAGGAACCACCTGCGTGATTCCTTCTTCAAATATGTTGTGTTCCGCGCCTAGCGGTTGAAATATTTATTAACGGCGTCCGTACGGCTGCGCACGTGCAGCTTTTCGTAGATGTTGTGCACATGCCGGCGAACGGTCTCGATGCTGATGAACAGGTTGCCTGCGATCTCCTTATACAGGAAACCTTTGCTCAGCTGGTCGAGTATCTCTTTTTCGCGGGACGTAAGCGCCTCCAGGGCCGGGTTGGGTTTGGCCTGCTTCTGGAAATAGGCCACCACCCTCCTTGCGATCTGGCTGCTCATGGGGGAGCCGCCGTCGTGCAGGTCGCGGATAGCGTCCAGCAGTTCGCCGGGTGAGGTCTTTTTCAGGATGTACCCGCTGGCACCCGCTTCCAGGGCCATAAAGATCTTATCATCGTCCTCGTAAACGGTTAGCATCATGAATTGCATATCGGGGAATTCCGCTTTAAGGCGGGCGATGCATTCGATGCCATTCATACCAGGAAGGTTAAAATCCATCAGCACCACATTGGGTAACAACTGGGGTATCTTTTCCAACGCATTTTCTGCATTGTTGAAAGCGCCAATGCAAGCATATCCTTCAGAACCATTAATCAACAACTCCATGGCCGAACGGATATCATGATTGTCCTCAACAATAGCCACAGAGATGATATCCATGCTATTTTGTAGCTTTTTTTTCGAATATACCATCATTTAAGTTTAAAGTCATAACACCAAGATGTTATTAAAAGTAAATTTAGATTAATTTAATGGTATATCTAAGAAAACTGTCGTACCGTTCTGAGATATGATGTCTGCCTGCCCTCCCACCTGCTGCATCCGCTTCTCTATGTTCTTCAGCCCGTTGCCGAACAGGCGTACCTTTTCGGGGTCGAAGCCTTTCCCGTTATCCTTGAGCATGATGGTCATATTTTTGAAAACTTTTACCTCGATGATCACCTCGGAGGCCTGTGAATGTTTCACGACGTTGTGCAGCGACTCCTTTACGGCCAGGTAGATATGCCTGCGCGTGCCGCCGCTCAGCTTCACATTGGGTATGTTCTCGGGTATGATGAAGTGATGCTGGATGTGCGCATGCTCCAGGAAATCGGCCGCAAAGCTGCGCATATAAGCTATCAGGTTGGCCAGTGAGTCGTTGGAGGAGTTCATGGCCCAGATGATCTCGCTCATTTTGTCCACCAGCTCGCCAGCCGCCTCGGAAATTCGTTCTATCTCCTTGGTCTGCCCGGTATCCTTGATCTTGCGCTTGGCGATCTCGCTCAGCAGCCGGATGGTGGAAAGGCCTGAGCCCAGGTCGTCGTGCATGTCGCTGGAGATACGGGCCCGCTCCTGGTCCACCGCCTGCTCTTTCTCCAGCTTCAGCTTCTCATTCCTGATCTTGTAATCCAGGTACAGCGCGGAGAAATAATAAGCGATACCCAGCACCAGCAACAACAATAGGAACCTGAACCAGAGGCTTTGCCAGAACGGTATCCTGATCACGATCTGCAGCGTGGTAGGCTCTGTATTCCACACTTCGTCATTATTACAGGCTTTTACTTTGAATATATAGCTGCCGGGGCGCAGGTTGGTGTAACGGGCCATGCTCTGGTTGCCGGCCATCAGCCAGTCTTCGTCCGCGCCTTCGAGCATGTACTGCACCTTGTTTTTCAAAGGGTTGGTAAATTCGAGCGGCACATATTCTATGGCAATGGTATTCTGGTTGTATGGCAGCTCCACTTTATGCAGCAGCGATATCGCCGTGTCCGACTTAAACGGTTTGTCCAGCACTTCCAGGCGTTTGATGATCACCTTGGGCGTCCAGGGGTTGTTCTTGAAGTTGCGGGGATAAAAGCCGGTAACGCCGCGGATGCCCCCGAAGAACAGCTCGCCGTCCATGCTTTTGAAATACGCGCCGGTATTGAATTCGTTGCTTTGCAGCCCGTCCTCGAAATTGTAGGTCACCAGGTTGTCTCCATTCTGCCTGATCTGCGTAATACCTTTGTTATGACTGATCCAGATGCCGTCCTTATCGTCCAGCAGCACGGCGTACACGTAGTCGCTCACCATGCCCGTATAGTCATAGCTGTTATAGTGCTTCAGCTTCCTGTATTCTTCGTCCAGCACCAGCAGCCCTTTGTTGGTGGCCACCAGCAGGTGTTTATGAGCGTTTTTGTTGATGGATTTGATCTCGGTGTCTTTCAGCCCCAGGTTGATCTGTACCCATTTGCTCTCGTCGGTCTTGCGGCAATAAAGATTGGCCTTTGTGCCCACGTACTGGTTACCCCAGAAGTCTTCGAAGAAGCAGGTCAGCTGCTCGTCTGAAAACCGGTGCACAATGGCCGCAGCGAGCCCTTTATCGGAACTGTTGAATTTCAGCAGGTATTCGCCATAGTTAAAATAGGTTTCCCCGTTCGGCCGCTTGCTCACGAAAGGATAGACGTCATCCTGCTCGGGAAGGCCCAGCGCCTTTACTTTCGGGGTGAGGTCGCGGAAGGTCTCGGACTTGATGTCGAACAGGCCGATGTAGCCCTTCACAAAATGGAACCACAGCGTTTCATAGTCTTCGCGGCAGATAGCATGCAGGTTGTTCGCCGGGAAGGTGCCCGGCTTTTCTTCGTTGGAAATGCGTTTGAGGTATTTGCCGCCTTTCTCGTAAATATCCAGCCCGTCCTGCAGCAGCCCTACGTACAGCCGGCCGTCGTCGTGCTTGTACACGGCCTTCACGATGTTGTGCGAAATGCGCGGGGAGCGGTAAAGGGAGAAAACTTTTTTGTTGGGGGCGTATATTTTCAGCCCGTCCCCGTCTGTGCCCACCCACATATTATCACCGGCGTCGCGGTAAAGGGAAATGATCTTATTGAAGGAATTGGTTTCGAAGCCGTTGAAGCTGGTGATATGGTTCACGATCTCGTGGTTGGCGAAATTGAACACCAGCACACCGTTGTTCCCGCCGATCCAGGCATTGCCGCGGTCGTCCAGCTCGATGGCGGAGGGAAGGAAAGGCTCCTTCAGCTCGTTCACTTCGGTGTAGGGAAGGTCTGTATACTTGTTCCGCCGCGTGTCAAAAATGGTGATATGCCCGTTGCTGGCCAGCAGCAGGGAATCGGGATTCAGCACTTTGATGACGGGTTTGTCTGACAAGGTAGGCAGGCAATACGTGGTGAGCCGGGTGGTATGGATGTCCATCTTCACCAGCTGCTCTTTTTCGAATATCATCCAGATCGCATCGTCCTGCTTGGCCAGCGCCTCCGGGATCATCCTGCGTTTCATAAACGAAGGCGGGTACAGGATGATCTTTTTCAGCTCATAAGTGAGGTTGTCCAGCAGGTAAAGCCCCTTGGAAGGCCGCCACACCCAGAGGGTCTGGGTAGCCTGGTCTTCACCGAGTATCCTGAATTTGGCCACGAAGTCGCGCTCCATTTCGTTCACATACGTCGAATCGACGAACACATCGCGGAAACTGTTCTTATAGCGGTCGTACAGGCTGATGCCGAGGTTATGGGCAATGAGGAGCTGGTTGCGTTTGTCGCGGTAAAAGGAATGGTGCCGGGTGCCGCTGAGGCCGAAACTTTTCACGACTGCCCTGCCCTGCTGCGAAGCGGAGCTGTACACCACGCGTTCGGCGGGCCGCGGGGGGCTTTTCTCGAAAGCGGGATTGTAGCGGTATTCGTTGAACACATACCCGTCGAACCGGTTCACACCATCGAAAGTGGATATCCAGAGGAACCCTTCTTCGTCCTGGATAAGGCTGTAAATACTGCTTTGGGTCAAGCCCCTGTCCACTCCGTAAGAATCGAAGTTATAACTCCGTTCCTGCGCGGAAGCGGATGGAATGAAAGCCAGGAACCAAAATAGGGCAAAGATGCTTATCTGTATTAATGAACGCATCAGGGTGATTAAATGGGTATTAGCATGTTTGCGGTGAATGCAAATATATAATTCTACCTTACACTTTGTAACAAATTTGCATTTTTCTTATTTATTATTGCTGCAAATTGATGTTTTATGAAACTCAGGTGCATTCTTTTCATCCTTTTTACCACGGTATTTGCAGAGGTCCATGCACAGGGTATTTCCCGCCGGGTGGAAGCGCTGGTGAACGCCCCCATTAGCAGTATCCGCGGGCTGAGCGTGGTAACGGACGAGGTGGTATGGGTATCCGGCACGCAGGGAAAGGCCGGCAGGAGCACAAACGGCGGTAAAACCTGGGAATGGTTCACCGTTCCGGGCTGCGACAGCTGCGACTTCCGGGATATCGAGGCTTTTTCCGCCGACCGGGCAGTGATCATGGGCATTGCGGAGCCCGCGCGCATCTTTTTGACCGAAGACGGGGGCCAGAACTGGAAACAGGTATATTTCAACGATACGAAAGGCATTTTCCTGGACGCGATGGATTTCCGGGACGATAAACAGGGGGTGATCGTGGGTGATGCGATGAACGGCCGTTTCAAAGGCCTGCAAACCGGCGATGGCGGGCAAACCTGGCAGGACCTTGAAATGCCCGAAGCTGCTGAAGGCGAGGCTTGTTTTGCCGCCAGCGGCACTACCCTGCGCGTTTTACCGGGGAAACAGGCGTTCGCCATCGCTTCCGGCGGCGTTAAAAGCCGTTTTTTCCGCTATAGCGGCGGCAAATGGGCGGTGATCGGCTGGCCGGCCACGCAGGGCGCAGCTTCCAAAGGCATTTTTTCATTCGCTTTCCATGGCGCGAAAAATGGCGTGGCCGTGGGCGGCGATTATGTGAACCCGAAAGACGAAAACAACAATTGCCTGCTGACCGCAGACGGCGGCAACACCTGGTTTTTGCCCCGGAAGGCGCCCCGCGGCTACCGTTCGGCCGTGGAGTACCTGGACCGTAAACAGCTGATAACCACCGGCCCGGGAGGCACGGACCTCTCCACAGACAGCGGGCAGACCTGGGAAGCGCTCACGGATGAAGGTTTTCATGCCGTAAGAAAGGCTAAAAAAGGATCAAGGGTGTATCTTGCGGGCGCAAAAGGCAGGATCGCCGTGCTGCGGATCAACGATCAGGCGGATGGGCGAAGCAAATAAGCTGTTAACAATGAAAAGAAATCATGCTGAAATAAACAGGAAAGGCACCGGGAGATTGCAGATCAACCGTTAAGGAAAGGCGCCCCTGGAAAGGAGCGCCTGAGTTTAATACGCTTATTGTATCACAACCGGAACAATAGGTTAAAGCAAAAAGTACATATACTACAAGTTACTTTATCTCACTGCAATATTTTGGGAGAAGTTCGTCAAGACAGGGATTTTTTTTGTGAAAGGCTGAATTACCCCGTTTAATGCATGAAAAGAATAATTTTTGTTTAATTTAGATTGACTCCGGCCGCAGGGCCAGGGCTTATTATTAAGAAAAAGAAACAGATTGGCGCGATGCAAGTGGCAACAACATCGGGTAAATACTCGGTAAAACATTATCCGGACACAATTCAAACGTGGAAAAAGGAAGGAAACTACTTTTATTTCTATACCTCCACCACTATCCTCGAACTGCGGGTCATTTCGGACAAGATCGTCCGTTTCCGGTATGCGGCAGACGGGCAGTTCCAGCGGGACTTCTCTTATGCAGTGAGCGAAAAGCTGGAAGAATCCCCCGAATACTTCGAGATCCGCGAATGGGCGGATTCCTTTGAGATCATCACCACCGCTATCCGCGTGTTCGTTGCGCGGGAAAACCTGCGGATCACCATCACCGATATAGAGGGAAGGATCATCAACCAGGACGAGACCGGCTTCCACTGGCAGTATTACCTCCAGAAAGGCGGCAAGATCGTATACTGCACCAAGCTCATCCAGGAAGGAGAATCCTTTTACGGGCTGGGCGACAAGCCCACGGAACTCAACCTGCGCGGCAAACGCGTGGAGAACTTCGGGACCGACGCTTACGGTTACAGCAAAGACACCGATCCGCTGTACCGCAACATCCCCTTCTATTACGGCCTTCACAACGGCATCGGCTACGGCATTTTCTTCGACAATACTTTCCGCACCCTCTTCGATTTCGGCAAAGAAAGAGAAGACGCGAGCAGCTTCTGGGCGCGGGGCGGGGAAATGAATTATTATTTCATCTATGGTCCTGAACTGCTGAAAGTAGCGGAATCGTACGCCCGCATTACCGGAACGGCTGAACTGCCGCCGCTTTGGGCGCTCGGCTATCACCAGTGCCGTTGGAGCTATTTTCCTGAAAGCAAGGTAAGAGAGATCGCCAAAACGTTCCGGGACAAAGGCATCCCCTGCGACGCCCTGTACCTGGACATCGATTATATGGAAGGTTTCCGCTGCTTCACCTGGAGCAAGGAATACTTCCCCGATCCCAAGGGATTGCTGGGCAGCCTGGCCGCGGACGGATTCAAGACCGTCGTGATCATCGACCCCGGCATTAAAGTGGATCCTGATTACCCCATTTACCAGGAGCTTGTACAAAAAGGCTACGCCTGCAAACGCGCGGACGGCGCGCTGATGGAAGGCGACGTATGGCCCGGCAAATGCGTATTCCCGGACTTCACCGATCCCAAAGTGCGGGAATGGTGGAGCGGCCTCTTCCAGGACCTGACGGCCAAAGGCGTGCGCGGCGTGTGGAACGATATGAACGAGCCCGCCGTGTTCGAGCTGGGCACTTTCCCTGAAGACGTGCGCCACGACTACGACGGCGAGAATGTGAGCCACCGCAAGGCCCACAACGTGTACGGCCACCTCATGAGCAAAGCCACCGCAGCCGGTCTTAAAAAACACCTGATGCCCCACCGCCCCTTCGTGATCACGCGCTCCGCCTATTCCGGCACACAGCGCTGGACCTCCGTTTGGACGGGCGACAATATCGCTTCCTGGGAACATCTCTGGCTGGCTTCCGTGCAATGCCAGCGCCTGTCTGTTTCCGGTCTTTCCTTTGCCGGCAGCGACATCGGCGGCTTTATCGGCGAGCCGGACGGTGAGCTGTACACCCGCTGGATCCAGCTGGGCACCTTCCACCCGCTGATGCGCACACACTCCGCCAGCAACGAAACCGGCTTCGACCAGGATCCCTGGAGCTTCGGGCCCGAATATGAAGCGATCGTAAAATCGTTTATCCAGCTCCGTTACAGGCTGCTGCCTTATATCTACACCACTTTCTGGCAATACGCCGCCTACGGCACACCCATGCTGCGGCCCCTGGCTTTCGTGGCGCAGAACGATCCCAACACGCACGATCTCAACCATGAGTGGCTGCTGGGAGACAGCCTGCTGATCAGCCATGTGAGCGAAGCCGGCATGAAATCCAAATCCGTATACCTGCCCGAAGGCACCTGGTATTATTACTTCAACGACGAGCGCTTCACCGGCGGCCAGGCCGTCACCGTTCCCACGCCGCTGGCCGAAATGCCGCTGTTCGTGAAAGGCGGCGCCGTGGTACCGCAATACCCGGATATGGAATACGTGGGCCAGAAAAAGATCATGGAAATGATCCTCCAGGTATACCACGGCGAAGGTACCACCCACAGCATCCTCTACGAAGACGCAGGCGATCATTACGCATATAAGACCGGGCAATACAACCTCGTCCGTTTCAAACAAACTTCCGACGCACAGCAGTTCCGCCTGAAGAAAAAATTTGTGGGCCGCTACGAAGCGGATTACACCCACCACCGCGTGCGCGTGCACGGCCTGCCTTTCACACCGAAAGAATATGTACAGGACGGCGCCGTTCACCCCCTCCTGCCCGAACATTTTGTACAGGGCGTGATAGAGCTGAACCTTGAAAGGAAATTCGAGGAGCTGGTGCTGAGGTGATCAAACTCACTAAAAAACTTTATGCCATACAGAAACGGGATCACTACGATCCCGTTTTTTTGTGCCCGTAAAAAATTGTTTGCATGTTTAATATCATTCTTCTATATTTGTCTACAAAATCGGTAGACTAATACAAACCAACCATATGTATCACCTGAACTGGATTGCACTTTCCATTGGCGGTTTCCTGTTCTTCATCGGGCTGGAATACCTGGTTTCGCGCCGTACCGGGAAGAACTATTTCCAATTTGCGGAATCTGTAGCCAATCTGAACATCGGCATTGCTGAGAGATTGCTGGATATTTTTGTAACAGGGTTATTTTATTTCTTTTTTGATTACATCTACCGGCACTTCGCCATCTGGAATATACAACCCAACTGGCTGACGTGGTTCCTCCTATTCCTTGCAACGGACTTTGTGTGGTATTGGTATCACCGGCTGGCGCATGAGGTGAACATTCTCTGGGCCGCGCACGTGGTGCATCACCAGAGTGAAGATTTCAACTATACGGTATCCGCCCGCATCACCGTGTTCCAGGCGGCCGCACGCTGCCTCTTCTGGTCGGTATTGCCGCTGGCGGGTTTCCCTCCCGGTATGATCACCGCCCTGCTGCTGGTGCACGGCCTCTACCCTTTTTTTATCCATACCCAAACCATCGGCAGGCTCGGCATCTTCGAATATTTTATGGTAACGCCTTCGCATCACCGCGTGCATCATTCTTCCAACGAAAAATACCTGGATAAGAATTACGGCGACGTGCTGATCATCTGGGATAAGCTGTTCGGCACCTTTGTGAAGGAAGACGATAAAGAACCCTGTGTGTACGGGCTTACCACGCCGCTGAAAAGCCACAGCTTCCTCTGGCAGCAGTTCCATTTCATGCTGGAGCTGGCTACGGCCTTCCGCCGTGCCACCAGCTGGAAACAAAGATGGAACGTGATCTTCGGCAAGCCGGACGATATAGACCCCGCTATCCGCGGGCAGCTGGAAACGGTATGGCTGCGCAAAACTGGAAGCCGTAAACAGACAAAGGGACAACGTATCTACATCATTATTCAAACGGTGGTGAGCATCAGCCTGCTGTTTGCCACCAGCCTGCTGGAAGCTTACATTCCGCCAGGGCTGGCCGTTTTCATTGTGCTTTTCATTCTCGTGAGCCTGGTGAACACCGGCGCCATCCTGGAGCAGAAGAAGTGGTTCTTTTACCTGGAATATGCCCGCATGATGCTGCTGGCGGTTACTTGTATGGCGTACTTCCAGCACCTGTACGTGTTTGTAAGCGTGCTGATCTTCGCCGGGTTATTGACGTTCTATTTCTCGAAGATCGAAAGATCTTTCAAACGCTGGCTTTTCCAGCGCGCATAGCGTAAAATAAATGTCGCGTGGCCGAGTGGTTAGGTAAAGGCCTGCAAAGCCTTTCACGGTGGTTCGACTCCACCCGCGGCTATCCAGCCATTAAAATAAAAAGGAGGAGATGTTATACATCTTCCTCCTTTTTTTTGTTCAGCGGATAAAAGTATTTGGCATAATATTTTTAGCTGTTACAGGTATGAATAATATCCAGATCATCCGGGAACATTTACTGAGAGGCAAAAAGACTGTGGCTGTGGCGGAAAGCGTTACGGCCGGGCTGTTACAGTTTGCGCTCGCGGGCGCTGAAGATGCCGCGCAATTTTTCCAGGGCGGCATTACGACGTACAACCTGGGGCAGAAATACCGCCATTTGCGGATAGAACCTATTCACGCGGAGCAGTGCAACTGCGTGGACGAACAGGTGGCGATAGAAATGGCGAAGAATGTATGCAAGCTTTTCTGCAGCCAGTGGGGCCTTAGCATCACCGGGTATGCCACGCCGGTACCGGAGTCCGACAACCAGCTGTATGCCTGGTACGCCATTGCCCATGGCGATGAGATATTGCTTTCGCAACAGCTCCACGCTACTTCCGGAGCGCCTGCCGCCGTACAGAACTGGTATGCGGACATGGCGCTGACCGCCTTTGCGAACGTGCTGCAATTCGGGCATTGACAACGATCTGACGCTTACCTTTCTTAATACACATTGGCAATATGGCTTTCAACCCGGCGGGCAAACGCGATGCTTATACATTCCTTTCATCAAAAAGGTTTTATCTCCTCTTCACGCTGCCCTCCTTTTTCATAATCCCCTTCCGTAGCATGAATGGCTTCCCTTTCCTTCTTCGACGGCCCGTGTGTGATCTCTTCGCGGCCGGCTTTGTCGCTGGGCTCGTTCAGCTTACGCGCGTTCTCCGCTGCCAGCGTATCGCCCAGCAGGTCGGACATAAACACATGCAGCTTAGCCGTTGAGCCGGATATGATCTTGCTCTCCCCTCTCATCAGCGCCTGGTAGCCGTCCCTCGCCACATTGGCGGGATCGTCCAGCTTCTTTTCCTTATAGGTGACAGTGTTCTGCTGGTGCGCTTTGTGGAAGAAGTCTGTATCTGTAGCACCGGGCAGCAACACGGTAATAGTGATGTTCTTATCTTTCATCTCGTTGGCAAGCGCAGCGCTGAAAGAAAGCACGAAAGCCTTGGTGGCTGCATATACTGACAGCAGCGGCATGGGCGTGGCGCCGGCTTCGGAGCCTACCTGCAATATTTTCCCTTCGTTGCGGTTCACCATGTCGTGAAGGAACAGCTTGGTGAGCGAGATCAGCGCAATAATGTTCAGCTGCACGATATCGATGTCCCTTTGCAGATCGGTGGTGATGAAAGGGCCCCATTCGCCCTGTCCTGCATCGTTCACCAGCACGTCTACCGTGATGCCCATGCTTTTTGCGAAATCATATATTTCCTGCGCCGCGCCGGGCACGAACAGGTCTTTCGCATGGGGCGTGATTTCCACACTATATGCATTTTTCAACTCATTGGTCACTTCCTGCAAACGCGCTTCATTCCTCGCCACGAGGATGAGATGATACCCGTCTGCGGCAAAACATTTCGCCAGTTCATAACCGATCCCGCTGGTGGCGCCGGTGATCAGCGCATAACGGTTCCTGTTTTCGAGGTTCTGGTTTTCCATATCATTCAGGTTTTTTTTGCGTGTTCAAGGGTGCTTTCAGGATGCCGTTCACCAGCTTCTTCCACTGGAAATGCGAATACCCGAGCATTGCGCCGATGGCGGTGAAAAAGTTGCGGATCTTGTCCCACAGCAGCCGCGCGCCGGTGTTAGGCACTTCGTTCCTTCCATATACGCCGGCCTTTACTTCACGCCCTTTTAATTCCACCATGAACGAGCTGGTGGCATATCTTTTAAAGAAATGGGAAACGCGCTGCCTGGGCTGCCCTGGCCTGGCGGCGGGCCTTACGCGCATGATGACGGAAAATGAATTGTCGGGCACATAGATCTGTTCCCGGATATCTTCCACCATCACCCAATCGAACCCGTCTCCTTCGGCATTCCCCGGTCCGGGAACATTGATGCGGATGTAGTCGCCGGGGGAAGCCATCCTGTCCACCGGCTGCCCTTTGTTGCTCATCAGCTGGAAAGAAGCGGTGGCGGTGCCGCTGAAGTCCCTCCAGTTATTGACGGACAATAACCGGTTCATCGCTTTTTCGAACAAGAGCCGCGCCTCGTCTGTGCTGGGAAGTATAATGGACTCGCAGTCGTTCGTGCTGTTGCCCATCAGTTGCGGCGGAATGGCATGAGTGATATCAATGGGTTCCATACATCCTTCTTTTATTATCAAAAAAAAGAGAAAACTATGCCATATAAACAGCTGTAAAGTCCTACTGCTGCTGCCTTGGCATCATTTTTTAATTCATAGAGGCATAACAGGAACACGATATGAACGGATATTCACCATGGTATGCAGCTATACATAAAACGCTTTCGGACGCTACGGCGCAAACAATTTACGACCATTCCCTGCATGGATATTCAATACAGGCACAGCTTACAGACCACGCATTATGGCTTGGGGTGAAATGGCCGGATGGCGGCAGCATTGCAGTGAGAACGGCTTACGCGCCTGATGTGGATCTGCAGCTGATCAAATCGGAAACCTTTGCAGGAGGCGTCAGCTTCGAATTTGAATCGCTTATCGGTCAACATTTTGTGCAAATAAAGTACGAACCGGGGAAAATTCCCGTCTTCCATTGCACAGTCAGCCTGGTACCTTCCCAGCCGGTAACTTTTCCTTTCTGGCCGCGGGACCTTGTAATGTTGGGAAAATCCGCCCATCCCAATGGCCGCGTCCATATCTCGCAGAAAGGCCACCGCTCCGGGCTGTTATTTTTCAGTCTTACCAAACCGGCCACCGGTTCCGTATTGTACTTCCAGCATCTGGGCTCTTTAAAAGATTATAATGAAGACACGCATACCGAAGCCAGCGATGCAGTGGGCGGCCAGTGGCCAGAGATAGGATTTGCGCTTCCTTCCGGCGACCAGCCTTTGCAGGAAGGGAAAGCGTATGTGCTGTCTGACGTAACATTGTTGTTCTCCGAAAAGATCCCGAAGGACGAATTTGAAGAAGCGGAGCAATTCCTTGAAATGCTTTCCGAAGTCTATTATCATTTACCCAAACCTGAAACCACCAGCCACGACTGGCCCGAAATACTGCAAAAATCCCTGCATAACCTGCAACACAACCCTGGCTGCTGGCAACAGTTCGGGCAGAAATCATTCCTGAACGCATACGTCAGCGATTACGACACCCCGCCGGAAACCATGGTGCAGCTGGCAGTGCTGCTGCCGATCATGGATTATGCCGAATGGAGCAGGGAACAAATGCCGCTGGTGGATGCGATCAAAGAAAACATTACTGAATTCTATGACCACAACATTGCGTCGGTAGGCCGCTGGCTGCCCTCGCAGGAAGACCGGCTGAACCAGGCTGAAGAGCATAAAAAGAAACGCGTCATGGATTCCTGGTACCTGCATCACCCTATGCTGAACCTCGGACGGCTAGCTGCTAAAGGCGATAAACCGGCGGCGGAGCTTTTTTTCCGTTCATTGGATTTTGTGATCAAGGTAGCGAGGCATTTTAAATACGAATGGCCTGTTTTCTATAACCTGGACACGCTTGAGGTCATTAAAGCGGAAACAGCGCCCGGAGAGGGCGGCGAAAAAGATGTCGCGGGCATCTATGCACACATTCTTTTACAGGCATATGAAATAACCGGGCAGCAAAAGTACCTGACAGAAGCAAAGAGGGCTGCGCGCTCGCTGAACGGCAAGGGCTTCGATTTGTTTTACCAGGCCAACAACACCGCTTTTTCAGCCAAAGCGTTGCTGAAGCTGTACAACCTCACCGGCGAAAAAAATTTCCTCCGGCTCAGCTACATCTGCCTCGCCAACCTGATGCGCAACTGCGCGATCTGGGAATGCGGTTACGGCAACGGGAAACATATCAGCACGTTCTTCACGCTTTTCCCGCTGGACGATGCGCCTTACACAGCGGTATACGAAGAGCTGGAATGCTTCAGCGCATTTCATGAGTATCTCTTCCAGGCAAAAGATGCGGATGTTCTCCCCTCAGTGCGCCTGCTGCTGGCGGAATATATCCGTTACCTGGTGCACCGGTCCGTTTATTATTACCCGCCCATGCTGCCGCCGGAAATGATCAGCGGCGGGCCTAAAACAGGCGAAGTGGATACACGCCTGTGGATACCGCTGGAAGACCTGCAATTCGGCTGGAACCAGTCCGGCACCGTGGGCCAGGAGGTATATGGCTCAGGGCTTGCCTTCGCCGTTGTGCCCCGGCATTATTTCAAATTCCGCGATCACGACGTAATGCTGTTCCTTGATTACCCTACGGCGGACCACCGGCATGGCGCCAATGGCAGCATGCATTTCACCGTACAGGGCGATGAAAGGCTTACCTGCCGCCTGATGCTCTATTCCCTGAACGGCAAGCCGCTGAAACCCGTGAAAGTAACCGGGAAGCGCGGGAAACAGGTCACGGTATATTCACCAGAAGCGGACGGGGACGGAAAACTCATTGTGAACATACACGGCAATCAAAAAATAACTGTTGAACTCAATAAATCTGTACATCATGGAAAACGCAGCTGACATACATGGGAAACTACTGGAAGGCATTTCAGTGCTCATCACCGGCGGCACCACCGGTATCGGGAGAGCCACGGCACTGCTGCTGGCAGAACATGGCGCAAAGATCCTTTTCTTCGGCCGCCACGAAAAAGAACTGAACGAGCTGACGGAAGAATTCTCCAAAAGGGCGCTGGAAGAAAAAGTAATGGGCATTATTGCGGATGTATCCCGCAAGGATGATATCGATTTTATTTTCCAGCAGGCAGACGGCTTCCTGGGGCAGCTGAATGTGCTGGTGAACAACGCGGCGCTCGGCTACCAGGGCATTATGGAGGGCAATTACGATGAATGGCAGTACATCCTGCAGGTGAACCTCCTGGGCTACATGGCCTGCGCGCATGAAGCCATCAAACGCATGAAAGACAAGAACGGCGGGCATATCATCAACATCGGTTCCATGAGCGCCGACGTCCGGGAAAAAGGCAGCTCTGTATACGTAGCCACCAAAGCGGGCATACAGGGCTTCTCCGAAGCATTACGCAAAGAAGTGAACCCGCTGGGCGTTAAAGTAACCTTGATAGAACCAGGCGCCGTGGGTACGGATATGCAACCCTCCAGCCCCGACGAGCAACGCGAAAAAACCAAAGAGATGGAAATGCTGAAAGCCGAAGACATTGCGCAATGCGTGCTCTACGTGATTACACAGCCTAAACGCTGCGATGTGGTGGAAATAAAGATCCGGCCGCATCTGCAACTGATCTAAACCTCCACACATGAAAAAACATTCCTGGCTGTACCTGAACAGCCTTACCATTGCGTTCATGAGCATGCTTGTGATCTGCCTGGCAGCGCAGGCGTATACCGGGCTGGAACAATTCAATGATGAACTGGAGAAGATGGGCATGGAAGAGGTCTCTTTCGCAGCCTATCTTACCAGTCCTCATTTCCTGGAGGCTACGTTCGAGAACTGGGAAAGCGAGTTCCTGCAAATGGCCATGTATGTGGTGCTTACGGTATGGCTCCGGCAGATCGGCTCCGCGGAGTCCAAGGACCCGGAGAAGAAGGAAGATGTGGACCGCGAGCCCAAACCCGGTCCTGATGCGCCCTGGGCAGTGAACAAAGGCGGTTTGTGGCTGAAGCTGTATAAACATTCCTTGTCGCTGGCCTTCCTGTTGTTGTTCCTCATTTCTTTCTGCCTGCATTTCAAGGGCAGCCTGGGACATTACAATATCCAACAGACCGGGGAGAACAGGCCTACGGCAACCGCGGCGGAATATATCCTGAATTCTAAGTTCTGGTTCGAATCATTCCAGAACTGGCAAAGCGAATTCCTGTCTGTGGCCTCTATTGTATTCCTATCTATTTACCTGCGCCAGTGGGGCTCGCCTGAGTCGAAACCGGTGGATGCGCCGCATATGGAAACCGGGAGATAATGTCTATGCCAGGCGGCTAAAGCGTGGGATCGGGCTGCTCAACTGTTAAGCTGTTGAGCGTTGCCTGGATATGCACGGCATTGTAACGCAGCAGTTTTTCCAGGATGGCGTGCAACACCCTGGGTTCTACCGGTTTGCGGAGGTAGCCGTCCATACCCATGCTGATCACTTCCACTTCCTGTTCCTTAAATGCGTCGGACGAAACGGCTACCACGGGGATATGTTTCAGCTGTTCATCCCTGCGGAGATAAAGAAAGGTGTCGCGGCCGCTCATCACGGGCATGTGCAGGTCCATCAGGATCACGTCCGGCTTCAGCCTGCGCGTCATTTCAATACCGTCAGCGCCGTCGTGCGCAAACCATACCTGTGAAACGCCCAGCCGGGCCAGGAAATGTTTCATGATAGTATGGTCGATATCGTTATCGTCCATTACCAGTATCTTGGAATCGGCGGGCAGCTTGGGTAGTTCCGCAGGTTGAACGGGCAGTTCCTGCACTTCTTCGCTTACCAGCAACGGCAGCGTGATAATGAAATTGCTGCCCTGCCCGGGAGTGCTGCTCACCCGCAGGCTGCCGCCCATGGTTTCGGCTTTGCGTTTGGCAATGGCCAGCCCAAGGCCGCTGCCTACAAACTCGCGGTACAGCTCGCGGTCGCCCTGTTCGAGGGGTTCAAAAATGGCGTCTATCTGGTCGTCTGTAATGCCTTTCCCCTCGTCGCACACCTGCAGGAAGAGCGTGGTTTGTTTATGAAAACAACGCACCCTGATATTTTTGCCGGTGGATGAGAATTTCAGCGAATTGGAAAGGATATTGTTCACCACCTGGCCCAGCATCATTTTGTCGCAGAGGATCATTTCCGGGAAACGGCTGTCTATCTCCAGGTGTATGAGAATGGACTCTTTGCTGGCGATGCTTTGGTAGATGCTCACGGTATGGGTAAGCCATTCCTTCAGCGAGAATGGTTCCGGCCTGAGCTCTTCTGTGGTTCCTGCTTCTATCTTTGACAATTCTAAAACACTGTTTATGAGTTCCATAATGTTGTGGCTCACCGCGTTCATGCTCTTTGCCATTTGCCGTGCCTGCGCGCCTGTGGCGGTATTCAGCCTGCTCATTTCGTCGCTCAGCAGCTCGCTCAGCCCGGCCAGGGTGTTCAAAGGCGTCCTGATCTCGTGGCTTAATTCACTGATGAACTGCGTTTTGGCGGTATTGGCTTTCACAAGCGCGAAAGTACGTTCACGCACCAGCTGCTCCAGTTCTTTGTTGTATTTTTCAAGTTCCCTGCGTTGCCGCTCAATTTCCCGGCGGCTGCTGGAAAGGGAGGTATTCCTGCTGCGCAGCGCCCGCAGCAGGTCCATGATATTATCCTGGTACAGGCTGATAGCGAGGTAATTAAGGAACAGCACCACCGGCATCACCATCCAGCGGTATAGGTTCTGGGTGGTTTGACTTAACGGTAAGGGTTCTACAAGGTGAAAGTAATAAATAAACTCAAGGATTACGAGGCAAATAATTGGCATCAAAACACATACGAACCGCTGCACTTTTTCCTGCGGCCGCCAGATCAGCAGCGCAATGCTCATCATGAACACTGCCAGCAGCTGCACCTCCGTCACCCTTCCCAATATGGCGCCGTAATAAAGTATAACGAGGATATATAGAACGTATGCGCCTATACGGGAAAACATGTGCCGCTGCTTCCCGTTCAGCCAGATCATGGCGAAGAAGGCAGGGCAGAAAAAGAACACTGCGGGTATGAGTATAAGCATGGAACGGAGCAGCATGTAGAATGCGATACCATAAATGGCCACCAGGATGCCGGTAGCCAGGCTCACGACATTCACTACTCTGATCCTCCTGGCTTCTTCTTTTTCTGACATTTGCAGGATGCCCGTCCGGTATACCTGCTGCATACGGGCGCGGAATAATTGGGATAATAAACGCGTCATCACGAATAGGTTTTATAAAGGAAACGTCCTGGAAATCCAGGTGCCCGGCCAATTACAACGGTTTTTCATTTCACAGGCCAAGGATATGATTCAGCCGGGTGCTACTTAGTTTTGGTCAATAACTTCTAAAGGGCGCTATTTTAAAAATAAGAATTTCTGTCCTGCCGTGTTATATACGAAAAAAGGTATCATCCGGATTTTTATTCTTTTCCTTTCTTCTTTTTCCCGCCGGTGGCTGCCTCATGGGGCAATGGGGTACCTTGGGGCTTCGGCCTGTTGCCGATCACTGAATTGCTCAGCTCTCCTCTTTCATAAGTTTCGCGCATCATCACGCCGTCTTCATCATACACTTTCCATTCGCCGTGTTTCACGGAATAACCTTTGCGTGTTACCTCCGTCAGCGTTTCCTGTCCGCTCACCGGGTCTACCACCGCGATGGTATCTTTCTGCCCATCGATATCTACGGAAAGCATATTGCCGGTGGCGCTCACTTTGCCGTTGGGGTAATAGTATTTGCAAAGGCCATCCAGCACGCCGTTCTTAAAAGTTTCTTCGGCCATCACGTCGCCGTCTGCCGAATATTTTTTCCATACGCCTTCCTTGCGACCGTTCTTATAAATACCTTCCCAGCTGTAGCCCGGCTCCCCGCGCAACGATGGCACCTGTTCCACCCAGGGCCCTTGTTTACGGTTTTTGGCGTCCGTTTGATTGGCGGCGGTTTGAGCGGAAGCAAACACCGCGAGGCAGCAGCAGATGATCAACAATGATAATTTTTTCACAGGAGGATGGATTTATGATCACAAATTAGTCTTTTTCTTCAAATGTAAAAGGCCCCGGACATACGCGGGGCCTTTTACCTGGAAAATATAGGTTATGAAAGTTTATTTACTGAGTGTGATGGTTGGCAGTTTCGTATCCCTGTTACGTTCTATCGTAACGCCGGTGACCGTGGTATCCTTATACCCGTTGCCTGCGTTCACGAATACGCTGTAGGTGCCGGTTTTAAGACCGCGTACCTTGAACTCGCCCTGCCGTCCCGGGATGGCATAAAGGGAATCGAGGTTGTTGTATACGGTGATCACGGCCTCGGCATCAGTGGGTAACACTTTACCTGAAACAGAGCCGGTCTGGCGTACGGTCCATACGTGGATAACGGGTTTGAGAATGAATTTGCCCCTGCTTACCTGGATAATGGAACGCTGAACATCGAAATCGAGCCAGAGCTGGAGGTTATCGGGGGTAACTTCATCCCATTCTTCATGCCTTACTTTGATCAGTATTTTCACCTGGCCGTTGATGGATTTAAGCGGATAGGTTATGCTGTCTTTAACCAGTGAATTGTTGGGGCCGAGGGTGATGCGGATCTTTTCGATGCGGCCTTTCGGAACATAGCCGTTGGCAAGGCTGGTGTCCACCCCGTTACGGAGCGCCAGCATGTCGTATACGCCGGGGTTGATGCCGAGCGTGTCCCATACTTCGCAGTCTTTATCCCTGTCCCTGTCTTTCCAGTCTTCCCACCAGCCGCAGCGGTCGCGGTCGTCCCAGCGGTCGTCATCGTCGTCGTTGCCCCTGTTGTTGCGGGAGCAGGTATCCACGAGCACTTCAACCCGTTGGATGTCAATTAAAACCTGGTCGAAAAGGCCGGGATCGTCCGTCAGTCTGAGGCTAACCTTTTGCATCCCTTCCGGAACCTTTTCAGGCGCGGCCGAATCGTTTTTTGTACATGCGTAAATAATAATGGAAAGGGCGCCCAGCAACAACAACGGCAGGCCCATTTTACGGAACATGTTTTTCATAATAAAGAATGGTTTAAGAGTGATAGTTTTTCAACCCGGTTAAAGCTCTTATAGTGTCCGGCATCACCGTTCCGGATAATGTTCCGGGTGATGTCCGTGTTGTATTTCAGATAATGGTTACCTTAAAACGCATCCTCACAGCTCCTTATTGCGGCATCCTTTAGATCGCTACACCAGTGAAAGGTTTAACCGTTATTATCAAATTTTCCCAAAAAATAAACTGGGCTGTGTTCGTTTAGGCAATGGGCACAGTGTTTTTTGGGAAAATTTGATAATAACTCCGCCCGTAAAAGAAACAGGAGTAGTGGGCTGGGAATGTATAAGCCTGGGGGTTTTTCGATCAGGTATTTGGTAATAAACGCTTGAAAAGGGATTGAAAAGGATTTGTATTAGGGTTGGATTAGTGCCCGGATTTGTTAATAGAAAAATTCCCGGGAAGGCCACGAGGCTGCCGTCGCCATTGCTTTAAACAAACGTCAGCTTGATACGCCAATTTTCTATTGGTACTGCAAAGGACGAATGGCTGATTTTTTTAAAAAATGCTGTGCCCGCCACCAAGACAGACACAGCCCAGTTTATTTTTTAAAAAAATCAGCCATTCGTCCGCCCCTTTTTGAGGATGGTGGCGCCGAGGGGCGGGAGGCGGAGATGAATGTCGTATGGTTTGCCAAACCTGCCGGGAATGGGTTTGATAACGCCTGTGTTTACGACCCCGCTGCCATGGAATTCCGGGGAATCACTGTTCAGTATCTCCTCGAAAGGTTCGCCCCAGGGAATGCCGACGGGATAGTCTTCCCTGGGAATGGGCGTCATGTTGAGGGCTACGATCAACACTTCGCCTTTTTCGCTTTTGCGGGCAAAAACGATGATGCTGTTCTCCTGGTCCGCCAGGTGTACCCATTCAAAGCTTTTCCCGTCGAATTGTGTCTGGTATAATGCGGGCTCGGAGGTATACAGTTTGTTGAGGGCTTTTACATACTGCTGAAGACCGCTGTGGGTGGGATGTTTCAGCAGATGCCAGCCCAGTTCCGACTTGAAGTTCCATTCCTTCGTGTCGCCAAATTCGTCGCCCATGAAGAGCAGCTTGGTGCCGGGGTGCATGAACATGTAACTGTACAACAGCCGCAGGTTGGCGAACTGCTGCCAGTCGTCGCCGGGCATTTTATAGATCATCGGGCTTTTGCCGTGCACTACTTCATCATGACTGAGCGGGAGCATGAAGTTCTCGCTGAAGGCGTACATGATGCTGAAAGTGATTTGGTTGTGGTACCATTTCCGGAAAAGCGGGTCTTTTTTAAAGTAATCCAGCGTGTCGTTCATCCAGCCCATCATCCACTTCATGCCAAAACCAAGGCCGCCCATGAAAACAGGGCGGGATACGCCGTAGAAGGAAGTGGATTCCTCGGCGATGGTTTGTGTGTCCGGGAAGCGGGAATAGATGACCGAGTTCATTTCTTTCAGGAAGGCGATGGCCTCCAGGTTCTCATTGCCGCCGTGAACATTGGGTTCCCAGGTGCCGGCCTTGCGGGAATAATCCAGGTGGATCATGGAGGCCACTGCATCCACACGCAGGCCGTCTATATGGAATTTATCCAGCCAGAAACAGGCGTTGCTGAGCAGGAACGACTTTACTTCGTTGCGGGCATAATTGAATACATAGCTGTTCCAGTCCGGGTGGAAACCTTTGCGCATGTCCGCATATTCATAGCAGTGGCTGCCGTCGAAGCGGTACAGTCCATGGTCGTCGTACGGGAAGTGAGAGGGCACCCAGTCCAGGATCACGCCGATGCCGGCCTGGTGAAAGGCGTCTACCAGCGCCATAAAATCCTGCGGGGAACCGTACCTGCTGGTGGGCGCGTAAAAACCGGTAAGCTGGTAGCCCCAGGAGCCGTCGAACGGATGCTCCATCACCGGCATGAACTCTACGTGGGTGAAGCCCATTTCTTTTACGTAGGGCACCAGCATGGCGGCTATTTCACGGTAGTTGTAAAATACCTCATGGTTGTCCGGATCGGGCCTGCGCCATGATCCCAGGTGCATTTCGTACACTGAAAAAGGGCTTGTAAGACTGTTCTTGGACGCTCTTTTGTTCATCCATGCAGCGTCTTTCCACTTGTACTGCAGCTGGGTGGTCACCGAAGCCGTTTTGGGCCTTACTTCCCAGAAATTGGCAAAGGGGTCGCCTTTCCGGAGCTCTTCCCCGGAATTGGAGCGGATAAAGTATTTGTAAAGGGTATGATCTTTCAGGTGGGGCACAAACCCTTCCCAGATGCCGGATTTATCCCAGCGGGGGAATAAAGTATGGCTGTAGGTGTTCCAGCTGTTGAAGTCGCCGATCACGGAAACGAAGGCCGCATTGGGCGCCCATACTGCGAAGTAAGTGCCGGCCACGCCTTCGTAGGTAAGGGCGTGTGATCCGAACTTCTCGTACAGCCGGTCGTGTGAGCCTTCCTGGAATAACTGGATGTCCTTCGCGGAGAATAATGTAAAAGGTTCTACGGGTTCCAGCTTCCGGAAGGGTTCTTCATCGCGTGGAATAATATTTTTCTTTTGTTGGGTCGCCATACCTTGCAGTGAGTGCTTTCCTTACAAGGTAAAAAATAACCCGCAAACTATCGCCTGCGGGTTAATTTTTTTATCATGATGGTGATTATGAACGTTTTCCACGGAAACCGCTTCCACCGCTACCGCTCTTGGAGAACTCGCGGCGCGGGCGGAAACCGCCGTCTTCGCTGCCAGACCAGGTTTTGCGGGGCTTGTCGCCATAGGAACGGAAACCGCCGCCGCCAGACTTGCGTTTATCGCCGTCCTGGCTGGTCTCGATCCTTACGGAACGGCCGTTGTATTCCACTTTGGTAAAGCTTTGCTGTACTTTTTCCACTACATCGTTTTCCACTTCAAAGAAGGAGTAAACGCCTTTCAGGTCTATACGGCCGATCTTGTTGCCGCGCAGGCCGGTATTGTCGCAGAGGAAGCGCAGCATGTCGCCGCGGGTGAAATTGTCAACAGAACCGAGGTTGATGAACAGGCGGGTGAACTTGCCGGAGAAGCGGTTGCTCAAGGAGTTCTCGTCCGCGCCACGGCGTTCTTCTTTCACGTTCAGGTCCGGTGCATCCTGGTAGTATTCCAGGAACTCATTGAATTCCAGGGAAGCGAAGCGGCGGATCAGGTCTTCTTTGGACAGGTCAGCGAATTCTTCGTATATACGTCCCAGGTAGGGATCGATTTGTTCTTCGTTTACGGTTACGTTGTGAACTTTGTGCACGAGCGCAAAGAGTTGTTTTTCACACACGGCAAATCCATCGGGCACTTCAGATTTCACGAATTTTTTGCCGAGCACCCGCTCGATCTGGCGGATCTTGCCGATATCCCTGCCGCCTATGATGGCGATGGAAATACCGGTCCGGCCTGCACGGCCGGTACGGCCGCTACGGTGTGTGTAGTTCTCCACGTCGTCGGGCAGGTCGTAGTTGATCACGTGCGTTACGTTATCCACGTCGATGCCGCGGGCGGCTACGTCGGTGGCTACCAGCACCTGGATGGATTTTTCACGGAAGCGTTTCATCACTTTGTCCCTCTGCTGCTGGGTAAGGTCGCCATGCAGTGCGTCTGCATTGTAACCGTCGCGGATGAGGGATTCGGCGATCTCCTGTGATTCTATCTTGGTACGGGTAAAGATAATGCCGAAGATCTCGGGGTTGAAGTCCACGATGCGTTTCAGCGCCGCGTATTTGTCGCGGGGGCGCACTACGTAGTATTCATGCTCAATGTTGACGTTGCCGCTGTTCTTGCTGCCTACGGTCAGTTCGAACGGATTTTCCATATAGTTCTTGGCGATCCGGCGCACTTCTGCGGGCATGGTAGCGGAAAACAGCCAGGTGGTCTTGCTTTCCGGGGTGTTGGACAGGATGCTGTTGATGTCTTCCTGGAAGCCCATGTTCAGCATTTCATCCGCTTCGTCGAGGATCGCGTAGCGAACGTTGTCGAAGTTGATGGCGCCGCGCTCGATGATGTCCAGCAGGCGGCCGGGGGTGGCTACCACGATGTGGGCGCCGCGTTTCAGCTCACGCAACTGCAAACCGATGGCAGTGCCGCCGTATACGGCTACAATGCTCAGGTCGCCGAGATATTTGGAGAAGTTCTTGAGATCGTTGGTGATCTGTAAGCACAGCTCACGGGTAGGGCACAAAATGAGGCCCTGTGGCTGGCGGATCTTAAGATCCAGTTGATGAAGCAGGGGAAGGCCAAAGGCAGCGGTCTTACCGGTACCCGTCTGTGCCAGGCCCACAAAATCCCGGTCGCCGCCCAGCAATACGGGAATGGCTTGTTCCTGGATCGGGGTAGGGCTCACAAACCCGAGGTCGGTTACTGCTTTCAGCAGGTTTTCCTGCAGTCCTAATGATTCGAATGTTGTCATTTAATTTTTTTCGGTGGCCCGCTTGTTTTTTTAACAGGCCGGGTGATCAATACGCCGGTGTCAATCAGTTGTAAACCATTTTAAACCAGCTCTCCTTCCAAGTCATAGTCGAACGCCTTGGTAATTTTAACCTGTACGAAATCTCCGGGTTTCAACTTCTTGTCCGTGTTAATGATCACTTCATTATCCACCTCTACTGAATCGAACTCCGTGCGGCCCAGGTATCGGCCGGATTCTTTTTTATCTACTATTACTTTAAATACTTTTCCTACTTTCTCCTGGTTCTTTTCCAGGGAGATCTCCTGCTGCGTTTCCATAATATCCTGCGCGCGGCGTTCTTTCTCTTCGGCGGGGATATTGTCTTCCAGCTCGTAAGCGGAAGTGTTTTCTTCATGACTGTAGGTGAACACTCCCACCCTGTCGAACCGCACTTCTTCCAGGAAACGTTTCACGTCTTCCACATCTTCTTCCGTTTCGCCGGGGAAGCCAGCTATCAGCGTGGTGCGGAGGCAGATGCCGGGCACTTTTTCGCGGATGGTCTGCACCAGGTCGAATATCTCCTTGCGGGTGATCTGGCGCTTCATGGCTTTCAGCATGGGGTCTGCAATGTGCTGCAGGGGCATATCCAGGTATTTGCAGATGTTGTCCCTTTCACGCATCACGTCCAGTATTTCCAGCGGGAACTTGGTGGGATAGGCATAATGCAGCCTGATCCATTCCAGCCCCTTCACGTCCGCCAGCGCATGCAGCAGCTCGGCCAGGCGGCGTTGTTTGTACAGGTCAAGACCGTAATAGGTCAGTTCCTGCGCGATGAGCATGATCTCCTTCACCCCGCTTTTCACGAGCTTTTCCGCTTCCGCCACCACCTGTTCGATGGGCTTGGATACGTGCTGGCCGCGCATCAGGGGAATGGCGCAAAAAGCGCAGGTGCGGTTGCAGCCTTCGGATATCTTCAGGTAAGCGTAATGAGACGGGGTGCTGAGCAAACGTTCGCCGATCAGCTCCGCTTTATAATCCGCATCAAACTTCTTCAGGATGAGGGGCAGTTCCATGGTGCCAAACCAGGCATCCACGCCGGGTATCTCTTTTTCAAGGTCGCCGCGGTAACGTTCGCTGAGGCAGCCTGTCACAAAAACCTTGTCCAGCTTACCCCTGCTTTTCAATTCCACCTGGTCCAGGATGGTGTTGATGGATTCTTCTTTTGCCTTATCAATAAACCCGCAGGTGTTCACTACCACGATATTATGGTCGCGTTTGGCATTTTCATGCACCACATCGATGTCGTTGGCTTTAAGCTGGCCGCTCAATACCTCGGAATCAACCATATTCTTGGAACAACCCAGCGTTATAATATTAACCTTGTCTTTCTTTAAAGTTCTTGTCTTCAAATAGCAATTTTTAGAATTTGCCACGAAGACACGCAGACACGCTCAGAAAATACAGCAGGCAAGCTGTTTGAGTGACTATGAGCCTAAGTGGAGGTCTAATGAGAAGTTGCAAAGGTAATCAAATAATTTGAATTACACAGGTTTATCGCTCCGGTGCAGGTTAATTTATTGTTATAACATCAATTTCAGGCAAGCATGCGGCGCATCGCGCGTTCAGCCCGTTCGTTGGCTACTTTTCTTTTATAATGGTACCACCATTCCGGCGCCATTTTGATGAGCAGGTTGTTCATACTGCGCAGGCCGGCAATGTGGTAGAGGCCGTTCAGCTTGCCGCTGATACTCTGGTCCAGGGCGCGAAGGCTCATGGCAAAGCCGCCGTCCAGGTATTCCATGTGATGCCAGTAGCCGCTGGGCATAAACATCGTATCCCCGTGTTCCAGCACTGTGGTATAGGCTTTGGCGTAGCGGAGGGCGGGAAACTTATGCTCGTCCAGGCGCTCGCTCCAGTTCACAAAGCTGGCAGCGCTTTCCACGGTCATGGGCATACGGTATATAAGGTCCGACTGGCTGTTTTCCAGCAGCAGCACCCTTTTGCGGCCAATGAACTGGGTATGGAAGATGTGGCTGAGGTCGATATCGTAATGCATGTGGGCAATGGACCCTGCGCCACCTACAAAGAGCATGGGGTATTTTTTGAGGAACCCTTTCATGAGGAAGTCCGGCCAATTAAAGTCCTGCACGAGCTGTGGCGCATGCTGGAAGATATTGAACAGGAAGATGCGGAGCTGCACGGGCCCCTGCTGTATCATATCCAGGTATTTGCCGAAGGTGATATAGTCGTCTGCGCCGTTTACGAGGGTTTTGGCGCCGGCCCGTTCGTTGTTGTAAACACCAACGGTCTTGTCTCCCACCAGCGACTTGAAATAATCCCAGGTCCACTTTTCATAAGCTGGCCAGGATTTGGACAATCCGGTAATGATCAAGGGTTTACGCGCCTCATAATAACGGGTCCTGAATTCTTCTGGTGTGATGTTCTCAACTCGATCTATGGATTGCAATTGCATAAACACGAATTGTTAAAGGGTGAAAAAACAAAATGATACCAAATTTAACAAATAGATGCATTCCGAGCGCAGAGTGTATAAAAGGTTGATAATTTTGAGGTTAGCGGCTATACCAGCCATAAAAAAGCCGGAAGCAAAACTTCCGGCTTTTGATATTCCATGTTAAAGATCAGTCATTTAGATTAAAAAGCGTATCGACGAACGCTTCTTTGTCAAACACCTGCAGATCCTCCATCTTCTCCCCTATGCCAATGTATTTTACGGGTATTTTGAACTGGTTGGCAATGGCCAGCACTACGCCGCCCTTGGCCGTTCCGTCCAGCTTGGTGATGGCAAGAGAGGTAACTTCCGTGGCCGCGGTGAACTGCCTGGCCTGTTCCAGCGCGTTCTGGCCCGTGGAGCCGTCCAGCACCAGCAACACCTCGTGCGGCGCATCGGGGATCACCTTGTTCATTACACGTTTGATCTTGCTGAGTTCGTCCATCAGGTGCAATTTGTTGTGCAGGCGGCCCGCAGTATCGATAATGATCACGTCCACATTGCGGGCGGCTCCGCTCTGCACGGTATCGAACGCTACGGCGGCGGGATCCGAGCCCATTTGCTGTTTTACGATGGGCACGTCCACCCTTTCGCTCCAGATGGTGAGCTGGTCTACGGCGGCGGCGCGGAAAGTATCTGCGGCGCCAAGCAGCACGGATTTACCGGCTTTTTTGAAGTTGTAGGCGAGCTTACCGATGGTCGTGGTTTTGCCAACGCCATTTACGCCGACTACCATGATCACATATGGTTTTTTGCCCTCCGGTACGTCAAAATCCCTGAAGCCGCTGTCCGGCGCATCCACCAGGATTGCTGCCACTTCTTCTTGCAGTATCCTGTTTAGTTCACTGGTATTCAGATATTTATCTTTAGAAACGCGATCCTCTATCCGGCTGATGATGCGGACGGTAGTATCCACGCCAACATCCGCTGCCACGAGCGCTTCTTCGAGGTTATCCAGCACTTCGGCGTCTACGGTGGATTTGCCGGCGATGGCGCGGCCTATTTTGGAGAGGAAACTTTCTTTTGTTTTCTGCAGGCCCTGATCCAGACTTTCTTTCTTTTCGCGGGAAAAGAGTTTATTGAAAAAACCCATAACGAAATCGATTCTGATAAATAATGTAGGCGAAAATACAGAATGTAGCGGAGAAAGGCTGCAAATGTTGCGTTTGAAGTATCGGCTGCGAAAAACGGAGAAAGTATTACCTGGAGGCGAGATAATATCAGGGGTGAAAAATGGGAAGATCGGGAGGGCGTGAATAAATTTGGGAATTGTTTGTTAACCTTAATGGAAGCTGAAAGATGCCATTGGAACGATATGAATTTAACGCGAACAGGGATTTTACGGGGTTTGAGTTCTGGAGCGAGGGGCCGAGGGGGAAGATCAGGAAGGTGGTGCGGTACGCAAGGCTGAATGAGCGGATCAATGGAGAAACATTATATAGCCTGAGTTTCGGAGATCCGCTGGAGTTGGGCGATCAGAATATGTATCACGTGCGGTCGAATAACAGGGACCGGGACAAGGTCCTGGCGACGGTGGCTTTCACAGCCCTCGAATTTGCGCTCCGGCACCCGGAGGGCAAGATATTGATCCGCGGCAGTACCCCGGCCAGAACGCGCCTTTATCAGATGGGTATTAATGCCAATTGGGCCTATGTTGGCGAATTATTCCAACTGGAAGGATTCCGCTGCGGCCGGTATGAGGAATTCATGAGAGGCCGGAATTATCATTATTTCCTGGCGAAAAGGAAAAGCTGACAAGGTTATTAATAACTTATAAACTATTGATATGGAACATCATCGGTCATGTATTGACAACAAAAACGGCAGCAGTCTGCCGAAAAAGACTCCTCCCCGCAAACCCAGACCTGAAACCGACGGGCCACCGCTTACATTGGAAGAATTCCTGGAAATCCAACGCCAGGCGGTTGACTGGGAGCAAACCCGGTTATTGCTAAGCGGCGAATTTCCGTACAACGACCGGAAAGGATGGAAAGATTGAGAGGCTTATATCCGGAATAGGTTCGGAGCAAGCCGCGTTATTGCCGGGCGGTGAATTCCTGTACAATCTCCTCCCGGCGCCCCTAAACACAAAAAGCCGTCCAAAACCGGACAGCTTTTTTGCAGTATGATTAGTAAAGCCGAATTACTTCTGGTTAATGAAGTCCTGTACTTTATCCTTATGCACGATCGCATCTTTAAAAGTATATGCACCGGATTTCGGAGAACGAACCGCCCTGATCACCTTAGTCCACACTTTCGCATCGGCTGCGGCTTTCGTATCTTTTACTTTCGCGTTCTTAGAAGCTTGTTTTGCCATTTTGTTAAAAGTTAAGCGTTAATTGTAAGTCAATCGTCCAGGAGCTAATCGCAAGAACCTTATACGATTAACCGCTAACAATTAAAGTTGACCTTATTTGATTTCTTTGTGTACAGTCACCTTCCTGAGGATAGGGTTGTACTTCTTCAGCTCCAGACGTTCCGGAGTGTTCTTTTTGTTCTTGTTGGAGATGTAGCGGGATGTACCGGGCATACCAGAGTTTTTATGCTCCGTACACTCCAGAATTACCTGCACCCTGTTTCCTTTCTTTGCCATTTTGTATTCTGATTAAGTTGATCCTTAATGAATTAGATGTCTTTGTTACCTTCCGCACGCAGTTCTTTCACTACGGCATACAGGCCACGCTTGTTAATGGTTCTCAGACCATCGGCAGACACTTTCAAAGTGATCCAACGATCTTCTTCCGCCAAAAAGAAACGCTTGGTTTGCAGATTGGGCAGAAACCTTCTTTTTGTCTTAATGTTCGAGAAAGACACATGATGACCTGTAATCGGTTTTTTCCCTGTCACCTGACATACTCTAGCCATGATTCTAAAAAATTTTGGACTGCAAAAGTCGCATTATTTTATGTAAATATCAAATTATGCGAAGTGTTTTTATTCACATAATTATTTGGTGTATATTTTAGTGGACAGTTTTACCCTCACAGCAACACCCCTAAACTCCTCACAACAGCCCCCAGCCTAACGCCATCCAGTATCCGCTGCTGCTCAGTGCCGTGCTTCAGCAAAGCGTCCTCATGCGAAGTCACGCACATCTCACAGCCGTTCAGCGCTGAAATCACCAGGCTCACCAGCTCAAAGAACTCCTTCCCGATCACCGGGTTGGCCATAATGCTCATCCGGATGCCGGCAGGCGCGGTAGTATAAAATTCCTTTCCCACGAAGTGGCGGAAACGGTAAAACACGTTGTTGGCATTCATCAGGGAAGTGCAGCTCACCACTTCGGCCACTTCCTTGTCCGTAGCGCCGGCAGCCGCCGCAAGCTGCTCAAAACCAGCCTGAAGGGCCGGCAGCTTCTCGTTCACGGCCACAGCCAGGCCCAGCAGGTATGCTTCCTTTTTGGAAAGCGTAGCCGCCTCCAGGGCATTGGTCAGATTGATCTTGAGGTCTTTCAGGTAGCGCGCATCCACTGCCGCCAGCGCACCCAGCCTGGCAGGCACTTCAGCGGCCGGCATACCCACAGCCTGTAAGATCTGTTGCGCAGTATCCTGCGTATTAGTAGCAAACATATTATAATTTTGTTTCGGATTAAAAAAATACCGGGCAGCGTACTGCCCGGTAAACATTATACCAGCGTCGGTTAAGCGTTGAGGGTAGCTTCGCCTTTCTGCCAGTTGCAGGGGCACAGCTCATCTGTCTGCAGTGCATCCATCACACGGATCACTTCTTTCACGTTACGGCCTACGGAGAGGTCGTACACGGAAGTCCAGCGTACGATACCCTGGGGATCCACTACGAAAGTAGCGCGGTAAGCGATCTTTTCATTTTCTTCCAGGATGCCCAGCTCGGCGGCGAGGGATTTGGAAGTGTCTGCCAGCATGGGGAACTGGAGGCCGCGCAGATCGTCGTGATCTTTCCTCCAGGCGAGGTGCACAAACTCAGTGTCGGTAGAAGCGCCGATCAGGATAGCATCGCGGTCAGCGAAATCCTGGTAATGTTTGTTGAATTCGGCGATCTCGGTAGGACATACAAACGTAAAGTCCTTGGGCCACCAGAACATCACCATCCATTTGCCGGATGCCTTGATCTCTTCGGAAGAAACGTCGTAAAATTCTTTGCCTTTCTCGATGGAAACAACTGCCTTTTTTGAGAACTCAGGGAATTGTGCCCCTACTGATAAAACTGCATTTTTCATGATATTATCTCGGATTTATTGATTTTATGCTACGCTATTTCGTAAAGCCGCCGCAAAGTTCATCTTCAAAAAGGGTAAAATCAAATAGATTTACACACATATAATATCGATTTCATCTATACTATTTGAAATTTCCATAGATAGCAGTTGAAGCAAACCCTTATCCAGCAACAACTTGCGGATTTACAAGCACTTCAGGGTCAAAATCCATGGTTGTTTTTAACAATCCGGCGTAACCTTTTGGCACGTTATTTAGTTATATATAGAGCAAGATTTAAAACGACTGGTTATGAAATTTAAGAACATACTTTTAGTGATCCTTACGGTTGGCCTTGCTTTGATTCCGTTTATCAAAAACAGCATCAACAAACAAGATGAATTTGACGCTACACAGGATTTATTCATCTAGTTTAGGCAGGTTATGGGTTCAATTATGAAAGATTCCCCCTCTTTCCAGAATGACCATAACAGCAGCGGGTTCCATTGTACCGTATTCTGAAAAATTCCCGCCCCGGTGCGGGAAAAAGACCTTTTTGCCAGACCGGGCATGTCCGGAAGAGCAGAAAAGGAACCTTCACCCCCTAAATTTTAAAGGCTTTCAACGCTATAAATTCAGGGCTGACCAACAGGTAAAAAACCGGTGGTCAGCCCTGAGTGTTTTTAAACCCTGCGAGTAACACCATAACAGGCGGAAGGTATCAGCCAATAAAAAAAGCCGTCCCGCACAACCGGGACGGCTTTTTGTTTTTATCATTTCCCTGATCAGGTAGTCTCATTAATAAAATCCATCATGCTTTTAACTCCCAGCATCTTCGCGGAAGTAAACCCTTCCGCATACCCGACGCCCACCATTTTGCCGAGCATCTTCGCACGGTATACCACGCTGTCAAAAAACTCGGGGGAAGAAATATAGGTTTGCGGCTCATGGTCCTTTTCAGCCAGGAACTGGGTCTTAAAGCATTTGATCGCCTCCAGCTTGAGGTCTATCACCTCGCTGATATCCACCACGAAATCGGGCTTAAAATAACGGTCCTGGATGAAATGATACACCTGCTTGGGCCTCCATGCCGTCTGCGGCTTACCATGCTCGTCGAAAGTTTCCACTTTACGCAGGCCCGCCAGGAAAGCGCTGTCTTTGATCAGTTGCGCTGCCCTGCCATGGTCGGGGTGACGGTCGTCTATGGCATTGGCCAGCACGATGTCCGGCCTGTATTTGCGGATGGCGGCCACCACTTTCAGCTGGTCTTCACGGGTGTTCTGAAAAAAACCGTCCGCCAGGCCAAGGTTTTCCCTCACATCCACTCCCATTACCCTGCAAGCTTCCTGCGCTTCCAGGATGCGGCCCTCGGGCGTACCACGCGTACCCAGCTCGCCGCGCGTAAGGTCTATAATGCCCGTTTTCAGTCCCTGCTTCGCATGTACCATCAGTGTTCCCGCACAGGACAATTCCACATCGTCAGGGTGTGCGGCTATCGCCAGTATATCCAGTTTCATGTTCCTTTAAATTTTGCCGAGCAAAGGTCGGGTATATGGGGAGATGTTCCAAATCGGGAGGACGGGAGGCGGATTTACCTGAGAAAGGGGTTATGCAGTCAGTTATAGCGGTTGTACAGCTGTATCTCCTGCACGATCAGCTCAATGTCTTTATCATCCTGGGTATTGAACTCGCTTTTGAGATTACCGCCGAAGAAGAAAGCCACCGTTTGGTACATCCGCGCATTAAAGCCGCCTTTCAGTTCTTTTACGATGTCGTAGCAGTTCTCTCCCGTTTCGCGGTGGATCAGCTTCATGAGCACCTTGCCCTGGTAAACGGACAGGTTCTCCAGCTTGTCGCCAAACTCAGCCTTGAGCAGCTTTTCCTTGGAGGCCAGGTATTCCTTGCGTTGTTTTTTGGAGGTAAAGGTCTTGAGGTCGCGGTTCACGTCCTTAAGGATGCGGCCGGCGGACACAGCGTAGGGATACGTAACATATACGGCGTTACGCAGTCTCGTCCAGCGCTCGCGCTGCTTGCGCAGGCGTTTGGGCAGCTTATCCGTTACATCAAAAATGGAAAGGGTAATGGAGGGGATCGTGTCGTTGCCATACAGCACAGCTCTCACAGCCACGGTATCCGTAGCGGTACGCTGCTGGGCAGCAGCCCCGCCTGCCAGGCACAGGATGCATATGAAAATGATAATCGAACTGCGAAACACGGATTGACGATTAATGATAAACCCTGATCCTTCCCAAGATACGAATTACTTCCGATTCCTGCTTACTTCCTGCCACCACGTATTGATGGCGGTTTCCACGCCAGGCACATCACCGGATGTAATGCTGGAGCCGATCACATGGGTGCCCGCTTTCGGGATCGCCACGGCGCGCTTCAGGCTGTCCGGCGTGCCAAGCTCCTTATGCATGTCCAGGATGGCGGACACCTTCACGGTCTGGTCCTGCTCGGTTTCGTTCTTGTAATAGTACAGGTTCAGCACCGGCTGATGGATACGCGCGAACGTTTCGGGCTTCATGGTATGCTCCACGAGGTTTTCCAGTTCCACAACGGCTTCCAGCCGGTATTTGGTATACCAGTATTTGGCTTTCTCCGGGTTCTCCGGCTTGTATTCGTTATACTTCCCTCCTTTCACCAAACGCGCCACCATCAAGCCCCATGGCTCGTCCAGCATACCGATCATCTTTTCGTTGATAGCGATGTTCGGGCTCATATTGATCACGGCCGCCACATCGTCCGGGTATTGCGCGGCCAGCAGCAATGCCAGGGTACCGCCGGTGGAGGTGCCCATCAGTATCACTTTGTTTCCCAGCTGTTTGCCGATGGCAAGGGCTTCCTTGGCGTCTTCCCAGAGGCCCTGCGCAGTCATTTTTTCAAGCGCTTCGGAGGTATCTATTCCATGCTGGTCTAAACGGGAGAGATAAAGGTTATAGCCGTTCAGCGCCGCAAAATCGCGGTGAACGGGGTCACCCTCCTTTTCGCTGGCGGAGAAGCCATGCAGGTAAACCACGCTGTAAGGCGTTTTCTGGCCCTCTGCCCCCGCCCATACAATACGGGCCTCATTTCCCGGCCGGAGGCGATACCGGGCCTCCTTTTGATCAATATAGGTCTCCAGCCGCACCGTTTGATCCGGCACACCGGGCAATGCTCCGCCCAACACCGGCGGCGAGGGTTTCGGGCCGAGGAAATAAACGACGGCCAGCGAAGCTATAATGATAAGAGTGGTTTTTATGATGCGGCGCATAGGGTAGGGTTTTGATGCAATATAACAAAAAGGGCGGCCTTCTTCAGCCGCCCTTTTATTATGATGTTGTAAAACAATTATTTATTGGCGCCTTTCATCCGCTGGCGGATGCTCATCACGAAACCGACGATCATAACGACGATGCCGAGCCACAGCACGTTGATATACGGGAATATCAGCGCCTTCAGCACAATGAAGTCCATCGGCTCGCGGGTTTCTTTTACTTCCAGCTCTACCTTATTGTCGTTCGGAAGGATCTTCGTGAAACGCACGGCCAGGCTCAGCGGCGCAAGCGTATCCGGCACATTGCCCTGGAAGCTGCTGTCGCGGATGAAATAAACGGGCCTCAGGTTGAAATCGCCGTTCTCGCGGGTATGCACATAAATGTCAGCACCCACCGCAATATCCCCCGGCTCTGCCTTGTAATTCTTTTGCTGGGGGCCGGTTTTAAGGCCGGTGAGCACCATGAAACCCTTGGAGAAGAAAATGGTATCTCCCTGCGCAATGGTATGTTTTTCATACGGCAGCGTATCGGTTACGGCGCCTTTGATGGGCGCAAGCGTTACGTAAGTAAAGATGTCGCGGGTGAGGTAGTGCTTGGAGTCGGGGTTGGGGGACAATTGCCCCTCCTGCCCTTTCACGTTGAGATACGCATCCGGGTAGAGCGTGAAACGCTCGGTGGGTTCGGCCTCCAGGCTCGGCTTCTTCTCATAGTCCACGATGAAGAAGGTTTTGTCCTTATCGGCCGTTCCTATGGAATCGCCCCTGTATGTCACGAAATAAGGGCCCATCTGCACGGGCAGGCCTTTGGGCAGCAGGGTGTTCTCCTGGCTTTTCTGGCCGCTTTCTTTGGTGAAATACCCTGCCAGCATGTTCATCTTGTCCACGCTCAGCACTTCTTTCTTGGAAGAGGAGATCAGGATGCCTAGCAGCACCAGCCCGAAACCGATATGCGCCACGGAAGCGCCGGCTGCTTTCGCTTTGCCTTTCAGCACGGTGATGATATACCCGAAATTGGCTACTATCCCGTAAACGCTGGCGAACAGCATCAGGTAAATGGCCACCAGGAAACCGGGGCCGAATTCGTTATAGTTGATACCTCCCAGCCAGCCGATCAGCACGGTGAGCCCCACGGCAATAAGGGTGGGCCAGGCCAGCTTTTTCCAGACGGTGCCTTTCGGTGTGTCTTTATACTTAAAATACTGTACGATAGCGGTAAGCCCGCCTACGATAGCCGCCAGCCAGATCTGGATCTGGTTGTAATGGAACACCGGATCGGTGGGTGGCGCAAAGTCCTGGAGGTTGAAAAGTTTTTTCAGGCCAAACAGGTCC
Organism: Chitinophaga sp. 22620; assembly: GCF_052044405.1. Classification (NCBI taxonomy): domain Bacteria; kingdom Pseudomonadati; phylum Bacteroidota; class Chitinophagia; order Chitinophagales; family Chitinophagaceae; genus Chitinophaga; species Chitinophaga sp. 22620. The sequence goes on along the minus strand of NZ_JBQEMV010000004.1, from coordinate 582,636 downwards.
AGCAGCTTGTTCCATACGGGGATGGAAGTGGTGAACGTGATCTGGATGGCGGACACCATCAGGATGAGCGCGCCTACGAACAGCCAGAATTCGCGGCTGTAGGTGCTTTCCTCTTTCTTGATCTTCGGTATTTCTTTATTCCGTACGATCAGCATCACAAATGCGGGAATGGTGAAGATGCCCATGAAAATGAGCAGCTGCCCGCTCATGCCCAGGTCTGTAAACGAGTGCACGGAAGTTTGCCCCAGTATGCCGCTCCTGGTAAGGAAAGTGGAATACAGGATGAATACGAAGGATATAATGAAAAAGAAAAAAGTAGAGCGGAGTGCGTGACCGGAGCTGCGGTATGCCAGCATCGTGTGGAAGCCGGCCACCAGCGTAAGCCATGGCACGAGGGAGGCGTTCTCCACCGGGTCCCATGCCCAGTAGCCGCCGAAAGTGAGCGATTCATAAGCCCAGGCAGCGCCCATCATAATACCGGTACCCAGTACCACGGTGGCAAACAGCGCCCATGGTAAAGCGGGCTTTACCCAGCTGCCGTAATCGCGCGTCCAGAGGGCGCCTACGGCGTATGCAAATGGAACGATCACGGAAGCAAAGCCCAGGAACAGCACAGGCGGGTGGATCACCATCCAGTAGTTCTTCAGCAGTACGTTCAGGCCGTTACCGTCCACGAACTGCTTGAACTGCATATAATTGGCGTTCAGGAAGATCGGGGATTCCGGCGCATCCTGGCGCATGAGAATGAAAGGGTTGCTGCCCACTTTGTATTCGAACCAGGGCAGGTCCAGGTAAATGCCGAGCAGCATGGAGCCCAGGCCGATCTGCGCGAAGGCCAGCACGGCCATCACCGGGCCTTCCCATTTTTTGGAGGTCCTGATCAGGATAAGGCCCAATACACTGTGCCACACGCTCCAGAGCAGGAAACTGCCCTCCTGCCCTTCCCAGAAGCAGCTGAGCAGGTACTGCACTTCGAGGTCGCGGCTGGAGTGCTGCCAGGCGTATTTGTATTCGAAATAGTGATTGGAAATAATGTAATAGAGAATGGCGAAAACGGCGAAAACAGAGAACGCCTGGATGATAAACGCCCACCGGCCCATCTTCAGCCAGGAGGTCTTTTTCAGCTCATCCTTTTGCTGAACGCTGCAGAAATACGCAACGGTAGCCACAATTGAAGCCACAAATGCGAGAATGGTAAAGAAATGCCCCAATTGTCCGGGAAGTAAATGCTCCCCTGCATATTTGATTTGTTCCAATTGTATGATCCGTAAAACGTTATTAAATCCCGCCGCGGCCGGGTATAGCAGGCAAAGGCAGACGATATACAGTTACAGTTTAAATGTCTTTGGAGGCGCTGTAGGCCGTTTGCTCATCTTTATATTTGGAAGGGCATTTCATGAGTATTTTACTGCAGTGGAATTCATTCCCGACCATCTTGCCTGTGAGCACCAGTTCCGTGGATTTTTCGAAGTCAGTGGGCCTGGTTCCGTTGAACACCACCTTTACCACGTCCCCGCTTTTGTCTTTCATATGGAAGCTGAAAAAATCAGCATTCGTCACCGGGTCGTACACCAGGCCTTTCGCCTTGTCCAGCGCGCCGATCACGTGGATCTCCTTTCCTTCCTTCTTACGCGCGGTGGCAAAGGTTTCGTATGTGCTGAAATCCCCTACCATCATTACCATACCGGCAACGCATACCGCTATAACAATCAGTAGAATAATACTTGTTTTCTTCATCCTTACCAGATTAATCGTGAGCAAAGGTAGCCAAAAAAACCATGGCAAACGGCTGATATTCGTCAGGTTTACCCGCTGGGGGAACCAATTTTTACCGTTACCTTTGCGCCGAAATAAGCAAAGTACTGATTTATCATGGCTGATCTATCGCAATTTGACCCCAACTCGCCGGGATTGCTGTCCAATAACATATTCGGACTGCCGTTCAGCGAAGAGGATGCGCGGCTGGTATTGCTGCCTGTGCCCTGGGAAGTAACGGTATCCTATAACAACGGTACCGCCCGCGGCCCCGAGCAGATATTCAAAGCCTCCCTGCAGGTGGATATTTATGATGCAGACGTGAAAGACGGCTGGAAACAGGGCTTTTTCATGCGGGAAAGCAACCGGCAATTGCTGCTGAAAAGCGATTACCTCCGCAAAGAAGCCGAACTTTACCTCAAGTTCCTTTCCGAGGGCGGGGATATTTCCGACAACGAGTTCCTCCGCCGTTCCGTGGAAGACGTGAACCGGGGCACCGAGAAAATGAACGAATGGGTATACACCCAAACCAGGGAGCTGCTGGAAAAAGGCAAGCTGGTAGGGCTCGTGGGCGGCGATCACAGCACGCCGCTGGGCTATTTCCGTTCCATCGGCGAATTTAAGGGCGATTACGGCATTTTGCAGATCGATGCGCATGCCGATCTCCGCAACAGCTACGAAGGCTTCAAATACTCCCACGCTTCCATCATGTACAACGCGCTGGCAGAAGTGCCGCAGATCAAAAAGCTAGTACAGGTGGGCGTTCGCGATTACTGCGACGAGGAAGTGAATTATATCAGGAACAGCGAAGGCCGCGTGGTCACGTTCTTCGACCAGGAGATCAAAGAGCGGCAATACGAAGGCGAAGCCTGGAAAAGCATTTGCGACAGCATCATAGATCATCTGCCGCAGCAGGTGTACATCAGTTTTGATATAGACGGGCTGGACCCGAAGCTCTGCCCCCACACCGGCACCCCGGTGGCAGGCGGGCTGGAAGGGCCACAGGTGTTCTATCTTTTCAAAAGGCTGCTGGAAAGCGGCCGCAGGCTGATCGGTTTCGACCTGAACGAAGTGAGCGCCGGGCATGACGAGTGGGACGCCAACGTGGGCGCCCGCATGTTATTTAAATTGTGTAACCTGATGGTGAAATAAGCATGTACAGATTTCGCATATTACATCCCAACGCCATGACGCGCCTGCGTTTACAGCCGGTGATGCATGGCATGATCGGCATCCTTTTCCTGTTCAACGTGATCGGCGTTTACAAGATGGCGAACCCGAACTGGGTGATGGCCGCCCTGTTCATCGTGATGGGTTCCGCCAGCCTGCTGTTCCCCTTCATGCTGCGCCGCGTGCGGAAGATCACCGAAACGAACTCGGTGCTGCGGATGCTGCAGGCCTTCACCCTGCTCAGCGGATGCCTGTTCTTTTTATCGCATATGCAGCCGCTGATAGGGCTTACACTGCTGCTGGCGGGCCTTGGTGTGGCCTATATCGGGTACGCGGAATACCGGATACTGCAGCCCGCTTATGTATCGACAGACACCACCGGCATATCCCTTCCCACCGTGTTCGGCCAGCGCCGCCACGGATGGAACGAGATGAAAAACGTAATTTTGCGGAACGACCTGCTTACGCTGGACTTTAAGAACAATAAAATATTACAGCTCGAAGTGCTGGATGAATTCGGCCCCGTGGAAGCAGCCGAAATGAATGCTTTCTTTCAATCAAGGATCAACTCATGAACATATCGCCTTACATATTATATTCAGACGGGAAGGGGAATATTTTTGAAGACACCTCTCTTTACGTGACCGGCCGCAGCGGCTGGGACGCGCTGCCCATCCCCGACGACGAGTGGATAGAGCTGCCCGAAGGCGGTAACCTTTACGAGCTGCCGGGCCGCCGGGGCATTGGCATAGACGTGGAGACCGGCGAAATGCGCCTCTGCGAGAAAGGATGGGCCGTTGCTGCTTTTATTCCTCCCGCCCACACCGGCTTTTACCTCGCCGCTTACGAAACCGCGCCCGATGCGCCCACGCTTCCGCTCTTCTGTTACACCGCCGCCGGCTGGCACAACGATAAGTTCTATGTGCCCGCAGTACGCATCGAGCAGGACATCAGGCAGGAATGCGGCGGGTTCAGCGACAGCAAAGTGAAAAGCGGCGTGGGCCATATGCTGGAAGCCTACCCGCACAACCGGCTGGTGCAGCACCTGGCCAACAATTGCGCGCTCACCTATCATTGCCCCGCAGCACGGAATTATTTCATGGGCCGCTGGGAATGCCCCATTCCTTCTTCGCCCGCCTGCAACGCCAACTGCATCGGCTGTATTTCTTTCCAGCCTGAAGAAGAGACCATCGTGAGCACGCAGGACCGGTTGACCTTCAAACCTACCGCAGCCGAGATCGTGGAATTCACCGTACCGCACCTGGAAACCGCGCCCTACCCCATCGTGAGCTTCGGCCAGGGCTGCGAAGGGGAACCTTTGCTGATGTGGGAAACCATCCGCGAATCCATTATTGAAATACGCAAGCATACCCCGAAAGGGAGCATCAATATCAACACCAACGGCAGCAAGCCTAACGCCGTGCGCGAGCTCTGCAAAGCAGGACTGAACAGCATCCGCGTGAGCCTGAACTCCGTTCGCGAGCATATCTATACCCCGTATTACCGGCCCAACAACTACACGTTTGCAGACATCATTGAAAGCATCAAAGTAGTGCGGGAACATGGCGGCTGGGCTTCCATCAATTATTTCGTATTCCCGGGCATGACAGACAGTGTGGAAGAATACGAAGCCCTGCGCACCATCATCCAGGAAACGGGCCTGAACATGATCCAGTGGCGGAATTTCAACATCGACCCGGACTGGTACCTCGGCAAAGTGGGCGTAACGGAAACCGGTGATTGTTTAGGCATGAAACAGATGATGGAGCTGCTGCGCGACGAATTCCCCGACCTGAAATTCGGCTACTTCAACCCGCCGATGGAAAGGATCAACGGGAACTATGAAGCGGATTTTGCGCATGCATAAAATTCTTCAGAAAATATACAACGCTGCGGCGGGAACTACGCTTCCACCGCGGCGTTTTTCATTGGGGCCCCGCTCATTTCAGGCCTTGGTGTGGCATTACCTTGCTTCAGCATGATCCTGAAACCAATGCTGGCCAGCACGCAGATGCCGCCAACGATATACCACCAGTTGGCAAACCCGATACGCTCCACCGCAAATGCGCCGAGAGTGGGCGCCGCAATAGTGGCCACACAATATGCAATTGTGTACAAAGCCGCGTATTGCCCGCGGTTATGCTCTTTGCTGCGGTGTATCCAGAAATTGTTCATAAACGGCATGGCCAGCATTTCCCCTGAAGTGAACAGCAGGATATATACGAATGCCACGGCAAATACCGGCGGCAGGAAGTTGAACATCACGTAAGCCAGGCCCAGCAGGATGGAGCCCAGGCTCATGTACAGCATGTCCGGCCGCCTGTTTTCCAGCTTGTACACGAGTATCATTTCTATCAGCGCGATCAGGATGCCGTTTACAGACATCACGATGCCGATAAGCGCTTCGGACATATGGATCTTTTCCTTGAAATACACCGGCACGATATTGAACAGCTGGAACAGGCAGATGCCGAAGAGTGTGACGAGCAGTATAAAAAAGAGGATCACTTTATCGGTATACGCCGAAACACCCTCCCGCACAGGATTTGCAGCCACCGTTCCTTTATCCGCAGCACTGCGTACGGGCTTCAGGAACACGCGCAGCAGCACTGCCGCCGTGATGCAGGTAAGCCCGTCCGTCCAGAACAGGAGATCGTAGCTGAAAGTGGCTAACAGTCCACCGATGGCCGGCCCTACTGAAAACCCCAGGTTGGAGGCCAGCCGTAGGAGGGAATACGACCGCATACGCGTGCCGGCATCGCTGTAATGGGCTATGGCTGCGCTGTTTGCCGGGCGGAAGGATTCCGCGAATATGCCGGTCACAAAAATAGCGGAGATCACCTGCGTAAAGGTGCTCATCTGTCCTAATACCATGAACATCAGCCCGTTCAGCACCAGGCTCCAAAACTGTACCGGCGCAAAACCGATGGTATCCGCCAGCTTGCCCCCCAGCCAGGCACCGGCAATGGCGCCAAGACCGTAAATGGTAACGATCAGGCCGGCCTGTTCCAATGAAAAACGCAGTTCGGACGTTAAATAGATGGTCAGGAAAGGAATTACCATGGCGCCGCTGCGGTTGATCAGCAAGACCGTGGCCAGCAGCCATATGCGCCTTGGAATACCGCCGTAAGCATTTTTGTACAGTGAGAGGGCTTGGTGGAACATGTGCCCGCAAACTACATTGGGTGCGCACAATTTCCAAGGCCGAAATGATGAACCGCATTAGCAGAGGATGAACTCTGCCCGGGGCTGCGCATCCGGCAGGGAATTTGCAGCAAAGGGGCGGGCTACCGCCGTAACAAAAAAATATTAACTTTGGAACAAGATGGCTGATCAAAAACAAGAAAAGAACGTAAAAGCGGCCGGCGTAACCATCGCCGTGCATGCGTTACTGTTAGTGGGGCTGTTCCTCATCAGTTTCTCCGCGCCCCCGCCCCTGCCTGATCAGGACCTTGGCATGGAAGTGAACCTTGGTACTTCTGACGATGGCATGGGCGACGAACAGCCGCTCAATCCCAACCCGCCTGCCGCCGCGCAGCCTGCGCCTTCCACGCCTCCGCCGGCGCCCGCCGAAGCGGAAGAGCAGGGTAATACGCAGGAACTGGCCACGCAGAACGAAGAGGAAGCCCCTGAAGTGAAACAGCCGCCCAAACCCGCTCCCAAACCGAAAGAGATCGCCAAGACGATAGAGACCAAAACAGAAAAGGAAACACGCAAACCTAAAGCCGTGCAGCCCCCCGCACCCACTCCGCCTGCACCGCCCAAACCGAAAGCGGTGTTCACCGGCGGTACATCCACCAGTGCGAACAGCGGCAACGGCGCCAACGGCAGCAACAACTCGACCGGCGAAGGCAATACCGGCAGGCCCGGCGACCGTGGCGTGATCGGCGGCGATCCGAATGCTACCGGCTATACCGGCACACCCGGCGCAGGCAGGGGCGCGTCGGACTTCAGGTTGAACGGCCGTAACCTGGTGAACCGCCCTTCCGTTGAATGGGATGGCAACGAAACAGGTTATGTTTCCGTAAACATTAAAGTGGACCGCAATGGTAATGTGACCAGCGCCACGCATTCGCTGCGCGGCTCTACCATCAACAACCCTGCGGCAGTGCGCATAGCCCGCGATGCGGCTATGCGGATAAAATACAACGCCAGCACCAATGCGCCTGAAGAGCAGTTCGGTACTATCCGCTTCTATTTCAAGGCTCAATAAACGTATACGGTAGAATAATCCGCTTATTTTCCCGTTATTAGAACTGATCTGCGAACTAATCTGCCGACTATTCTATGCTGCATACAAGACTATTAGCCACCTCGCTGCTTCTGTGCGCTGCCATTGCATCGCAGGGGCAGAGTTTTCCGGGGTACCACACCAGCCAGTATGCAGGCATACACGCTGTGCCTTTTAACCCCGCCCTTGCCGCGGGCACCCGCTACCGCTGGGATGTGAACATCGTTGCGGCGGATGTGAAGGCCGGCAATACGTATATCCGTTTCAACAAATCTTCCCTGCTCTCTTCAGATGGCAAGAGCAATAAGCTGGTCAGGAATATTGATTATTTTCCGGACAGCCTGGCCACGCGCAAACAATACGCCTGGGGCAGCGCAGACCTGATGCTGCCGTCTGTACTGTATTCCATAGACGAACGGCAGTCCGTTGCGTTCACCTGGCGGGTACGCGGCTCCGTTTACGGCGGAGACGTTAAAACAACCACCGCCAACTTCTTCGCGCTCGATTATCCTAATCCCCGTTTTATGCAAAAGACCTTTGCAGATGATTACGGTGGCACCTTCGGGCATGCCTGGAACGAGTTTGCGTTCAGCTATGCCCGTGTGATCAAAGACGACGGGGACCACCGCTGGAAAGCGGGCCTCACGCTCAAATATCTCGGCGGGCAGGCGGCGGCTTACGCTGTGGGCAGGGATGCTTCATTTTTCTTTGACGACCCGAACAGGGTAGACATCAACAGCGGCCGGTTCTATTATGGTTATAATGAAGAGATGGATGAAGTGGACGGCAACAACTGGAACACCATCTACAATCCCTTCCAGAACCCCGGGATCGGTGCGGATATTGGCGTCGTGTATGAATGGCGGCCGGACAACGACGGGTTCAATTCTTTCCAGGAAGGCGGGGATTGGAACCAGGACGCCGATACCTGGAAAGCCCGCGTAGGCGTATCCATCGTGGATATTGGCGGTATCAGCTATTCAAAATCGGCCACCAGCGCCAACCTGGATATGCGCGCGCAGGATTTTCCAGCGAGCGAGCTGAGAAAAAAGAAAGGGGAAAGCATGCGGTCGTGGACCAACCGGCTCGCCACCACCTTCGCCCCGCTTGAACGGGAAGATAAATTCTATATGAACCTGCCCACCAGCCTCAACCTGATGGGCGATTACAATATCGACGGGCGCTTTTTCGTGAGCGCCAGCGCCACCGTTGCCCTCACCGGCGGCCGGAAGGACGACAACAAAACCTCGGCCCTCACGCAACTGCAGATTACGCCGCGCTGGGAAACCACGCACATTGGCGCTTACCTGCCCATCCAGGTAAACCGTTACGGGCAGACGGATGCGGGCGTTGTACTTCGCGCGGGACCGCTGGTGATAGGCTCTGCCACCTTGTTCACCACCCTGTTCCGCGAAACGATCAATCATGCGGATGTATTCGTAGCTTTGCGGATAATTCCCATCCGTTTCAATAAATGGAGCTGGGATAAAGGCAACGGCGGTATCTTCCGGAAGAAGCGTAACCAGCTGGGCTGCCCTGACATATAGCAAGGCAATCATGAACTATCAGCAAACCATCGAATTTTTATACAGCCAGTTGCCCATGTTCAGCAAAATAGGGGCTGCTGCATTAAAAAACGACCTGCTCAATATCCGCGAGCTGTGCGGCATACTCGATCACCCTGAACAGAAATTCCCTTCCGTACATATTGCAGGCACCAACGGCAAAGGCTCCACCAGCCATATGCTCAGCGCCATCCTGCAACAGGCGGGGTATAAGACCGGCCTCTACACCTCCCCTCACCTGCACGATTTCAGGGAAAGGATCAAAGTGAACGGCGAGATGATCCCCGAAGAAGAAGTAGTGCGCTTCACCGCGCAAATGAAAGGCCATATTGAAACCATCCAGCCTTCGTTCTTTGAGCTGACCGTGGCTATGGCCTTCGAATATTTCGCGCAGCAGAAGGTGGACATTGCTATCGTAGAAACCGGACTGGGCGGGCGTTTGGACAGCACCAACATCATCTCTCCCCTGCTGTCCCTGATCACCAATATCAGTTACGACCACATGAACATCCTGGGCGATACCCTGCAGCAGATCGCCTTCGAGAAAGCGGGAATCATTAAGCCGGATACGCCGGTAGTGATCAGTGAAACACAGCCCGAATCCATGCGCGTTTTCCAGGAAACGGCGGACAAACGCAATGCGCCCATCCGTTTTGCAGATAAAGAATACCGCATCATTTACAGGCAGCCCGGCGCAGATACGCTGCATCTCAAGGTGGAATACATTCCCACGGCCGATGTGGAACCTTACCTGCTGGACCTTCCCGGCCATTACCAGGAAAAGAATCTCATCGGCGTGCTGGCCGCCATGGAAGTATTGCAGCTCAAAGGTTTCCCCGTGCCGCAGGAAATGATCCGCGCCGCGTTAGCCAATGTTAAACGCCTGACCGGCCTGGGTGGCAGATGGGAAGTGATCGCAACGAAACCTTACACAGTACTGGATGTGGGCCACAATGAAGCCGGCATCCGCGCTATTATGGAACAGCTGGCGCTGGTAAGTTACCGCAGGCTGCATATTATAACAGGTTTTGTGAAAGACAAGGACGTGGCCGCCGCACTCCGGCAGCTGCCGCAGGACGCGACATATTATTTCACCAAGGCGCAGATACCCCGCGCCATGCAAGAAACAGACCTGCTGAAACTAGCCGTGGAACAGGGTTTGAATGGATCTTCCTTTCACGACGTTCCTGCTGCCTATGCCGCCGCGCTGGCCGCCGCAACGGATGAGGATATGATCCTGGTTTGCGGGAGCGTGTTTATTGTTGGCGATATGCCGCTCAGTTCCGGGAGGTTATAATTTATTTCTTTTGTAATTCCTTCAGCTTTTCCAGCCCGTAATACAGGCAGCTTATGTGCAATGCCTGCAGGAACTCGCGCCTTTTCAGCATTGCTTCCAGCTCTTCAATGCTTACTGCCAGCACGTCGATCTCCTCGTTGTCGTCCAGCTGCTGGTCCTGCACTTTTTTGCCGCCCGTGGCCAGGAACATATGCACGAGGTTGGTAGTGGTGGAGGGGTTGGCGGATACTTCGCCCAGGCTATGCATTTCGCTGAACGTATAGCCGGTTTCTTCCAGCAGTTCGCGGCGGATAGCCACTTCAGGGCTTTCATCTTCTTTGTCCATCACACCGCCGGGAATTTCTACCAGCACCCGCCCGATGGCATGACGGTATTGGCGGATAAGCAGCACCTGCCCGTCTTCCGTGAGGGCCATCGCATTTACCCAGTCGGGGTATTCGAGTACATAATAAGCGTCTACATGTTTGCCCAGCGGGGTTTCGCAGATGTCTTTCCGTACGGTGAGCCAGGGTTCCTTAAAAAGGTATTCCGATCCTAAAAGTTTCCAATCCAATGTATGTAATGTTATATGGTTACAATTTATTACCAGCCTTCGCGCTCCTTCAGCTTTTCGATATGCGCGAGATGATGCAGCCCGTGCCAGCTGTAATTTGCCAGGTGTGTGGCCATGTTGTTCACCGCGTTGTTGCCGGGGTGAAAGAAGGTGCGGTCCCAGTGCCGCGCTTCCATATGCTCCAGCACGGCCACCCAGCGCGCATGCAGGGCATGGAGCAGGGTGATGGATATGTTGATGGGCGTGTATTGCACGTCGGGCAGCTCGGCCCAGGCAGTTTCATCGTAAGGTTTAATGGTGGGATTGTCTTCCGTAAGCGCCAGCTTCAGGCGGGTGAATCCGTTCATATGCGAATCCGCGACGTGATGCACTACCTGCGCAACCGTCCAGCCGCCGGGGCGGTAGGGCGTACCCAGCTGGTGCGCGTCGAGGTGCTGAACGGCCAGTTCCAGGAGGGATGGCAGGTGCCGGATGTCGTTGATGTACTTTTTGCGCATGTCTGCGGTAACCAGCGCCGGCGCCTGGAAGCGGCCGATAGGATAGCGTAAGTCTTCCATTATACGAAAAGTTTGGCTTTATTCTTCGCGGAGGTCCTTGCCGGTAAGATGGATGAACACATCTTCCAGGTTGGCCAGCTTCACTTCTTTCTTCCGTTCAAAACCTCCCGCCACCAGCTGGTCTATCAGCGCATCGGGCGAGTCCAGCGCGATGATCTTCCCGCTGTCTACGATCGCGCATCGGTCGCAGAGGAACTCGGCTTCGTCCATGTAATGTGTGGTGATCACGACGGTGGTGCCCTGGTCCCTCACCTGCTGGATAAGCGTCCAGAGGTTGCGGCGGGCCTGGGGGTCCAGGCCGGTGGTGGGCTCGTCCAGGAAAATGATGCGCGGGCGGTTGATGAGCGTGGTGGCAATGGAAAAACGCTGCTTCTGGCCGCCGGAGAGGGATTTGTATTTTTCAGCGGCTTTGTCTTCGAGGTTGAACTGCTTCAGCAGCTCCCGGCCGTCTACCTTGCGGTTGTACAAGCCGCCGAACATCTCTATCAGCTCCAGCAGGTTGAGGCCGGGGTAATAGCCGGATGTTTGCAGCTGCACGCCGATAAGCTGTTTGATGGCGTCAGGATCTTCATCCAGGTTAAAACCGCCTACCATTACGGTGCCGGACGTTTTTTGCCGGAGGGTCTCGATGATCTCCAGCGTCGTGCTTTTACCTGCCCCGTTCGGGCCCAGGAGGCCGAACACTTCGTTCTCATATACGTCAAAGCTGATCCCTTTCACGGCCGTGAAGTCCCCGTACTTTTTCACGAGGTCCCTCACTTCAATGATCTTGCGTTTTTCCATGAGGCCAAATTACGGCAAAAAACATTGCGCAGTACCTCCTATTTGCAGCTTACAGGTGGCCGGTTATTTACTGGGAGCCGTCTTTGCGAGGTGCAGCGGGAGATTCAGTGCAGGAGGAAGCGCGACGAAGCAATCTCCAGACATGGGGCATATCGGTTCAACGCAGGAGATTGCTTCGTCGCCCTCCGCTTTGGCCCTGCTGCTCCTCGCAATGACGAAGGGGCTGACCATTGTTTGGCCAGCCCCTTACATTCAAAATAAACAGTTAGTAAGCAGTTATTTTTTAGCCGTGGCGGCAGGTTTGTTGATGAATATCTGCGTGAAATAAACGATGTTGCCTTTGCCCCTGGCGGTACCGATACCGATCAGGTTGAAGTCGCCCAGCATGTTCTTGCGGTGGCCCGGGCTTTTGATCCATCCATCCACCACTGCCTCGGCGCTGAGGTTGCCGTAAGCCACGTTTTCCGCTGCGGCGCGCACGGTGCCGAGCTTTTTCGAAATATCGTCCACCCGTGATTCAAAACCGTCGTGCCCGAAGTTCCTCCGCCCGGTGGCCATCGATTTGCTGTGATCGCGCGCTTCGATACTGATCACATTGCTGAGCTCCAATGGTTTCAGGCCTTTGGAGCGGCGGAATTTGTTGACGTAGTACAGGATATCTTCATCTACATTGTCCCCGGTTTCCCGTACACCCACGTTCGTGGATGAGGCAGGAGCAACAGGCCTGGAACAGGCTACGGACTGGGAAGCGGCAAACACGGCGGCCGCCAGTACAAGGATCTTACAATAATGCTGGTTAAACATGTTTCTTAAAACGGTTTTTTAATACCAAAAATTGTCTGATCCAATATCAGGCCAAAAGTTTAACGGAAAGCCGTTTCAATGGAAGCGGCGATGCCGTCACTAAGACTGCCGGATCCGCGAAAAGTTTAACGCAGCACTTCTTTTACCGCTTCCACCATCTTGCGCGAACCGATGAAGATGGGGATGCGCTGATGCAGCTCTGTAGGCTTGATGTCCAGCAAACGGCGCTCCCCGTCTGCAATGGCCATGCCCCCTGCTTTTTCCATCAGGAACGACATGGGATTACATTCATAACAAAGCCTCAAGCGGCCCTGGGTATATTTTCCGAAAATGGGATACATGAAAATGCCGCCCTGGATGAGGGTGCGGTGTATCTCAGACACCATGCAGCCCACAAACCGGTGGCGGTATACTTTCTGGTTGCCGTCTTTGGCCATGAAAAGATCTATCGCTTTACGTACATTTTCCTGGTAAAGGTGGTAGTAACCTACGTTCACGGAAAAGATATCGCTGTCTTCAGGCACCTTCAGGTTGGGATGGCTCAGGCAGAACTCGCCGATGGATGGGTCCAGGGTAAAGCCCTGCACACTGCGGCGGGTGGCGTATACGAGCATGGTGGAAGAGCCGTAGATAATATACCCAGCGGCTATCTGCTGGCTGCCGGGCTGGAGAAAATCTTCCAGGGTGCAGCGCGTGCCGTTGGGGGAAAGGCGGCGGTAAACGGAAAAGATGGTGCCGATGGATACATTCACATCGATATTGCCCGAACCGTCCAGCGGGTCCATCAGCACTACGTATTTGGAGTTCATAGACAGCTCGTCGTCGAACGCGATGAATTCTTCATTTTCTTCGGAGGCCACCCCGCAGCAGTAGATGCTGTTGCGCAGAATGTTGATGAGCTGATCGTTGGCAAACTCGTCCAGCTTCTTTACAGATTCGCCCTGCACGTTGGTTTTACCGGCCTCGCCGAGGATATCCGCGATGCCTGCCTTGTTCACTTCCACATTCACTCTTTTGGAAGCCAGCCCGATGTCTCTCAGCAGGCCTGACAGCTGGCCGGTAGCGCCGGGGTAATTGCGCAGCTCCTGGATCGTGAATTCGTCCAGCGTCATCACTAGTTGGTTCATTTTCATACGCGTGTTTTGGTTTGGGTGCGCTAAAATAAGCTAAATCAGGGGGTTTTATGAGATCACGGTCATTCCCCCGGAAAGAGATTTTCAAACAATTCTACAATTGATGTACTTTTGCGGGATATTTTTTAAAAGAAGAGGTTTATCCTTATGAAGGTTTTCAAATTTGGCGGCGCAAGTTTAGAAACTATTGAGCGCATACAACAGGTGGGTAAGATCATCCAGTCATTCCCTGACGATAAGCTGCTTGTCGTGATCTCCGCGATGGGCAAAACGACCAATGAACTGGAGAAGGTAGCCCAGAACTATTTCATGCGAAAGAGGGAGATCGCCGCGCAGCTGCTCTACAACATCGAACAGCAGCATATACAAACCGCCGAAAACCTCCTCGGTACGCGCGAGCACCCGCTGTTCGTGCAATTGCAGCAGTTTTTCACCGAAGCCGAATGGACCCTCGGCGAAAAGCCCCTGCGCAACTACGATTATTATTACGACCAGCTGGTGGGCCTTGGCGAGCTGCTGAGCACCGCCATCGTAAGCGCATATTTCAACGAGGCCGGCATTACCAACACCTGGCTGGACGTGCGCGACGTGTTCCGCACAGACGATAACTTCCGCGACGCGAACATCAACTGGGAAGTGACCGAAATGCAGGTGAACCAAAAGGTACTGCCGCTTTTTAACGCCGTGAACATCGTGATCACACAGGGCTTCATTGGCAGCACCGACCAGAATGAAAGCGTAACCCTGGGCCGCGAAGGCAGCGACTTCTCCGCCGCCGTGTTCGCCAACCTGCTGAATGCGGACAGCCAGACGATCTGGAAAGATGTGGAAGGACTTAAAAATGCAGATCCAAAGTTGTTTGCGGATACCATCAACATTCCCGAGATCGCCTATGGTGAAGTGATTGAAATGGCGTACTACGGCGCGCAGGTGATCCACCCCAAAACCATCAAGCCTTTACAGAACAAACAAATACCGCTGTACGTAAAATGTTTCCTGGATAAAGACCTTCCCGGCACCGTTATCCGGCAGGATGCGGATAACCGCAAGCTTCCGCCGATTATCGTGCTCAAGAAGAACCAGGTGCTGATCTCCATTACTTCCCGCGATTTTTCGTTCATCACCGAAGACAGGATCAGCGATATTTACGAGATCTTCCACGATAAAAAGATCAAGATCAACCTCACGCAGAATGCCGCGATCACTTTCTCCTGCTGTATAGATAACAACCCGGAGAAGATCGAACTGCTCATCAAGGCATTGCACCAGGGGTTCAAGATCTCCTATAACGAAGGGCTTGAGCTGCTCACCGTGCGGCATTACAAAAACGGGTTGCTGGAAGCATTGACGAAAGGAAGGAAAATATTGCTGGAACAGCGCTCCGACAATACGGTGCAGCTGGTGATCAAATAACCGGTCATCCTGGTAGTTTATCGATATTACGAATACTTCGTAACATCTACGAATATTTCGTACATTCGATAAAACTATAGGCAGGATGAAACGATTTCTTCTCTTATACTCCCTTTTACCTTTAGCGATAACCACCGCCGCGCAAAAGCCGGACAGCCTGCAGGCCGTGGCCCTGCTGCAACAGCTGGACGGGGAGCACCGCTCCATCACCGGCCTTTCCTGTCACATACAATACACCTGGCACAACGCGTCTGTAAAGGATTCCGTGCAGGTGATCGCCGGGGATGTATGGCTGCAGCCGCGGGAGACGGACAGTATTTTCGGGCAAATATTCCACCTGCGCGGCATTATCCGGCAAAGGGGCTTTGACAGTTATTACGACGGGCAGCGGTATATGGAAGCGAACCACCAGGACAGTTCGCTGCTGCTGGTGAACCCTTTTCTTTACCCGAACAATTTCAGCAATCCCGCCAAAGCGCGGTCTGTATTGCAGCTGATCCAGCCGCTGTTTTTCAGGAAAGACCTTTCTGATTATTTACTGCATGATTTCCCTTATGGCAAAAATCCCGCGCTGGCTTTGCTGCGGAACGGGAACAAACAGGTGCTCACCGTAGCTTACCCGCCCAATGCCTATAACGCTTCCACTACGTTCACGCTCACGTTACAGGGCGAACCGCTGCGCATTACGCATGTGCGCTCCGTGGTGCTGTTCAACGGCACGGTGCAAACGCAGGACTGGGCTCTTTCGCAGCGGCGGGAGAACCGGCCGGAAACCCTCGCGGAGCTGACGCCGCAACAGGCTTATACAGGATACAGGCTCAACGAGCTGAAGCCGGAAAAACACGTGCCGTATGTATACCCCTTGCTGGGAAAGACCGCGCCGGGCTTTAGCTATAGCGGTACATCACTCGAGGGGCTACGCGGGAAATACATATTGCTCGATTTTTGGGAGACCTGGTGCGGGTATTGTATAATGGCTTTTCCGCGGATGAAGTCGCTGTACGAAAAGTACCATCCGCTGGGCTTGGAGATCGTGGGTATTACCACTGAAAATTCAAAGCAGGTAGAAAAGCTCGTTGAGCTGAACAAACTTCCCTACCGGCATATCAACGGCGACACGCTGCTATTGAACAACTACCTTGTATCCGCGCGCCCGCATTACGTGCTGATAGGCCCGGATGGCCAGGTGCTGGCAGGCACCGGGCTTGAAACCATTGAAAATATCCTGCATGAAAAACTGAACAGGTAGACCAGTCCCGGTTCCCGCAATTCCTTCACCAGGACTACCTCCCAGCCCCTGGTGGAAAGCCGCATGCGCAGTAGTTTAAAGGCGTCTATATCCCAGCGCCCATAATTCCCGGCCACCATACCCCGCTTTTCCAATCCTTTCCTTCTATTATCATTTCTTTCCTTTATGCATTTTATTTTATTATTAAAATGAAGAAATTCTTACTATTTTGTTACGGCAACCATATAAACAAAACCAGGAACAAACAACCAAAATAGGCAGGAGAACACTACAGAGGACAAATATTCCACATTAACAACTTGAAAAACAGTCTGATAAGCATGAAACTTCGATTCCTTAACAATTCTTTAATGGTTACTTAACCTGAAAGGAGATGTAAACCTTTTCTTTTATTCCCAACTTGCGCCCGCTAACATTTGATTTGCCGGCGCCCTTTGTGAAACTGACAGTGCAGGATACTGCCCTGAACGGGCTTGTCATTTCATGACTCTTTGTATTTGTATAACTATAAAACCTTCAAACATGCTCACCACGCTTAGATCACTCAGCGGCTGGTTGCTATTGCTGCTTTGCCTTTTCCCGGCATTGGCCAATGCCCAGCAAAACGGCGCCACCCTATCCGGCGTAATTACAAGCTCTACAGGGGAACAACTCCCGGGCGTTTCAGTAGAAGTCCGAACGGCGGACGGCCAGCGCAAAGGCACTGCGTCGCTCGGCAACGGCAGCTACACGCTCAGTAACCTGCCCGCGGGCGTTCCTTTGCAGATCACCTTCAGCTTTATCGGGTATGAACCGCAAGTGATCAAGGACAAAATCCTCAACAACGGCAACAACACGCTTACCATACAGCTCCAGGAAGGAGACCGGAAGCTGAATGAACTGGTAGTGATTGGTTACGGCACGCAGAAAAAAGTGAACCTTACCGGCGCCGTGTCTGTGGTGGATTCAAAAGTGCTGGAAAACCGCCCGGTTGCCAACGTAACACAGGCGCTGCAAGGCGCGATGCCTGGCCTGAACATCAGCTTTACGGACGGCAGGCCCGGCGCCAACGGCCGCTTTAACGTACGCGGCAACAACCCGCTCAGCTCCGGTGCCAGCCCGCTGGTACTGATAGACGGTGTACCCGGCTCTATGAATAACGTGAACCCGCGCGACATCGAAAGCATCACGATGCTCAAAGACGCATCCGCAGCCGCCATCTACGGTGCCCGCGCTGCTTTCGGCGTGATCCTGGTAACCACCAAAGCCGCCAAAAGAGGCAAGCTGACCGTGAACTACGGCAACAACTTCTCCTCCTCCAGGTCTACCGTAAGCACAGATTTCATTACAGACGGGTATACTTCCGCCGTGCTCAACGACGAAGCCTTTCTCGTTACTACCGGTAACACCTATACGCGTTATACGCCGCAGGACATGGAAGAACTGAAAAAACGCCAGACGGATAAATCACTGCCTACGGTGATTGTAGATAACCGCAATAACAAAGACCAGTATGTGTATTACGGGCATACCGATTGGTGGGATGAATTTTTCCGTCCTACCCAGGATGCAATGGAACATAGCCTCAGCATTTCCGGCGGCACGGAAAAGGTAGACTTCCTGCTGTCTGGCCGCATGTACAACAAAAAAGGCATGATGCGCTACAACCGTGATGAATACAAGTCCTACAACCTGCGCACCAAGCTGACCGTAAGGGCTAACGACTGGCTGACGTTCACCAACAACACACAGTTCATGATCGCTAAATACACCTATCCCGGGTGGAACCCGAACACGAACTTCGTGAACTCAACTGTGCATGCCCTTCCCTCCTATCTTCCGCAGAATCCTGATGGCACGGCCACCTACATCACCGCGCTGAACAACTACCAGATCGGTGACGGGCTGTTTGCAGACCTGCTGTATGGTAAAAACAAGGGCGTGGACCGCTGGAATGAGCTGATGAGCAATTGGGGCGTAATGATAAAACTGAACAAAAACATCAACCTGTTCGCCAACTATACCTTTACGCTCAACCCCGCCAGGGATAATGACGCGCCCACCAATTCCTCTTACAGGCAGGCTTCCGCTCCTTATTCCATCTATCCCGGCGTGATCAGCAAGGTTCCCCGCCCGGACTTCATGCGGGAAGAAACCAACAACGACATGTATCACGTTGCCAATGCCTACGGCGAGTTCAATAAAAGTTACGGCAAGCACAACGTAAAGTTCATGGCCGGTTACAACCAGGAACTCAAACAATTCAAACGCATCACATCCGAAAGGGGCGACCTGCTTTCGCAGGATCTTTATGACATCAGCCTCGGTTCCGGTTATTATACCATCGGCGGCGCGCAAAGCGAGTGGGCCCTGTTAGGTTTCTTTGCACGGGCCAACTACGATTACAAAGGCAAGTACCTGCTGGAACTGAATGGCCGCTACGACGGTACCACCCGCTTTCCGAAAGGCCAGCGCTTCGGCTTCTTCCCGTCTGTATCCGCAGGCTGGAGAGTAAGCGAAGAGCCCTTCTTTGAACCCGTGAAAAATGTGGTAAGCGACCTGAAAATACGCGCCTCTTACGGTCAGCTCGGCAACCAGGTGACCTCCAGCGCATACCCGTACATTCCGCTGCTGAATCGCGGTACGCTCGACTGGATCGCCGGCGGCAAAAAACTCGAATATCTCACTTCGCCCAATGCGATCTCCAAAACGCTGACCTGGGAAAAGACCGCATCGCAGAACATTGGTATCGACCTGGGACTGTTGCAGAACAAGATCCTGGTGAACTTCGACTATTATATCCGCGATACTAAAGACATGCTCACGAAGGGTAAGACCCTGCCCGTGGTATTCGGTACCGGCGAACCGCAGGAAAACGCGGGCGACCTCCGTACCAAAGGCTTCGAGCTGAACATCACCTACAACGACCAGTTCATGCTCGCGGGTAAACCCTTCATGTACAGTATAGGCGCCAATCTGAGCGACTTCTCTTCAGTTATCACCCGCTTCGATAACCGGAACAAGCTGCTCAGCGATTATTATGTAGGCCAGCGCTATGGCGACATGTGGGGTTATGTAACGGATGGATATTTTAATTCAGACGAAGAAGCCGCCGCATGGCAGGCAAAAGTGAACCAGGATCTCGTAGGCTCCAACATCAAAAGCGCTTCCGGCCAATGGAACAGGCTGCGTGCAGGTGACCTGAGATTTAAAGATATTGACGCCAACGGCGTTATCAACAACGGCCTGAATACCCTGGACAACCATGGAGATCTGGTGTACCTCGGCAACAACCAGATCCGCTACCCTTACGGCTTTAACGGCAGCGCGAGCTGGAACGGCATCGACCTGTCCTTCTTCTTCCAGGGCATTGGTAAAAAGAACTGGTACCCCGGCGCCAACGCGGACAAATTCTGGGGTCCCTATAGCCGCCCTTACTATTCATTTCTGCCCACCAATTTCCCGGACCTGATCTGGACGCCCGAAAGAGGCCAGGACAGCTACTTCCCACGCCTGCGTGGTTACATCGCCCTCAACGGCAACAACCCGCTTACCAATACGAACGACAAGTACATGCAGGACCTGGCATACCTGCGCCTGAAAAACCTCACCATCGGTTACTCCCTGCCGGATAACCTGCTGAAACGCGTTAAACTCAGCCGTCTGCGCATATATGTAAGCGGAGACAACCTGGTAACCTGGACGAAACTGGAATCCAAATACATCGATCCGGAGCAGGCCGCTGCTGATGCAAACGGCCGTGTGTATCCGTTCGGTAAAACCTATTCCGCCGGCCTGGACCTGTCTTTCTAACCACAAAAAAGCATTGAAATGAAAAAGTATATCTCAATATTTGCGCTCGCGGGAGCAAGCCTGTTTAGCAGTTGCAGCAAGTTCATGGACCGTGAGCCGCTTTCGCAGGTTGCGCCCGACCAGTACTTCAACAACGACAACGAGCTGAAATTCTACATCAACTCCCTTTACAGCGCTTTCCCTTCCGCAGAAGGTGTTTACAACGAAGATATCGACAACGTCGTGAAACAGTCGCTGAGCGATATGGTGACCGGCAGGCGTACCGTGCCCCTGAATGGCGGCAACTGGACCTGGAACGAACTGCGCAAGATCAATTTCTTCCTCGATAACTATAATCGCGTGATGCCCGAAGCCCAGGCAGCACGGTTTGCAGGCGCAGCGAAATTCTTCCGCGCTTATTTTTATTTCGACAAAGTGCAGCGCTTTGGCGACGTACCCTGGTACTCACATACCATTCAGCAGGAAGATTCTTTGATGCTACAGAAAGCAAGGGATCCCCGCAGGGTGGTTGTAGACTCCATCTTGGCCGATCTCGACTACGCGATCGCCAATATGGACCTCGCCACTTTCCCGGTTTCCGCGGAAATGATCTCTAAATACACGGCACTGGCGCTGAAATCGCGCGTTTGCCTCTTCGAAGGCACTTTCAGGAAATATCATCCTGAAATGGGCTTCACAACAGCCGATTGGCGCCCGCTACTTTCAAAAGCCGCGCAGGCTTCTGATGAACTGATGAAAAGCGGCGTATACCAGCTGTATACCTCCACTCCCGAAAAAGCATACCTCGAGCTGTTCGCTTCCATTGCCCCGGTTAAACAGGAGATCATCCTCGCCAAGACCTTCAGCAATGAATTATCCGTATGGCATAACGTTAACTACTATACGATCACTTCTTCCTACGGCAAACCCGGGCTCGACAAACAACTGGTGAACAGCTACCTGATGAAGGACGGTACCCGTTTTACGGACATCCCACGGTATGACACCATCACCTTTTATGCTGAAACCCAGAACCGCGACCCGCGCCTTTCTCAAACCATCCGCACGCCGGGCTATACCCGCATCGGCGCTACCGCCAGGCTGGTGCCCGACTTCGGCGCAAGCGTGACCGGTTACCAGCTGATAAAGTTCGTAACGGATATGTCTTTCGACTCCTTCAACCGCTCCATCAACTCCATGCCCGTTTTCAGGTATGCCGAAGTGCTGCTGAACTATGCGGAAGCCATGGCAGAACTGGATTCCATCACACAGCCGAACATCGACAGGTCCATCAAGCTGCTGCGCGACCGCGTGGGCATGCCCAACCTGAATATGGCTGCCGCCAATACAAATATTGACCCGTACATGAACAGTCAATATACCGGGATAACCAGCCCCAACAAAGGGTTGATCCTTGAGATCCGCCGCGAAAGAAGGATCGAGCTTGTAATGGAAAGCTACCGCTGGAACGATCTGATGCGCTGGAAATCCGGCTCATCCAATGTACGCCAGTTCAAAGGCATGTATTTCCCCGGTGCGGGCCAGTATGACCTCGACAGGAACGGCACGGTAGACGTATACATTTATACCGGCGCCAAACCTGATCCGCAGATAAAAGGCATCCAGTACTTCAAGCTGGGCACCGACATCGACCTCGAAAACGGCGCTACAGGCGGCAATGTGATCATCAATCGCAGCACCACCAAAACCTTCAACGAAGAGAGAGATTACCTGCAACCAATTCCCATCCAGGAAAGGCAGCTGAACAAGAATCTCACACAGAATCCAAAGTGGGTAGACGGGCTGTAAACAGCCGCATTTACTAATACAGAGAGGCCGTCCTGGATTATTCCGGGACGGCCTCTTTCTTTTTATCAATGTGAATATTACTTCACTCTCACCGGGTCTGCCGGTTTCGGCACCGGTTCATATGATTTTGTTTTCAGTTCGTCCAGCAACACCTGCACGCCTTTTTCCAGCTGCGGGTCACGGCCTGCGATCACGTCGGCCGGGGTCTGCTCCACTTCAATATCCGCGGGCGTTCCGTAATTCTCTATGATCCAGTTGCCTTTGGTGTCGTAGATACCAAAGCTCGGGGAAGTAACAGAACCGCCGTCTATCAGCGAAGGATACCCGCTGATGCCCACCAGGATGCCCATGGTGCGCTTGCCGATAAGCTTGCCGAGCTTCTTCTGGGAAAACATCCAGGGCATCATATCGCCGCCGGAGCCCGCGTATTCGTTGATCAGCATGGCTTTGGGGCCGTAGATGGAATTGCCGGGGGTGGTAAAGCTGCGCCCGTCGCGCACGCCCCAGTAGCTAAGGACCTCACGGTCCAGGATATCGATCACGTAATCCGCCACAGAACCGCCGCCGTTGAAACGTTCGTCCAGCAGCAGCGCCTTCTTGTCGGTTTGCGCGAAGAACATGCGGTTGAAAGAAGTGTAACCCTGCTGGCCCGTATTGAGCATATACACGTATGCTATCTTCCCGTTGCTGAGCTGGTCCACCTTGCGGCGGTTGCCTTCCACCCAGTCCGAATGGCGCAGGGCCATTTCGTCCATAATGGACACGGGCTCAACGGTGATCTCCCGCGCACCGCTTTCACCGGGCTGGCTGTTCACTTTCAGCACCACCTGGCGGCCCACCTGGCCCTCCAGCAGCTGGTCGATGCTCACGTTCTCCGTCAGCTCCCTGCCGTTCACGGCCAGAATGTAATCGCCTTCTTTCACGTTTGTGCCGGGCACACCGAGCGGCGCTTTGTTGGTGGGGTACCAGCGTTCGTTGGTGTATATTTTTTTGATGCGGTATTTGCCGTTGTGTATTTCGTAGTCCGCACCCAGCAAGCCGGTGCTAACGTTCGGGCCTGATGGTATATCGCCGCCGCTTACGTAGTTGTGGCCTACCACCATTTCACTCATCATTTCGTTCACCAGGTAAGAAAGGTCCGCGCGGTTGCTCACGTAAGGCAGCAGCGCGGCATAACGTTTCTTGTTCGCGTCCCAGTCCACACCGTGCATGTTCTTTACATAAAAGAAATCCTTTTCGATCTTGTACACTTCGTCGAATATCTGTTTCCATTCGGCAACGGGATCCACTAACATGCTGACGCTGGAAACTTCCACCTTGCCCTCGCCCGGGCCGGGTTTGCGGCCGGCGTCCACGATCTGGTAATTACCGCCGCTGGCCAGCAATATCTTCTTACCATCGGCGCTGATCATATAACCGAAGCCTTTGGAGAAGGTTTCCGCCTTACGTTCTTTCAGGTCGTAGTAACGGATCTCGTCGTCGGAAATATAGAACAGCTTGTCTTTCACCTGGCCGCTTAGCGAACGGTAGTTGCCCGCAGGCAGCGGGAGCGCGATGATGCGGTCCTGTATACCGTCAAAATCCACATCGGATTCAGGTTTTGCAGCTTTTGAGCTGTCTTTCTTCGTATCCTTTTCTTTCTCTTTATCTGCTTCTTTTATCGCTTCTTCATCGCTTTGAGGGGTGAAGATGGTGGGGGTTGATCTGGACAGCAGTACCGCGTAGATGTTGGACATCACTCTCCTTTCGTAGGTCTGCATGTGCAGCCCGCTGATGGCCATCCCGCTGTTGGTGCTGGCCGGGAAGAAGATGTATTTGCCGTCTGCGCTGAAGGTCGGGGTGCCCGCGTCCGCCATGGCATCGGTTACCTGCACGCTCTTGCCGGATTCCAGGCTGTAGAGGTATACGCCGTCGAAGCCGTTAGGCTGCAGGTTCACGTAGGTAAGGTATTTGGAATCGGGGCTCCAGGAAGGCGCGAACACGTTGGAACCGCCGGATGGAATAGAACCATTGGTATAGGTATCCACCTTCGTGACCTTTTTGGAAGCCACATCGAGGTAGAACAGGTTGAAGTGCGCGTCGCTGAATACGATCTTCTTGCTGTCCGGGCTCCAGGTGGGATCGAAATAATACACGGTTTTGCCCAGCTCAATTTCCACAGGCGCTTTCTGCGCTTTCTGGTCACGGAGGATCAGCTTGTAGTTGCCATCCTTGTCTGACAGGTAAGATATCCATTTGCCATCAGGCGACCAGTCCGGCGCTCTTTCGTGTGTGCCGGGGGAATTGGAAATATTGCGCACATCGCCTTTTTCTTTCGGCACGGAGAATATCTCGCCCCTGCCCTGCACCAGCAGCCGCTGGCCGGTCGGGGAGATCGTTACGCTTTCAAAAGACCTTATGGTTTCGTAACGCGGGCGCTTGTAAGGAATATCCGCGCGGATGGAAACCGGCACGTCGGTCACTTCGTTATTGGCGGGGTTCAGCAGGTGAATGGTGGCATCCTGCTCAAACGCCAGCGTTTTACCGTCGGAAGTGAGGGTCTTTACATCAGCATTGCTGAATTTGGTAACCTGTGTAACCTGCTTGCTGTCTGTATCGTACCGGAAAATGTTCACGGTGTGATTGCGGTCGCTGAGGAAATACACGCTTTTGCCGACCCATACCGGACGTACGTTGTTGGAATTGGCGGCGGGAATTTCTTCGATCTGCGCCGTGGTGTTGTTGAATATCCATATCCTGGGCATCCAGCCGCCGCGGTAGCGCTTAAACGGCCGCCAGCTGCCTACCGAACCTTCGGCGGGATCAGGATTTTTGATATAAGCGGTGAATTTGCCGTCAGGCGATATAGCTCCCTGGCTCGCTTCCGGTATCCTTGCATGTACCTGCGGCAGGCCGCCTTTGATGCTTACGGAGAACAGCTGGGAGGTTCTCATGGTAGGCGAAGTGGCACCGGACGTGAAGAGGATGCGGTCGTTGCCGATCCAGCCACGCACCAGGTCGCGGGCGGGGTGGAAGGTCACGCGCTGCGGGTCGCCCCCTTCAATGGGAACGATGTACACATCGGAGTTACCGTCGTAATTCCCCGTAAACGCGATCCACTTTCCATCAGGGGAAAAGTAGGGGTCCTGCTCGAAGGCGGGGTTTACGGTAAGGCGTACGGGCGATGAGCCGTTGCGGTTAGCGATCCAGATGTCCCCGGCGTACATGAAAGCGATGTGCTTTTCGCTGACTGCCGGGTTTCTTAAGAGTTTGGTTTCAGACTGCGCGTGGGCGGACAGTGTGCCTGCGGTCAGGAGGGCCCACCCGGACAGCTTCAATAGTCGATGCATCATAAGCGGTTCTTGGGTTGTAAAAGGTATAAATCGAATTGGCAATAGTGCAAAATAATGGAAAAAGCGACAAGAAGGGCTGGCGGAATAGTGGTAAATGGACAAATGGCGGGAAAAGCAGGACGAGGGGCGCTGGTGCGGGAAAGTGTCCGGAAGCGGACGCGGAGGGCCGTTTTAAGGCTTTAAATGCGGTCAGCAGGACCTTTCAAAACAAACACGCCTGCTCAAAACGAACAGGCGTGCGGTGTATGATGAGGGAAAGGATCAGCCCATGGTCAGCATCATGTTCCTGATAACGGCGATCAGCGCTGAAGGATATACGCCAAGCCACAACAGCAGCCCCATCAGCGCCGACAGCGCGAATATGCCGAAGAAGGGCATCCGTTTGCGCACAACCGGCCCGGGCAGCGGCTGGAACATAATAGCAACCAGGCGGATGTAATAGAAAAGCCCGATCACGCTGTTGACCACCAGCAGGATAAGCAGCAGCCACAATTCGGCATCCACCCCTGCCGCCACTACGTAGAACTTCCCGATAAAGCCGGCCGTGAGCGGTATGCCTGCCAGGGAGAGCAACATGCCGGTAAAAATGGCCGCCAGCCAGGGCTGCCGCCAGAACAGGCCACCGAAGTCCTGCAGGTTCTCCGCATCGTTTTTTTCGTCAGACATCAGGGCCAGCACGCCGAACGCGCCGATGCTGGTGATCACGTAGGCCACCAGGTAAAAGATCACCGCTTCCTGCCCTGCCTCCTGGCCTGCAAGGAACGCGATTAGAATGTAACCCATATGCGCGATGGACGAATAAGCCAGCAGCCGCTTCACATTCTGCTGCATAAGCGCCAGCCAGTTGCCGGCAAACATGCTGGCCATGGCAATAATGGCGAACACCCACCACAGTATCGTGTATTCGTATCCGTTAATATCCCTGTAGAAGCGCATCAGCAGTACCAGCATGCTGCCTTTGGACACCGTGGCGATGTAGGCTGCCACCGGCAGCGGGGCTCCTTCATAAATATCCGGCGCCCACATATGGAAAGGCACAATGCCCAGCTTGAAGCCCACTCCTATCACCATCAGCCCGAAACCTGCCACTACCGCCACAGGCGCGGTATGTATGCCAGCGAGGTATGCCCCTATGCCGTTAAAGTCCATCCTCCCCGATTCAGCATACACCAGCGCCATGCCGAACAGCAGGAAAGCAGAGGAAAGCGCTGCCAGCAGCAGATATTTGATTCCCGCCTCGTCCGACCGTTCCCGTGCGCGCAGATAGGCAATAAGGCCGTAGAGGCTGATGCTCATGGTTTCAAGGCCGAGGAACAGGGAAATGAAATGCTGGCTGATGACCAGCACCATACCGCCGACCGTGGCCAGCAGCAGGAGGATATAATATTCTTCCTTCCGTTCTTCGCGCTGTTCGAAATAACTGTAAGAGAGGAACAGCACGCTCAAACCCGCCAGGAGTATCAATCCGGTATTAAAAAGCGCAAACGCGTCCACCACGAAAAGCGGCGCTATCACGTAAGGCACGGCATAAGGCTGGAAATATAAAGCTACCAGCGCGCAGATGAATGCAAACACCGTAAAAGCATGCATCACCCGGTGATTGCGCCGGATGGCCACCAGCAATATCGCTACCACGGCGGCCCCGCTGATGATCAGCAAAGGGAGTAAACTGAGAAGGTCTGAAGCGGACATACCCTTTGTTTTTTATTTAGTTGATTGAATCGCCACGGAAGGCATTGCCCTGCCCGCCACGTTGATCACCGGCTGCGGATACACGCCCAGCCAGATGATAGCAATAATAAGCGGCACCATCATCAGCATTTCGCGCAGGCTCAGGTCCGGCAGTTTATATTCACGCTGCGAAGCGCCGAAAAATACTTTCTGCATGATGCGCAGGCTGTATACCGTAGCCACCACCAAACCGATGGTTGCCGCGATCGTGATCCAGGGCGCGGCCTGCCAGCTTCCCGCCAGTATCAGGAATTCTGCAATGAAATTGCCCAGCCCCGGCAAACCCAGCGACGCCATCACGAACACCATGGTGACCACGCCCATTTTCGGCAATGCCGGCCACAACCCGCCCATCTGTTCCAGCTCGCGCGTATGCAGCCTTTCATACAGCGAACCGGCGATCATGAACAGCGCCCCCGTACTGATGCCATGGGTGATCATCTGCATCACCACTCCCTGGTAGGCCAGGGCATTGAATGCAAACGCGCCTACCAGCACAAATCCCATATGGCTCACGCTGGTATAGGCCACCAGCCTCTTAAAATCGGTTTGCGCATACGCCAGCTTGCCCCCGTACAATATGCCGATGGCGCCCAGCAGCATGATCCAGGGCGCAAAGAACTGCGATGCTTCGGGAAACAAGGGTATTACGAAACGCAGGATGCCGTACGCCCCCGTTTTAAGCAACAGCCCGGCCAGTATCACGGAACCCGCGGTGGGCGCTTCCGTATGCGCGTCAGGCAGCCAGGTGTGGAACGGGAATGCAGGCAGCTTCACAAGGAACGCAACGAGGAAGCCCAGCATCAGCCAGCGCCCGGTCTCAACGGCCATCGGGGTATTGAGCAGGGTGAAGTAAGAAAAGGTGAAAGTGCCGGTAGCGGACGCATGAATGAAATACAATCCCAGTATGGCCAGCAACATCAGCAGCCCGCCCGCCTGTGTGAACAGGAAAAATTTGAATGCGGCGTAAACACGGTTGCCATGCCCCCAGATGCCGATCAGGAAATACATGGGAATGAGCATCACTTCCCAGAAAAAATAGAACAGGAAAAGATCCATCGTGAGGAATACGCCGGCAATGCCGCCCAGCACAAATAAGAGATTGAAGTGAAAGAAGCCAACCCGTTCTTTTATTTCATTCCAGGATACCATAACAGACAGTGCGCCGAGGAAAAAGGTGAGCACCAGCATAAGCAGGCTCAGGCCGTCCAGCGCCAGCGAGAAGCTGATGCCGAAACGCGGCATCCACGGTAGCTCGCAGGTTTCCAGCCAGCGGTCGCCGATGAAATACACATCGTCCTGCACCTGCCACCAGAGCCCGGCAGAAAGCACCAGCCCGGCCAGCATTACCAGCAGGGCCACCCAGCGCGGCAGCGATCTGTTCACCGCCGCGGAAAGCCAGGCCACAAATGCGCCCAGGATGGGTAAGAGTATGAAGGCGAGGAGGATCATTGTATCAATATTTTAAAGGGTTCAGACGGCGTATTCCCGCCAGATGATCACAGACAGGATAATGACGGCACCCATCACGATACCCATCACATACCAGCGGAGAATACCGCTTTGCGTGGCGGACATCATACGGTGGAAGCCGCGGGTAACGGACGCAAGACCTGTATATACCTTATCGACAATATCTTTCCTGTTCAGCCTGGCCAGCTGCACAAAAGGCTGCACGAACAACACGCGGTACGCATCGTCGAAGCCCCAGCCGTTTTTGAGGAACTGTTTCAGGCCCGAGGGGAAAGGCGCGGCCAGCAAGCGCCAGGCCAGCCAGATAGCCAGCGCGCACAATGCCACGGTAAGGCCCTGCATCCCCCACTCCAGCGCCAGCCCGCCATGGTCCGTTATTACCGCAGGCAATACCGGCGACAGGAAATCGCTGAGCAGGGTAACATGCCCGAGCGTGTGCGGCAGCTCAATAAATCCGGCCAGCGTAGACAATACCGCCAGTATGTACAACGGTATCATCATCACCGGCCCGGGACGGTGGTGCACATGCGTTTTTTCGTTTCCGAAGAAGACGAGGAATATCATCCGCGCGGTATAGGCCGCCGTAATGAAAGCCCCGAGTATGGCGGCCAGCGAATAAAAAGCGCTTCCGTTCGCGGAAGCTCCCGCCAGCCATACGATCTGGTCTTTGCTATAAAAGCCCGAGGTCACAAACGGCAATGCCGCCAGTGAAGCGGAGCCTACCAGGAACACGAGGAATACGCCCGGCAGCGATTTGCGCAGGCCGCCCATTTTGAACATATCCTGCTCATGATGCAGCGCCACGATAACGGCGCCCGCACCAAGGAATAACAATGCTTTGAAGAAGGCATGGGTCATGAAATGGAAGATGGCCGCGCTCCACGCGCCAACACCCAGTGCGAGGAACATATAGCCGATCTGGCTGATGGTGGAATATGCCAGCACCCGCTTGATGTCCGTTTGTACAAATGCGCTGCAACCGGCCAGCAATAAGGTAACGGCGCCCACGATAGCCACTGCCGCCTGTGCGGAAGGAGAAAGGATAAATAATACATTGGTGCGTGCCACCAGGTAAACGCCGGCCGTTACCATCGTGGCCGCATGAATGAGCGCGCTCACCGGTGTAGGGCCGGCCATGGCATCGGGCAGCCAGGTTTGCAACGGCAATTGCGCGCTTTTGCCCACCGCGCCGCCCAATAAGAGGAAAGCGATCAGCACCACCGTTGGGTCGCCGGCCGACCATAGCTCCTGCGCCTTCGCAAGTACTGTGCTCAGCTGCAGGCTGCCGGTGTGCTGCACCAGCAGGAACAATGCAATGGCCATGGCAGTGTCTCCCACGCGTGTTACAATAAATGCTTTGCGGGCAGCCGCGCCATTGGCGGGGTCTTTATACCAAAACCCGATCAGCAGGTAACTGCAAAGGCCCACGCCTTCCCAGCCGAAGTAAAGCAGCAAAAGATTATCAGCCAGCACCAGCATAAGCATCGCGCCCACAAAGAGGTTCATGCAGGCGAAGAAACGGGCGAAGTCCGGATCGTCTGCCATATAGCCGGTGGAATACACGTGTATGAGGAAACCCACGAAAGTGATCACGAAAGTAAAAACGAGGGAAAGTGCATCCAGCCTGAGGTCTATGCCGATGCGGAAAGTGCCGATGCTCACCCAGTCCCACAAATGCTGCACGAATGCGGGATTGCCCAGCTGCATGAACTGCAGGCCCGCGATGATGGTCACCAGCGCAGCCAGGCCCACGCTGCCGCAGCCGATGAGGGCTACGCCTTTTTTACCGATCCGCCGCGAGGCGAGGATCAGGAGCAGCGCGCCCAGGAAGGGCAAAGCGGGTATCAGGTAGATCCACTGCATATCAGAATGATTTTATTTTCTTCTTTATCCTCTCATCTTGCTGGCCTCATCGCTGTCCAGCGTTTTGAGCTGGTGATAGATCTGTAAAATGAGGGCAAGCCCGACAGATACTTCAGCCGCTGCCATGGCGAGAATGAACATGAACATCACCTGCCCTTCCGGCTGGCCCCAGCGGGCGGCCGCCACAATGAAAGCAAGGCCAGCGGCGTTCAGCATGATCTCCACGCTCACCAGCATAAAGATGATGTTCCGCCTGATCAGCATGCTGATGAGGCCCAGCGTGAATAAGATGCCGGCCAGTATAAGGCCTTCCATGGTTGTATTCATACGTCAGTTCTTTCAAGGAATCGGTGTAATATCTTTTTCTTCTGCCTGCCCAGGTGATAGGCCCCTACGATCCCGGCCATCAGCAACATGCCCGCAAGCTCCACCGCCAGGATGTAAGGACCGAATAAGCTCATGCCTACCGCTTTCGGGTCCACCGTGATGACATCCCCGGCTGTGCCGGCCGGTTGGAGGATGAGGTATACCAGTTCCGCGAGTAAAACAATACAAAGGATGGAGGGCCCGATCCAGATGCGGGGCGTAAGCCATTTGGCCTCGTCCCCGGCGGTTTGCGGCCCCAGGTTCAGCATCATTACGAAAAATATGATCAGCACCATGATGGCGCCCGCATACACGATCACTTCCAGGGCGGCCATAAACGGCGCGCCGTACAGGTAAAATATCACCGCTATGCTCAGCAGCGAAACAATGAAGTACAGCAGCGCATGCATAATATTGTAACGCGTGATCACCATCAGCGTGGATAATATCGCTACCGCCCCGGCTATATAAAATGCAGGTCCCATGGGATGGATGTTTTAAGGTAACAGGCTCTTCACGTTCACCGGCGGCTCTTCTTTGTTCGCTTCGCCTTTTTCTTTGCCGCCGATGGCCATGCCGGCCACACGATAATAGTTGTAACCCGGGTATTTGCCCTGGCTGTTGATCAGCAGGTCTTCCTTTTCATACACCAGGTTCTGCCGGTCATATTCCGCGATCTCGAAATCGGGCAGCAGCTGGATGGCGTAGGTAGGACAGGCTTCTTCACAGAACCCGCAGAAGATGCAGCGGGAGAAGTTTATGCGGAAAAAGCTCGGATACCTTCGTCCATCGGGCATTTCAGCGGCCTGGAGGCTGATGCAGTCCACCGGGCAGGCGGCCGCACAGAGATAACAGCCTACGCAGCGTTCGCCGCCGTCAGGGTCGCGGGTGAGGGCGATGCGGCCGCGCCAGCGCGCGGGCAAAGGGGCTTTTTCTTCCGGGTACTGGTAGGTTTCCCGTTTGTGGAATGCATGCAGGAACACCAGCCACATACTTCTGAGTAAACTGAACATAAGCTATCAATTGTCAGTCATGATTAATTTCACCGCCGCTGTTGCAAGGAGGTTCAGCAAAGAGAGCGGGAACAATACTTTCCAGCCATATTCCATCAGCTGGTCGTACCGCGGCCTGGGCATAGACGCCCGCAGCAGGATGAACAGCGATATAAAAACAAAGGTCTTGATCACGAACCAGATGACACCCGGCAGGAAAGCCGGCCCCAGCCAGCCGCCGAAGTACAGCGTCACGATCATGGACGATACCAGTGTAACGCCCAGGTATTCCCCGATGAAGAACATGCCGAACTTCATACCGGAGTATTCCGAATGGAAACCCGCCACCAGCTCACTTTCCGCTTCGGGTATATCAAACGGCAGCCGGTGCGTTTCCGCAACGCCCGCTATAAGAAAGATGATGAAACCCAGCGCCTGCGGCACCACGTACCACATACCGCGCTGCGCTTCCACTATTTCGCGCAGGTTGAAGCTGCCGCTCAGCAGCACCACGCCCATCAGGGCCAGGCCCATGAACACTTCGTAGCTAATCATCTGCGAAGCCCCGCGCATGGCGCCCAGCAGGGCGTATTTGTTATTCGAGGCCCATCCTCCCAGCACGACGCTGTATACGCCGAGCGACGACATGGCCAGGAAAAAGAGCAGCCCGATATTCCAGTCCGCCACCAGCACATTCGGCCCGAAGGGGATGACGGTAAAGCTCATCAGTACGGAAGCCACCACCACCGCGGGTGCGAACACGAACACGACCTTATCCGAAAACGGTGGTATCCAGTCTTCCTTGAAGAATAGCTTGATGGTATCCGCCAGCACGATGAACAGCCCGAGAGGCCCTGCCCTGTTGGGACCGTAGCGGTCCTGCCAGAGTGCCAGCATCCGCCGTTCCAGCCATATGAGGCCGGCCGCCGTATTGAGCAGTACGAATAGTACGCCGCCTATCACCCACCAGTAATGTGCTTCCATGATCAGTATGTTTGCGCTGCTGTGCAGCATTTCCTAATCTGTTATTTTTCCGGCGGCCACCGCCGTTTGCGATCCTTCTTTATTATGTTTTTCCATTTGCCGTCTGTTCCTCCCGCTTACCGCGCTGCCTCCAGCGTTTCGCTTCCGCTCAGCCTGATGCACTGCGGCAGGTCGATGATCTTTGCGCGTGGCAGTCCCGCGTTCAGCGCGGCAATGCCTCTCGGCAGCCAGTGGTTGGGAACGGCCACCATCTGGTAAGTGTGATGGTCTACATCGAAGCTTACCCAGACGCCCGGGGAAACGCCCCACTGGTGCATATCTTCAGGGTTCATGTACATGCAGAAAAAATCCTGCGCGGCGTGGGCGATGCCTTTGGTGTACATGCTCAGTTCTTCGGAACCAAAAATGCTGTACAAAGGCATCACATGCACATGCCCCGGAATGGGCACGTACCTGTCCGGTGCTTCCCTGAAGTACGGCGGCCGGCCGTTCACATGCGGTTCCAGCAGCCGCAGGCCGGGGTCGCCGCCGTGGAGGTGCCCCCCTATTTCTGTCTGGTATTTGTTCACGGACTGTACAGAGTTCCATCCCGGCGACCAGAAGTAGGGTATCAGCGGGGCGGGCGGCTCTCCGCGGAAGCCCTCCATGGTAAAGGATAAGGCAGTATCAATGTCATCTGCTGGCTTGGGCTCGCTCACGTTCTCGTTGGCCAGCATCGCCGTGCGGCCGCTGTACCGGTGCGATTCGCGGGGGATCTTCTGGCCGTTGATCCTGAAATCCGCATGCGGTGCGATCTGCTGCACCCGCTCCAGGAAAGGCACTGCCACGCACATGGCCCAGATGATGTCATCGAGGTTTTGCAGGCCGCTGAGCCGCGGCACCTGCGCCTTGTCTGCTATCTGCAGGAACCATCGCCAGCTTTCCTGTACGGAACCTTTCGGCACAAACACCTGGAAGAACCGCTGGGCGCGGCCTTCGTTATTCACCACGGTGCCGTCCGCTTCGGCGAAAGTGCCCGCGGGCAGCAGTACGGTGGCTTTCTCGGCGGTCTGGTTGTAGAGATGATCTACCAGGATCACTTCTTTCGCATGCCGGAACAGCTCGTCTATCACATGTTCATCCGCGCGGCGGTACAGGTCGTTCTCCAGGATGATAATGGTATCTGCCTCCCCCTGTTTCACCACGTCTATCGCTGAATCGAGGCGGTGGCCGCCGAGCATTTCCAGGCCAAGACTGTTACACTCGGGCAACGTAAGGCTCAGCATCGGGTTACGGCCTTGCTGCTGCAAAGCCCAGCTGATGTTGGCGGCTGCTTTCATAAAGTGGTCGCAGCCGGCACCGTAACCGCTGATGATAAGCGGTTTCTCCGCGGCGAGCAGCGCATCGGTTATTTGTTTTACCAGAATTTTTTCTTCCTCCTGCAGATCGCTTACGGGCGTTACGTCCGCGCCGAGCTTGGCCGCTATGGCAAATGCAAGGCGGGCAAGATTGTCCGGTGCTCCGCGGTGCACGGCGGTAGCCAGCTCGTCCAGCTTGGTGGGGAATGTGTTGAGGATGAACAGCGGGCCTTTCCTGTCCTGGATGGCTTCGCGCATGGGAGCATCCTGCCATTGCGCTAGGTGCAGCTGCTGCTCCACTTCGTGCATGGGCTGCTGGCGCACGGCCTGGCGCACGGCCAGGGCCATCATGGGCGCGGTATTGGTAAGGTCTTCGCCGAGGATGAGTATAGCGTCCGCATGTTCTGTTTCATGCAGTGAAGGCGTGCGCACGGGGCCTTCTTTCAATATTTTCAGGGCAAGGGAAGTGTGATCGTGATCCGAGTCGGACATGCCGAGATAAAAATGCTCCGCGCCCACCAGCTGCTTCAACGCGAAGTTGCTCTCCAGGCTGGCGCGCGGCGAGCCGATGCCGATCACCTTGTTGTTCTTCAGCCTTGCCGCCACATGTTCTATAATATGTTCCCGGTGGATCGTTCCGTTGGAATGCGGGCGCATGGCGGGCTCGTAAATGCGTTGCGAGCTGTTCACGAACTCGTACCCGTACCGCCCGCGGTCGCAGAGGAAATAACCGTTCACTTCGCCGTTGTAGCGGTTGGCGATCTGCCGCAGGGTGCCGTAGCGTTCCCCGGCGCTAGTGTTGCAGCCGAGCGAGCAGCCCTGGCATATGGATGGAGCGTAGGTCAGGTCCCATTTCCGGGTGTAATGCGATTGCAGGGTCTTATCTGTGAATACGCCTGTGGGGCATACTTCCGCCAGGTTACCGCTGAATTCGCTTTCCAGCTTACCGTCGCTGCAGCGCCCGAAATACACATGGTTGTGCGCAGCAAACACGTCCAGGTCTTTGCCGCCCGCATAATCTTTGTAGTAGCGCACGCAGCGGTAACACTGTATGCAGCGGTTCATCTCATGGTTCAGGAAAGGGCCAAGGTCCTGGTTGTTGTAGGTGCGTTTGGAAAAACGGTAATCGCGGTAATTATGGCCCGTCATCACGGTCATGTCCTGCAAATGGCAGGCGCCGCCTTCGTCGCACACGGCGCAGTCGTGCGGGTGGTTCGTCATCAGCCAGCCTATCACCTGCTCCCTGAAACCTTTTGCATCAGGGTCTTCCAGCGAAATGCGCACGTTATCGCGCACGGGTTCCATACATCCCATTACGATCCTGCCTTTCTGATCATCTTCATCTTTATATAGCTTAATGGCGCATTGCCGGCAGGCGCCCACGGAACCAAGCGAAGGATGCCAGCAGAAATAAGGGAGGTTGAGCCCCAGCTGCAGACAGGCTTCCAGCAGGTTCTTGCCTTCCTTTATCTCATATTTTTTATTATCAATGAATATGTTCATAACCCTTGGAATGAAGGTGATGGTGATGAGGATAGTTGCCGTAGGGGCAGCTTTGTTCGGCTATGTGTCTTTCAAAATCTTCCCTGAAATATTTCAGTGCGCTTTGCAGCGGCTCCATGGCGCCTGGCGCGAGCGCGCAGAACGTATTGCCGGGCCCCAGCAATCGCGTTTGCGAAGCCAGCAGCTCCAGGTCTTCCATCCGCCCGTTTCCTTTCTCTATGGCCAGCAGCAGCTTTTCCGTCCAGGGCAGGCCTTCGCGGCAGGGCGTGCAGAAGCCGCAGCTTTCCTGTGCGAAGAAATGCTCCAGGTTGTGCACGAATCCCACGGGGCAGGTCTTATCGTCCAGCACCACCACGGTGCCGGTGCCCAGGCGGCTGCCGGCTGCGGCTACGCCTGCAAAATCGAGCGGTACCTCCATATGTTCTTCCACTAAAAAATCGGTGGATGCGCCGCCGGGCAATGCGCCTTTAAAACGGTACCCGTCGGCCATGCCGCCCGCATGTTCTTCTATCAGCTCGCGCAAGGTGATGCCCATAGGCAGTTCCCAGGCGCCGGGATTTTTCACGCGGCCGCTTACGCCATATATTTTCGTGCCGCCGTCTGCTGTGAGGCTCAGCTTCTGGAACCAGTCCGCGCCTTTGTTCACGATATGCGGTATGTAGCTCAGCGTTTCCACATTGTTCACGATGGTGGGCCTGCCGAACAGGCCGCTCACCTGCGGGAAAGGCGGCTTGGAGCGCGGTGTGGCGCGCCGGCCTTCGAGCGAATTGAGCAGCGCGGTCTCTTCGCCGCACATATATCTTCCAACGCCGGTATGCAGGTGCATTTCAAGGTTGTAGCCGGTACCAAGGATGTTTTTGCCGAGGTAACCCGCATCGTAGGCTTCCTGTATCGCTTTGCGGATCTCCTGCGCGGCCACTTTGTAAGCCCAGCGCAGGAATACGAACGATTCCGTGGCCTGTATGGCGTAAGCGGATACGATCATGCCTTCTATGAGCTGGTGTGGATTACCTTCCAGCAGCCAGCGGTCTTTGAAGGTACCGGGCTCCATTTCATCGGCGTTGCAGATGAGGTATTTAGGGCCCTGTACGTTCATGGGCACAAAGCTCCATTTCATGCCTGTACTGAAACCCGCGCCGCCCCTGCCTTTCATGTTTGAATCTTTCACCAGCGCGGTCACCTCCTGCGGCTGCATGTGTTTCACCGCTTTGCGGGCTGCCTGGTAACCGCCTACGGCTTCGTACTGGCGGAGGCCGAGCGGCGGAAAGGTGATATGTTGTGTGAGCGGGCGTTCCATGGTCATGTGTATTTTTCAAGGATGTTAGCAATGGCCGCAGGCTGCAGGTCGCGGTAAAGATCATGATCTACCATGAGCGCGGGCGCATGGTCGCAGGTACCGAGGCATGGGTTGGGCAACAGTGTAAAACGGCCATCGCCGGTGGTTTCCCCGTACTGTATCCCCAGCAGGTTCACCAGTTCTTCATGCAGCGCGTTAAGGCCCATTACGTAGCAGCTGATGCTGTCGCAAAGGAGAATGATGTGCCTGCCCACAGGCTGCCTGAAAATGAGGTTGTAAAAAGTAGCCACGCTGTCCACCTCTTCGGCGCTCATTTCCAGGATGGCCGCCACGTCCTGTATGCCTTCGTCGGATACCCAGCGGCGGTGTTCCTGCACGATCTTCAGCGCTTCTATGCAAGCGGCTTTTTTTACCGGCACCTGCCGGATCTCGTGTTCGATCTGTTCCTTTTCTGCGGTACTGAGCATAGCAATTGCTTTTTTGTTACCTGTCAATATCGGCCAGCACGTAATCCATGGCGCCGAGTATGGAGAGTAGGTCCGCCACGGTATACCCGCGGCTGATATACGGTATCATCTGCATATGCGCGAACGATGGCGTGCGCACCCGCACCCGGTAAGGCGAGGTATTGCCGTCGCTCGTGAGATAGTAGCTGTTCCATCCTTTGGTGGCTTCTGTAACCACCATCGCTTCGCCGTTGGGTATCACCGGCCCCCAGCTCACGTGCAGGAAATGATGGATCAGTGTTTCGATATCCTGCATGGTCATTTCCTTGAGCGGCGGCGTGGTGAGCGGATGGTCCGACTTATAAGGCCCTGCGGGCATATTGTTCAGGCATTGCTCGATGATGCGCAGGCTCTGCCACATTTCGTTCACGCGCACCACTGCCCTGTCGTAACAATCGCCGTTGTGTGCAATGGGTATGTCGAATTCATAATTCTCGTAACCGCTGTAAGGCCGCTTTTTACGCATGTCCCACTCCATGCCGCAGGCGCGGAGGTTGGGCCCGGTAGCGCCCCAGTCTATGGCCTCTTCCTGCGTAAACACGCCGATGCCCACGGTGCGCGCTTTGAAGAGCGCATTGCGCATCACCATCTTATCGTATTCCTTCAGTTTTTTCGGGAAATAATTCACGAAGTCGCGAACGAGCTTATCCCAGCCATTGGGCAGGTCCTGCGCCACACCGCCGATGCGGAACCAGTTGGGATGCATGCGCCCGCCGCAAACGGCTTCAATGATGTTGAATATCTTTTCACGGTCTGTGAACATGTAGAACACGGGACTGAGCTGCCCTACGTCCTGCGCGAAGGTGCCGTACCAAACGAGGTGGCTGGCGATGCGGAACAGCTCGCAGAGCATTACGCGGATCACTTCGGCGCGTTCCGGGATGCGGATGCCGGCCAGTTTTTCTACAGACAGTAAATAAGCAAGATTGTTGTTGACGCCGCCGAGGTAGTCGATGCGGTCTGTGTAGGGGATATAGGTATGCCAGCTTTGCCGTTCGCCCATCTTTTCAGCGCCGCGGTGGTGGAATCCGATGTCGGGAACGGCGTCTACAATGTCTTCGCCGTCCAGCTGGAGAATGATGCGGAGAACGCCGTGGGTGCCCGGGTGCTGCGGGCCGATATTGAGAAACATGTAATCTGAATCCTCGCTTTGCCGTTTGAGCCCCCATTCCTCCGGACTGAATTGCAACGCTTCCTGTTCCCTGTCTTCTTTCGCTGCAAACAAACGGAAGGGGCCCATCTCAGTGGCGCGGGCCGGGTGCTCCTTCCGGAGCGGGTGCCCCTCCCAGGTCACAGGCATGAGTATGCGTTTGAGGAGAGGGTGGCCGTCGAAGCGGATACCGAACATATCGTATACTTCTCTTTCGTACCAGTTGGCGGCGGGCCAGATGTGCGTGGCGCTCGGGGTAGATGGGAATTCGCCGCGGAGGGCTACTTTCAGGCGGACGAATGCGTTGCGTTCGAACGAAAAAAGGTGGTAAACGAGTGTGAATTCGCAGGTGCCGTTGTACTTACTTTTACAGGCACGCTCGTCGATGGCCGTGAGGTCATAGAGCATGCGAAAAGGTTGTTCCGCATCGCTGCGGAGGTATTCCAGTACAGCAATAATTTTCCCTTGTGGCGTCCAGATGGTGGGCGTCTCATCCCGGGTGAGCTGTTCGTGGAAAATATTCTCACCGAAACGGGAGCAGAGGGCAGAAAAGATGCTCGCGGGCATGATTACATTTTTGATTGTATCAATGCGCCATGCTGCTTAGCTTTTCCAGGCTTGTGGGTCCCTTGCTTTTAATGAGCTGATGTAAGAATTATCAGTTTTGTATCAGTCGTACATTGTTATAATTTTTTTTCCGGCTCCTGCATACGCAGGGTAGCATCCTGTTCCACCACAAGGTAAGGCTGTGTGGCCTTTGCCTGCGCAACGGCGTGCCTGTGCCCCAGGAACCTGTTCCTGAACTTTTCGGAAGCCCTTCTCATGATCGACTTGCCGTGGCCGAAGCAGGCAATGTCGAAATCGAAGGTAGACAGCCTTTCGAGGCTATGCTCTGCTTCCGGGAAGTTCTCATAGAAGCAGTTGTAACTTAAACCGAACAGGTTGTCCGCGGCATCTGCGGCGAACAGCACATTTTTTCTTCCCGGCAGGAAAAACGCCAGCTGGCCGGCGCTATGGCCCGGGATATGAATGGCATGCAATCCGCCCGCTATAGGCAGCCAGTCTCCATCCTGCAATAACTCATCCACCTTTGTGGAAGGGATGTAACCTGACGCATTTTTCACGAACAGGTTATACATCAGCTTATTGACGAGGCTCGTGAAGTGAGGATCGGGCGGTTTTGGCACGAAACCCTTTTCCACGTTCAGTTTCTCCGCAGGGTGCATATACACCTTTGCGCCGGTGATTATTTTAAGCTGCGCCACGCTCCCCGCATGATCGGGGTGACTGTGGGTCAGCAGGATGTGCTTTAGCTCTTCCGGCTGCCGGCCTATTGCGCGGATCATTTCAATGATCTGGCCGGTACTGTCTGGCACTCCCGTATCTATCAGCGTGAGCTTTTCATCTTCCACCAGGAAGGCGTTCACTTTCCCAAGCTGAAGCTCATACACATTTTCGGTGATCCGTCTGATACTCATCCGTACATGATTTTATATAGGGCCCCGGCGGGAATTCGTCTCCCGTCCGGCATTTTGAATTTACGCTTTTTATAGTGCTCCCGAAGGGATCATATCTCGTCGGGTGTTTTGAATTCTGTCATCTGCTGGCGTTTATCGCGGTTCAGGTCGCGCATGCTCACTTTCTCCGGTTTTATCACGCCCTGGTCCCCTATCGTCCAGCTGAGGGGGCGCTTTTCCTTGCCTACAGATTGCTGGAGCAGCACCAGCCCGTGCATGAACGCGTCCGGCCGGGGCGGGCAGCCGGGAACATAAACGTCTACCGGCAGAAATTTGTCCACGCCCTGCACCACGCTGTAAATATCATACATCCCGCCGGAATTTGCGCACGATCCCATGGAAATTACCCAGCGGGGCTCCATCATTTGTTCATACAACCGTTGAATGATGGGCGCCATTTTAATGAACACCGTGCCGGCAATGATCATCACGTCCGCCTCCCGGGGCGTGCCGCGGATCACTTCCGCGCCGAAACGCGCCAGGTCGTACTTGGGCGTCATCCCGGTGGCCATTTCCACGAAGCAGCAGCTCAGCCCGAAGTGAAAGGGCCACATGGAATTCTTGCGCCCCCATGCTACCAGCCGTTCCACAGAGGTCAGCATCACGGCCTGGCTCACGGATTCTTCCATGGAAAAGTTGCCGGACTTTTGCGCGGCGGCTTCTTTAGGTTCAGTTAACCACCACTTCATGTTTGATCGTTTTTGCGGATTCTTTATCAGTTTCTTTCCGCATTTTGCGGTAAGCCCTGAGTATTTTTTTACCGTCGGGCCCGAAATCGAGCGCGCCGTTGCGCCATTCGTACACGAGCACGGCCAGCAGGATAAAAACGAATACAGATACGCCGATAAAACCCGGCCACCCCAGCTCTCCGAACGCAATGGCCCAGGACACGATGAACACGGTCTCGATGTCGAAGATCACAAACAACATGGCAACAAGGTAAAATTGGGAGGGGAAGCGCAGGCGCGCGGAGCCGGTGGAGAGCACCCCGGACTCATAGGCTTCGCCGGTAGCGCGGTCTTTATGGCGCTGGCCCAGGATGTAGGACAGACCCAGGATAGCCAGTACCAATACAAGCACGATGGCTCCAAATACGAGAAAAGGCCAGGTCGGGTTCATGGTTGTTGTTTTATAGTCGATCTGTATGATCCGTAGTAATGAAATGAGTCCGGGTTGTTGTTTTTGTATGTCCATGCTGCGCTGCACCGCTCAGGGGATGCCGACGATAAAACAAAAAACAACGCTGGGTAACAAAGGCGTGGCTGTGGATTAGATTGCCTGGCTAGTGGTGAGTGCCGTTAATGTAACATTCGAGGTTCTCAATAATATGTTTCTGCTCGTCCATAATATATTTCACAACGTCGCCGATGGAAATTAAGCCGATCAGTCTGCCGCCATCGTCTACTACAGGTAAATGACGGATCCTTTTGTCTGTCATTTTACCCATACAGTTTTCGATGGTCTCATCTTCTGTAACAGTAATAGGATGTTCGGTCATGATCTCGCGGATGGTGGTTTCCTTGGAGGCGCGGCCTTTCAGGATCACCCTGCGGGCGTAATCCCGCTCGGAGAAAATACCTAAGAATTTGTCGTGGTCTAATACTACGAGGGCTCCCACGTTTTTGTCCACCAGCACCTTCAGGGCTTCATATACAGTGCTGTCTGGATGTACGGAGTATACTGCGTGACCTTTGCCCACCAAGATATTCCTGACTCTGCCCATGGTAAGCTGATTTTAACGTGAAACAATACGATGTGCGAAAAACCTACTTTAAGTTAACTGTTTTTTTCTGCAAAATCAAAAAGTAAAAGGAAAAAAGAATCCCGCAATTGCGCATTCGTCTCTTTTCCTTTTATGAGATAATGATCTATACTTGATGTTTTTTCCACGTTTGTTAACCGCCGCTGCAATTGCCGGTACAGCGGTGCAAATTTTTCAACTATTCGCTGATCTTCCCATTCACCGCTTTCAACAGCGATTTCGCATCACGGCTGTCCTGCGTCAGCTCCCAGATCATCACCCCGGCCGCTTTGCTGCTGAGCGCGAAGGCCACTTTCCGGCGAATAGTGCCAGGACCGTTGTAATAGATCTTCCCGCCCCCGTTCACCGTCACTTCGTCGGCATTCTCAGCGCCGGCGTATTGCGCAACCAGGTCTTTATACCAGATGCTGGAAGGCGCGCCCGCCCCGAAACCGTACCCGTAGAAAGGCAGGCCGATCAGTAGTTTCTCTGCGGCCACACCGCGCGCCTGATTGAAATAATTAAAATCGCTCACCGCCATGTCGTAGGGTGAATGCGGGCCGGGTCTGCCTGGGTTCCAGGGGCCGGTTTTATCGTAGCTCATGATGTTGATGAAGTCGTAGTTCCGCATGGTGGCATCGGGTATCTTATCAGCGTTCCAGGAAGCAAGGGCGGCGGTCATGAGTTTGTTCCGCGACGTAAGCGCCACGCGTAGCTCCGCTACAAATGCAGGATAGTCGGCGTTGATCAGCTCATTCTCCAGGTCCACATCTACCCCTGCAAACCCGTGCTGGTCCATCAATGCAACGATGCCCGCCACAAAAGCGCTTCTCTTCGCAGGTTTGATCAGCTCCGCCAGGTGCGTGGGCGCATCGCCACCGCCGATGGACATAAACACACGCACTTCAGCGGCCCTCGCTTTATCCACTACCTGCTTCACAGCGGGATCGATGCTGAAGCTGCCATCTGCCCCGGGGTTCAGGAAAGCAAGGTTCAGGTCGGTAATAGCGTCCAGGTCGATGGAATTGACGGCGTTATGCCAGTTGTTGTCGCTCAGCAGGTAGCCGAGCACGCGGAGTTTTCCCGGTTTTTCATCCTGCGGGCCTGCGCTGGTTTTCTTTTTACAGGCCAGCGAAAGCGCGGCGAAAAAAATAATGTACAGGGGGAGCAATAGTTGCCTCATGATAAAAGGAAGTAATGGTGAACCAATAATCAAACGGCTGCGCATCCGGCAGTGGCGCGGGCGGCGGGCGGTTGACAATTAAAAAAATGATTATTGGTTAATGAGAGCAGGGTGAAGATAGAATATCCATTTTATATCTCCAAACAATAAAGGAGCTTTCAAAAAACGGAATGCCCCCCAAAAGTGTTTAACCTTTGGGGGGCATTTAATACAGTTTAAGCCCGAAGGTAGCCGTAGTTCCACGCGCTACGGATTAATCTTTCCACGTTTTCTCGCCTTTCTTCATTTTGTCGAGCGTTTCGGTGTACGCCTTCTTTTCGCCTCCCTCGGAGACAAGGCTAAGGGCTTTTTCTTCCCAGGTGATGGCTTCGTCCTTTTTGCCCATCCTGTAAAGGATGTTGGCGTAGGTATCCATGAACATCGGGTTGTTATTGCCCTCAAGGGAACGTTTGCTCCACTCCAGCGCTTCCGTCACGCAGGTCATGTCTTTACAGTTTTCAAAAACAGTCCAGGCGAAATCATTGAGCGCTTCCGGAGCAACGCCTGCCCCGTATTTTTTCATGTAGCTCATTACCGCCGGCGCGAAATTTTCCCAA
This sequence comes from Chitinophaga sp. 22620, assembly GCF_052044405.1. Classification (NCBI taxonomy): domain Bacteria; kingdom Pseudomonadati; phylum Bacteroidota; class Chitinophagia; order Chitinophagales; family Chitinophagaceae; genus Chitinophaga; species Chitinophaga sp. 22620. The sequence goes on along the minus strand of NZ_JBQEMV010000004.1, from coordinate 538,975 downwards.
TCCTTTGTGTATTGAAAATATACTACCTTACCTTCCGCTGCCACTTCCTCTGCAAACGCCGGGTATTTTTGCTTCAGGTCAGCAGACACTGCATTCCAGTCTGGTTTCTGATCCTTGTTTCTGAATACCTTGCCAAACACTTCTTCCTGCAGAATGATCCCCTTCACGATTTTCTCTGCCTTACCTTCCCCCAATGCAGCATTGGCCTTTTTGGAATTTTTCAGTAAGAGCGCAAAGCCCTCGTCTTTAGAGCTGCGTGTGAATTTGGAGATATATTCAAGGTTGTCTTTGGTGTAAAGGTCCTTTTGAGTGGCAAGATAGGCCTTGGAAAGAGCAGCGGCATTTTTTGCATCATAAGCGCCGATAGCGGCGAGGGATGCTCTTTTCAGGAACTCGGGCGCCTTATTGCCTTTTTCATATTGTTTGATCAGTGTATAATATTGCTGCTCCGGATCAAAAACGGGCGTTACTCTTTTGAGCCATCCCGGCCCGTCTTCGGCTCCGCCCACCACACGGTGCACGGCCTCTCCCTGCGGATTAAAGAACAGGAAAGTGGGGTAAGCGTTCACGGAATATTCTTTGGCGATGCTTTCCCCGGTGGCGTACCAGCTCTTCACTTCATCATTGTCCCCTTCCGTTTTGTCCAGTTGCAGCTTGACGCTGATGAACCTGTCGTTGAAGTAATTCCCTACATCTTCGAGCGGGAAAATGGTGCTGCTCATGAATTTACAGGGGCCGCACCAGGTCGTGAAACAATCTACAAAGATGTATTTGTTCTCTGCTTTGGCTTTTTCTTTCACCTGTTCCCAGGTAAGGCCATGTACGAATTGAATGCCTTTTTCCTGCGAAAAGGCGATAACGGGAGCCAGGAGCAGGAGGAGAAAAGTTAATTTTTTCATTATGGTTGGTTTGGGTTTAGACGGGTTGAATCTTATCACATAGTTGACCAGATTTCAATTAACAATTTAGCAAATATTCCAAAATATTGGGGAAAGTATGGATAAGTGGTCTGGGAAGCCTGTTTTGGATATAAATATTGACGATAAGATGATTGCGAGCACCAGGTACCGGCATAAAAAAGGGGCCGTTATCTATGCCTGTAAAAACAGGAAACGGCCCCTTGTAATCCTTATGGCAATATATGTTACGTACCCTTTCAGGGCGCTGGTGCAAAATATTCCACACGGAAGACCCAGTATGTAGGATTCGGGGCGTATTCCGTGATCGTATAACGCACGGGCAGGTTGCCGGCTGCGTTGTATTCAATATATTTCTGCCATCCCTGCGGCCCGTCGCCCGTCCAGTTGTTGCGTGACAGTACGGGCGGGCTCACGTAGTCCATCGGCAGGCGCCATACCATACCGTGGCTCAGATTGATCAGCCGTTCTATGGCGGGCGTATTGTCGAAAGTATAGTAGATATCTTCTTCGTACCCGGCGGTGGACACGACGCGCCTGAAATTACCGTTGGTGCCTGAATATATGTAGTGCGTTGTATCCAGCGAGCCGTGAGAGTTACGGCCGATGGCCAGCGCGGTATCCGGCCGGTATATAAAGTTCGTGGTACCGCTGAGGTAAAGCGAATCGCGGTTGGGATAGCTGCTGTACCATACTTCCATGGCCGAAGGCAGGGTATCGTTGCCGGGATAGATGAATTTCAGCCGCGCGTTAACGCTCGGATGGATAGCTATATATTCGTCCGCCTGCACAACGCGGTGCCGGGTATCGTAGATCAGTGTGTCTCTTTCAGCCAGTTGCAGGTTCAAAGTATCCCTGCTGGCCTGGTAGACGTACCGGCTCACAGGCTTGTAATAACCGTTGTATTTAAACTCATATACCTGCTTGAGGTAACTGGCTGCCGGTTCTCCCGGCAAGGGGTTTTGCGAGCCGCTTTGCCGCACCAGGGTAATTTTGCTGATAAGCCATTGCGGCTTTACCGGAACGGGCGGCACTTCAGGGCCGGGGTGTTTGATGCAGCCTGCCGCCAGTAACATGCAAAACAGGAGCCAGTAGGAGGTTTTCATGAGGGGTGGTTTTCATATACTTAAAGTTATCCTTTACCCCGCTCAAATCTACTACTTGATCAAGTAGTCCGCAGCCGTTTTCAGGCAAAAGCATTTACTTATTCTCGTATCCGTTCAAACAAAATGATTAAATTGTATACTATAGTAAACCATTTAACCAATGAGATCGATACCCCTGAAAGCGGCTTTTATCCTGGCCCTTACCTTCAGCATTTCCTGCAGTAAAAAGAAAAATGACAACACTCCCAAGGTGCCCGACGCATATGCGCTCGGTACGAACAATAACCTGTTCGCGTTCCATACCAGCAACCCGTCCACCATCACCAGCCACACGATCACGGGCCTTCAGCCTGCGGAACAGCTGCTGGGGATAGACTTTCGCCCGGCGGACGGCCAGCTGTACGGGCTTGGCAGTACTTCCCGCCTGTACAGGATCAATACCTCCACAGGCGCAGCCACCATGGTGGGCACCGGCCCTTTCCCGCAGGCGCTGTCCAATATTTCGCATGGCATTGATTTTAATCCCGTGGCGGACAGGCTTCGTGTGATCAACTATGCAGATCTGAACCTGCGCGTCAATCCCACCAACGGCACGCTGACAGCAAGGGACACCGATATCACTCCCGGCTCCGCCGCCATTTCCGCGGTCGCTTATTCCAACAACTACAGTGGCGCCGCTTCCACCGTGCTGTATGGCCTCGAGGCGTCCACCGGCAACCTGTACCGCCTGGATAATCCCAACGCCGGCCAGCTTACGTTGGTTGCGGACCTTAACCTTAGCACCAGCACTGAAAACGGGTTCGATATCGTGGGGCAGGACAATAAAGCATATGTCCTTTTTTCAGGGCCTACCGCCAAACTTTACCGCATCAACCTTCAGAACAGCACGATCACCGAGGTCGGGGATTTCCCCGTTAATGTGAGAGGATTGGCGCTCGTGCCGGGACAATAACGGCGCCCGCCTGTTATGAGAACGGCCGTCTTGCCCGGGGCCATTGGCCTGCCGTCCGTATAAGCGGATTACGTATTTTTGTACCGGACACCCGCCCGTTAAATTCATGCTATGGGAAAAGAAACGTTCAAGAGTATCCTGACCCGGCTTCTTTCTTCCGCCGGCGTTACTGTAAACGGAAATGAACCATGGGACATCCGTGTGTACCACGAAGACTTCTACCGTAAAACGTTGACCGAAGGCTCGCTGGGACTGGGAGAGGCGTATATGTCGCAGTGGTGGGACTGCCCCTCGCCCGATGAATTCATCACCCGCGTACTGCGCGGCAATCTGGCACAGCAGCTGAAGCCTAACCTGAAACTGAAGATGGACCTTTTCCTCTCCCGCTTCTTCAACCGCCAGAGCCCTGCCGCCGCATACCGCAACGGCAGCAGGCATTACGATATCGGCAACGACCTGTTCGTGCTCATGCTGGATAAACGCATGACCTACACCTGCGCCTTCTGGAACAACGCGCGCACGCTCAATGAAGCGCAGGAAAACAAGCTGGACCTCACCTGCCGCAAGCTCAGGCTCAGGCCCGGCATGCATGTGCTGGACATCGGCTGCGGCTGGGGCAGCTTCGGGAAATTCGCCACGGAGAATTACGGCGTGAAGGTAACCGGCATCACCATCTCCAAAGAACAGGCGGAGCTGGGCCGCCAGATATGCAAAGGCCTCCCGGTAGACATCCGGATCATGGACTACCGCTCGCTCCGCGAGAAATTCGATGCGGTCGTGTCCATCGGAATGTTTGAGCATGTAGGCTACAAGAACTACGCGACGTATATGAAAACAGTGCATGATTGCCTGAAAGACGACGGCCTGTTCCTGCTGCACACCATCGGTTCCAACATCACGACCACCCTTACGGACCCCTGGATCAACAAATACATCTTCCCCAATTCACTGATCCCATCCATCCGCCAGATCGGCGAGGCCATAGATGGTTTGTTCGTGATGGAGCACTGGGAAAATTTCAGCGTAGACTACGATAAAACGCTGATGGCCTGGTATGAGAACATTGTGGCGAACTGGGACCGGCTGAAGGGCAAATACGATCCTACGTTCTTCAGGATGTGGAAATACTACCTGCTTTCGTGCGCAGGCGCGTTCAGGTCGCGGAGCAACCAGCTTTGGCAGGTGGTGCTTTCCAAAAGCGGCGTAGCGGGCGGGTATAGTTTTGCCTGAAGTATTTTTCAGGTAAGCAGCTGTTCAAAAAAACCGCCGATCTTCTTTTCCCTGTCCACAAAATGAATTTCGAGTATCCATTCCCGTGGGTTGCCGCTGGCATCGGGAAGGAACATATCGTTCGGGTTGCCGGGATGTACGTACAGGCCGTAATTGCCCGGTTCCAGGCGCTCATGGGGAAATTCACCGATAAGATGCCCTGCCAGTTCCCCGCCGAATTCCCAGCCGTATTTGCCGGCCAGATCATTCACGTATGCAAAGTATGCAGCCCCTGTGAGCGAGGTATGCCGGTGAAACCATGCTTTCGCTTCGTGCCAGGCGGCTTCGATATCGTTGCGCAGCTTAAGTTTGAGAGGGTCGCTGCCGATCACGTATGTTCTCCCGAAATCCGCTTCCCAGTCCTCCACGACCGGTCCGAAATCGAAAAAGAGGATATCATCCTGCTGCAGTACGAGGTCCGGCGGGTTTTCATCGTAAGGAAGCAGCGTATTTTCACCGCTGCGCACGATGCGTTTGTGCCAGAATTTTTTGATGCAGAACATTTCCTCGGCCAGCTGGAACACTTCAGTGTTAAGGGTCTTCTCGGTTTTACCGGGAACGATCAGGCCGCGGTCCTCTATGGCTTTGAATAGCTGCGATGCGATATTTTCAGCTTCCCGGAGCTTTTGTTTCTGTGCCAGCATAAGTTAAAAGGAAGGTTGAACCTAAAGGTAAGATATCCGATAAAGCTCTCCAAAGGCATGAGAAAAATGCATGCGCCCCGCGAGAAACGCATACAAAAAAAACCGCCGGGAGAAAGCTCTCCCGGCGGCTGCAAATGGCTTATTATTTATCAGATATTGTTCTTCTTCAGTTCGCTCACCGCATGGTCCGCCGCCCGGGCGGTCAATGCCATGTAGGTGATGGACGGGTTCTGGCAGGCGGAGGAGGTCATGCAGGCGCCGTCTGAGATGAATACGTTCTTCACGGCATGCATCTGGTTGAAACCATTCAGCACGCTGGTTTTCGGATCGCGGCCCATACGCGCCGTGCCCATTTCGTGAATGCAATGGCCCGGAGGCGGCATATCATCTCCGCCGCCTACATTCTTCAGCCCGGCTGCTTCCAGCATTTCCTTCGCGCTGTCGAGCATGTCTTTCCGCATCGCCAGTTCATTCTCACGGAAGTTGCAATCTATGTCGAGCGTAGGCATGCCGTACACGTCTTTTTTCTCTTTGTTGAGCCGCACGGTATTGTCCTGGTACGGCAGATGCTCGCCCCAGGCGCCGATCCACATGCCCCACTCTCCCGGTTCTGTCTGCGATTCCTTCAGCTCAACGCCAATGCCCTCAAAGCCTGTACCGCGCCCGCGCGATGCGCCGCCCTGGTAGCCGAAGCCGCGCACATAGTCATTGCGTTTGGTAGCTGCGCTGATGTTGCGGAAACGCGGGATGTAAATACCATTGGCCCTGCGGCCGTACAGGTACTGGTCCTGGAACCCGTCGAAGGAACCGCCTGCGCCCACGCCGAAGTGATGGTCCATCAGGTTGCGGCCCACCTGGTCGCTGTCGTTGCCGAGGCCTGTGGGGAAGCGGTTGGACACGGAGTTGAGCAGGATGGCCGTGGTGCCCAAGGTGGATGCGTTGATGAAGATGATCTTCGCAAAGTATTCCATCACTTCTTTTGTTTCCGCATCCATGATGCGCACTCCTTTGGCTTTCTGCGTGCTGTCGTCGTAGATCACCTCCTGCACGATGGAATAAGGCCTCAGCGTGAGATTGCCTGTTTTCTGCGCTGCGGGCAGCGTTACGCCGTTGCTGCTGAAATACCCGGTGAAGGGGCAGCCCCGTGCGCAGAGATCGCGGTACTGGCAGGGGCCGCGGCCGTTGTGCGCAGTGGTTACATGCGCTACCCGGCCGATGGTTATGATGCGGTCTTTATATTTTTCTTTGATCCTCGCGGCCACATGTTTTTCGAGGCAGTTCATTTCCATGGGAGGAAGGAACTCGCCATCCGGCAGTTGGGGCAACCCTTCGGCCTGGCCGCTGATGCCCGCGAATTTCTCCACGTAGCTGTACCAGGGCGCAATGTCTTTATAGCGCACCGGCCAGTCCACACCATGACCGTCTTTTGCGTTGGCTTCAAAGTCTATGTCGCTCCAGCGGTACACCTGCCGGCCCCACATCAGCGAGCGCCCGCCTACATGGTAGCCGCGCAGCCAGTTGAACGGCTTTACTTCGTTGTAGGGATTCTCTTTATCGTTCACCCAAAAATGCTGCGTGGCCTCATCGAAGGCGTAGCAGCGGCTCTGGATGGGATGGTTCTCCTTCATTTCGTTGGAATGCCAGCCGCGGTATTTGTAGCTCCAGGGATCCCAGTTGGCCGTCGTATAGTCTTTTACGTGCTCTACGTTGCGGCCCCGTTCCAGTACGATGGTCTTCAGCCCTTTTTCGCAGAGTTCTTTCGCCGCCCAGCCGCCGCTGATGCCGGAGCCTACCACGATCGCGTCGTAAGTATGTTCCTGGGTCGCTTTAATGTTCAGATTCATGTAGCGAGGGTTTTAGGTATGCATATTATTATTCACTGTGCCGCCTTATCATATCAAACAAACGGGTATTGTAAGCAGGAAGAGCCGCTCAATGAGGCGGCTCTTCCAAGTTATATGCTGTGCCCTTTCAGGGATCAGATATTGCCTTTCTTCAGTTCTTTCACTGCATAGTCCGCCGCCCTGGCAGTAAGCGCCATATAGGTGAGCGAAGGGTTCACGCAGGATGCGGAGGTCATGGCCGCGCCGTCTGTTACGAACACGTTGGGAACGGAATGCACCTGGTTGAAAGCATTGAGGATGGAAGTTTTCGGATCGCGGCCCATGCGTGCAGTGCCCATCTCGTGGATGGCCATGCCCGGCCAGGAGCCGTTGTCGTAGGTCTTCACATTCTTGATGCCCGCAGCTTCCAGCATTTCAGCCGCATCGTTCATCATATCGATACGCATCTTCGCTTCGTTTTCTTTGAACTCGGCGTTGAAACGCATCACAGGCTGGCCCCATGCGTCTTTCTGGCTGTTGTCCAGCACTACGGTATTGTCTTCGTAGGGCAGGCATTCGCCGAAGCCGCCGATACCCATGCTCCACTGGCCGGGTTCGGTGAGCATTTCCTTGAAGTCTTTACCCACGCCCATTTCCGCGATGCCACGGCTCCAGCCGCTGCGGCTTGCGCCGCCCTGGTAACCGAAACCGCGGATGTAGTCGCGTTTGTCGGAACCGATGTTGCGGTAGCGGGGAATATACAGCCCGTTCGCACGGCGGCCATAGAAGTATTTGTCTTCATATCCTTCCGCCACGCCGGATGCGCCGATCTTGAAGTGGTGGTCCATCAGGTATTTGCCCAGCACGCCGCTGTCGTTCCCTAAACCATTGGGGAAGCGGTTGCTGATGGAATTCAGCAGTACAAATGTGGAACCGAGCGTGGAACCGTTCACGAAAATGATCTTCGCATGGAACTCGATCATTTCCTTGGTATGCTTGTCTATCACTCTTACGCCGGTGGCTTTCTTTTTGCCTTCGTCGTAGATGATGCTGTTTACGATGGAATCAGGGCGCAGCGTCAGGTTGCCGGTGGCCATGGCTGCGGGCAGGGTGGACGACTGGGTGCTGAAATAAGCGCCGAAGGGACAGCCCCTGCTGCAAAGGTTCCTGTACTGGCATTTGGTACGGCCGGGCAGGTCCTGCGTGATGTTGGCCACGCGGCCGATGGTGATGGTGCGGCTTTTGAAAGCTTCTTCCACGCGTTTTTTCACGTCTTTTTCCACGCAGTTCATTTCCATCGCGGGCATAAAGATGCTGTCCGGCAGATGGGGCAGGTTTTCCGCCTGGCCGCTGATGCCTACGAACTTCTCTACGTATTCGTACCAGGGCTTGACGTCTTTATAACGGATCGGCCAGTCCACAGCAATGCCGTCTTTCAGGTTGGCCTCGAAGTCCAGGTCGCTCCAGCGGTAGCTCTGGCGGCCCCACATGATGGATTTGCCGCCTACGATATCGGGGCGGTACCAGTCAAAACGTTTGTCTTCTTTGTAAGGGCTCTGGCTGTCGTTGATCCAGTATTTTTCGTTGTGTTCGCTGTAAGGATAATCGCGCACGAGCTTTTCGTGGCTCTGGCGCTGGTCTTGCGTGATACGGCCGCGGTGCGGGAAGTCCCAGGGATCTTTGGTCGCGGTTTCGTATTTGCCGTGCTCCAGGTTCTTGCCCCGGTCCAGCATTAATACTTTCAGGCCTTTTTCGGTCAGCTCTTTGGCAGCCCATCCGCCGCTCACGCCCGATCCGATTACGATGGCGTCATACGTGTTCTGGTCCTGCGCTTTTATGTTCAGGTTCATTTGTTTCTTGTTTAGTGGTTCGGAGAAAAGGATTACGCCCAGGCTTTGTCACCTTTTTTGTAAGGTACGCAGCCTTCATATTTGCCTGGCACCGCTATATAGCGCAGGGCTTTGGTGGCGCCGGGCTCTGAAGTGAAATACCCGAGGAGGGTCAGTTCCTTCATGTACTGGAAGTAGTGGGCGGGATCGTCCTTTTTCTTGTTCTCCCGTCTGTTGTAGTCCACCCTTTCTTTATCGATCGCCGTGAGCAGTTCGGTACGTTGTTCGGGAGTGATCTCCATGAAGTCTTTACCGGAGAATTTCTTTTTGCTTTCTTCATTGATCTTATTCAGGCCGGATTCAAAAACCTTTTGGGCCTTCTCATCGTAACAATCGTTGATCATGAGCACAATGAAATCCTGCACATTGGCGGCTTTAGCGCCGGGGCTGGTGGTTTCCGGGATGATAGTTTCGGCTATTTCAGCCAAAAGGGCCTTGGTTTCCGGTGTTTGTAGCGTATAAGTAGCAGGCTTGGATTTACAACCCTCCAGAGCCGCTAACGTGGAAGCGGAAAGCGCGGTTCCCATAAGGATCGCGACATTCCTGATGGCATCTCTTCTGTTCATATTGGTAAATTGATTTGACCTTCACGGTAAGTTTCGAAAAAATACTGAGATTTTCAAATAAAAAAGGCATATCGGCGAAATAATATGTAGAAATGACGCAAAGGGGCTTGGCCGGACAAAAAAAAAAAGCACCGCGGCTGCGATGCTCTTTTTCAATGATATTTAAACGATCAGTTGCCGTTGGCTGTTTTCGCTGCGGCGTTTTGTGCAATGGGCGGCGCCTGCTGCGGGGTGGTGTAAACGTATTTGCCCTGGCTGTTCACCAGTACCACCGGCAATTTGCGGTGTTTCTCAAAATAATCGTAAGCGGATTTCAGGTTGATCCAGAATTTCTGCGCTTCGTTATCTGTGAGTGAAATGCTGCCCAGGTAGTCCATGGATCTGGAGTTGCCGAAACGCACCGGGAACACGTGCACGGGGATAAAATCCTGCCCGTTGTTCTTGGCGTGTACGGCCATGATATATACTTCCTCGATGAATTCATCGGTGAGCGGGATGCAGCCGATGGTGAGGCAGTTGCCATGAATATAGATATCCCCGCCGGGCTTCTTCTGGTCGCTCAGTATCTTGTCCGAGAAATTGGGATAGTTGATACCGAGAGACAGGTGGAAGCTGCTGTTCGGGTTAAAATCGTTGATATAATAGAATCCTTCCGGCACCTGGCGGTCGCCTTCCTTGCGTTTGGGCCCCATCTTACCGGAGAGGGTGCAAACGCGGTAGGTTTTCAGCAGCGTGAAAGTATCGGATACATTGTTGCGCACCCATATCTCCAACTCGCTGTCCAGCTTGAAGGAACGGATGTACATCTGTTTGGCAGGATAGGCGATTCCTTTTTTAGCGAATTCCTTTTTAATGGATTCCTCTTTTTCACGGAAAGCTTCACCAACCCGCGGGAACAACTTCTGGTTCTCCAGGAAAGTTTGCTGTGCGTGAACATTCATAGCGCCCATGAGGGATAAAATACCAATTAATAACCGCTTCATATCTTAATGTCTTTCCAAATTCATACCAGGAAATAATATGCCAGGTAGAATAATACAAATGCAAAAATAACATATATTATTGAACCGACCTTCCGGTTGGCAATGCGCAGCACATAATGCCGCTGCCCGGCGAAGATCAGGTAGGCGGTGAGCAACTGGAGCAAACCGGCCAGGATAAACAGGTACCCGAATAAGTCTCTTAAATCCATAAATATTAACGTCAAATATAAAGATTTAGTGGGTAAAAGGGGCTAAAACCGGATGAAATTTCAATAAAACGGCTGTAAAACAGTTGTTTCCCCCGTAAACAACCTTACCGGTTTTTTATTATTTTGTTGGCCAATAAAACATTCCACATGCTGCCCGAAACCCTGTTAATGGCCCTGCTACTGGCCCCATCCCCCGCCCCTGCCGACACTTCAGCTTACAAAATGACCTGGAACGACGAATTTAATGTTGACGGCGCCCCCGATCCCGCGAAATGGGATTACGAAAAAGGGTTTGTGCGCAACAACGAACCCCAATGGTACCAGCCCGATAACGCTGTTTGCCGCAACGGCCTGCTGGTGATAGAAGCACGGAAAGAAAAGGTGAAGAACACCCGGTACGACCCTTCCAGCACAGCGTGGCAGCGCAACCGCGAATACGCAGAATATACGTCCGCCAGTATGATCACCAAAGGCAAATTCGATTTCAAATACGGCAGGGTGGTGATGCGGGCAAAGATAGACGTGCGCAAAGGCATGTGGCCGGCATTCTGGATGCTGGGCAGCAGCCCTGATGCGGGCAGTTGGCCTGGCTGCGGCGAAGTGGACATTATGGAGTTCTACCGCGGCAACCTGCTGGCCAACTGGGTATGGGAAGGCAACAACCAGGAAACCTGGAACACTGGCAAATTCCCTGTAGCCGCCTGGGGCGAACAATGGGGGAAAGAATTCCATGAATGGGCCCTGGAATGGGACGAAAACAAAATGACCATTTTCCTCGATGGGAAAGAGATCAACTCGCAGGACCTCTCCAAAACCATCAACTATAAAAAAGGCAACAATCCTTTCCGTGAGAATTTTTACCTGCTGGTGAACCTGGCACTGGGCCAGGGAGGAGAAGAGATACCAGGCAGCCACATTCCCGCGCAAATGCTGGTGGATTATATCCGGGTATACCAGAAATAAGAAACCGTCCCGATAAGTCGGGACGGTGTGCCGAATTGATGTGTTGTTGTAACCTTCAGCAGGATAAAATCTTATAAATTCCCGCGCAGCGCCTGCTCTCTTTCTATAGATTCGAACAGTGCCTTGAAGTTGCCTTTCCCGAAGGATTTGGCGCCTTTGCGCTGGATGATCTCGAAAAAGAGCGTGGGCCTGTCCTGCAGGGGTTTGGTAAAAATTTGAAGCAGGTAACCTTCGTCGTCGCGGTCAACAAGAATGCCGAGCTCGCGCAGCGGGGCGATATCCTCATCGATATCCCCCACCCTTGCGGTAAGGTCTTCGTAATAGGAAGCCGGCACCGTCAGGAATTCGATGCCGCGGTGCTGCAATTCGCCAACGGTATGCACGATGTCGTTGGTGGCGATGGCAACGTGCTGCACGCCCGGCCCGCCGTAGAAGTCCAGGTACTCCTCGATCTGTGATTTTTTCTTCCCTTCCGCCGGTTCATTGATCGGGAATTTGATTCGGCCATTGCCGTTGCTCATCACCTTGCTCATGAGCGCGGAATATTCGGTGGAAATGTCATTGTCGTCGAACGACACGAGGTTGTGGAAACCCATGGTACGGCTGTAGAAGTCCACCCAGGTATTCATTTCATTCCAGCCTACATTGCCCACGCAATGGTCCACATACTGCAAACCGGTGCTGGTGGGATTGTATTTGCTTTCCCAGGTTTTGTACCCGGGCAGGAAAGGCCCGTTATAGTTCTTCCTTTCCACGAAAATATGCACGGTTTCACCATAAGTGTGAATGCCGCTGCGCACTACCTCGCCGAATTCGTCTTTCTCCACCACCGGCTCCAGGAAAGGCTTTGCGCCTCTTTTTACGGTTTCCTCGAAAGTTTTACGCGCGTCGTCCACCCAGATGGCAAGCACTTTCACACCGTCTCCGTGAGTGTCCACGTGCATGGACAGTTCATTGCCGGGGCGCAGCGGGGTGGTGAGCACAAAGCGGAGCTTGTTCTGCACCAGCACGTACGACGCGCGGTCTTTCACGCCGGTTTCAGGCCCGGCATATGCCAGCGACTGGAACCCGAAAGCTGTTTTGTAAAAGTGTGCGGCCTGTTTGGCATTGCCTACGTAAAACTCGACGTAGTCCGTTCCGAGCAAAGGCAGGAAGTCCTGCTGATCCTGCACCGGTGTTGGTTTTACTGCTGCACTGTTCATAAAAAATGGATTGGTTTTAAAAAAAGATTGTTTTGGTGTATGATGATCGCTGATCTATACTAAGCTCAAAGCATACAGATGCTTATTGATAAAATCGATCTCTTCCGGCGCCAGTTTAATGTCTATCGCCTTTGCGTTCTGGATGGCCTGCCCCGCGTCTCTCGCTCCTACCAATGCCACGGTGATGCCCGGCCTTTCGATGGTCCAGCGGATGACCAGTTGCGCCAGCGTTGCGCTCTTGCTCTCGGCGAGGGGCCTGATGAGGCCCAGGAAGGCGTTGATGCGCGCAATGTTGTCCGGCTGGTAGAACTTCGTGGTGGGGCGGTGATCGCCTGCTTCAAATTTGTGGTCCGCCCTGATCTTCCCGGTGAGAATGCCTCGTTGCAGCGGGCTGTACGCCAGGATGCCTTTGTTGTTCTCCATACAATAAGGCACCAGTTCTTTTTCGATGCTGCGCTCCACCATGCTGAAAGGCACCTGGTTGGAAGCCAGTTTGATCACCGCGTCCGCCCTTTTCATCTGCTCCGCGTTGTAGTTGCAAACACCGGCTGCGCGGATCTTTCCCTGTTCCTGCAAACGCAGCACCGCTTCAAAGGTTTCTTCGATAGGCGTCGTTGCGTCGGGCCAGTGGATCTGGTAGAGGTCGATGTAATCTGTTTTCATGCGGCGGAGGCTTTCCTCGCATTCGCGGATCACGCTTTCCTTACCGGCATATTTGTAAATGTCGATCGCCTTCCCGCTGTTGTCTGTACTGCTGAAGCCGAAAGTGCCTTTGCTGCCTTCCCAGGTCATGCCGAATTTCGTCAGGATCTGCACTTTATCGCGCTGGATGCCTTCCAGCGCTTCACCTACGATCTCTTCGCTGGTGCCCTGCCCGTAGATAGGCGCAGTGTCTATGGACGTAACACCCTGGTCGATAGAGGCCCTGATGGCTTCCCTGGCGTCCTTCCTTTCCGCGCCGCCCCACATCCATCCGCCAATGGCCCATGCGCCGAATGTAATGGCCGATACTTTCAAATTGCTTTCTCCGAGTTGTCTGTATTCCATGCTTTAATTTTTCCCTAAAAATAATACCGGGAATTTTATTCCGCCCAGCTCATTACATATTGCTGGTCTTCTATGTTCAACGCTTCTTTCGTGATCTGCAGGGGATGGAACGTGTCCACCATCACCGCCAGCTCTTTCGTTTCCTTTGCGCCGAGGCTTTTCTCCACCGCCCCGGGATGCGGCCCGTGCGGGATGCCTGCGGGGTGAAGGGTGATCATGCCGCGGGTAACGTGCTTGCGGCTCATGAAGTCGCCATCCACGTAATACAGCACTTCATCGCTGTCTATATTGCTGTGATTGTAAGGCGCGGGCACGGCCAGCGGGTGGTAGTCGAACATGCGCGGGCAGAAGGAGCATACCACGAAATTGTGCCCTTCGAAGGTTTGATGCACGGGTGGCGGCTGGTGCACGCGGCCGGTGATGGGCTCGAAGTCGTGGATAGACAGCGCAAAGGGATATTCGCAGCCATCCCAGCCCACCACATCGAACGGGTGATGGCCGTAATGGATGGGATACATGATGCCTTTCTTTTTCACGAGTATGGTGAAATCTCCCGCCTGGTCGATGGTTTCAAGGTTTTGCGGCTGCCGGATGTCCCGCTCGCAGAAGGGCGAGTTTTCGAGCAGCTGGCCGTAAGGGCTGAGGTACCTTTTCGGGAAACGCAGCGGGCTGAAGGACTCCACGATAAACAGGCGGTTTTCCCGGTTGGAGAATTCCACCTGGTAGATGGTGCCTCTCGGTATTACGATATAGTCGCCGTAGCCGAATTGCAGCTGCCCGTACTGGGTGTGCAGGATGCCGCTGCCTTCGTGTATGAAAAGCAGCTCGTCCGCATCGGCGTTCTTATAGAAATAATCTTTGGTGCTTTGCTGCGGCGCAGCCAGGGAAAGATGGCAGTCAGCGTTTACCAGCACGGGCTTGCGGCTTTTCAGGTAATCCGTTTCCGGCTGGATGTTGAAGCCCTGGAAGCTGCGGTGTTTCAGCATTTTTTCTTCCGCAACGGAAGGCGCCACGCTGTAAGGCTCATCCACTTTGATGATCTCGGTGGGCGGATGGCAATGGTACAGCAGGGAATAGTGGGAAGAAAAACCTTCCGTGGAAAAAAGCTGTTCCGAGTACAACTTACCATCCGGCTTACGGAACTGTGTATGCCGTTTATGCGGAATCTGCCCTAATGTGTGATAATGAGGCATATTTGGGTTTATTAAATAAATAACAAGTATCCGGCCATTCAGATGACAAAATCAGGATCTAGCCTAAAGGCTGGCCGGTAAAGCGGGAGATTATAACGCCGAATCCATGGCGAGCGTGGCCATGAGGAAGCAGTAATTGCACTGGTTTTTGTATGTAAGCGAACTGTGCATGAGATTGATGGGCCTAAATTATGGTATTTTCAGATACGGGGGAAATTAATTTAATGCAGCAGGCATTACCAATTACCACGGGTATTCGCGAATTATTGCGATTTACCTGGTAACGGACTTCGTTATTTCCTTCAACCTTAGCGTTATATTGAGCCTTCTGGCTAACACGCTCAAATAACACTCATTGTCACAAAATTGTAATAGCATTTAAAGCCCACCCACCAGTTCAACCGCCTTTCCCGATCTCATACAACAGCCACAGCAGCGATTATTAAGACAAAACACTAAGGAATTCAGATACCTTTCCGCATTTAAACGTTTTCTAAATTTTCTCCAACCCCTTTGTATTTTCACTTTTAATTCCCAATCTTTGTAATACTAAAGTCATAAAATAATAGTGTATTTATTCAACTCACATATAATCCGTACTGCTCCACTCTCCTCCGGCGTGTACGGCACTATTATTACCATCACAACCACCACAACCCCATCGCGGGGTTAATTTTTCATATCGTCCACCGGCCAGGTAATACTGGCACACCGCAAAGCAGGGAACATCCCTTTTATATCCATTCAACACTTCCTTTTCATGCAAGTTTTAAAATTCGGCGGCACTTCCGTAGGCAGTACCGCAGCCATCGAGCAGGTTTGCAGTATCGTAGCGCAATACAAACGTAAAGGCAACATGGCCATCGTCGTGAGCGCCATGAGCGGCATCACGGATAAGCTCATCCAATGCGGCCAGCTGGCCGGGCAATGCCAGGAACAATACAAATCCGTGCTCCAGGAAATAGAGCTCAAACACCTCGATACCATCCGCGCGTTATTCCCCATCACCGTACAAAGCAGCCTCCTCAGCGAGGTGAAGAAACAGCTCAACCAGCTGGAAGCCCTCTGCGATGGCATCTTCCAGGTAGGCGAGCTTAGCAAACGCTGCCAGGATAAGATCATGAGCTTCGGCGAACTCCTCTCCTCCTGGATGGTAGCGGAAAAACTGAAACATATGGGCTTAAACGCCGCCTGGAAAGACAGCCGCGACCTCATTTTCACCGACGCACAGCACGGCCATGCCCTCGTAGACTTCGACGTGACCGATCACCAGGTCACCGCGTTCTTCCAGCACCAAAGCGCAAATTATATCGTGCTGCCCGGCTTCATCGCCTCCAATGCAGACAAAGATACTACCACCCTGGGCCGCGGCGGCTCCGATTACACCGCCGCCATTATCGCAGCCGCCATGGACGCCAGCGTGCTGGAGATCTGGACGGACGTGAGCGGTATGATGACCGCCGACCCGCGCCTCGTGCCGCAGGCCATCGCCATCCCGCGCATTTCTTATGAAGAAGCCATGGAGCTGTCCCACTTCGGCGCCAAAGTGATCTACCCGCCCACCATCCAGCCGGTGATGAACCGCCGCATTCCCATCTGGATCAAAAATACCTTTGCGCCTGATGATTACGGCACGCTCATACAGGACAACGGCGAAAAACCCTTCCCCGTTACCGGCATTTCCGGTATCCAGAAAATTGCCCTGCTCACCCTCGAAGGCAGCGGTATGGTGGGCATCCCCGGCTTTTCCAAACGCCTGTTCGACGCGCTGCTGCGCGAAAAGGTGAACGTGATACTCATCACCCAAAGCTCCTCGGAACACTCCATTACCGTAGGCATCCTCGAAAACGACATGCTCAGCGCCAAAGCCGCGGTAGACAGTGAGTTTGTCCAGGAAATACACGACAAGCGCATCGAGCCGCTGATCGTTGAAAAAGACCTTTGCATCGTGGCCGTGGTGGGCGACAATATGAAGAACCACCATGGCATGAGCGGCAAGCTGTTCGGCGCGCTGGGGCGCAACGCCATCAACGTGCGGGCTATCGCGCAGGGCTCTACGGAAAAAAATATCTCCGCCGTGATCAACAAAGCGGACGTAAAAAAGGCGCTGAACGTGATACACGAAGCGTTCTTTGAATCGGAGACCAAGCAGGTGAACGTGTTCGTGGCCGGCACCGGCAACGTGGGCGGCAAGCTGCTGGAGCAGCTGCAGCTGCAGCAGGAATACCTGCTTCGCGAGCTGGGCCTGCAGGTGCGCATCATTGCGCTGGGCAACAGCCGCAAAATGCGTTTTTCCGAAAGCGGGCTTTCCCTCGGCAAATGGAAAGATGAACTGGAAGCAGGCCACGAAATGGACCAGGAGCTGTTCGCCAAACATATCCTGGACATGAACCTGCGCAACAGCGTGTTCGTAGACAATACCGCCAGCGATGCCGTTGCAGGCATGTACAGTAATTTCCTGCGCAACGGCATTTCAGTGGTGACCTGTAATAAGATCGCCTGCTCTTCCGCCCATGCGGAGTATAAAAAGCTGAAAGACCTTGCCCGTAAGTTCAACGCTTCTTTCCTTTTCGAAACCAACGTGGGAGCGGGTTTACCGGTAATAAACACGCTGAACGACATGGTGCGCAGCGGCGATAAAGTGCAAACCATCGAAGCGGTGCTGAGCGGCAGCCTCAACTTCATATTCAACAATTTCGTGAACGGCGCCAATTTCAGGCAGGTGGTAAAAGCCGCGCAGGATGAAGGTTACACCGAGCCCGATCCGCGTATAGACCTGAGCGGCAAAGACGTGATGCGGAAAATACTCATACTGGCGCGGGAAAGCGGCGCAGTGCTGGAAATGGAAGACATCGAGAATCATTCCTTCCTGCCCGCGGAATGCCTCCATGCCAAAGACGTGCCCGCATTCTACGAACAGCTCGACGTACACGCCGCGCATTTTCAGCAGCTGCTGAGATCCGCCGCGGACAAAGGTGAGCGCCTCAAGTTCGTGGCCCGTTACCATAACGGCAAAGCGTCGGTCGGCCTGCAGTCCGTGAGCCCGCAGCACCCTTTTTACCAGCTGGAAGGCAAGGACAACATCGTGCTGTTCACCACCAGCCGTTATTCCGCGCAGCCGCTGATCGTGAAGGGAGCAGGCGCGGGGGCGGACGTAACCGCTTCCGGCATATTTGCAGACATCATCAGAACCGTTCGATAATTTAAGATATGAGCCAAGCAAACAATAAAATAAAGATATTTTCCCCCGCCACCGTTGCCAACGTGGCCTGCGGCTTCGACGTGATAGGCCTTGCCCTGGAAGGCACCGGCGACGAAATGGAACTGTGGCTGAGCGATAAGCCCGGCGTGCGCATTACTTCCATCGAAGGAGCCGACCTGCCGCTGGAAGCTTCCCAGAACGTGGCCGGCGTAGCGCTGATGGCCCTTTTGCAGGAATACGGCAAACCGGGCACCGGCATAGAGATTTCCATCAAAAAGAATATCCACCCCGGCAGCGGCATCGGGTCCAGTGCAGCCAGCGCGGCAGGCGCAGTGGTAGGCGGCAATATGTTGCTGGGTAATCCCTTCTCCCCTGAAGCGCTGATCCGTTTTGCCATGGAAGGCGAACGGCTGGCCTGCGGCACGCCGCATGCAGACAATGTGGCGCCCGCCATCCTCGGCGGTTTCACGCTCGTGCGCAGCTACCAGCCGCTGGACGTGATCAGGCTGCATACCCCGCAGGACCTCTGGGTAACCGTGATCCACCCGCAGATCGAAGTAAAGACGGCGGACGCCAGGGGAATCCTCAAACAACAGGTGCTGCTCAAAGACGCCATCCGGCAGTGGGGCAACGTGGGCGCGCTGGTAGCCGGACTTTATACAGAAGACTACGGCCTCATCAGCCGCGCGCTGGAAGACGTTATCGTGGAGCCTATCCGTTCCATCCTCATCCCCGCCTTCCACGACCTGAAAATACGCTGCAAAGAAGCAGGCGCCCTCGGCGGAGGCATTTCCGGCAGCGGCCCGTCCGTGTTCATGCTCAGCAAAGGCGAAGCCAACGCCAGGGCCGTGGCCGCCATGATGGAAACCATTTACGCGCCGCTGGGCGTGGATTACCACATCCACGTGTCCCGCATCGGCCACTCAGGCGTTAAAGCCATAAACATTTAATTCCATGCAATACTATAGCTTACAGAACCACCAGCACCGCGCCTCCTTCAGGGAAGCAGTGATACAGGGCCTGGCGCCGGACAAAGGACTTTATTTCCCTTCGGAAATACCCAGGCTGGACAAGGATTTCATAGAGCGGCTTGACGAATACGACCCGCAATACATTGCCCGTAAAGTGATACAGCCTTTCGTGGGCAACGATATACCCGTGCAGTACCTCACGCAGATCATCCGCGAAACCCTCACCTTTCCCTTCCCGCTGCGCGAAGTGGAAGAAAACGTATATGCGCTGGAGTTATTCCACGGCCCAACCCTTGCGTTCAAGGACGTGGGCGCCAAATTCATGGCCGGCTGCCTGGGTTATTTCAGGCGATCGGCGGAGCAGCCCGTTACCGTGCTGGTAGCCACTTCCGGCGATACCGGCGGGGCCGTGGCCCATGGTTTTTACGATGTGCCGGGCGTGGAAGTGGTCATCCTCTACCCTTCCGGCAAAGTGAGCGACCTCCAGGAAAAACAGCTCACCACCCTGGGCCGCAACATCCGCGCACTGGAGATCAAAGGCACGTTCGACGATTGCCAGCGCATGGTAAAGACCGCCTTCCTCGACGGCGAATTGCAGGCACACCGCCCGCTCACCTCCGCCAACTCCATCAACGTAGCCCGCTGGCTGCCGCAGATGTTCTACTATTTCATGGCCTACCGCAAAACCAAACAATGGAACCGGGAAACCGTGATATCCGTACCCAGCGGCAACTTCGGCAACATCTGCTCCGGTATGATGGCCGCCGCCATGGGCCTGCCCATACAGCATTTTGTGGCTTCCACGAACGTGAACGATACCGTGCCCCGCTTCATGACGAACGGGAAATACGAGCCGCACAACGCCGTTCCCACGCTTTCTAACGCGATGGACGTGGCGGACCCGAGCAATTTTGTGCGCATCCTCCAGCTTTTTTCGCAAAACGAAAGGGCGCTGAAAGCCTCTCTCTCCGCTTACCGTTTCACGGACGAAGAGACCGTGGCCGCCATGAAAAAGGTGTATAAAGACCACCAGTACCTGATGGACCCGCACGGGGCCGTAGGGTATCTTGGATTGAAAAAATATTTGCAGCAGCATCCCGGCGCAACCGGCATTTTCCTTGAAACAGCCCACCCGGTGAAGTTTGCCAACACCATGCCGCAGGAATTGCAGGAAGCCATTGCCGTGCCTGAACGCGTGCAGCAAATGAACGGCCACCGCAAAGAGTCCGTGCTGATGGACGCCGATTACGCGGACATGAAGGCCTGGCTGATGCAATAAAAATTCCCTATGTTTGGGACTATGAAACTTTTATATGTGTTATGCATACCGGTGTTTTTTGCCGCCTGCCAGCAAAGCGGCACGGAGCAGAAAACACCGGCGGTAACAGATTCCATCAGCGTGGCAATAGACAATATGCGGAAGGATCTGCAGATAAGACCAGGAGACGCCGCCACCCGTATCTACCTCGCCAACGCCCTCATCCAGCAGGGGAATTACAATGCGGCAGACAGCCAGGCCGCCGTTCTCGAAAAGCACCCGGCCACTCTTCCCAACGCCCTTTACATTTACGGCCTTACGTCCCTCAACAGGAAAGACACTGCCGCCGCCATTTCACATCTCACCAAAGCCATCGGCATAAGAAAAGACAGCAGCGAATATGAAGCCGTGATGCTCACGGCTGACCTTCTTCTTGGTAAAAAGGACTACCCCCGGGCGCTTTCATTATACACACTCGCCTCATCGATAGATTCACTTTCCGCGGAAGCCAGTTACGCCGCCGGCGAAGTGTACAACCTCCAGGGAAAAGAAGCGCAGGCCAGGCAGAAATATGTGTATGCCCTTCAGCTGGACCCGGCGTACAGCCAGGCTTACATTGGCCTGGGCAATTTATTGTCGAGGTACGGGAAGTGGAAAGAGGCCCTGCCGCATTATAATATGGCGGCCAAGGCAGACCCTACCAATGCCGATGCGTTCTACCTCCGCGGGCGCGCGCTGCTCACACTGGGCAACAGGCCCGCCGGTATAGACGATCTCACCAAAGCCCTCTCCTTCCGGAAGAACTTCCCGGAAGCCAGGCAGCTCCTCGATTCCGTTAAAAATCAGTAGGTTTGTAATCTTTAAAAATCATCCCGCTTGGAAAAGAAAACACCGCTCATCGCTCCCTCCTTACTGGCCGCCAATTTCCTGGAAATAGGAAAAGACGTGAACATGATCAATCACAGCGAGGCCGACTGGCTTCACCTGGACGTGATGGACGGGCGTTTTGTGCCCAATATCAGCTTTGGCCTGCCGGTGATAGCCGCTGTTGCCAAAGTGAGCACCAAAATAAACGATGTGCACCTGATGATCGAAGAGCCGGAGAAATATGCGGAAGCCTTTGCCAAGGCGGGCGCCGAAATACTGACCGTTCACATCGAGGCCTGCCGCCACCTGCACCGGAACATCCAGCAGATCAAAGGCCTGGGCATGAAGGCGGGCGTGGCCCTTAACCCGCACACTTCCGTGAGCCAGCTCGAAAATATCATTACAGAGGTTGACGTGGTATTGATCATGAGCGTGAACCCCGGCTTCGGCGGCCAGCATTTTATTGAGCATACCTACGAAAAGATCAGGCAGGCGAAAGAAATGATCACGCGTTCGGGATCGGAAGCGTTGATTGAAGTGGATGGCGGCGTAGCGCTGAATAATTGCGAAGCGATCGTGGCAGCTGGTGCGGACGTGCTGGTGGCCGGCAACACCGTGTTCTCGGCGAAAGACCCCGTGGAAATGATCCGCGCGCTGAAGCATAATGCCTGAGCGCAGCCACTGTGGGACATTTCAAAGCAAAAAAACGTACTTCCAGGCAAGGCTTGCCTGGAATTTTCATGTAGAAAAACACCTAACGCGCCAGCCCCAGGATGATATCGTTGGTAAGCGGCTTGGTGAGGTACCCCGCCACAAAATCGAAACTACTCACCCGCTGGCGGTCCCTTTCGTCGATGGAAGAAGTCAGCACATAAACTTTCACAGGCTTGGGCAGCGTGCCGCGTAAAACGGAGAAGGCTTCCAGGAATTCCCACCCGTCCATCACAGGCATGTTCAGGTCCAGCAGGATGATATCCGGCAGGGAAGCGGGCTCGGCAATGTTCAGGCGGATGTGATCCAGTACGTCCTGCGCATCGGAGAATTTTTTTACGTCGTTGGTAACACGTAAACGATCCAGCATGATCTCGGTGATCTGCTGGTGTATAGGATCATCGTCTACTATAAAGATCGATCGTAGCGGCTCCATAGATTAGCTATTCGGGGCTGAAGGTAATGATAAATTTGGTTCCTGCGCCAGGCTGGCTCTCAGCGTGTATGCTTCCACCCATCGCTTCGATCTGGCTCTTTGTTATAAATAGTCCTATTCCTTTGGCATCCTTGTTCTTATGAAATGTCTTCCTGAACCCGAAAAGTTTCGCTCCGTACCGTTCCATGTCTATCCCTATCCCGTTATCTTCCGCCGTGAGCATCACCCCGCCGTCTACCAGCCGGCTTTGCAGCATGAGCCTCGGCCTCCGGTCTGCCGCCCTGTATTTGATCGCATTCGTGAGCAGGTTCTGCAAAATGCTGTCCAGGTAAATGCGCGGGTACTCAATGTACGGCGCTTCACTGAAGTCTGTGATCAGTTCTATACCGCTGGTCTCGATATCCACGAACAGGATATCCTTCACCTTCTGCAGCCGTTCGGAAAACACCAGCCGTTCCCGTTCCACGTTCAGATCTTTCCTGATCTGCACTACTTCAATGAGGTCGTTCAGCGTTTCGTCTATATTCCGGATCACTTCCTGGAACATGCCGCGGTACAGCGCTTTTTCCTGCTCTTCGTCCGTATCGTTCATGATCTGCATCAGCGCCTTCAGGTTGGCGATGGGCGCGCGCAGGTTATGGGAGGTAATGTGCGCGAAGTCTTCCAGCTGCTTGTTCTGGTTCACGAGGTATTTGTTGAGCGAGGAAAGCTGCTCGTTGGCCTTCCGCAGTTCCCGCTGCATCTTTTTGCTGTCGGTAATATTGCGGGTGAAGATGGAGATATTGCCGTCCTGCATGGGGGCCAGCAGGAACTCGTACCACTTGTCCGTGGCCGGCAGGTAGTTGGAGAAGGAAACCGGGGCCTGCAGGGCCATGCACTGCTGAACGCGGGCATGAAAGGTGGAACCCACGAGGGTGGGGAATACTTCGAAGATATTCCGCCCGATCACTTTCCCATGATCCACGATCTCCTGCGCCTTCCGGTTGATGAAGTTCACCTTGCCTTCTTTATCCATGACGGCGTAACCCATGTCTATCGTGTCAAAGAAAAGCCGCATCAGCTCAGCGTTCCGCGTCAGCTGGTTGCGTATCTTGAATTGTTCGGTCACATCCTGTATCACGCCGTAGATGCGCACGATCCGGCCGTTGCGGTATTCGGGCTTGCCGATGATGCGGCATTGCAGCACGTTGTTCCGCGCGGTATGCACGGTGATCTGCAGGTCGAAGGCCTTACCCCGCTGCATGCAGGCGCTCACCGCCAGCTCCACCCGGCTGCGGGAGTCTTCCGTAAAAAAGGACATGGACTTTTCATACGTCATATGCGTGAAAGGCGGCAGTTCGTGGATCTTATAGGTCTGGGCGCCCCAGCGCATCTGCCGGGTGGTCATGTCCACCTCCCAGCCGCCGATCTTGCCGATCTCGCCGGTTTGTATGAGGAACTCGTGCGTCTTGATGTTCTCCAGCTCCTGGCGTTTCTTCCCGGTGATGTCGTTCACCAGCGCCACCACGATCTGGTCCTTATCCACCGGGTCTTCCACCGGGAACATGGTAAGGTCGAGGAACACTTCGCGGTCGGTTTTACCGCCGTTGCTGTGCACCTGGAACTCCAGCTTCTTTTCCAGCCTGAGCATTTTGCCTTTCTGCAGTACCTGCATAAAAAGCTTGTCGAGTTCGAAGAGCTTGGCGAAGGGGTCCTGGACGAGGTTGCCGTCCGGCCGTTCTTCCAGGCCGGTGCCGGCAAAGAAGCGCCGCTGCGTCTGGTTCACCCGGCGGATGAACCCGAAGCTGTCGAACTGGATATACCCCACCGGCAGGTGCTCCACGATGGTGTGCAGCAGGCGCTCGCTTTTTTCGAGGCTGAGCACGGCGAGTTTCTTTTCCGTGATCTCGCTGAGGATGATGAACAGGTAGGCGATCTTCCCTTCCAGGTCCAGCACGGGAAAGCCCGTTACGTCGTAATACAGCGGCTGGATGCGGGTCACGTTCCCGTCATGCTGTTCGCTGTATTGCAGCAGCATTTCTTTTTTGACGGGGCCTTTGCGGTGCTTCACTTCGTTCAGCAGGGCGGCAAGGCCGTTGAGACGGTTGAAGTCGTCGCTGAACACATTGTAAGGTTCGTGGTTGGCCGGGTGGTCTTCGCCGAGTATCTGCTTTTGGGCGGTGTTCATATTGCGGTGCCAGCCGTCGGGCGTAAATTCCTGAAGGCCTACGGGCAGGTTTTCCAGCACGCTGCGGAAGAAACGTTCGTTGCGGCGGGCTTCGCTTTCCTGTTCCACATTGCGGATCACCATCATTACCTGCACCGTATTGTTGTTATCGCTGTAAAGGGGGCTGTAGCTGATCTTGAAATGAACGGGGGGCTGCCCGAAGGGCACGACGTAGCTGAAGCGTTCGCCGCTGAGGGCGCGCTGCCAGTGCTCGATCGCGTCGTCTTTGATGTGCGGAGCGGCATCACAAAGGCGCAACATACTGTCCCCTGCCTTGAGCGTTACAGCCAGGTATTTTTCAGTCTCCCCGATAAAGGCACCATTCATGGTAACCAGCCGCAATTGTGCGTCAAACACCGCTACGGGGTCCGGCAGTGCCTCCACTACCTGGCTCAGCAGGGCAATGTTCATGGAATTGTTCAATTTGGCATAGGCGGTTGGGATGGGCCAAATGTAGGGATTATATTATACAAATTCATGCTATTAATATGTGATAAAGGCAGTTACGCGTGTTTTCAAAAAATTCACAGGGAGTTTCTACGGTGGGCTCCTTACTTTTAAATATCTTTGGGCAGGAAACAATAGTTCCGATTTTACGTTAAACTATAGCAGATTAATATTCAAACATCAGGATGAAAGTTTTAATTATCATGGGCTCTGAAAGCGATAAGCCTGTAATGCAGGAATCGCAGAATTATCTCCAGTATTTTGGCATTGAAAGTGAAATGATCGTGGCATCGGCCCACCGGAATCCGGACAAGGTGCGCGAAATAGTCATCAATGCCCAGCCACAGGGTTATGGTGTGATTATTGCAGCAGCTGGCATGGCGGCTGCTTTGCCGGGTGTGGTATCAGCGTATACTTCCCTCCCGGTGCTGGGGGTTCCCCTGGAAGGCGGCCTGCCCGGCGGTGTGGACGCCCTGTATTCCATTGTGCAGATGCCCGCGGGGCTGCCGGTAGGCACCCTGGCGGTAGGTAAAGCAGGCGCAAGGAATGCGGCGGTACTGGCAGCAAGGATCATCGCCCTGAGCGACAAAAAAACAGCCGAACGCGTAGAAGCGTTCAAACAGAACGGATACCGGGTCTAGCTCAGTTATTGCAGGATGCGCAGGCCCCATGGCTTACGCATCCTGTTCTTCCAGTCCAGATCCGAAATGCAGACATCTAAATTGAACCGCACTTGACAGAATCGATCATTAACCTGGACAGCGTAAATCCCATTGAGTTTTTCGGAGTGAATAACGGAAAGCTGGACTTATTAAAAAAGAAGTTCCCCTTATTGAAGATCCTTAGCCGCGGCACACAGCTCAAGCTATCCGGCGCGCCGGAAGAAGTGGCCACCGCGAAGGAAAAGATCGGGCAGATCGTGAGCTACCTTGAACGTAACGGGCACCTGAGCGAGAATTATTTCGAGCAGATACTGGGCGAAGAGGAAGGCACCGGCGTCGATCACTTTAAGGACCGGAACCCTAACGAAGTGCTGGTATTCGGCCCCAACGGGCGCACGATCCGCGCTAAGACCGCCAACCAGAAGAAAATGGTGGCGCTGGCAGACAAGAACGACATCGTGTTTGCCATCGGCCCGGCGGGTACCGGGAAAACCTATACTGCTGTAGCCCTCGCCGTAAGAGCGCTGAAGAACAAGGCGGTACGCAAGATCATCCTCACCCGCCCTGCCGTGGAAGCAGGGGAAAGCCTGGGTTTCCTGCCCGGCGACCTGAAGGAAAAGATCGACCCATACCTGCGCCCGCTGTACGATGCGCTGGACGATATGATCCCGCCGGATAAGCTCAGTTATTTCATGACCAACAGGATCATCGAGATCGCACCCCTGGCCTACATGCGCGGCCGTACGCTGGACAATGCCTTTATCCTCCTCGATGAAGCGCAGAACTCCACGGACCTGCAGATGAAAATGTTCCTTACCCGTATCGGTTCCTCCGCCAAGGCGATCATCACGGGCGACCTTACCCAGATAGACCTTCCCAAGAACCAGAAGAGCGGTCTTGGCAGGGCTACCCGCATCCTCCGTAATATAGACGGCATCGGGTACCTAGAACTGGATGAGGAAGACGTGGTTCGTCACAGGCTGGTGAAGGCCATCATCAAGGCTTACGACGCGGCAAGCGATGAGCATGGCTTTGAGAAACGGGTGGACAATTAACACGGTTTTAACAGCCATTTATCGTAGTTTGCGCAATTGAATGATTCCTGTTAATTTTGTTAATGACATTATAACTTTAACCTATCAACCACATGAGCTATTACAGGCGAATTGTTTATTTGATGTGTGTCTCGGGAATATTTTTAACTAGCTGTAAAAAAAGACCTGAACCGCAGGAGGTTGCCCTGGAATTTATGCACGCCATACAGGAATCCAACTTCGAGCGCGCTAAAGAATTTGCTACCAAAGAATCACAACAGGTAATACTGCTCTACTCCATTTTTGACGGGAAACGCAATGAGAACGAGCGTGAAAAGATCAAAAATGCCAAGCTGGAAGTAGTGAACCACCAGGAAGACGGAGATAAAGCAACGGTCACCATCCTCAATTCTTCCGCCAGCCAGCAGGAAACCCTGCAGCTGGTAAAGGAAAGCGGTCAATGGAAAATATCCCTGACACTTGAAAGCATCCTCCCTACCTACGTAGCTCCCGGCACCATGGATATGAACTCAATGGCCCCGCAGACAACGGATTCTTCTACAGCACACTGATTCCTTCCATTATTTTATAGTATTTCGCGGTTTGTTCCTTAATTTTGCGCCCACAAACCGGCAGATCACTGATATTCAGGCTCCTGGAACGCTTAACGCTCCACCGGGCCGCCCGGGTATCAGGGATACCTGTTTCAGGCCATAATGGCCGCAGAAAACCCCTGCCGGCATTAGACGCACATACTAATTTTTTAAAAGAATCATTGAATGACGACAACGAATCCATGGCACAGCGTAAGCCCCGGCGATAAGGTGCCCCACACAGTAACCGGAATTATTGAGATCCCGAAAGGCTCCCGCGCCAAATACGAACTGGATAAGGAAAGCGGCCTGCTGAAGTTGGACCGCGTGCTGTACTCTTCCGTATATTACCCGGCCAATTACGGCTTCATCCCTAAAACATATTGTGACGATAATGACCCGCTGGACATCCTCATCCTCTCCCAGATCGACTGCGTGCCCCTATGCATCGTAGACGCGAAGGTGATAGGCGTGATGCAGATGATAGACGGCGGCGAGGCGGACGATAAGATCATTGCCGTGGCCGCGCACGATATGAGCGTGAACCACATCAACGATATCAGCGAGCTTCCCCCGCACCTGCTGGAGGAGATCCGCCACTTCTTCGAAGAATACAAGAAGCTGGAGAACAAGACCGTGAAAGTGGAAGAATTCCAGAACAAAGAGAAAGCAGAACAGATCATCAACGACGCGTTTGACCTGTACAATAAAACGTTCGGACAACAAAACTAAACACATATGCCGTTACCCCTCGTCTTCGGTTTGATCCTGCTGGGCCTTGTGGCCGGTATTTTCTCCGGCGTGGTGGGCATTGGTGGTGGCATCATCCTTATTCCCGCGCTGGTGTATTTCTTTGGCCTCAGCCAGCACGAAGCGCAAGGCACCTCGCTGGGTATGCTGATGCTGCCCGTAGGTTTCCTGGCGGTGCTCCAGTATTACAAGCAGGGCTTCGTGGATTACAAGCTGGTCCTGTTCATCGCCCTGGGCTTTGTAGCAGGTGGGTTTATCGGCGGCAGGCTGGCAGTGACCCTCCCTGAAACGCTGGTAAAAAAGGTGTTCGCGCTGTTTATGATCGCGGTAGCGGTGAAGATGTTGTTTTTTGATAAGGCCTGAATAAAGGCATTCATCTGAAAGGTGACTGAAAGGCAGGCTTTGCTTTTCAGTCACTTTTTTATTTAACGCCGGTCAAAGAAAAAACCTGTCAATTCTGGCGCCATCGTAATGCAATGGCACGTTCACAGTATGGATGCCGTATAGTAAAAGCGTTCATGACCCGGGGTAAAGGCGTCGAACGGAATGTATCTCCGTCAGAACATCCTCCTGATCAGCCTGAGCTTATGCGTCCTCACCCCTGTATCCGCATTTACGATCCCCTGGTGGTCGATAGGATCGATGCGCACCTTGCCGGAAGCGTGGATGATCTCCTGGTCGCTGAGCAGCAGGCCCACATGGGTGATCTTACCGGCTTCGTTATCGAAAAAAGCGAGATCGCCGGGCTTTGCCTCCTGGATAAGCGACACCGTCTCCCCTTCCGTTGCCTGCTGGTAAGCGTCCCTCAGCAGGGGAATACCGAGGATTTTATACACGGTTTGTGTAAACCCGGAGCAATCCGTTCCGAAAACCGTTTTTCCGCCCCATAAATAAGCCGTATTCAGGAAAGTGTGGGCAATGGGCCGCCATGCAAGGTGAGGTAATTTAGCAGGCGCAAAAGGCTCGATCCCGGACTCTGCGGATACTTTCACATTTCCCCATTGCGATGCGCTCAGTTTCAGCAAACTGCCGTAAGGAATGTATACCGGCTGGCCATTCAGGCTGAGGCGGGCTGCCCACTGCGTGGCAATATGCGTGTAAGGCGCGTTGTAGAGGTCTAACGTAATGGTTTCCAAATGTGATTGCGTTACCCAGCCCTCGTACCCGTCGTACTGTAAACGCACTTTCACCCAACCATCTGCATTAACTGTTTCTGTTTCAACACATTCCCCGAAAATTGCCTGGGAGATCATTTCGCTTTTGTGAGAGGGTTCGGCGCGCAGCGGCATCACCGGCACGATAGTAATGGCAAGTGGCATGTTAATTGTTTAAAATATGTGGGCTGGGTGAACTTTTGACCCGGTTTTGCGTAAATATAATAATAAGCATATGCACCTTCAGCTAAATAACCTGAACGACAAGGAATTGCTGCTTCGCATGCGAAAGTTGCAGGACCGGGAAGCCGCCGGTGTTCTGCTGGACCGATACAGTCACCTCCTGGTGGCGGTGTGCCTTCCGAAGCTTTCACAGGAGAAGCCGGCTGAAACCGTATTTCCCGCATTGATCCGCCAACTGTCCACTCAACTCTCCTCCTCATTCGGTAAATTAAACGAAACAGTATATGCAATAGTTCAAAGTTATTTCGTGAGGGGCAACAAAACAACAGCCCATTATATCGCCCCGCACACCCAACCCATACAGCGGCTGGAAACCCAGGTGGAACACGCCGGCAATAACCCGATAGCGAGAACAACGCTCACTGCCCGCATAGAACAGGCGCTGAGCGGGCTGAACAAAGAAGAAGAAGCGCTCATCACCGGTTTTTACCTCGAACACCAGACGCTGCAGGAACTTGCACAACAGCACCGCACAACGGCGGACAAAGTAAGGAACTCCCTGAAAGGCATCAGGAAGAAAATAGCAACACAACTGAAGGACGTGGCTTATGAATAACGACTCTCCAAGGCAAGAACGGATCCTTAAGATCTTCACCCCTGTACGCTGCATCAACAGGGACCAATTGCTCCGTTACCACCGCGGCAGTATGACAGCTGTGGAAAAACATCTGATCGAGCAACATATTGTAGACTGCGATCTTTGCCATGACGCGCTGCTCGCCATGAGCGATCATCATCTGCATGAACAATACGGGCATCTCACCCATGAGCTGAGCCAGTTCATCCACCGCGAGTTCAGCCCGCCGCCGCAACCCGATAAAAAGCAGCAACAGCGCCAGATCCGGCAGCACAGGACTGCAGAAAGCCTGCTGTCTTATTTCTGGGCCATCATGTTCGTCGCCATAGGCGGCGGCAGCGTATTCCTGCTGCAACAGCACCTGAAGAACAGGCCCGCCCTCGCTGCATTGCCCGCCCGTACGGCGAACGCACTGGTCATCCCCGCGCCCGCGGCGCCCGCGGCCGCCGTCGACCCCAATTATCCATCCACACAAACAGGCGCCGGGAAACCGCTGGTGATACATACCCAATACAACTCCAGCGCCCGCGATTCCATCAATAAAACCGGCAACGCCATCAGCGCCGCCAGTATCACGCCCGTAAAACCAGCGCCCAAAGATTCCGCTTCCCTCAAAAGGAAAGCACTAAAAGACAGCACGCCCAAAACGGCCACCGCAGATACAAACGCCCGCCTGGCAGTCAATACACCGGCAACACTGAAAGAAGATCCGAAAAAACAGGAATCAAAAGAAGCAAAAGACCAGAAGTATACTGCTGACGAAAGCGAAAAAACACCCGCACAATCTGAAGCTGAAAAGAACAGCCCTGCCAACAATACCACCACCGCAGCTCCCAACAGCTCGAACAAATCCAACAAAGAAGAATCCAAAGCGCCCGCCTCCGGCGACGAATCCCTCTTCCGCGCCGCTATGCAATACCAGCAGCAGGGCGACATGAACGAAGCGATCAACCAGTTCAAAAAACTTTCCGGTAACGAAAGATACTCCGAAAGAGCCAAGTACCAGCTGGCCATGATCTACAAGAACAAAGGCCAGAACGGCAAAGCCAGAAGGCTTTTCAAAGAAATCATCAAAATGGAAGGGAATATGAAGTCGCTGGCACAAGCGCAACTCAACAACATGAACTAGCTCAGGGGGCCCCGGATTTTTACCTAAAAAAATTTATAAAAAGAACTGGGGCTTGGTTGTTCCGGGGCTGCGGGCTCAGCTTTTTATAAATTTTTTTAGGTAAAAATCCTCCCCTTCGTAACCCGTAAAAATATAGTGAGGGATAGCTGATCACGGTTTGTCGGTGCATGTTAACGGTGCCGGGCATACGTACTTTTTTTTTCTTTGTCTGGTGCTCGTTCTTTTTCTTCGTCTGCGCTTTCGTTTGTTTATCTGGCTTATGCATTTCTCCGCTCGCTTTCTCTACGCTGCCCTCTATGCCTTCGCTATTCTTCTCTATTCTGCTTTACTCTATTCCTTTACTCTACTCTGCTTTACTTTACTCTGCTTTACTTACTCTGCTTTACTTTACTCCGCTTCCCTCTACGCTGCTCTGCATCACATTTTTAAAACCAATGCCCGGGGTAGCGCTGTGGGGGAAGGATTTTACCTTTTTATTTTTTTAAATGACTGAGCCCACAGCCCCGGAACAACTCTGCCCAGTTTCATTTAAAAAAATAAAAAGGTAAAATCCGGTAAAATTTTATGGAAATGGGAGAAGACGTTATCTTAAGGGGGTGAATCCCTCCGAACAACATCAGAACCTGGGCGATCAGGAATTGTTACAGCGGTACAAAGCCGATGGGAATGGCGACTGGATAGGCATTCTGTTCGACCGCTATGCCCTGCTGCTGCTTGGCCTTTGTATGAAGTACCTGAAAAATGAAGAAGACGCCCGGGACAGCGTGCAGCAGATCTTTTTGAAAGTGCTGTCAGACATCCATAAGCACGACGTGGTCTACTTCAAGGCCTGGATCTACCAGGTGGCTCGGAATCATTGCCTGATGCAGCTGCGGCATCATAAGGAACTGGAGCTGAAGGAAGATTATATGCCCGGGGCCGCACAGCAGGAGGATATTTCCACGGAGGTATACGTACAGAAAGATACCATGCTGGAACATATGGGACGGGCGCTGGGTGAACTGAACAAAGAACAGGCCACCTGCGTGAGAATGTTTTACCTTGAAAAGAAATCGTACCAGGAAATAACAGACGAGACGGGATTCAGCCTGCTGCAGGTTAAAAGTTACATACAGAATGGAAAAAGGAACCTCAAAATATTATTGGAAAAGTACAGTAAAAATAAACGCTAACTTGCAATTAAATGCAGTAGCGATCATCTGCCTTATATGAACGAACATTTTGCCGACATATTCACTCAAACCGCTTGTCCCAGCCAGGACCAGCTGTTGGCGTACGTTAAGGGGGAACTGAGTGCGGAAGAACGTCATGAAGTGGAACTTCACCTGCAGGACTGCGAAATGTGCAGCGAAGCGGTAGAAGGTTTGACGGCGATCTCCCGGAAAGACCAGATCCCCGGATGGCTGCGGCAGGCCAAATACAACGTGCTGCAAAAGCTCCGCAAAAGAACACATCGGAGAAGAAAGACCGATTTTTACCTTTATATCGCCATCGTTACGCTGGTAGTAATATTCCTGCTGCTGGGCTTCTACTGGATCTTCCACTTCGTAACGGCCCGCTGATCAGTATAATTTTTTATTCTCCAGACGGTCCCACTCACGGAATACTTCCCTGGCGGCTTCATGCGGGAAAGGAATGAAAGGAATTTTTTTCTGCCCGTGCGGCAAATCAATTTCCCTGTAAATAAAAGAATCATCGAAGTGGATAGCCGCGGCTTCTTCTTTGGTATTGGCGAAGAACACCCTTTGCGGGCGTGCCCAGTAAATGGCGCCCAGGCACATGGGGCAGGGTTCGCAGGAAGTGTAGATCTCACAGTCGGTCAGCTGGAATGTGCCAAGGTTGTGGCAGGCGTTGCGAATCGCTACCACTTCGGCATGCGCGGTTGGATCGTTGTGGGTTAACACCTGGTTCCAGCCCTCTCCCACCACTTCATCGCCCCTCACTACAATGGAACCGAAAGGCCCGCCGTCACCGTTCCGCATGCCTTTCCGGGACAATTCTATGGCCAGTGCCATGAATTTCTTTTCTCTTTCTCCGATCTGGTACATATACGTTCTGTTTTCCGGGTTAATAACCCAAATGTACGGAAAATCAAGGCGTTCCGTAAACCGTACAGGGGAAGGCGCAGGGCTCTGCGCCCTTCCTGTAGGCCTTTTAACCCTCATCATCCTAACAACACGTTCTTGTTACGCCGGCCCGGCCGTGCGTAAAGTTCTTGCCGAATGAATGCGGGCAGTAACGTATGCGTACTTCACACAATATAGTCATGTATGTTAGATTAAACAAATTTTTAATTTGATGTATTTACTAATGTATTCGCCCTGATATCATTGGGGCATAAAAAAAACCCGGGCGAAGATTCACCCGGGTATTACCTGTAACTGTATATCGTCGTATTAGAATAGACTTTTTAAGTATTCCTGATCACTACCACTCCGTCGAACACATCCACAAGTACCGGTCTGCTCTTATCGATCTCGCCGGCGAGGATCTTTTTACTGAGGAGATTGACGATCTCCTTCTGGATCAGGCGTTTCAGTGGCCTGGCGCCGAACTGCGGGTCGAAGCCCTGTTCTGCCAGGTAGTCAAGCGCATACTCAGAGAATTCCAATATCATGCCATTTTTACTTACCAGCTCGCGCAGTTGTTGTAATTGTATGTTAATAATACCTCTTACTTCAGAGCGCAGCAGCGGCTGGAACATGATCACTTCATCCACACGGTTCAGGAACTCGGGCCTGATGGTCTGTTTCAGCAGGCCCATCACCTCATCTTTCGTTTTATCCACTATCTCGTCGCGGTTGCCTTCGTTGATCTTTTCGAAGTTCTCCTGGATGATGTGGCTGCCCATGTTGCTGGTCATGATAATGATTGTGTTCTTGAAATTCACCAACCGGCCTTTGTTATCCGTCAGGCGGCCGTCGTCCAGCACCTGGAGCAGGATGTTGAAGGTATCGGGATGGGCTTTTTCGATCTCGTCGAGCAGCACCACGCTATATGGTTTACGTCGAACGGCCTCAGTTAGTTGCCCGCCCTCGTCATAACCGACATAACCCGGAGGCGCGCCCACCAGCCTGCTCACGGCATGTTTTTCCTGGTATTCGCTCATGTCTATGCGCGTCATCATGCTTTCATCGTCGAACAGGAAATCTGCCAGCGCCTTGGCCAGCTCCGTTTTACCGACGCCGGTGGTGCCCAGGAAAATAAAGGAACCGATCGGCCGCTTCGGGTCGTTCAGGCCGGCGCGGCTCCTGCGGATGGCGTCCGCCACGGCCACGATCGCTTCGTCCTGCCCTACTACCCTTTTATGCAACTCGTCTTCTAGCTGAAGGAGCTTGTCTTTTTCGCTTTGCAGCATTCTGGTGACGGGAATGCCGGTGGCTTTCGCAACGTTCTCGGCGATGTCTTCCGCATCCACCTCTTCCTTCAGCAGTCTTTTATGGTTGGTAGATAACTCGTTCAGTTCCCGGGTAAGATCGGCGGCCAATTTTTCCTGATCTTTGATCTTCCCGTAGCGGATCTCGGCCACTTTACCGAAGTCGCCGTTCCTTTCTGCCTGCTCGGCTTCCAGCTTCAGGTCTTCGATGGCGGCTTTGGCATTCTGCACTTTGTCTACCAGCTCTTTTTCCTGCTGCCATTTGGACTTGAAGGTATTACGCTCTTCGCTCAGGCGCGCTATTTCAGCGCCCAGCTCGTTCAGCTTTTCTTTGTCGTTCTCGCGTTTGATCGCTTCGCGCTCGATCTCCAGCTGGCGGATGCGGCGTTCCAGCTCGTCCAGCTCTTCGGGCATGGAATTCATTTCCAGCCGAAGCTTGGCCGCGCTTTCATCTATCAGGTCGATCGCCTTGTCCGGCAAAAAGCGGTCTGTTACATACCGGTGCGAAAGCTCAACCGCGGCGATGATCGCTTCGTCTTTAATCAGCACATGGTGGTGGTTTTCGTACCTTTCTTTCAGGCCGCGGAGGATGGAGATCGCGTCTTCCACGCTGGGCTCGTCTATGAGCACTTTCTGGAAGCGGCGTTCGAGCGCTTTATCTTTTTCGAAATATTTCTGGTATTCGTTCAGCGTGGTAGCGCCGATGGCCCTGAGCTCGCCGCGGGCAAGCGCGGGTTTCAGGATGTTGGCAGCGTCCATCGCACCTTCCATGGCGCCTGCGCCAATGAGGGTATGAATTTCGTCGATGAACAGGATAATGCCGCCGTTGCTTTCCGCCACTTCTTTTACCACTGCTTTTAGCCTTTCTTCAAATTCGCCGCGGTATTTGGCGCCGGCCATCAGCGCGCCCATGTCCAGCGCGTAGATGATCTTGTTGTGCAGGTTATCCGGCACGTCGCCGTTGATGATCCGGTGCGCGAGCCCTTCCGCGATGGCGGTTTTACCAACGCCGGGCTCGCCCACGAGTATCGGGTTGTTCTTGGAGCGGCGGGAAAGGATATGCAGCGTTCTGCGGATCTCTTCATCGCGGCCGATCACAGGATCCAGCTTACCGGCGCGGGCCAGTTCGTTGAGGTTCTTGGCGTATTTTTCGAGACTGTTATATTGTGCGTCCGCCGTTTGGGAGTTCACGGTGCCTCCTTTACGGAGCTCCGTGATGGCGGATTTCAGGCCCTTCTCGGTGAGGCCCGCGTCTTTTAATAGTTTGGACGTATCGTCGCTGCCGCCAAGAAGGCCCAGCAGCAAATGTTCCACGCTCACGAATTCATCTTTGAATTCCTTAATGCTGGAACCCGCACGGAGAATGGCGTTGTTGGCATCCCTGCTCAGCACCTGCCCGCCTTCGCCGTTGCCGATCACGGCGTATTTCTGGACCTGCTCGTTGAGCTTCGTATCCAGGAACCCCGTATTCACGTCGTTCTTTTTCAGCAGGTATTCAATACTGTTATCTTCATCCTGCAGCAACGCCTTCAGGATGTGGCCGGTTTCAATCGCCGAATTGCGGTGATTGAAGGCCAGCTGTTGCGCAGCCTGCAGCGTTTCCTGCGATTTGATGGTAAAGTTATTTAAGTTCATATCTGTTATATCTACTTTAAGGTTAACGGTTGGTTTGAATGATTTGTTTATGCCTGATCAAATGTTGATCCAAGGTATTTTCACCGGTTATTTTGACAGCATCCGGATGTTTAAACTGCTTTAATTTCAGTTTATCCGCATATGGACTGTTATTTTGTCTATCCCCTTCATTATTAACTCCTTACAGCAATACCTGCATTAAATCAACCTTTATATTGAACTGTATGGAATTTAACCTGTTATAGAACAGTTACCACGTACTAACCCTAAGGACCGCGAGCATCTATTTCGTTCACCACCAAAACTTTTATTTTATGGCTTTCGATCTCATTGACACCCTGAAAAACCTTTTCAACAATGATTTTAGTAATAAAGCCGCCGCACAGTTAGGCGAAAATGAATCCAGCGTACAGAAGGCCCTTGGGGGCATCATCCCGGCCGTATTGACCGGTTTGCTCAATAAAGCCGGCTCCGGCGACACGGGCGGGCTGATCGGTATGATCAAAGACGCCGCGGGAGCGAACCTTTCCCAGCTGGGCAACCTCGGCAGCGGGCTGCCGGCGGGATTGCTGGCAAAGGGGGCAGACATCCTGCGGTCCTTGTTCGGCAGCAAAGCCGGTGACCTTACCGGCGCAATTGCCAGTTATGCGGGCATTAAAGTACAGTCCGCCGAAACCCTTCTTCAAACAGCCGCGCCTGCGTCGCTGGGCGTAATCGGGCAGCAGGCCGCCGCGCAGAACCTCAGCCCCTCCGGCATCCTGGATATACTCAACAGCCAGAAAGACAAGATACTGGCAGCCATTCCCCCGGGCCTGGGCCTTGCCAGCCTGCTGGGCGTAAGCAGCCTGGGCGATATCGGCAACAAGCTCACGGGCATTACCAACTCCCTGAAACATACCACGGACAGTGTGGGCCACTCCGTTACCAACACCGGCGGCAACCGCTGGGTTACCTGGCTCATTATTGCCATTGCGCTGATATTATTGCTCTGGTGGCTGCTGAAAGGCTGCGGCGGGCAGCATACCACTCCCGTTACCGATTCTGTGGCCGTTTCGCATATGGAAGATACCGCAGTGGGCGCCGTTAGCACCGCTCCTGTTGCGACCCGCGAGGCGATCAAGGTGACCCTGCCGGACGGCGTTGTGCTGGAAGCGTATAAAGGCGGTATTGAAGACCAGCTGGTGGCCTTCCTGCAAGATCCGAACACCAAAGGCGGCAAAGACCAGTGGTTCGATTTCGATAACCTGAACTTCAAGACCGGCAGCGCGGAGCTTACGGAAGAAAGCAATGTGCAGATCAGCAACCTGGCGGCCATCCTTAATGCTTTCCCCAAGGCGAAGATCAAGATCGGCGGGTATACGGACGCTACCGGCGACGCCAAAGCCAACCAGAAGCTGTCGCAGGAACGTGCGGAAGCCGTGCACCACGCCCTCAGCGGGAAGAATGTAAAACCGGTGCAGTTGATGGGCGCGGAAGGTTATGGCTCAGCGTTCGCAAAAGCCGCGGCGGACGCGCCGGATGAAGAACGTAAGAAAGACAGGAGAATATCTGTAGGGGTACGTGAGAAATAATTCCATTCAAACTGCGATATCAATACAATGAAAGAGAGGGCTTTTTGCGGCCCTCTCTTTTTTATGCTTCCTTTTTTACCAGGATGACCCGGTTCCTGTCAGTTTTGTAGATCGTGCTGAAGAACTCCTCCAGTGCCTTGTAGTCCTTTGCAGGGTATTGCCCCGCCTTCAGCTCGCAGGTCCGGATGTAAGTGATCCTGTTGCCTTCCACTTTCACGCTGGCCTGGTATTTCCCGAACGGTGTTTCCAGCATTACCGGCGGAAACATGGCTTCGGGCGTATAGCCGTCAGGGATAGTGATCTCTACTGTGTCCACATCGCGGGAGGACGTGCGCAGCCAGATGTCGGACCTGCGCGCATCGTCCTGCGTGAGCTTGGTCGTGTTGCGATTGAGCACATTGGGTACGATGAAGAGCCTTTTGCCGCTCAGCACCGCGTAATTGGTTACGGTAAGCTCCAGGTCTTCCGTCATTTCCGGAACGGGCCTGGCCCGTGGATGCGGCGTGTATTGAAATTTACGGATATCATAACTGGGGAGGTTCAGTTTTTCCTTGAGTATTTCCAGCTGCTTTTCCGCCGAAACGCTGGTAACGAGGGCATGATACCAGTCCTGCTGCAGGCCGGTGAGCCTGGTGGCAGAGGTGGCGCTTAGGTTGCCATCCACGTCAAGCACGGCTTTGAGGTGGCGCAGCTGGAGGTTCTGCTCCAGGGTGTAAGATGGGGTACGCACCAGCTTGCCGCCGCTCTCGGTAACCAGCAGCACGGGGCGGTCGTTCGTAAAGTCGCCGAGGTAGCCGGCCGGCATGGTCTGGTTGGTACATTCCAGCCATACGGTATCTTTCGCCATGGGCACGCAAAGGATGATGTGGTTGAACTGGTCCACCGCGAAATCCTCTATCAGGTCCGTTTCTCCTTCGCCGGCTTTCACCAGCGTGTAATGCGAGCGGATGCCGGCTTCTTTCAGTAGGGAATACATGTAGTTCGATAAGGCTTTACAGTCCCCGTAACGTTTGGTGGCCACGTACGCCGCATCGAAAGGCTGCCAGCCGCCAATGCCCAGCTGGATGCTGATGTAGCGGGTGTTCTGCTGCATGTATTCGTAGAGCAGGCGGACCTTTTCGCGCGGGTCCTGCACATTGTCCGTAAGCTGGTGAACGGTGGCTTTGATATTGTCCGGCAGCACATCGCGGCCTTCGTTGAGCGTGCGCTGGAACTTACCGAAGTCGTCCCAGGAGGACATTTTACCGGTATAGTCGCCGAAAGCGAAATCGCTGGGAGCGAGATATACCATTACGGAACGCATTCTCCAGGGCCCCGCGAGCGGCTCTTCTTTTTGCGCGGCGATGTTCTTCACTTCCCATACAAAGGTCTTATCTCCTTTTCCGGGTATTTTAACGGGCTCGCCATTGTAGTTGAACTGTTTGTAACGCAGGTCGTATTCAGCAGGCACGGTCACGGATAAACGGCTTTGCTCCACTGCGTAATTATCCGTGCCCTGGGGCGTCCAGGAGCGGAAGCCGGCGGTGCTGCGGAAGCGTGTTTCCACTTCGTATTCGATGGTGTAAGGATATACTTTATAGTAGAAGTCGTGCGACTTGATGCGGCTGTCGTCTATCAGGTTGTTGTCGCTCACGCCGCTGCGGTCGCTCACCTCGCTTTGTTTGAGCTTGCGGAGCTGCTTGCCGGACGCGTCGTACAGGGCGCCGCGGAAGCCGGTGATCTCGCGGTATTTGTCGTACCAGGAGCTGAAACCGGAATATCTATCGCCTTTTTCATTCAGGATGGTGAGCACGATCTTATGCGTCACCCGCATGTCCCTGAGGTCATTCAGCTTCATGGTCACTTCTTCCACGCGCTGCACCACATCCGCATTTTTCAGCAGGGCTTCGGGGATAGCGCTCACGGGGTACTGCGGGTCCGCGGCAAAGGCCGTGATGCTGCACAGTAATAAAAATGCGGTCAGTCTCATGATTTTTTCTTTAAAACGATCTGTTCGCCGTGTTTTTTCACCACGAAATCAAAAAACTCCCGGAGGCCGTCATATTCGTCCGGCGCATACAGGGCGCGGCTGAGCCTGATGCGGGAGCGCAGCTGGATCAGGTTGCCCTGCTGCTGCGCGACGTACTGGAACACGCCTTCGCCGTCGTTGTATTTCACGATGGCGGATTTCGGTATTTCTTCCACGGTGTAGCTATCAGGCACCTGGAAGCTGAGGGTAAAGTTGACGTCGCTTACAGACGGCATTTCCACGGGATAGGTACGCACAGCGGATTTGAAAGGATTGCTGCGCAGCGATTCGGAGAACATGGGGTGCAGGTAAAGCATGCCGCCCTCGTCTGTTCCCTTCAGCTTAAAATCATATTCCACCACCGCCTGTTCGCTGTAATCTTTCAGGTTCCTGATCGTGCCGTTCTTCAGCTCAATGTCTGTCATAAAACCTTTCGCCACTTCCTTAAAATATTCGTCCTCTCCTTTTTCCTTGATGCGCGAGCGCAGGTCGTACGATTCAAAATAAGTGAGCTGGCGCTGGTAATGGCCGGTGAATTCGCCTTTTTCGTCCGGTGAAATGAAGATGCCTGTTACCGTGGCTTCCCGCAGCGAATCCGCTTCAAAGCTGAGCGGCGTGGCTTCCGGGTTTATTTTGCGGGCATGGCCGTTGTATACGGACGCATGCAGCTTGCCGAAGCCCAGGTACGGGCGGGTGGCGTCCATAAAATATTCTGCGCCGTCCACATCCAGGCAAACCACGGTATAGTTCAGCTTGGAATGGATGGGATAGATCGGGTAGGTTTTGCCGTGAGAGCGTGTGCTGAGCATCACCGGCGCCGCATTCAGCCCGGCTTTGAGCAGCATGGCGGTGAGCAGGAGATTGATGTCCGCCACATTCCCGTTCCGTTTGGTGAACGTGGTTTTCAGCCCCTGTGTGCCAACGATGGAAGAGTAATCTGTGCAGGTATAGTTGTCACGCACGAAACTGTATATCTTTTCCGCTTTTTCTTTCGGCCCGGCCGCGCCTTTCGTCAATTCCTCCACCTGGTCTGACAGGAAGCCGTTGTTTTTGCTGAGGTCTTCGCCATAATAAGGGTGCTTCAACAACTCTTCCGTGAATTTCGGCCAGGTGCTCATGATCTGGCGCACCGGCGATTCGGGGAAGCGGATGGCGGAGAGCTGGAATTCTATTGAGGCAACGTGGTTACTGAGCGTGGTCACGTAATTCTCTTCTTTCAACGCCGGCACATCCTTCATCACCCAGCGGTGGCGGGTAATGCCGGGGCTGACGGTAACGTTCTGCGAACGCGTGCCGCTGTTGCCGCCGTAGCCATCGTTTTCAGGCACCCGGAAGCTGAAGGTCTTGCGGGAATTCTCGCTGTCTTTGATATGAAAAGGATGATACCCCTGGCTGAGGAAGATGTATTCATAATATTCCGGCAGCGTTACTTCGTATTCGCTCCAGAGCACGGGCGCTTCGGTAGACTGGAACGACCAGGACCGCAGGTCGCGCGGGAATTCCGAGTTGATCGTATAAGTGTATTCGATGATAGAGCCTTCTTTCACCGCGGGCAGCGTGAATTTTTTGAGGCTGTAGGTTTTATCCAGCTTTTCGGTGAACACGGATTTGCTTTCCAGCTTCGTTTCCACGACTTTGCCGTTTTCCAGGTTGTAGGTCACCGCTCTGAGGTTCACCACCCTTTCTTCCTTGGTTCCTTCCGTGCGGATCGGGATGGTGATATTGGCGCGGTCGTACCCGTTCTTATTGAGGATATGAATGCGCTGGTAGATCTTAAATACCTGCATAAAGTCTTCCTGCCCCGATTCGAATGAGCTGGAGCCCACGTCCGCTATCACGACCGCGCTGGCGGATGAATCGATCTGGTAGGGTGCTTTGCTGAAGTCTTCCGGTTTGATCTTCCCGAAAGAAGCGGGTGGTTTGTCCTGCGCGCTGGTTGAACAAACGGCAAGGAACATTCCAAATAGCAATAGGATGGGTTTAGGAGACATTACTAAGATTGATTAGGTAAAGGGTGTATATACAGCCGTAAAAGTATATATTTTTTTGATTTGGCCATAATTCACGCGGGCGGGGCGAATATTGTAACTTGCGGCAGAAATGCGCACACCGGAGCAAAATACCCTGCTGATCAAGCAGAAAGCCCGTTCCCTCGGGTTTGACCATTGCGGCATTGCCAAAGCAGAGCAGCTTACCGAAGATGCTTACCGGCTGGAGCAGTGGCTGCAACGGGGTATGCACGGCAGTATGCAGTATATGGAAAATTACTTCGACAAGCGGATCGACCCGCGTTTGCTGGTAGACGGGGCGCAGTCTGTGATCACGCTGCTGCTGAACTATTTCCCCGGGCAAATGCAGCAGCCCGAAGCCCCGAAAGTCGCCAAATACGCATATGGCAGGGATTACCATGATGTGATCAGGGAGAAGCTGAACACCCTGCTGGCGGAGCTGCGGGCGGAGATCGGGGATATACAGGGCCGCGGGTTCGTGGATTCCGCGCCAGTGCTGGAGCGGAGCTGGGCGCAGCGGAGCGGGCTGGGCTGGATCGGCAAGAACGGCAACCTGATCCATAAGCAGGCCGGCAGCTTTTTCTTTATTGCCACCCTGATCGTGGACATCCCGCTGGTGTACGACGGCCCCACGGGTGACTACTGCGGCAGCTGCACCCGCTGCCTGGACGCCTGCCCCACCGGGGCGTTGGTTTCGCCTACCGTGGTAGACGGGAGCCGGTGTATTTCCTATTATACCATCGAGCTGAAGGACATGCTCATTCCTTCCGATATGCAGGGCAAATTTGAGAACTGGATGTTCGGCTGCGACATCTGCCAGGACGTATGCCCCTGGAACCGTTTTTCCCGGCCCAATACTGAGTTTACGCCCATTCCCGAGATACTGAACTTCAGCACCGCGCAGTGGGAGGAGATGACCGAGGAAGAGTTCCGGCGGGTATTTGCCAAATCGCCCCTGAAACGCAGGAAATACGCGGGGATACGCAGGAACCTGAAGTTCCTCAAGTCCTGACCCCTCTGTATTTGTCATACAATTGTATCAAACCGCTTCCCGCTTTCGTTTCATTCCTTCCTGCCTGACACGCCAATGTCATATTAAAACGGCGCGCAATACGAATAATACCGGGAAATGTTAGCTTAACGGGACGTGTGAT
Source organism: Chitinophaga sp. 22620 (assembly GCF_052044405.1). NCBI lineage: Bacteria > Pseudomonadati > Bacteroidota > Chitinophagia > Chitinophagales > Chitinophagaceae > Chitinophaga > Chitinophaga sp. 22620. The sequence continues at coordinate 496,219 of NZ_JBQEMV010000004.1, read as the reverse complement.
AAGCAACCGTGTAATTCGTTTTACCACCAAAATCAACCCAATGCGTACTTATTTGCTACTCTTCCTGGCAACAGCTTGCTGTTGCCTGCTGGCGCCGCCGTTGAAGGCGCAGACCAGCAATGCCGCTCCTTCCCAGCATCTTGTTTTTAGTTTCCCGGCAGATGCTTCGCTGAAAATGATGAAAGTGAAGATCACCCAGACGGCGTATACGTCGTATTTCTCCGTTTTCAACTGGACAGGTGGTTATGCCGGCCTGCAACACACGCCGGACAGCTCGTCCGGCTCTTCCAAGATCCTCATCGCCTCCCAGTGGGACCCGAACACCGCGGGCGGCGTATTCGCCCGGCAGGCATACCTCGGGGCCGGCACTATCTACAGCCGCTTCGGTGGCGAGGGTGATGGCGCCAAGACCATCAATCCCTACAACTGGACGCTCAACACCTGGTACAATTTCGTGATCAGGGCCTGGAAGCTGAACGGCGAGCTGTTCATCGGCACTTTCGTGCAGAATCTGAGCAACAATCAATGGTTTCACACTTCCACCCTGGCCATTCCCACCCGCACTACCTTCCTGGGTTCCGGTTCCGGCGCTTTCCTGGAGAACTGGCATGGCAGCGATCCCCGCTTCGACGGGCGTTTTGTGCGGAAAGCGTATTTCAAGGACTGCTGGAACCGCACTGATGCCGGCGTATGGCAGAAATCCACCAACCGCTATTTCAGCTGCAATGCCAATGATGCTAACCGCAATGGTATTTACGACTGGGCTTTCAACGCCGGTTTTGACGCCGGGGAAGATGCCTACTTCATGGAGCATGGCGGTAATGTAACGCCGAGCGCGGCTTTCAACGGAGGGCGTGTGCTGGACCTGCCTGTTCAAACCAACCAGGCCAGCAGCCCGTCGCTTACCACCGGCGAGGTGAGCACTGTGAGTGCCTCGTACAGCGCGGGCACGGTGACCGTAAACTGGACAAATAATAACACAAGGAGCCCGCAGTTTTCTTCTACCGTGGAGATATTGAACGCTTCCAATACCGTGGTGGGCACGGTGACGGAAACGCTGCCCCAGAAGCGCAGCGCCGTGATCTCCGGCACGCTGGCAGCGGGCACTTATACTGCACGTGTAACCATTACCGATATATTCGGCGGTGTGTCCGCCGCCAAAACCGTGGCGTTTACAGCGGGTTCCGGCGGTGTGAGCGGCAACTGGTATAAGATCAAAAACGTTTATAGCGGGAAGTACCTGGGGATAGAGAACAGCAGCACGGCCAACCTGGCCTACATTGCCCAGTATACGAACGGCAGCAGCAACAACCTGCAATGGAAGCTGGTGGCCCAGGGAGGGAACTATGTGCTGGTGAACCGCAACAGCGGCAAGGCGATAGACATTGCCAACAGCGATCAGAGCGCCGGCGTGCAGCTCATCCAGTACAGCGTTACAAACGGCCTGAACCAGCAATGGCAGCTTGTTTCAGCCGGTTCCGGCGCTTACCTTATCCGCACCGCCATGAGCAGCGGGAATATTATTGACAATCCCGGCAGCAGCACGGCAGACGGTACGAAGATGATCCTGTACGGAGCTAACGGCGCTACGGGCACGCCCAACCAGCAATGGGTGCTGGAAGACCAGGGCGTGCCGGCTACTTTGCAGGGGCTTTCTTATGCTTCACCTTCTTCGCCGTTAGAAGAAAGCGGCGTTTTGCGCGTTTCTCCCAACCCTGCGTCTTCCTACGTTTACGTGGATCTGCCGGTGAAAGGCACTGAGATCAGGGTATTCAACATGAGCGGGGCGCAGGTGAAGGCAGTGAAGGGTGATTTGTCCGGGAAGGTGCGGGTGGATATTTCCGGGTTGGGGGTTGGGATGTATGTGGTGCGGTTCGAGGGAAGGCAGGCGCGGTTTATTAAGCAGTGAGGCGGCTTTCTTTGTTTATGGGCTTGGGATTGGGACGCCCGGATAAAATTTATTTTTGATTTTTGACGGCAAAGAGTAAATTTGCAGCCCATTCGGGATGTAGCGCAGCCCGGTAGCGCGCTTCGTTCGGGACGAAGAGGCCGCTGGTTCGAATCCAGTCATCCCGACGAAATTTAAAACCGCCTTTAATTGGTAATTAGAGGCGGTTTTTTTATGCCTGGCATTGACGTCTATTTGCTTCGCCCGGGCAACCGTCATTTTTTTCATAACCGCACATTTTATCTTGCCGCATAATAATCTTGCCAAGGGGTATAATCTATATAAATGCCGGATATAAGAGTTGAAGTTTTTTTGCTCGTTTACCAAATGCGGGGGATATCACCATAAAGCAGCAATTTCAGTACATCCGAATCTCTCAGATGCCAGCTACCCCAGGACATGGGGGAATCGCCATTGGCATCCTTTACAGATCGATCAGCTCCTGCTTCTATCAGTAACTTAATAATGCGCTCGTTGCCATAAGCAGCTGCCCGGTGAAGCGGCGTTTCAGCTTTTAAGAAAGCATCTCTCATGAAACAAAGGGTTTCTGCCCCCTTAATTGTTTTTTTATTTACATCGGTACCAGCGTCCACCAACGACTTTACGATTTCAGTTCTTTCATCTATTTCACTGGATTTGCAAATAGTATAATGCAAGGCATTCTCACCGGTTTTCTTAAAACTAAAATTGGGATCCGCTCCTTTTTCTAATAACCATTTTACAGACGCCACTTGCCCATTAAAAGCAGCATTGCAAAGTGGGTTATTGTCTTCCAATTCTATCAAAGCGCCTAAACTGTAATACAGATCCAAGGCTTTAATATTGCCTTCCCAGGCCGCAGAAAACACCGCGCAATTTCCCCGGGGATCAGTATAATTAATGTCCGCTCCCTGCCAAACCAGTTTTTCTACCGCGTCCAGATCATTTTTTATCGCTGCGTTAAGCAATAGTTGGTTTAAACTTTCCATACGCTTTACAACCTTTACAAATTGTACCTAATAAAAGTAACGATTATCAAATGAATTTCCTAATAGCATATACGGACAGTAATTACAATTTAATAAACTGTCTTACAATTAGATACGATTGTAAGACTTTTAAAATATTCCAGAAAATAGTTCGAAAATTGTACAGCCAGGGCGACAAAAAGACGCTATCACAAAGCGTATTTTCAGTCCATTCATTGAGATGCCTTTGAGATAGCCTCTTTTTATTTTGAGGGATTTAATACCGGTAACCGCTGGATAGCTCCAATCCGGAAGGGTCCGTTAAAATCCCCGCTTCTGACAAAAAATAAATAATGTTGAAATCTTACATCTATATTGCCCTGATTAAACAAGGCTACTTTCATCCCTGAAATCTCAATAAAAAAAGCAACAAAAAAGCGGATCCCATCTACCAAATCATACTGGACCACTGATAGTTTCCAGAAAGAATTGAAACAATTCTGCACCGAAAATAAAAATGCACTGGAGAAACATTCACTTACAACACTTCTAATTGAAAAGAACAGATCGGAACTATATCATGCCTCACAAAAATTTGGAGGATTAAATAAACTGAATGAACAATTTGACCTGGGATTAAAGCTACGACGGAAAAACTATTGGAATGAAGAAAAAATACTGGAAGAGCTATGGTTCCTTTACAATGCAGGAAATAAAATAACGGATCAAACATTAAGGGTACTCAGCCGGAATGACCTGTCCTGTGCAATATCTGCGAGGGGTTCAATAGCCTACTTCAAAAAAAGATGGGACTCGTCAAAGAGAAAGAGAACTGCACAGTTATCTAAACACGGACCTCTACACAGTTAAGTTAACAGTTTCAAAAGGTTATCAGCAACGCTGGTCGTTTTAAGTTCGAAGTATTCTTGATTAAAGCTCTGCATTTTTACATAATGCCGTGTTCTTCCCTTGTATGAAAAAGTCTAGCGGCCAACAGTTTTTGCGTTTAGATGAATCGTCTTGCTACTAAGGATTTTGTGCTCAACAGATCATCAACAACCTATTCTCCCCCGGTTTTTCATCCGGCGCACGGTGAAGGCAGGGAGGCACCTGACTCCCAGGATGATCAACCGCCAACCGCCACAGGTTACCAAGACCTAAGCTTACCGGACGTGCATCAGGTGCAGCCTGGTAATGCAGATCAAAGAAATGTTCACTTAAGAATGATTCAAAACCCTCATCTGGTCCATCATATAGTTTTTTGAGCTTTTCACGTATTTCCGGAATGAGTACTTTCTTTGTGCCTTGTGCATTTGGCAATATTTCACTCGCCTCGCCATAGTAGGTACATAAAAAAGTGTCGGTTGGTATGGGAGAGCGGTCTACATGAAAAGAATAAACATCGGTTGGAAAAAACGGGTAGGTATCGTCCCGGTCATAGTGTTTGATCACATTCAGGACGGGCGATGCGCCGTAAGCTTTTAATATCTCCAGGTCATTTAAAAGGATTTCACGGGCAAGTTGTCCTTGTTCACTCAACTGAAGTTCACAAAGTTCCTCTTGTTCAATTACCGTTATATTCCCGCTTAACGCTACCTTTTTAACAATCTCGGAAAAATCTCCCGCTAGTGTACGGGTCCAGCAAATTGCATTCATTTCTCCAACAAATGGCGTAGAAACCAGGTCCTGAAAATTCGTAACGCAATGAATATGTTTCTCAGCATGAGATAAATCTATCATGATGTAAAATATAATAAAGTACGGGAATGTAAGGATGTTATAACAGATCGCCATAAATCAGACCGGTGAAATGGGAAGAATTTGCCCCTCCGCCCAGGCAGAGTATTGGCCGACCTGCACTTATTGCCTATATTTAGATAACTCAAAGAAAATACCATGAAATGTTTGCTAATGGTTGGTTATCTGTTTGTGTCCATGCATTCAGTAGCTCAAACCGCCCCTAATTTTTATCTCCATGGTGCGATGGATGCTGATTATACAGGTAAAATATTCCTTAGTTATGCTCAAAATGATAGCAGCCATGTTTTGGATAGTATGGTGGTCAAAAATGGAGGGTTCAGGTTCAATGGATTTATTGACGGCCCGCGGGAAGCCATGCTGTATTTGGGCGAAGGCACCGCCACGGGGTGGGTTTACCTCGATACCGGAACCATCGTGCTAACCGCTAAGCGGTTTTCTGCCGTACAAAACGGCAAAACTATTACCGGGCTGGAGGTAATGCATGTAACAGGCTCTTTTAGCGACAGCCTGAAAAAAGCCTTCAGTAAAAGGTGGCAGGCAATAATGGGGGCTGCCATTACCGACTCGATAAAGGCCCAACAGCTTTTCAAGGCGATGAGTGATTTTGTAAATAAATACCCGGAACACGACTTGTCGTCTTCTTTTTTGAGTGAGGCAGCCATGCTTGGCCAGTTCAACTATCAGCAGGCCCTGGGGATATTTGAATTACTGGGTCAACGGCAGCGGGCAAAAGCAGGAATGAACGGCGTGGAAACAGGCCTTGCGATGCGTAATAAAACAGGTATCGGAGTTCCCTATGCCTTCATTCCGCAGCCCGATACATTGGGCAAAATGATAAGTGGCCGGGAATTGACCTACGACTATCTCTTAATTGACTTTTGGGCGAGTTGGTGCAAGCCATGCCGGGCAGAGCATCCTAAGCTGGTATTGTTATATGATAAATATAGAGACCGCAAGCTGGAGATTATGAGTGTTTCCCTCGATGATAACAGGATTGAATGGCTAAAAGCCATCAAAAAGGATAAGCTTACCTGGGTACAGGTTTCTGATCTTAAGGGCGCAGCACAGAATGAGCTGGCGAAATACTATAATATCGGGTTTATTCCTTTTAATATCCTCATCAATAAAGAAGGAAAGATACTGGGCACCAATATAAAGAGCGACGCATTACCAGGTTATTTACAATAATTAAATTCCTTCCAGGTTCCGGCAACAATATAAATGTCTTTACAATGCCTGTTCCCATAGCAAATAACCCCTGATGCACCGCCGAACCGTCGCATTATTACCTGCCCTTATAATCCCCCGAAAGCCCGTCCACACACAATAATTCCCCTTTTTCAAAAAAAAGTATAAAAATCCGAAATACCATATTACATTTGTCTACAAATCCTGTAGACTATATAGCCTATTAGATTAAAACTCAACCAATATTGTAATGATCATGAAAAAAGTACTACCTCTCCTTTTCTTCTCCGTCCTCCTGGGCACCGCCGCGTTTGCGCAAAAAGTGATCACAGGCGTGGTCAAAGGGGAAAAAGGATCTCCTGTACCCGGCGCCACCATTAGCTTAAGAGGCTCCACTAACCACGCCATTGCAGATGGCAGAGGCCAGTTCAGCCTGCGCACCTATGCCCCCTTTCCCCTCACCCTTGCCGTTAGCTCCGTCGGCTTTGCCACCCGCGAAGTGGAAGTGACCGAACAAAACCAGAATTCCGTGGAAGTTGTGCTGACCGTAGACAACCGCCAGCTCAATGAAATATCCGTTACCGCACGCCGCCGTAACGAAAAGATCCAGAACGTGCCCATCGCCATTTCCGTTGTGCGCGGCAGCGTTATCGAAGACGCCGGCGCTTTCAACGTAAACCGCGTGAAAGAACTGATCCCCACCGTTCAGCTCTATTCATCCAACCCGCGTAACACCACCCTCAATATCCGCGGCCTCGGCTCCACCTTTGGCCTTACCAACGACGGTATCGATCCTGGTGTTGGTTTTTACCTGGATGGTGTATACTACGCCCGCCCCGCCGCTACCACGCTCGATTTTGTGGACATAGAGCAGATCGAAGTGCTGCGCGGCCCCCAGGGTACGCTGTTCGGCAAGAACACGACCGCGGGCGCGCTGAATATCACCACCCGTAAACCTTCCTTCTCTCCCGGCGCCTCCGCTGAAGTGAGCTATGGTAACTATGGCTACATCCAGGCGAAAGCGTCCGTTACCGGCGCCATCACCAGCAAGCTCGCGGGCAGGATCGCCTTTTCCGGCACCCAGCGCGACGGCACCATTTATAACATTTCTTCTGAAAAATATGTGAACGATATCAATAACATCGGCGGAAGGGCCCAGCTGCTGTACAAACCCAGCGAAAATGTGAGCATCACGCTCACCGGCGACGCGTCCAAACAACGCCCTGAAGGTTATGCCCAGGTGGTTGCCGGCGTGGTGCAAACCAAACGCGCGGCCTACAGGCAGTTTGAGAGCATCATCGCGGACCTCAACTACCAGCTGCCCAGCCGTAATGCTTTCGACCGCCGGATCGACCATAACACCACCTGGCGCTCCGGCAACGATCTCGGCGGCGTATCGCTGAACGTGGACGCCAAGATCGGTAACGGCACGCTTACCTCCACCTCGGCCTGGCGTTACTGGAACTGGGATCCGTCCAACGACCGCGATTTTACAGGACTGGCGGTACTTTCGCTGTCGCAGGCCACTTCCAAACACCAGCAATGGTCGCAGGAAGTAAGGTATGCCGGTAACTTTTCTTCCAAGCTGAGCGGCGTGATCGGCGCTTTTGTGATCGGGCAGGACCTGAAAACCGATCCCGTGCATATCGAAGAATCCGGCGACGCGCAATGGCGTTTTTCACAAAGCACCACCAGCGAATTATGGAAAACGCCCGGCCTGCTAGACGGTTACGGCATCCGCACCACTTCCCGCCTGCAAACGCTGAGCGCCGCGGTGTTCGGCCAGCTGGACTGGGCCATCACCGACCGCCTGCACGTATTGCCCGGCCTGCGTTACAACTACGATGATAAAAAAGTGGACTTCAACCGTAAAACATACGGCGGCCTCGAAACCACCGACCCCGCGCTGCTGGCGCTGAAAGCCATTGTGTATACAGACCAGGTGTTCAACACGAAGACGGACGACACCAATTTCTCCGGTCAGCTGACCGTTTCATTCAAAGCCAGCAACAACATCAATACCTACGCCACCTTTTCTTCCAGCTACAAACCCGTAGGCCTCAACCTGGGAGGCCTTCCCACTGCCAGCGGCCAGCCGATGCTTGAACTGGCGGTGATCAAACCGGAAAAAGTGCAGCACTACGAAGTAGGCATCAAAACCACGCCCACAGCATCTTCCACCCTCAACCTGGCCGTTTATAACACGGACATCAGGGATTTCCAGACGCAGGTGCAAACCGCTGAGCTGGGCGTGAACCGCGGCTACCTTGCTAATGCGGAAAAAGTGCAGGTGCGCGGGGCTGAGCTGGACGGCAACATCCGGTTCAACAACAACTTCTCCCTCTTTGGCGCAGTAGCATATACAGACGGCAAATACAAATCCTTCAAAAACGCGCCTGTACCGCTGGAAGAAACCGGCGGCCCCAGCGCGTTCAAAGACATTTCAGGCGGCAGGCTGCCCGGCATCTCCAAATGGACGGCCACCCTGGGCGGCGAAGCATCCACCGGCGGCAAATTCCTCGGCCAGGGCGGAAGGTACTTCCTCGCACTGGACGGCTACTACCGCTCGGAATTCTCATCCAGCCCCTCTCCTTCTCCCTACCTGAACGTAGACGGCTACGCGCTGTTCAACGGCAGGCTGGGCTTCCGCGCCACAAAAGGCGTGTCTGTATTCGTATGGGGACGGAACCTCTTCAACAAAGATTATTACGAACAATTACTGGTAGCCGCGGGCAACGCCGGGCACTATGCCGCGGTACTCGGCGATCCCAGGACGTATGGGATCACGCTGCGGTATGTTTTCGCTCCTGCTAATTAAGGGAAACTATATTATGATAGCCGGCGTATGCTCATGAAGCGTGCGCCGGCTTTTTATTTTATTTTTCAACCGTAACACCCACAAAAAACACCACAAACCCCTTTAAAACCTCCATCATCCACCGCAGGCAATTCCGTACCTTTACAAAAAATACAACCATGGACACCCGGCAAACCCTCCCTCCCAAAGGTTCTTTCCAGGGCATACTGGAAGAGCTCTTCCGGAATAAACAGGAAGCAGGCATCCTGTACGAAGACAATGGCGTAACCCGCGCCAACGGCCTCATTACATCGCTGTATGAGAAAGACGGCAAACAATGGATGCAGCTGGATGCTAAAGAAGGGAAGATCGACATCTCCATAGACAAACTGTACGCAGTGAACGGCACCTTCACGTCTGATTATTCAGAATGCTGAGAACAGTTTTCCCATTAATATGGACCTAAAAAAAACGGCCCTGCAATGCAGGACCGTCTTACTATAAAAAATTGAGAGCTTCTCAGAACTTAAATGTCGCGTTGGCTGAAAACCTGCGCGGCATTTGTTTTTCCACGGTGGTCCAGCCGCCGAAGTATTCCTTGTCGGCGATGTTATCCAGCTTCAGGGCGAGCCTGAATGCCTTCACCTGGTAGAAAACCGTAGCGTTGAACACTGTGTAGGAAGGCAGCGTAAAGATGCCGGTACGCTCATCGTTGGTGATCACGTTGTCGCTGGCGTAGTTGCCGCCCGCGCCGGCGCCGAGGCCGCGCAGGTTGCCGCCCTGCAGGGTGTAGCTGATCCAGAAGTTGGCCAGGTGCTCAGGACCCGCGCTCACAGGCCGTCTGCCTTTGGTGAACCGGTCGGCCTCTTCCATTTTGCTGTCGTTGTAAGCATAGCCCGCCACAATATTCAGCCCGCTAACGGGAGAAGCGTTCAGGTCGGCTTCAATGCCTTTACTGCGCTGGGTACCGTTCTGCACGGAATAGTTATAGGTCGTGCCTTCTTTTTCGATGGAAGCGGGCATGGTCATGTTATCCACTTTCAGGTCGTAGTAGCTGAGGGTAAAGTTGAGGCGGTTCTTCAGTACGTTCAGCTTCACACCGCCTTCGTACTGGTTGGCATGCTGGGGCTTGAAGTTGCCGTCCAGCTCCGGCAGCGGCTGCGTTACAGGCGCCACGTTCTTGAAACCGTTCATGTAGTTGGCAAACACGCCCACTTTGTCTTTCACCACCTGGTACACCAGCCCGAACTTGGGCGATACCGAAGTCTGGTTATAGTTGCCGGTCTTGGTGCCGTTCAGGTAATTGAAAGTGCCTTTGTTATCAAAATAATCCACCCGCACACTGGCCATCGCGATCAATTGCCCGGTGATGTTGAGCACATCGGAGATGTATGCGCTGTAGGAATAGTTTTTGGTAGCGTTTCTCGTTTGCCCGGTTGTAAGCTGCGCCAGTCGGGCATCTACAGCCGCACGGTTGAGCTGTGAATACCGCGGGTCCTTTACGTTCACGGAGCTTACGGAATCGAAACGGAGATAAGGCGAATGATTGTTGGTGGTTTCCATGCCCAGGAAGTCCAGGCCGATCACCACCCTGTTGCGCAGGGAACCGATCTTGAAGTCGCCGATGAAGTTCTGCTGGATGCCCGTGGTATTGGAAATACTGTTCTGCGTATAAGCAAAGCGGCTCAGCAAAGTGTCGTTGGGCTTAGTGGCGCCCTGGTCCAGGAACATTACGTAGCTGTAATATCCTTCACTCTTGCGGTTGCTGCGGGTGAGGTTCGTCTGGGAGGTCCATTTATCCGAGATCTTATAGTTCACCTGGCCATACAGGTTCACCGTGGGTGTACGGTTGGTGAGGTCGTTGCTGGTAAAGGAACGGTTGAAATCGATACCCAGCTCTGCCGGTGTGCGGTAGATCAGCTGGCGGCCCCTGTTGAGGAATACCATCAGCGGGTTGGTGCCTTCGCCGTTGTAGAATTCAGCGTTGATATTAAAGGAAAGGCGGCTGTTCACCTGGTAAGAGAAACTGGGCGCAAGGAATACTGATTTGCGGAACCCGGCATCCTGGAAGGAATTTTCGTTGTGGTAAGCGCCGTTCACACGGAGCAGGGCGGTTTTATCTTCATTCAGGGGCGCGTTGAGGTCCGCCGTGATGCGGGTAAGGCCAAAGCCGCCGCCGGTATAGGACAGTTCGCCGCCGAAGTGCTCGTACGGTTTTTTGGTCACGATATTGATCAGCCCGCCGAAAGAGATCAGGCTGCTGCCGAACAATGTGCCGGAAGGGCCTTTGATGGTTTCGATGTGTTCGATATTGGCAGGGTCTATGGAACCATTGGTAAGACCCGCAATACCGTTGATCATGGAGGGCTGTACGGCAAACCCGCGCATGGCGAAGAAACCCGCGCCATCGCCGGGGCGGCCGGTGGAGGTCCAGAGTTTGGCAACACCTGGCGCATTCCTCATCGCATCATCGAAGGTGGAGATCACCTGTTCCTTCATCAGCTCCTGCCCTACCGTGTTATATACCTGGGGATTCTCCAGGTTCCTGATGGGCAGGCGGGCGATATAGTCGCTTTCCCTTTTGCCTTTCAGTTGGGTGCCTTTGATGGTCACTTCTTCCAGCTGCGTGTTGGACAGCTTTAAGCTGATAGCGATCTCCGCGGTACTGTTAGCTGAAACCTCCACTGTCTGCTCAGTGGTTTCGAAGCCCAGCAGGGATACCTGGAGTGTATAGGAGCCTGGTTGCAGGCGGCGGATGCTGAATTCGCCTTTCACATCGGTCACCGCGCCGCGGTTCTTGTTTTTGATCTGTACGCTTACCATAGGGGCGGGCTGGCCGTCGTTGGTAGACACAGCGCCTTTAATATTCCCTGTATTGGCCTGGGCATGCGCAGCGCCGGAGAAAGCTGCGATCATGGCCATCATCATCAGTAAATGTTTCATCTTATGAGTTTAAATACAAGCATTATCGTATCCCGACACAAAAAAAGGCCCTTGCGGGAAACAAAGGGCCAATACCGGGTGCGGGAATCCGCCGCAAAGTTCCGGCGCGGAGAACGGTAATTCATGTCGGAACGGGAAAACCATTTACGCAATCGGGAAAAAATACGGGCATGGAGACGTCATACGTTTCCGCTTACACTTCTTCATAAATAAATAATTTTCAGTAATTTAGAAAGATAATGGCCTGCCCCGGCTGTATCGTTCATCATCATTGTCAGTACTCCTATGAGGCATCTTTACACATTCCTGGTAACACTCCTGGCCTTACCCGCCAGCCTCTCCGCACAGGACGCGAATTACTGGTCTTCCAGCTACGGCCCCGCCGGTTTTTTTATGCCGGGCTCCGTGATCGCCCAGAACAGGGACACCGGCGTGATGTTCTACAACCCCGCGCTGCTCGTGAACACGCAAGGCAGTACCACTTCGCTGAGCGGCACCGTTTACCAGTGGCAGTCCATCCTGTTCAAAAACGGACTGGGTACCGGGCTGAACCTCCGCTCGCAGGGCGCCAGCATTGTTCCCATGGTGGCTTCGCATGCGGTTCCTATCCTCAAAAAAAGGCTGCCCTTCACGCTCGCCTACGCGATCGTACATACTCCTGTCATAGATTACGGCGTTACGCAGCAGAAAGACGTCACGCAGGATGTGCTGGACAACTCGTACAGCCCCGGCGCCGAAACTTTTATCGGGCAGTACAAAGCGGCGAACAGGATCGACCAGACCTCCCTTCAGCTGGCAGCAGGCATGCGGCTGGGAAAAAAGACGGCCCTCGGCGTTACGGCGGAAGGCATTCTTCAAAAACAATCCATGACGGTAGACTTCACTGCCCGGGCCATGATGAACCCGGCCGGACCGGACACCATACTGGCGCCCATCACCACCGTATCGGAAGATTATACCGCCAGCTTCAGGCAGGCAGGCGTACGGGCGAAGATCGGGATGGCGTGGGAGCTGACGGACAATCATCATATGGGCCTTTTGGTCACAACGCCCGTTTTGAGGCTGGGAGGAAAAGGCACCGTGTTTTCCAATATCGAGGTCAGCAACTTATACCTTGGCGGAGCAGCCATCAACCTGCTGGCAAGCAGCCGGCAAACCGGCCTGCGGTCCGCCTGGAAAAACCCGCTGAGCATTGCTGCCGGTTACACTTATCTCCATAAAAGAGGCCAGGTATATATCGTAGCTGAATATTTTGCGCCCGTCAAAGCATATGATATCCTCACCCCGAAACCCACGGCCTTCATCAGGCCTGACACGGGCAGCAACAGCGCTTCCTCCGGCTTCCTGCGGCTTAGCGACGAGCGGCGCGGCGTGTTGAACGCAGGCATCGGCGCCAGTTACAGGATGTCGTCCTCCCTGATGCTATTCGCTTCTTTCCGGACGGATTTTACGTACGATAAAGGAGAAGGCCGTTCCCTCACTGAAGGATATAAGGTCAACATTACAGACTGGAACCTGTACCACGCACAATTTGGTGTGAACATGCGGCAGCGGCGGTACAACATCCGTACGGGGCTGCTGCTGGCTTACGGCGGCACGAACGACTATCCGCAAAGCATCAATCTCGACCATCCGGACGAGAGCAATTATCTTCTCGGCGATACCGGCACCAGCAAAGGGCGTACCCTGCATGCGGGTTTGCTGGTTTCGTATATCCATAACTTTTAGAGGAAAGGCATTGCCATTGAATTCCAGTCCATGAACCCGCTATTTTTAAAGCCCGGCTGATAGCGGCGGCAGAAAATACTGTTGGCGGTATCTGTTGTATTTCTTCCGGTAAGCGCGGTTCCGTTTTAAACCTATTGCAGACATCACGCCGCTTTTTTGCGTAATGATCCAGTAATTAAAAATGAATTTTTCGCGGTTCCGTTCCGTAAAAATGAACGACGGGCGGGTGATGCGCGAAGGAAGCAGCAGATTGGCCAGCCAGGTTTCCAACGCGGGCAGCGGGCGCCATTTGCCGGGGTGATATTTGTCGCTGATGCGCAGCCGCAGGTTGCTGTAATAGAAGTGCATCTGGCCGTAAGCCGCGTAGGTATTGCCTTTCCAGGTGCTGAAAACGGTATCGATATCCCCTTCCGTGATCCGGATATGCCCCTGCGGCATGGCATTGCGGCCCAGCTCGGGCAGGTGAAGGGGCGATACATCCAGGCGGGCGGTAAAGCCGGAAAGACTGTCGCCATACGATTCCCGGTATGCGAGCCGGCGGATGCTGCCGTTGAACACGTTGCCGGAAGCGAATACCAGCAGAGAATCTTCTTTGTTGAAACGATTGCCAAGGTTCAGGATGGTGCCTTCCACATTTTTCACCGGTATCTCATTCCAGTGGTCCGTTTTGGCAGGGCGCTCCGCATAGGTGACCGTGCTGTTCGAAATGGATACCGTATCGATCCGGAACGGAACTGAAATATTCTTTAGCAGCGCTGTCGGCATTTCCTTCGTGACGCCGTGCTGCAAAGGCATGTGTTTGTCCCGCGAAACGGTCATTGCCAGGCCGTTGAGCATTACTTTAGCGGCATGCGGTATGGTGTCGCCCATGCGGGCAGGGTCAAAGCCGGTGAGTGTTATCGTTCCGCCGTTGACAGTGATGTAATCCTGTTGCCATTTTTCTTTCCGGAAGGTTTCCTCGCGGCTGAGCCGGGGTTGCATGAATATGTCCCCGATGCGGAGCGCGTTACCGGTCCAATGAAAACTGCCGGCGCCGGCGTGGAGTTGTTCATTGCTGAAATTCATCTTCCCTCCTTCCGTGGTCATGAGGGCCAGCAGGCTTTTCCAATTGAATTTTTCATTGTGATGGAGCTTGATAGCGGTGGAAGGCAGGCTCCCGGCAAACTGTTCCACCGAAACCACCGCCGCGTCTTTCTCCCGCTTAAACCTGCCGCCCTTCCAGGAAAGCGCGGCCAGTGCAGAAACCGTCCTGTTATTTATTTCGGCTACCGATAATTGGAACCGGGTGTATGGCAATGCCATGCTTAATCCTGGCCGGCTAAACCGGCTATCCTCCAGCAAAATATCTGCATCGGCGAATCCCAGGCCTTCATCCCGCGTCCTCACATCTTTTACTTTCACCTGTAAACGGGTTTGAAGCCGCATGCTATCCTCCGGTCCAATGCCTGTGTAAGCAATATTTGCATTCTTCATATTCACTTCCCCGATATGCAGGGCCAGCGGTGTCTTCATGACGGGAGGCGAAGATCTTTTCGCCGTATTCCCGGTTTTCGAAAGCAGTTCCACCTCCGCATCATTTGCATCCAGGTATGGTATTTCAATCCTGCTGACATCAGTAGAATAAACCGGTAGCCTGAAATGCAAAGCCGGCAAGGCGAGCTTCGTTGAACCCGAAACCAGCCGGACGTTAGTGATCTCACTTTCTTTCCCGCTGAAAATCGCCGCAGCGTCAGTTTCCAGCGAAAAACCGGGCTTCTTCACCTGTACAGAGGAAAGCTTCAGCTGTGCATCTTTCCAGGCGAAGAAATGTTCCCGTGTATGCAACTGCCCGATCAGCAACCCGCCTCCTCTTGCCTGCACATTGCCGCCTGGCGCTGTTTGGAAGAATGTGAACTGATCCGCTTCCAGCTTCGCCACACGGATAACAGGCAGCGGATGTCTGGGGTTATGCTGTTCTTCTTTTTTATTTTTCCCGGGTAAATTCAGGCTGATGCTGCCCGCCCTGAAATAATCCACCTGTATGGCATGCGTTTGCTGGAACACGTCCCAGTCGAACACTTCCCAATAAATATTATCCGCCCGCAATTGTGCGCCATTGGGCAGCTGCATGTCCAGCCGCTCGTTCCAGCTGCGCCGCATTACGCCATCGAAGCGGTAATTGTGGGCGGTTATTTTTGTTCCTTTCGACAAAAGGTGCAAGCTGCCGACGCGCAGGTCGGGAATAGCATGCTTAATGTCCACCAGCGAATCGCTCAGGAAAAGCTTATCCAGTAAAATATGCGCTTCGATCGATCCCGCTTTCAGCTCCGAGCCATGCTCCCCGCCCGCCTTATAGTTCAGCTCGCCGTTGCGCAGGCGGAAATGCTCCACATGCACCATTTCCCTGATACCATGCAGCGTCTCGTAAAAAACGTCCAGGTTTTTGGGAAGCCCTTTAACCGAAGCAGTACGTGCTGGCTGGCTGTGTTGCCGGTGCACCGTGATCACGGGATGGATCAGCTCGGCTTCACCGGCCCTGAGATGCTTGCGCATCAGCGATTCCAGGTCTACATTCTTCAGCCGCAGCGCCGGCGCGGTGGCCGTCACCGTCTTCCCGGCATGATTTTTTTCCGTGGGCATATAGGTAACACCTTTGAATAAAATGCCGTCCCGTTCAATGGCGAACTCGTCGATGCGCATCTGGTAAAGGCTGTCCCGCGAATAAAATACCATCTCCCGGAGATCCATGCGCACGCTGTCTATACTCAGCGGGCGTTGTGCCTGCGGGTTCACCTTAAGATTATAAATGCGGAGGTTACTGTTGCGGCTTGCAGCCTGGCGTCCCTGGAGGTGCACATCCGCGCTCACCACGTTGATGAACCCGACCTGCAAAAAACCGAAAGGCATGCGGTTGCCCGCCAGCAGTGTATCCTGCCTTCCGCCGCTTCGCCGCCCGGGCGGGATGGTCAATACGGGGTTCAGGCAGGTGAGCGTGTCTATCAGCAGCCGGTTGTGCTGGTATACCGCGGGCAGGTGGCGGGAGTTGAAAAATATTTTATACGCCTGGAAACTAAGCCCGGCGCGGCCTGCCGAATCCTGCTCCGTATAATTGACGCTGTCCACTTCCAGCCGCTGCCCCCGGCTGTCGAACCGCAGGGCGCTAAAACTTATATCCTGCTTGCGTTTGGGCAATATCCAGCGCTGGCGGCCCAAGGAAAACACTACCCTGTCCGATCCGAAAAGATGATCATCTTTATTATTGATCTCTGTAAAGTTCTGTACGTAAAGGTTGATATCGTTCACATGCAACATCATACTATCTTCCACGAGGTAATCATACGAACCGTTGCGCATGCTGAAGGAATGCGCATTAAAATGCGTGAGGGTCTTTTGCAGGATGTCCAGGATGTCCGTTCCCTTGAAGCGGGCGCGTTGCTTTGCCGAAGACTGCAGCCTGGCGTTCATTTTCACGTGCGGGGATATAAAGGCCAGGCTGTCTACGATGATCTTCCGGTTCATCAGCAGGTCTTTCCAGGAAGCGAGCGAGAAATACATTTCCGGCATCTCGATACTATAAGCTGTAGGCGAATGCTGCCGGTCCATGCAGTGTACCGAGGAATGCCGCAGGATAATGGCCCTTTTTCCGAAAGACACTTCGGCGCTGCCCGCATCAAACGCGTACTGCCCTTTGGTCTGCATTTTCACCGCATACCGCAGGCTTTCCTTGAACCGGTAAGTGATAAGGTAATACAGCAGGGCCATGCATACCAGCACAGCCGCCACCAGGAAGATCAGTATCCGTTTGAAGGCTTTTTTCAAAACATATGATTTACATGAACTCACCCGCGCCCGGTTCCGGGGACAGTTTGGGCTGATCTTTCCGTGCCAGCCAGGAGTTGAAGACCGTATAGAAAACAGCAAGGATAATAGCGCCTTTGAACATGCCCGTAAAACCCCAGGCCGCAAGCCCGCCGATCACGCCGATGAACAGCACGAGAAAAGGAAGCCGTCCCCCGCTTTTAGCGATCAGCACAGGTTTCAGCACCGCATCGATCAGCAGCACGAAGAGCCCGTACGCCGCGGCAAAAACCGCTGTGCCGGTATGACCCTGCACGGCGAGGATCACCACCAGCGGCAGCCATACCAGCAAAGGCCCGACTTGTATGAGCACGAGGAAGAACACCAGCGCGCACAGCAATATCTTAAAATGCAATCCCGCGATCACGAACCCGATCCATGAAATAAAGGCCGCGATAAAAGCCGTGCCCATCACCCCGATGGAAACGCCTTTGATGGCGTGAGTGGTGGCGTCCAGCAGGGCCAGGCCATCGCGGCGGCCCAGCAGGTGCTGCAGGGTGGTTTTGACCGGTCTCATCACCTTTTCCCCGCCTGCCAGCAGGATGGCCGAGATGATAATGCCAAGCACGAACTGCAGCGCGGTGCCCAATACGCCCGCCCCGCCGGTCAGAACACGGTGCAGCACATGGCGGATCTGATGTTCGTATCCCATGAGGGCCTCCCGCGGGTTCTGCTGCAAATGCTGCCAGAACGAAGCCACCGGATCTCCCACAAAGGGCATCTGCGTGACCTGCTGCGGCAAAGGGGGCAGGCCGTTGGCCTGGATGTCCGCATAAAATTTCAGGATATCCTTCATGTGCCTGCCCATGGCGCTCACAATGTACACGACCGGCAGCGCCACGATGAAGATGAGGATCACTGCGTACAGTGTGGAAGCGAGCTTCCGTCTTGCTCCCATTACGTTTACCAGCCTTTCGTAAGGCGCGGCGAAAGACACGGAAAAGATCAATGCGAACGTGAATACGCCGAAGAACACCTTCAATACGTCGTACAACGCGAAGAGCAGGGCCAGCAGGAGCAGCAGCACCAGGATCGTTTCGATGATGCCGCGGGAATTGGGGAGGGTAATGCGCATGCGGTAAGGATTCTTAACTAAATATAATGAATTTTGGGGGACACACTGCGAAGACGAGGCCCGTTATCCGGCATTAAGGAATAAAAAAAGCTTCCCGGGAATAACTTCCGGGAAGCTTTCCATGAGAGATACTTCTCTATAATTTTGCAATCAGCGTTTGCAGCGCTTCTTTCACTGTTGGGATAGATGTGCATACCCGTGGGTCCATGATGTTTCCCCCGAAACTGTTCTGTTCTTCAGAAGCGGAGGTTTCCGTTTTCCGCAGCAGGTCTTTCAATTCCGCCGGGTGATATTCCGCCAGCGTCCAAACGCATATGACCTGCAGAAATGTATTCTGCCCGGGAGTGTTGATGATCTTCAACAGTGCCTGTTTGCTGGTTGGGGTACCGGATGCGGCTAAGGCCCTGGCTGCTGAAATATTATTATGGAAATTTTCCGGGTCGTTGAGGAACGGCAGCAGCAGGTTTTCGTCTACCTTCAGGCGGAGATGGTAAACGCATTCCATGGCCACGTGCTGCAAAAAGAAAGTGTCGATCTCTTCTTCATCGAAGCCAGCGGGTGCTTTGCTTAATTGTTCATTGATGAATTTCGAGAGGTATTCTTTATCGTAAGGTAAGCTATGGTAATGGTTAAAGACGGCCGTCATGGATTTTTCGTAAACGTCGAAAGGTACCAGAGCCTGGTGGTAGCTGTGCCTGTAGGTGGCTTTCACTTTCCCTTGGTGCACGTAATCGAAGCCGGTAGAAGGTGTGGCGATACAATATTTCCCGTCTTTATCCTGGCTGATGAAAAAGAAACAGCTATCTGCCTCGTTCACGCGGAACTCCGGGCCGTGGCCGCCTGAAGTGCTGCAAACTTCCAGCAAAGAGAAACCGGTGATCTCCAGGCTGTCTTTTAATTCTTTCCCGCTGATGGTGCGGATCACCCTGATCTTTACGCCTTCTTCCGGTTCCGAGGAAATAACTTTGGCAAGCACGAAGGAGGTGGATGATCGGATCACTTTATCCGCCCATGGTTCATTCCAGGTGGTGGCATAAGCGCGGGCAACGGTGAAGGTAATAGAGAGCAGTAGTAGGGATAATGACTTTCTCATGAAGTATTTTATTTATATAAATATACATTTTTCCGGTGGCGGTCATTGTATATTCACTAAATCTCCTCCTCACTTACAGGAAAGATGCGCGAAATAATTCATCACGCTAGTCAATTCCGTTTCTGCAAAGCGCGCCCGCTCCATCGTTCCACCAGCAGGAATCCTTTGATGCTGATATAGATCGCCGGGGCGAATAAGAGCGCTATCAAAATATGCTGCCAGAAATGCGGGAAAAGGCGGAATAAATAGAACAGCCCGCCTACCATTGCGAGACTAACCGCGCCCCAGGCGTAATTCATGGCTTTAAAGCGGCCGGGCGTTTTCACCAGGCCGATGTTGCCGGGTTGCATGCGGGCTTCCGGAAAATTGCGGTAGAACAAGGAGGAGGCAGCAAACAATCTGCCGCTGGTCCCATCCCAGCCCGATGTTTCGGGAATGTTCCTTTCAAATGCAGGCCGGAGTTGCGCCACGTCATCATAAAACGCTGCCAGGCGGTTCAGGAACTCGTCGGGCGTTTCATAAAAACCGGCTAGCTGTATGAGGTCAATGAAAAGTGTATCGTCTTCGCTGGGCTGCCTTTTCAGATAAGCCAGCCATTCATCATAATAATCCAGCAGATCAGGGTATACCTGCGCGATGTAATCCCTTCTTCCCCGGGCATTTTCAATAGCCTGGGCCTGGCCGACCCTGATGTCCGTATCTATTTCCGCATCCTCGTTTTCCGGCTGGTAAATTTCCCGGTACACGCTGCGCACGCTTTCGACATCATCTTTTTGCAGCAACAGCAGCCAGAAATGCGCCAGGGAGTTATTTCCTTCGAAAAGGACTTGCCACCGTTCGCCCGGTTTATTGATGCTGAGATATGATCTGTTTCCCATGTAAAAGGCCGAAATATTTTTTGCTTAAAACTGCCACCATTTTTTCTTCTGCACCGGTGCAGGCTCTTCTTTCCGGCTATCCGGCGAAGGCGGCGGTTCCACAGGGCGTTCAGGCGTGCCGGGAGGGTCGCCATGGAGCATGTCGTAAGGATAGTAGGGGTTGCCTTTCAGCTTTGCATCGTCCAGGTTCATCACTTTGGCGATAGCAGCGCTTTCAAAGCTCCAGTAACCTGTATACGACCTGTCCGCTCTTTTGTGGGCGTTGTAATCATCTTCCAGGTTATCGCGGGTATAATAGGTCTTCTGAAGATATTCATACAACCCGGCAGCGGCTTCAGCTTTGCCGGATTTCGTTATTTCCATGAGCTTCCGGCAGCTTTCGTCCTCCGGCCAGAGCAGGGTTTCGGGCAATTCATAATTGGGATCGGCATAACGGAGCAGGTAATTCATAAGGTAATCCTTATACCCTACGCGTGCCAGCTTATTGCCAAGATTGCGCAATTCTGCTTTGGTATCCAGCAGCACACCCATGGCAACCATGCTAAGAAGCTGTGAATAGATGAGGCCGCCGCCGTCGGAATAGTCAGTATCTGTGTCAATGCAATTGGTATATGCATCCAGCATTTCCCGGCAGGGCGCTACCAGGCTTTTTACACTGAGGCCCAGTGAATAGGCCAGTGAAATATATACACTCAGCCCGTCGGCAAATGTATAATATTCATTGCGGTATGGCTGGGGCTTGGAAAGCAGTTCCTGCCTAACCCTGTCTAATGTTGCTTTTAACCTGCCCGCAGATTCCCCGAAATACTGTTCATTTTTGAAATGATCCCTGAACATATCCTGATTTTTATTTAAAACAAGCTTCCGATCCATCCTCCAACACTACTGCCCGCAATACCGCCGATAATCCCGCCTACAACCCCTCCGACGATTATCCCGACCGGGCCTCCCAACGCACCTACGGCGGCGCCTATCTTCGCGCCGACCAAAGCCCCGCCCAGTGCGCCCACAGCCGAACCGGTGGCCTCTTTTGTCTTTTCCCCGAAATGCCCTTCTTCCTGGTAAGCGGAATAAACATTGTACCCTTCCATCACGATCCCCACCACGATGGCCCCGCGCCCCACTACCTTGCCCACTTTGCTGACGGTGGAAGCATTCCGCACCAGGAAATCGTTCGCGGCGCTCACCGCCTTATTTCCCTGGATGCTGGCGGAAATACCGTTGATAGCGTTGGCAGCTTTGGAGCTGCCTCTTACCACGTTCGCGGGTTCCAGCGTTACCTTGTTGCCCACTTTGCCATTCCGATCCACCTCATGATACGCAATTTTTCCTTCCGGGTCAACCCCTGCCGCCAACCGTTTCAGGCTCGGGTCGTTGGAATTGACTTTATTCAGCACACGGGCCGCATCGTCTGGCGGCAGCGATCTTTGCACCCTGCTGTCGCCGGTATGCTGACCTTTGGACAGCCATTGATCGCTTAACTGTGTGCCGCTTCTTTTGGTGCCTGCCAGCTTGGGTTTCCCGCCGCGGCTGGCGAATTTTCCGTCTGAAACAATGTCTGTATTGCCTTTTACATCCTTCGCGCTGATGTCCAGCCCATTCTGGCCACGGCCCATATCCGTGGAGTTGATCACATATCCTTTGGCCTTCAGGTCCATCTTCACCCGTTCTTCCCCGTATACGCGCTTGGATTCGTAGTTCCTGTCTGCGGCGATCTCATCGACCGTCTTTCCCCTGAAAGATTCTCTTTCGATGTCTTTCAGGGTTTTTGAAGCTTCCGCAAAATTCTCTCCAAGATAATTACCAGCGTTGTTCATCCCGAAACCCAGCCCTGTAAGGGCAGCAGCGCTTGTCCCCCCGCCTGAAGGCGCGTCAAAATCCACCTTCACCTTGCCGCCCTGCTTGCAAAGCAGGCATGCATCCTCAAACACCAGCTTGTAGCCGTTAACCTTCACGCCTTCATTGCATTTATCCCAGTAAATGGGATCCGGCCGGCAGGAGCCGCCGGTTACGGAGCAGGAGCCCATCGGGAAAATGTTCTCTCCCGGTACCATGTCCATTTCACTGGCCAGGTTCTCCCCGTAGATGCGGGTATTGTTATGATGGGTCACCAGCAGGCGGGAAGGGGCGCTCCCTTTGTCGCAGGTGAGCCAGCTGTTTGCAGGAATGTATTTTTTTGAGCCCATGTTTGAAAATTTTGATCAGGTCAGGCTTCAGCCTCCGCCTGGAATAATTTTTCCGGATGCCGCGCTTCCGCCTCCGATACCTGTGCCAGGGTATGCGCGCCGATGATGCCGTACCAGTCAGACACTTTCGTTTCCAGGAACATCTCCGCATGCGTAAGCCAATGCGCGCCGTTATAGTGGAACTGCTCTTCCATGGACACTTCCAGGTCTGCACTGATATTAAACACCCCCGTAAGGTCTTTCAGCATCCGGGCGAAAGCCTTCCGGTCGAACTGCGCGGCATCCAGCATTGCATTGTTCTCCAGGCTGTAGCGGTGATGGTGGAGCTCATATTCTTCCTCCCACCGCGATTCCATCAGCAGGGGCAGATCCACCGTCCCGAAGTATTGTTTAAGCACAAACGGCTTTCGTTCCAATGGTTTCTTTTCCGCGTAATTGTCCCGGAAAAAGAAACGCCATGCGCTATAGCCTTCAAATGCCTGCATAAACCGCTGCTTGTCTTTCAGCAGCTTCGCCGTCTCGGCGATCATATTATCCGCCGCCTCTTTGAGGTGTTTGTATTTTTTCTGCATCCTGGCCGCGAAAAAATCGGCCCATTTCTGCTGCAGGGTGGCGAAGTTGCGGATGTCCTTCAGCTGCCCGCTATTATCCAGCGCCAGTATGAGCGGCGATTGCAGCTCATCCATATCCGCCGCCCATTCGTGGATCTGTATGGTGCCCTGCATCTGCTGGGCCAGCAGCGTGTATTCCAGCAGCAGCTCCTCCCCGTCCCTTTCCAGCGCCCGCAGCTTCACGAGCTTATGCTGCACGAACTGCATCACATGCGAACCGATCGCCGTTTTGTTGGCGCTGGTGATATGATAATGAACATACGAACCGGGCGAAGGCCTGTCTGCGTTGAATTGCATGGCGTTTAACATTGATTGATCTCCACTTCGTTCGCGATGATATTGGCAATGGCTCCGCCGTTTGCCGTGAATTTGTCCGCCGCCGTAAAAGTGATCTCTTTTGAATCCAGCGTACAGGTACCTGCTGAGGATTTGATCTCCACATTTTTCGCGGTAGCGGTAAGGGAAATGCTTTCCGTGTCCGCCGTGCCTGAAATACTTTTCTTCGCGCTGATGGCCACCGTTCCTTCGCCGCCTCCCTGTTCGCCCGGCTGGGCATTGATAGCGATGCTGTTGCTGGAATTCACGATAAAGTCTTTCGTATTGATCGTAAAGCTCTTCGGCGCACTCAGTGTGATAGAACCATCGCCATGCATGGTGAGCACATTACCGCTGGGGTCTTTCACCACCACGCTGCCCTTGCTGTCGTCCAGCATAACGGTGGCCCCGCTGCGGGTGCTCAGGCTTTTCACGGCATTGGATGCCCCGCCGCCACCACCGCTCATGCCATGGTATACGCTGCCCAGCACAAGGGGCCGCGCGATATTCCCTTCCTCGAAGGCCACCACCACCTGGTCGCCTTTTTCAGGCACAAAGGTGAAGCCCCGGTTCTTGCTCACTTTATCCGAACTGCCCGCATTCGGCGATACGACGCGCAGCCATTCGCTCACATCGTTGCAGTTGCATTCCCATTTGAATTTCACTTTCACACGCCCCTGCCCTTTCGGGTCTTCATTATCCTCCACCATTGCCAGCTGCATGTCTGCCAGCGGCTTGTCGTATTCCTTCACGGGTATGCGTTCTGAATCGGCCAGTATGGCTTCGAAAGTGTGATAATAATGTCCCACGCCGTCCAGGTGATGATAGATGCCCGTTACCAGGAAGCGGCCCAGCTGCTGAAGCGTAAAGTTGAGCGATTCTTTCACGCTCATGCTCACATCCACGATCTTCCCCAGCCCCACCTGCGGATTGTCGCCGCTGGCCGTTACCTGCAGCAGGTCCGCCATATTGGCTTTCTCCTCGTTCTGCACATAGGAATCGATTTCTTTTTTTGAATCGATGCGTACCTGCAGCGGCTGCGAATAGATCTTGCTGTATAATTCGTTGGAAGCGTTCACTGCATGCGCCAGGTCCGGCTGGCCGCCAGGGGCTGCTTTTGCTTCGGATTTGAAAAGCTGGTCTTCTTTCGGGTTGTAGGCGAACTTACGGCTCCTGAGGGGCGCCACCTGCATAGCGTATTGCAGGCTGTGCAGGTCGCGGCCGTATACCAGCTTTACCTCTTCCTGTTCGTCCGGCTTGCCGAAATGCAGCTTTACGCCGTCGTAAAAAAACCATTCATGGTATTCGGCAGACAGGCGGTTGAGGAATTCATAATCGCTTTCGCGGTATTGAATAAGGTAATCCACCGGCTCTTTGCGGGAAGGGTTGAGCTGGATATTGAGGTCGTTCTCCGGCGCGTCTTCCGTAGCTTTCCGGATCACGGCGGTAAGGTCCTTATTGAGATAGGATCCCAGGTCCGGTCCGCGGTCTATCAATATGCTGGGACTATAACCGCTCACGATCAGCGTGCCGTGGTAGCCATGACTTTGAGAGAGCTCCACACGCGTCACTTTGCCGGTGAAAAGCTGCTCCTGCCCGGCGGTTTTACCGAACTGCACGGTAATGCTCTTGCCCATAAAACTGCGCGATTTCTCCAGCGATATAATGCCGGGCGCGCCCATTTCATCGTGGTTGAAGCGCAGCTCGAAGTAATGATGTGCGTTGAAACGCTGTTCGAGCGTGAAGGATGAAAAATGAAGGATAGGTGTATCCTCTATATTGATCTGTACATTCAGTTTTCCTTCCATCGGTTAACTTATTAGCTTGATTGTAAAATATCAGCCTTTCGCGGGCCATTTGGCGTAATAGCCAATTACTTTGTATTGTCCTTTTACCCGGCCGAACACGAAGGCGAAATAACTCTCCGCCGTCCCGTTCTTCTCCGGGTACTGCATATATACTTCATACATTTTCGTGGCTTTGTCCGTACACCTGCGCAAAACCCTGTAGTAGTCTTCCGGGCTCTGTGCGTCGATCTCAGACAGCTCTTCCTCCTTTGCCTTCGGCAACAGGCGGATCACATCCGGGGTGAAGATATTTTTATGGTAGCTGCTGAATTCGTTGCGGCTCACCTTGCCGGACTCCTTGTCCACATCCATATTTTTAAGGTCTTCGTTGGTCCATTGCTGCGCCGTTTGCAGCGGGAAGTACAGTAATGTTGCCAGCTGGCCGGGGTTATCCTGCTGCACTGCTTTCTGGAAAACGGCGAAGAAACGGCGGAACGCTTGTTCCTCGGGGTCGGTGGATAATTGTTTTACTGCCAGGGCAGCCGCTGCCAGCTGCCGGCCGGTTGCAGATACGGGAGCCGTTGCACCGCCCGATGATGGCGAGGAAGCCGGTGCGGCGGTGGACGGCGCAGCGGAATTGACTGCTGCGGCCGGTGTGTCTGTTCTTGCGGAAGCAGCCGCGGCGCCTTGCGGGCTGCCGGCGTTATGGCAGGCTTGCGTGCCGGTAACAAGGCAGCAACATAAGAATGTGATATATAGCCGGTATGGTCCCATACTAAAACCTTGAAATATAGATCAGCCCTCTCTCCTCCATCCTTTTCAGGATCACGGCGGCGCCCATTTGCTGGGAAACCGCCTCCGCGTCGAACTTCCCGTCCTTCACATACTTCCCTTTGGTATAGTGGCCGGAGAAGCTCCAGAGATAAGGCGAATTGATCTTCTTATATTTAAAATAGCCGAAGCCGTTATAGGCTTCCAGCTTGCGAAGCACGAAAGGCAATATCCAGTTCCGCACTTTGTCGAAATTCATGTACCGCAGCGCGTCTACCGCGCTTTCTTCGAAAGTGAACGGCGGCGGATGCCCTACCTTGGGCCTTCCTGACGGCACCTGCACCGTATACCCGGTGAGCGGGTCGCCGTTATGCAAATGTTTATTAAAGCTGAAGCTGCACTCCAGGTAATGCACGCAGGCGATAAAAAACCAGGGGATGCGGCCGGAGTTCATCGAAAGGAAATCCGGCAAACCGTCGTTAAAACCCAGGTTAAAAGGATTGACCCTGCCCCCCTGTGCCGCGTTGCTGCCCAACAGGCCGGGCAGCCGGAAAGGCTTAAAGGAAAGGTCAGGCAGCTGTATATCTTCCGGCTGCATCAGGCTCCGGGCATACCGGAGCGGCTGGAATGCCGGCGCTTTACTGTTGAACGCCCCGCCGGGCAGACCGAAATTTACGGCCGGCCCCTGCACCAGGTGCGATATCTGTTCATAACGCGAACGGTTGGCCAGCACCTTTTCGTCGATCACCCTGTCCACCTGTGCCACTTTTTCTTTCGCGATCACGCAGGTATCGAACAGGTTGAGATATTCGAGGTCCGAGGGAGTGGAAGGCACAGCAGCCTTCGCGGCCCGGGACTTCGTTTTGATCTTCGGTTTGGCCTTGGGTTGAACAGTGGCTGAAATATGTGTTTTCTTCTTCATTTCCTCCTGATGCTGGAATATAGTGAGGTGTGCTGCCCGCATGGAGCAACACACCTGCTTAGTGTATTACAGATAGTGATTTACTTCGGCCAGTCGTTCACATGCTCCGCATTGCCCAGCTTCAGGCTTTGCGCAGAGATCACGAAACTGAGCGTCATCGGGTGGTTACCCACCACGTTGATGCCTTCATTGTACTGGATGATGTACCCGTTGCTGAAGAACAGCTCCTTCATCTTGGCGTCTTCCTCGGTCTTTTTGATGATAACCTTACCGGAGAAGGGCTTGAACTGGCTGTTCACCATCGACTCGATCACGGATGTATCTTCTGTTGATTCCACTTCCACGTGAATGGTGCCTCCGTAAACGCCGGATGAAGGACGGCCTTTGGCGTCCACATCGCGGTTGAGCGAAAAACTGCATTGCAGTACATCATATTCCTTGCTGCCCAGTTGCAGCGTTGCTTTAAATGCCATAGTGTTTCAGAATTTAAATACTGGTGAAAAAGATAGGTTTCACCGGCCTTTATGCATAACCGGGCATCACATGCAATGATGTGAACGCGGCGGATGATACATACAGGTAACGGGAAAATTCAGATAGGAGGACTAGGCTTTTGCGTCCGGCCAGTCGTTCACGTGCTCTGCATTGCCCAGCTTCATCTTGCGGGCGGAGATCGTGAATTTGAGTTTCATCGGATCAGAACCGATCACGTTGATGCCTTCCGTGTATTTGACGATGTAAGCACCTTCAAATGTCACTTCTTTCATCTTGGCGTCTTCTTCTGTCTTTTTGATGAGCACAGTGCCGGAGAATGGCTTGAACTGGCTGTTTACCATCGCTTCGATGATAGACGTGTCTTCAGTGGATTCCACTTCGACGTCGATAGTGCCGCCGTAAACGCCTGAGGAAGGGCGGCCCTTGTGGTCAACATCCCTGTTGAGGGTGTAGCTGC
Organism: Chitinophaga sp. 22620; assembly: GCF_052044405.1. Classification (NCBI taxonomy): domain Bacteria; kingdom Pseudomonadati; phylum Bacteroidota; class Chitinophagia; order Chitinophagales; family Chitinophagaceae; genus Chitinophaga; species Chitinophaga sp. 22620. The sequence continues at coordinate 468,480 of NZ_JBQEMV010000004.1, read as the reverse complement.
AGCTCAGTACATCGTACTGCTTACCTGCCATGTTTAATCTTGCATTGAATGCCATGTTAATTAAAATTTATAGGTCAACGAAAAAAAATGAATATGGTTACTATTGATGGTTTCCGATGATTTCCATGGTTTCTTCCGGCAGTTGTTGAGCTACAATTCAGGAGGTTCTTCCGAGTTTCAAACAATTTATCTGTTGGCTAAAAATAAGCTAAAATATCACAGCACGAGTTTTAAAGGCGTTAAATTTTACATGAATTTTTGACCGAACGCATGCATCTTTCCTATCCATTTCTTTGCATATTCATTCTCCGGCGAATGCACATACCCGATCGTGCACGTACGCACCGGCATGATCCTGCAACGCTCCATCACATTGCGTTTGATGGAATGGTACGTAGGCTGCTTGTTCAGCTGCCATTCCCGCCAGCTTTCTTCATCGAGCACAGAAACGATCCGTGCCGACTTGCCCGGGTACCATCCCGGCCCTGAAGAATTTCCAGCGCTCATTCCCTGCGGCGGCAGAAAAAGCCGGTCGAAGAATCCGGACAACTTTGCCGGTATCGAATCATGATTCACCGTGCAGAAAAGCACCAGGTGCGTAGCCCATCGTATCTTTTCCAGCGCAGCCTGCAGATCTGGTTCCAGCGGTGTGATCTGGTTGGAGAATTGTTTATTGCTGTTGAACTTGAGGTCCATAATATACAACTCCTTCACCATCGCCCCCGCCTCTTCAGCACCCTGCCGGTATGCTTTGGCAAATTCATGGTTGATGCCTGCCTTGTCCGTATCGCCGTGTAAAATTAACAGTTGCTTCATGTTATACCTTGCAAATATAACATTCAGCGGTTCATATCAAAGCAGGCCTACGCCTGGGCCGCATACTCCGTATTCCAGGTCGTATGCTCGTCTTCCCCTTTATGCCCGTCCAGCTTTACCACAAAGCTTTTTGCCGGGAAATAAGGCGTGATATGTATATCCAGGTGAATACGGTCTTTCTGTATCTCGTCCCGCTCAAAACGCATGATCTTGAACCGTTCGATCAACCGGTCCGGCCCCTGGATGCTGTCCAGGAAACGTACGATCTGCTGGCGCAGGTCGCTCTCGGTCTTCGTATTCCAGTTCTCAAAAGCGCGGCGGTTCAGGAAATCGAACAACACTTTCGTGATGTAATCGAACACACGCACCACTGAATAGGTCTGCAACCCGATATTATCCCCGTTGAACAGGGTTTTCGCCGAGAAGGCCATCACCTTTCCATACTCATTCACCATCGGCACCAGGCCCAGCCTTTCCAGCTGGGAGATCTCGCTTTTCTTCAGGTCGAACCGCACCCCGTCCGCCTCGTTCATGCCGCCGTGTTTTTTACCTGCGGTTACCTGGCTCATGAGCGTGTAATACATTTTACCCGCCAGCGCCGCGGAACCGGGCACATGCAGATCGTCCTCCTCTCCCGCTTCGTCCACCTTACCACGGCCTACCAGCCAGTTGCAGGTCATGATCACGTTGGAACGGAAGGCGTCGCCGCCGGTAAGATTAGCGGCTGTAAAGAGATCGATCACATCATCCGGCTGGTCCAGGTTCACGAAATCCGTTACCAGCATGGTTTTGTTGGCATGCGCGATTTTCCCCCAACGCTCCAGCACCTTGTTGGAACCAAGATAGCCGGGGATCACCAGCAGCGAATAGTTGTCCCGCAGGTCCAGCCGGTCGTAATTCTGTTTCAGCTCCGCCGCCACATGCTCAATGAAGCGCGGATTGTCCAGATCCGCCAGCTGATCCATGGATGCGTTCAGGATGGCTACATTGACCAGCTTATCGCTTTCCGTGTTCTTGTAAAAAAGATGCACGGTGCGGTAAGCCTGCTCCAGGTTGCGCGTAGCATCCAAAGCCCGGCCGATGTTCTTTTTCAGCAGACTGTCCGACTCATCCGCCTTTTGCTGGCATTCATCTTTCAGCTCGCTGAGGGAACCCTGCTTTTGCAGCAGCTCCTGCCATATTTGAATTTTTTTAAGCAACTCTTTTCTTTCCGCGGCCTTGTCCTGGTCCGTCAGGAATATCTTTTTCCGGGCCTTGCGTTCGGGGTTGAGGTTCTGCAAACCGTCAAGAATGGCTTCCAGGAAGTCGAACCCTCCTGCCTTGACCAGCTTCTGCAAACTGTCGTCGAGCGATAATGCGGTGGTTTCCGTGGGAACGGCATGCTGCAGCGCGGGCTGGTCCTGCCTGGTTTCCTGCGTTCTTTCGTTAGATGCTGACATGAAGTACGGTTTAAGCTGTCCAGCAGCGGAGCAGCGGGTATTAATTATTGAAAGCAAATCACAACTATATGGTCCTTTCCTGAAAGGTCAAAAACAATCGTCGTTCTGTATCAGGTATGCTGCTGTAGTTCTTTAGCAAGGTTTTCCAGCGCTGCCGCGAATGCCTGGCGGGTTTCCGGGTTTTCGAGCGTTGCTTTCAGCGTTTTATTGGTTTTCAGCTGGCGTATGATGTTCAGGTACATATCACTTTCCACTTTGAGATTGCGAAGCGTATCGCTTTGCTGCACCAGGTTCTTCACGGAAAAATCACCGAGGTGCTCAAACCGTAAAGTTTCATCTTTTGCTGAACCGTCGTTACTCTCAAAATTTACGCCCACACTGGGTTTGAAGTGCCTGAACACTTCATCTTCCGTTTTGAGCCCCTCCACTATTTCGGGCTTTACAGGGTCGTTGTCGGTTAACTGCTGAATAAATAAAGTCTTGTTGGGGGATATGTCTACGAATGCTTCCGATGCATCCACTTTGCGTTCGTTTCCGCCGATTTCATAATTGAACATATCTGAACTTTTTTGAGATAATAGATTAACAAAATTTACGGGTCTATATAAAAATAAGTTTTTTGTTTCAAAACATTTTCAAAACGGCATTAATTTTTTAAGATGACTCGATCTTCCATTCCAGCTCCTCACTTCCTTCCATCAACCCTACTTTTATTTTTTTCCCCGCACCCAGTTCGCCTGCGATAATATGCCGCGAAATAGGTCTTCTCAGCTTATTCCTGATCACGCCGGATATCTGCCGCGCACCGTACCGGGGCGTGAAACCGCTTAATGCCAGGGCTTTCCCGGCCTCTTCGGTGATCTCCAGGGAAATGTGCTGCCGCGCCAATGCGTCCAGCAGGCTCTTCAACTGTATATGAAAAATTTTCACCACGTTTTCTTCGGTGATCGGGCTGAATGGAACGATCTCCGATAACCTCGCCAGGAATTCAGGCCTGAAATGACGTGTCATTAATTCCATTAATTGCGTACCAGTGGGAATGTTATTGTTGTTAAACTGTTCTGTTACCCACTCGCTGCCGATGTTGGATGTGAACAGGATCAGCGCATTGCTGAAGTCGCCTTCCTTCCCCAAACGGTCATGGATAATGCCTTCGTCCATGATCTGCAGGAAAATATCGAATACGGAAGGATGGGCCTTTTCAATTTCATCAAACAACAGTACGGCGTACGGCTGTTGACGGATCTTGTTCACCAGCAGGCCGCCTTCCTCATATCCTACGTAACCTGGCGGCGCGCCATACAGCAACGCGGCGGAATGTTCTTCCTTGAACTCGCTCATATCGAACCGGATCATTGCTTTTTCATCGTTGAACAAAAACTCCGCGATAGACTTGGCCAGTTCCGTTTTGCCGGTACCGGTAGGCCCCAGTAAAAAGAAGGAACCGATAGGCTGGCCTTTCTTTCCTAACCCGCTGCGCGATTCGAGGATAGCGGCAGACAGCGCTTTGAGCGCATGGTCCTGCCCCACGACCCGTTGTTTCAGATGGGTCTCCATGTTCATCAGCTTCTCTTTTTCTCCTGCCTGTATCTTGCCGATGGGAATACCCGTCTTAAAAGCCACCACTGCTGCAACGTCCTGTGGACCGGTACTCTCAGTAGGGGTAGCCGCAAAGCCGTCCAAAGCATCCAGCATTTCAGCGAGGTAGTGCTTATCAGGCTCCCCATCCGGGGGCACCGCATCATGGCGGCCCAGCAGCACGGGACTGAGGCGGCGGCGTATATCCGTATATACTTTCGCCGTGTCAGCCTCTTCCTCCAGCAACAGCCGTAGTTGTTCCAGTTCCTGCCCGGATGTTTCGTTCATCATCTTGATGGCAGCCATCGTTCTGTCCAGCAGATCGAACGCAGCGTCCGGCAGGCGGCGGTCTTTCATATACCTGCGCGCCAGGCGCACGCATTCCGCTACGGTCCCTTCATCCACCTTTAGCTGGTGGTGCTGCTCATAGAGTGGCAGCTGGCATTCCAGCATACGCATGGCTGTGGCGTCGTCAGGCTCAGCCACCTGCACGATCTCGAAGCGGCGGCTGAAAGCTTTTTCAGGCTCTATCAGTTTCCTGAACTCCTCGATCGTGGTAGCGCCGATCACCGTGATTTCCCCGCGCGCCAGTTCAGGCTTGAGCAGGTTGCCCGCCCCGCTGCCGATGGAACCTTTCGGGTCCAGCAGGCTGTGTATCTCGTCGATGAAGAGGATCACTTTGCCGGAGCGTTTGATCTCCGCGATGATGCTCTTCAGCCGGTCTTCTATTTCTCCTTTGTAAGCCGCTCCTGCGATCAGGCTGCCGGTATCCAGCTCCATGACGGTGGCTTCTTTCAGCGCTTCCGGCACATGGCCGTTCACGATCTGCTGCGCAAGGCCGTCCACCAGCGCGGTTTTGCCAACACCTGCGTCGCCGGTGATGATCATATTGGGTTTGGTACGGCGGCATAATATTTCCATCACCATACGCAGTTCCGCATCACGGCCGATGATCGGGTCGCGGTGACCGCGGCGGGCCTCCGCTGTTCTGTCTATACAATATTTGGCCAGCGCGCCGGCGGGAGCTGCTTCGGGTTCAGGCATCGCGGTCCCGTTCACGGCCGGAGCGGCATCGTCCAGGTAATTGCTGATCAGCTCGCGTTCTTTGAGCGGGTACGATTTCATCTGTTCCGCCGGGAAGCCGGTGTTGGGCTTGCTGATAGCGGCCAGCACGCAAATGGGCGTGATCAGGTCCAACCCCATGCGGAGCCTTACATCGTCCGCCTCTTCCAGCACATTGGACACTTCCGGCGTGCCTTTTACGTCGGAGGAAAGCGTTTGTGCGTTCGGATATTCGTCCATGCGCACTTCCGCCCATTCCTGCAGGTAACCCGCATCTTTATTGATAGCCTGCAGGAAAGGCCGCAGTCCGGTTTCCCGGTGCAGCAGCCCTGCCAGCAGGTGTGGCGGGCCATAGCTGGCATGCTTCCTTTCCCGGGCCAGGCTCTGGGCCACATGCACGGCATGTTTCACGGATTCGCTGAGGTTCAGAAAGTTCATGGTCATTCGTTTTCTTTTGCGGCGGCCACAGACACCGGTTCTTTGCTGCCATATTTCCAATCCTGCTGCACTACGTAGAAGTAAGGCCTTCCATTGGAAATAAAATAATCGCCGGTTTGCAGCTGCACTTTCAGCACCTGGTTGCATTTGCGGAGGTAGGTCACCAGCTGCTCGAACTCTTCGCTACTCATACCGTTCTTAATGCTCTTCACGGTGAAGCCGCTCAATGCGCCTGCATCCACCGGCATGCCGGTCGCTTTTTCTATATATACCGGCAGCTTCATATTCCTTACCAGCGACCTGGTGGTGTTTCCTTTCCACTGGCTGCTGCCGTAGCCAACGTAGGTACGGTACAGCATCTTGCGGAACGCCTTGCTGTCCTGCTCCAGGTTATCGCCGGCCAGCCGCGAAAGCAGGTCCGTCAGCTGCAGCATTTCATCGTGGCTCAGCAGGATGGCGAACTGCACGGGCGCATTTTTCGCCACGATCCCTTCTTTTGCCTTCACGTCAAAATAATATTTGAAGGCGTTATGCGGCAGCTGTTCCCCGAAATCCCGCGGCAGGTTTAAGCCCGGCTGGTTGATGCTGTTCATCACGGGTTCCGGTATCTTTTCACGGAGGCGGCCGGAGGTCATGAACACACTGTCCAGCGAAGTGATGATCTGCCGGTTGTCTGTATATACTTCTCCCAGGAAACGGTCGAGCGCGATCATCATTTCACGGTTCGTTTTCACTTCGCCCCTGGCGGGGAACACGATGGCGCCGGGAATGAGGCTGCCTTCGGGATAATTGAGGTAATAAGACACGGAATCGGTGTAGGAAGTATTGAACTGTTGGGTCACCGCTAAGCCCTCGCCTTTCACCATGCGCAGCTTTTTATTATCCGCCTGCTGCTGGGCGGCCCTTTCCAGCAACTGCCGCGATTCCAGCACGAAGTTGTTAAACGAGGGATCGAACTTGTTATATACCTGGAAAATAAGCATGCGCGCGTCTGTTTCTGCGAGCCCGCGCACCAGCTGCTCTTCCGTGCTCACGCCTTTGAGGTTTCCGGTGCTGCCCGCCACGATGATCAGGTTCGTTTGCATCGGGTATTTCTTCAGCACGTTGATGGCCTGTTGCAGGCCTTCATAATAAGGCTGGTCGGTAATGGTGCTGCTGCACTGCTGTGTGATCGCGGCCTGCTGGTTGATGAAGTCCACGATCCTGCTGTAATTGCCGGTGGGCTCGAAGGTGTTCATCCCTTTACCCTGGTAACAGCCTTCACTGCCGCGGTACACCACCGCGCCGAAGCGGTATTCGTAGCCGGCGTATGCCTTTTTGCCGAAGATGTCCGCAAAGTTCTGGATGGTATTGGTGATGCCGGGAAGGTAATTTTTCATGCTGCTGCCGCCGTCCACTACAAACATCACGTTCACGCGGTTGCCGAACCGGCGCAGGCGGAGGTAATTGTTGTAATCGATGCGCGTGCCTTTGATATTGATCACGGTGTTGCTGGATTTGTCGAACACATTGCCGGCGACGGAGGATGGAAAAGCATGGCTCGTAACGCCCAGCCCCTTGTGCTGCATAACAGGAATGGAGCGGAAGATGGGGTTGCCGGGCGGCAGCAGCGGATCGTATTCAAAATTGCCGCCGCTGGGTTTGACGGGCGTAAGCCGGCTGCTGAAATACCGCGCCGCGGTGGAGTCTTCGTCGTAGGTGGACACGCGTTCGTTGCCCACATACAACCTGCTGCCCCAGAGGTGCACCACGTCCGCGGAAACCCAGCCTGCCACGGAAGCGGCCGCACTGTCTGCCGTCAGCTGGCTGGTATGCCCTACCAGTGCCTTGCGCCCGTCTTCGGAAAATTTATAGATATACACGAGGTCGTGCAGTTTGAGTTTTTCCGATGCTTTCGCCTGCAATTCAGGCGAGTTGAACACGATCACGGAATCGTGCGCGAAGTAGAACTTCGGGCGGGCGATGGGGTCGCCGCTGCTGATGATGGTAACGGCTTTGATGGGGAACCCGCTGCGTTCGTCCGTGAGCGCTTTTTGCCACATCAGCACTTTATGCCGCGGGATCCAGCCGAAACTCACGGCTTTGCGTTTATCTTTCAGCTTGGTGCCTTTCAGCACGGAAGGGTCGTATTTCACCAGGCGCAGGTATCCTTCTTTTTCATCGCTGACAAAAAAAGGCTGCATAAAGGCGAGCTTCTTGAACACCAGCGAGCCGCCGGGCGTGGTGGTGGTGTAATTGTCTTCACGGTCCGAAAACACGATCCAGGCGGTGGGCGCCGCTTTGCCCGACGGGTCCTTTGTTTCGGGCGTGGGGTTGCGGAAATTCCCCGGCATGCGCGTGATCCGTTTGCCGGCGTAGAACTGTGCCTGCACGTCAAGGCAGCATATAACGGTTAATACAAAAAGGATACCTCTCATTGCTTACTGGCAGTTTTTATACAATCTGAAATATCATGACCGGCGATGTTGTTTCACCTGCACCAGGCTCACGCATTTGGAAGGCGAAAGGGTGAGGCTTACTTCATCTATCACCACGTTCTTGCTGAACGTGAGGCCGATGCAATAGGAATAAAAATCCGTGTTCTTTTTTCCTGTTTCGTCCTGCGCCTGTGCGGTCGTCTTTTCCCCGTTGCACAGGTATTTGCGGACGAGATAATAATAATGCGTATTAAAATTGGCGCCGTTGGCAATAGCCTGGAGCCTTGTTTTAAAATCGTCGTTGAGCGCCTGCCCGCCTGCATTCGGATCTACCAGGCCAATGTCCGTAAGCGGCTCGGTGATGGTGAGCACGGTGTATACGGGAACGGGACTTTTATCTGTCTGCAGCGCCACCGTATACCTGCCGGGTGAGCGGTAGGTGTAATAAGCGTTGCGGCCTTTTGCATCCACGCGGCCGGTTTCCCCGAAAGACCATTCGAAGATATTGGCGTCGCCTTCCGCTTCCAGCCGCAGCTGCATGCCGGTAACGCCCGCGGTGGGCCCTGATATCCGGATGCTGTCCGTAAGCGCCAGCGGCACGGTATCTTTTACGACCACGGCGAACTGCTGCTGCAATTTCCCGTCTACCGTGAGCCGCACGAGGTAAGTGCCTGATTCCTGGAAGCGGTAATACCCGCTCTGTTCCTTCGATTTGCTGCCATCGCCGAACTCCCATTTCCATTCGGATGCGCCGGGCGTATTGTCTGTATACACGAGGTTTTCGTTCAGGAAGATCTCGTTGCGCAGCAGGTGCGCATTGATCTCCCGGTTGCCCATCAGCAGTTTGATAAGCAGGAAAACGACGGCCAGCAGCAGCACTGCGAGGATGATATAAAGATAGATCCGGTTCCGGTTGTCTGTTTGTACGGCCTTATGCTTCGTAGTTCCTTCCATTGCGTTGTATCAGTTGGGTTGTTGGCGGTTTCGGTTGATGAACGCTTCCTGGAGGCCGCGCTGGGAGAGCTTGCACTGCTCCAGGTCCTGCTCCAGCTTTTGGATATTCCGGTAGTTGCCTCTCAGTTCTTTTTTGTCGTAGAAGAGGATCTCCAGCAGCTGCGCTTCCTGGTGGAAGGTCTTGTATTTCAGGTCGTGCGCCTTCCGCTGGTAAGCCGCTTTGATGCCCGCGATGGAATTGAGGATATCCGATTCGAGGAACAGCGCGGTAACGGCCGGATCGAACTCCATGATCCTTTTGTAGGTGGAATCCACGGCCGGCTGCACTTCGGCTACTGCCCGGGCAAATTGTTCTTCTTCCTGTATGCGTTGCGACAATTTTTCTTTCATGGCGCCGCCGCTGTGCGCGCCGGTGCCGAACAGGAGCCAGGCCAGCAGCCCGGTGGTCAGGATGGTAAGGATGAGCAGGAAGATGAATTGTTCCTGTCTTTCTTTGATGCTCAGATGCGCCATTTCGGACGATGCTTAGGGTAATGAATGAAGATCAATAACGGTTTAATTTCTTAATGGCGCTTTTCGTGGCTGCGCCGCATGCATCCAGCTGCTGCCGCAGGCTTTCGGAGCTGAAGCGGGTTTGCGAAAGAGAGTCCTTCAGGCTTGCAAGCACCACCACCTGCCGGGTCATTTTCCCATACAGCTCATAACCCGGCGCGCCCGCTTCGTGGTTAGCTTCCAGCAGCCCGCGCACGCGGTTGTTCTCCACCTGCATGCCGTTGATCAGCAGCGCCTGGTTGCTCAGCTCGCGGGCGTCGGCATTTACATACTGGCTGAGCGCGCGGAGCTTATGCAACACCTGGTCGAAGCGGGCGGTGAGCTCTTCACGCTGATAAGCCTGCTGGTCGTACATCCGCGCCTGCGCCGAAAGCAGCTTCAGCTCCTGGCGGGCGGTGATGAAATAACAGGCGGTGCAGGCCACTACAAACAGGATCAGTACTACAAAATGAATGATGAAGTTGAAATATCCCTTATTCAGTTCATGCTGATTGACAGGTTTCATAATTCATGGTTTCAGGCTTTCGGATTACGGCCAATGTTTGGGTAACCGGGTTATACACTATTGACGCTGGCGCTTGGCTCTATTCTTATATGGTCTGTTTCGCTTGGTCTTTCTTCGCGCGTAACGGGATTCTCATATTAAGGTTAACTAATATGCAATGATTCCCCGTGTGTCCGAAGATACAAACAAATATTATGCTGGAAAATGAATTTATCGCGAATTTATTTAGATTTGAATGAAGTAAGCTGTTAACCGCATGAGTGCCATATTTTATAAAAGACCTTTCGATCTCCGCCGGCTGTATACCCATCAGCCCCTCGAAACCTGCGATGCCGGCGTATCCATCAGCCAGCATATAGAACTGATCATTTTCTCCCGCTTTGGCGAGCACCGTTTCAATCCTGATTTCGGCTGCGAGATATGGGAACTTGATTTTGAGCTGATCGTAAACGAATCCATGTGGGAAGAGAAAATGGCGCAAAGCATCAAACGCAGCGTACGCGAGCAGGAGAAGCGCCTCACCGGCGTTGACGCATTTTTGAAAGTAGAAGATGTGGAAAAGGTATTCCCTTTGCGGCGCATCACCGAGATCAAGAAAAAGGCGGAAGTGACGGTTACAGGGAAGCTGGTTGACACGGGGGAAAATTACGTATTCACCACGGCTCTTTTTTTGAGCCCGCTCTCATCTGAATAAACATGCAGTTCCCATTACATTATACATCCAGGGAAGACATCCGGGCCCGCATGCTGCAAAGCGCGGCGGAGTTCTGGGGCATCCGCTCGGCGGCCGAGCTGGACCCGATGGTGCGCCTCCTCATTGAAGCGCTCAGCGCGGAGCTGTACAATCTCGCCAACGACCTCCGCAATACCGAGCAGCGGCTGCTGGGCAAGCTGGCTTCGCTGCTCACGCCGGACCTGCTCACCGCACCCCTGCCCGCACATGCGCTGATGCAGGCCGTTCCGCCCGATGCTTCCGAAACCCTGCCCGATCATACGCATTTCGTGTACGGCCCGCGCAAACAGGGCACAGTCAGCCCGCAGGATGTGTATTTCACGCCGGCGGTACCCGCGCGCATATACGACGCACAGGTGCAGTACCTGGCAACAGGCAACCGGTTGTACCAATACGACCTCAAAAAGGGGAAAATATTGCAGGCCGCTGGTTCCGGTTTTCTCCCCGCCCGCACCATCTGGCTGGGCATCCGCGCCAATAGTGGCATCACGGGGGAAGAAGCGTTCCCGCTTTATTTCAACTGGCCGCATTTTTCATTCGATCACGAATATTATAAACTGCTGGCGCTCAGCGAATGTTCCGTTAACGGGGCGGCGCTGCGGCAGGAAGCAGGCTTTCCTCATAACGAGGAAGAGCTGTTCAACGCCCGCGGCCTGCTGAATAAAACCATCGCGTTCGATACCATGCCCGTGATCATCCGCGATGTGCTGGAATATTACAAAGACCATTTCCTCACCCTTCATATCAATTTCCAGGAACACGAACCGCTGAAATACCCCGCCGCATTTGAGCAGGTGTTCAACGGCAACGACCTTGGCAAGCTGCAGGACCCGCTTACCTGGCTGTGCATCGCCGTGCCCGCCGCCCTGCAGCAACCGCTGCTGGATAACATGGACGTGTCGCTGAACACCTTTCCCGTGCTGAACCGCAGGCTGCATAAGATCAAGCACCGCTTCCGGGGCGTTGGCAGCATCATTCCCATCAAGCCGGAGCCGAATGAATATTTTTTCAGCGTCCGCCAGCTGACGGACAGCCGGGGCAAACAATACCATCCCGTTTCGTACAACGACGGTGCAACGCAGGAAGAAGATTCCTACTCCGTGCGGTTAGGCGGCGCCGAGCGCTTCGACAGCCGGAATGCCCGCGAAATGATCGATTACCTGTTCGAGCTGCTGCGCGACGAAAGCGCCGCGTTCTCCGCCTATGGCTATGATTTCCTGACGGATGTGCTCCGCAACCTGCGGCAGAACATTGCCCTCGTGGAACAGAAGGCTAAGCACAGCTTGACGGATATGACGGAATCTACCCGTTACGTGATCGTAAAACCGCAGCAGGCGGTGGAAGTGATGTACCTGGAATACTGGACCACCCAGAGCGAAGCGGCGCACCAGCTGAGAAGCGGCCTGCCTTTGATACAGTTTGAAGGAGCGGGCACCCGCGCCGATTCCCTGCAGCTTATCAGCCGGCCCACGGGCGGGCGGAAAGCGGCGGACCAGGGTAATTTGCTGCAGGCTTACAAATATGCGCTGATGACGCGGGACAGGATCGTTACTGAAGACGATATCCGCAATTTCTGCCGGCATGAGCTGGGCCAGCGGATGGCTTCGGTGCAGGTTAAACGTGGCGTGATGGTATCCGTTCACCCTAAAGAAGGCCTCAAAAAAACAACGGACATCCACATCACCCAGGCGCCCAACCATCCGTATACACAGGAGGAATGGGACCTTGCGGGCAAGCAGCTTTTGCACAAGCTGAACACCCGCAGCGGGATACATACCAGTTACCGTATTTTTCTGGATTAATCCAGCAACGTCCAGGAGCTGCGCACGCGGGTTTGCTCTACCTGCTTCTGTTCCGCCACCACGATATTTTCTTTCCGCTGGCCGATGAATTCCAGACTGGCCAGTTTGTTCCAAAGCGCCGCCAGCACCTGCATGCAGCCGTTCACCTGTTCCATGGACTGGCGGATGTTATAATGATCATACACCACATCGATGGTACGCATGAGCAGGTCTTCGAAGTTGCCGGGCGTCACGTCTTTCCATTCGTAGAAATATTTCAGCATCTCCTCCTTTTCCCTGCCCCCGGGGTAGTGTAACGACGTGTGGAAGATATGCGCGAGATTGGAAAAGCAGTTCACCAGCATAATAGGCGGCTGCTGATGCACCATATTACGGTAAGAGAAAAATACCTGTGCAACGTAATCCAGCAAACGCTCCGCCAGCATTTTGATGTTCACGGCCAGTGGCGTCCGGCTGTCGCGCGCGGAAACTTTTTCGATGATGCGCAGGCTGCTGATCTGTATTTCGTTGAGCAGGATGCTGAAGCGTTCATAATATTGAATAAGCCCAGGATGGCTGATGATAGCGGCTGAGGGCGGGATGTAGAGATCATTTACCGTCGTGCGGCCGTTCTGCCTTATAAGCTGCCCGATCACCAGGTGATGCAGGCCCATTTCCGCCGCTTCCACCTGCGCCACCGGCAGCATATTCAGCTCGTATTGATGCACGGCATACGGGTGGCGGGGAGGCGTTTCTTCCGGGTCCGGCACGCCCGCCGGCACACGTTCGTAAGGATTCATGGCCAGCACGATGCTGTATTGAACGGCCACGCCTTCCGCTTCATCTTCCCCGGAAAAAGTGAATTGTTTCACCAGCTGGTGATCATATTCTTCCGGCATAAAATGGAACCGCACACCGCCGGATGTGATGGCGTTGCAATGCCGAAGGCGCACTTCCACCTGGCCGGCCATCCGCTCCGTGATCTCGAAATCGCAGGACAGGCGCCGGCCGCGGTAAGGCGGCAGCAAACCGAAATCGTAGCTGCGGAGAAAAACGGACGCCTGGTCGCGCAGGGAATCCGTAACGTGGTTCCCGGTATCAACAAACTGGCGGCGTGAGATCTTCATTCCGTCCACCCAGTTTACAGCATGGTGCTTAACAGGATATAACATAACAATTCGGTCTTAATCTTTATCGGTAAATGCGTTTAGAGTATCACCACGCGGTCTTCCCCCGCCGCCTCGTGCTGCAGGCGGGTCACCCTCCTCGCGAAAATCGTGTACTTCTCTTTCACCAGGTTCTTCTCCATGGTGAGCGACGGGTCTATGAACTGTTTCCTTTTAAAGAAGGAAGGCTTCAGGTAAAAGATCCACCCGTAGGCTTCGCCTTCTTCCGAACGGTAATGGATGCCGTTGCGGGGAAACTTCAGGTTATAATCGTCTATGAATTTTTTGAACCATACACCGAAATTCATATCGGGCGGGGCTTTTACTTTCACTTTCAGCGGCGAGGGGTCCGCCGCCCCTTTGAACAGTTCCACCTCCAGCACCTTCAGCTTGTCCAGGTCCACGTCGTACATGTCCAGCTGGGGCGCTTTTTCAGGGTAATACCATACAGAGTAGATCTCCGAAGGAATGTCCGTCATAGCGATATACGCCCACCAGAACACCGGCGGAACGAAGAACACGAGCACGGAAGTGCCGGCCAGCCAGCCGTAATCCAGTCCGTTGAAGATCCTGAACACCAGCTGGAACAGGTAAACGCCCAGCAGTCCGACGATCAGCCCGAGCAGTATCAGCATGCCCTTGCGTTCGGTGAGCGCTTCGGGCATGTGCCGGCTGAGCAGGATAACAGCAGTAATACCCAGCAACAGGTATGCCATTTGCGCGAGAATGTAACCCCAGGGCATAAATTGCAGGCCCAGGGCGCCTAAAAAACCGGGGAGGCCCAGTACCAGGCCGGTTAATAACAGGGTAACCACCAGCCGGCGGCTGCCCATGATACGGTTTTTCCTGTTCAGCACCACCATTACCGCAGCCATGATAACAGCAATAAGCGGGAACAAAATGTAGCTGACGAAGGTCGATTTTACATCCATAAGATTGGTCAACAAATTATAACAGGAAAATACGGAATAAAAGCAAACATATTCCTGTAAAGGGTTAATTTTCCGGTAAGTTTACCGGCAGCATCTACCGATGCAGACTACAAATGTAAGGTTATGGAGAACAAAACGGCGTTTAATCTCAATAATTTTGAAACGGATTATAAAGCGTCCGTACTCGCTGCGGAGCTGGTGGAAGCGGGTTACAGCCTGGAAGACATCTTTATCTGGCCCTCAGGCAACAGCCGCCGCAACTTTGCGAAAGATGTGCTGAGCGTGGACTGGTTCACGCCCGCCGGCGGCAACAAACAATTGCTCTGCATCAGGAGCAGCCGCGAAGGATTGTACGACATGCTGCCCGAAGGACTCTTCCACAAACAGGTTCCCTACTCCTCCACGCGCACCACCGATGAGATCATCGACCAGATCAAAAGGCATAAGCAGGAAGAAAAGGACGCGCGTAAATTCTTCCTCCCGCTGGAAGCAGAGATCAACCTGTTCCGCATCCTCATTGAGCTGCGCGAGAACAAGATCGACAAGAAAAATATCTACGACGACCTCATCCGCATATTCCAGCCCGCCTGGGAGGTATTTGACCTGCTGGACCAGCAGCAGGCCAACATTTTCCTGCACATGATCCCCTACCTGCAAAACACCCGCGGCGATATCAGCAAGCTGGCGAATATCACTTCCCTCCTGCTCCAGATGCCTGCGGAGGTGCAGGTACAACCCGCCCGTTCCCGTAATGCCGCGGCTTACCTGGCAGGCAACCGCGCGGGCGAATGCACGCTTGGCGTGGATATGATCTGCGGCGATTCATTCCTGGAAGGAGACGAGGAAATACTGATCACCGTAGGTCCCGTTTCAGCGCTGGAAGCGCTCCAGCTGCTGCCCGGCAGCCGCCTCGATAAGATCGTGCAATGGCTGGTGGCCTATTTTGTACCGGCGGACATGGAGGTACGGCTCGAATCAGTGATCAGGGAAGAAGAAAGAACGATGGTGCTGGGAAGCGAAAACCCGCTTGGATATGCCATGCACCTGGCCGGGTAAACTATTCCACCGAAATGATCGTAGCCTGCCTCGCCGTCATTTTCCAGCTTCCTTCGCCGAACACCCACACATTCATATACCGCCTGGTTACCCGTTTGCCCGCATGATCGCTCTGACCTTGCGGCGCCAGCACCTCTTTACCCATAGCCACGGCCATATTCCCATCCAGCTTAATCAGTTCGGTGATGCGCTCAAAAGAGGCGTAGTTCAGCTTGCCGCCGCGGAGCGCGGCCTTGGTGCCTTCCACCGTACCAACGCGGTTGGCGGGGGTGTTCACCACCATTCCCGGGGACCAGTAGCGGTTGAACAATGCGTTGGAATCCGCCTGCAGCACCGCCTGTCTTTCCAGGTCTTCCAGTTTCCTGATATCATCTTCTGTGTGCTGCGCCGAAAGTATGTTGCAGGAAAAAAGCATTACAAAAAGCAGGAGCCATTTCATGATGAGGGGGTTTAAAGGGGAACAAATATTATCCTGCAATTTACATACAAAGAGACATATCTTTAACTACATCAAATCCGTTGCCCGTTATGGCCCTCTCCCGCAGAAATTTCCTCACACTGCTGCCCGCTGCATTGGGCGCCGGCACCTGGCTCAAAGCCGCTGCGTACGGCGAATTCACGGTCATGACCGTTACCGGGCCGGTAAACCCGTTCGGGCTCGGACCTGTATTGCCGCATGAGCATGTAATGGTGGACTTTATCGGGGCGGATAAGATACAGCCCGGCAGGTACAACCAGGACGAAGTATTCAACACCGTGCTCCCCTATCTGAAAAACCTGAAAGCAGCCGGCTGCAATGCGATGGGCGAATGCACCCCGGACTTCCTGGGCCGCGACCCTTTGCTGCTGAAGCGCCTTTCCGAAACAACGGGCCTGAAGATCATCACCAATACCGGGCTCTACGGAGCCGCCGCACATAAGTATCTCCCTGCCTACGTGGAAACCTCCGGCCCGGAACAGCTGGCCGAAAGATGGATCGGGGAATTCAGGAACGGCATCGGCGATACCGGCATCAGGCCGGGGTTCATCAAAAGCGGTGTGGATAAGGGGCCGCTCAGCAACCTGCAAAAAAAGATCGTGCGGGCTGCGGCATTGACCAGCAAAGAAACCGGCCTGCCTGTGTGGATCCATACCGGCGACGGCGCGGCCGCGCTTGAAGAAGCGGCGATACTAAAATCGGAAGGCGTTTTTCTCGGGAAATATACCTGGGTGCATGCGCAGAATGAAAAAGATCTTTCTATCCATGAACAGCTTGCAAAAGCGGGCGCTTTCATTTCGCTGGACGGGCTCAATAAAAATTCCGCGGAGGATTATATTTCGCGGCTGACCTTTTTAAAGGAAAAAGGCCTGCTGCAACAGGTGCTGCTCTCCCACGATGCAGGCTGGTATCACGTTGGCGAGCCGGGCGGCGGCAATTTCCGGGATTATAATTTCCTCTGGACCACCTTCATTCCCATGCTGAAAGAAAAAGGATTCACGGAGCAGGATATACGAAAATTAACAGTGAGCAATCCCGCCCGGGCGCTTACCATTTCTCCGCCCAATCCCAGGCGGCTGACCTGATGCAGTTACTTAACCACCACCAGCTCCTTCCCCGGGATATCCACGGTAATGCGCGAGCCCAGCCAGTTGATCCACATAATGCCGTCATAGATCAGCCCGTCCACAAACTGCGCGCGGAAATTGGTGATCTGTACCGAAGGCACATTGGCTACGGCCAGCTTTGCTACGTTTGCACGGTACGTTTTGGAGGCAAACGCCGTATTGATCTCGCTTTTACGCACGGTGGAATCCAGCGCTTTCAGGCCCAGCCTTTTCAGGTATTTTGAATTGAAACGGTATACGTCTTTGCCTGCGCCACTGTCCAGGCAAAGCTGCAGCGTCAGCGAATCGTTCACCCGGAAATACGCAAAGATATCCAGCGCTTTGCCGTGGGATTGCGCCAGCTGAAGGGGAATGCGCTCGCCGGCCATGCGGGCGTTGGAAAGGGAACGTTCCGTTTCCAGCACCAGTTCTTTTTTTACGAGGTCTATCGTGAAAGGCTGCTGCTCGAAGAGTTTCAGCGACAGGATGCCATCCAGCCCGCCGAGATCGATATCGAGGAAACTTACTTCATCCTCCGACTTGTGCAGGGCGTCCAGCTGGAAATTATACACTTTATACAGGTCGATATCCAGCCGCTCGCCCGTGGCGCGGAAAGCGGTAAAACCTCCGTCTACCGCAACCTTATGCGGGATCTTTTCAAAGAAGGATTTGGTGAACACCGTGAGGCCGGCGCCCGTGTCCAATATAAAATTCCCTTCCACACCGTCTACCTTCGCTTTTACGGTGATATGGCCCGATTCCATCACCTGGATAGGCACCTGGCTGTGAGCCGCCAGCATGGCGATGATCATGAAGCTGGCAAGGATAATGATCTTTTGAAGCATGGTTTGATCCGTTTCAATAAAGATAAATAACAAAATAATAACCTGCGCTTCACACAATGTTCATATCCCTTTTCTACTCTTGCCCCATCTAAAAACCTATATGAATCGCGTATGAAATTAAAATTCATGTTACCGCTCGTGGCGATGACCGCATTTGCCGCCTGTTCCAAAGACGATACCAAGAACCCCGAAAACAAGGAAGACGCTTCCACCTTTGAAGAGATCGGCAGTATAGACATCGGCGACAAGGGCGCGGCCGAGATCAGCGCTTACGACGCCAGCACAAAACGCCTTTTCGTTGTAAAAAACGACGGCGTCAACATGATCAAGGTGCTGGACCTTTCCGATCCCGCAAAAATAGTTGCCGTACATGAGATACCCACCAACAGCGGCGCAGTGAATAGCCTCTCCGTTTTTGACGGCAAACTTGCCGCGGCCATTGAAGCGACCAATAAAACATTACCTGGCCGGGTGGATGTATACAACACCAGTACCTATACCCTCATCAAAACCATTCCCACCGGCGCTTTGCCGGACATGGTAACGTTCTCGCCTGATGGAAAATTCATCCTCACCGCCAACGAAGGCGAACCGGCTGCCGATTATTCCGCAGACCCCGTAGGTTCTGTTTCCGTGATCAGCGTGGACAACAACTACAGCGTGACGAACATCGATTTCGGCAGCTTTGAAGGCCAGAAAGACGCCCTCCTGCAGAAAGGTTTCCGCATATTTGGTCCCAACGCCAGCTTCGCGCAGGACATAGAGCCGGAATACATCACTATTTCCCCCGATTCCAAAACGGCCTGGGTCACCCTCCAGGAAAACAATGCCATCGCGAAGATCGACCTGGCCACCAAGACCGCTACCGACATCTTTCCCCTCGGTTTCAAGGATTATAATACCGACGCCAATGCCGTGGACCTTTCCGATAAAGACAATGGCATTACTTTTTCAAAATCCCCGGTGAAAGGCATGTACCAGCCTGACGGTATTGCCGTGCTGCAAAACGGCGGTGGCATCCCCCACCTGTTTACCGTGAACGAAGGCGATGTGCGCGAGTGGGACGCCTATAAAGAAAACGTGCGCGTCAAAGACCTCCAGCTGGACCCCACCGCGTTCCCGAACGCCGCCGCGCTGAAGGCAGAGGCAGCCCTGGGCCGCCTCACCGTCACCAAGACCCTTGGTGACCTCAATGCCGACGGTCTTTACGAATCACTGTACTCCTTCGGCGCCCGCTCCTTCTCCGTTTGGAACGGCAGCACCGGCGCCCTGCTGTTCGACAGCAAAAACGAGCTGGACGTCAAAGCCAAAGAAGCCGGTATTTACGACGACGGCCGCAGTGACGACAAGAGCGTTGAACCCGAAGGCATCGCCCTCGGTACAGTGGGCGGCAAAACCATCGTATTTGTAGGCCTGGAAAGAGTGGACGCCGTTGCTCTCTACGACGTGACCAATCCCACCGCTCCCGTTTTCCTGAAGCTCCTGAAATGCGGCGACGCGCCTGAAGGCGTGCTGTTCGTGGATGCAAAGAACAGTCCCAATAAAAAGAGCCTGCTGATCGTGAGCAGCGAAGACGATGGTGTGGTGAAGATCTATGCACCGAAAAATTAATGATCCGTATATTTATTGATTAAACCGGCTTCGCGTAGCTGCGAAGCCGGTTTTTCTTTTGGATTTTTGATTACTTTAGCGGCACACCCGTTCAGCATGCAAAAACTGTTTTTCATCTTACTGCTTGCCTTTTCGACGGCCGTTTCCGCACAATACAACGTCCGCCCGCTGGATTCGCTCATCAACAAAGAAGAGCCGGCCTGGCCTGTTATAAAGGGCTGGATAGATTCCGCCACCAACAAGGTGCAGGTGCTGCCGGTGGATACCGCCAAAGCGAAAACAGCGCTGTACGACACGCAGGTAACTACCCGTTCACCCATGGGCGCCGTTATTTATGAAACCGGCGGCATCCTGGTGGATAACGGCTGGATACGCATACTGGGATCCGGCCATGCGAAGCTCAACCGCTCCGTGCCGGCCTGGAACAAAGGCAAATCGTTCCGCGAGATCGGGGAAAGGCCCTTGTTCCTGCTGGTGGCAGACGATGCCATCGGTGGCTTCTTCGCTATCAACGGCGGCAAATTCGGCTTCAACCAGGGCAATGTATTTTATCTTGCGCCGGATAACCTGCAATGGGAAGACCTGGAGATCAACTACACCGACTTCCTCCTGTTCTGCTTCAGCGGCGACGTGGAAGGGTTCTATGAAGGCCAGCGCTGGAAAGGCTGGGAAAAGGACGTGCCGAAACTCAGCGCAGACAAGTCGTTCCTGTTCACGCCCGCCCTGTGGGTAAGGCCGGAGCGCGCGGAAGGGCAACGCGCCAGGAAGGCTATTCCTGTAGAGGAACAATATAAGGTGATGATGGATATGCGGAAACAATTAAAACTGGAGTAAGCTTCTCCGGAAATATTTTTTTTCAACCCAACATTTACTGCTGACATACCGCTGTCACTCCCCCATATTTTCTTTGTACCATTAAAACCTACAACATGCAACATGCAACCTCTCAATCTATGGTCTATTTAATGCAGAATTATGTGAATTACAACCTCTGGGCCAATGAACGCCTGGTAAACTGGCTGCGTACCAAGCCCGAAGAGGTGGTGAAGCGGGAAGTGCCGTCCAGCTTTCCCAGCATCCAGAAAACGCTGGTACATATCTGGCAGACGCAGCGTTACTGGCTCTCCATCCTCCGCAAAGAAGAAATGCCGCAATCCAATGATGAATACACCGGTGACCTGGAAGATACCTACGCCGGCATACTGGCGCAATCCAAAGAGCTGGCGGATTTTGTAAGCGCCATGACCGATAAGGACGTTCACGACACCACGCTCATCGTGAGCCCCTGGTTCCAGTCTGATTTCCAGAATTTCGAGTACATCATTCACGCGGTTACCCACAGCACCTACCACCGCGGCCAGATCACGACGATCGGGCGGAATCTTGGGTTTACGGATGCGCCTATGACGGATTATAACTTCTACAATGTGAATGGAAAAGTAAATGCTTAACTAATTGTCACCTTAAAAAAAAGGGATAACTGCAATGTTAATTCTTGATAATTATTCAAAACAAATAGAAGATTTCATTACAACCTCGATAATGAAATTTACCGCTGAAAACAGCTTACCGGTGTCAACCGGCATTTATTGCTGCCCCTGGGCCGGATGGATGACCACCAACTTCAATCTCGTTAAAACAGCGGGCGAAGTGAACTACAATTGCCCCGATTTTGAATTTGTTGAATTTGATTTTCTCGATCTGGAACCATGGAAGGAAGAATACGAAACAGACTCACCGGCATATAAAATTTCAGAAACGGTTATCATCCATCGTCATGAGCTTGGCGATGAAAAAATAAATGAACCTTTTTTTTCATTCCTGGAACAGATTGCAGCTAAAATAAAACAGTCACACCAGCAGGAAATTCTTTTGCAGATGCTGGATAGCGCCTGCTTCAAGGTTATTTAAGCGAAGCGGCCTTCGCCGCCTGGCCGTTCATCGGGAAGTGATGGCGTACGGACAAATCCTTTTCATCATTTTCCAATACCTATCGGCATCTCCCTTCATTTCAACCCGGATCAAATCCCGAACTTGCGGCCATGAATATCACGCGGTACACATCTGCCCACCGCCAGGCCTGCCTGGAAATTTTCGAAAGCAACCAGCCCCGTTACTTTGCGGAAGAAGAGAAATCCGGCTTCCTGGAATGGCTGGACGATCACACGGACGAGAATCCTTACTTCGTGGTGAAGGACAACGATGAGACAGTAGCCTGCGGCGGCATTTTCCTGGATGCGGAACGCAACGAAGCCGGGCTCGCCTGGGGCATGGTGCATGGCCGCCATCATAAAAAGGGGTATGGAAAACAATTTACTTTATACCGGCTGGCGCTGCTCCGCGAAACCTGGCCGGACGTGATACATAAGATCGAGACCTCGCAGCATACAGAAGGGTTCTACGCAAAGATGGGCTTCCACACCATTAAAATGGACAAGGACGGCTTTGCAGACGGCATTGATAAATACACTATGCACTTGCCTCCAAAGCCTTTGTAGATAATTCAGGTATAAATACGCGGGCCCGTCCGGGATAATTGAGGGAAATTTGGATAAACGTTAATCCCAGGTTATGATATCCCTCCAATCGATCAAGTTCAACCACAACAGTGGTTCCTGCAGCACGGATGCGCTCACGATCCGCAGGAATGCCTCCCAGACGGTGAATGTACCGGAATGGGTGGACGGGGTAAGCGTAAACCCCGAAGACAGTCCCGCCGCATACAGCATTGCGGACACGAACGGGAACACCATCACTATCCAGGCAAGGCTCCGGAGCACCAACCCTGAAATAACGCGCATACAGGTACGCGCGCTGGACCCCGTTACAGACCCGCCCGGCGAAACCGGCTGTGCAGGCTTCATTGCGAAGCTCATCCGTCGTTTCATTAAAGCCGTTGCCGGCAACGTGCTCGGGGAAGTGCAGGAACGCTGGGTAGACCTGGCGGCAGGCGATTCAGGCTTCGTTTCCTTCAACCTTATCAACACCAACCTCGCCAACGCACGCGTCAGTAAACGTACTACCGAATGGCGCTGGCAATACCGGCTGAACGCCGGTGATCCCTGGCAGGAACTGCGCCACACCCTCCACCGCATTTACGTGGTACTGGGCACGCCCACCCTGCCTTGGGTACAAACCGCCGGCAGCACCCAACTACCCTGGACCGAAGTGCTGGACTATGCCTGCGACTGGGGTATATTGGCCAACACAACAGACGAGGCCGGCGCCAAAGTGACCGAACGTGTTTACGCGCTGGGGCCCGGCACCATGGCTTATGATTGTCCCGGCGGCGGCGCCACGCATTATGCGCTGGGCAGCTTCGACTGCACCAAGTTCCTGGAGCTGCTTCGCGGAGGGCCCGGCAATGGCGACCTTGTGAACTGCACCGATTGTGCCACCATTCTTTCTACCTTCGCCAATATACTCGGCTGCGACCTTTGGCAAAGCCGCATGCAATCCGGTTTTAAGCTCAACCCGTTCATCGCCATCGGCTACAACGCCTGGTATCCCGGGTGCAGCAACTGGCTGGGCACATCCTTCTCCTACCACGAAGTGGCCTGGAAAGGCGGCTGCACCGCCTCGGACGCTGTGTTCGACGCATGCCTGCAACTGGATGCGGACGCCACGCCCGACAGTGCGCCGCATACGCCCATGCTGGCCACCAACATGGTATTCGGCGACTGCAGCAGCCTGGGATACCGGCTGCGCCTCTCGCCCAACGTGGCGGGCGGATGCAGCAATTGCAACCCCGCGCCGGGATCACGGCAGAGAAGAGCGCTCATTTAATTTCTAAACCCGTACATCATGGCACAAACATATCAACCCGAAAAATGGGACGTCTCCAAAAACCTTTTTATCTGGCAGTTCAGGCTGAGCGGCAAAGAGCTGCCCGGATGGACGCTGGCTGAAATGAAAGCCAACCAGCATTTCCGGGACCATGCCGTCCAGGAATATTACTGGCATCAGCAGGAGAAAAACATAATGATCAAAACAGACGTGATCGCCGCTGCTTCCTGGAAAGAAGCGCAGGCCATTTTCCGGAGTCTGCTGGAGGAGCACATGATCGTGCAGCTGCCCACCGTTCCCGATAAGCTGGCCCTGCTGGGCGACGTGGCTTACACCGGGCCCGCGGAAGACATCCGCAATATGCTTTTTTTACGCGCCAACATGATCGTGCGGCTGAACAGCATCGGCCGCGAAACCGTGAAGGTGGACCGGTTTGCTTTTGACATAGACGGTCTCTTCACACGCGGCGGCGAACCCGGGGAAAGAAAGACCAGGCCGGAGATCAGGAGCTTTGAAGCCGAAAAAGGAGAAGCGCGGGCCGGGGAAACCATAACGCTGAACCTCCGCGCGGAAGACCCGCTGCAGCGGCCCCTGTGGTACCGGTTCACGACAGACAACGGGGAAATTTCACAGCAGCAGGACCGTATCCTGTTCACCGGCGAAAAACCAGGGGATTCGAAAGTGACCGTGCAGGCGGTGAATGCAGAAGGAGATACGGAGGAGAAAAGTGTCAGTATCAAAATAAACTGATAACCGAAACTTATCGGACAGCGCATAAAAAAAGGCCGGCATACGCCCGGCCTTTTCGTTTATCGCAATACAGCAAATGAACCCGTGTATCTGTTAATGCGTGCACTCATGGAAACCGTCGCTGGCCGGGTAGCTGAACAGGTTCACCAGTCGCCAGCGCGCTTTGTACAGGCCCAGCGAAGTGTTTTTGTAGACCACTGCACCGGCAATGCTGATGACCTGGTCTGTTCTCCAGGTTTCACCGCCAACGCCGGTTGCGCGGGCAAGAATGGTTGCGTAGCCTGAAGGCCCGGAAGAAACGGACTTCACCGCGGTCTGGGTTTTCTGCAAAGTGAACGCCCCGGTCACCACGTTGAATTTGTAAATATGTCCGGAGTTCGTCAGCCAGAGATCCGTGGTGCTGCCGTGCACGGGGAAAAGATCGTGCGCATTGCCTTCGGGCATGGTCCAGGTTTTTTTGAGCGTGAGGGCCGGGCTTCGGCAGCTGTTGTTGTAGGAATACACACGAATGATGTTTTTACCCGCGGCATATAGCTGCTGCCGCGCATGGTCCCATACTACATTGTGCACGTCCGGGAAAGCGATGGGGCCGGTCTGGGCCGACTCGTCGTTGATATAAGTATCCGTTACGAATATTTTCAGGAAACCGCCGGTGCTCGAAGCAGTCACGATATTGCCGTTGGGCAGCAGTTCGGCCGAGTGGGTATTGCCGCCGGCATAATCATACCAGATCGCTTTTTTGGAGCTGATATTGATAAGGGCAACCCCGCCGCCGGATGCGGTGGCGAGGATGTAATTGTTATTGTACACGAGTTTGGCTTCGCTGAGGTTTGAAAACCAGCCCTGCGCGCCGCTGCGGATCATGGCGTAGGCAGCGGTGGCCTTCCATTCCCAGGTAATGGCATTGCCATTGGCAACGTCTACCATAATAATGCGGGCATTTTTCTGGTCGCAGATAATGATCTCCTGCTTAGCCGCGGCTTCGGCTTCAACAACTGCTTTTGTATCAATCTTTTCAGTGGAGGGTGTTACTGGCTGGCTGTCCCTTTTACAGGATAACGCCATCAAAAGAGCGGTAACAACAAATAGTGATCTCATGGGTGGAATGGTTTAGGGTGGAAACATTTAATGGTAAAAATTGAGGCGGTCTGCTGCATTACGGGAACAAGTGAATTTACAGAATTTAATCTAATGAAATCAAATATTAATTAATTGTAACCTTATTTGAAATATTTTATAATTCGATTTGTTTCATTTCAGCAAGATCCGCCTCCGTAGAAAAAAATAGCTTCCGTTGGTGATTACCAGTATTTCCGTTAAAAAAAGCCCTACAGCGAACGACAAATCATCGAATAAAAAAAGGCCATCCCTTACAGGACAGCCTTTGGATATATCAATGCAATAAAACTACTTCTCCAATACCTTCTTCAGGTTCTGTAAACTTTCATCAAAATCCTTTCCGATCATTTTGTCCATGTTCATGAACAGCAGCATGAGGTTCATCGGGTATTTCATGCGGCTGGCGGCCGTCCAGGTCACTTTTGTACTGTCTGCCCCGGCAGCGTTCGTATACAGGCTGGAATGCAGTACGCCTTCGAAAGGTTTGATGAACACCACTTCGTAATCGATCCTTTCGTTGTTCACGATCTGTTTGATCTCCTGGCTGCCTTTGCCGACGCTTTTATGCTCGCTGTCCCAGTGATATTTGAAACCCGGCGTGGCGTCCGTACCCACGAATTCCTTTTTCATGCCCGGGTCCATCATCACGTACTTGAAATAATTTTCCTGGTTCTTCAGGTACTTCACATAATCAAATACAACAGGCACCGGTTTGTTGATAACCACTTCCCGGGAAATGGCATAATCCTTACGGGAAAAGAGGCCGATGACCAGCAGCAGGACAATAAGGCCCGCGAGGATGAGCAGGATGGTGATAAGGATATTCATTTGGTGTAACTGTTTTCATGAATGTACGAATTTGCTTTCACCTGCCCGTATCTCTTCCAGAAAAAATACGACACGGACATGATCGCCAGCACGATCAGCGGGAAGATGACAAAGAACGGCTCTGCTCCCACAAATGACCAGGAAACGGCAGCGCCGATGCACTGAAATGCAAAGCCCGCATACGCCCATTCTTTAACGGTATGGTATCTTGTTTGCAGGATGCCGATGGCGCCCAGCAATTTCGCCACGCCCCCGATCGTGAGGAAATAAACTGGATAGCCCAGCATGTTCATCGCATCAATGCCGGCCTGCTGGCGCGTTACGCCGCCAATGCCATCCGCAATGGCGAACAGGGCAAAAAATACAGTGGAGATCCAGTACGCAGTTTTAATTGTTTTCGGTTTCATAAGTTGAAGTGTTTTGTTACTGCAAGTTTAGGACGAATTCCGCTGGCAGGTGATGTGCGATTAAGACAAAAAGAGGGTTGAATACGACACCTTCCGGTTGCATTGCTATTAATCCGCCTGCGTATCCCCGGTAAAGATGAACATCCCGGCCAGTATCATCGCCGTAAGGATAGCCGCAATGGTACGCACGGTGTTGAGCATGTTCCATGGTTTTTCGAATGAAGCGCGCCAGCTGCTCAGCTGTTCCGCCGAAGCGCTATCCAGCTTCATCGCATCCAGCGCATTGTTCAGCGGTACGTTGCCTGCAACGGTCACGCCGAAAACGCCCGCAACATACATCACCGACGCTGCCAGCAACCACCAGAAACGCACATTGTTCCGGCTGTAATGCATCCAGGTGCTGGCCGGCAACAGGAACACCGCGCCCATGAAGCTCAGGAAAAACAAAGGGTTCAGGATGGCGCGGTTGATGGATTGCATAGACTGGAGATACACGGTGTCTGACAAACGGCCAAGCCCCGGGTTGACGGACACAGCATACGAGTAGAAAAGCCCTGCCGCGAGCACAGCGGCCATGGTAGCCAGGAAGAGAGTGATATTGACGATCATGGTGTGGATTGTTTACAGCAAAGCTAGGCTGCCTGGGCGCCGGAAAATAGAACAAAACCGCCAACACCTCAAAATCCTGCGGGTCGTAATGGCTTACCGGTTTATCGCGGCAAAATTCTCCATTACCTCGGGCGCTTTTTTACTGAACTGGAAAGGCGATACGCCGGCAAATTCCTTGAAGGAACGGATAAAATGGCTCTGGTCCGCATATTCGTTACCAAAAGCCACATCCGACAGTTTTTCATATTTCAGTTTGCGCAGCTGGCTCAATGAAGCCTGGAACTGCGAAATACGGGAGAACATTTTTGGCGGCAACCCTACGATCTGCTTGAATTTACGCTCGAAGCTCCTTTCAGACAGCTGCAGTTCGTCACGCAGGTCTTTAAGGGAAATAATGCCATCGGAATGCCAGATGCGGGAAAGTGCGTGCTCCATGCTTTTGTCCACCTCCTTCGCATTGCGGCTTACCAGGTTGGCCACATAATCGGTAAGCAATTGCACCCGCGCTTCCAGGCCGGGAGCTTCGATCAGCTGCTGCGTAAAGGAAGGGGCAATGTCCGCCAGGGGAAGGCAGCCATTGGTGAGCTCGTCCGCCCGCATGCCGAATACGGACCGGAGGCCGCTGGGACTGAAATAAATACCGATGGTGCTGAACATCCCCTCCACCCTCACTTCCGCATGAGAAGTGGCTTGCCCGTACAGCAAAGCGCCGGGCAACTCTTTGGCGTTCTTGAACATCACTCCCTTATCCGCATCCTGCAATATCAGGCCGGGGCAACCGTCCGTCATCGTCCTGAAAGTACGGTCACCGCTCGGGTGCTCGCTTTCCAGTATCCAGAAATGCCGGATATAATTTTGTAAATGCGGTGGAGGAACCAGTTGCCGGTATTTCATATACCAAAAGTTAGGTATAACAAATATACTATTTTTTGATGGCAGCAGGAGGTGTAAAAAAGCCATTCAAGGGGGTTGATCGCGACAAGGGCTTGCGGTAATTTTAGGGTATGAAACACATATCCATCCTCGTGCCCCAGGGCCATACCAGCGTAGTGAACATTGAAGGATCGCTCCAGATCCTCTCCGAAGTGAACGGCTTTTTGGCCCATCTCGGCAGGCCGCCGCTTTTTACCATCGAGCTGGTGGGCATCGCCAGGGATAACACCCAGCGCAACGGGCTCTTTTCCATCCGGCCTGACAAGCTGGTGAAGGAAGTTACAAAAACGGACCTGATCATTATCCCCGCCATGCATGGCGACCAGCACCAGGCCCTGGAGCAGAACAAGGATTTCATTCCCTGGATCGTGGACCAGTACAACCGCGGCGCCGAGCTGGCGGCCTTTTGCATTGGCGCGTTCTTCCTCGCCGGCACCGGTCTCATGAAAGGCAAACAATGCGCCACCCACTGGAAGCTGGCCAACGAATTCCGCAGCATGTTCCCGGATGTGAACCTGGTGGATGATAAGATCATGACCGGGGAAGACGGCATTTATACCAGCGGCGGCGCTTATTCCTGGCTGAACCTCACCCTTTACCTTATTGAAAAATACGCCGGGCGCGAAGTGGCCATCCTTGCATCCAAGGCTTACATGATCGATATAGACCGCACCAGCCAGAGCCCTTTCATTATGTTCGAAGGGCAGAAAACGCATGAGGACGAGCCCATCAAAAAAGCACAGGAATACATCGAACAGAACTTCGAGGAAAAGATCACTGTAGACCGGCTGGCGGCTATGTTCGCCCTGGGCCGGCGCAACCTCGAAAGGCGCTTCAAAAAAGCAACTTCCAACACCGTGGTGGAATACATCCAGCGGGTGAAGATAGAGGTCGCCAAAAAAGGACTGGAAACCAGCCGCAAAAGCGTGAACGAGCTCATGTACGATGTGGGCTACAACGACACCAAGGCTTTCCGCACCGTGTTCAAACGCGTAACAGGGCTCTCCCCCATCGAATACCGCAACAAATACAACAAGCATGCAATCTTGGCACAGGAGGCCTGAAATATGTCGTAATTACCCCTTTAATTTGTCGGGAAAGCATCCCGCCGTTTAGCGCAAACCCCTCTACCTTTACATGAGTAATCAGGCACGAATCACGGTGCGGCGCAAGCTGCCGGCGATTTCCTGCATCAAACCCAAACGAGCTCATGTCAAAACACTATAAACTCCTCCTCTATTCCCTCGGGATCAACGACAGGCAGCTGCACGCGCTCAACCGGCTGGTAGGCAAAGAGCCTGCCGCCATCAAGCTCGCTTTTATTGAGAACGCGGCAGACGTGATTCCGCAGTCTGAAGGCTGGGTAAAGGCCGTCCGTGATTCATTCAGGCGTAAAGGTTACCAGGTGGAACCCATAGATCTCAGGCTGTTCCGCAACCGGAGCCAGCAGCTGAGGGACAAGCTTTCCGGCAAGGACGTGATCTGGCTGGGTGGCGGCAACACCTTTTACCTCCGCTGGATACTGCGCGCCAGCGGCGCCGACGAGATCATCAGAACACTGGTCAGCCAGGGCAAAGTATTTTCCGGGTGGAGCGCCGGCGCTATCGTGGCCGGGCCCACCATCGAGTACTTCGACAGTATGGACGACCCGGACGATGCGCCCGAAGTGATCCTGGAAGGACTGAACCTCACCAATATCATCGTGATACCTCATATCGACAATGCCGATTTCATAGAAGGCGCGCATCATACCAACATGGCTTTACAGGCCGCCGGATATAATACGCTGCCGCTGGGAGACGAAGAAGTGCTGGTGATATCCGGCGATGATCAGCGGATCATCGAATAAGTCATATACAACACCTGCCGGCCGCCTATTTGAGAATTTTGCGGTAATTTCCCTTTTTATTCCAATCGGGGATGACCATTACTACCATGACAGATTCTATTCAACTCAGGCCGGTGAACGTGACCCGGTACGTGACCCCGCTGCGGGAAGGCGGAAGCCTGCCGGCCATTGCAGAGGCGGACGACGGATTTTTGTATGTGCTTAAGTTCCGGGGCGCCGGCCAGGGTATCAAAGCATTGATCGCAGAGCTGATCGGCGGGGAAACAGCGCGCCTGCTGGGCCTGAAAGTGCCTGAGCTGGTATTCGCCACGCTGGACGAAGCATTCGGCCGCACCGAACCCGACGAAGAGATACAGGACCTGCTGAAAGCCAGCACTGGTCTCAATCTCGGACTGCATTATCTTTCAGGCGCCATTACCTTCGACCCTACCACTGCCACCGTAGACCCGCTCACCGCTTCGCGCATCGTGTGGCTGGACAGCCTGCTGACCAATGTGGACCGGACCGCCCGCAATACCAATATGCTGCTCTGGAACAGGGAACTGTGGCTGATCGACCACGGCGCTGCCCTTTACTTCCATCACTCCTGGGACAATTGGGAAGAACAATCCAAAAAACCTTTCATCCAGGTGAAGGAACATGTGCTGCTGCCCTATGCCAGCGAGCTGGCCGCTGTGGACGAAGCATACCGCGCTCTCCTAACGCCAGCGCATATACGCAGCATTGTCAACCTGATTCCCGACGAATGGCTGGTTACCCATGGCGAATCGCCCGAAGCATCGAGGGATGTATATTATAACTTCCTCACCACACGTTTGCAGCATTCCCACATCTTTTTAAACGAAGCACAACATGCCAGACAATCACTTATATGAATATGCGGTGATCCGTGTTGTGCCGCGGGTGGAGAGGGAAGAATTCCTGAACATCGGCGTGATCGTTTTTTGCAAACAAAAAAAGTTCCTGCAAACCATGATCACCATCAACGAAGAGAAACTGCGGGCGTTCAGCCCCGGGCTGGATATTGAAGCGCTGAAAGAATATGCGGCCGCCTTCGAAAAGGTGGCCCGCGGCCAAGGCCCTATCGGCCAGCTGGACCTGGCCAGCCGCTTCCGCTGGCTCACGGCTATGCGCAGCTCCATCCTCCAAACTTCGCGGGTACACCCCGGCCTTTGCGGCCACCCGGAAGAAACGGTGAAAAGGCTGCACGCGGAGCTGGTACTTTAACCAAAATAAATAAGAGCGGAGAGCTTGCGCCGCTCCCCGCTCTTCCTAACGTCCACCTGGTTCCAAACTGTCTTTTGCATGCGTTCCCGTGCAATACGTTTCTTTTCCGTAACCATTATGTAGTTAAGCTGCGTCCCGCAAAGCTTTCACTTCGTCGTGCGAAGCACGGAGGGACTGCATCTGGGAAGTAAGCACTCCCTGGAGGTATGAAGGGATGCCCTCTTCCTTCAGGGCCATCCTGTAAGCGTTCTGCGCGGCGTCCTCCCCGGCTTCGCAATTGGCCAGTACCGTTTTGCGGTCGTTGCCGGTAAATGCCGCCCTTACATCCATCCAGGCGCGGTAGATCTTACCGCTGGTGGTGGTCCCTGTTTCAATTTCACCGCCTGCAGCGCGAACTTCGGCTGCCAGCGTTTCCCTGATGTCCTGGCTTTCACTGATCATCTCTGTAAACAATCTTTCGAGATCGGCATCTTCTGCTTTCAATTCCTTCAGGGCCGTCTGGTACCCTGCAATGCGATCATTATGAATAGCGATCAGGTCGTTCAGGATGCCTGCTGTTTCTTGTTGTTCCTTCATAAAAAATGGGTTTTAGCTATTAAAGAAGGTGCCATAAGTATGCCACCCGCCTAAACCGCCCGTTTCAGGCTTGTTTCGCCCTGTTTTGCCCACTATGTAGATATCCGTCCATGGCGCTCCCTACGCATTTCGGGGGCAATCTGCCAAATAATAGCTAGCTTTGCACGTTTTTATCTAGATAATCAATTCATGAAGACATATTTCAGGCTTTTATCATTTGCTAAACCGATTGGAAAATATGCGATTCCTTATATCTTCTTTACGCTGATTTCCGTGGTGTTCGGCACGCTGAACCTTGCGCTGGTAGCTCCTTTGCTGACCACGCTGTTCGGTATCAACCAGAACCCGGATGCCCCCGCTGCAGTGCCCGTTAAGCCGGACAGCTACTTCGACGTATTTAAGACCATGAATTATTACGCGGCAAAGGCCAATGCTACGGTCGGGCTGCAAACAACACTGCTGTGGGTATGCGGGGTCATCGTACTGTCTGTGCTGATCAGCAATATCTTTAAATATCTCTCTGAAAAGACCATGGAGAACCTCCGGATCCACACCCTGCTGAATCTCCGGAAATCCGTATTCGACAACGTGATGAACCTGGACCTGTCTTATTTCAACAATGAAAGGAAGGGGGACATTATGTCCAAGGTATCTTCGGACGTGCAAACCGTGCAATTTTCCGTGACCGGCACCCTCCAGGTAATTTTTAAGGAACCTTTAACATTGCTTACCTACCTGGTAATGTTGTTCCTGATCTCTTATAAGCTGACCCTGTTTTCCATGCTGGTGATCCCGGTTGCGGGCTGGCTGATATCCCGGATCGTGAAGCGCCTCAAACAGCAGGCCACCGAAAGCCATGAGACCTACGGGAATATGATCAGCTACCTGGACGAGGCCCTTTCCGGCATCCGCATCATCAAAGCATTCAACGCCACCCCGTATATCAAGGAGCGTTTTAATAGCGAGAACAAAACTTACAGCCGTATCATCCGCTCCATGGCCAAAAGGATACAGCTGGCCTCGCCGGTGTCCGAATTTATGGGCGTGCTGATGGTGGCCGGCATCGTTTATTATGGCGGTACCCTGATCGCCGGGGATCCCAAAAACGCGGAGCTGAACCCTGCCGAATTCATCGCCTATATTGCGATCTTTTCCCAGATCATGCGCCCGGCCAAGGCCATTTCACAGTCGTTCTCCAGCATCCACTCCGGTATTGCGGCCGGCGAACGCGTGCTGAACCTGATAGACACCAAACCCTCCATCGTGAACGCCCCCGATGCAAAGCCCATCAAAGAATTCAGGGACCAGATCGAATTCCGCGACGTGACCTTCGGATACCAGGAACGCACCGTGCTGGACCGGGTAAATTTCAGCATCCCGAAAGGCAAGAGCGTGGCGCTGGTAGGCCCTTCCGGCGGCGGCAAAAGCACGCTGATGGACCTCATCCCCCGGTTTATCGAGCCCCGGAGCGGGGAAATAAGGATAGACGGGCATAATATCAAGGAATACACCATGGAATCCGTCCGCGATCTTATGGGAATAGTCAACCAGGATACCATTTTATTCAACGATACAATTTTTAACAATATCGCATTCGGCAACCTGGCCGCCACGCAGGAAGAAGTAGAGGCGGCGGCCCGCATCGCCAACGCCCACGAGTTTATTTTAGCGTCGGACAATGGCTACCAGACCCGGATTGGCGACCGCGGGGTGAAACTTTCCGGCGGCCAGCGCCAGCGTATCTGCATCGCCCGGGCCGTATTGCGCAACCCGCCCCTAATGCTGTTGGATGAGGCTACTTCCGCGCTGGACACGGAATCCGAGCGCCTGGTACAGGACGCCCTCAACAACCTGATGAAAAACCGGACCTCCGTGATCATCGCCCACCGTTTAAGCACTATTCAGAGTGCTGATTTAATTATCGTCCTGGAGCAGGGCCGGATCGTGGAAACTGGCACCCATATTGAGTTATTGGCAAAGAATGGTCTATACAGGAAGTTGATAGAAATGCAGACTTTTAGCGGTAATTGAGAAAAAATAAATATATACTCTTTTTTCATAACTTATATTTTCATATTTTTAAGCGCGTGCTGTAACATTTCTGGTTTATCCCCGTTATAAAAGGAACAGGGGATGCCGAAATCCTGACTATCAACTATCGACCAAAGATGGTCTGCGAACGACCAATCTTTTGTAAAACCTGAATAATAATCCTTGAATGGAAAGAAAAACGTTCAAAGTAGGATTGCTGATTTCAACCTACAACTGGCCAAAAGCGCTCGAGACTATTTTTGCCAGCATCCAAGACCAAACGAGAATGCCGGACGAGATCATCGTAGCAGATGATGGTTCCGGACCCGCCACAGCGGAGGTGATCCGCCGTTGGGAAAATATTCTTCAGATCCCCTTCAAACATGCCTGGCATGAAGATGATGGGTTCAGGAAAAGCATTATCCTGAACAAGGCCGTTAAATTATCAGAAGTAGATTATATCATTGAAATAGACGGGGACATTTTGCTGCATCCCCGGTTCGTGGAAGACCATGTTCGCCATGCACGCCGCGGCCAGTTCATCCAGGGCGCGCGTACCATGATCAGCGAGAGCAGAACCGGCGACATCCTTTCACAGGGTTATTCAGGCCCGCTGCATTTCTTCAGCACGGGCATCGGCAGCAGGATCAATTCCCTGCGTTTGCCCTGGTTATCTTTCATCTTCAAGATCACCAAACAAAAATCCACCAACACCAAAGGCTGCAACCTTGCTTTCTGGAAAGAGGACTTCATTGCCATCAACGGGTACAACAATACCTTCAACGGCTGGGGCTCTGAAGACAATGAGTTTGCAGCGCGGCTGATCAATGCC
Source organism: Chitinophaga sp. 22620 (assembly GCF_052044405.1). Taxonomy (NCBI): domain Bacteria; kingdom Pseudomonadati; phylum Bacteroidota; class Chitinophagia; order Chitinophagales; family Chitinophagaceae; genus Chitinophaga; species Chitinophaga sp. 22620. The sequence continues at coordinate 434,064 of NZ_JBQEMV010000004.1, read as the reverse complement.
GGCATCCTCAAAAAACGCCTCAAGATGGCCGCGGTGTGTTACCACCTTCACCACAAGTGCAATTCAAAATCCGAAGTGATTGCGAATGAGTACCGCTACATGGAAACGATCCGTTACAAGATCATTTCCTGCCTGAACGGCTACGCGGAAGTGTAACGCCAGATGAGGACGATCAGCAGGGGGTAAAGCACCCACTTCACCAGTTTGTAAGTATTGGAACGGTAGAACTGTACCTTCCTGGCAACGCCGTTGTAATTGAAACGCTCGGTGATGCCCTGGATGCGCCCCCTTGAGATATTCCCCCAGAACATCCCGGCTTCCTGGATCAGCCTGAGCGCCAGCAGGTAATAATACACAGCAACGTCGGGCTTGGCTTTTCTTTTGGCGGACTGCACAGCCCCGGCAATTACTTCTATCACCACCGCCCCTGCAATGAACCAGCCGATAGCCGGCAGCAGCGAAGGTTTTACGATGGCGGCCACGATGCCTGCCAGCAGCGCGAGGAATATGGTTTCGATCGTATTGGGAAAATCGTGGTAGGCGTACCGGGGATTGCGCTCCGGCAGCCGGCTGTTGCCAATGCCGTAACGGAAAGGCCGTTTAAAATTCACCGCTTCATTGTTCCACCAGGGATGCTCTACAGCTGCTTCCGGTAAAGAACGGAAGTCCGCATAATTATTCCGTTCGCGGATATTGATAAAAAAATCCACATCCTCTCCTCCTCCCGCTTTCGGGAATATTTCAGAGAAACGCACCTCTCCCATCGCTTTGCGGCTGATCATCATATTGGCGGTGGCGCCCCATGCAAAACCTTCCCTGTCTTTCGCGATCCTGAAAATATCCATGCTGCCGCTGGCCACAATGGCATGCGAAAATGCCTTCACAGGCGGCGGCATATTCACCAGCCCGATGAAACCGATCTCCCGCGGGTGTTTATGAATAGCGTCCGCATAAATTTCAAGAAGGTTGGGCGGAACAGTGATATCGTCGTCTAGGAATAATATCCATTCTGCGCTGCCCATTTCCATGGCTTTGTTGCGGGTGCGCGCGGCGCCGAGATTTTCAGGATTGATGGAGAGGAACACCCGCTTGTTGTCTACCAGCTGCTGAATGGCGGGCGATGGGACGATGGTGGGATTGTCTGCCACGAGGAAGAACCTGATCTCCGTATCCGCAGGTCTTTTCAGGGAAAGGATGGGCAGCAGGTAATGCTCTTCCAGCCTGAATGAAGGTATAACTACATCAATTTGAACGGACATGCGGATATGTTAAAATTTAGATCAGTAAAAATGCGGAAAGCCGCGCGCAAAGCTACTATTTATTGTGGTTTTTCTGATATATTTCAACCACCGGGCACAGGTTTTGTTATCTTCCTGTAACACGCTTCCCCATGCAAAAAATACTCGTACCGACAGACTTTTCAGACACGGCATTCAACGCCGCCCGATACGCCGTTCCTTTCGCGCGGCAGGCAAAGGCGACAGACATCGTGCTGTTCCACGCCTATGGCATTCCCGCCCAGGCCACCAGCACTGTGCTCGCCATGGTACCTACCGATACGCCTGAATTCCAGCAGGAGCTGGACCGGCAGATGGCGCAGATGAAGCAGGAACTGCAGAGCCTGCTGGTGGAGTATGTGAACATCGAAACACAGGTGAGCCCGCTTACTTTCCTCGAAGGGCTGCACGATGCGGTAAAGGATGTGAAGATATCGGCGGTAGTGATGGGCATTACCGGGAAGGGCCCTATGGGCCAGCGTTTCATCGGCAGCAACGCGCTCGATGCGGCGAATGCCGCTCCCCTTCCGCTGGTGATCGTACCGCATACGGTGGAATATGAAAAGATCCACCGCGTGCTGTTCGCCTGGAACAAAAAACAGCCTTTGCAGGAACACCAGGTAACCGCCATCCGGTCTTTCACAGCCGATCTTGACGCCACGCTGGAAGTGGTGCATGTATCCGCCGGCGAAAGCGGCGGCGAAGCGCCGGAGGAACTGCTGCGGGCATTCGACCTGCCGCACGGGGCCTATCACGAAGTACAGCATACGGACCATGCAACCGGCATACAGGAATATGCGGCAGACAGCAATGCGGACCTGCTGCTGGCCATCCCCGGCGAATATGGTTTCTTTGCTGATCTTTTCCATAAAAGCGTTACAAAAAGACTGGCTTTTAACGCCGACGTGCCGGTGGTGATCATCCGCTAAGCCTGCCTTTTATGGAATCAACGGCATCTTTACAAAAAATTCCGCATGCGCGTTCTTATCCTTCTTAGCTGCCTGTGCTGCGCACGACAGCTTTCCGCTCAAACATGGTGATCGTCATTTTAGCACAAGCGTGTAGTAAACAAATCCCTTGATTTGCAGTATCTTGCCCGGGATTAACATCCCTTACTTATGCGGAGAGCGCTGCTGCTGATCTGTTTTATAGCCTGGCATATCCCTTGCCTCAGGGCGCAATACAGCTTTCATGTATTGGAAGATACCGCGCGCACCCTCACCGCACAGCAGGCGCTGGATATGTACAAAAACGGCGGCTTCAGCAGGCTGGAATCCGCTTACCTCAATCCCGGCTTTACCACTTCCGTATTCTGGATCGCGGTGCCCGTGCAGGATACCGCCGCGGCGAAGGATCTTGTGCTGCTGGCGGACAATGCGCACATCAACCACCTGGAATGGTATGCGCTGAAAGACAGCCTGCGGCTGCTGTCCGTTACCGGCGATTTCCATCCTTTCCGGCAACGGCCCCTGGTGCACAACACCTTTGCTTTCCCGCTGGATGAAGGCGCGCAGCTCTACCTGCTGAAAGCGGATAAACATCACGAGTCCATCCAGGCCCCGCTGATCGTCCGCAGCAGGTCGCAATTGCAGGAGCAGCAGGCCGGCGAAGCCCTCGTGAACGGTATACTCACCGGCATTGTGCTGCTCATCGTACTTTTCGGCACATTCCTGTTCACCACTACCGGCGATAAGGTCTATGGCTGGTATGCACTGTATGTTTGCAGCGTGCTGCTGTGGATATGGGCGAATAAAGGATTAGGGTTCCATTACCTGTGGCCGGACTCTTATTTCTTTGCAAGCCGCTCCAGGCCTGTATTCGTATTGGCCAACCTGGTGCTCTCCCTGCAATTCCTGAAGGGCTTCACAGGTATCGGGAAAAGTCATTGGATGTATACGCCCTTCGCCGTTTTCCAGGCAATATGGCTGATCATGCTGGGCGCGACGCTCTGGCCGGTGGACTATACCAGGTTCGCACAGGCCAGCTTTTACCTGCAAAAATCGCTGCCGCTTTTTTCGCTGCTGGTCATCGGGTTTATTACGGCCGGCCTCATCGCCCAGGCGGTGAAAGGAAACCGCCCGGCCATCATTTACCTCGCCGGCACCAGCGTGTTCATCACTTGCATCATGCTCGAAAACCTGTACCACCTTGGCAAAATAAAGCTCCCCGAATTTTTTGCGCACTTCGGCATGTTCACCGGCGTGGTGCTGGAAATGATCATCATCACCTTCGGCCTGGCCGCCCGCTTCAACGCTTACCGCAAAGAAAAAGAAGCCATGCTGCTCGCCATGAACACCCAGCAGAAAGCTTTGACGGACACCATCGTGACCGTGGAAGAGAACGAGCGAAAAGCCCTGGCAGACCGTCTGCACGACGAGATCGGCTCCATGCTCTCCCTCGCCTCGCTGCAGCTGAGCGCCGTGCAGGAAAACCCGCTGGGCAGCGAAACAAAATTGCAGCATGCAGGCAATTTGCTGAAAGACATCAGTACCACCGTACGCAATATCAGCCACCAGCTCACGCCCGTAGCCATTGAAAAATACGGGCTGCTGCATGCCATCGAAGACATGGTGCAGCTGGCCAACGCTTCGGGTAAGATCCATATAGAATTGGTACTCGTGGGATTTTCCGGCGGAAACGAATACCCGCGCAACTTCCAGCATACGTTATACCGCATCGTACAGGAATTATTGCAGAATATCTTACGGCATGCAGGCGCCAGCCACGCGCTGATCCAGCTGATAGAGCACGAAGATGCCTGCTCCATCATCGTGGAAGATAACGGCAAAGGCATGGAGAACGGCGCAACGGCGCCCGGCTTCCTGCGCAGCATTCACTCCAAGGTCTCGTACCTCGAAGGCATTTTACAAATCGAGAGCGAACCCAACCAGGGCACGATGGTGAACATAGACCTTCCGTTGCCCCGCAAAAACTGAGCTTATGAAAACACTCCGCATCATTATTGCAGACGATCACCAGTTGCTGATAGACGGCCTCGTAGCCGTGTTGCAGGAAAATCATGAATGGGAGATACTGGCCCCCGTGAACAACGGCCGCCAGCTGCTGGAAAGATTGGAAAGCATGCCGGCGGACCTGGTGCTGCTGGACCTTAATATGCCGCAGCTGGACGGTATCCGCACGCTGGAGATCCTCCGGCGGCAATACCCGGCTTTGAAAATACTGGTGCTCACCAATTACAACCAGCCGCAACTGCTGAACGAGGTGCGGAAGCTGGGCGCGGACGGGTACCTGCTGAAGAATTCCCCTTCTTCGGTTTTAAAGACCGCTATCGCCACCATCGCGGAAGGCGGGTCTTTTTTTGAAGTATTGCAGCCGCAGGAAACCCATATCCCCTCTTATTTCCTGGATGAATTCATGAAAAAATACCAGCTCACCAAACGCGAAGTGGAGATCATCAGGATGGTAGGCAGCGAACTGACCAGCCGTGAGATCGGCACGCAATTATTCATCAGCGAGTTTACCGTAAATACCCACAGGAAAAATATCATGCGCAAGCTGGAACTGAAGAATACCGCTGGTTTGCTGAATTTTGCCAAACAGCATGGCATCCTATAGCCGCCGCATCACCTCAAGGCAGGCGCGGCCGTTATGATAAGGGCATTTCCAAAAGCCCACTTTGTCTTCGGGTAATTTCCGCCCATCCGCGTCTATCCCCCGGCACCATTCACCATGCTCCTTGTCCAGGATGCGGGACTGCACGAATTTCCAGGAATCTTCCGCCAGGCGGAGATATTTTTCATCATGGCTCACCTGCCAGGCGTTCACAAACCCGGCGATGGCTTCGGCCTGCGGCCACCAGTGCTTTTCAGCGGTCAATGCGTTGCCCGACGCATCCAGCTGCTGCCAGAGGCCGCCGTCGGTATCCAGTCCTTCAGCGGCGGCGTCCGCCATACGGATGGCCAGTGTACGGAATTTCTCTGTCAGCGGCTCTTCCCCTAAAGTTTCCGCCGCCAGCAGCAACAGCCAGCTTGCTGCTACATCGTGGCCGTAGCTCAGCACATCGCCCTGCGGGTTCCATTGTTCGTCAAAAAAAAGTTGCAGGTGGCCGGTCTTTTTATTTACGATCTTATCGTGGAAAATCAGCAGCAAGTCGCGCAGATGACCTTTGAGTCCCGCGTCCGGCCAAATGGAATACAGCGCCGTATAGGCTTCCAGGATATGCAGGTGCGTGCTCATGAATTTTTTAATGCCGGTATCCGTTCCGGCAGGAGGCTGCTCTTTCCAGTCGCGGGTAAACCCTTCCTGGTAGCCGCCGTAAATACAGTCGTACCCATACAGCTGGATCAGGCTGTACAGGCCAATAGCCTTTTCCCTGGCTTCTTCCAGGCCCGTTGCCTTGTAATATTCGCTGAACGCGTACAACGTGAAGGCGATGGCGTATACCTGCTTCTGCGTCTCAATAGGATGGCCGGAATAATCCACGCACCAGAGCACGCCGCCGAATTCTTTGTCTACCAGGAAAGTATTGATGTACGCGTAAGCGCGCTGCGCCATTTGCAGGTATGCAGGTTCGCGGGTGGCGTGGTAAGCAGCCGAGAAAGTCCAGAGGATGCGGGCGTTCAGCACCGATCCTTTCAATGCGAAACGGTCCGGCGTATTATCGTCCGCCAGCCGCCCGTAAAAGCCGCCGGACTGCTCATCCACGGTATGTTTCATCCAAAACTCCAGAATGTTGGCCAGTTCCTGCTGTAAAGCCGGTTTTAAATCAGTGTGCATATATATAAAAAACAAAACAACCGGCTCAATTGTTCCCGCAGGGACAGACAGCTTCCGGTGGCTGCCGTGCGGCAACCGTTACCCCAGGGAGAAGCAGCGGAGCTAAAGAGGGACGATGCAAATTTCAACAAAGCCCGTTATGGCGAGGAGCTGCAGAGCTAAAGCGGGAAGGGCGACGAAGCAACGAAAGTCGTCATTGCGAGGAGCTGCAAGGATCTCTAATGTATCCCTGGTTGCAGGCGCGTAATGGCCAGCTTGCGGTCCGTTTCCAGTTCTTTAATGAAAGGCAGCCCTCCCTGGATATACAGCCTGCTGCTCAGTTCCAGGTAATTGTCCAGCTGGAAGAACATGGCCGCGCGGTTGCTGCCCAGCAGCTTGATCATCCTGCGGTAGTAGCGGATCTGGAGCGACACGAACTCTTTATCGTTCCTGATCGTGCTTTTGGTCAGCTCGGTCATCATTTGCTCGTCTACCGTCTGGAATTTTTCGTTGTACAGCCGGAGGAGATAATTCCTTTTTTCCGTGAAAGGGGCTTTTTCAGTTTCGTATTGCGACAGTACATCGCCGAACTCCGTTTGTTCGCTTCGCGTGATGCGCAGGAAATTGGAGAAGAGGGTTTCACGCGTTTTGCCGAACAGCCGGAAAATGATATCGCCTTCCGACGTGGCGGTTTCTTCCGCCGGGGTTTCGTTCTGCGCCAAAAGGGGCGTTCCGGTTAGCTGTGCTCCTAACAAACAGATTAATAACAGATTTCTCATACTTCATATCGTTTATGGCAGTGCTTCCACCGCCTGTGGAGAGAGGCAGGTGCTGAAATATTTATGCCGGGGCGGGCGCTTCAAAGCTTTCAGGGTAATTAATTATGCCACGATGCTGGTTAAAGGTTCACCTGTTGATGCTGTTTTTTATATGCAAGAAGTCTGCCGTGTTTTACGGCCAGCCCCGCATTTAAGGGGGATCGGGCTGCGGGGGGATAACATTGTGAAAAAAGATCAACACCTGTGCCATATGCATGGTTTTTTACATGAACAGATGGGTGCTGATGCTTAAGGGCTTAATTGAAACGCCAGGGAAGCAGGAAATGTTGTGCGGGAATATTCCCTATTTTTGCTGTTGATTAAAAAAGACCAACAATGCGGAAAGGATTTATTATCAGTGCGGTCATCGGGATCATCGGCGCATTCCTTCTTGGGTATTTTGCCAGTCCCTGGTGGTACGTGCTGCTGGCACTGATCATCACGCTCTTTATTATGGGTATCAACGATATGCGGCAAACCAGCCACTCCATCATGCGCACCTACCCGGTGTTTGGCAGGATGCGGTACTGGATGGAAGCCCTCCGCCCCAAAATGTACCAGTATTTCGTAGAATCCGATATAGACGGGCGGCCTATCAACCGCATAGACCGCTCCACTATCTACCAGCGCGCCAAACGCGAAATGGACACCATGCCGTTCGGCACCCAGCTGGACGTGTATGAAGAAGGATATGAATGGATGAGCCACTCCATTTCCCCTAAAGATTTTCACAACCTGGACCATAAGCCCCGCGTGACCATCGGTAATAAAGACTGTAAGCAGCCTTATTCCGCCAGCATCTTCAACGTGTCTGCCATGAGCTTCGGCTCCCTCAGCAGCAACGCCATCGAGGCGCTGAACGCGGGCGCGAAGATCGGCAACTTCGCCCACAACACCGGCGAAGGCGGCCTGAGCCCTTATCACCTCAAACACAGCGGCGACATTATCTGGCAGATCGGCACCGGCTACTTCGGCTGCCGCGACGATGAAGGAAAATTCTCCGATGAGCTGTTCGCCAAAAACGTGGCCGCGCCGCAGATCAAAATGGTGGAACTGAAGCTGTCTCAGGGCGCCAAGCCCGGCCATGGCGGCATTCTTCCGGCCAAAAAGAACACGCCCGAGATCGCGGCCATCCGGCATGTAAAACCCGGCACCACCATTTATTCCCCGCCCTATCACAGCGCTTTCAGCAACCCGAAAGAGCTCGTGCTGTTCCTGCACCGCATGCGCCAGCTGTCCGGCGGCAAACCCGTTGGCTTCAAGCTGTGCATCGGCCGGAAAAGCGAATTCATCGGCATCTGCAAGGCCATGCTGGAGCTGGATATTTACCCGGACTTCATCACGGTAGACGGCGGCGAAGGCGGTACCGGCGCCGCTCCCCAGGAGTTCTCCAATCACGTGGGCGCCCCCCTGCTGGACGGGCTGGCATTCGTGCACAACATGCTCGTAGGTTTCAACATCCGCCAGCATATCAGGATCATCGCTTCCGGGAAGATATTGTCCGGTTTCCACCTGCTGCGCGCCATTGCCCTCGGGGCGGATGCCTGCAACAGCGCCCGCGCCATGATGATGGCCCTGGGCTGCATCCAGGCGCTGCAATGCAATTCCAACAAATGCCCAACCGGCGTAGCCACGCAGGACCCCGCGCTGTCTATCGGCCTCGTGGTAAGCGATAAAAAACAACGCGTGGCCAATTATCATGAAGACACCGTGAAAACCTTCGTGGAGCTTATGGGCGCCGCCGGCATCGACGATTATAAAAAGCTCACCCGCTCGCATATCTACCGCCGTGTATTCATGAACGAAGTGCGCACCTTCGAGGATATTTTTCCGTCGCTGGAGCCCAGCTGCATGATCAGCAACAAGATCCCGGAGAAATACAAACAGGATTACGAAATGGCCCATGCAGACCGCTGGTATTGATAAATCACCGCGCCCGCCTGCAAGCCCCCGGAGGAAGTGGTGCGAACCATGATCGCCATGCAGGCGCAGGATTATGCGCCTGCCCTGCTGAATATCAATCATTTCCCATCCTGCAAAATAACAGCAGCCCACTGCGGTAAGAATATCAAATTAAATTAATATATTTATATTAATAACGTTTGATTACGCATATGAAAGTGAACGAGCGATTCAACTGGGCAGTGGAAATGCTGCATGTGGACCCGGACGACAGGATACTGGAGATCGGGTGCGGGCATGGCATTGCAGTATCCCTCATTGCGCCGCGGTTAAAAAAAGGCTTTATTACGGCCATTGATGTTTCCCCGGCTATGATAGACAAGGCCGTCAAAAAGAACGAAGGATTAAAAGCTTCCTTCATCAACGGTTCATTGATCGATGCCCCGATAAAAGGCCGGCAGTTCGACAAGATCTTCGCCTTTAACGTGAACGTGTTCCACAAAGACGCCGAAAAAGAGCTGGATCTGATCCGGGAGTACCTGGCCCCGCTGGGCGCGCTGTACATTTTTCACCAGCCCCCGCCCACAGACGATATCGAAGTGGCCAGGTCGTTTGCCGACCGTATTGCCGGCGAACTTAAAAAAGGCGGTTACCTCGTGCGGGATGTGCTGTATAAACGTATTTCTCCCAGCCCCTGCGTTTGTATCATCTCCCAGCCCGCCGTTTTGCGGAAACAGGCATCCGCCGTAGCCTGAGACCATTCCCCTTGCTCCAGCGGGAATTTGCCTACCTTTGTACCCTTTAGTACAAGCAGCTGCGCATGAAATTTGAACAATACCGTATTTCGGAAGAATTAAAGAGAAGCCTGGAAGAACTGGGTTTTAAAAGGCCCACAGACATACAATACAAGGCCATTCCCTCCATCCTGAAGGGAGACGATGTGCTGGCCATTGCACAGACCGGCACCGGCAAAACCGCCGCTTTCGCCATTCCCGTTATCCAGCTTTTACAGCAGCAGAGCCGCTCACGCACCAAAGGCGAAGTGAAATGCCTCGTAATGGTGCCTACCCGCGAGCTTGCCATCCAGATATCCGATGTGTTCAGACAGCTCTCGAAATATACCCGCGTAGACATCATGGGCCTTTACGGCGGCGTGGAGCAGGAAGCCCAGATCAAAAAGCTGGATAAAGGCGTGGACGTGCTGATCGCTACGCCCGGCCGCATGTTCGACCTCATCAGCCAGGGCCACCTGGACCTCAGCCATGTGCAAACCCTCATCCTCGACGAAGCGGATCATATGCTGGACCTCGGCTTCATCCGCGATATCCGCGATGTGATCAAACACCTCCCCCGCCACCACCAGACCCTGTTCTTTTCCGCCACTATCGACGAAGAGATCAAGGACCTGGCTTATTCCATCGTGCGCAACGCCATCCGCATCCAGATATCGCCAGACGACCCGGTTTCCAGGAACGTGAACCACGCCGTGGCCTTCGTGGATATGGACGATAAAAGGTTCTTCCTCGAAAGGCTCGTACGCGAATTTCCCGAGAACAAGATACTCGTGTTCGTGCGCACCAAAGTAAGGGCGGAAAGGGTAGCCGCCGCCATGGAACGCGTGGAGATCAAAAGCCTGGTTATGCACGGCGGCAAAGAGCAAACAGACCGCCTGAGCGTGATGAACGAATTCAGGAAAGGCGACGTGCGCATACTGGTCACCACAGACGTGAATGCGCGCGGCATAGATATACCCAACGTGGATTACGTTGTGAATTACGACCTGCCCGAAGAACCCGAGAACTACGTTCACCGCGTGGGCCGCACCGGCCGCGGCGTACAGAAAGGCCAGGCCGTATCGTTCTGCGCCCCTGAAGAAAAACCGATGCTGGATGCGATACAGCAATACATCGGCAAAGAGATACAGGTGATGAAGATCAACAAATCCGATTACCGGGAAACCATCAGCTTCTCAGAAGAAGCGCCCAACGATAACTGGAAGCTGCTCATAGAACAGCATGAAAAAGCCATGAAAGAGGTAAAAAGAAAAAAGAAAAAGAAGTAAATGATTATTTTTATCGGAAGCTACTCCGGATAACATGATCAAAAAACTCTGGTGCTGCCTGCTGGCAGCCGCAACATTCTCCACGTATGCCAACGCACAGGAAAAAGGTACCTGGGTACCACTGTTCAACGGCACAGACATCAGCAACTGGTTCGTCAAGATCCACCATCACCCCGTCGGGGAAAATTACGGCAATACTTTCCGCGTGAAAGACAGCATGATACAGGTTCGTTATGACCAGTACGGCGATTTCAACGACCAGTTTGGCCACCTCTATTTTGAGCAGCCTTACTCCTACTACCATCTTCAGCTGGAATACCGCTTCGTGGGCGAATGGTACAAAAGCGCCCCTTCATACACCATCCTCAACAGCGGCGTGATGTTCCATTCGCAGGACCCGCGTACCATGCCGGTGGAGCAGGACTGGCCTATTTCCATCGAAATGCAGTTCCTGGCCGGCCTTGGCGACGGGCAGCCGCGGCCTACCGGCAACATGTGCTCCCCCGGCACGCACATCGTATACCAGGGCAAGCTGGACACCAGGCATTGCATCAATTCCACTTCCAAAACCTATGAAGGCGACCAGTGGGTAAAGGCGGAGCTGATCGTGCTCGGCGATTCGCTCATCACCCACATCATCAACGGTGATACGGTGCTGCAATACTCCAAACCGCAGATAGGCGGCCCGGTGGCGAACCGCTACGATCCCGCCCAGAAAAAGGACGGCAAGCTGCTCACCTCCGGCTTCATCGCCCTCCAGAGCGAAGGCCAGCCCATCGATTTCAGGAACATCAGGATCATGAACCTCGAAGGGATCGTGAATAAAAAGTAAAATTGATAACCCAGCGTTGACCATTAAAACCCGTCATTGCGAGAAGCGGCGGAGCCAAAGCGGGAGGGGCGACGAAGCAATCTCCTTCATTAAATTGATATACTCCAAATTATTGGCAGATGGCTTCGTCGTGCCTCCTGCACAAAATCCCCCGCTGCTCCTCGCAATGATGGGTCTTTGCAGTGCAAAGGGACGTAAAACGCCCGTCGCACCCGCCTTTTTGCTGTTCTTTTGGAAGCACTATTTATTTATTTTTGAAGACAGCATTCCTGCTGACATACCGCTGTCATAACCCGTTTGGAAATTTGTTTCATCAAACCTACAATTATGAAACACACCATCATTTTCCTGACTATCGCTGTTTTAACATTCACCGCAAACGCGCAACCCAAAAAACCTGACCATATGTTTAATGTAAAACCCTTTAAGATCGATGTGCAGCAACCCGTACTGGACGACCTCCAAAACCGGCTCCACCAGACCCGCTGGCCCGAAACCCCTGAAAACATCGGGTGGAAATACGGCACCGATCCCGTGTTCCTCAAAAGCCTCGTTGGTTACTGGCAAAACGGTTACGACTGGCGTAAGCAGGAAGCCGCCCTCAACAAATTCCCGCAGTTCACCGTGGAGATCGACGGCCTCACCATCCACTTCCAGCACATCAAAGGCAAAGGCTCCAACAACAAGCCCCTGCTGCTTTCTCACGGATGGCCCGATTGTTTTTACCGCTTTTATAAAGCCATTCCGTTATTGACCGAAGGAGAACAAAGTTATGACGTGGTGATCCCTTCCATTCCCGGTTTCGGCTTCTCCAGCCCGGTAGCCATGACCGATGACGGCAACGCGAAGATATTCGCTACGCTGATGAAAGATGTGCTCGGTTACAAGACCTTTTTGGCAGCCGGCGGAGACCTGGGCCAGGGCATTACCAAATCGCTCGCCAACCTTTATCCTGAAAACGTAACGGCCATCCACCTGACTGACGTGGGATATCCCGACGGATCCGAAGATTGGAGCACCATGTCTAAAGCCGAACAGGAATTCGGGCAGTTTATACAGCAATGGTGGTATAAGGAAGGCGCGTACTCCATGCTACATTCCACCAAGCCGCAAACGCAGGCCTATGGCCTGAATGATTCGCCCGCCGGCCTTGCCGCCTGGATCGTGGAAAAGTTCAATACCTGGCGCACGCAGGATGGCACTATCGAAGACCATTTCACGAAAGACGAATTGCTTACCAATATCATGATCTATTGGGTAAGCCAGACGATCAATTCCTCCATGCGCACTTACGCTGTAGATAACCCACAGCAGCTGGCTTCCAGCCGGAAGGTGAATACGCCCACCGGCGTGGCGATATTTCCCGGCGACGCGCCAACGCCGAAAGAATGGGCGGAAAGGAAAGTGAATCTGAAACGTTTTACCATGATGCAGAAAGGCGGGCATTTTGCCGCGCTGGAAGCACCTGAGCTGTGGGTAAACGAACTGAATGCGTTCTTCAGGAGCGATGCGGTAAAGTAAGCAGAACCGAACATAAATAAAAAAGGAAGGCCGTAACCAGACAGCCTTCCTTTTTTTATTCTGCGGACATTTTTATCATGCAACTTTATCCGCCACTTCCACCCGCTGCGCGGCAAAGAACTTCGCCACGTCTTCCCAGGTATCGTACCGGTTATAATCTTCGTAATTCATATTGTGCGGCGCGGTGAACAGCAGGCGTTCGCCTTCAAAATAGCGGAGGTTCTTATCATAGTCGTCGATCATGTAATCCGCTTTCACAATGGTCTTCAGGCCGCAGAATACAATATTCTTCCAGCTGATAAAGGGAAAATGCTCTTTCAGCCAGTCGATCTTTTCGGTAAGCGATTGCGGGAACTCCACTGCGGCAGACACAATGAACACTTCATAATCTTCCATCAGCGACAGGATCACTTCCTGGCTGCCGGGCATTACGGGCGCTGTTCTGAAAAAACCGGGAGTATGTAAAAAATGATGCACGATGCCTTCCTGCGGAAAACCGGTCGTTTCCGGAACACCGTTCAGCTGCTCCTTCATTACCCGTTCGCCGGTGCGTTCAAAATACCAGTCGCAGTAATGCTGGGTCAGGTCTGCCATCACACCGTCCATATCAATTGCGATTCTCTTTTTTGCCATATTCTGCTATTTGATGCAAAGTTATGCAACATTTACGAATATTCCAGCATTAAATCTGCGTTATTTTACCTAAGTTTGCAAGAAATTGCAAGATTATGCTGAAGGAAGAACGCCTGGATTATATCCTCAGGAAGCTGAAAACAGACCAGAAAGTGTTGCAAACGGAGCTGAGCACGGACCTCCAGGTGTCTGAAGATACCGTGCGCCGCGACCTGGAATCCCTCGCCCAAAACGGCCTGCTGATCAAGGTGCGGGGCGGCGCCATTCCCCATTCACCTAACCCGCTCAATTTCAAAGAACGCATCAACCTGCACTCCGACGATAAAGTGAATATGGCCCGCAAAGCGCTGTCGCTGCTGCACGACGGGCAGACCATCATACTGGACGGCGGCACATCCACTCTTTCGCTTGTGAAGCTTTTCCCGCCACAGTTGCGGCTGACCGTTATTACCAACAGCGTGCCCATCGTGATGCAATTGATAGAACATCCGGGAGTGGAAGTGATCTTCACTGGCGGGCGCATATTCAAGGAATCGCAGGTGGCCGGCGGGCTGGATACGATCCAGATGCTGAGGAGGGTACGGGCGGATATTTGTTTTCTCGGCGTATGCAGCCTGCATCCCCTGCTGGGCGTAACGGGTATGGACCTTGAAGAATCAGAGGTAAAAACGACGATGGTGGAATCGGCTCACCGCGTGGCGGCACTGGCCACCGGCGATAAAATGGGGACGGCGGAACCTTACAAAGTTTGCGGCATTACAGATATTGATATCATCGTAACAGACGATCCCACGCTGGATTCCCTGGAAACCTACCGTGAGCTGGGCTTACAGGTGTTATGATTTTTTTTCGACAACAGGCGCCTGTTTTTCAGGGATCACGCCCTTCGATTCCATCTCCACCTGTTCCACCCAAACGGCGTAATCGTTGGGATAGATACGTTCTCCTTTCTTTTGTACATACTGGCGCGTGAACTCCGCGCCGAAATAAAGAATGGCCGCGGAATAATATACCCATATCAGTAATATTACAATTGAACCCGCCGCGCCGTACGTAGTGCCGATACTGCTGTTGCCAAGATATAAGCCCATAGCGGCTTTCCCGAGCATAAACAGCACCGCGGTAGTAATAGCTCCTACCCATACATGTTTCCATCTTACTTTCGCATCCGGAAGCACTTTGAAGATCACCGCAAACAATCCCGCGATGGTGGCAAAGGTGATAACAAGATTTACGGCATATACGGCCACCACCGTCAGGTCAGGAAAGATCTCGCTTAGCCTGGAGAGCATCACTTCAATAACGCCGTGTATCACGAGGCTCACGACCAGCACGAAGCCCAGGCTCACCACCATGGAGAATGACAATAATCTCGTCAGCAATATTTTGATGAGCCCCCTTCCCTTCCGCGGCTTGGTTTTCAGCCGCCAGATGAGGTTGATGGAATCCTGTATTTCCGTGAACACGCCGGTAGCACCGATAAAAAGCGTGATAAAACCGATGATGGTGGACCAGCCCAGGTCCGATGAAAGCGCCGAGTTGCGTACGATCTCCTGCACCTGCGTGGCCGCTGCGGGCCCCAGCAATCCGTTCAGCTCGCCGTAGAGATTGCCTTCCAGCGCTTCCCTCCCCAGGAAAATATCGCTGAAGAACAGCACGATGATAAGCATCGGCGCAATGGAAAAAACGGTCGAATAAGCCAGGGAAGCACTTAATTTCAGCACCTTATCGTCGATAAAGTCCGATCCGGCGCATTTGAACAGCTCCCACCAGTGTTTCAGGAAGAACGGCTTTTTCATAGGGTAGTTAACACAAAAACGAGGCCATCCGCCTAAAAAAACAACCGTCCCCTGAAGAGGACGGTTTGTTTTTGTTCACTGTATATCAAATCAGGATTCAACTATAGATATGATCAGTTGCCCTGCCCGAAAGCCGGGCTGTTCTTATCGAACCATAAACGTTGTGTGCTGAGTGCGGGCACGCCCCTGTCTCCCGGGCTAAAACCCTGCGCCTGCTGCGCGCTCTGCCAGTTGGCATTGTTGGTGCCCAGCGGCGGTTCATCCAGCGGGTACCTGCGCGGGATGGGCTCGTTCCATGCATTGCGCGGGTAATAGGCTGAATTATTTTTCGGGTAACCGGTTCTGCGCACAAAGGTGAATGCCTCGTTCGCCAGCCGGTAGAAATTCAGGTACTGCTGGATATAAATGCGCTCCAGGTTGTTCACCCCGTTGAATTTCACGTTGGGATGCGCGAGGTAAGCCGCGATCTGCGCTTCGCCATCGCCGGTAAGCCCGACGGTGGATTCCGCTGCCAGCGCGATCTTGTTCATCGTGCGGATGGAGCTGGTAATGCCCTTGTTATACCATTGCTCGGCGGTGCCTTTTGTATCGAAACCAACGCCGTAACCTTTCTGGATAAACTCAGCGATGTAAAAGGCGGTCTCGGCTTCAGTCACCATATAATCAAGCATGCGGCCGGAAGTATTGGTGCCGTAACGCGGCGCGAAGAACTTTTTGTTGATGTTGCCGATGAGCCGCCATCTGCTCCAGTCGCTCACGTTGAAGCTGTTCTTGTACCAGTTGGCGGTGGCAGGGTCCGTCGTCCAGTCTGCCGGGCCTCCCTGGAACCTTACCAGCGGGTCGTTCGGGTTGATGAAAGCGGGAAGGGTTCTGCCATACTTCGTTAGCGTATCCCTGAAGGAGCCCACAAGATCGTTGGGACTGAAGTAGATGAGTAACCGCGGGTCGTTGGTGGATTTGAGGAAGTTGATGATGGACGATGTGCCGAAGCGCGGGCTGCGGTAATCGATATCATTCCCGATCGGGTTCCACTGTGGCCTGTCGTACACAAATTGGGCAAGATCGTTGTCGATGGGCCCGATGGGGTCTTCCATCACTTCCCTGAATACACGTTTGGCCACGTTCACGTCCGCTCTTTCGTAACGCACTGCTATACGCAGCTTGAGGGTATTGGCCAGCTTGATCCAGTTATTCCATTCGTTTCTGTAGTAGAAGTCCGCGCTGCCGAAATTCAGCTGCCCGGTGGGTGATTCGGCCAGGGAGTCGATAGCGTCGGTGAGTTCCGCCAGCCAGGTATCGAACAATACTTTCTGCTCGTCGTACACGGGCCTGAAGTTCTCTTCCGTTCTGCCTTTGATGGCTTCTGTGTACGGAATGGAACCGTTCATATCCGTGGTTTTGAGCGCTTGCAGGATGCCGGCAATATAGGTCACAGCGCGGATGTTGCGGTAACGCGGGCGTTCAGGCCGCATGTCCACCTGCCGGCGGATCTCCACGAGGTTGGGCAGTACGTTGTTGTACAACACGCGGTAGCGGGAATTGATGTTCGTGCTCAGCTCATACGGGTCTGTAGTGAGGTGCTGGCTGAAACGCAGCAGCTGCTCCAGGTTCTCCCATATCCATTCGGTGCCCTGGTAGGATTCGATATTGTCCATGGAGTAAGCGAACAGCGAATTCACATCCGGCACGGTCACCACGCTGGGATCGGTGTTCAGCTCGCCAAAATCCTTTTTACAGGAAACGGCGGCAAAAACTGTTGTGCAGATGAAGAGTGTATATATCGTTAACTTTTTCATGTTGCTTCGTTTAGTATGACCGTTAAAATCCTGCGCGGATCGTGAATACGAATGAGCGCATCATCGGCGGCACAAATCCTTCTTCTTTATTTACGCTGGTTCTGTTCGAATTATTGGAAGCCGGGTTGATGTTGTTCGGCAGTGAATTGTAGATGTAGAACAGGTCGCGGCCGATCAGGCTCACACCCAGGTTGTTCAGGTGCAGCTTTGATGCGATCGTGGAAGGCAGCGTATAATTCAGGGCCACCTGCCGCACGCTGATCCAGGAATTTTTAACGACCCAGTAATCGCCCACCGCAGTGGAGAAGGAACCGTAACGGTAATTGTACTGCGGAAGGTGCGTAGGTTCTACATATCCTTTTTCATAAGCTTCCCTGAAACTCATGCCGCTCACGTCCACATCGGTACCGTCCGGCTGCCTGATCATCTGGCCGTTGTCGAATACGCCGTCGGGAATAATGCCATCGTCGTAAGAACCGCCGTCGTCATTGTATTTGCTGGTCCATGAAATACCGCCGTGGGCTGCATCGCGGCCCTGCAGGGAAGATTTGAAGATGCCGGTGTGCGTGCCGTAGCGTAAAGTGTGCATCACCATATCCCCACCGATCTTGGCGTCTATCAATACATTCAGCGAAAGGCTCTTGTAACGGAAGGTATTGTCCCAGCTGCCACGGAAATCAGGGTTGATATCCCCCACGTCAGCCCATTCGTTGCTGCGTTTGGGGAAGGCCGCGCGTGCGTCGGAACGCCAGTCCAGCACCACTTTCCCGTTGTTCGGATGATCTACGGGTTTGCCGCTGCCGTCTACCGCCTGGTATTTTTTGGAGCTGATGCGCGTACGGATCACGCCGTAAGCGCCGCCTACCTTGGCATAAGGGATCTGGTCGTTGCCGCCGAGACCTTCTTCATCCAATGCATAATATTCAACATCACGGTAAAGTTCTATGATCTTATTACGGTTACGGGTATACGTGAAAACGGTATTCCAGTCGAAGTTCTTTCCTTTAACGGGAGTCGCGTTCAGCGCTATTTCCACACCTGAGTTCTGGATATTGCCGGCGTTGATCAGCTGGCTGTTCACACCGGATTCAGGCGCCGCGGGTATCTTGATGCCCTGGTTAAATGTATTGTCGCGGTAAATTGTCGCGTCGATGCCCAGGCGGTCGTTCAGGAAGCGGAGGTCAAGACCGCCTTCTATGGCCCGTTTCCGGAGGGGCTTGATGTCTTTGTCCACCACGAAGGTTTGCCCGTTCTCATCCACGAATGTCAGCATCGGGATGTTGCCGTTCAGCGCCTGTGTAAACCCTCTCAGCTTAAAGCCGGGGTTGATCAGGAAAGGATTGAGGCCGCCGCCCAGCCACGCGATGTTGCCGCGCAGCTTACCGAAGGAAATGAAGGACGGGAGCTTGAAGGATTCGGTGAATATCCAGGAAAGGCTCACGGCCGGGTAATTGTAGAAGTTGTTACCGGTCCCATCGGTATAAGTGAGTGCCGACGACCAGTCTCCGCGCCAGGTGGCCTGCATGAACAGCCTGTCCTTATAGGCAAGGTCCGCGCTGGCGTAAATGGAGTTGATGGTTTGTCTCGGACGCTCGCCCCCGTTCACTATCTGCGGTTTCTGCGAGTTCGCCAGGAAGTAGTTGTCAGGGAATATCAGGCCGCCATCGGTCTGCGACTGGTTGTAGCTCTGGTTATAACGCTGCGTTTCCCCGCCTACGTAGCCGTTCAGCGAAAGGTCCTTGGTCAGCTGTTTGGTCACCAGTCCCATCCACTTCAGGAAATAGCTTTTTTTGACGGCGTGGCTGAGCGAGTAGAAGCCGCCGGAAGTATTGTCTGAGCCGGTAAAGTTAAAGCCCTGCCCCAGCTCCTTGCTTTCGTTCTTGATGTTGATATTGCTGAAGTTCCCTTCCAGCTGCAGCCTCAGCCACTTGCTTAGTGTAGCCGTAACAGTAAGGCGGCCGCGGAACATCTGCTCATCCTGCAGGTAATCGTTCTCGAAAATGCGGAACCAGTAATCGGCACCGGGCACAAAGTTGGTCTCGTTTGCATCGTATACTTTCGGAACGCCTCCCAGCAGGCTGGTGTATTTGCTGCGCTGCATCCAGTATTTCGTGTCGTAGTTGCGCGGGAAGATCCAGATGAAGTTGTTCAGGCCCAGCTGCGGGGGATTTTCACCGTCAATGGACGTGTAGTCCGCTCCCGCATCCAGGGTGATAAAGCTGGTAAGGTTATGGGTGGCGCGCAGGGAGAAGGCGTTCTTCATCATCTTGTTGCGGAAGTTGATGCCTTCCGCGTCGTTGCGGGAATATGACAGGCGGAAGGTGGATTTATCCGTGGCCCCGTCTACAGACACATTGGTGAGGAAGCCCACACCGGTCTGGAACGCGTCCAGGTAGTTGTTCGGCGCGGCTTTGTATTCCGTCCAGGTGCCGTCGTAGTTCAGCACGCGCTGGTTGGCGAAGCGCGGGCCCCAGTTTTCCAGTTCTCGGTTCTTCTGGGGATCAATATATGGCTCGCCGTTGGCGTTGGTAGGAAATACCTTGGTCTGCCATCTTTCGTTGTCTTTATAGCCCGGGTCGCGGGTGTCCGTAAAAAACGCGCCCACGGTGCCGCCGCCGTATTCGTTCTGGAAATCGGGCCCGGCGTATGGTTGCTGGATGTTTACGGATTGGGAAACGGATACGCCCCATCCTTTACGGGTGCGGCCTTTTTTGGTGGTGATCAGCACTACGCCGTTGATGGCGCGGGAGCCGTACAACGCGGCGGCGGCGGAGCCTTTGAGCACGGAAACGCTTTCAAACTCTTCCATATTCAGGTTCTTCAGGTCGTTCCCGAAATCCCGGCCTTTGCCGTCGAATGCATCGTTGTCCAGGATCACCCCGTCTATCACGAAAATAGGCTGGTTGTTGGTGCTCAGCGTAGAGTTGCCGCGTATCAGGATGCGCGAGTTGCCGAAGAGGCCGCCTGAACCCTGGTCTATATTGATCCCCGCAGCCTTGCCCTGCAAAGCGTTGATCGGGTTCACCTCGTTGGTGGCCGCCAGTTCGGCGCCTTTCACTTCCGTCACAGAAAAGCCCAGCGAACGTTTTTCTTTCCGCACACCCAGCGCCGTTACCACCACTTCGGATAACTCTTTGCTGGATTCCTGCAGCACCACATCGTATACACTGCCGCTGCCTACCACCACTTCCTGCGTGGCGAAGCCAATGGCGGTGAACACAAGGGTGGCGCCTTCGTCGGCATCCAGCTCAAAACGCCCGTCCGCATTCGTAACGGCCCCTTTGGCGGTGCCTTTAACAGTTACGGTTACACCGGGAATGCTGGTACCGTCCGCCGCTTTCACCGCACCGGTCACCTTTTTGAAAAGGGCCTGGCCGATGGCGCGCGTGCTGATCACCATTTTCATCCCGTCCTTTTGGATGATGATCTGGTTGCCTACGGCTTCATAGCTCACCTGGTAAGGGGACAGCAGCACTTCCAGCACATCGCCAAGGCGTTTGTCCTTAACGTCGATGCTGACTTTGTTGTTGAGCGGGATGGTTTGCGTGGCATAGGCAAATTTGACTGCGGCGGCCTGTTCTATTTTTGCCAGCACATTCTTCAGTCCTTTGTTGGACATGGACAGCGATATTTTCTTGTCCAGCACCCCTGCTGCATAACGCCCGCCGGCGGAGGCTGGCATGCTTGCAACGAGGCATAGGAAGGACAACAACAGCGCTACCCTGATCTTTAACAAGAAGGTATTCATACGCGTACTATTTTGGTTGACAGTAAAGTAAATTCCCGAACTAAAGACCGGCCGAATTCCCACATCCCGGGCCGGTTATCCGCACAACATCTTCATCTACCTCGTATGTTGCGCTCAGCACTTTGGTCAATATGTCTAATTTATCGTACATCGATCCCTCGTCCAGGGCGATCGTGATCTTGCATTTTGAGAATTGTTCGCGGTTGTACTCAAACTCCACGCCATAGATGCGGGTGAGCACGCCGATGATCTCGTCCATGGAAGCTTCGTCGTAAAACATCGTTTCCCAGGCCGGAACGGGGTTTGCCAGCAATGCGGGCGCGGGTGCAGCGGTCTTTTCCAGCCGGTTCTGCTTCACGTTGTACACGGCCTGTTCGTTCATTTCCAGGATGCAGGTCTTCTCTTCTTTATCCTTTTCCAGTCTTACCACGGCCACTTTACCGGAGCGGACGGATACTACCACGTCGTCCTGCGCCGCCACCCTGAAGCTGGTGCCCAATACTTTTGTCACGATCCCGCCGCTCAGCACCGAAAAGGGCTTGGCTGCGTCGGGCGTTATTTCAAAGAAGGCTTCTCCTTCCAATGTTACTTCCCTTTTTCGTTTGCCCAGCAAGCTATGGTATTTTAGTTTGGCTCCCGGGTTGAGGGTGACGCGCGAACCGTCTACCAGGTAGACTGTTTTAAGCGTATTGCCCGTGTTCTGCACAGATATGTCTGCGTTCCCCGTCCGGGCCATCAGGAAGCCGTTCTCATTCACGATAGTGCTGGTTTTGTTGAGGCTGAGCGCATACCAGCCCCCGGCGAGGCCCAGCAGCACCAGAATGGCGGCTGCGGCGGCGTAACGCCTGTACCAGGGCAGGCGGGGCTGAAGCGCTTCCTGCATATCTTCCCATATCTGCTCAGCCAGGTCGTGGCTGCTCACGGCTTCATGCTCCGTTTCGTGGATCGTCCTGATCACCTCGCGGGAACGCTCTACCAGCGCCTGACGGTCAGGATGTTCGTTCATCCATTCCTGCCAGTAGGCATGGCCTTTTTCGTCTGGTTGCAGCACCCAGCGTACAAATTCATCATTCTGCAATAATGCTTCCAGTTCCTGTTGCGAATACGACATACGGACTTAAAATTATGCGCGGTTAATTACAAGTGTACCGGGGAGCGTTCCGATACTCACTTTTTGGAAATTTTTTTTCAGAATAAGCCAAACAATGTAAAGATGAGCCCGGGACCCAGCATTTCCCTTAGCTGAACAATGGCCCGGTGCAAAAGGTTCACGGCAGACTGGTAGTTCACGGCCATGATCTCCGCCGCTTCTTCCGTGGTGCAGCCGTGGTAAAACCGGAGGTTGATAATTTCCTGCTGGCGGCCGGGCAGGCGGCCGAGGGCATGGCGGATGCGTTCACGGCGCTGCTGTTCGCTTTCAGCTTCCAGGCGGTGCTGTTCGGCATTGTCAGGGTCCGCCTGGTCGGGTAGTTCGGAATAATAACGTGTTTTTACTTTGGCGTTCCGCAGCAGTTTATAACGGAGCGCCTTCAGGAGGTAGCCCCTCACTGACCGGACAGATTGTAGTTGCGTTCTGGAGCGCCATAGCTCCACGAATAGATCCTGGATCACATCTTTGACCACCTGCTGTTCGCCACTGACCCGCATTCCGTAGGCTATGAGCGGTTGTATATGCTGGTGGTACAACTGCGCAAATGCATCCCGGTCCCCTTTCCTGAAATCCTCCCAGGCCGGATCGCCGGCAGAAGGTGTTTTATCATGTTGCGGCATGCTTGTTCGGCTGCTTTCTTGCAGAAAGGTAGGGATATTTTCGCAGAACTTTAACAATAGAATGACCCGTGATAATTTGAACCTATTTAATTTTGCACAATCTAATTTACTACAATGGATCATTTAAAATTCGATCACCAGGTATGTTTCCCCCTGTACGTTCTTTCCCGGCAGGTGACCGCCCATTACAGGCCACTGCTGGAGAAACTGGACCTTACCTATCCGCAGTACCTCGTGCTGCTCCTGCTTTGGGAACACAAGCTGCAGACAGTAAAGGAACTGGGTGAAAAGCTTTGCCTGGACAGCGGTACGCTCACCCCCCTGCTGAAACGCCTGGAGAAAAAAGGCCTTCTCACCCGCTACCGTTGCAAGTCGGACGAGCGCGTGGTGGAGATCGTGGTGAGCCCCGAAGGCATGAACCTCCGCAAAAAAGCGCAGAAGATCCCCCAGCAGCTGCAAGCCAGCCTCAACCTGGACGATAAAGAACGGGAAAGCCTGCACAAACAGCTGCAACGCCTGATGGATAAAATAAAACCGCTCCAGGCGCCTGCCGGAGAAGAGTAATTTCTGATCAAATAACTAATCAAAATATCTTACCATGGTCAAAGTATTGTATACCGCCACAGCAACCGCCACCGGCGGGCGCGACGGGCAAGTGTCTACCAGCGACGGCATTCTGAATGTAAAGACCGCTACCCCCAAAGAGCTTGGCGGCCCCGGCGGAGCATTTACCAATCCCGAGCAACTGTTCGCCGCGGGCTACTCCGCCTGCTTCGACAGTGCGCTGAACCTCGTGATCCGGAAATCGAAAACAGCCACCGGCATTACCGCCGTAACCGCGCACGTGGGCCTTGGCACCAACGGCGAAGGCGGATACGGGCTCGCCGTAACGCTGGACGTACTGGTGCCCGGCACCGACCAGGCCACCGCCGAAGAGCTGGTAGCCAAAGCACACCAGGTGTGCCCATATTCCAATGCAACGAGAAATAATGTTGAAGTGACAATTAACACGCGCGTATCATGAAAAAAGTAAAACAGATCACACTGGCAGCCCGGCCCAAAGGCATGCCGGACGCATCCATTTTCCGCTTCGATGAAGTGAACCTGCCGGAAATCAAAGAAGGAGACCTGCACCTGAAAGGGCTTTATTATTCTGTAGACCCTTACATGCGCGGCAGGATGAACGATGTGAAGAGCTATGTTGCGCCCTTTAAAGTGGATCATGCGCTGGAAGGCGGCGTGGTGGCGGAAGTGCTGGAGAGTAAAGACGGCGCCTTCGCCCCCGGCGACCTGGTGCTGGGCCCATACATTCCCTGGGCTACGGAAATGGTGGTGCCCGCCTCCGCCGTTAAAAAGATAGATGCCGGCCTGGCCCCTCCCAGCTATTTCCTGGGTGTGCTGGGCATGCCGGGCTTAACGGCTTATTTCGGCCTGCTGGATATCGGTAAACCCAAACCAGGCGAAACCCTCGTCGTATCCGGCGCCGCGGGAGCGGTTGGCCTGGTGGTGGGCCAGCTGGGCAAGCAGCTGGGTTGCCGCGTGGTAGGCATTGCCGGCTCTGAAGAAAAAGTGAAGATGCTCCGGGAAGAATACGGCTTCGATGAAGCGCTCAATTACAACACCCCGGACCTTGCCGCACAGATCGCCAAAGCCTGTCCCGACGGCGTGGACATCTATTTTGACAATGTAGGCGGCGAAGTGACGGACGCGGTGGTGCCCAATCTCAACTTCTTTGCGAGGATACCGCTCTGCGGGCAGATATCGTCCTATAATAACACGGAACCGCCGGTGGGCCCGCGCATCCAGCCCACTATGCTCACGAGAAGCATCATCATGCAGGGTTTCATTGTGCGGAACTACGGCGGCCGTTACGCGGAAGGCATTCAGTACCTGGCGCCGCTGGTGAAAACAGGGAAGATCAAATTCACGGAAACCGTTACAGAAGGGTTTGAGAAGATACCCGAAGCCTTGCTGGGATTGTTTTCCGGGAAGAATACCGGGAAGATGATCGTGAAAGTATAAATAAACGAAGAGGAGGCTAAACGGCCTCCTCTTCGCTTTTAAATAGTATTCTGCCTTATTTATTTCACCCCGAACTGGTAGATCGTAGTTTGTGTATACTTCTCTCCCGGTTTCAGGATGGTGTTCGGGAACGTAGGCTGGTTGGGCGAATCAGGGAAGTGCTGGGCTTCCAGGCACAGGCCTGCATTTTTGCCGTAAACGGCTTTGTTCCGTGTGAACTGCAGCGAGCCGTCCAGGAAATTGCCGGTGTAGAACTGGATGCCGGGCTCGGAAGTGGAGACCGTCATGAGCCTGCCTGAAGCAGGATCGTATAACGTACCTACTTTCGCCAGGCCGCTTTCTTTGGCAAATACCCAGTTGTGGTCATAACCGCCTTTCACGGAGTCGATCCGGGCGCCGATGCGCGTAGGCGTGGTGAAGTCCATGGGCGTGCCTTTCACGGAGTCGATCCTTCCCAGCGGGATGAGCTGGTCATCTACGGGCGTGTAGCCCGGCGCGTCCAGCTGCAGCTCGTGATCCAGGATGGTCGGGCTTTTGCCGGCGGAAAGGTTGAAATAAGTGTGCTGGGTGAGGTTTACCGGCGTAGGCTTATCCGTAGTGGCCACGTATTCGATCTTCAGCGCGTTGTCGCTGGTGAGGGTGTAGATCACTTTGGCGTTCAGGTTGCCGGGGTAGCCTTCTTCCCCGTCTTTGCTCTGGTATTCAAGCAGCAGGCTGCTGTCTCCCGGGAGCGGCGTTACATTCCAAACCACTTTGTCGAACCCTTTCAGGCCGCCATGCAGCGCGTTGCCGTTGTTATTCACGGCAAGGTGATAAGTAGCAGTGTCGATCTTAAAGGTCGCTTTGGCGATGCGGTTGGCATAACGGCCCACCAGCGTGCCGAAGTACGGGTTGCCGGACTGGAGGTAGCCGGCCAGTGTGTCGTACGACAATACAACGTTACCGGGCGTACCATCCCGGTCCTGCGTGATGATATCCGTAATAACGCCGCCGTAATTCAGGATTTTTACCACCATCCCGTTGGCATTGGTGAGGGTGTACTGCACGATCTCCGTGCCTGAAAGATTGCCGTAAGGCTGTGATGTGAGCATAGTAGCGGTTTTCTTTTCCTCCGCCGCGTTGTTACAGGCTGAGAAAGCCAGCACTCCGCCAGCGGACAGGGCCATAAATGTGAAAAGCTTTTTCAACATGACGTGAAAATTTTTTAATGTGGGTGGATGTTGTTTTAAATATCCGGATTAAATCCCGAAAATTCCAGCTATTTTTCGGGAATGTTCTATAAATTGTCTGAGAGACATTTATTATAATTGATCCGCGTTAAACTGATACGACATTGAAAATTTCACAATATTCCGGCAAAAACAGGGTGCTGGTGGCTGTAGACTGCATCATATTTGGATTTGACGGCGTCGAAATGAAACTCCTGGTCATCAGGCGGAGCTTTGAGCCTGAAAAGGGCCGCTGGAGCCTGATGGGAGGCATTATCCGCCCCAACGAAACGCTCGATTTCGCCGCTGCCAGGGTATTAAAAGAATTGACTGGGCTGGAAAATGTATACATGGAGCAGTTGCACACTTTCGGGGAAGTGGAGCGGGACCCGGTGGAAAGAACGTTGTCTGTGGTGTATTTCAGCCTCATCGACGTCAACAAGTTCAAAAAGCAGATCAACCAGGATTATCATTCCGAATGGTTTCCCCTCAAAAAGCTTCCCTCCCTCATCTTCGATCATCGCGATATGGTGGAGCTGGCCAAGCAGAAACTCCGCTACAAAGCCGCCTTCCACCCTATTGTATTCGAAATGCTGCCGGAAAAATTCACCCTTCCCCAGCTGCAAAACCTCTATGAAGGCATATTTGACACGCTGATGGATAAACGGAACTTCTCGCGCAAAGTACTTTCCACAGGGCTGCTCATCAAACAAAAGGATAAGGAACGTTTAAGCTCCAAACGCGGTGCGTTCTATTACAAGCTGGATAAAAGGAAATACCAGACAAAGTTCAACGCTTTTCTCAATTTTATTCCGAATCCTACCAATCTCGGGTGACGGATGATCATCTTTTACAGTTCATAAAACCGCCAGCTGGTCTTGAAATCCTTCGTCAGTGGCTGCTTTAGCAATATTGCCCTTACCATTTCCACCGGCATGGCGTTTTCGGTGATGATCGCATCGTGAAACTCCTTGTAGCTCATCTTTCCACTCTCTACCAGCTCCTTTTTCAGCGCTTCAAACTGCAGCCCGCCGATCATGTAAGCCACCTGGTACAGCGGTCCGTAACCGCCGGTAAAGGAGCGCCTAACTTCGCCTTCGGCATTGGCCCGTTCAAAGTTCACGCGGTTCACCAGGAAATCGATGCATTGCTGCGGCGTCCATTTGTGGGTGTGGTAGCTTAGCGAAAAAATGATGCGGGCGCAGCGGTGCATCCGCCAGAACAGCATGCCGATGCGGTCTTCAGGGCTTTGCGGGAATTTCAGGTCCCACAGCAGCCGCTCCCAGTAAAGCGCCCAGCCTTCCGTCCAGAAAGGCGTGCCGAAGCGGCGGTAGGTACGGTAGCGGCTGTTCATGAATTGCTGCATGGCGTGGCCGGCCAGCAGCTCGTGGTGAACGGTGGCGCGGGAAAAGTGAGGGTTGTTGCCGCGCATGCTCATCATTTTGTCTTCATGCGCCATGGTATTGGTGGGGTAAGAAATAATGAACTCTTCCCCTCCGAGGAAGAACGGCGCCACCAGCTGCCTTTCCGGGCTCATCATGCTCATTCTCCAGGTCTCTTCCGCCAGTTCGGGAATAGTGATCAGCTGGTTCTTTTTTATGAATCCGAGGGATTCGTTGTATAATTTCATCATGGCTTCGGGCTGTTTGCCCACGGGCACATACGTGTTCTTCACCTTTTCCATGGCGGCTTTCCAATCGTCGCCAAAGCCCATTTCGCGGGAAGCCTTCAGCATTTCCACATCGCACCAGGCAAATTCCTTGTTGGCAATGGCAATCAGCTCGTCCGGCGTGTAGGCGATCATCTCTTCTTTTAATTGCCTGATCAGCTCTTCGTTCCCGATCGGGTTGCCAATGATGCCGCTGCCATCGTCCTTCTGGGAAACGGCATTTTTCCCTTTGCTTTGAAAGGCAGCCGCATAAATTTCCAACAGGCTGTCCAGCCGCTGGTAGGGCATTGGTATCCACCAGCTGAACAGGGGGTCGTAGCCATTATAAAAATCGTAAGCGCTTTTGAGGGAAGCCTGCAGCCCCCTTGCCACGCCCGCTGCACGGCGGCTGAGCGGCAGCGAAAGGGAACTGTCCTTTTGCAGGGCCGCTTTTTGGGCCAGCAGTTCTTTGGCAATGCTGTTCAGCTCGCCTGCCAGCTTTTCCGCGTCCGGGGCGGTACCGCGGCGGCGGTTGCGTTCTATGGCATAGATGCGCTCTGCAAACGGGAACCATTTTTCGACGGCCGCATATTCCTGTTTTTCTTCGTTCAGCCGGAACAGTTCGTCGTTCAGGTTACGGCGGAACAGGATGTAATCCACGCGGGAGCCGACAGGCAGCTTATCGAAGTTCAGCTGGCCGAGGCGCCGTAAGTAAGTATCCTGCAATACCTCCATCCTTTCGCGGCGCCCGGGCGTGTTGGGAATGGCATAGAAGCGGCCGAGCGTACCACGGTCTGCATTGTACTGCACCATGATGTTGTTCACTTCGCTGGATTGCCGGTAGAGGTCGGTATCGGGCGACTGTGCATAGGCGGCAGGCTGCAGCGCGATGAAACCGAGGCTGCAAAGAAGTTTTCTCATAAGTAAGTTTTAAAAACGTTCAGGTGCGAATGGCCGGATGTCCATACTCACCGGCTGCTCGTTGGCCAGCTCGCTCACCAGCCTGCCGGTTCCCGCGCCCAGGCTCAGGCCCAGCATGGAATGGCCGGTGGCCACGATACAATTTTCCAGGTGTTTTACCCTGCCGATGTACGGCAGGCCATCCGCCGAGCAGGGCCTGTAGCCAAACCACACCTGTTCGCGGGCGGGCATGGGAATATCGTAATCCGGCAGGAAATTTTTTACGGTGCGCAGGATGCCTTTCACACGGTTCATATTCGGCGGCGCGGTGAGCGAAGTGATCTCCATGGTGCCGCCAAAGCGGATCTTGTTGCCGTTCATGGGCGTTACGGCCACCCGCCCTTCCATCAGGATGGCGGGGTGGTTTATTTTGTACGGCCCGTCCTCGTAGGTAATGGAATACCCCCGCCCCGCCACCATGGGCAGGTTCACATGCAGGCGGGCGGCCATTTCCCGGCTCCAGGAGCCGGTGGCTACCACTACCAGGTCGGTTTCGTATATGCCTTTGCGTGTTTTTACTTTGGTGATCCTGCCGTTTGCCTGCTCCACGCCGGTCACTTCCTCGCCGGGCACCAGCTGCACGCCTTTGGAGGGCAGGTACTGACGCAGGTTATGCATCAGCTTGTTGGGGTACAGGTGCGCATCGCATTTAAAATATACGGCGCCCAGGATGTTGAGGCGGGTCTGCGGTTCCATGGCCTGCACCTGTTCCGCGCTGAGGTATTCCGTATCCAGACCAAGCTCCTGCGCCTTTTCGACGGTATGATGCGCATGCTCGGCGTTCTGTTGTGTCTGGAACATATCCAGCAGGCCTTTTTGTTCGTAGGCGAAATCGAAGCCAGGCAGCTGAAGCCATTCTTCATACATCCGTTTGCTCAGCACGGCAATATCTCGCAGGGGTATGGCGCTTCTTTCCACGTGCCTGGCGTTGGCGCTGCGGATGAATTTCATGCCCCAGTCTATCAGTTCCCTGCTCAGGCGGGGTTTGATGTAGAATGGGCTTTCAGCGTCCAGCATCCACTTAAAGCCCTGCCTGACAATGCCGGGCGTGGCCATTGGCACAAAATGGCTGGGACAAACGTACCCGGCATTGCCATAGGAACAGTTGTCCGAGAAATCCCCCTTATCCAGCACCGTTACCTCCCAGCCGCTCTGCCGGAGGTAAAGCGCGCTGGACAAGCCGATGATGCCGCCGCCGATGATTACACATTTCATCCTGTCTGTATTTAGCTTTTTGGTTGATCACAATACCTGGAAACCGTATGCATAGGGATCGTCTTCCGGGTCTATACTGATGGTGTTGTATCCGTAAACCCTTGCCCAGCCTTCAATACCGGGCCTGATGGCAGGTTTCCCCGCAACGGTCGTTTCTTCTTCTATCGTGCCGGTGAACCGCGAGCCGATGATGCTCTCGTGGAGGAAAGACTCTCCTTTCTTCAGTTTCCCTTTAGTATACCATTGTGCCATGCGCGCGGAAGTGCCGGTGCCGCAGGGCGAACGGTCTATTGCCTTATCCCCGTAAAACACCGCGTTGCGGGCGGTGGAAGCCGGGTCCAGCACGGCGCCCGTCCACATGATATGCGAGCAGCCTTTGATGGTAGCGTCGTGCGGGTGGGTGAAAGTGTACTTTTCGTTTATCCGGCTCCGTAATTCGCGCGCCCATGATATAAGCTTGTCCGCCGGGTAATGTTCCAGCCCCGCAAAATTTGCCTGCACATCCACGATCGCGTAAAAGTTGCCGCCGTAGGCCACATCGAAGGTAAGCGCTCCCAGCTCCGGGCATTCCACGGTAAGGTCCGCAGCTTCCAGCCAGGAGGGCACATTGGTGAGCTTTACCGTTTTTACTTTATTGCCGATGGTGCTGTATTTGATGTCCACCAGCCCTGCCGGGGCTTCCATCTTCACGGTGCCGTGCGTTTTGGGCAGCAGCAGCCCTTCTTCTATGGCGATGGTGATGGTGCCGATGGTGCCGTGCCCGCACATGGGCAGGCAGCCGCTGGTTTCGATGAACAGCACGGCCACATCGTTGTCCGGATTATGCGGCGGGTAAAGGATGCTGCCGCTCATCATATCGTGGCCGCGCGGTTCGAACATGAGGCCTTTGCGTATCCAGTCGAATTCTTCGAGGAAGTGAGCGCGTTTTTCGCTCATGTTATTCCCTTTCAGGGAAGGGCCGCCGCCCGCCACCAGGCGCACGGGATTGCCGCAGGTGTGGGCGTCTATACAAAAGAAGGTCTTTTTGGTGGCCTGTTTCATCAATACAAAATAAGAAAATTAACAAGATATCATGTATTTGTCCATTCATTGTTCACTGTGCGCCAGATGCGCAGCGGGTTGGCGTTTTGCAGGGCTTCGGGCAGCAGCTGGTCCGGGAAGTTCTGGTAACAAACTGGCCGTACCCAGCGCTGGATGGCGGATGTGCCCACGGAAGTAAAACGCGGATCGGATGTGGCCGGGAAAGGGCCGCCATGCACCATGCCGGCGCATACTTCCACGCCGGTGGGCACTTCGTTGATGATAACCCTCCCGGCAATACGCGTGCAGTTTTCCAGCAGGTCCGCATGCTGATGAAGATCTTCTCCAGTTGCCATGAGGGTGGCGGTGAGCTGTCCCTGCACGCTGTTCAGCACCTGCTGCATTTCTTCTGCGTCATGGCATTGCACGATCAGCGAGTAAGGGCCGAATATTTCTTCGCGAAGCAAAGTATCTTCCATGAAGTCTTTCGCTTCCACCGTTTGTATCATGGCTACATTCTCCACCACGGGGCGTACAGCGTCAAGAACGGCCACAGCGGCCGTGCGCGTTTCGTAGTTGCGCGTGATCCCTTCGTGCAGCATGGGCTGCGGTGCAAATTTCCTGATCTCGTCTGCAAGGCTGTCTTTAAACAATTCCAGCCCCTCTCCTTCCACCGCAATGATCAAACCGGGATTCGTGCAGAACTGGCCCATGCCGAGCGTAATGGAGGCCGCCAGCTTGCGGGCAAGCCCGGGCGCGTCTTCTTTCAGCTTACCGGGAAGCAATAAAACAGGATTGATGCTGCTCATTTCCGCGAACACCGGCACGGGGGCGGCTCTTTCGGACGCGTAACGCATCAGCGCGGTGCCGCCGCTGAGCGAACCTGTGAAGCCCACTGCAGCCGTGAGCGGGTGCGTCACCAGTTCTTTCCCGGTTTCGTTCCCCGGCGTTGTTACATGTTGTATGGTATGTGGAGGCAGGCCGCAGGTTTTCACGGCTTCCTGCATGGCCTCGAAAATAAGCGCTGAAGTGCGCGGATGCCCGAAATGCGCGCGCACCACTACCGTGCAGCCGGCCGCCAGTGCGCTCGCAGTGTCTCCCCCAGCGGTGGAAAAGGCGTATGGAAAATTGGACGCGCCGAATACCACCACCGGTCCCAGGGGAACGGACATTTTACGGGTATCGGGCTTGGGCGGCGTGCGCTGGGCATCGGCCGTATCTATCACTGCCGATACCCAGCTGCCTTCCCGCAGCAGGCCGGCAAACATCTTCAGCTGGCCGGTCGTGCGGGTAAGCTCTCCGTTCAGGCGCGCCGCGGGCAGGTTCGTTTCTTCATGAGTGATCGTTGTAAGCGCTTCACGCCGGGCTTCTATGGCGGCGGCAATTGTTTCCAGGAATACGGCACGCTGTGCGGCACTGGCTTTCCCATACGCTGCAAAGGCTTCGCCGGATTGCTGCATGACCTGGTGTATGTTCATAGTTCGTTTTTGTATGACTTAAGACTGTATCCGTTTCAACCGCTTCATTTCCTCGCTTAATGCCGGGTTCGAGGAAGGTACGGCATATTTGCTGAGGTCAGGGCGGGTGCTCAGCGCCTGCTCGATCGTTTGAGAAATCCGCTTCCTTTCTTCTCCCTCCAGCAAAAGCCTCGGCGCGCGCACATGCTCGGAACCCAGGCCGGTGTAGGCTTCCGCCAGCTTGATGTATTGCACCAGCTTGGGATGGATGTCCAGCTCCAGCAACGGCATGAACCAGCGGTAGAGTTCCAGCGCCTCTTTGATCTGGCCGGCTTTGATGAGGTTGTACAGCACCACCGTTTCTGCCGGGAAGGCGCAAACCAGTCCCGCTACGAGGCCATCAGCGCCGGTTACCAGCTCTTCCAGCGTCAGCGTGTCCACACCGCACAAAATGCTGAAGCGGTTACCGAAGCGGTTGCGCATGCGGATCACATTCGTGACGTCGCGCGTGGATTCCTTTACCGCCCTGATGTTTTCGCAGGCCGCCAGCTCTTCGAACATGGCGGGCGTGATCTCGATCTTATAATCCACCGGGTTGTTGTACAGCATCACAGGCAGGCTTGTTGAATCGGCCACCGTGCGGAAGTACTGCACCGTCTCCCGTTCGTCCGACTTATACCGCATGGGCGGCAGCAGCATCAGCCCTTCCGCTCCCCATTGTTCCGCCAGCGCCGTCTGTTTCACCGCTTCGCGGGTAGCGCCTTCAGCGATGTTCAATACCACCGGTATTTTGCCTTCAAGCCGCTGCACCGCAAATTGCACCAGCGCTGCTTTTTCTTCCAGGGCCAGCGTGCTGGCCTCGCCGAGCGAACCGCCGATGATAACGCCTGCCACGCCTGCGGCCAGCTGTGCGTCGAGATTTTTGCCGAACAGGTCCAGGTCCAGTTCATCCTTTGCGGTGAACTTGGTAGTGAGTGCGGGGAATACCCCTTTCCATTGTATGGCCATGGGAACTTTTTTTTTCAAAAGTAACAGGAAGCGCCGCGGCTCCCGCTACGTTTATTGATCAATATTCCTCACTTTTTAACCAGCGGATAAATTACCATTCACATAACGGTTAAATTTTGCATAATTTAAGGGCATGAAAGTTCTGCAGTTCACCATACCCGTAGCGCCGGACAAGAACATTATCGTGCAAAAGGAGCGGCTGCCCTATTTCTACCCCTACCTGCACCGCCACAGCGAAATACAGCTCACCTGGATACAGCAGGGCAGCGGCACGCTCGTTGCGGACAACAGCATGCATGCCTTCCGCCCCGGCGAGATCTACTGGCTGGCGGGCAACCAGCCGCATGTGTTCCGCAGCGACAAAGAGAAAGGCGCGTCCGCGGAATCTTTCACCCTTTTCTTCGACCCCAACGGCAAGCTCGCGCCGGTGTTTGAACTGGCAGAACTTAAGCCTATACAGGCTTTCATCGATAAATTCCCCCGCGGCTTCAAAGTGCCGGAACGCGCCGTGCCCACTGTGGCCAGCCTCATGCAGGAGCTGGACAGATCGAAGGGCGCGCTGCAATTCACCGCGTTCATCCACCTGCTGCATCATCTTCGCGGCATTGCGGATCCGGAACCGCTCGTAAGCGGTGCAATGCCCACGGCTGTTAACGAACAGGAAGGCCTGCGCATCGGCGCCATCTACGATTATATCATGAAACATTACGAGACAGACATCCCGCTGGACGACATCGCCCGCCACGCCAACATGACGCCGCAGGCATTCTGCCGTTATTTCAAGAAACATACGCGGCTCACTTTCGTGGAATTCCTGCATGAAGTGCGTGTGCACGAAGCCAGCAAGCTGCTGGCGGCCGGGACGGAAGAAAGTATCGCCGCTATCGCCTACCGCTGTGGCTTCAACAGCATCGCTACTTTCAACAGGGTGTTCAAAACCGTGACGGGCCTGGCGCCGAGGGAGTTTGCGCGGGAGATGGAGGAATAAAAAAAGAGCGTCCCAAATGGAACGCCCTCTTTCCTTTTTTATAAAAAACCTATTGTACGCTCAGTTGTTTGGATTCGGTCTTCTTTTCCACGCCAATTACGCCGGTGTTGCCGCCGCCTTTCAGCGTCAGTTCCACGGGGGCGTTGGTTTTCCAGGCGCCGCGGGTAAAGTCCGGGATGTCTACACTGGAAGAACGTTTGGAGATGGATTTTTCACTCAGCGGAACGATAGCGCTCCATGCCGCGCCGTCGTACACGTCCTGGTCCAGCGGGAGACCGTTGCGCAGGCAGTCTATCAGGCGCCAGTCCATCATAAAGTCCATACCGCCGTGGCCGCCCACCTGCTTGGCCAGCTCACCTATTTTGCGGATGATCTCGGGCGTGTATTCATCGTATAATTTCTTCAGCTCTTCAGGCTTGATCCAGCCGTGGCCGAACGCGATGCGCTCAGGGCTGGGGTATTTGGACGCGATGCCTTTGGTGCCGCTCACGAGGTGGATGCGGGAATAAGGGCGCGGCGTGGTAACGTCGTGCTGTATCATGAGGGTTTTGCCCTTGGCGGTGCGGATGGTGGTAGTGTTCATATTGCCGCGGTAGGGCTTGCCCACGAACTCGTTGTAGAAGGGATCGGAAGCGGCTTTTTCCTTCGCCATATCGCCCATCATAAAATCGTTGCTGGCCATGGATACGAGGTAATCCATTTTATCGCCGCGGTTGATATTCATGCACTGCGCAATGGGACCGAGGCCGTGCGTGGGATAGAGGTTGGCGTTGTGCGCTGCGTTCTGGCGGAGCCTCCACATGTTCTGGTAACCTTTCTTCGAGAAGTTCAGGTCACGCAGGTCGTGGATGTACGCGCCTTCGGCATGCACCAGCTCGCCGAACATGCCCTGGCGGGCCATGTTGAGGGTGAGCAGCTCAAAGAAATCATAGCAGCAGTTCTCCAGCATCATACAATGCT
Source organism: Chitinophaga sp. 22620 (assembly GCF_052044405.1). Taxonomy (NCBI): domain Bacteria; kingdom Pseudomonadati; phylum Bacteroidota; class Chitinophagia; order Chitinophagales; family Chitinophagaceae; genus Chitinophaga; species Chitinophaga sp. 22620. The sequence goes on along the minus strand of NZ_JBQEMV010000004.1, from coordinate 398,704 downwards.
TTTTGGTGCGCTCTGATGCTTCCACCAGTTTCCAGCAATCTTCCAGCGTAAGCGCAATGGGCACTTCGGAGGCGGCGTGGCAGCCGTGTTCCATGGCATAAAGGGCCATGGGCGTGTGCAGGTGCCAGGGCGTGGTGATGTACACCAGGTCCAGCTTTTCCTTATCGATCATTTCCTTCCAGCCGTTTTCGCCGGAATACTCTTTAGCGGCGGGGCGGCCCGCTTTCACCACGGTGGCATTGGATTTTGACGCGCGCTCAGGGAGAAGGTCGCAGAGGGCAACGATCTCCACCCCGTCTATGAACGACATGCGCTGAACGGCGCCCGGCCCGCGCATACCCTGGCCGATGAAGCCGATACGCACTTTGTCGATCTTGGGGGCGGCATAACCGCTCATGTTGAAACGCTGCTGCTTGTTGGATTGTTCCAATGCTGCTTTAAGCTCGCGGTCGCTGGGCGCCGTGGGTTCGGTGGCAAAGGAAGGGATGCCCATTGCAAGGGCTCCGGAACCTACCGCCAGCTGGCGGAGGAAATTGCGTCGAGTAGCACTCATAATTTGTTGGTTGAGTTGTGGACTATGAAGTGGTTAAAATAGTAAAGTTTTGGGCTTTATTCATCATTTTTTGATGAACGTACGGATTCAGGTACAAAATTGCTAAATCAAGCGGGACGGGCATCTGCGCAAACGGTTGCGCAGATTTATTGCGTAAAAAAAATTCGTCATTGCGAGGAGCTGCGCGGAGATCTTGTGCGGGAGGCGCTGCTGCTCCTCGCAATGACAGGTCACGAAAATACCAGTTTCTCCCCTGCTGCCAGTTCATAAGGATCTTTACCGGGCAGGAAGATGCGCGCGCTGTGAGCGCCTTCGAGGGTTATTTCTTCCCCGTTCACCGCTATCCAGTTGCCTTCGCGCAGGCCTACCACCGGCGTATTGTTCTGCGTATGAAATTCCCTGATGCGGGTTTCCCTCGTTTCGCCCATATGTTCCAGGCCGGGCAGGGGGTCCAGGTAATGGGGATTGAGGTTGAAAGGCACGAGGCCCATGGTTCTGAAGCTGGACGGGTAAACGATGGGCATATCGTTGGTGGTTTGCATGCTCACCCCGCCGATGTTGCTGCCCGCGCTGCAACCGAGGTAAGGCTTGCCGCCGTTCACAGCCGCGGCGAGCGCATCCATGAGCCCCAGGTCGTGCAGCTGCTTCACCAGCAGGAACGTGTTGCCGCCGCCGGTAAAGAACGCCTGCGCGGTGCGGATGCCCTGCAACGGCTCGTCGAAAGTATGCAGCCCTTTTACGCGAATACCTTTCGTTTCAAACACGCCCGCGGCACGGCGGGTATAATCGTCATGGCTGATGCCGCCGGGGCGGGCATATGAGATAAAAACAATTTCGCTGATGCCGGCGAAAAGCTCCGCCATTACAGGCTCCAGGTATTCCAGGTATTGACCGTCGTACAGTGTGGATGTGCTGGCCAGTATGATCTTCTTTTGCATAGGCCAAAATTAAAGAAACTCTCCTTTTAAGGGGAGAGTTTCTGATCCACGTGTTACATCCCGGTTTCGAATGGCAGGGTTGATAAACATGGTTCCGTGGGGTTACGCTATATGAGGTAGCAACACTAAATAAACAACTCGTCATTTCCTTTTTCCGCCGCCAGCACAGCTTTTTCGAAGCGGGTAAAAAGAAGAGGTACAGGGATTTCGGACTTGCTTTCCAGCCGTTGCCGGATGGCCTGCTCCGCGAGCAGCGACACTCTGAATACCGGAACGCCCACCACCAGCACCGCCTGCTCCAGCGGATGGTACCAGCGGTACTCCAAAGGCCATTCCCGGAACCGTTCGGCGGCTACCTTAAAAAGATAAGCCCCTGCATGAACGGCCAGCCACTGCTTCCTGTCGTTGAGCAATGCGCTGTTCCGGGCTTCGGACAGCACCACGTCCAGTATTCCCAAGCTGCCCTGTTTACCATCAAGCCTGCGTCCAAATCTTTCTTCATAGAAGGCAACGAACGCTTCCGCCTGCCGGTTCACCTGGAGGGTTTGTTCGATGAAAGGCCGTTGTGTTTGCCGGAAAAAGCGGGAAAAGTGCATGCCTTCCGTTTGAATGATCAATATAACATGCTTAACAGCTCTCCTTTCTGGTTATAGGTCAGCGTAAAATCAGTTCCCCCGTTTTTCGGTTCCACATATACGGTGATCTTTAACCCGTCTTCAGGATCGTTGATGCGGCTGGGCATGGAGATAGATACCGTGTTGGCAACCAGGTCCGTCATCTTTTTTTCTTTCCCCACCTTTTCGATGGAAGCTTTTACCAGGTCAGGGATCTTTTTCAGGTCCTGCACCTGCGCCAGGGTGAACATAAAGTCTTTGGGCTTCGCGTCTCCGTCTATTTCCAGGGTCACCTCGGCTTTGTCCTGCCAGATGCCTTTTTGTTTCATTCTTTCCATCAGCTTGTTGGAATTGATGTCTCCCGTGCCCGTAGCCACGGTGCTGGTGCCGATCCCATCGTGGTAGCTCATGTTGATGCTGGTGTAGCCTGCATTTTCCCCGAATTTGTCTTTGAGTTCGCCAACGAGGGATGCGAGGTCATCGGCATTGTCGAAGGCGCGGCCGCCGCCGCCGAAATACTGGCAGGATGCCAGGAGCAGTGCTGCAAATGCTGCAACGCAAAGTTTTTTCATGTTTCCGGTTTTTAAAGGTTGTTCTTCAGGAGCGTATTCATTGCGGCACAAACATAATGGGAATACGGGGCGGGAAACGGCGGGAATACAAAAGCGCCCGGAGTTGTTTTAAATCCGGGCGCTTTTTACACAAATCCGCTTCCCAGCAAAAACCGTCATTGCGAGGAGCTGCAGGGAATTCTATGCAGCAGGAAGCGCGACGAAGCAATCTCCAAATATTGGGGATATCAATCCAATGCAGGAGATTGCTTCGTCGCCCCTCACGCTTTGGCCCTGCTGCTTCTCGCAATGACGTAAGCGGATAATTATTTTATTATGGATTGTCACGGCGGAAAGGGATATCCAGCTCCACGCGGATGCCTTCGCCATTCTCGGTCTTTTTGTCGATGATACGGAGGCTGGCCGGGCGTTTGGTCTGTTTGCTGAGCATGCTCAGCCTTTCCTGGGTGATGACGGTGGACAGGGAGGTCTTTTCTTCCTGTTTTTCGGGCTGAAGGCCGCGGCCATTGTCCTCGATCACACAATGCAGCACATGCGGGCCTCTTTCGATGCGGATGCTGATCACGCCTTTGCGTTCCAGCCGGCGCATGCCGTGCAGGATGGCGTTTTCAACGAAAGGCTGCAGTAACATGGGCGGTATCAGCAGCCCGTCTTCTTCGTATTGTTCGTATATGTCAAGACTGTATTCGAAGGAACCTTCAAAGCGCATGAGCTGCAGGCTGAGATAACTTTCCAGCGCGGTCACTTCATCTTTCAGCGGCACGAAGCTCTCACGGGCGTTTTCGAGGCTGATGCGCACCAGCTTGGCGAATTTATTGAGGTAGCGGATGGATTTTTCCCGCTCGTCGTTCCGGATAAAACTCTGCAGCACGCTGAGGGTGTTGAAAATGAAATGGGGCTCCATCTGGCTGCGCAGCAAACGCTGCCGCAGCGAGGTTTCCCGCAGCTGCTGCTCCAGCTTGCGCCTGCGGTACAGCAGGAACCCGATAGCCGCTATCAGTACCAGGCCCAGCACCATGCTGGCAATGATCACCTGCTGCTGCTGCCTGATCTTCCGGTTCACCTTGTTCTCGAATGCAAGCCGTTCTATCTCTTCATCCTTTGCTTTCACTGCGTATTGCGTTTCCAGTTCACGGGCCTGCACGGCGATGGAAGAATCCACTTCCGTTCCGAACGCGTCATAAGCGGAATCCATGAAGGTATAGGCGTCCCGGTACTGCCCGCGCGCGGCCTGGTTCTGCGCTCTTTTGCGCCAAACGGAGGTAATGGTAGCCTGATCTCCTGCTTCCTTCGCCATGGCGTAAGCGGTATCAAGATAAGCGGCTGCTTCGTTGTAGCGGCCCAGCAGGTAATAGGTATCGGCTATGCCGAATACGGACTGCCCGTCCAGCGTGCCCAGCTCTTTATTCAGCGCCAGGGCCTTCAGCTGGTACGGCAGGCCCTCGGCCGATTTGTTCTGCTTGCCCAGCAGGATGCCGAGGTTCTCATATTTCACCGCGTCGAAATAAGGATTGGAGAACAGCGTATCGTTCAGCATGGCCTTAAAAAAACTGATCGCCGAGTCCGGCTGGTTCTGGTCGTTGTAATATTTGGCGATGTTGTTGGCGAACACGGTCTTCAGTTTCGGTTGCTGCGTACGTTCGAAACCTTCGAAAAGATATTTGCGGATGGCGGCTTCGTCGCCTATTTCCATATAGATCTCCGAGAGGCGGAGGCAGATGATGGGCAGGCCGTTCGTATCGGATTTCTGGGCGAGATAATAGGCTTCACGGGCGTAGTGCAGGGCGCTGTCGTACCGGTGCTGCTCCTTCAGCAGGTCCGCCAGCTGTATTTTGGCCGCGATGATGTGTTTGCCGGTGCTGTCCTTTTCCCTGGCCAGCTGCATGGATTCATTGAGGAAGGCCCTGGCGCTGTCGTATTTTTCCTCCATAATGTACTGCACACCCCTGAAACGCAGGTAGGAACAGGTAAGCCCCACGTTGTTGAGCTTCTGAACGATGGGATAAAGACTGTCCAGCACACGGCCCGCCTCCGCGGGGCGGCGGTCATGGAAATAAGGATTGACGTCCGACTTCATGAAGGCCAGGATGGAATCGGCGCTGCCGGGGTCGCGAACGGCCCGCGGCTGCGTGCAGGCAGCCATGGCCAGCAACATCACCGCCAGCGCATAGCGGGCTGCCGCACAGGCAAAGTATTTCAGGAGGGATGAGTTCAGGCGCATAACGTGTTGTATTTTTTTACCGGTTGCCGGTGAGGTATTCAACCACATAGTCTTTCCGGCGGGTAGACACCGGTATTTCAGCATTGTTGCGGAGAATGAGGTACCCGTCTTTATGATAACGGTCAATAAAACGGTGGTTCACGAGGTACGACTGGTGGGGCCTGATGAACCAGGTTTCCGGCAGCAGCTCTTCATATTCCTTGATGGATTTGGATACCACGATCTTTCGCCCGTCTGCCAGGAAAAATGTCGTATACCCGGCATCGCTCTGGCAGTAGATGATCTCTTCAAAGGCCACAACCTGCAAATACTGCTGTGAGCGCAGCACGATGCGGTTCTGGAGGCCGCCCTGCTTCAGCTGCTGCTGCGCGAGCGAAAGCTGTTCCGGCGCGGCGGGCCTGCTGGTGGTTACACGGGCCAGCGCCTGTTGCAGCTCTTCTTCGTCCACCGGCTTCAGCAGGTAATCCAGTGCGCCGAACTTGATGGCTTTGATGGCATAATCCTGGTGGGCGGTGATGAAGATCACTTTGCAGCCTGCCGCCGCGGGCTCCCGCAGGATGTCGAAGCCGGTGCCGTCTCCCAGGGAGATGTCCAGCAGCAGAAGGTCCGGTTCGGTAGCGGGAATAATGGTGCGGGCTTCCTGTACGCTGCCGCAGGTGCCGGCAACGATAAAGCCGGGCTGCTGCTGTACAAGCGTCTGAAGGTCTTTCCGGATGGCGGGTTCATCGTCAATGATCACCACCCTCGTTACGGGAGATGGTCCGTTTTTCATACCGCTAAAGTATCGCTTTTTAGTTAACAGTGCCAGGTGAAAAGCCCCTGAAAATCCTTAACTTCGCGGGTATCATTAATACTAACGTACATGTCAATATCATCACAGGCTGAAATGCTGGGTATGCAGAAAGCCAGCGAAGCGGTGGCGCTCACGCTCAGAAGGATGCGCGAATATGCCAGATCCGGTATGAGCACGGCTGAGCTGGATGAATTCGGAAGGGATGTGCTCGCCGCTTTCGGCGCGCGTTCCGCCCCCAAGTTGACATACGGTTTCCCGGGCTGGACCTGCATCAGCGTGAACCATGAAATTGCCCACGGCATTCCCGCCAAAAAGACCATCCTCCAGGAAGGCGACCTGGTGAATGTGGACGTGAGCGCGGAGCTGGAAGGCTTCTGGGCGGACAATGGCGGGTCTTTTGTGCTGGGTGAGGACGTGCACAAGCACCAGCAGCTGGTGAATGCTTCGCGGGACATCCTGCGCATCGCCATTGCCAACATCCGCGACGGTGTGAAGATCGCGCAGGTAGGCGGTATTATCGAGGCCGAGGCCCGCAAGCGCGGCTACCGGGTGATCAAGAACCTGACAGGGCATGGCATCGGCCGCAGCCTGCACGAAGAGCCGCATTCCATTGCCAACTATTACGACAAATACAACCGGAATAAATTCAGGAAGAACTCCGTGATCGCGGTCGAAACGTTTATCTCCACCAAAGCCACCTGGGCGTACGAGAACGGCGACGGCTGGACGCTGGCTGCGCGCGACGGCAGCTATGTGGCGCAGCACGAACATACGATCGTGGTAACGGACGGCCTGCCGGTGATCCTGACCGGGGATAACGGTATCTGGAATTAAGTCTTTCTACTTACTTTTTATAAAAGCGCTCCGGCAGACGATGTCCGGAGCGCTTTGCATTTGCAGATGCCGTTTCAGCAAAGGTCCGGGCTCATATACAACATGGGGAAATAATTTATATATTGATAACAAATCCCTGACTATATATGACGCCAACGCAACGCATTGCCTCCATAGACATTACCCGGGCGCTCACCATGTTACTGATGATATTCGTAAATGACCTCTGGAGCCTTCAAAACATTCCCCGCTGGCTGGAACATACCGCCGCGCAGGAAGATGGCATGGGCCTGGCGGATGCAGTGTTTCCCGCCTTCCTGTTCATCGTGGGCATGAGCATTCCCTACGCCATCAGCAACCGCATCAAAAAAGGCGACAATACCCTGCAGCTGCTCCGCCATGTGGCGGAACGCTCCATTGCCCTGCTGGTGATGGGCCTGTTCCTCGTGAACGGCGAATACCTGAACGAGGAAGCCACCGGCATAAGCCGCGGTGTGTGGAACATCATCTGCTGTGTCTGCTTCATTTTCATATGGAACCAATATCCCGCCAAATGGCCTAAAAGCGCGCAATACATCCTGAAAGGAACCGGCATTGCCGTATTGCTGCTCATGGCGTGGATCTGCCGTGGCGGAGACGACGCGCAGCGTTTTTCCACTTACTGGTGGGGCATCCTGGGGCTGATAGGCTGGGCTTATTTAGCAAGCGCGCTCGTTTATGTGCTGGGTAAGGGGAAATTTCCGGTAGTGCTCACCGGCTGGATCGTGTTCAGCGGGCTGAGCATGGCCGCGCATGCGCATCTGCTGCCGCGCGGCACTTTTCTCTCCACCCTGCTGGGCCCGCTGGACAATGGGGCTATGCCATCGCTCGTAATGGGCGGCACGCTGGTGTCTATGATCTTCAGGAGTTATACGGCTGCCGGCAAATGGAAATCCGTGATCCCTTTGCTGCTGGGCATTGCTGTTGTGCTGGCCACCGCCGGCCTGCTCACCCGGCCCATCTGGGAAATTTCCAAGATACGCGCCACGCCCAGCTGGGTATTGATCTGCAGCGCGATCACCATCGGTTTGTTTGTTGTTACCTACTGGCTGGGCGACCTGCGGCAAAAAGCGCACTGGTTCAAAATCATCAAACCGGCGGGTACGGATACCCTTCTCTGTTACCTCATTCCTTATTTTGCATATGCTGTTCTTACCATGACAGGCGTTTTTGCGATGGAAGCGCTTTCAGGCTGGGTGGGCATTGTGAAGTCATTGTTATTTGCCGTTCTCATGATCCAGATCGCGGGGTTACTTAGTAAAGCAGGTATCCGGTTGAAACTGTAACTTTGCCGCATGATGGAAATTGCTAACGAATATATCCGGGTGCAGGTGAGCGCGCAGGGAGCAGAACTGCAAAGCATCGTACGGAAAGACAACCAGCTGGAATACCTCTGGAGCGGCGACCCCGCCTTCTGGGGCAAAAAGAGCCCCATCCTGTTTCCCATTGTGGGCGGGCTGAAAGACAATACCTACCGCCATAAAGGCCATGCCTACCAGCTCGGCCGCCACGGCTTCGCGCGCGAAATGGCGTTTAACGTGAACGAACAAACGCCGTCCGCCATTACCTTCAGCCTTTCAGACAACGATGATACCCTCGCTAAATATCCGTTCCCTTTTACCCTCGCTGTGCGTTACGCTATTCAGAATGCCACGCTCAGCGTAAAATATACTGTACAGAACACCGGCGATGAACCGATGTATTTTTCCATCGGCGCGCATCCCGCGTTTAAAGTACCGCTGGTGCAGGGCACTGCCTTCGACGATTATTCCCTGCATTTCAACCGCCCCGAAACCGCCGGCATATGGCCCTTATCCGCCGCAGGGCTCATCGAAACAGCCCCCGTTCCATACCTGGATGATGTTACGGAACTTCCCCTGCAAAAACCGATGTTCTACAAAGACGCCCTCGTTTTCAAGCACCTCGCGTCAGACGCCATTTCCATCCGCAGCAAAAAAACGCCGCACGGGCTGGAAGTGAGCTACCCGGGCTTTCCGTACATGGGCATCTGGAGCGCAAAGGACGCTGATTTTGTGTGTATCGAGCCTTGGTGCGGCATTGCCGATCATGTGGACGCCAGCGGCGAGCTCGCGGAAAAGGAAGGCAAACAAATGCTGCAGCCTGAGGCTATCTTCAAAAGAGAGTGGTCCGCGATCTTTTTCTGAGATGAATATTTTCAGTTCGTTTGTGCGTCAGCACTTCAGCGTCTTTTTCTTTTTGGGGCCGCGTTTGCGGGCGGCACCGATATATTCTTCCGCCACAGGCACTTTACAGGCCGTGTTGCCAACATTCACGGATACCAGTCCTATCCTGCGGGCCGCTTCCACGGCTTCTTCATGCAGGGCTTCAACATAGGTGCCCAGGTGGATCACGAAGTTGTTCATGGTATACCGCACCCAATTCGGGGCTTTGTGGATTTCCTTTTCAACTTTTTCAAGCAGCTTCCGCAGCTGCGGCACATCCAGCTCCGCTTCAGGTTTCAGGGAAGTAAGGCCACTGATAAGGTTCCAGCCGCTGCTGGCTACATCTTCGTTTTCATCCGCTATCCATTCCAGGCCCAGCTTCCAGGCTTCGGGGTGTTCGGCTGCCACCCACACCACGGTACTTTGGCTGATGCCGTGGGAGTTGGCTGTTCTTGCCCATTTATCCAGCTGCGCCGTGGTCATCTTCGACCCGTCCGCCATCAGGCCCGCCAGGTACTGCGCGTCGTACACACCACTATCGTAGAGCTGCAAAGCCAGTTGCTGGTCGTTCTTGATCTTTTTCAGGATCACTTTCAGGTCCGCCACCTTAGCGCCGTAAATCGGTTCTTTGGCTTCGTGGTTCATCAATATGCGCTTTATGCTATCGGTGCTTACGGCGGCGATGGCTTGGAGTGTTTCCTGCAAAGTCATGGTAGGAAGATTTATACGGAAATTACGGTTTAATCTTCAATCAGGATACCCATTTTGCCGATCTGGTAATCGCGCATGGCCTGCAATACTTCCGTTTCAGTATTCATCACGAAAGGCCCGTTGGCGGCGATCTTCTCGTTCAGCGGCCTGCCGGTCGCGATGAACAGCCGGGTGTTTTCCTCCGCGGTAAAACCGATCCCCTCCCCGTCTTCCCGGAACACCACGCAATGGAAACCGGTGTACACGCTGGCGCCTTCCACCTTCAGCTCCCCGTCCAGCAAATAAATAAAAGCGTGATGATCCTCCGGGACGGGCAGGTACATGCTGCCTCCTTTTCTGCATTCAGCGGTGAATGTATTCACCGGTGTGATGGCGGGCACGGGGCCTTTTACGCCGTTCAGCTCACCCGCCACCACGCGCACGTTCACCAGGCCGTCCGGGCTCGTCACCACGGGCGTGTCCGCTGCGTGCAGGGGGAAATAAGAAGGCTGGTCCATTTTATGGCCGGAAGGGGAATTCACCCAGACCTGGATCAGCTCCTGTATGCCGCCGGTATCATGTATATCTTCCGGCGGCCTTTCGCTGTGCACGATGCCCATGCCTGCATGCATCCACTGGGTGCCGCCCGCGCGTACCACGCTGTTGTTCCCCCGGCTGTCGCGGTGGTGAACGCCTCCTTCGAAAATGAAGGTAACGGGCGAAAAGCCCCTGTGGGGATGCGGGCCTACGCCGGCATGGCGCAGGGGAATGTCGTCGGGCACCTGCACGCGGATGTGGTGCAGCAGCAGGAACGGATCTATGCGGTCCGCATGGATGGAAGGGAACGGCTGCCGGAGAAGCATGCCGTCCATATCTTTCTGGTCTGCGTAAAGAACGTCTTTTACGCTTCGGTATTTGTTCATGGGATTGTCTCCTGCTTGTATAGGTTCATGGAGAGCCAGGGCTATTCGTCCTGTGCTTCCGGTGTTGGTTTATCTGCATTCATATAAAAGCTCAGCGCACCGGAAGGGCATTGTTTCACCTGGGCGATGATGGCTTCCGTGGCCGCGTTCTCCAGCTTTATCCAGGGGCGCTCCTTCGGCTGGAACACCATGGGCAGGCCTCTTGCGCAAATGCCCGTATGGCGGCAGATACGCGGCTGCCACACCACGGTCACTTCACCGTTGGTGTATTCTATTTTCGCTTCCATATCAGTTTGGTTTATTTGAGCAGGCTGCGTTTAAAGCCTTTGAACTCCTCGCGGAGATCGATAAAGAGCCGGTCGAAGGTATCCATATCGTCCTGCAGCTTGTTATGCAACATGTGCAGCTGCGCGTTGTCGCCGTTTTCTTCAGACATCATTTTGTCTCCCTTTATCACCTGCTGCAGCAGGTCGTTCACCACTTCCTTCTGGCGGATGAGCGAATTCTGGAAGTGCTCCACTTTCGCGGCCTGGTCGTGGCTCAGGGAATGAGCGGCCAGTTCCGTGAGCTCTTCCGTCAGGGATTTGATCTCCTTTTCATTCAATAACAGGTCTTTCTTCCATTCCTGGTGCAGGCGATGGAGCTGGTCGAAGTTTTCTACAGGCATAAAATAAAAAATGGATTAGTTACACATTGATGCCGTGCGCCAGGAGCTTTTTCCATTCCGGGTGCTTACGGATGTAGGTGGCCACGTAAGGGCAAAGGGGCACAAGCTTAAGACGGCGCTCTTCCAGGATGTTCAGTACTCTCTCCACTAGGGCGGAGGCAATTCCCTTGCCTTCCAGCGCGGGGGGAACTTCCGTATGGGTCAGGAAGATCTTGTTCCCGCCGAACATATATTCCACCTTCGCCAGATGCCCGTCTACCTTCGCCTCGAACTGGCGGGCATTCACATTATCAATAACTTCCAACAGCTTCGTTTCCATGATGTCCTTTTAGGGTTATGACCAAATCTTGTGCCGTAACAATAAAACACAAAGTTACGTAAATGGTTCCGTCCGCAAATCATTAGCATATTCATGTATGTTTTGAATTCCTCATTTCTGTTGTACGCACAATGGATTACTTTTGCCGGATGCAAAAAAGTTTAAGCGAGCGTGACCAGGCGGTGATCTGGCACCCGTATACGCAAATGCAGACCGCCCCCGCGCCGGTGGGCATTGTGCGGGGCGAAGGCGCCCTGCTGTACGACGAGCAGGGCAACAGTTACCTGGACGTAACCTCCAGCTGGTGGGTGAACATTCACGGCCACGCCCACCCGTATATCACGGAAAAACTGGCGGAACAGGCCGCCCGGCTGCATCATTCCATTTTCGCGGGTTATACGCACGAACCGGCCGTTGCCCTCGCGGAAAAACTGCTGCCCGTGCTGCCCGGCAGGCAGGCCCGGGTGTTTTATTCAGACAATGGGTCCACCGCCGTGGAAGTGGCCCTTAAAATGACGATCCAGTACTGGCAGAACAAAGGCATTGCCCGCAAAAAGATACTCGCGTTCAGGAACGCCTACCATGGGGACACGTTCGGCGCCATGAGCGTAAGCGCCCGCAGCGTGTTCACCCGCGCTTTCGACGATTACCTGTTCGAAGTCGTGTTTATTGACACGCCCACTGAAGAAAATATAGAAGGCCTGCTGGCCGAAGTCGCAGGCCTGGCGCCGGATGTGGCCGCTTTTATTTTCGAGCCGCTGGTGCAGGGCGCGGGCGGCATGCTCATGCATTCCCCCGGGCTGCTGGACAGGCTGCTGGACCTTTGCCGGGAAAGGGGCATTTTGCTGATCGCGGATGAGATCATGACCGGCTTCGGAAGGACCGGCACCAACTTCGCCATGGAGCAGGTAAAGACCGCGCCGGATATGATCACCTTGTCCAAGGGGCTGACGGGCGGCACCATGGCCATGGGCATCACTACCTGCACGCAGGAGATCTACGAGGCCTTTTTGAGCGACGACAAGCTGAAAACCCTTTTCCACGGCCACTCTTTCACCGCCAACCCGCTCACCTGCGCGGTAGCGCTGGCCAGCCTTGAGCTGTTCCTGCAACCGGAGTGCCGCGCCAACCGCGAGCGGATCAATGCGCTACACCGGCAGTTTGCGGTGGAGCTGGCGTATCACGATGATGTGAGGAATGTGCGCACACAGGGCACGATACTGGCTTTTGAGATCGAAACGGGAGAGGCGGACGGATATGTCAATAATCTCGCGGGGTTCCTTTTCCGCTTCTTCAGGGAGCGGCGCATCATGCTGCGCCCCCTGGGCAACACGCTCTATATCCTGCCCCCGTACTGCATTACAGACGAGCAGCTGGATACAGTGTACCGGTCTATCCTTGAGATGCTGGAGGAATACGGGAAGCAGTGGGCGGAATAACTATTTTAGGACGAGCCAAAGCCCGCCCAACAGCATAGCTCACCCGGGTCAAAGCCCACTCAAAGGCATGGATAAAGGAGGTACAGAAGTGATACAGGCATAACATCCCAGGCAAAGGCCAACGCTGGTTTATCCCTGGCAATACATCGATTTTACCACAAAAAAAGCCGGTCCGGCAGCGGTTGAATGCTGCCGGACCGGCGAATGATTTCTTTTGCGTATTCTTTCGTGATCCTTAGATCTTGATGGGCACTACCGCTTTGGCATCGTCCCACTCGAACACCAGTGAGCCTTTAGGCAGGCTGAAAGTCAGCTTTTCCACGGTGGAAGCCGTTTTCTGACGAGGCACCTTTACTTCTGCAACGTTCTTATCCTTGTTTTTGTCGTATTCAGAAGCGCCGGGTTGACCAGCTACGCTGTTGAGGATAAAGGTAAATTCGGTTTCACCGGGAATGATGAAGAGAGAATAAGTGCCGGCTTTAACGGGTGTTCCGCCGAAAGTTGCGTCTTTCTTAAAAGTGATGTCCGTGGATTTGTTGGCACCTGCGCGCCATACTTTTCCATAAGCTTCGAGGCCCGGGAAAATCTGGCGGCCTTTTTTAGACGGCTGGCCGTAAGCAATTTCAACGTTGTCGCCTGTGGCGGTTACCCGAGGGCTTTTGGGAGGATCCTGCGCCAGCACGGTGGTGGCGGTGAGCAGGAAGGCAAGGCCGAATAACATACTTTTCATAAAATAGGATTTGATTTGAATGAAATGGAAATTTACGCCGTTCCCCTCACAATTACCGTACCATTCAAATAAAATCATCTCCCTTCACATATATCGCGCAGCCTGTTCAGCCCTTCCTCCATGGAGGGGCCGTAGAGGCGGTCCATCAGGAAGCCGCGCAGCTTCCACCAGGGAGCGAGGCCCACTTTGGCTTCCAGGCGCCATAAAATGGCCGTGCCCTTGCCGTCTGTGGTCGGTTTCAGTTCTATATACCCTTTCACGGGTTTCATGGAAGGATCGGTCATGTTGAATGCAAGGCCTTTGGCGGGGTCGGCCGTTACGACCTCCACCCTCCCGGAAGCGGTGCTGCCGGCGGTATTGCTCCAGGTATACCATGCGCCCACGCCATTGGAAGGCTCTGAATATTGAAGGAGGATATTGCTGCGGCCGTTATAACCGGGGTTCCATGGGTTCCATTGCGGCCAGGTCTGCAGATCGCTGACCTGCGCGTATACCTTATCCAGCGGGGCATTGATGGAGCCCGAGCGTTCCATGCGGGCGGTGGAAGGGAAAGCCAGGGATAATAAAAAGACCAGTACGCCTAATACGGCCACTGCTGCCAGGAACATCTTTAAGAATCTCATAATTGTGCAAATGCGGGCCGGGGCCCAATAAAAAAGGGCTTTCCAGCCCTTTTTATAACAAAATTACCGGTTACGGGTTTTTATAATTCACTCAGTCTTTTCAGGTTGCTAAGGCCTTTTTCAAAGTCGCTGCCCACCCATTTGTCCATCAGCTTGCCCATCAGTTTGCGAACCGGGTTGTGGCCCATATCCGCTTCCATGCCCCATGTAACGAGCGTACCCGTTCCGGCCGGCCTGAACCTGAAGTAGCCTTTTGCCGGGCCCTGCTGCAGCAAGTTCATTTCATTGGCAATATACTCATTCATCCGCGATTCAGTGATCTTCAGGCTGCCCCTGCCGATGTTGCGGTTGCGGCTTTTCCAGGAGCAGGCGGCTCCGGGGCCGGTGTCTTCAGGCGAATATTCCTCTTTCATTTTCGGGTCCGCCCCATGCCACGGGCTCCATTGGGGCCAGTAGCGGAGCGTGTTCACGAAGCTGAATATCCTGCCTGCGGGGGCGCGGATGTGTAAGGATCGTTCCACTCTTACGCGGGAGGGCAAATACGTTGCAAATACAAATAATCCCAACACAATCACAGCCAAAGCCCCCAGGGTAATCATCAAGGCTTGTTGCATAACGCGTGTTTTAAGGATGGAGAAGAACGTAAAAGTTACGCAGTTTCCGTCAAAAAACCCACAATTATTCCCAGCGGAAAACTTTCACCGCCAACGCGTAAACAACAATACCCCAAATGGACAGGATCAGCACCTGCGGGCCCAGGTTCCAGAGGTGCAGCCCTTCGAAGGCCACCTTACGCAAAGCATCGTTCAGGTACGTGAGCGGCAATACTTTACATATTGGCTGCAACCAGCCCGGGAATACATCTATCGGGAAAAAGGTGCCCGCCAGCAGGAACTGCGGCAGCGTAACCATATTGGCCAGCGGCGGGATCGTACTTTCGGTTTTTGCAATGCCGCTCACCACGAACCCGAAACCCATGAACACGATGAGCCCGAAAAGGCAGAGCATCAGCATTTCCAGGAAAGTGAGGAAGCCGTGCACCAGCGTGAACCCGAAGAGGAAATACCCTACGCCGATGATGATGATGGAACCGAACGATTGGAACAGCAAACGGCTGATAGCCTCGCCCAGTATGATATACATCCTGCTTACCGGCGTGGCGAAAAAGCGCTTCAGCACGAGCGTTTGCCGCAGGCTGAAAAACAGGAAGGCCGTGCCGAACACCGCCGCGCTCAGCAGCGAAAAGCCCAGCTGGCCGGGAAGGATGAAGTCGATACGTTTATAAATGCGCCCCGGCACGGTCTCAGGAACGATCCTGGCTACGGAAGGGCGTGGAAACTCACGGTCGTTCGCGATGTTGATACCCGTGCCCAGCATATTCATCAGCATGCCGGTGTTTTCCGGCGTGCTGGCGGTGGAGGTCTTTACATGCACGGTGTAATGCGGCGCGGGGGCTTTGCCGCCCGTGTCT
The DNA here is from genome assembly GCF_052044405.1 of Chitinophaga sp. 22620. Classification (NCBI taxonomy): domain Bacteria; kingdom Pseudomonadati; phylum Bacteroidota; class Chitinophagia; order Chitinophagales; family Chitinophagaceae; genus Chitinophaga; species Chitinophaga sp. 22620. The sequence continues at coordinate 383,095 of NZ_JBQEMV010000004.1, read as the reverse complement.
ATCTTCAGGATGGCGGTGAGCCTGCCTTTGGAAAGATCGTCTTCCATCTGCTCCGCCGCTGCCTCCGTCACCAGCCGGATATTCCTGCTGAGCCGCAGGCCCTGGTACACAGGGTTCAATGTGTCCGACGCATGGTCCACCCCCACTTTCACGATACTTCCCCCGCCCCCGATGAAGCCGAACACCATCGTGAACATCAGGGGGAAACCAAGACTGAATACGATCGCGGAGGGGCTCCGGAACATTGCCCGGATACTTGCCCTCGTAATTGACCACATTGCCCGGCCCTGGTTATATTTCTCTGCCATGCGTTTTGCTTTTGATGGACGCAAAACTAGCAAACGCCCCGCAATTATTCACGGGAAATGGAAAGGCCCCCGCCGGGCGGGAGCCTTTCTGCTTAAAACCTGGTAAACCTCAGTGAAAAAAAGGTCGTCATTGCGAGGGGCAGCGGCGCTAAAGCGGGGGGCGACGAAGCAATCTCCTCCGCTCCCCGCAATGACCGCTTTTCTAAAATCCATCCAGCGCGGTGATCTCAGCCTGTATAGCGCTTTCCGTAGTTTCGGCCAGCGTAAGGGCCTCGTCCATGCCGTTGCTGATGGTGATATCTTTTTTCACGAAATAATATTTGCCGTCTTTAATGGAGAACGCAACCAGGCGGCCTTCCGCGCCAACGGGCATCATGTTGTCGTAGCTTTTCACGCGGTTGGCGCCGTCCGGCGTATAGAGCTGCGCTACCACGTTGGCGTTCTTTGCAATAAAAAACACAAAGGTTTCGCCGCTGAAGGCCCTGAAACTGGCCATGCTGCCGGGATTGTTGGGCACGGATACTTTCACGGTGGTTTTGGGGTTGGCCCATGACCAGAAAATGTCGCAGTTCACCCAGCCAAGCATCCCGAAATCGAAAGTGAATTTATTATTCTCCATTTTCACATCCACCTGTCCTGCGCCCTGGCGCGGCGGCTGCCATGCGAACTGGTTGCCCTGCACCGTGTCTGCCCCTACCCACAGCTGCGTGCCGCCGTCGCGTTTGGCGGGCACTTCCACCCTGATAGGTACTTTCAGCTGCTGGTCCACTTTTTCGCCATTGGCTTTTACATCGATCAGGAACGAACCGTCCGACTGCAGCGGCGCGCCGGAAATATGATTGGTATTGGCGCCGAACAGCACAATATCGCTGCGTTTGAGCAGCTCCACCGCTTCCACGCTGATGTTGCCGGTCACTGCAACGCCGTTCTTCGTGAGCGAGCCGGCGGGGAAGGTAACCTTCACGCCGCCTTTGAGGGATATTGTTTTGGGAAGATCGGATGCGGAAAAGGTGAAAGATTGCAGCTGCGGGCCGATCTTTTCCAGGAGGTCACGGGTATCCTGTACGGGATTGGCGGGCGGGGGCGCATCGTTCTTTTTACATGCGGCAAATAATGTAACGGCTATGAACAGGGCTGCTAAACTTTGCTTTTTCATGTGATATTGATTTTAGTGAGTAATAAGTTTTGTTTGTTTGGAAGGAGATCAACAACCGGGAAGGTTTGTTACCCCCGTTCGCAAAATTTTACCGGGAAAATCAATAACCGATAGTTAACAAATTTGGGGGAAAGGGGTTAGGGAACATTTGTTAAGTTGCGTGTGCATCATATCTAAACCGATCTATCAACCAACACCGGATAAAGCCGGCAGTAAATCCGACTGAGTTATGGCAGAACTAAAAAAACAACCGGCCGCCGCCGATCCCTCCATGGAGAAAATGTGCGAATGTTATGACGAGATACTGAGGCGCCTCCAGGAGTTTGAGCCTTTCAGCGCTTCGCAGATCCTTTGTAATGTGATCAACGAGCACATCAAGCGGCTCAGCAGCGTGATCCGCCATCACAACGAGATCGCGGAATCAGCGGAAAAAAGCATGGAAGCGCTGGCGGACGGGCTGCGCCGTCTGCGCATACAGGCGCAGAAAGTGGTGGACGATAATCATAACAACGTGATCAGGCTGAGCCCGGAGGAAAGGGACCCGATCTATTCACAGGAAAGCTGAGCAGGATTATTAACGGGGCACTAACATCACGAAACGGTCTGTTTCATTCATTTGCGCGTCGCGTTCCTGCAAATGGGCCACGAAAATACGCGCGTCCTTCCATTTGATCATTACCGGCCCCCAGCTTTCAGGCTGCCGCTCCTGCACAGGCGCGATCGTGTCGTTCACCATGCTGAACAGCTCGAAACCATTGGTGGTAAAGCCTGCAACAAGATCCGCATTGCTGCAGATAAACGATCTTTTGTCCGGCGACAGCTGGGGTATGCCTATCGTATGGGTTGTAACGCCATCGGATGCACGAACCAGCAGGTAATCGTAATATTCATATCCCTGCCCATACACCAGGTATGCTTTCAGCGAAGGAATGTAGTCGAGGAACACATACTCCGCATAATCGTCCCCATCCGAGTGATTCGTTCTCAATATCTCCGTTTTCCCGTTATCCAGCTTCAGTACCAGGGAATCGCCCTGGCGGGAAACCTTTTCAGCATAAGGCAGGATATTCTCTTTTTCCTTCTCCGGATCCGGCGTGTGGGCAGGCACCGCATCAAACTCAGCCCGGTCGATATCAGATATATTGTACAATACCTTCCCGATGGTAACGGTATCCCGCTCACCGATGGGCAGCGGCGGCGCGGAGGTCCACCCTTCCTTTATGGCGGCAGTATCTTGTGCGGCAGTTTGTTCTGTAACTTTTTGTGTTTGCTGGCAGGCGGTTAACATCAGCACGACCGGCAGGAACCATTGTTTCATAGGGGTATTCTTTGGAACGAATATAAAACAGAAAAGTGAGAAGCACATCGCTTCTCACTTTTCCAAATTGTTATATGATGCAGTGGAATTGGCTTATTCGATCACCATGCTGTAAGGCAGCTTCGCCTGCACTTCGCCGGTGCTAAGGGCCCGCAGCTTCTTCACCGTCTGGTAGAATGCATAATCGGCGCCCAGCTCTTCTTTCAGCATGCCGGCTTTTGTGCCGCCGATGCTTTTCATGAACCTGTCCAGGGTATTTTTCGGCCTGGGATAAGCAGAGATCTTCACCTCGGGAATGTTCGCCATTTTAGCGGCGCAATCCACGGCGGACTGTATACCGCCCAGCCTGTCTACCAGTCCCATTTTCTGCGCCTGTACGCCGGTCCATACACGGCCCTGGGAAATACTGTCCACCACGGCCTGGCTCAATTTGCGGCCGTCTACCACGCGTTGCTTGAAGGTTGCATAGATGGTATCCACCGAGCGCTGGAACAATGCTTTTTCTTTGTCCGTCAGCGGGCGGGTGGTGTTGCCGGCATCTGCAAATTCACCGGTCTTCACCCCGTCGAAAGTAATGCCGAGCTTATTGTTGAAGAAGCCCTGCATATTAGGCACGATCGCGAACACGCCGATGGAACCGGTGAGGGTATTGGGTTCTGCAAAAATGGAATCGGCCATGCAGGAAATATAATAACCGCCGGAAGCCGCGTAGTTGCCCATAGACACTACTACGGGCTTGGTTTTGCGCGCAAGGCTCAGCTCGCGCCAGATGCTCTCGGAAGCGAGCGCGCTGCCGCCGGGCGAGTTCACGCGGAACACGATGGCTTTAATGTCTTTATCCTGGCGTACTTCCCGGATCACTTTCACGTAATCTTCGCTGGCTATCTGGTCTTCGCCGTTGCTGCCGCTCACGATGTCGCCATCGGCATAAATGAGCGCGACGTTGCCGCTGCTTTCATAAAGCGGGTTGGCTGAAAAGTAGCGGTTGAGGGAAACGAAATTCACTTTCTCATCGCCGCTGAGGCCCAGGCTGCGTTTGATCTCGTCCATCACCTGGTCGTTATACTTCAGCCCGTCCACCAGCTTGTATTTATCCGCGTCTGAAGGTTCCATGATAAGGCCTTCGTTGGCATAACGGTGCAGCGTGGCAGTGTCTATCTTCCTGGCTTCGCTGATGCGCAGCAGGAAATCGGCATACAGGTCGCCCAGGAAAGCGGTGGTCTGGATGCGGTTGGCTTCCGTCATTTTGGTTTCGCGCAGCGGTTCGGTGGCGCTTTTGAATTTGCCGTTGTAGAATATCTGCGGCTGTATCTCCAGCTTTTCCAGCGTACCTTTCAGGTACATCATGGTAATGGAGAAACCGGCAAAATCGATGAAACCTTTCGGATGGAGATATACTTTATCTGCTGCGGAAGCAAGATAGTAGGCATTTTGCGTGAGGGTTTCCGCATACGCATATACGAATTTTTTGCTCTTCCTGAATTCCACGATCGCCCGGCGGATCTCCTCACTGGAAGCGTAACCGTTGCCATTGCCGTCAGCCTTCAGGTAAAGGCCTTTCACATTATCGTCGGTCGCGGCTTTGCGGATCAGGCGCACGGCGTCGAAAAGACCGGGTTCCTGTGAAGGATCGTCGCTCAGGAAAGTACGGAGCGGGTCTTCCACGCGCTGTTCACGGAGGCCCTGGCTGAGGTCCACCACCACTACGGCGTTGGAGCCCGTCACCACCTTATCGCCGGAAGAAGCCAGCCGGGCAAAGACCATGAGCATAAAGAAAAAGGCGAGAATGGAAAAAACGATCAGGGCTACAAAGGATGCCAGGAAGAATTTTAAAAAACTGCGCATGAGGATATTAGTTTAGACCTTGGTTCATTGGAGAAGCAAATATACCCTCTTCCACAGGCCCCAGGTTGCAAAAACGTCATTAATTTTCTCAAAAATAGGGAATATAGCTACTTTTGAGCCGTCAAAAATACATGAATACAGCAATATTACTTATAGGTGGCAATATGGGAGACCGCCCCGCGTACCTCCAGGAGGCAGTAAAGCTACTGCGGGAAAGGGCCGGTATGGTGACCATGGAATCCGCCATGTACGAAACCGCGCCCTGGGGCGATGTGCAGCAGCCGGACTACCTGAACCAGGCCCTGGTGCTGGAAACCCCGCTGAGCGCGCCACAGCTGCTGGAAGTGACCCTTCAGACGGAAAGGGAGATCGGGAGGATAAGAAGGGTGAAATGGGGATCGAGAGTGATCGATATCGATATTATTTTTTTCAACCAGGAGGTGATCACCCTCCCGCATCTGAAAATACCGCACCCGCAGATGCAGAACCGCCGGTTTGTGCTGGCGCCGCTCCAGGAAATACTCCCCGGCTGGATGCACCCTATTCTGCAACTGACGGTCAGCCAGCTGCTGGAAGTTTGCCCCGACCCGTTACCCGTGCATAAATACATCGCCGCCGCCCACTGAAACATGCAATACCGTTTTATAACCATAGAAGGCAATATCGGCGCCGGGAAGACCACCCTGGCGCTGAAGCTGGCAGAACACCTGCAGGCGCGCCTGATATTGGAGGAATTTGCGGACAACCCTTTCCTTCCCAAGTTCTACGCAGAGCCCGAACAATATGCTTTCCCGCTGGAACTGTTCTTCATGGCCGAACGGTATAAACAGCTGAAGGAAATGCTGGCTACCCGCGACCTGTTCACACAATATACCGTGAGCGATTACCTGTTCGTGAAAAGCCTGCTGTTCGCCAAAATGAACCTGAAAGAAGATGAATTCGGACTGTACCAGAAGTTGTTCGATATCACCAATCCGCAGCTGGCGCAGCCGGACCTGCTGATCTTCCTGAATGCGCCGGTGCCGAAGCTGCAGCAGAACATCCGCAAGCGCAACCGCAGTTACGAGCAGCAGATACCGGACAGTTACCTGCAGAACGTGCATAACATGTATATGCAGTACATCCGCCAGCACCCGATGCGCACCCTGATGGTGGACACTACGAAAATGGATTTCCTGCACCGGCCGGACGATTTCGCGGCATTGCTGCAGGCCCTGGAAAAGGATTATCCTCCCGGCGTCAGCTATCTATAATATAGCTAATATCTATAGCCTCATAAAAATAAAATAGTTTAAAACTATAGTTCGGCTTGTTATATTTGTTTAACAGCGATGTTTTTACCGCATGTTGACCAGACAGACACTATTTACAGGTTGTAATAAAGCAGAAGGGTGGCCCCATGGCCACCTTTTTCTTTTACGGGCACAAACATCCATACAGCAAAAAGGCGGCTTCCTGTCAAAGAGCCGCCCTTAAGCGATATTCACTTCCATTTGCAGTATGCTATGCAGCATCAATTACCGGGTCAACGAAAGAAGTGAGCAACCCGAAAGCCAGCGGGCCCACTAAAGGAGCCGTGGCCACAAAACCTTTTGTGAGGGAATAAAGGGCCTTGCCCAGGATGATAACATTACCGACGTAGCCACCACCGGTAATATCCTGCATAACTGCAGGGGTCAGTTCTTCGCAACCGAAAAGTCTGTTTTCCATAGACGACGTGTTTTGGTGAATAATAATAGGGGTAAAAACTAAAGTTAACCCTTCAACCCCTGTTCATTCTGTTCATTTTAAAACAGCTGTATTCAGTTTGTTCACTCCACTACAGCAGTGATACTTAAAAAAAATTGCAGGGCATATAGGGGGAGGACGCGTTTATCCGGTCATATTACCAGAAACACAAAATTCTGATATATGAAAACATTTACTTTAGCATGCGCCCTGGTCCTGACCACACTTTTTGCACAGGCGCAGCAGATGGAAACACTCTCTTCCAGCTTTAAGAACAAAGGCGGAGGGGGAAAGAAACTCAGCGCTTACGGAGCCCTCCTGGGTAAAATCTCCACCTTCGACGACCGCTTTGCCGTGCTCACCGGCGGTTATGGCGGCGTGTTCCTCAATAAAAAGATCATGATCGGCGCAGGCGCTTATTCAATGGCCAACAGCCTGAAAGTGGACAACTTTGATGACGGTCGCAAATGGAACCTCTGGTATACCGGCGGCGTGGTGGAATACGTGCATAATTCAGACAAGCTGTTCCATTGGAGCGCAGGCGCGCTGATAGGCGGCGGTGGCGTGTCGCAGCGCAGCAGTCACGACTGGGGCCGCGACCACGACCGCGACCATGTGTATGAATCCAACGGATTTTTTGTAGTGGAACCTTACATCAATGCCGAGCTGAACATTACCAGCTACCTGCGCATTGTGGCCGGCGGCACCTGGCGGCAGATCATGGGCGCGGGAGACCCAACGCTTTCGGACGGCAAAATGAGCGCTCCCGGCTTCCACCTGGGCGTGAAAGCCGGCGTGTTTTAACCGCTTATGTATTCCCCAGTTTAACCATTGTACTATTTACGCTAATTTTGGCCGCCGGGTTCTGAAAAGAAGACCCGGCGTTCGCCATGTATAAACCCTGCTCCACCTTGCTACGTGCCTGTATATTGCTGCTAGTGCTCCTCCCCTCTGGCCTCTTTGCCCAGCAACTGGGCAAAACCATTTCCGTCAGGGTGGTCCGTAAACCTGTGGACTCGGTGCTGGCCCGCATCAGCGAAGCCGGCAATTGTTCTTTTTCCTATATCGGCAAGCCTTTCCGGGCAGACAGCCTGGTGACCCTCACCGTTTCCAACAAAACCGTCCGCCAAACGCTGGACCAGCTGTTCCAGGGCCGCATGCAGTATATGGAAAGCGGCGAGCACATCATCCTCCAGCGCTCTGAGGCCGTGCGCGAACGGCATTATGTGATCAGCGGCTACATACGCGACCGAAACAACGGCCAGAGCATTGCCAATGCAAGCATCTACGACCGAACGGACCTGGCCTCCACTTTCTCCAACCAGGAGGGCTATTTCCAGCTGCGCCTCAGGGACAAAGGCCGCCAACCCTCCGTGCAGCTTACTGTCAGCAAAGAACTGTACACAGACACCAACATGTATGTAATGCCCGGCTTCGACCGGGAAGTGTCCGTTACCATCGCCCCGTCCAAACCCGTGCAGCTAAAGGAATTCATCGTCAACGACCAGGTGGAGAAAACCTGGCTGGGCAAACGCCTACTTTCCGAGGGCCTGCGCAGGCAAACAGACAATATCTCCCGCTTCTTTGCCAGCAAACCCGTGCAGTCGTCGCTGCTGCCGTCCATCGGCTCCCACGGCAAGATGTCGGGCCAGGTGGTGAACAAATTTTCCCTGAACATACTCGGCGGGTACTCGGCGGGTACTGACGGCCTGGAGATCGCCGGCGGCTTCAACATCAATAAAAAAGACGCGCAATACGTGCAGGTAGCGGGCATTTTCAATATCGTGGGTGGCAACATCAAAGGCGTGCAGGTGGGCGGCATTTTTAACCACAACCTGAAATCCGTACAAGGCGTGCAGATCGGCGGCATCGGCAATTATTCCGAAGGCTGGATGAAAGGCGCGCAGGTAGGCGGCATTTACAATATCATGGGCGATTCCGTAAGCGGGGTGCAGATCGCGGGCATCGCCAACCGTTCCAAGGGCAATGTGCGCGGCCTGCAGGTAGCGGGGATCGTGAACAGGGCCACGGGTAAAGCCTTGGGCGGGCAGATCGCGGGCCTGGCAAATGTATACGACGGCAATGTAAAAGGCATCCAGGTAGGCGGCATCGCCAATGTGAACAGGGATACGGCGGGAGGGGCACGCATCGCGGGCATTGCCAATTACGTGGAAAACGATGCATCCGGCATGCAGATCGGGGGCATAGCCAATTACACCGGGCGCAACGCCTCGGGCATGCAACTGGCCGGCATCAGCAACTTTGCAGGCCACGATGCATCGGGCATGCAGCTGGCGGGCATCACGAATATCACGATCGGCAGTTTCAAAGGCTTCCAGTTCTCTTCTCTTTTTAACTGGGCCGGGGGAAGCATGCAGGGCGCGCAATTGGGGCTGCTGGGGAATTTTACGCGCAGGCTGGAACGGGGTTTCCAGTTCGGCCTTGTGAACGTTGCAGACAGCTCAGGCGGCATCAGCATCGGCCTGCTGAATATTGTGCGGAAAAACGGGTATTACAAGCTCAGCATCTATTCCGGCGACCTGATGCCGGTGAATATATCTTTCAAAAGCGGCAGGAAACAATTCTATTCCATCCTTGCAGGCGGCATGGACGGAGACCTTCACAGCCTCGGCCTGGGTTTCGGCCGGGAATTTTCTCTCCGCAGCAGCCGATGGGCCATTACCACGGACCTGTTGCAACAGAACCTCTTCAACCGCGAATGGAAAAGCATGGGGCAGGCGTACCGTTTCATCCCGCAATTGCATTACAAGGTTACGCGATGGTTCTCCGTACAGGCGGGACCGGTAGTGTCGTATGCGGAATATGAAGAAGGGATTGCGGAGAAACCTGCGAAAGGGTATCCTTCTTTCACGTCAGGCAGCCGGAGCGCGGGCTGGCTGGGATGGCAGGCGGGGATTAGTTTCTTTTAGACCGTAGTTCCTTCCAGCTGCGCCGCGATCCACCCGCTCGTCCAGGCGTGCTGGAAGTTGAAACCGCCGGTAATGCCGTCTACATCCATAACTTCGCCTGCAAAATACAAACCTGGTAAAAGGCGGCTCTGCATGGTCTGCGGGTCTATTTCCGATAATTTTATACCTCCGCAGGTCACGAATTCCTCTTTGAAGGTGGTTTTCCCTTTTACGGGAAATTCCATGGCAGTCAGGCTGCGGATGAGCTTGTTTTGTTCTTTGGCAGGCAGTTCGGACCAGCGCACATTTTCGTGTATCCCTGCCTGTTGCAGCAGGAAATGCCAGAGGCGCTGCGGCAGGCCGAAGGGATTTTTCGCCCAGATCACCTGCCCGCCCATATCCAGCCGCCATTGCGGCCAGGCGTCGCGCAGGGAATTCTCGTTGAGATCAGGCAGCCAGTTCACCAGCAAAGTAAATGTGTATTGCTGTTCCTGCAGATATCTTGCGCCCCAGGCGGACAAGCGGAGGATGACCGGGCCGCTCATACCCCAGTGCGTGATCAGCAAAGGGCCGTTTTCCTGCAATTTGCTGCCGGCTATCTTTACCTGCGCCTGCGGCACCGACACGCCCATCAGCTCCGTGACCGGGTTTTGCGGCATATTGAAGGTGAACAACGAAGGGGCAGGCTCTTCCACGCTGTGGCCCAGCGCTGTGAGCCAGCCGAATTTCTGCGCCTGGGCAAAACCGCCGGCCGCCACGCATACATACCTGGCTTTCAGCGCAGGGCCTGAAGCCAGGTGCACCGTCCACTCCTCCCCTGTTCTTTCCAGCGAGGTAACGTCCGCATGCATACGCACATTCACCCGGTAGCGGTCCGCTTCGCGCAGCAGGCAGTCTATGATGGTCTGGGAATTATCGGTAACGGGAAACATCCGGCCATCGTCCTCCGCTTTCAGCTCCACGCCCCTGGCCGCATACCATTCGATCGTATCGGGCACGAAGAAGCGGGAGAAGGCCTTTTTCAGGAACCGTTCGCCGCGGGGGTACCGTTTGGTCATTTCCGCGATGGAATGCAGGTTGTGCGTCACATTACAGCGGCCGCCGCCGGAAACTTTTACTTTAGACAGCAGCTTGCCGGTTTTCTCCAGCACCGTCACTTCCAGCCCCGGATGCAGCCTGGCGGCATTCACCGCGCAAAAGAAACCAGCCGCGCCGCCGCCGATCACCACCAGTTTACCCGTTCCTTGTTTATCGTTTGCCATGTTATATTGATGCATCCCGCGGGCAGCCGGCGTTATACCGGCTGCGGCCGCTTCCCGCACATGCTTAAGCCCGGGCTTGTGCAGGATGGATTTGCTGCCGCGAATTTCCGCAATAATGCGCCAAAAACGAAATGTTAAAATATCCGTGGCCTTATCTACTAATTATTCGTAAATCACTATCTTGGATCATTAAACGATTAGCACTCCATGCAACGACCTTCCCTGAAAAAGCTGAGGATACTGCTTACCGCCGGCCTTATGGCCACGGCCGTGTGGGGTTCCCTGGGCTTTTCCCGACCCGATGACTGGACCGAAAGGATCATCAAGGCTTTAGAGAAATTCACCAACAACTACCCCCAGGAAAAAGTGTACCTGCATTTCGATAAAGATTATTATGCTTCCGGCGAGAACATCTGGTTTTCCGCTTACCTCACGCTGAACGACCTCCCCGCCCTCGGCGCCCGCAACCTCTACGCGGAGCTGCGCGATGCAAAAGGAGCCATTGTTCAGAAAGAGCTGCTGCTCGTGAACGAAGGAGGCGCGGCCGGCCAGTTTGCCCTCCCGGAGAACATGAAGCCCGGCCTTTACCAGATCAGGGCTTACACCGCGTGGATGCTCAACTACGACAGCACTTTCCTGTTTTATAAAAACATCCAGGTGCTGGATCCGAAAACCGGCAAAAGCGGCGATGATGCGCCGGCAGCGAAAGACTATGCCGTGCAGTTCTTCCCCGAAGGCGGCGACCTCGTTACCGATGTGAACAGCCTGGTGGCGTTCAAAGCCATCGACCAGAACGGCTACCCCATTAAAGTGGCCGGCGCTGTGCGCGACAGCAAAGACCAGCAGGTGGCCGTGATCGAAACCCTGCACGATGGCATGGGCACCTTTGAGCTGAAGCCTGTTGCAGGAGAAAGCTACAAAGCCGTGGTGGCCACCGCCGCCGGCCAGCAGAAGACCTTCAACCTTCCCGCGGTGAAATCCGGCGGCATCGCGCTGAAAGTGTATAACCGCGGCGCCAGGATATTCTATCTCACCGGCTTTAACGGGCTGGATACGAGCATGAACGAGCTGCTGCTGATCGCCACCATGCAGAACCAGGTGATCTACAAAGCCAACCTGAACATTTCCGAAGGCAAAGTGAGCGGGCTGATACCCGCCGCCAACATACCCACCGGCATTATCACCCTCACGCTGTTCGACCAGAAAGGCAATCCCCTTTCCGAGCGCCTGGTATACGTAAGGCAGAAGAACGACCAGATCGAATATTTCCTGGACCCGCAGGAACTGAACAAAGGCCCGCGCCAGCGCACCGAGCTGGTATTGCAGGTGCCCGATTCCATGCGCGGCCGCATCAGCGCGTCTGTTACCGATGCAGACCAGGTGGGCTTCGACCCCTGGGGCAACAACATCGTGAGCAATACCCTGCTCACTTCAGACATTCACGGCTACGTGCACAACCCCGCCTGGTATTTCCGGAACGACAGCGCCAGCACCTTGCAGGCGATCGATCTCGTGATGTTGACCAATGGCTGGAGAAGGTTCAGCTGGAAGCAGATATTGCAGGACAAGTACCCGCAGATCAGGTACCCTTACGAACAGGGCATCAACATCACCGGCAAAGCCCGCACCGCAGGCGGCCAGCCGGTTACAGACGGCAGTGTGAACTTCCTGATCAAGATACCGGTAGACAGCTCGTCCGCTTTCGCGTCCGCACCTGTAAGCCCCGACGGTTCGTTCCAGCTGAACAACCTGTTCTACAACGATACCGCCAATGTTTACTTCCAGGGCAGCATGACCAATAAAAAATGGAAAGATGTGGACGTGCAGTTCGACCGTCACTTCTTTGACGTATACGCCAGCGTAAAAACGCCCGTGCCCTTACTGCCTCCTCCCCCGCTGGACAACAGGATATTAAAGAACTATCTCGCCACCGTGGTGGAAAGCAATAACGTGAACCGCAGGATCAACAACCGCACCATCCAGCTGCAGGGCGTGGACATCACCGCCAAAAAACCGACAGAAGCTGAAACCACCGAAAAGAGATATGCCAATGGTATGTTCTCCGGCGGCAACGCGATGACCTTCGACCTGACGAACGAAAACGTGACATCGTTCAATGTATTCCAATATCTCCAGGCGCGGGTGCCCGGCCTCCAGATCACCGGCGACATCAGCAATCCCGTGCTCTCCTGGCGCGGCGGCGCTCCCGGCGTGTACCTGGACCAGATGCCTGTAGACATCGGCACCGTGGCCAATATCCCTATGGCGGACGTTGCGCTGATCAAAGTATTCCGTCCGCCGTTCATGGGCGGCATCGGCGGCGGCAACGGCGCCATTGCCATCTGGACGCGCCGCGGGGGCGACAGCCGGCCCGACCCCACCGTGAAAGGGCTGGAGCTGTTGAAAAAAGGCGGTTACAAGATCATCAAGGAATTCTACAGCCCTGATTATTCCGTGCGCAAACCCGTGCACGACCTGCCTGACAAACGCCTCACCCTCTACTGGAACCCCAGCCTGACGGTAGACAGCACCAACCACACCGCACGCCTGATCTTCTATAACAACGACAATACGAAGAACTTCAGGGTAGTGGTGGAAGGTATGGACCAGTACGGCAGAGTGGGCAGGATTGAGAAGAATTTTTAACAAATATTACTGCAATAAAAAAGCCCCGTCCTGGTTAAACCGGACGGGGCTTTTTCGTGCTATGACTGTTATTAATCCTTCAGTTTATTCAGGTAGTAGCTGAGCTTATACAACAGCTCATCCTGCAAACCGGCGCGCAGCTTGGCTTCCTCTTCGGTAATACCGAGCCTGCGCAGGCGCTGGTAATATACGTATGAGCCGCCGATCAGTTCCAGGCACTCCTGGATCTTCGTTTTCACTTCCGCTTCCTTGCTGCGCTTCTCGAATTCTTTTTTGGACAGGATCTTGTCCACGAAATAGAACGCGTCCTTATCTTCCGTCCATTTGCCGTTCTCCTGGTGCTGCGGCTTGTATACTTCCAGGTAGCAGTTGTCCAGCTTCAGCGGCTCGCCGAATTCCGCTTTGATGTCTATCACCAGCGGTTTGGCCACCGCGGGGTTGGAAAGGCGTTTTTTGACGGCGTTCGCAATTTCCACACCCAGTTCGCCACTACTCATGAGCAGCTGGTTCAGCTCCGAAAATTCGAGGCTGATAGTGATGCGGGTGTAACGGCTGCCGGATTTGATCTTGCCGAACAGGCTGGGCGTGGTCTTATCGTCGAACACGATGTCTTCCACCTGCACTTTCGAAATGGTTTTGTAATTGGGCTTATAGCCTTCCTCCGCCGGCGTGAGGCGTTTGTTCTGCGGGCGCGTCACTTCCTGGCGGTGCTGGTGCTGCACGAAGTCGTCCACGAAACGAAGCTCGAATTTCTTCAATTTCGTATACAGCTCATGGCTGGAATAATTACTGATCTTGCTGAGCATCAGCAGGTCTTCCCAGCTGTTGTGCTTATGTGCGCGCTGCAATTCGTCCAGCACATCCTGCGCGCTCATATTGCGTCGGTACAGCAGTTCCCCTATCAGGAAAACAGCATATTCATGCGCAGGATACCCGATCTCCGGCAATACGTCGAAGGGGTTCCGCTTTTGGTCGCGGGCCTGGGTGAGTTGTTCCAAATCGCTCATAACCGGTGCGAGTAAATATTTCCTGGCAGCGGTGCGCAATTTCTTGCTCACATAATCCAGCAACTGGTCGTTTACCTGGCCTTGATTGACAAAATCGTGCAATATCTGTACAAACCTTTTGGATACCGGGAGCCCGAACTGTGTAAGGATATCATTCTCCAGATCCTGAACCGAGTCCTTCCCCGTTTCCTGTGCCTCTTTCTTCGGCAGTTTGTCCTGCTTCCGGTACCGCTGATAATACTCCTGTAATTTCAATTTTAGCTGATCCATATGCATAGTTAGTTGTATGTCAACTTTTTATATAATTTTTTCCTGGTTAATAAAAACAAAAAGCCCAGCACTTCGCATGCTGGGCTAGTAAGTTTCGGGGGATTTGCGAATGGCAAAGATACGCGTTTTTTTGTGGAAATCATGTGCATAACCGGGTCCTGAAAACAGATTTCCATTCGCTATATGTTAGAGGCAACAACATCAGGCGGTTATCCGGAAACAGCAATTTTGATTTTTTGTAAAAGATTTCCGCCCCAACATTTGGAAATTGAATACGAAAAATATTACCTTTGCACTCCATAAAACACACATGGTGGTTGTAGCTCAGTTGGTTAGAGCATCAGATTGTGGTTCTGAGGGTCGGGGGTTCGAGCCCCCTCATCCACCCGTTACAAGTAAAAATGGCTTCTGAATTCCAGGAGCCATTTTTCATTTCAGCCGCTATTATTAAGCTATTATTACGCCATCTGTAGTGTTAATTAATGTTAATACCTTCCGGCCCTGTTTTCCCGTCATTCGTGTTGCAATTCCCTCCCTTTATCCCTTTCCGCCGGCCGCGCGCAGAATAGCCATTAATTTTGCAAAGGCTTTATTTTCCAATACCGTAAATGGCCGTCATAAAAACAACGTCTAAAATCCGAGTCCATTCAAAGTTCATTAAGATGAAAAAATTGTACGCATTGTTCCTGGGTCTGATCGTAATGCAATCGTATGCGGCAGCGCAGGTGAGCCCCCAGGGAGGCACACGACCCGCAGGAGCACCCAACGGCCAACGCCCCGGCGGCGGGCAAATGCCGCAGATCGGCCATATTTACGGCAAACTGGTAGACGCACAAACCCGCCAACCCGTAGAGTACGCTTCCGTAGCGCTGCTCCGCCAGAAAGATTCCAGCCTGGTGACCGGCATGCTGAGCCAGGGCAACGGGGATTTCAGCCTGGAGCAGCTGCCTTTCGGCCCCTTCCTTCTCCGCATCAATTTCATGGGTTATAAGACCATCTTCAAAAAAGTAACGGTAACACCCCAGGCTATGTCGCAGGACCTAGGCAACATCCGCCTGGAAGCCAATGCCAAAGCCCTTTCCGAAGTGGAAGTGACCGGTCAGCGCTCCGCCTTCCAGATGAACATCGACAAAAAAGTGTTCAATGTGGACCGTAACCTTACCAGCGCAGGCGGCACCGCGGCAGACGTGCTGAAAAGCGTTCCTTCCGTGAACGTGGACATAGACGGCAACGTCAAAGTGCGCAACTCCTCCCCCAATATTTTTGTGGACGGCAAACCCAGCACGCTGACCATCGACCAGATACCGGCAGACGCGATCGAGAGCGTGGAGCTGATCACCAACCCCTCCGCCAAATACGACGCGGAAGGCATGAGCGGCATCATCAACATCGTGCTGAAGAAAAATAAAAAAGCAGGTTTCAACGGTATGATACAGGGCGGCATCGGCACGGGCGACAAATACAACGCGGGCGGCAACATTGCCGTGCGCCAGGGTAAATGGAACGTGAGCGCCAACTATAACTACAACGCCAACCGCAACTGGGGCAACGGCACAACTGACCGTACCAATTTCGCCACCAGCGTAACGGACCAGAATTATATCTTCCAGGAAAGCGACAGCCGCAGCGGCGGCAACTTCCAGTTCGGCCGCATCGGCGTGGATTATTTCATGGATAACCGGAATACCATTTCGCTTTCACAAAATATCGTGAACGGCACTTTCAAGAACTACGAAGAGCTGGGAAGCACCTACAGCGACGCCAAGCTGGACGCATTCCGCCGCAACACCCGGTATACAGACAGCAAGTTCGGCTTCCGCAACTACTCTACCACGCTGGGTTTCAAGCACCTGTTTGCCGAGCCCAACAAAGAACTCACTGCCGATGTGTCCATGAACCTGAACAGCAACGACCGCAGCGGCGCCTTCCGCATGCAGCAGCAGTCGCTGGCAGGCCAGCCTTCCGGTGATCCCTACATCCAGAGCAACCGGGGCGACGGTAAAACAAACTTCTATTCCTTCCAGGCCGATTACGTGGACCCGATGGGTAAGACCGGTAAGTTCGAGACAGGTATCAAAGGCACCATCCGCAGCTTCAGCAGCACTTACGAAGTAGGCGAAGGGCTGAACGTGAATGTGCCGATAGACAGCCTGAGCAACGACTACAAATACAAAGAAGAGATCTACGCGGCATACGCCAACTATTCCAATACCATCAAGAACTTTGGTTACCAGGTAGGCCTGCGCGCGGAACAATACATTTACTCCGGCGAAATACCAAGCGAAGGCAAAACCTTCAAGCCCACCAAAGCCGTACCCGGCCTGTTTCCCAGCGTGTACCTGAGCTACAAGCTGCAAAAAGAACAGGAGCTGCAGCTGAACTATTCGCGCCGGGTGAACCGCCCGAACTTCTTCCAGCTGGTGCCCTACCGCGATTTCAGCGACCCGCTGAACCACCGCGAAGGCAACCCGAACCTCCGGCCTGAGTTCACCAACAGCCTGGAATTCTCTTACATGAAAACCTGGAAGAAACACAACTTCCTCGGTTCAATTTACTACCGCAATACCAACAACCTGATCAGCACGCTGAACACCCCGGTAGCTCCCGGCAGCGATACCCTGCTCACCACCTTCATCAACGCCAACAAGAGCTTTTCCTATGGCGCCGAACTAACGATGAAAAACCAGATCATCCAGGGCTGGGACATCACGACCAACGTGAACCTCTACCAGCAGGAGCTGCAGGTGCGCAACGACAAGGAAAACTTTACCAACCGCGGTTTCAGCTGGCTGGCGAAGATCAATTCCGAAACCAAGCTGCCCTGGAACATGACCTTCCAGGTAACCGCCAACTACCAGGCGCCTACCATCACTATTCCTACCGGAGGCGGAGGCGGCCGTGGCGGCGGAGGCGGCGGTTTCATGATGATACCCACTTCTGCACAGGGCCGCATCAAAGGCCTGAGCTCGGTAGACGTGGCGCTGCGGAAAGACTTCCTGAAGAGCAAAGCCCTCACCGCCACCCTCGGCCTCAGCGACGTGTTCAACACCCGCGAGTTCGGCATGGAACAGGAATCCGCTTTCTTCACGCAGGACATGGTGCGCAAGCGCGAAAGCCGCATCCTGCGCCTGAACCTCAGCTACCGCTTCGGCAAATTTGATTCGCAGCTCTTCAAGCGCAGGAACAACCGCTCCAGCTCAGAAGGCGTGCAGATGGAAGGCCAGGGCGGATTTTAAATACGAGATTAATCCCTATCTTAGTGAGAACAAGCCGCACCCGGACCCTCCGGGGCGGCTTTTCAAAGCAAAAAAGTATTGCTTCCCGGAAAATATCATAAAAAAAAGCGGCCGCCTTTTTACAAGACGGCCGCTTTTCTTTTAATGCGTTCTTATCCTTTCTTTCCCGCCAGCATGGGCACAAATGAAAAATCGTCGAAGATCTCCTGTTCATAATCATCTTCGCCGGTTTTGGTGATGCGCAGCATGCGCTGAACGTCGCCGCCGCCCACGGGTATCACCATTTTGCCACCCGGCTTCAGCTGCTTCAGCAGCTTTTCAGGAATTTGCGGCGCCGCTGCGGTCACCAGCACTTTGTCGAAAGGAGCATAGGTGGGCAGCCCCTCATACCCGTCTCCATAAAAGAACCGGATAGTGGGGTACTTTGCCTTGAAAGGGAATGATTTTACCTGGTCGAACAGCTTCTTCTGCCGCTCGATGGTGTAGACATTTGCTTTCAGCTCGCCGAGCACACAGGCCTGGTAGGCGCTTCCCGTGCCGATCTCAAGGACCTTCTCAAATGGTTTAACTTCCAGCAACTGCGTTTGGTATGCCACCGTATAGGGCTGCGAAATAGTTTGCCCCTCCCCGATCGGGAAAGCCCTGTCTTCATAGGCGATCCCTTCAAAAGCCGTGTCCAGGAAATAATGCCGGGGGATGTTGTTGATGGCTGCCAGTACGTTCTCGTCCGTAATACCTTTCTGCCTGATGTTGTCTACCAATTGTTTGCGTAATCCTTTTTGCTTATAATTATCTTCGTACCGCCTCATGGGCGCAAAAATAACCATTACGGGCGATTTTTATAGCAAAACGCGCGGAATGCGCCGCGGCGGGGAAATACGGCTTGAAATTTGCCGTCGCAGGCGGCAGTATTTCAAACCATTTTGACTGAAAACCTTTTTCTCATTATTTTACAGTCCATTTGATCACATCAAGGCCCTGTAAAAAGTAATTCAACACATGGACGCAAACATTCTCAGCAAAGCAGAGCAATGGCTCAACGGAGGCTATGACCCGGAAACCGTGGCAACAGTACAGCAACTCCTCAAAGAAAACCCTGACGAGATCACGGACGCATTTTACCGTAACCTGGAATTCGGCACCGGCGGCCTTCGCGGCGTGATGGGCGTGGGCACCAACCGTATGAACAAATACACGGTGGGCGTAGCCACGCAGGGTTTCGCCAACTACCTGAAGAAATCTTTCCAGGGTGAGATCAAAATAGCCATTGCGCACGACAGCCGGAACAATTCCCGCTTCTTTGCCGAGGTAGCCGCCAATGTAATGGCCGCCAACGGCATCAAAGTATTCCTTTTCGAAGCCCTCCGCCCCACTCCCGAGCTTTCTTTCGCGATCCGCCACCTGCAATGCCAGGGCGGCCTGGTGCTTACCGCCAGCCACAACCCCCGTGAATACAACGGCTACAAGGCCTACTGGGACGATGGCGCGCAGCTGGTGCCGCCGCACGACAAGAACGTGATCCTCGAAGTGGAAAAGATCGGCGGCATCGGGGAAGTGAAATGGACCGGCTGGGAACAGAACATCACCCTCATCGGGAAAGACATGGACGAGGCGTACCTCTCCATGCTCAAAAGCCTGAGCGTGTACCCCGAAGTGGTGGCCAAACAGCATGACCTGAAGATCGTATACACTCCTATTCACGGCACCGGCATTACCCTCGTGCCTGAAATACTCAAACGTTTCGGTTTCACCAATGTGCACATCGTGGAAGAACAGGCTACGCCCGACGGGAACTTCCCGACCGTGGTGTATCCCAACCCGGAGGAATCCGAAGCCATGAGCATCGGCCTGAAAAAGGCCGCTGCGCTGGATGCGGACATCCTGCTGGGAACAGACCCCGACTCCGATCGTGTAGGCATTGCCGTGAAAGACCATACCGGCAAATGGATATTGCTGAACGGCAACCAGACCGCCGTGCTGCTTTTCAACTACATCGTGGAAGCGCGCAAACGTAAAGGTCTTGCCCAGCCCAACGACTACATCTGCAAAACGGTGGTGACCAGCGACCTGATAGACGTGTTCGCCGCCAGCAACAATATTACCTGCTACAACACCCTCACCGGTTTCAAGTGGATCGCTGACCTGATACGCCGCAAGGAAGCCACCGAAAATTTCATCTGCGGCGGCGAGGAATCGTACGGTTATATGATCGGGGATAATGTGCGCGATAAGGACGCCATTGCTTCCGTAGCCATGATCTGCGAAATGGCGGCTTACGCCAAAAATGAAGGCAGAACGCTGTACGAGCAGCTGATCGACATCTATGTACGGTATGGTTTCTACAAGGAGTCCCTCATTTCCATCACCAAAAAAGGCATGAAAGGCGCCGAGGAAATTGCGGAGATGATGAGCAGCTACCGCCAGAACCCGCCGGCATCCATCAACGGTTCGCCCGTGGTGAAGATATTCGACTACCAGCTGTCTCACGTCACCACGCTGGCCACCGGCGAGCAAACGCCTATCGACCTTCCGAAATCCAATGTGCTGCAGTTCCTGACTGCGGACGGCAGCCGGATCTCCGCGCGCCCTTCCGGCACGGAACCCAAGATCAAGTTCTATTTCAGCGTGCATGAACCGCTGGAAAGCCCGGCCGACCTGGAAAGAGTGGAACAGGCGCTGGATGCGAAAGTGGCGGGTATTATTCACGACATGCAACTCGGATGATCCGATACATCAAGACCTTCTGTAAAAAGGCTGCGGGCAGTATCTGCTGTACCGGCAGCCTTTTTGCTTTATGGATGTTGCCCGTGAAAGTGAACGCCGTGCCTGTGCCCGCAGGCCATGAAATATCCTTTCCTGGTTTGCACATCAGCCGGTTGAACGATACCGCGTGCGGTGAAGCAGCTACACCCGTGCAGGACACCTCTTTCAAGCCGGCAGCCACTTCTGAACGCGTGAAGGACACTTTCCCCCATGTAAAAGACTCCGCTCCTTATATCGGCTTCTTCGACATTCCCGACAGGCCCGTGAAAGGCCGTGTATGGGCGCTCAGCGGCATCACTGTGGCTGCTTACGCCAATTCGCTGCTGGTGCTGAACCAGTTCTGGTACAGCGGTTACTCGCAGCGCAGCTTCCATACATTCAACGACAGCGGCGAATGGCTGCAGATGGATAAGGCCGGGCATATCTTCAGCGCCTACCTGCTCTCCAAATACAGCCGCGAGATCTGGCGCTGGACGGGCCTTCCGCGCAAGCAGCAGATATGGATCGGGGGTATGAGCGGGCTCGCTTACCAAAGCGTGATAGAACTGCTCGATGCGCATTCCGAGAACTGGGGCTGGTCGTGGAGCGACATGGCCGCCAACGCCCTCGGGGTGGCCGTGATGATGAGCCAGGAGCTGGCCTGGAACGAACAGCGCTTCCAGCTGAAGTTCTCCTCCTTCCCCGTCCGCTACAACGACCCCGTGCTGAAAGCCCGCGCCATCGACCAGTTCGGGCATACCTGGGCTGAAAGGACGCTCAAAGACTACAACTCCCAAACCTACTGGCTGAGCCTCAACCTCAAAAGCGTGATGCCCGAAAGCCGGCTGCCGCGATGGCTCAACATTGCCGTGGGTTACAGCGCGGACAATATGTTCGACGATTATTCCAACCACTGGACAGATGCCGGGGGCGTATACCGCAATTACACCTGGCTCAAACGCAAACGGCAACTGATCTTGTCGCCGGACCTTGACCTTACAAAGATCAGGACGAAGCACAAAGGCGTGAAGGTATTGTTCCAGGTGCTGAATATGATAAAAATCCCCGCGCCCGCGCTGGAACTGGACCTCAACGGACGGCTAAAGATGCACGCCCTTTATTTTTGATTTAATTGGTAAGATACGCGGAGGAGATCTTTTCGCCGGAAACGTCCACCATCACCATGTCCTGCAGGGTGGTGGCCAGGCTGTAGCCCACGAAGTCCACGGAGAGCGGGAAGGATTTATGCCGGCGGTCTACCAGTACGGCTGTTTGTATCTTTTTGGGAAGGAATTGCAGGAAGGGTTTGAGCGCGTAGAGCATGGTGCGGCCGGAGTTGGCCACATCGTCGATCACGACGATCACTTTGCCGGTGAAATCCAGCTGGTGGGAGAGTTCCACTTCAGCCGGCTTTTGTTTGTCCAGCTTTATTTCCATGACCTCTACTTTGAAAGGCGCTATGCGTTGCAGGTGCGCGGCGATCTTCTGGGTGAGGATGGATCCGCGGTCCCAGATGCCCGCCAGTATGATAGATGGTTCGTCGTAATTATGTTCGTATATTTCATACGCAATCCGTTCGATCTTCTTTTCTATCGCCTCCTGCGTCAGGATAACATTCTTATTTTCCATATCGCAATTTTGTACAGCCGTAAAAATACATAAATTGCAACTAACAACCGGTCAAATCAAGGATATGCAAATTGTTTCTCAACTACTTTTCCTGGTAGCACTTGCAGCTGCCGTTTACTACTTCTCCCGCAGGGCAATGGGTATACGGCGGAATATTCTGCTGGGAAGGGACATCACCCTGAACGACCAGCCCGCGCTGCGCTGGAAGAACCTGCTGCTGCTTGCTTTCGGCCAGAAAAAGATGTTCCGCAACCCGCTGGTGGCGGTGCTGCACTTCTTCGTGTATGCCGGGTTCATTATCATCAACCTGGAGATCCTGGAGATCGTCATAGACGGGCTGGCGGGCACCCATCGTATATTCGCGCCCGTGCTGGGGCCGGTGTACGGCGTACTGATCGGCTGTTTCGAGATACTGGCGGTGCTGGTGGCCGTTTCCTGCGCCATCTTCCTGGTGCGCCGCAACATCCTCAAGCTCAGGCGCTTTATCAGTAAAGACCTGGACGGGTGGCCGCGTTCCGACGCCAATTGCATCCTGATCACCGAAATTGTGCTCATGCTGCTGTTCCTCACCATGAACACGGCAGACGGTATCCTTCAGAGCCGCGGCGTACCGCATTACCCCGTCGCCGATCCTTTCTGGATCACACAGCATTTTGCAGGTCTGTTCAACGGCCTGTCCGACTCCGCGCTCGTTGCCGTTGAAAGAACGGCCTGGTGGCTGCACATCCTCGGCGTGCTCGCGTTCCTGAACTACCTGCCCTGGTCCAAGCACCTGCACATCATTCTCGCTTTCCCGAATGCATATTATACCCGTTTGAAGCCCAAAGGCAAAATGGACAATATGCCCGAAATACAACAGGAAGTGCTGTATGCCATGCAGCCCGAACTGGCCGCCAACGCTGCTCCGGCCGATACGCCGCCTAAGTTCGGCGCAAAGGACGTGCAGGACCTCACCTGGAAGAACCTGCTGGATGCCTTTGCCTGCACGGAATGCGGCCGCTGCTCCGCCGCCTGCCCCGCCACGCAAACGGGCAAGGCCCTCTCTCCCCGCCTCATTATGATGAAAACCCGCGACCGCGCGGAAGAAGTCGGCAGGCTAAACGGAGAGGCCGGCGACAAAACGCTTTTGCGCGATTACATCACCGAAGAGGAGCTGCGCGCCTGCACCAGCTGCAACGCCTGCGTGGAAGAATGCCCCGTGAGCATCAACCCGCTGGACATCATCCTGCAAATGAGGCGGCACCTGATCATGGAAGAAAGCAGCGCCCCGCAGGAATGGAACATGATGTTCTCCAACATAGAAAATAATATGGCGCCCTGGAAATTCAGTCCGGACGACCGTGATGCCTGGATCAACAGTTAAAACAAGAATGTATGCAAGTGAAAACAATGGCCGAATATTTTGCCAATGGGGAAACGCCCGAAGTGCTCTTCTGGGTGGGATGCGCGGGCAGCTTTGACCAGCGCGCGCAGAAGATCACCCGGGCATTCGCGGAGATACTGACCAAAACCGGGATACCATTTGCCGTGCTGGGCAAGGAAGAAGCCTGCACCGGCGACCCGGCGCGCAGGGCGGGCAACGAGTTCCTCTTCCAGATGATGGCGTACAACAACATCCAGGTATTGAATAATTACGGCGTGAAGAAGATCGTGACGGCCTGCCCCCACTGCTTCAACACCATCAAAAACGAATACCCCGAGCTGGGCGGAAGCTACGAAGTGATCCATCACACCACCTTCCTGCAGCAGCTTATCGACGAAGGCCGCATCAAAATAAAAGAAGGCGGATCGTTTAAAGGCAAAAAGATCACTTACCACGACAGCTGCTACCTTGGCCGGGCCAACAATATCTACGAAGCCCCGCGCGCAGTGCTGGAAACGCTGGATGCGGACCTGGTGGAAATGAAACGCTGCAAAAGCAAAGGCCTCTGCTGCGGCGCAGGCGGCGCGCAGATGTTCAAGGAAGAAGAAAAAGGCACTACCCGCGTGAACTTCGAAAGAGGCCGCGAAGCCGTAGCCACCGGCGCTTCCGTGATCGCCGCCAACTGCCCCTTCTGCATGACGATGCTCACCGACGGCGTGAAAGAGGCAGGGAAAGAGGATACGGTGAAGGTGCTGGACATTGCGGAGATCATCGCCGGAGAAATGCAGTAGCGGCGGGCGTATCCCCGTGCGTATTGCTCTTTTTATTTCCTCTCCAGGTCCGTGATCAATAAAGGGTTGCTTTGCTGCAAGCTGGTTATTAATTCTTTTACGGCTTCGGTGGTAGGGTTTTGTTTGATCTGTTCCAATTCTGCGCTGGTAATACCCACTAACTGAAGAAAACTAACTTCGCCGTGAGGCGTGTCTATTTTGCCCAGTTCTGGATCAAGGGCAATTACAAAACCTGTGATTTCCGTTTCCGTATTGAGCCTTATAGGGCCGTTGGCGGGGATGAACTGGTTCTCTTCAAACCATCTTCCACTTGAAAATACATACCGGGCCAGGTTATTCATTACGTGTATGGCCCATATAGGATCATTTTCATCCTCTTTAAAAGGTGCCAGCCTGAAGCTGAATTCAAACCCCCATTTGCTGAATGTGCCGCCGGCCTTTTCTTCATTGTAATAAAGCTCGCTCATTCCGTAGCTGACGATATGCCGGTGAAATACCTGGCGATTACTATCGTAAATACTCGCCCCATCTATGGGATCCGTTCCTCCCGCGGCATAATGAAGCCCGCACAGCGGCGGATAATGCCGGGGTTCGGTGCTGCCGTACACTTTTCCCAGCTGCTGATCGATAGCCTGCCAGCCGGGCGTATCCTCTTCCGTAAATTGTTTTTTATATTCTTCCGCTGTCATAAATATGGATCGTTTTATACTTTAAATTCTCAAACCGGATGCTGATCCTGTTCTTAAGATCAGCTGCTTTCCAGTGTTACAAAAACATTGCTGAAATCTTTCTTTGCCAGGTCGCTTTTATGGATGACAAAAAACAGGTCGCCTGCATCACCCCATTGAAAATCCCCGGCAGATGAGACTTTCAGCAAAATGATCCAGTCTTCGGGATTGCCTTTCTGCTTAAGGGAAGCCTGCAGTTCCGGGGATTCATGTTGCGTAAAACCATATGCGTTCATAGCATAAGCGTAAGGTTTGCTGTTGGCGCCGGTTTCATACAGGTTGCCCAATGTATCGTCCAGCAGCTCCTCTTTATCCTGCAGGGCTTTGGCAGCGCCTTTAAAAAGATAACTGTTCTGGTAGCTGGCATAAAAAGACGGGAACGACATTTCTTTGGCCGCATGGACGCTATATGCGGCGTATGCCGGGTCGTACATTTCAAAATAGTCGTCAGCGGAGAAATTGAAGCGGCTACCGGAAGAAAGGGCGGAAGTATCTTCCGCATAAATAACTTTACAGGGATTGCCTTTCGTGCTGCCATACAGGTTATGAATGGTTTCGAAGAAAAAAAACAATATGCCTTTACGCGGCAGATAATCCTGCAGGCCGGCAATTGCCCCGCAGTTTACCTGGCCAATGAATTCGTACAGGTATTCCTTCTCCCCGTCTTCCCTTTTCTCTATGAACTTTGGATAGTCCATATCCGCCGGCAGGTCCGGCATGCCGCCAAAGCGGTGATTGCCGATGATTGTATAATCTTCATCGCCAGCATGCGAGAATGCAATGCTCTTTTTTGCCAGCGACCCTATCGCTTCCCGGTATTCTGCCGCGTTGTATTCCCTGATAAGGGCCTCTATCCGCGTATCCAGGTCCGGATCGCCTGCTGCGTAAAATGCCCGGTCGTTCCATGAAATAACACCCGTTCCATCAGCTCCTTTATACGTAAAATCCATCAAACGCATTTTATCCTCAATAGAGAGCTCTACATCTGCAATCTGATTAATGGATGCGGGCAATATTTCCAGGGGATTGTTCTTAATATCGACCCGTTTCAGCTTCGGTTGCTGCAATAACGTTTCCGGGAGCGTTTTTAGCTGGTTACCGGAGAGGTCTATTGTCTTTATTTCGGGAAGGTGTGCTTGTTGCGGCAATGCTTCAAGCTGGTGGCGGGAGAGTACCAGGTACTCCAGTTTTGGCAGCTGCAGCAGGCCTTCAGGTATGGTCTTTAACTGCCCGTTATTGAAATAGAACCGGGTCAGGTTCGTAAGCTGCCCTATACTTTCTGGTAAAGATTCAACATGAACACCGTTTACAGAAACCTGCTCCAGCATTTGCAAGCTGCCGATCTTTGCGGGAAACGATCTTAGTGGCAGTTTTTCCAAAGGCCACTTGCAGATGATCCCCAGCTCTTTAAGCCGGCTGAAGGAGAACAGCCTTTCGGGGAACTCTTCAAACTCAGGGTTGGCCATATCCAGGTAACAGACCACTTCCGCGGGGGCCTGCAATGTTTCTTCATAAGAAGTAAACTTATAGTTACTCCAATCCAGGGTATCCGCATTGAATTGCTTGTATATTTTTACCGGGAAACAGGGAACATCGTCGTAAGGACGCTTCAGATAACCGTTATAGGCCACCCAATTGTCTTTGAAAGTAATGGTACCGAAGAAATCGAGACCGTACTCAAAGCCTTCTTTGCGCACGTAGGCATAGGTGGCTTCGCATTTGTCTCCTGTAATTTCAAAACTGCCTTCCGGTATCCCGTTACCGTATATGCCAATGCCGGGGAAATCGATATGTACCGTTGCTTCGTCCCCTTCTGTATATTCTTCCAGCAATCTGGCTTCCACCGCTTTTTTCACCTTGCCCGTTCTGGCTACAATGTGGGTATTGAGCTCTTTGCTAAAGCCTGGTATTTCCCATTTCGACTCTTCTTCGATAATATCGAAGGAAATACCGCCAATCTCAAATACCTCCTTACCGCCGGCGGGTATTTCAAAGGGAAGAACCTCAGGCACCGCTGCCGTTCCCTCTGCCGCTTCATCTTCGTTGATCTCCAGCCGCTCCTCCATCGCCTTCAGTGTAGCGGCCACCGCATCTTCCTGCTCCTGCAGGCTTTGCTTTAAAGCGTCCGCATCATTGTTCCACTGCAGCGACAGCCAGGCCTCGTTTATTAAAGGCTCAATTCCGGCGCGTACATTTTCTTCAGCCTCGCCTATAAACTCAAGGCAGTATTCATCATTAATTAAAATACAACCAACAAAATAAAATAGATGATAATGCTGTTCGTTAAAGACAACATCGGTTTTTCCATGAACGATATAACAAGGGCTGCCATTGAAAAGCGTTTCTGTGGTGTTAACCACCACGGCCTTGAAACGCCTTTGCGGTAAGGCATTAAAAAAACGCTCTTTGAAATTGCTGCCGCCGAACACCTCGTAGGCACTTTGCAAACTAACGCTGATGGTAATACGGGGCGGCTGTATGGAATCCTCTTCTGCTTCAGCCACCGCCACAACTGAAGCGGGAAGCTGTCTCACTACGCTAAACCCTTCGGGTGACACAGCGGTAAATACGCTTGTTCCTATCTTGTTTCCGTTTACTGACATGGGCTAAAAACTATAAAGTGCTAAGATTAATGAAATTCCAAAGATCACAAAATTCTTTTTTGTTACTAAATGTTTAAGTGTTGTGAAAATGGAATTCCAGGAATAACAAACAGGCTACCGGGTCGCCTGGAGAACTATCATTCCGATATATTCTGACACAAAGGTAAGCCCATACGATGCCGGGGAAAACACCGTTTTCAATGAAAATGAATACCCTGTTTTCAGGGGGGAGCGGGTAACTGATCAGCTGTGATGTGATATTTGACTGGCTAGCCAGCTTTCGTCCCAAGCTGGCGCAAGTCTGAAGGGAGGATTATGTGCGTGAGCTGACTTGCGTCAGCTCCGGGTTCTACAAAACAACCTTGAATATCTATGTTTGAAAATCCCGGTACAAATTGCATAGTTTCTAAAGGTTACTCCTGTTAAATCCATGGAAACGGGTCGCAAATCCACCAACCATAATATACCTGACCTGTTTCTCATTCAAGGTTCTCCAAAACCTGATCAGTTCTTCATCCAAAAGATCCATTCCTTTTATTTATAAGTAATTTTCGCCTTTTTAAATAAAGCATTTACCCGTAACATTTGAGTAAAAAGATGCAGTTTCTCAATATCGGGGCGGTATATGTCACGGCGGAGCCGCTCCAGATCATTGGTGACAGCCAACTTAGCCTTAGACGTTAGCTCCTGGGAAACCTGCTTTTTTGTTGACATTGTAGTGCAATTTGTCAGAAATCAATGATGCAATTTACCAAATTCTTCTATAGCAAACAGCACCCTTGACCAAACCTCCCTACCCTCTCTTCCCAAACGGCAGTATCCTCCCGATCGTCCCTTTGATCAGGGTCTTCGCAATCCCGGTCGTGAGCTGTATCGCACCGCTCACCGCCATGTTCATCAATTGCTCGCCCGATTGTTTATCCAACCTGAAAGAAGGCGGCGGGTTGTTTTCATCCACCATGCGTGCGCCGCTCATGGTGGAGCGGTAGGCGGCCGTGCCGGGGTAATACATAGCGATGTCGTCGCTGATGTATTTTTCCAGCTTGTCAAAATCATGGCGTTCCAGCTCGTCCACCGGGCAGCAGTCCTGCCGGTCTTTCGGGCGCATGATAAGCGGGTACGGATCGCATGCCTGTATCATAAAAAGGGCCGCACGGTCTATGTATAGCTCGCTCTCCCCATTTTCCTGGTATACAGCAATGAAGCAGGTGATGCGCGGCTTTTCGGCCGTTACTCTTACGGACATATGCACCCATTCGTCCACTGCCGCGGCTTCCACCCATTTAATGTCTTCGGAAAGGGGGTTGGTGCCGCCGGTGGGGTCGATGCCGATCCTGGTCACGCCCCTGCTGCGGGTGGGCAGATGATAGAACGTGGTGAATTCGTAGTCCCAGCCTGTGTTCGCACAGATGCTCTGCCGGATGCCCGCAATCCCGGAACCTTCGATCACTATGCCCTGCGCTCGCTGGCCGTCGCGGCAAATGAATTCGTCGGGAATAAAATAGGCGGCCTTGAACGGCGGCACATTGGTGCTTTCCGGGTCCATGATGAGCACGGGCGATGCAAAGGGCTGCCATTCATTGGCCACGATCGCATCTTCCTGCGTATTGCGTGCCTCTTTCTGCGGTTTGTACCGGAAGCCGTCCTCGAAATTCGCGTTCATCAGCTCGGTAACGGTGACGAGCGAATAGGCGGTACCGGTACCGCCATCATCGTCCTGCACGGTCACCTTGGTCACGTAATTGCCTTTGCAGGTGTATACATGCGATGCGGAGGCAATGCCCACGCCCTGCGGGGATTTATTCTTCTCGCGGATGGTCGCCATTTTGATATGCCCGTCCCCGCAATCCCAGGTGCCTACATGCGAATCGCACCAGCCGGCGTCTATGAATACAGCGTCGAGCCGTACGGGCTGATTTTTGAGCACGCAGAGGCGTTTGTAGGTGTATACTTTCGGAGCAACATTCACCACGTTCACGGTCATTACGGCTTCACCCACGCCGCCGGCACTGTCCTGCACGGTGAGGCGCACGGTATAGCTGCCATTATCGCACCAGGCATGTTCCGCGCTGGCGGTGCCCTGCGCCTGGGGCTCGTTGTTGGTTTCAGTGACTACGAGCGTTTGCGGCGCGGTATTGTCGCCGAAATCGATCACGGCTTTATGGGTATCCAGCCAGTTATCGTCTGTGAAGGCGGCTTTCAGTGTTACCTTCTGCCCTTCTTCGATGGTGATCACGGGTGTTTCGAATTGTACCACCGGCGCCACGTTCTTCACATTCACACGGGTGTAGTGCCTGGTGGTGGCGCCTCCGCTTTCGTCTACCTGTATCTGCACGCGCGCCACGTATACGCCGCTCCTGCCGAAGCGGTGGGAAACATTGCGCAGGGTGAAGGATGCGCCGTCTCCCGCCAGCCAGAGGGCTTTTGAGGTGGGTTTATCCGCGCCGCCGTTGAAGTTCACGAAGGCGTTGCCGGTCACGTTGTACGGGCCGTGCGAGCGGGCCATATCTTCGGAAGTGAGCGCAAAGGTGCTGGTGATGATCATATTGCCGGCGAACACCAGCCCGCTGGGTTCAATGATCACCGGGTTCTCGAAGCGCGCCTGCACATTGCCGATCGCATCTAAACTACCCGGCCATGCGCCAATGCCGGTCACCTTGCCGGATTCATCTTTCGCCACCACGCCGCCGATCTTGGAAGCAATGCTTTCCACCACGGCCATGATGATGAGACCGATAATAAGCCCGATCACACCGAAGGTGAGGAAGCCCAGGAAAGCCACCAGCAGCCAGGCTCCGGCGCCAAGGTCCACGTCCGGGTCACCGATCAGTTCGTGCTCCAGCATCTGCGTGCCATCCGGTTTATCGGCCCATTTGAGTCCTACGCGCTGGTCGAAGCCGGCGTCGATGTCTATGCTGTCCAGCACAGCGTCTACGATCGTCACTTCGCCGTTCACGCTCAGCTCGCCGGTATGGAGGTCCAGGCCGAGACTGTTAAGCTTTACGGTCTTGCCTTCCACTTTTTCATCGAGCGTGGTGGGCAGCGAGCCGTATTGGTCGGCCACGGTCTTATTAAATTCCTGCCGCACCTTGGCTTCGCTGGTGGCAATGGCAAAGTCGCGCCCGGCGGGCACGAAGCTGGTTACCGCGCCGGGGTTGCCGCCTCCTCCGCCGTTGATGCAGAGCGCGAAGCCGTCGCTGTAAGCCTGCGGCGTTACGTCGTTGATGGTTGTGGTGCCGGTGGGGTCTTCCACTTTCCATATCTGTATCTTTTGCCGCGCCACCAGCTCATCGCGCACGCGGGCGGCGATGAAACCTTCTATCTGCGCCAGGGTGGGCACAAACACGTCCACATCGCCAAAAGCGTGCAGCGGGCCGGCGGCGGCGGCGCTGAAATTTGTTTTGATGAGGCTCTCGAGGTCGTAGCCGCCGATGGAGGCGGCATTTTTGTTGAAGGTATAATTCGCTCCTTCGGTGCCTGCCGCGGGCGTCACGTTTTCGAGCGTAACGGTAGCGGTGGAAGTTTTAACGAGGATGCGGTCCGCCGTTTCTGTGTATTCCGCCAGCATCACGGCTTTGCCGTTGACAGCCATGGGCGTGCGCAGCTCAAACCCGCCGAAGCTGCCAGTGATGTCGTAAAACCGGAGGTAGCAGGGAATGTTCACTTTCACGTGCCCGGGATCGGGCTTTTCGATGGTGATCTTGCGGGCGGGATCGTTCACATCGTCGTACAGTTCGGCATGCACTTTCATGCTGAACGGCCCGAAGGCGATGGTAGGGTCTGGCGTGATCTGCGAAGGGATGGCGCCTTCCTGGTATTTTTTATGTACAAATTCTTCGATGGCCGCGGTGGTGATGGGCGCAATAGGATCGCCGCTGGTGATGGTCACGCTCACCGCGTCGGCGGGCATGGCCGTGAAATCCGCGCCCACTTCGTGATTGGCGGGATTGGTCTCGCGGATGGGTACCCGCACGCGCACGTCCGCCGTGATATCGAACAGTTTGGCGGCGTCGATGGGCGGGTTGGCGATCTCGATGTGATTGATGGTGCCGAGTTTGATGCGGACGCCGTTTACGCCGGTGTCCATTTCAAGATCGAGCTGCTCTTTGGGGATCTGCACGTGGCCGCTGGCCACCTGGTAAGGGCCGAAGCTGATGGTGTTGGGAATGTTCACGTATTCGGGTATCACACCGGGGCCGCTGGCGTCGCCGCCTGATTTCCATGCGGCCAGCAGCAGTTGTTTCAGGGCGGGAACGGTCAGTTCCGCGATCACTTCAAAACCATGCGTGTTTGCCATTTGAAGGGGTTTTTATCGGGATTATACATGCCGCGGAATGTTGCGTCCCGCGGTTTTTGGGGTTTATGTTCCGTTCGTTATTCCATCATTTTACCTTCCCGTTCGCACGGTTCATCCTGAAGCTGATATTGCGCAAGGGCAGCTTGTCTTTTTGTTTCACCAGCGCCTCGGCAACACTCTTCTCCGCCAGCCGCGGATGCGTAGCCTCCAACCTGCGGAATTCCAGCAAAGGCACTATCACGGCATGTTTGGAGCTGAAAGCCTCCAGCGGGTCCGTCAGCTTGCCGCCCACTACTTTCACGGGTTGTTTCACGCTGTGCAGGATGGCGTCCACTTCTTCTTTGGGTAAAGCGAGCTTATCCGCACCCGTTGCTTTTGCCCTAACGGCGTCTGCTTTGGGTTTGCCGGCTTTTATATCCGGCGGTGCGGCGGCTTTGGATAATACGGCGGAAAGGTTTTGTTGCAGGGCGGAAGCATCACGCAGGTCGAACGGTTTACCGGTAGCCGCGAATATCTGCTCTTTGAGGGCTTCCACTTTCGCCGCACCTTCTTTACCGAAACGCACATGCGCTTCGATCTCGTCCCTGGCTTCCGGGCTGAAAGAATAACCTATCTTTTCCAGTGCCAGCAAAGGATTGGCGAGGGCGAGCAAAGTAAGCGAAGGATCTTTGCCATGCTGTTCGAGGATACGCGGCATCTGCTGTTGCAATTCTCTCAGGGAGGAAATCTTTCCTTTTTCCATAAGAAGTGAATTTTAATTGGGGCAATAAAAACAATACGAATACGCAGTACCTTATGCTAATGATTTGGGGCTCGGAGTAATACGCCAAATTTAAGGAAAAGCGCCGATACTGCATGTTATTTTTCGTAAATTCGGCTATAAACCTGACCCCATGAAATGGCATGTAACCCCACAGTACGATACAGACGTACTGGTCATAGGCGGCGGCCCCGCGGGCGCTTCCTGCGCTTACCACCTGGCTGCACAGGGCATTAAAGTCACGATACTCGACTATCAGCCGTTCCCGCGCGATAAAGTATGCGGCGATTTCGTAGGCCCCGTTGCCATCCGTGAGCTGGCAGGTATGGGCATCGATCAATACGAAGCTTTCCGCAAAACGAACGTCATTACCCAGGCAGCCCTTTACCTGGACGGGAAGGCTATGATCACGAAGAACATTCCAAAGGTGAACGGCATACCGGACCATGGCCGCGTGGTACCGCGCCTGGAGCTGGATGACTGGATACTGCAGGCCGCGTTAAAAAAAGGCGCGAAGCTGGTAACCGGCAGGCTGCAGGACTACCAGGTATTCAGCAACGGCGTGCTGGCGCATCATAAAAAAGGTTCGCTGTTTGCCAAGATGATCGTAGGGGCGGACGGCAGCAGCTCAACGGTAGCGCGCATACTGACGGGCAGCAAGCCGCAGGCGGAAGACCGCATACTGGCCGTGCGCGCTTATTACCGGAACGTGAAGTGCGTGGCGGACCAGGCGGAACTGTACTTCACCTCCCGCAGCTTCCCCGGTTATTACTGGTTCTTCCCCACCGGCCCCGATACCGCGAATGTGGGCATAGGCATGGTGCAGGAAAATTTCCCGCAGCAGGAAGTGAACCTGAAACAATTGCTGCTCGAGCTCATCGAAAATGATCCCGCGCTGAAAGCAAAGATCGGCGACGGCGAACTGGAAGACAAAGTAGCTGGCTGGCCGCTGGCCACCTACAACCCTTCCCATCCCAAGACCGCGGACCGGCTGGTGCTGGTGGGCGATGCGGCGGGACTGATCAACGCGCTCAATGGCGAAGGCATTCAATATGCCACGCTCAGCGGCCGTTGGGCGGCGGAGGCCATTGCGGAATGTTTCCGGCAGCAGCAGTTCCATGAAGCGGCGCTGGCCCCGTATAAAAAGAGGATCGTGGAAGAATTGGGATTTGATATGTCGCTTTCCAACACGCTGATCCAGTTCATCCGCAACCGCAACCTGAACCCGCTCTGGCTGAAGCTGCTGGACATCATTGTGCAGAAAGCGCGGAAAGACGACGAATATGCGGATATTGCCGGCGGCATACTCGCTGGCCTGAAACCAGCCAACGAGGCCATGAGCGCATCTTTCATCGGCAAAAGCATTACGCAGGGCGTGCATACGCTCGCAGCGGACGCATTTCGCGAAGCGGCTAAAGGCCCGGGAAGCATTACGCGGCTGGCCTGGGGTGGCATGGTGTTCGGCATGCAAACGGCCGGCGATGTGATGCAGCATCCGAAAGATTATATCAGCTGGGGCAAAGGGATACTCAGCAATTCATTCCAGCTGGCAGGGCATGTGTGGAAAGACATGGGAAGGTGATCAATAATCGCGGTTGATCATATACAATATCATGCTCTCGATAAACTGCTTATCCTCCGAATCAGGCATGTGCCCGAATACGGTGTAGAACTCCTTCAGCGCGGCGCCTGCCAGGTTTTGCGCGTTCTTTCTCCCGTACGCGATACAATCATATTTCTTCATCATCTTCATCACCCATTCTGTTTCATCAGGCATGCGCAGGGAGCGTTTCTTCGCGAGGTAGGTCTCCAGCTTTTGTTTTTCTTTCGGGCTGCAGGTGTTCAGCAGGTGTATCAGCATCAGCGTACGTTTGCCTTCCAGCACATCGCCGCAAATCTCTTTACCGTATTTATCCTGGTCGCCGACCAGGTTCAGCAGGTCGTCCTGTATCTGGAATGCCGCGCCGAGGTAATACCCGAAGCGGTTGAATACGTCCGGGTCCATCGCGCCGCCGGAGCCAATGATGGCGCCGATCCGCAGCGGATGGATGCAGGTGTACCAGCATGTTTTTTTGAGGATCATGCGGAGGTAATCGTCTTCTTTCAGGTCGCAGAGATTATCCTGCCGCCAGCCCAGCTCCATGGCCTGGCCTTCCACGCTTTCCAGCACCATGTGCTCTATTTCGGAGAACACCTGCCAGGTAAGGCTGGGGCCTAGCGTGAAAATGTTGTGCATGAGGGGCCTGATGCTGAGCACATTCATCGCATCGCCCACATTGATGGCGATGGGGATGCCGTGCGCAGCGTGCATGGTAGGGCTCCCGCGGCGGTCGTCGCTTTCGTCTTCTATATCGTCGTGCACCAGGAAGGCGTTATGAAAAAGTTCCAGCGCGATGGCGGAATTCATGGCTTCTCCGGTGGTGCCGCCGAAAATGTTGCAGGCGGCAAGGCATAGCCCGGGCCTGAAACCTTTACCGCCGCGTTTGGGGTAAAGCGTCACCAGGTCGTAGAGGTACTTCTTTGGTTCGCGGTCCGGGATGAGATCGATCAGGGATTTGAGGCTGAGGTCCCGGTACGCGCTCAGCCTGGTCAGGAATTGTTCCTGTATGTCTGTGGAGAGCATGCGCTTAAACTACTTTCACCAGCAGGGTGGCTTTAAGGTTCGCCACATTCTTCCCTTGTATGAAGCAGGTGTAAGAACCCGGCTTAGCCCCGTCCGGCACACGGATGGCGATCTTCACGCTGCCGTTGCTGCCGGGCTGCAGTACAAGGGGATTGGGGTTGTAGGTGATGGCCGCCGCATCGATCTGGTTGTTGGAAGCGTCCAGCAGCGCCGTGTTGGTGAACTCGATGGTCTTCACCTCGGTTTTGCTGTCGTTTTCCAGCGTGATGGGCACTTCCAGCGCCTCGCCTGCTTTCAGGTCTTTGGGCGCGTGGATCAGCGGTATCTGGACAGGGTCTTCCGCCTGCGGGGCTTCGCTTGTGCCGCCCTGTTTGATGTTGATGATGCGGGAGGTGAGGCTGCCCACGTTCTTCACGGCAATAGTGGTAAAATCGATGAGAAGGTCTATCACATCATGCGCATCCTGCCGGAAGCGGGTAAGCAGCTCTTCCTTGTTGCCGCCGCGCAGCTTTTGCACGTCGGTGAGCTTGCCTTCTATCTGTTTGGCGGCCACAATGCCGCGCGCTATCTCCTCTTCGAGGATATTGGCGGCCTTCAGCACGATTTTGGAAGCACTGTCTACGATATTGCCCAGCCCTTCGAACTGAATACCGGTGGAGGGAGCGCTTCTTTCAGGTGCAGGCGTTGCCGCAGGGGGCTCTGCCGCCTTTTGCTTCGCTTTTGCGGGCATATGGGGATGTTTTTGGGGAATGAAACGATATACTGCTAGCCTACGGGGTTGGTGGGGACGTGCGTTACAGGTCCGTCATTGGGTCTGTCGTTCGGTTTGTCGTTGTTGTCGCGGCAATTGAACAGCCGGGTCACGCCTTTGATGACGATCTCGGCAAACGGCTGCCCCAGCAGGTTGATGCCGATGCGGTAATTGCTTTCCGCGCAAATGGGCTCGCATAGCTTGATGCATAAAGGAACGGCCTGCCCCTGGTTGTGCAGCATGCTTACCTGTAATGGTTTGTCGTTGAAAAGGTGCTCCAGCCGGGCAGCTCCTTCTTTTGGCCACTCAACAATGTGGACATTGTGATCTTCTGCCATGATAGGAAATTTTGAGGTTAATGGACTTTTGGTGGTTACGCTACCAAATTTAACTAAATATTCCCATGCAAAAAACAATTGGGCGTTAATTCTTCAGGCCGGTTTTACCCGGATTACCGTAATTTTGCAGGATGAATACCGATATCACCCATATTTTACCGTCAGACTTCCCTCCCTCCAGCCGGGTTTGGATATACCAGAGCAACCGCCCGTTCTCGTCCCGGGAAGCGGCTGAAATAGAAGAACAGCTGCACCAGTTCACCGAACAATGGAACTCCCACGGAACGCCTGTTAAAGGCTGGGGCCGCCTGCTGTTCGACCAGGTGATCGTGCTGATGGCGGACGAGTCTGAAGCCGGCGTAAGCGGCTGCAGTACAGACAGCTCCGTGCGCATCATCAAAAGCATGGAAAGGCAGTACAATGTGAACCTGTTCGACCGCCTGGCGCTGGGATTCATCGTGAAAGAGAAATTGCAGCTGCTGCCCATGGCGCAGATCAACTATGCCCTGGAAAAAGGGTACATCACCACCGATACGCTTTACCTCAACAATACCGTGCAAACGAAAGGCGAACTGGAGATGCACTGGCTCGTGCCGCTGAAAAAGAGCTGGCTCGCTCCCAAGCTCGGGCTGCATGCGTATTAGAAACGACGTCCAGGCAGTTATACCTGCTTTAAAAAGGGTGCATCGGATTCCGTTGCACCCTTTTTTTTCCATGCTCTTCACGGCAAAATAATTGTTAGCGGCTTGCTGAAAGTTTTATTAATTTCGGTGATCACTCTTTATGTATCAATCAGGATCTACGAAGAAATAATATTGCGTTAATATTTGCCACCGAACAATTCTATACTTTTCCGGCATGATGAATGAGGAAGTGCTCCACCAATATTTCCGCCAGGTCTGTGACAACGGTGACCAGGATGCCTATAACGAGCTGTACAAAGGGCTCTGTTCGCGCCTGATCCACTTCTCCGCCGCCATTACAGGCAGCTGGCAGCTTGCTGAAGAGATCGTGTCTGATGTATTTATCATGCTCTGGCACAAACGCGCCCAGCTCGCCGGCGTAGCCAATCCCACCGTATATCTCTATGTATGCACGCGCAACCAAAGCATTAACGCCCTGCGCCAGCAACGCAGGCACCAGCATATGAGCCTGGACAACCTGGATACCGAAGCCTTTGCCATCAGTCCCGATACCGAGCAGAACATGCTTTCCGCGGAAGTGATCCAGAAGATAGAGTCCGCCATCCGCAGCCTCCCCGCCCGCTGCCAGCTTATATTCCGGCTGGTGAAGCAGGATGGCCTGAAATACAAGGAGGTAGGCGAGCTGCTGCAGATATCTCCCAAAACAGTAGACGCCCAGCTGGCCATTGCTGTGAAAAAGATCGCCGAAGCCATCCGCCTGGATATGACGGCAGACATGGCTCAATCCTACCTTTTCCGCTGATCTGAAAAAAAAATTTTAAATCCCTTAGGGAATTCTCCTCCCTTTAATTGTCCTGTTATTATGATGCATGATAAGATCTGGAACCTGCTGGCCAAAAAGATGGCAAACCAGTTGTCTCCCGAAGAGGAAACGGAGCTGGAACGCCTGTTGCAGCAGCATCCTGACACTTCCTATATCAAGGAAGTAATGATGCAGCCCTGGAAAGACAAACACAAGCACTTTACGCCCGAAGAAACGGACCTGGCCCTGCAACGCCACCAGAAAAGGCTGCAGGCCGCGCTGGAAAGCGGGGAAGCAGAGCCTGAGCCCCGGACCGGCCGCGTGAGGCGGATGATATTACGCATCAGCAGCGTGGCAGCGGTGCTGGCGCTGGCTCTTTATATCGGTTACGCCGTTTGGCCGCAGCAGCGCGGCGCGGCTGACGCAGAATTGCAGCAGATGGTCACCCGCCAGGGTTCCCGCTCGCAGATCAAGCTGCCCGACGGCACCAGCGTATGGCTCAATGCGGGCAGCCAGCTCGATTACCCGAAGCAGTTCACCGGGCAGAACCGTGAAGTGACCTTACTGGGAGAAGCTTTCTTTGATGTGGCGCAGGATGCGGAGCATCCTTTCATCGTCAAAACAAAAACCTTTTCCATCAGGGTATTGGGCACCACCTTCAATGTACGCGCCTACCCGCAGGAAGAGAACGCGGTCACCTCGCTCGTGAGCGGCGTGGTGGAAGTGGTGATGGATAAAAATACCATCCGCCTGATGCCCAACGAAAAGCTCAGCATATCCACGCTGCAGACTGTGGGCAGCGGAACAGCGGACGATGAAACCAGCAGCATATCATCCGGCGCCCCTGCCGTAAAATCCACCCTCACCGAAGTGAGCGACAGCGTGATGGCCGAAACGGCATGGGTGGAAAACAAGCTGGCCTTCAAGAAGCTGCCGCTCGAAAAGGTGGCCGGCATGCTGGAACAGTGGTATGGCGCGGATATCCGCTTCAAGGACGAGAAGAAGAAACAATTATATTTCACGGGCGTGTTCGAGGAAGAAGATCTCACCGAAGTATTAAAGGCGCTGGAGCTGACGGGATCGTTCCATTTCAAAAAAGACGCGGAAGGCGTTATCTGGATAGAGTAACAATCAATTCTCAATATAGTAGCAATCTCGGTAAACAGGAACTGAACTTTTAAACAGACTACCAATGGCATAGACCTGCACCAGGCAGGATCATCAAAACTAATTTTCAATTTCCAGGCAATAAAGCCATAAAAAAACGGGAAATGTTCGCACCATTCCCCGTGTAATACCGGCTAATGACATTGCTATGCTTGTACATGAACTAATCATCAATTAACCGACAATTCAAAGGTATGAAAAAATGTCTAGTGGTGAGTTGGCTTCCACCCCGGCGAAGCCTCAAAAAACTACTCCTTATTATGAAGCTCTCCGCGATCCTCATTTTTGCTGTATGCATGCAGGCTAGCGCCTCCGTACGCGGGCAGAATACGATTTCCGTCAAATTATCCCGCACAAACCTTGAAAAAGCTTTTTCGCTCATCGAGCTTACATCGGAATACCGTTTTGTGTACAACGATGACCACCTGCCGCTGAACAGCAGGGTAACGCTGGATGCGAAGAACTGGCCCATCAGCAAAGTGCTGGACCAGATGCTGAGCAACACCACCCTCAGCTACCGCCTGATGCCTAACAACCTCATTGTGATAGCCCCTGCGGGCAACGAAAAGAAAGACGTAACCGCCCGCGGCAAGGTAACCAGCCCTGCCGGAGAACCGCTGCAAATGGTGAGCGTGCGCCTCAAGAACACCACCATCGGCACTTTTACCAACGAAAAAGGCGAGTTCGAGCTGAAAGTGCCCGAAGAAGGCATCCTCGTGTTCAGCTACGTGGGCTACGAAGCGCAGGAACTGCCTGTGAACGCGGGCTCTTCCATGCAGGTGAAGCTCGAACCCACTTCCAATTCCATGGAAGAGGTGATCGTAGTGGGTTACGGCACCCAGCGCAAGATCAATGTGACCGGCGCCATAGACCAGATCGGCGGCAAGCAGCTGGCTGAAAGGCCCATTGCCAACGTGTTCCAGGGCCTGCAGGGCCTCAGCCCCGGCCTCAACATCACTTACCTCGGCGGCCAGCCCGGGCAAACGCCGAACATCAACGTGCGCGGCTTCACTTCCATCAACGGCGGCTCCCCCCTCGTGGTCATAGACGGGATCGCTTCCGCTACAGACGACCTGCTGCGCCTCAATCCCGCAGACATTGCGTCCATCTCCGTGCTCCGCGACGCCGCATCCGCCGCCATTTACGGCGCCCGCGCGGCTTATGGCGTATTGCTGGTGACCACCAAAGACGGCGCTTCCGGCGGCAGGCAGGTGTTATCGTACAGCAACTACTTCGCCATGTCGCGCCTCACCGTGCTGCCAGTGCCCGTTACAGACCCCTACATCTATTCCCGCGTGCTGGAAACCTCTACAGACAACACACCCTGGGATTACGTGAATTACAGCGACGAACATTACGCCTGGGCCAAACAGCGCTCCGAAGACCCTTCCGTTCCCGAAGTGCGAGTAGACCCCAACGATCCCAACAAATGGGCTTACATGGGCAGCAACAACTGGAACGATTATTTCTTCAGCAAAAGCAGCCCTTCACAATACCATTCCATTTCCCTCAACGGCTCCGCCGAAAACGGCCGCAAGCTGCCGGTGTCGTACCTTTTGAGCGCCGACTATACAAAAGAGAACGGCCTCAACAGGCTGACCAAAGACGACTGGGACCGCTTCGGCCTGCGCAATAAGCTGAACCTGAAGCCGCTCAAATGGCTGAGCGTGGATAACAATATCAACCTTTACCAGACGCGCAGAACGCAGCCCACGGTAAATATAACGGACATCTACTACCTGCGCCCCACCGACGTGGCCAAAAACCCTGACGGCACCTGGGCCAATACCGGCGCGGGCGACCTCGCAGCAAGGCTTACAGACGGCGGCGGCAGGCAGGATACGCGCTTCGGCTTCCAGAATATCGCCAAAGCCACCGCCACCTTCCTGGACGGCGACCTGCAGATCACCGGCGATGCCAGCTTCAAACGCGAGCTGTGGAAATATCATACCGACAGCAAAAAGTACAGCATCGGCTACGGCCCCAACGACATCCGCCAGGTGGGCGGCGCGGGCTCCGTGAGCGAAAACACCGGCACCATCAAGCACGATGTGTTCGACCTGTTCGCCAACTACAACAAAACCTTCGGCAAGCACGCCTTCAGGCTGCTGGCCGGCTATAACCAGGAAAGCTACAAATGGCTGCTGATGAACGTTTCCCGTACCGGGCTCATCTCCTCCAGCCTGCCGTATATCGGGCTTACCAGCGGCGAAAGCACCGTTACTGTGCCTTTCAACAACGACTGGAACTATGCCATCCGCAGCTACTTCGGCCGCGTGAACTACACCTTCAGCGAAAAATATATCCTTGAGCTGAACGGCCGCTACGATGGTTCGTCCCGCTTCCCCGAAAGCAACCGCTGGGGCTTTTTCCCTTCTATTTCCGCAGCCTGGATCGCCAGCGAGGAATTGTTCATCAAAAACAATATCCGCGCGCTGAGCACGCTTAAGCTGCGCGCTTCCTACGGGGACCTCGGCAACCAGAGCGTGGATTATTTCGGGTATATGCAGCTGTTCCCGAAAAGCGACCGGTCGCCTTACCTGATCGGGGGCAACACCATCCCGGTTGTCACCGGCTCTCCCACCCTGCAGGTGGACCCGCGCAGCTACACCTGGGAAAAAGTGACCACTACCAATGTGGGCGCCGATGTGGGCGTATTGCAGGATAAAATACTCGTAGGCTTCGACTATTATGTGCGCAACACCAGCGGCATGCTCACCCCCGGCCAGGCGCTGCCCGCCGTACTGGGCACGTCAGTTCCCAAACAGAACGCGGCAGACCTTGCCACCAAAGGCTGGGAGCTTTCCATCAACTACCGCGACAATGTGATCGTAGGCGGAAAATCGCTGAGCTTCTCCATCCGCGGCATCCTGTCGGACTCCCGTTCCAGGATCACCAAATTCAAGAACGACCAGAAACTGCTGAACAACACAACCTATTACGAAGCGCAGAAAGCGCCAACCGGGGCAAACTCCTATTACGAAGGCCAGGAAATAGGCGAAATATGGGGCCTCACCAACGACGGCGTGTTCCGGGACCAGGCGGAGATCAACAAGCTGGACCAGTCGGACCTCGTGCCCTGGGGCGCGATAGACGTGGTGCCGGGCTGGCCCAGGTACAAAGACTTTGACGGCAACGGCAAGATCGAAAGAGGCTTCAGTGCGAACGATCCCAAAGACCTCCGCGTGATCGGCAACAGCGCACCCCGCTATCGTTACGGCATCAACCTGGACCTGGACTGGAACGGCATAGACCTTTCCATATTCCTGCAAGGTGTAGGCAAAATGGATTATTATCCGCACCATTACCTGTACTGGGGCCCTTACCAGCAGCCCTATGCCAACGTATATCCCTGGAACCTCGATTTCTACCGCGGTGAAGCCGACAGCGACGCAGAGCGCGCCAAACATTCCGCTTCCTATATCGCAGCGGGGCTGGCGGACGCCAATCCCAACGCATTCTTCCCCGTCATGCAGTCATGGCTGGCAGACAACAATTACACCAACGCCGGCGGCAGAACCGGGCTGGACCTTCCGCAGACCAAATACCTGCTGAACGCGGCGTATCTCCGCGTGAAGAACGTGACCATCGGTTACACCCTGCCCAATTCCCTCACCAAACGCTACAAGGTGAGCCGCCTGCGCCTGTTTGTAAGCGGCGAGAACATCTTCGAGTTTTCATCCATCAAAAAATACCTGGACCCTGAATCCATCACCGACGGCTATGGCTGGGAATATCCCTACCAGCGTAAATACGCGGCCGGCCTGAACCTTGACCTGTAATGGATTTAAACCGTAAATGAAAACAACATGAAAAAATTATCAATATACCTGGTTGCGGCCCTGGCAGTGAGCACGTCCTGCAACAAGGACTTCCTGAACCGCTACCCGGAAACCGCCATCACACCCGAAGTGTTCTTTAAAACACAGGAAGACCTGGCCCTTTATATGAATGGTATGATGGACCAGCGGGGCATGAACATCTACCGCGATGCGGACCAGGGTACAGACAACATGGCCACCACCGCCGCCGTTGAAATGAAGAACATTATGACCGGCACGCCCACCGCTGTAAATATCACCGGCGGCTGGGACTGGGGGCGCCTGCGCAACCTGAACTACTTCCTGGAGAACTATGAGCGCGCCGCCACCACGCAGGAGATCAAAGATCACTACGCGGGGCTGGCAAAATATTACCGCGCCATTTTTTACTATGAAAAAGTGAAACGTTTCTCTGACGTGCCCTGGTATTCCAAACCACTGGATCCCTCGGACGCGGAACAGCTCAACAAACCCCGCGACCCGCGCAGGCTCATCGTAGACAGTGTAATGAACGACCTTGCTTTCGCCACCGCTCACGTGAAAGAACGCGGCGCGGCCGAAGTTCCATCCAATACGCCGGACAAATGGTCTGCCACGATCATACAGGCCCGTATCGCGCTGCACGAAGGCACCTTCCGCAAATACCATCCTGAGCTGAGCCTGCAAAGCACCGCCGCCGGCTTCCTCGAAAAAGCAAGGGACGCAGCGCTGCAGATCATGAACAGCGGGACGTTCCAGGTATATAACACCGGCGTTCCCGCAACAGATTACGGCGTGCTGTTCAACAGCCAGGACCTCAACGGCAACAAAGAGGTGATCCTCTCCACCGCCTACGACCAGAACAAACAAATGGGCAACAATATCAACGGCACCGTGTTCGGCGACTACGAATGCTCCCCTTCCCGCAGCCTCGTAAGCGAGTACCTGATGAAGGACGGCACCCGTTTTACCGACATTCCCGGCAGCATGCAGCAGACATTCGTGCAGGAGTTCCAGAACAGGGACGCCCGGCTGATGCATACCGTGGCCTATCCCGGCTGGAAGTTCGTAGCCGATGCCGCGCCTTACATCCAGAAGCTCAATAAAAAATTCAGCGGCTACCACCAGCTGAAAGGATATGTCAACTCAACGGACAACATCCTGGCAAACAGCGTGGACTTCCCCGTGCTCCGCTATGCCGAGGCGCTGCTGACCTATGCTGAGGCGCTGGCCGAGCTGGGCACGCTCACACAGGCGGACCTCGACAAATCGGTGAACCTGCTGCGCGCAAGGGCCGGCGTGGCGCCGATGAGCCTTGCCGCTGCCAACGCCGGTCCCGACCCCGTACTGGCTGCCGCGTATCCGCTCGTAAGCGGTGCCATGAAAGGCGCCATCCTTGAAATACGCCGTGAGCGCCGCGTGGAGTTTGCCATGGAAGGTTTCCGCTTCGACGACCTCATGCGCTGGGGCGCGGGTAATTTGCTCACGAAGATCCCGCAGGGCATGTATTTCCCCGGGCTGGGCAAATACGACATGACCGGCGACGGGCACGAAGACATCATCCTCATCGACAAAGCAGCCACCGTGCCGCCGGACGGCACCAAGGAAAAGAACGCCCTGGGCGTGCGCCTCATTTATTACAGGGCCGGCACCATCAACGACGATGCCACCCTTTACCTCAGCAACGGCACCAGCGGCTACATGGTAACGGAAACGGGCACACGCACTTTCAAGGATCCTCAATATTATTACCGCCCTGTGCCGCATAGCCAGGTATTGCTCAATCCCAACCTGAAACAAATATTCGGTTGGTAAGGAAATGACCTTTAAATTGTAACAGAAATAACAACACGGATGAAACGAAAAGGCTTATTGTTCCTGGCACTAT
The DNA here is from genome assembly GCF_052044405.1 of Chitinophaga sp. 22620. Lineage (NCBI taxonomy): Bacteria > Pseudomonadati > Bacteroidota > Chitinophagia > Chitinophagales > Chitinophagaceae > Chitinophaga > Chitinophaga sp. 22620. Next base: position 338,484 of record NZ_JBQEMV010000004.1, on the reverse strand, counting down.
TCATCGCCGGCGCCAGCTTTGCACAGAATAAGAAGAAAGCGGTATTTATCATTGCCGACGGCATTTCCGCCGATGTGCTGGAAATGCTGAACACGCCCAACATGGCGGAGATCTCCAAAACAGGCTCATACCTCCGCGCTTACGTTGGCGGCGAAAAGGGCGGGTATTCGCAAACGCCTACCATTTCGGCCGTAGGCTACAACAGCGTGCTTACCGGCACCTGGGTGAACAAACACAATGTATGGGACAACGATATCGCCGCGCCGAACTACCACTACTGGACTATCTTCCGCATACTCAAAGAACAGTTCCCGCAGAAGAAAACCGCCATCTACAGCAGCTGGACAGACAACCGCACCAAGCTCGTAGGCGACGGCATGCCCGCTACCGGCAATATCAAATTCGATCTCAAATATGACGGTTACGAGCTGGATACCGTGAAATTCCCGCAGGACAAGGGCCGCGACTTCATGGAAAAGATAGACGACCTTGTGGCCACCGAAGCCGCCAACAGCATCCGCAAAGATGCGCCGGACCTGAGCTGGGTGTATCTTGAATATACCGACGACATGGGCCATATGTACGGCGACAGCCCGCAGTTCCACACCGCCATCCGCAAGCTGGACGATAAGATCGGCCGCATCTGGAAAGCCATCCAGTACCGGCAGAAAGAGCATAAGGAAGACTGGCTGATCATCATCACCACAGACCATGGCCGCGACGAAGTGTCCGGCAAGGGCCATGGCGGCCAGAGCCCCCGCCAGCGTTCCGGCTGGATCGTGACCAACCAGAAAACGCTGAACAATTATGCACGGTATTATTATCCCGGCGTAGTGGATATCATGCCCACCATCGCACGTTTTATGGATCTTCGTTTGCCCCTTCACGTTAGCCGCGAGTCAGACGGCATTGCGCTTACCGGCAAAGTATCCGTTGCCCAGCCCATGCTCATCAAAGCCGGCGAAGGCGTGCTCGACGTGAGCTGGAAAGCGATGGACCCGGAAGGCACCGTCAAAATATGGCTGGCCGCCACCAACAATTATAAAGAAGGCGGCGAAGACACGTATAAACTGGTGGCTGAAGTTCCTGTAGGCCAGGAACATTACCAGGCGGACATTAAAGACATTCCTTCGGATTTCTATAAAGTAGTGCTGGAAGGCCGGTATAATACGACCAACCGGTGGTTGAAGAAAGACCAGAAGAAGTAAAAAATATCTAAATTCCTTCAAAAAGGCAATTGGTAATCAACCAGTTGCCTTTTTTATTTGGGTTTTAGCCCAAGTTGGTTTAACTTTTCATTAACAGGCAAACGTCCCGGAAATCGTATCTCCGTTAATCGGTAATACCCAAACATGAACGCGGTCTTACATCAACTCAAAAACATTATCAACCTGGGCGCCCGGGATGCGGACGCCAACGAGGCCCGGTCGATCGTGATCGTCAATATCATGGGCATTATCCCTGCCATTTTCACGGTTATCATGGCGCCTGTGCTGTACGCGGTAACCGGCGACCTGGCGATACTCATCAGTCCTTTGATCGAAGGCTGCATACTCTTTACCATCCCCTTCTGGAACGTGATGCGCCGGCACAACATTGCCAAGCTCGTCATGTATTCCACGCACAGCCTCGGCCTGCTGTATTTCGGCCTGCTCATGGGGCCGGACGCGAACATCGAGCTGATCGTTGTATTCCTGATAGGACTGTCTTTCCTCATTTACCCGAATACCGCTTCCAGGCTCATCAGCGTGGCAGCAGTAGTGGTCGTGCTCACCATACTCGGCATCAGTTTCGGTTATCACTTCGTGAAGTGGCTGGTGCTGGCGGCTACCATCCTGCTCAACGTGATGGTGTTCTATTTTTATTCCGCCCATTTTTCCGAGAGCATCGATGCGCTGGTGATGCAGAACAAGGCCAAGAGCCGCGAATTTGCGCGCACCAACCATGAAACGCGCAACCACCTGAACGTGGCGAACACCGTATGCGAGGAATATCTCCGCCACTTCCCCACCGATACCGAGAATGTGACCATACCCGTCAAAGACGCCAAGGCGCTGAGCTTCTCCATCAACCGCATCAAGGAAGTGGTGAACAACGTGCTGGATTATTCGCAGCTGGAGCACAGCCGGCCCGCCCCTGCCTACGGGAAAGTGAACATCCGGCAGTGGGTGGAAGAGCTGGTGGCCTCGTACCAGATATTTGCCGGCGAAAAGAACGTGAACATCCGGCTGGAACTGTCTCCTAACCTTCCGTATACAGTCATGGCCGACGAAAAGGCCATGACGACCATCCTTTCCAACCTGCTGTCCAACGCCATTAAATTCACTTTCAGCAACACGGCCATTACCGTGCAGCTGGATGCGGGGCGCGACAATATTATCATGCGGGTGATAGACCAGGGACCGGGGCTCACCGAGAGCCAGAGCGCGCAGCTTTTCCAGGCCTATATCTCAGACCGCAGCAACCGCTACAAAGGCACAGGGCTGGGCATGCCCATTGTGCTGGAAACCCTGAAGCTGCTCAGGGGCAGCATTGCCGTGAAGAGCAACGACGGCGTAGGCAGCGTATTTATCGTAACGATCCCGGTAACAGGTCCGGCGCAGGAATCCGCAGAGCAGCTGGCGCCGCTCGGCAAAACAGTGCTGGTGGTGGACGATAACCCTATGAACCTCCGTGCAACAGAACTGCAGCTGCAAAAAACCGGCTGCACCGCCATTAAACACATGGACGTTCATACAGCCATCCAGGCTACTTTCCTGAAATGCCCGCAGGTGATACTGCTCGATTACCAATTGAACGGCATGAACGGATTGGAAGCCATTCAGCTGATCAGGCAACACGAACATTTAAAAGACGTGCCGGTAATTATAACTTCCGGTATTACCGGCATTGATACGGATAAAGGGTTGCTGGCCGCCGGGGTCACCGGTTTTCTTAACAAACCTGTAGAGCTGCACCGCCTGTACCATTATTTACAAATGTCAGAAAGCGCTTTAACAACCGGCTGAAACGGCACAAAAAAGACACAGTGCCCGCTAGTATTAGCTGCATGCGTTCCTGAGGACAGGGAACCGTATGAAGTTCTGAAGTTTACTGCGATACTCCTATGTGCCAGTAATCCTGCGTTTGCGGCCCCGCGCTGTTATTTCGAGAATGTGCGCCGGCCTTACCCTTTCTTTTTATTCCAATCACCTAAAACCATTTGTTTATGCAAACACTCACTTTGGATCGGGCATTGTACTGCCCTTTCCCGGCGCGTATTAGCGCCATGGTTGACGCGGTAGAAGAACATACCGATCAATGGACGCTTGCTTTCGGCCTGCATCGCGGGGATTCTTTCCAGGAATATAAACGGAGCGCTTTCGGGCATATGACCTGCCGCTTCTATCCCACCGCCGGCTTCAAACGCCTGTGCATCACCAACGACCTGCTGGTGCTGCTTTTCCTGCTGGACGATATGCTCGACCACGAATCCGGAGCGGACACGCCGCCTGTCAACTTCGAACAGTTCGCCCGGCAGTTCTGCAGCGTGCTGGTGAACGACGAAACGCATACCTATAAAAGCGGCCCCGTGCTGACGGCCCTCAGCGACGTATGGCGCCGCATGCGCGAGCTGTGCGACGCGGAGCTGAAAGGGCAGCTGGTGCAGGACGTTGTGCTGCTGCTGAAAGCCATCAAATGGCAGCACCAGAACACGAAAGCCGGCATCGTCCCTTCGCTGGACGACTACAGCCACTGGCGGCCGCTCTTCGGCGGGGCCCACCTGGCGGCCACCCTGATTTTTTTTGCCGAAAACACACAAACTCCTTTGAAGACCTTCCGCAAAAAACCCCTTGACCTGTTAACGACATTATGCGGCCACCTCGGCTGCTGGGCTAACGACCTGATCTCCCTGCACAAGGAACAAGGCCATGGCGACTTCCACAACCTGGTGCCCATCCTGCAAAACGAATACGGTCTCACCGAAGATATAGCCTCCGACCGGGCCCTGCAGATCCACAACCAGGAAATGCGTGATTTCCATATGCTGTACAAGCGCCTCGATTATTACGTAGGCAAACAAAAGGACATCGGCACCTACATTACCGACCTGGCGATGATCGTAAGGGGCAACCTGGACTGGTCGTTTATTGATTCGGAGCGGTATAGTAGCCGGTTGAATCTGATGTGAGGGGTTCGAGGGGTGAAGGATATAAAGGGTGGTTGGGATTTCCTGGCCGCCCTTCCGCTTTTTTGGAGCATCAGCTTCCCAAGCCGAGGGTCATTGGAAATAAAAAAGGCCAGCTTTTGCTGACCTTTTTTGGAGCGGAAAACCGGGCTCGAACCGGCCACCCTCAGCTTGGGAAGCTGATGCTCTACCAAATGAGCTATTTCCGCTGGTGTTTAAATTCCTTCCTGGCGGTATTGACTTTTTCCGCTGGAAGGGAGACAAATATACGAATGTTTTGAATTTGGAGAGATAATACCCCTTGCCAAAAAAAAATATTTTCCCCTCACTAAGGGTACCGCCCTCATTCCATCTCTATATCCGTAGAGCGTAACCATCCACCGGTATGAAAAAAGAAAACGACATCAATTCCCTCGCGGAAAAATGGCTGAACGGTACCATTACGGAAGAAGAGAAAGAGCAATTTGAAGCCTGGTACAACAGCCAGCCGGGGTTTGATCTTCAGTGGCTGAAAGATGAGACAGAAGAAGACCTGAAAAAAAGGATCTTCCAGTCCATTATTCACCAGGTTGAAGCAGATCAGCCCCTCGTCCGCCGCATGCCCTGGAAACGCAGGCTCTCCGCCGCCGCAGCAGTATTGCTCATATTAGGCGGCACCGCATTTTATCTTTTCAACCGCCAAAACGGCCGCCAGGACCAAGGCATTTCCACCACCGCCAGCCAGGCCATCACTTCCCCGGCATCCGCCGCCACGCTTACCCTTGCAAGCGGCGCCATCATCCGCCTGGACAGTATAAAAGACGGCATCCTGGCACGACAGGGCAACGCCGCCATCCGCAAACTTCCCGACGGCGGGATCGTGTATGAAAACGGCGGGCGCGATGAAGCCGCGATGCTGAACACGCTCACCGTCCCCAGGGGTGGCACCATCCTCACCGTAACGCTGGCGGACGGCAGCAAAATATGGCTGAATGCTGAAAGCTCGGTCCGTTACCCGGCGGCGTTTGCAGACAGCAGGCAGGTAAGCGTGTCCGGCGAGGCATACTTCGAGGTGAGCCCTTCCGCTGCCAAACCATTCCGTGTGAACGCGGACGGCGTGATCACACAGGTGCTGGGCACCCACTTCAATGTAAACACCTTCGAAAAACAGCGCGGCATTTTTGTGACCCTCCTGGAAGGCTCGGTAAAGGTCAGCAACGCCTCCGCTTCCCACTTGCTGAAACCCGGCCAGCAGGCAGGCGCAACCGCCACAGGCAACATCCGCCTGAACGAAACGCCGGATATAGAAGGCGTTATGGCCTGGAAAAGCGGTATGATCAAACTTAATAATTCAGACATACATACGGTAATGCAACAACTGGAGCGGTGGTATGACGTAGATATACAAATAGAGAACGGCGCGGAAGGCAGGCGCTTCTCCGGGTCCATATCCCGGAACAACGACCTGGACACCGTGCTGGAAATGTTATCAATGACAAGGGAAATAAGTTTCAGACGCGAAGACAGGACCATCATCGTATCTCCGTACCGGTAGTTTTTTTGCAGCCACATTTAACGAGCTAACACGTAATTCCATTTTTATGAAAAGAGAAATTCCGCGCTATGGCGGCCCATGGGGCCGGCTGATTGTGCCTATCCCTTCCTTTCCTTTCCGGAAGCCTGTTTTCATGCTCCTGGTCCTGCTAAGCCTGCAGGTACAAGCCAAAACCTACAGCCAGTCGCTTACGTTCTCCTATAAGAATGTATCGCTGGAGCATATCTTTACCGAGATCAAAAAACAAAGCGGGTACCTGTTCATCTGCAGCAGCAAACAACTGGAAAACACCCGCAACGTCAGCATCTCCGTAAAGAACGCCTCGCTGCAGCAGGTGCTTGATCTTGTTTTTAAGGAGCAACCGCTCACGTACAGGATCGTAAAGAACACGATCGTTGTGATGCCCAAAGAATCCGCCGCCCCGGCCGCTTCCCTGGCGGCAGCCGCCGCAATAGAGATCAGCGGCACTGTAACAGACGAAGCCGGCGTGCCCCTGCCAGGCGTCACCATCCAGCTGAAAGGCACGTCCACCGGCACCAGCACGGATGTGAACGGGAAGTACTCCATCAGCATCCCGCAGCATGGCACACTGGTTTTTAGCTATACCGGGTTTTCCTCCCAGGAGATCGCCACCGCCGGGAAAACCGCCATCAACGTAAAAATGGCCCGGTCGGAAACGAGCCTGAACGAAGTAGTGGTAGTGGGTTACGGCACACAGCTAAAAAAAGATATCTCGGGCTCCGTTTCCGTAGTGTCTGAAAAAGATTTTAACAAAGGCGTTACGCAGACTGCCGCGGACCTGTTGCAGGGCAAAGTGGCCGGCCTCACCGTGACCACGGAAACCGGCGATGTGACCGCCAAACAGACCATCCGCCTGAGAGGTTCTTCATCCCTCACCGCATCCAGCGCGCCTTTCGTAGTGATAGACGGGGTGCCCGGCATGGATATGAATTCCGTATCGCCGCAGGACATTGAATCCATCAGTGTACTGAAAGACGCAGCCGCCACCGCCATTTACGGCTCCCGCTCCGCCAGCGGCGTGATACTCATCACCACCAAAAAAGGTAAAAGCGGGCAGGCCAAAGTACAATTCAACAACTATATCGCCGTAGACCAGGTGTCCAACAAACCGGAGCTGCTCTCTGCCTCCGAATGGCGCGCATACACCAAAGACAACGGCATGGACGTAACCGGGCTGGATGTAGGCGGGAACACGGATTGGTTCAAAGAGATCATGCGCACCGGCGTTTCGTACAACAACAACCTGTCCGTATCGGGCGGCAACGACAAAGGCAATTACCGCGCTTCGCTGAACTATCTCAACCGCGAAGGCATCATGCGCGACAATGACCTGAAAAGATTCAACGCATTGTTTTCCGTGAACCAGAAAATAATGGACGGAAGAGTGAACCTTTCGCTGGTAGCCGGCGCCATACAAAGCGACTTCTCCCCCACCAACAGCTTCAACTCCGTGCTGGCCTACACCATGCTGCCGGTATACACCATCAAAAATCCCGATGGCAGCTGGTTTGAAAAATTCGACTGGGAACAGGGAAACCCCGTGCACAACATCACCGAAAACCGCAACCTTACCAAAACCAGCCAGCTGTACGGCAATGGTAATATCAGGGCTACCCTTTTCGATGGGTTCACCACCAGCGTAAACCTTTTCAAACAGCGCAGCACGCAGGATGGCAGCCGGTATAACGCCATCACCACACAGTCCGGCAGAACGGACCATGGTTACGCCCTGCGCGAAAACAGCGTATGGGACAAAAACCTGATGGAGCTTACCGCAGAATATGACAAAACCTTCGGGCGGCATCACCTGAAAGTGCTGGGCGGATATTCTTACGAAGTGAACCTCATGCAATACATGAAAGCATCGAACCGCGGTTTTATCACCGACCAGTTCGAATATAACAACCTCGCCGCCGGCGAAAGCCTGTTCCCCAGCGACGTAGGTTCCGCCAAAGAAGAAAGCAAGCTGATCTCGTTCTTCGGGAGGCTGAACTACAGCTACGACAGCAAATACACCGTAACCGCCACACTCCGCCGCGACGGCTCTTCGAAATTCGGCAACAACAACAAATGGGGGATCTTCCCTTCCGCTTCCGCCGCATGGACCCTCACCGAAGAAACATTCCTGAAAGGCAACCCGGTGGTGAATGACCTGAAACTGAGAGTAGGGTACGGCGTGGTAGGCAACCAGGAAGGTATCGGCCCGTACAGTTCCATCGCGTTGTACGGCAGGGGCGATGAATATTACGACAACGGGCGGTGGAGAAATACCTACCGGTATGTGCAGAACGACAATCCCAACCTGAAATGGGAAGAAACCTCCACCCTGAATGCCGGCATCGACTTTGCGATACTCAACAGCCGCATTTCCGGCGCGCTGGACTATTATGTGAAAAAGACCAGCGACCTGCTCTACGTATACAATGTACCCGTGCCCCCCAACCTCTTCCCTACCACCCTTGCCAACGTTGGCGATATGACCAATACCGGTTTTGAACTGGCCATTAATACGGAAAACATCCGCACAAAAAACTTCCGCTGGAACAGTTCAGTGAACTTTGCCACCAACAAAAACGTCGTGAACAGGCTTTCGAACGAGCTGTACCAGACGGAAAGCATCAAAACCGGCGGCATAGCCCTGCGCGGCTCCGGCAATCTTACCAGCCATATCATTGAAGAAGGCAGGGAAGTAGGCACGTTTTACGGCTGGAAATCAAAAGGCCTGGACGAAAACGGCAAGTTTATCTTCGAAGACCTGAACAAGGACGGCGAGATCAACAGTCTCGACTACACCTATATCGGCCAGGCTTTGCCCCGGTTTACCTACGGCATTTTTAACTCCTTTACCTACAACCGTCTTAATCTTTCTTTTTTCCTGAGAGGCGTGTATGGCAACGACGTGCTGAACAACCCGCGGCTGCAATACGCCAACAAAAAGTGGCTGCCCGGCTCCAACGTCATGAAAGACGCGCTCACGAACGGCATCAACGACGATCCGAAATACTCCAGCTATTATATCGAAAAAGGTTCATTCCTCCGGCTGGACAACGCCAGCTTTTCCTACGATGTGCTTGAAAAGCCCTGGAAAGGCATCAAGGGGATGCGCCTTTATGTCACCGCGCAAAACCTGTTTGTGATCACGAAGTTCAAGGGGCTGGACCCCGAGGTGAACATGAGCGGGCTGGCGCCCGGCGTGCTGGAAACGGTTTTTGTCCCAAAAGCCCGGACCTACTCATTTGGTGTTGATCTTAATTTCTAAACAGCCAACAACAAACGTCATGAAAAATTTCAGATTACCGGCATTTACCATCCTGATCTTTACAGTGCTTACCCAGGCCTGTACCAACCTGGATGAAAAACTATACACCCAGGTATCCGTAGACGATTTCGGGAAGAACCAGGAGCAGATCAATGCGCTGGTAGGCTCCATATACAGCGGCCTGAAGCTGCACGGCATAGACTGGGATACCTATCTTACCATGGACGGCCTTTCTTCGGACATGATAGCCATACCCGGCTACAAAGGCGGGGACTGGAGCGAGCCCATGTACAAGGAAAGCATGCAGCACAAGTGGAACGCCAGCAGCAGCGGGTTCAACGAGTCCTATTTCGGCCCTTCCGCAAACATTGCCCTCTGCAACCAGATCTATTACCAGATAGATATCAACAAAGCCATTGCATCCGACCTCAAAGAGCAGATACTGGCGGAGATCAGGGGCGTGCGCGCTTTCTGGTACTATATCCTCTGCGACCACTACGGCAATGTGCCTATCGTAACGGACTTCCTGGACAAAAGCCAGCCAGCCACCAAAACGCGCGCGGAAGTATACAGCTTCATCGTTGCTGAACTGAACGAGATCAAGGATAAGCTCAGGAGAGACGTGGCCACGCCCGCCAGCTACGGCAAAATGACCCGTGGCGCCGCTTACACGCTGCTTGCAAAAATGTATCTCAACGCACAGGTATGGAACCCGGCGGGCGGCGCAAAGTGGCAGGAATGCGCGCAGGCTTGCGACACCGTGCTGTCCATGGCCTACCAGCTTGAAAAGTGGGATATCAATTTTGTTCCGAACAACCACATCTCCCGCGAAGCGATATTTTCAGCCGCCTTTAAATCCGGCGGAACGGGCAGGCAAAACAATATTGCGCTCAACACGCTCCATTACTTCGATCCCATCGCGCTGGGACTGAGCATCAGCCCCTGGAACGGCATTGCGGCCAACCCTGCTTATGTGAAAGAATTTGACCCGGCAGATACAAGATATGCCGCGTCTTTCCTGATCGGCCCTATGAAAGATCCTTCAGGGAACATCATCATGACGCCGCATGGCCGCCCGCTGATCCACACCGTGGATATGGTCATGAATGAGCCGGGGCCCGACGGCTGGGGATGGATCAACCAGGAAGAAGGCGCGAGGATAAAAAAATGGGAATTCGAGCCGGGGCTGAGCAACAGCATGGAAAATGATTTCCACATCTTCAGGCTGGCCGATGTATACCTGATGAAAGCCGAAGCTATCGTCCGCAATGGCGGCAACAACGGCGAAGCCACTGAGCTGGTGAACAGGATACGCGCCAGGGCCTTCGCTGACCCGTCTAAACTGTATGGCTCCGTGACGCTGGAAAACATTTATAAAGAAAGAAGGTTCGAACTGGCCTGGGAAGGTTTTACCCGCCAGGACATGATCCGCTTCGGCAAATTCCTCCAGCCCCGCCCTCCGTTCAAACCATTCACCAGCGACGCAAAATACCTGCTGTATGCCATACCGCAGGCCGCTATAGACGCCAATAACAAATTAAAACAGAACGACGGGTACTGAGCCCCCGTCCTTTCAAAACACATACATCTATTAAACTCTCTCGCATGAAGAACATGACCAGGAAAGATTTTCTAAGCAACGTAAGCGTATTGGGCGCAGCCGCCATTCTCTCTCCCTCCGCATTCGCATCCGCCGGCACACAACAGCAGCCGTTCAGGCCGCTCAACAGGAAAGTAAAAGTAGGCCTCATCGGCTGCGGCAGCGTGTCAGGCGTGTACCTTCCGCACCTCGCCACCTGCCCCTACGCGGAAGTGGTAAGTCTCTGCGACATCAAACCCGAGCGCGCGGAAAGAGCCGCCAAAAAGATCGATGGCGCCACTGCCTACCCTCATATCGATAAAATGCTGGCCGGCGTGCCTTTCGACCTGCTGGTGAACACCACCAACATGCAGGAGCATGGCCGGCTGAACAAGATCGCCATTGCCGCGGGCAAAAACGTATGGTGCGAAAAACCGCTGGCCACCACTTACCAGGAAGGTGTGGAAGTACTGGCCATGGCCAAAAAGAAAGGCGTGCAGATCTGGGGAGCGCCGGCAGTGGTGAACAGCCCGCAGTTCGCATTTATGGCCAAACAGGTGAATGAAGGCAAGCTCGGCAGGATCGCGGCGGCGCATGGCCACTACGGTCACGAAGGCCCTGGCTGGTCCGCTTTTTTCTATGAGAAAAACGGCGGCAGCCTGCCGGACCTGGGCGTGTACAACATTGCAACGCTCACCGCCCTGTTTGGCCCCGCCAAATCGGTAGTGGCCATGGTGAACGTCATCACCCCCACCCGCAAAGTGGACGACAAAGGCACAATACCGGTGGTAGCGGAAGACAATGCGCAGGTACTGTTCGATCACGGCAGCGGCGTATTGTCGCATATCCAGTGCGGCTTCAACTACTTCGATCCGTACGGCCACCAGGGCACCGGCCAGGAACGGCCTACGATCTCCGTATACGGCAACAAAGGCAATATGCACATGGTGGGGTACGACTGGAAGCCTGCCGGAGTGGATATGGCCACCCACGACAATCCTTCCACCAAACGTTTTGTAGAAGACGCAGGCACGTATGTATGGCAGGAAGGCGCTTCCGTGATCTGCGAATATCTTTCCACCGGCAAAAAACCGCTGATCAATGTAGAACATTCCCTGCATGTGCTGGAGATCATCGAAGCCGCCAATGAATCGCAGCGCACCGGCAAACGGATCCCGCTGAAGTCTTCATTCCCCTGGCCCATCGTAAGCTAATGGCAGCTATGCAACATATACTGGCAGGAAACAACCGCTTCCGGATCGTTTTCCTGTTCAGCTTTGCCTCCCTCGGCAGCTGGATGCCCAGCCTGAACCTCTGGCTGGAAGACCAGGGCATGCGCGGCAGGGAGATGGGGTATCTTTCCGCCATCCCCTGGCTGGTGATGCTGCTGGTGCAGCCGTTCTGGGGCATATTGGCAGACAGGGCGGGGAAAATGCGCTGTTTCCATTTGGCCGCCGTCGCAGCCGCCTTGTTATTCGCCCTGTTCCCCTTTATCGCAAAAGGCGCCTGGCTCACCGGCGGAATGATCTTTTTATTCTCGGTCTTCCAGACACCTGTGCTGCCGCTGCTGGACAGCATCACGCTTGATCATGCGGCACTTCACCCGCAGGTTTCCTACAGCAGCCTGCGTTTCTGGGGCGCGCCCGGTTTCGGGCTGGGCGCCTGGCTTACAGGCATGCTCACGGAAACATATGGCAGCCACGTGATGTTTTATCTCAGCGCCGCTTTTCTTTTACTGGCCTGGCTGCCTGCCATCCGGTTCGAAAAAACGGCGCCCGCCGTTTCAGCCGCGGACCTCAGTTTTAAAGAACTGGGCCGCACATTGGGCAACAAGGTGCTGCTCATTTTTTTACTGGTCGTGATGATCGTATCCATCGCGCAATCCGCCAGTTCATTTTTCCTGACCGTGTACATGCGGGAAATAGGCGCGTCCTCTTCCGTAACCGGCGCCGCCATTGGCGTACAGGCATTAAGCGAGCTGCCCTTTTATTTCATTGCCGCGTGGCTGCTGCGCAAAACCGCGCCGGGAAAGGTGCTCATCATTGCCATCTTCGGCACGGCCCTCCGCCTGCTGCTGTATTATCTCAACAGTAATCCTTACACGGTGATAGGCATCGAAAGCCTGAACGGCGTCACCTGGACGCTGCTGTGGCTTGCGTGCGTGGAATTCGTGAATGCGAAGATACCGGCGCAATGGAGAACCACCGGGCAATCCATGCTGTGGGCCATGTATTTCGGCGCGGGCGCCGTGCTGGGAAATATCCTGACAGGCAGGTTGTATGAGACCATGCCGATGCAGCAGGTGTTCGGCATATTCAGCCTGCTCGTGCTTATTACAGGCATCGCCTCGTTCCCGCTATTGGTCAGGTACTCCGGCACAAGGCCCATGCCCGCGCCGGGAACATCATCACTTTAAAAAATTCATCTTATGGAACAACTGCTCGAACAATATAAAAAAGGATGGAGCCTGCCACGCGATTTTTACATGAGCCGGCAGGTGCTGAACCGGGAAACGGAGGCCATCTGGAAACAGAACTGGCTGTTTGCGGGCTTCTCCTGCGAAATACCGGAGCCTGGCGACTATTTCACCTACGCCGTGCTGGACCAGTCTGTGATCATCATCAGGAATGAAGACGGGAAAATTTACGCCCACCACAACTCCTGCCGCCACAGGGGCTCCGCCATCTGCGTCGAGGAGCGCGGCCATGAAGACAAACTGAAATGCCCTTATCACAACTGGGTGTACGATAAAACAGGCCGGCTCAGGAATGCCCGGCTGATGCCGGATGATTTTGATAAAAGCCAATTCGGGCTTCACCCCGTACACCTCGCCGACGTGGCGGGAGCGATCTTTATTTCCCTGGCAGACGATCCGCCGGACTTCTCCCGTGAGTCTGCAGACCTGGCCCCATACCTGCAGCCTTACCAGCTGGAAAAAGCAAAGGTTGCTTACCGCGACCGTTACGAACTCGAAGCCAACTGGAAACTGATCGCTGAGAACTTCCGTGAATGTTACCACTGCGGGCCGGTACATATCGAATATTGCAGCGTGGTGGTGGGTGCAAACCTGGTGGAGAACCGCGATGCCGTGCTCCGGGACAGCATGCTCTCCTGGGCACAGCAGGGCCTGCCTTCCGCCACTATCGAAAATGTACCGGGTGCCAGTCATTACGCAACACGTTACCCCCTCCGCCCGGGCATGGAAAGTTATACGCTGGACGGCAAGCCTGCCGCCCCGCTGATGGGCCTTCACAAACAATACGACAGCGGTGTGGCCGGCCTCATCAATTATCCCAATTTCTGGATGGACGGCGTCAGCGATTATATCTGGGCCATGCGCATCACCCCGATAGACGCCACACGGTCTATGGTAGATCTTACCTGGCTGGTGGATGGCAGCGCGGAAGAAGGCGTGGATTACGAGCTGGACAGGCTTACCGAGTTCTGGAAGATCACAGGCGAGCAGGACTGGCATCTTTGTGAGAACAACCAGAAAGGCATCCGTTCGTCCCGGTACGAACCCGGCCCCATGGCGCCTTCGGAAGAAGATGTGGTTAATTTTCATACCTGGTACCTGGACAGGATGCAGGGCCTCACTAAACCCAGGTAACATGAAACGCACAACGATCGACCCGGTAAAAAAGAAGAAACTGGTGCTGATAGGCAATGGGCCGGCAGGGTTCAAGTTCTGCGAAAAATTTGTGAAGTACCGGCTGGATAAACATTACGACCTGGTAGTGTACGGAGAGGAAATACATCCAGCTTACGACCGCATCCATCTCACGGATCTATTTGCAGGCGGCCCCCCCGAAAAGCTATATTTCGCTGCACCGGCCTGGTATGCGCAACATAAAATAACATTAAGGACCGGGCAGCGGGTTACGGAAATAAACCGTTCCGAAAAACTGCTGACCAGCAATACCGGCGGCACAGAACGATACGACACGCTGGTACTGGCCACGGGTTCCGTTCCTTTTGTGCCGCAGTGGGCCGATACCGGCCGGGCGGGCGTATTCGTTTACCGCACGCTGGAAGATCTCAAAGCCATACAGGCATATATGAAAGAAGGCCAGCGCGCGGCAGTGCTGGGCGGAGGCATACTTGGGCTGGAAGCAGCCAGGGCTTTATTAACGGAAGGCCTGCACACCAGCATCGTTGAAACAGCGCCGCACCTCATGCACCGCCAGCTTGATGCAGAAGGCGCCGCCACACTCTGCCGGCAACTGGAAGCACTGGGGCTGCATATACATTGCGGTAAACAGGCACAGCGTATTTCCGGCGAAGGCATCAAATGTACAGATGGCACGCTCATTCCCGCTGACCTTGTCGTGATCTCCGCCGGCATCCGCCCGCGCGATGAACTGGCCCGTGCCTGCGGGCTGGCCGTTGGCGCGGGTGGCGGCATCGTGGTGAACAACCACAACCTTTCTTCAGACGGAAATATCTTTGCCATCGGTGAATGCGCACTTTCGGACGGGAAAATATGGGGCCTGGCCGCGCCTTGTTTTGAAATGGCGGAAGTAGTAGCAGCAAGGCTTGCAAAGATCTACAAAGTTTTCGGCGGCCATCTGCCGCTGATAAAACTGAAGGTGATAGATGTAAACGTAGCTTCCTTCGGAGATGCCTTGGGCCTTCAACCGCACACGCCGTTCGTGAGCAGCGGGGCCGGCGCTTATAAAAGGATCAACATATCGCCCGACGGATACGTGCTGGGTGGTATATTTGTAGGAGACACTACCGGCAGCGCCCGCCTCTTTCATATGCAGCGCAACCGCGTAAAGATCACCGGCGACCCGGCGGCCCTGATCGCACCAGGTGCGGGCGCCGCCGGAACAATAACCAGCATGCCAGGCGATACCGTCATCTGCTTATGCGAAGGTCTTTGCAAAGACGCAATAATAGCGGACATCCGCGAGAATAACCTCAGCAGGCTGGATGAGGTCCAAAAAACGACCGGCGCAGGCACCGGTTGCGAAAGCTGCACTTCGCTGCTGGAAGACCTCCTGAACGAAATGCTGAAGCAGCCGCAATAAACCCATGATCAACTTTTGTATGAAATATGATATCCTTTCCGTTGCCGATCTCTGCCTGGATATGATCGTGAGCAGCCCCGTGCGGCCGGAGTTCAACCAGGTGGAGCTGCTGGCCGATGATTACATGATAGACCTGGGCGGTTCCGTAGGCATATTTGCCTGCCAGTTCGCGCGGCTGGGCGGGAACATTGCGCTGATGGGCAGCACCGGGCAGGATATGGCCGGGCAGATCGTGCGGAACCGGCTGGCGGAAGCTGGTGTGGACACCAGCCTGGTCACCCTTCACCCCACGGAAAAAACGCCGATGGGATTGAATATATCCTGCCAGGGCGACCGCGCCATGCTCACCTATCTCGGCGCGATGAACAGCGCCACTCCTCACCTGCTAACCGCATCGCTGCTGGACAAAACCCGCCACTGGCATATCGGCGGTTATTTCCTGCTCCAGAACATGATCCCGGCGTGGCCGGCATGGCTTCAACAACTAAGAACCGCGGGCATCAGTATTTCACTGGATACAAACTGGGACCCTTCCGGCAACTGGGAAAATATATTGCAGCTACTGCCGCTCACAGACGTGTTCCTGCCCAATGAAGCAGAAGCCAAAGCCATCAGCGGAAAAGACGATATCATGGAAGCAGGCCGCTTCCTGGCGGCGCATTGCCCGCTCACCGTCATCAAAATGGGCGAAAATGGCGCCATGGTCTTTTCGCCTTCAGCTTCCCGGCATTACCCCATACCATCCGGCCTTACAAGCAGCCTCCGTATTGCAGACACCACCGGCGCGGGAGACAACTTCAACGCCGGTTTCATTTTCAGCTGGCTTTCCGGCACTGCGCAGGCGGATTGCATTTACAACGGCTTCCGCTGTGCGGTGGCCAGCCTGCAGGGATTGGGCGGCATAGAAAAGCAGATCGTTCAAAACGAAAACCTCACCAAATGAGCCGGTACTTAAATGATATACTCGATCAGCCAGGCCAGCTGCTGCAATCATTACAATACAGTGCGGACGCCGGTGGGCTCGCGCTGAAAAAAGCCGCCGGGCTGATCACCGGGGCAAAATATGTATTTATCACCGCCATCGGCGCCAGCTGGAATGCGGGCATCGCCATCCAGGCAGCGTTCAACGAAGCAGGCGTGCAGGCCGTTTTATGCGATGCGGCGGATTTTCTTTATTTCACCCGCATCCCGCCCGGCTCGGCGGTCATTTTCCTGTCGCGGAGCGGAAAGAGCGTGGAGCTCGTGCAGGCCCTGCCAAAATGTAAGCTGGCCAAAGCCTCCGTGATCAGTATCACCAATGCCCCTGACAGCCCGCTGGCCGAAGGCTCAGACGCCTGCCTGCTTACCAACGTAAGGTTTGACCATAGCATTTCCGTGAGCACTTATTCCTCTATTATCCTCACCGGTTTGTTGCTCACGCAGTATTTCAGGCCGCAACACCCCGGCCTGCTGATATACGACGCCCTCATGGAACCGCTCCGGGAAACAACCGGCCGGTTAACGGAATGGCGGGAAATTATTGAAACCACAGCCTGGCCCGGAGAAAATTCGCATACCTATTTCACGGCCAGGAGCGCGAGCCTGGCATCCGCCCATGAAAGCATGCTGCTGTGGGAAGAAGTGGCAAAACAACCCGCTTCAGCCCTCACTACCGGCGCTTTCAGGCATGGGCCGCAGGAAATTATCAACAACCCGCTGAACATGGGGGTGTGGCTGGAGAGTAGTATCGCGCGGGACCATGACGTGCAGCTGGTCAACGACCTTGTTGCAAAAAAAGTAAATGTGCTGACTATCGGGCAGGACCTGCCTGAAAGTCTGAAAGGGCATAAAATATCCGTTCCGCCTTGCCCCTGGCTGTTCAGCCCGGTCATCAACATTATACCCCTGCAACTGGCGGCGGAAAAGCTGGCACGCATGAAAGGGATCGACCCGGATGTGTTCTTTTACTGCAACTTTATTGTTGAATCAGAAGGAGGGCTTTGAGAAAAAAGAACAGGCGGTGCTGCATCACGGTGCGCAACAGTTTCAGCGCGCGCGTCATGTGGGCCTGTACAGTTTTTTGGGAAATGCTTAGTTTTTCAGCGATCTGTTTCTCCGAAAAGCCGCGTTCACGGCTCAGGCGGAATACAAGCCTGCACTTGTCCGGCAGGTGGCGGATGGTATCTTCCAGCTGCCGGCGGGTAGATTCATAATCCACCCACTCGGCGGTATGATTATCCTGCCTGCCGGCAACGTTGTCATAAAAATTATTGTGCGCCGCTTTCTGTTTTTTCTGCTTCACCAGCGCGGCCAGTATCTCATACTTCACACAGGACGCAACGTAGGTGTGAAAAGAATGCCGGAGATGAATGTTTTTCCGCGTTTTCCAGATATTCATAAAAACGTGCTGCACAATTTCCTCCGCGTCTTCTTCAGAACCGGTTTTGAATTTTGCCTGCACCAGCAGCTTTTCCCAATACCGGTTGTACAGGGCTTCAAACGCGGCGCTGCTATCCTCTTCCCGCACCAGGCGGAAAAGCTCACTGTCGTCATATTGCCGCAAGTCTTTCATTTATTTGATCCAGGGGCTTTGAAAGCCGAGTTTTTTCATGCCGTTCTGTATGTCCGGTATGTTCATGAACAGTTTCCAGAGCAAGCCGGTGCGGTAATTCTCGATCATTACCACGATGGGCCCCTGGTCTATCGCCAGGTGCGATTTCGCATACCAGTTATGATGGACGCTGAAGCCGTCCGTAAACCCGTATTTGCTCCATATCTTATCACCCATTTCTTCATAGAAATAACGCAGCGCCTGCATGCTTTCCTTCGGGGTAAAGGGCATGGATGAAATGGCGGCCGTGGGCTGGATGACGCCCAGGTCGGTGTCCGGGCAGTGCGCCGCATAACCTTTGTAGCTGTCTCCCGCCGTGAGGCCCCAGCATTTTTCGCTGTATCCTTTGTATTGTTTCGGATTCTCGATGCAATAAGCCCGGTTGATGAGGGTGTGAGCACGTGCCTGTTCCAGGTAATCGATGCCCAGTGAGTCTTTCAGCCCATTGGGGTCTATTCCCTGGAAAGTGTATTGTTCAAAGAACAGGGGGCCGCCCCGGTCGAAATTCCCCAGCGGCAGCTTGATGCCGTAATAAGTATTTCCATTCCTGAAGCCCTTGCTGCCCGCCCAGGAACCGTTGTACACTTCTTTTGAAATGCCGTGGCGCGGCGAAGCGGCAGCCATGATGTAAGTGATCAGGCATTCGTTCCAGCCCCAGACGGGGAAATTCATATCAAACCCGTTGTTGGGGCTCCAGTGCCAGAACAGTTTATCCTGGTTGTTGGTATGCCAGTTCCAGTTTGCCGCGCCCCACATCTGGTCTACTCTTTTGCGGAGGTATTTTTCGCGGGGAGCATCACCCTTGAAGTATTCCCTGGCGCAGAGGAAACCCATGAGCAGGTAGGAGGTTTCCACGATGTCCGCCGCATCGTCCAGCCGGTCGAACTTGATCGTTTTGCCCGTGCGGCCGTTCATAAAATGCGGGTAAATGCCATGGTAACAATCCGCGTTGATCAGGAAATCTGCGATGCGGATGAGCCTTCCCACGGCGGTATCCCGGCCTATCCAGCCTCTTTCCACGGCTACAATGGTGCTCATGATGCCAAAACCCGTGCCGCCCACGGCACCCGCATCCGGGCCGAAGGGGGTAGTGCTGAAATTGGGCTCATCCCAGGCCTCGTTGATATAATCCCAATAATGCTCCGCCAGCACGGTATTACTCCTTTCCAGCGCCAGCCCGCTCACCGGATGGGCGCCATGCCAGAAAAAACGGAAGGTCTGCCGCTGGACGGTTTCAAGCAACGCCTCGTCGCTGAGACCCTTTATGACGCCCACCGGCGCAATGGAATGTGGCTGTTTTTTTGTTTGAGCTGTTGCGGCAACGCTTAATGCGGTTGCCAGTACCAGGATCATCTTTTGTATCATGTCTGCGTGCTGTTTTGGCTTCGGTGGATAATTGAACGTGGCATATGATCCTACGTGGAGGGAGAACGGCAACGGATGGTGCGGTATATGAACAAAGCTAAATACCCCGTCACTTCAAAACCACCATTTTCAGCAGTAAATCCTATACTTTTATAGCAAAATCCGGCAAATAAGCGCTAACTTATAAACATAATACAATCGTTATGAAGCCGGCGCTGGAGCATTTGCCAAAGGAACAGAACCATTCTTTCGTCGTAAAGGATTTCGACTACAGCTACTATCCCACTCCCTGGCATTATCATCCTGAATACGAGATCGTGCTGGTGACGGAAAGTACCGGGAAACGTTTCATCGGCGACCATCTGTCCGATTTTCAGCCCGGCAACCTGGCTTTTATCGGGCCGAACCTGCCGCATCATTACAGGAACGACGACAAATATTTCGAAGAAGGCTCCTCGCTGCGGGCGCGCTCCATCGTCATACACTTCACAGAAGCCTCGCTGGGAGAGGATTTTATTGCCCTCCCGGAAACGAAGCGCATCCGCAAACTGTTTGAACGCGCCGTATGCGGGCTGGATGTGAGCGGCGCCACCCAGCGTAAAGTGAGCCGGAAAATGCACGACATTGTGCATCTTACCGGGATGCGCCGCTGGCTGTGCCTGGTGGATATGTTGCAGGACATGGCGGAGTCAAAAAACCTCAGCGCCATCACCCAGGCTCCCTTCGTAGGGCATAACCAGAAAGAATCCAACCGCCTGAGCAATGTGTTCGACTGGATACATGCCAACTTTGAAAGCAACATCCGGCTTAGCGAAGCAGCCGCCATCGCGGATATGAACGAAAATGCGTTCTCGCGTTTTTTTTCTTTGCGCACGCGCAAAACATTCTCAGGGTTCGTGCAGGAACTGCGTTTGCAGAAAGCTGCGCGGCTGCTGGAGGAAAATGAGCTTTCCGTTACAGAAGTATGTTATGATTGCGGTTACAATAATATTTCTAACTTCAACCGGCAATTTCTGCATCATTATCATATGAGCCCGCTGCAATACCGGCGCTCTCTGCTCCGCGAAAAATAAAACGTTATGATCAACATCAATTCCACAGGAAAAGAAGAAAATACTTTCGACGCCATCGTGATCGGCTCCGGCATCAGCGGCGGCTGGGCAGCCAAAGAGCTTTGCGGTCACGGTTTAAAAACGCTCGTGCTGGAAAGAGGCAGAAATGTGGAGCACAACAAAGATTATCCCACCGCCACCAAATCGCCCTGGGAATTCAAACACCGGGGGCAGATGACGAAAGAATTCCTGCTGGCGAACCCGCTGATCAGCAAAGCGGCGGGATTTGGGGAAGACAATGCGCATTTTTTCATAGAAGATAAAGACCATCCGTACATACAGGACAAACCGTTCGATTGGATACGGGGCTACCAGGTAGGCGGCAAATCGCTCACCTGGGGCCGGGCCTGCCAGCGCTGGAGCCCGTTTGAGTTCACCGCCCCGCAGCGGTTCGGGTATGGCGCAGGCTGGCCTATCGGGTATGCAGACGTTGCCCCGTGGTATTCCCATGTAGAAAAATTCATCGGCGTGTGCGGCACCCGCGACGGTATAGAAGCAATGCCCGACGGCGAGTTCCTGCCGCCGTTCGATCTGAACTGCGCGGAAGCGCATATCCAGCGGAAGATCTCCGCCCATTACAAAGACCGGCACCTTGTACATGCCCGCTGGGCGCATCTTACCTCTCCCCAGCCCATTCACATCGAACAGGGCCGGGCCAAATGCCAGGCAAGGAACCTCTGCATGCGCGGATGCCCGTTTGGCGGGTATTTCAGCAGTGTGTCCTCCACGCTTCCATGGGCCGCCAAAACCGGCAATCTTACTGTGAGGCCTCATTCCGTCGTTCATTCCATCATTTACGACGAACAAAAAGGCAAAGCCGCCGGCGTAAGGGTCATAGACGCCAACACCAAACAAACCACGGACTTTTTTGCACGGATCATATTTGTGAACGCCTCCGCGCTGAACAGCAATCTGGTGCTGCTGAACTCAACTTCCGGCCGCTTCCCTAACGGGCTGGGCAACGACAGCGGCCTGCTCGGGAAATACGTGGCCTTTCACAACTACAGGGCTTCCGTGAGCGCGTCGCTCGATGGCATGGAAGACAAATATTATTACGGCCGCAATCCCACCGAGCCGATCATTGCCAATTACAGGAATCTTCACAAACAGGACACAGATTACGTAGGCGGCTTCACCACCTTTATGGGCGCCCGCCGGGCCAACAAGGTTTACAAGGACCTGCCGGGTGTGGGCGCAACATTGAAGGACGCCGTGACCGAACCTGGCGGATGGGAAACGTATATGTATATGCAGGGGGAAACGATCCCCAAAGAAACCAACCGGGTTGAGCTGAGCAAAGACCGGAAAGATCAGTTCGGCATGCCGCTGCTGAAGATATCGGTAGACTATGACGAGAACGACGAACGGATGATCCGCGACTTCCTCACGCAAAGCGCCGAGATGCTGGACAAGGCCGGCTGCAAGAACATCGGGCAATACGACAACCACCAGCCACCGGGCCTGGACATTCATGAAATGGGCGGATGCAGGATGGGCAGCGACCCGAAAACGTCGTTGCTGAACGAATGGAACCAGCTGCACCATTGCAAAAACGTATTTGTAACGGATGGCGCTGCGATGGCGAGCACAGGCAACCAAAGCCCGTCCATTTTATACATGGCGCTTACCGCCAGGGCAGCTGATCATACGGTGAGCGAGATGAAAAAGGGGAATTTGTAGACGGTGGGACATCCTTCTTCTTAACACGCCGCCGCTCCCGCCTTCAACTTCGACAAATAAGCGCTGGGCGTTTCCCCTGTGATCTTTTTAAAATAAGTATTGAAGGAAGATTTCGCCTTGAAGCCGCATTCAAAGGCGATCATGAGAATGTTCACCGGCAGGTTCTTCTGGTGGATGGATGTCATAATCTCCATCGCGCGGGAGATGCGGTATTCGTTGATGTATTGGTAGAACGATTTCCCGGCATACATGTTCAGGGCCTCGGACACGTGGTATTTACTTTCACCGATGGCCGCGGAGAGTTTGTCCAGCCCGAGATCGGGGTCCAGGTATAATTTGGTGGAGGTAAGGTGCTGGTCCAGGTGCTGCAATATTTTTTTATGCGCTGTTTCGCTGAGCTGTATTTTTTTCGGGGCGGGGGCTTCTGTGTGGTCTTCTTTTGCAAGAATGATATCTGTGCTGCCCTCTTCTCGGGTATGAATAAGGGAAGCCGGAGGTGCAGCCGTTCGCCCGCTTACAATACCGGCGTATTTGAAACGCAGGATGTCTATACAGATCAGCGAGAGCAATATGTACACGATATTCCTGCAAAGCAGCATACTCTCCACAGAAGGCCCGGTGAAAAAGCCGATGATCCTGAAGACGGCCCCCACCACTGCTACCGCCAGCATCAATGCGCTGATGTGCAATACCAGCTGCCGTTCTTCTTTTGCTTTGATGTACCGCAGCTTCCTGAAAATGACCAGCGGGAAAGCCGCGCCGAAAGCGATGAACAGCCAGGTGGAAAAATCGTTGTAGACCTGCAACGCGCGGTGCCCCACCGGCACGTCAGCCAGCAGCAAACAAAACACCGTCAGATACCCGATGGCCGCCAGCACAAACGGGATGAAAAGATACATGCGGGTGGCGGGGATAAATTTATCGTCCAGCAGCTTGAGCACATATAAATAAGCCAGGGGGCCGTAACACAGGCCGATGAAGGTATTCATCTGCGTGCGTATATGCAGGTCTTCCACGAAAGCATAAATATAGAACTTGATGCCCAGGTGCGTGGCAATGCAGCACAACAGCACGATCAGCAAAGCGTCCGCCTTATTGCGGAATTTATTCTTCCACAACAGCAGAACGGCTATCAATGCCTGGAATGCGCCTATTGAAATAACGTATAACATACCCGGAATCCCTGCCTTAAAAATAGCGCAGCTGTATTATGCGAATGTTAACTCACCCGTTTCCCGCTCCTTTTACGGCATTGGTAATAATTTGGTAACAGCCTCTAATTAACTGGTTCCCAACATGCAGGCGTACTATTGCATCGGAATGGACCGTCCCGGGTACAGGTACATCCAACCGGTCGCCCGGCTGCCGCCGGTTGTGGACTTTTGCACAAAATATATCAACTATGATCGCTGGTCTTAAACAAATCCCTATCACAGTTTTAATGCTCATACTTATTGCTTCCGCTGCGCAGGCACAAACCATCAAAGGAGTGGTAAGCGGTAAGGACGGACAATTGCCCGGGGCAACCGTTCAGTCGCCCGCGACAGGACAAGGCACTACCACCGACCTCAACGGGAGCTTTACGCTCAACGCCCGGGCAACCGGTAAAATAAAGATCATTGTCACGTATATCGGCCACGAATCCCGCACGATAGAGCTGGAGGTGAAAAAAGGCCTCAACGACGCCGGCATTATCCAGCTGGAGCCCGGCGGCCAGATAAGGGAAGTGCTGGTGAAAGGCACCATGGCGCCTTCGCAGCTGAAAGCCCTGAACATCAAGAAAAATTCCCTCGCCATTATGGACGTGATCGCCGCGGACGCCATCGGCAAGCTCCCCGACCGCAATGCCGCCGAAGCCGTACAACGCGTGCAGGGTGTAGCCGTGGCCCGTTACCATGGAGAGGCGGACGCCGCTACCGTAAGGGGCACACCATTCGCCTGGACCTCCATCCTCTTCAACGGCAACCGCCTGCCCAGCGCCAACGTGATGGGCAGCCGCAACTCTGTGCTGGATGCCGTGCCTTCTGAAATGATCCAGTATGTGCAGGTGGCGAAGGCCATTACCCCCGATATGGAAGGCGACGCCATTGGCGGCTCCATCAATTTCATTACCCGCACCTCGCCGGCCAAAAGACAATTAAACGTGAGCGCCGCAGCAGGGTATAATACTTTTTCGAAAGACGGCACCTACAACGGCTCCATCGTATATGGCGACCGCTTCTTTTCAAACAAGCTGGGCGTAATGGTGGCTGCCGCCATCTGGAACCGCCAATGGGGCACCGATGCGTTCGACGTTACCTATAACACCGGCCTGGCCGATGTAAAACAGAAAAATTCCATCAGCACCGTGATGCTGAAACGGTATATGGGGCAGCGACAGACTTACGGGGCCAACCTGGGACTGGATTATACCTTCAACGCCGGACACAAGATATTCGTGCGCGGCCTCATGGACAAGTTCAACGATATCCGGCCCGTATACGAATCCTACATTGATTATAACAACAGCCAGTACCAATACAACTACCGTTATTCCCACTACCAGACCGTGCTGAACGGCGCGGAACTGGGCGGTGAGCACCAGCTGGGGGCCAAGCTGAAAGTAGATTGGACGCTGAGCAATTATTACACGAAATACTTCCTGGAAACGCCGCCCACCAATGCCAACAAAGGCCTGCCCATCTCCACTTTCCGGCAAAAGATCAACGGCGGCTTCAGCAACCTGTCATCGGACGGAAAACGTTACTGGAGCTTCGATTCGCCGGACGGCAAAGGCGGCGCGCCGCAATCATTCGATCCCGGGCTGCGGGACAAGGGGGAAGTGATGGACGCTTCCAAACTGCTGCTGCAACAGCTGGTGATCGCACAGCTGGACACACGCGAAGAAGATAAAACGGCGCAGGTCAATTTCCGGTTCAACCTCAACAGCAAAGTACACCTGAAAGCCGGCATGAAATACCGCCACAAAGACCGCAGCGGCATGTACGGCTCCAGCATCGTCTACCTTGCCGGCGCTTCCCTTGGTATCCCGCAATCGCCTGCCCTGCTCCCGCTGAGCCAGCTGCAACGCACGGACTTCCCGATGCGCGGCGGGTTCTTCAAAGGCCTGGATGGCAACTATGACGCCTACGCCATCAACCCGCTCACCAAACAGCAGCTCTTCGACCTGCTGGATACAGCAACCCTGCGGAAGAACGGGTTCATGAACGTAACGCCGAAAACCAATCCCACCAATATCTACAACGGCACCGAGGCAGTGACCGCGGGTTATTTCATGGCCGAGATCGATGCGAGCGAACGTTTCAAGATCGTGGCCGGCGTGCGCAATGAATACACCACTTTCACCTTACACGGCACCAAAGCGGTAACAACGGCCGGTACACCCGCTACTGTTGCGCTCAGCCCTGTATCGGTGAATAATACTTACAATGCCCTGCTGCCCATGGTGCACCTGAAGTACAGCATCAGTCCGCAGGCAAACCTGCGCGCCGCATATACCCGCACTTTCGTGCGCCCCAACTTCTCAGACCTCACACCGGGCGAATCGGTGGACAATACGAAAAACCCCATCACGATCACAAAAGGGAACGTAGACCTGAAACCTACGTTCGCCAATAACTTCGACCTGATGGGCGAATATTATTTCAAGAACATCGGCCTGCTGTCCGGCGGCGTGTTCTACAAAAAAATAAAAAACGTCATCTTCTCCAACCGCGTGAATTACCAGCAGGAAGGCCTGAACTACACGCTTACACAGGCGCAGAACCTCAGCGACGCCTGGCTGATAGGTATGGAAGCGGGTATCAATAAAAGGATGGACTTCCTTCCGGGTTTCCTTTCAGGGCTGGGCGTGGAGCTGAACTATACTTTCATCAATTCCGAAGTGAAGCCTACCGGCACCTACACCACTACCCTGCCCAACCAGAGCAAACACCTGTTCAACAGCATCCTGTTCTACGAACGGAAAGGCGTAATGATCCGCCTGGCGGGCAATTACCGCGGCGCTTCCGTAGAATCCATCAACCAGCAGCTGGGCAGGGATTTTTATACCTACACAGACAAGAACTTCACGGTAGACGCATCTGCCACTGTGAACATCACTTCTTCCATCCGCGCATTCGTGGAACTGAACAATCTTACCAACGAACCGCTGAAAGTATACATGGGCAGCCGCAACAGGGTGGTGAGCAACGAATGGTACGGCAGCCGCGGCCAGGCGGGCATCCGTTGGGACATTATCAAATAACCAAGCAAACGAACAGCATATGAAAAAATGGATCTTAGCATTTACCCTGATGGCGCCGGTAATGGCCAGCGCGCAGCTGGCAGACAGCACACAGCGGCTGGTGCGCATGCAGGGCACGGTCAATTTCCGCGATGTGGGCGGCTATAAAACGAGCAACGGCAAAACCGTGGCCACCGGCCGCGTGTTCCGCTCCGCCGACGTGAGCCGTCTTACCGACCAGGACCTGCAAACACTTGAAGCAAAACATATCCATACCGTATTTGATTTCCGCGGGAAAAAAGAAGCCGCCGCCGCGCCGGACCGCATATTGCCCGGCAGCCGTTACACCCTTTGCCCGGCCGGCAGCGACAGCCTGCCCACCCCCGCCATGATGGCCGATTACATCAAACAGGGCGGTTTCCTTGAAAAGTTCTACGGCAACATCACCCCGCTGGGCGAGCGTTACAAACCGCTTTTCCAGGAACTGCTGGTACTGCCCGCGAACGAATCTGTGATGTACCACTGCACCGGCGGCCGCGACCGTACCGGCATGGCCACCGCATTGTTCCTCTACGCCCTGCAGGTGCCGCAGGAGGTGATTGAGGCGGACTTTACCGCCAGCAACGTATACCTCGCTCCTATGAACGCACGTATGTTCCAGGGGCTGCAGCAGATGACGGGGATGAGCAAGGAACAGATCAGCGATGCGATGGCGTTGAAGCCGGAGTACCTACGCATTATGTTCAACTCGCTGAAGCAGACTTACGGTTCGGTAGAGAACTTTTTTGCGAAGGAACTGGGGATTGGGGAGAAGGAGATGATTGTGTTGCGGGAGAAGTATACGATGTGAATATAATGATGGGAAACCCGCCGCACTTGTTTTGGCAGGTGCGGCGGTTTTGCATTTGTATTTATTCGTCAGTTAAACTACCTGGTCGGTAAAACCGATATGCTGCTCGATAACCAAACGAATACAGGAAGTATCCAAAATGCCCGAGGCTGAGCGCAGCCAATGAAGATTCAAGGGGTATTGTAAATATCTTTCAGTCATAAAATAAGCGAAGCCCGCGCGGATCGCGCGGGCTTCGCTTATTTTCATTTTGTATTCTCCCTTCTTTTTTTTCTCCAGGCATCCCACTGCTTATAATCATTCAAAGAAAATAAGATCTTCCCTACATAAGACCCTCCAGCGTCTGTAGCGCGTATCTTAGTAAGTATTTCTACTTTCTTAATCAAGACAGCATTACAATTAAACATTGTATCGAATGGTCTTGATTTAACAATCGAATCCAGCTCTATAAAGACGCTATCGATAATAATATCCTCTCTTGATTTTAACGATTTTTGTTGCTGGGCATGAAGATTGTCGGACAAACCGAATACTATCAATATAAAAGTTATTATCCTCATTTACTTACAGATTTAATACGCTCAACGTTAATAATATTCCCTGTATAAATATTGAAATTGAGTTTTAGCCGATCACGTCGCCCACCCTCCCCGTGAATTTTAAAATACCTGTTTGTGTTCCCATAATTTAAGTTTTTGATTAAAGGTAAGTCAACGGGAAAAGGTCATCCCGGACAGCCATTTGAGAATTACGAACATGTGTCGAAGTGTGTTTAGTCACTTTCGAATATTGATCCGACAGGGAGTAGCGAATATCTAATGCGGGTTTTACCGGGGTTAAATGTTTTCGAAAAATACAAGGCGGCCCGGCACCGGCTTGTTTATCATTCCGTTAAACCACCTTCCGTCCAACATATTCCTGTCATTCTGTCATTTTTTTATGTATTTTTGCTGTCCTAAAAACGAAGTCAGGATCATGCTGGAAACAGTACAGAAAATACACGACGAGAACCGCCAGGGCGAGGCTATTGCCCCGGCCAGTGAGGACACGCACACTTATACAAAAAAATTCTATATAGAAAGCTATGGTTGCCAGATGAATTTCAATGATTCTGAGATCGTAGCTTCCATCCTCAACCAGGAAGGTTTCGGCGCCACCCGCAACGTGGAGGAGGCCGACCTCGTGCTGCTGAACACCTGCTCCATCCGTGAAAAGGCGGAACAGACCGTCCGCCAGCGGCTCACCGAGTTCAAAAAGACCAAGAAAAACAAGCCCGGCTTCCTCGTAGGCGTGCTCGGCTGCATGGCGGAACGCCTCAAAGCGAAGTTCCTCGAAGAAGAAAAGCTGGTAGACCTCGTGGTAGGCCCTGACGCTTACCGCACCCTCCCCGCCCTCATCGAAGAGGCAGGCACCGGCCAGAAGGCCATCAACGTGCTGCTGAGCCGCGAAGAGACCTATGGGGACATCAGCCCGGTGAGGCTGGACAGCAATGGCGTAACCGCTTTTGTATCCATCATGCGGGGCTGCAACAACATGTGCTCCTTCTGCGTGGTGCCCTTCACCCGTGGCCGCGAACGCAGCCGCGACCCGTATTCCATCATCGCCGAAGCAACTGATCTTTTTGAAAGAGGCTACCGTGAAGTGACCCTCCTGGGCCAGAATGTAGATTCCTATTATTTTGTGGACGAGGCAAAGGACGAAACCGTCACCTTTGCCCTGCTGCTGGAAAAAGTAGCCGCCATCAGCCCGCTGCTGCGCGTGCGCTTCTCCACCTCCCACCCGAAAGATATCACCGACGAAGTGCTGTTTGCCATGGCCCGCCATGAGAACATCTGCAACTACATCCACCTGCCCGTGCAAAGCGGCAGCAACCGCATCCTCCAGCTCATGAACCGCACCTACACCCGGGAATGGTACATGAAGAAGATAGACCGCATCCGCGAAATACTGCCGGACTGCGCACTGTCTACCGACGTGATCACCGGCTTCTGCACGGAAACGGAAGAAGACCACCAGGATACCATGGCCATTATGGAATACGCGAAATACGAGCTCGCTTATATGTTCGCTTACTCCGAAAGGCCCGGCACGCTGGCGGCACGCCGTTACCAGGACGATGTGCCTGAAGACGTGAAAAAACGCCGCCTGGCCGAAGTGGTGGCCCTTCACCGGCAGCATTCGCTGGAAGGCATGCGGAAAGAAGTGGGCAAAACCTGCAAAGTGCTCGTCGAAGGCGTTTCCAAACGTTCGGATGCACATTATTTCGGAAGGAACGATCAGAATAAAGTAGTGGTTTTCCCGAAGGAGAATTTCCGGAAGGGAGACTATGTGATGGTTAAAATAGATGACTGTACGGCCGGTACACTGATCGGTACGATCGTGCCGGGGCCGTACCAAAACTAACGGACATGGACAATATTCAAAGCATCAAGAACCGCTTCGGCATCATCGGCAATTCGCAGGCGCTCAATTACGCCCTGCAGGTGGGCGCCCAGGTGGCCAACACCGACCTCACGGTGCTGATATCCGGCGAAAGCGGTGTTGGTAAAGAAGTATTCTCACAGATCATACACGCGCTCAGCGCCCGCAAACATAATCCTTTCATTGCCGTGAACTGCGGCGCCATCCCCGAAGGCACCATCGATTCCGAACTTTTCGGCCACGAAAAAGGCTCCTTCACCGGCGCGGTAGACAACCGGAAAGGTTATTTCGAAACCGTGAACGGCGGCACCATTTTCCTGGACGAGATCGGGGAAATGCCGCTGGGCACCCAGGCCCGCCTGCTGCGTGTGCTGGAAACCGGCGAATACATCCGCGTAGGTTCCTCCAAAGTGCAGAAAACGGACGTGCGCGTGATTGCCGCCACCAACCGCGATCTGCTGGAACGCACCGAACAGGGCAAGTTCAGGGAAGACCTGTACTACCGCCTCAACACCGTGCCCATCCGCGTGCCTTCCCTGCGCGACCGCAAGGAAGACATTCCCATGCTGTTCCGCAAATTCTGTGTGGACTTCGCCGAACGCTACAAGACCACTTCCATCCAGCTGGACGATGAGGCGCGAGACCTGCTGGTGAGCTATCCCTGGCCCGGCAACGTGCGCGAACTAAAGAACATCGCCGAGCAGATCTCCGTGCTGGCTCCCGAGAAGCTGGTGCACGCTGCGGACCTTCGCCGCTTTTTGCCTGAGCAGCCCACTATGAACCGCCTTCCGGCCGTCATTCCCAATGCGCATAACGGCGTAGGTGGCGGGGATTTTTCCAGCGAGCGCGACATCCTCTACAAACTATTCTTCGACATGAAGAAAGATGTGACCGAGCTTAAGAAAATGTTCTTCGACGTGCTGCAGAACCCCGGCATGACGCATGGGGCCTCTTTCCAGGAATCCGCTCCCATACACAACTTCCAGCCTTCCGAAACACCGGCTACACCTAACATCATTGCATCTCCGGCACAGCCGCTGATCATACACGACAATAAAATAGACCATCACGAGGAAGTGGAAGAGACCCTGTCTATCGCCGACAAGGAAAAAGAGCTGATCGAGAAGGCGCTGAAGAAACACAAGGGAAAAAGGAAGGACGCCGCGCTGGATCTGGGCATTTCGGAACGGACTTTGTACAGGAAACTGAAGGAATACAACATCAATGAGTAAATACCCTATGTCAAAATACTTTTACCTGGCCGCCTGCCTTGGCCTCTGGATGGCCCTGGGTGCCTGTACCGTCAAATATTCCGCCAACGGGGCGAGTATAGACCCGGAAGCGAAAACCGTGATGGTAAGGTTCATCGAGAACCGCGCGCCGCAGAACAACCCGCAGTTGAGCCAGCAGATCACTGAAAAGCTGCGCCAGAAGATACTTGCGCAAACCCGCCTCACCCAAACCAACGAGCAGAACGCGGATTATGAGTTCAAAGGCACGATCACGGGTTATTCCGTTTCCAACGCCGCGGTAACGGACATCGACAAGCCGGCGACGGCGAGGCTTACCATTACACTGAGCATTACTTTCATCAACCGCATACCGGGCAAAAAAGGATTTGCCAACCAGTCGTTCTCCCGTTCCGCGGACTTCAACGCTACTCAAACGCTGAATGATGCGGAGTCGCGCCTGCTGGCGGAGATCGTTCCCAACCTGGTGGACGATGTGTTCAACCGGGCATTTGCCAACTGGTAGGGCGGTTTATTTGATTTAAGTATTATTTTCATATTTTAGCACCCATGACCGCTAACAGGATCATTCACCATATTTTTAACCAACCGGACCTCCGGGACGTTGACCAGGCAAGCCTGGAGCGGCTGGTGGAATCGTATCCCTACTTTGCGGCGGCCAGGGTATTGCTGGCACAGAAACAATTCTCCCGCATCCCGGATCACAATTCGCCTGTTTTCAAGAAAGCACAGTTATATACGAGCACGCCTCAATACCTTTACCAGCTTACCGTAGCGGGCGAAAAGCCTGCCGAGCAGGAGCCTGTCAGGACGCAGGAATACACCAATGGATTTGCGTCTTCAGAGAACGGGCACGAAGCCGTTCACGCTGAAAACGATATCGTGGCGAAGCTGGAAGCGGAAGCCGAGGCCAGCTTAACTGCCGGCGCAGCGCCCGATCCTGATGCGCTGATGGAAACCGTTGTGGCGGAAGA
The DNA here is from genome assembly GCF_052044405.1 of Chitinophaga sp. 22620. Lineage (NCBI taxonomy): Bacteria > Pseudomonadati > Bacteroidota > Chitinophagia > Chitinophagales > Chitinophagaceae > Chitinophaga > Chitinophaga sp. 22620. Next base: position 306,423 of record NZ_JBQEMV010000004.1, on the reverse strand, counting down.
ACCCTCCCCCATCGTTCCCGGCCCGCTCACTGCGGAAGAGGAAATAGCCCTCGAAGACGAGGTCAGCGCGGAAGACCAGGCCATCCTGGACGCGCTGGAAGCGGAAGACCATGCCGCCGCCACAGCCAAGGCTGAAGCCGCAGCACAGAAAGCCGCAGAGGAAGCGGAAGCGAAAAGAATAGCTGAAGAAGAGGCTGCCGCGAAAGCCGCAGCTGAAGCCGAAGCAAAGAAAATAGCCGAAGAAGAAGCCGCCGCAAAAGCTGCTGCTGAAGCCGAAGCGCAAAGAATAGCCGAGGAAGAAGCTGCCGCAAAAGCCACCGCTGAAGCTGAAGCAAAGAGAATAGCCGAGGAAGAAGCTGCTGCCGAAGCTGAAGCAAAGAGAATTGCCGAGGAAGAAGCTGCCGCAAAAGCCGCTGCTGAAGCGGAAGCCCAAAGAATAGCCGAGGAAGAAGCTGCCGCAAAAGCCACCGCTGAAGCCGAAGCAAAGAGAATTGCCGAAGAAGAAGCTGCCGCAAAAGCCGCTGCCGAAGCCGAAGCAAAGAGAATTGCCGAGGAAGAAGCCGCCGCAAAAGCCGCCGCCGAGGCCGAAGCAAAGAGAATTGCCGAGGAAGAAGCTGCCGCAAAAGCCGCTGCTGAAGCCGAAGCCCAAAGAATAGCCGAGGAAGAAGCTGCCGCAAAAGCCGCCGCCGAAGCGGAAGCCCAAAGAATAGCCGAAGAAGAAGCTGCCGCAAAAGCCGCTGCCGAAGCCGAAGCAAAGAGAATTGCCGAGGAAGAAGCTGCCGCAAAAGCCGCCGCCGAAGCGGAGAAGGATGAAGTCGTGGCCGTCGATTATGAAGCCGTTGAAGCCGAGATCGCCCGCACTTCCACCGAAGATGAAATAATTGCCGTCGACTACGAAGCCGCCGAAGCTGAGATCGCCCGTATTTCCACGGAAGATGAGATCGTAGCCATCGACTACGACGCGCTGAAGCCGGAAGAACCTTCGCAATACGAACCCGAAGTAGAGGAAGAGGAGATCGTGGTGCCCTCCGAAACAGAGCCCGAAGGCACAGGCCTCACCCTGCCCAAAGCAGACCCGGAAATTCCCCTGGAAAAAGTGGCCACAGACGACGATATTGAAGAGACTGAAGAGCCCCGGACCGCCGAGGAAGAAGAAACGCCCATCCGCATTCACCCGATGGACACTCCGGTGGAAGAAACGGTGCTGACCTTCCAGCCCCTCTACACGGAAGATTATTTTGCCTATAAAAAGTTGAAAGACCCGAACGTTGCAGATAAGATGACTGAGAAAGCCGCCGCCGAGATGAGAAGTTTTACAGACTGGCTCCGCGAACTGAAAGACAATTTTTCAGGTAAAGCCCAGAAAGACTGGTATCATCAGCAATTGCACAAGCTGTATGAAGACGATGACCCGGAAGTGACCGAAAGGGTGGAAAAGATGGCCATGCAGTCCATCACCCTGAACGACGACATCGTGTCCGAGACCCTGGCCGAGATCTGGGTACGCCAGCACCAGCCTGAAAAAGCGATTGCCATATATCAAAAATTAAGTTTGCTTAATCCCGGTAAAAACGCTTATTTTGCGCAAAAGATAAACGAACTTAAACAACTCAGACAATAATAAATTACGATTAGTATGTTGATTTTCTTTGGAGTATTGATTGTGGTGGCCTGTGTTTTACTGGGCTTCTTCGTGCTGGTACAGAACCCTAAAGGCGGCGGGCTCTCCGGCTCCTTCGGCGGTTTCGGCAACCAGGTGATGGGTGTTCGGCAGACCACCGACGTACTGGAAAAAGGTACCTGGATACTCGCAGCAGCCATTGCTGTTCTCTGCCTCACCTCTACCATGTTCGTCGGCAGAGGCGGCGCTACCGGCCCCGTAAGAGGCAACAGCGCCATCGAAAAATCAGCAGGATCAGGCCCGGCAGCTACCCCGCCCGCAACGCTCCCGCTGAACAACCAGCAAGCTCCCCCGGCCCAGCCTGTGGACACAAACAAGAAGTAATATTATTTGCCAATATAATATTTGAAAGGACCTCGCCGTTAAAAGCGGGGTTTTTTATTGAATTACCGCCACTATTCCATGAAACCGAGCATGAGAAGATTTCTCACACAGGGGAATGTTAATGCGAGGTTCCATCCGGCCTTGAAAAGACAAATATTAACGGATGAAACAAAAGACCAAAAAAAATAATTCCCCCTGGGTTCGCCGTATTGCCGTGATCGCTGCCTGCCTGCTGGCCGGCGCCCTCGTTGCGGGAGGTTACCTCCTGATGGGCCCCAACACCCGCTCCTTCGGCGATAAAAAATACTTTTACATACCTACCGGCAGCAAATATGCAGACGTGCTCCAGGGCCTGAAAGACCAGGAGATCGTCAACTCCCCCGCCACCTTCAACCTCGTTGCCCGCCAGCTGGATTACCCGGCCCGTGTGAAAGCCGGCCGCTACGAGATCAAAAAAGGCATGGGCAACCTGGAGATCGTGCGCATCCTGCGTTCCGGCAGGCAGTCGCCCGTGAAGCTCGTGATCAATAAGCTGCGGCTGAAAGAAGACTTCATACGCCTGGTATCTTCTCAGCTGGAAGCCGATTCCACCGCCCTGCGCGCTATTATGGACGACCGTGTGTACCTCCGCCAGTTCGGGCTGGACACGCAGACCGTGATGTGCGCCGTAATGCCCAACACCTACGAATTCTACTGGAATACCACCGCCGGCAAAGTGTTCGAAAAGCTGGAAGAAAGCTACGCCCGCTTCTGGACGGACGAACGCAAAGCCAAAGCCGCGGCCCTCGGGCTGAGCCCTGCCGAAGTAGTGACCCTCGCTTCCATCGTGGAAGAAGAAACGAACCGCCACGACGAAAAGCCGAGCATCGCCAGCGTATATCTCAACCGGCTCAAAAAAGGCATGCGCCTCGGGGCGGATCCTACCGTGAAATTCGCCATGAAGAATTTCGCGCTGAGGCGTATCTGGGGCTCACATCTCGAATACGATTCTCCGTATAACACTTACCGTTATGCCGGCCTGCCGCCCGGCCCCATCTGCACGCCTTCCGCGAAATCCATCGAAGCAGTGCTGGAACCGGCGGACACGGAATACCTTTATTTCTGTGCAAAGGCCGACGGCAGCGGCTATCACGCCTTCGCCGCCACTTTTAAGGAACATCTTGAGAACGCGCGCAACTACCAGAAGGAATTGAATGCAAGGGGAATTAAATAACCCTTTCTTCGTACTTTTACAACGGTCCAACAAAATCCCCGGATGATCGATGTAGAAAAAATCATTCTCAGTTCCAAACCTGTTCGCTGGGTGATCCATAAAAGCAAGTCGCTGGTGTTGCCGGGGTTCGACCGTGCGCCGCTGTACGACGTGATCGTGTTTTTCCTCAAAGAAACCGCCAGGGAAAGCCTCACCGAACGCGCCGCCGCCATTTCTTTCAACTTTTTGCTGGCCATACCGCCTTTTTTCATCTTCCTGTTCACCCTTGTGCCCTTCATTCCCCTGCAGAACGTGGAGCCAACGCTGTATGATCTCGCGGAAAGCCTCACCCCCAACTACAGCAGCTACATCATTGTGCGCGACATGATCCACGACTTCCTGTACACGCAGCGTAATACATTACTTTCCTTCGCATTTATACTCAGCTTTTATTATTCCTCCAACGGCGTAATGGGCATGCTCCGCTCGTTCGATAAGCTGCTGCCCGGTTTCACGCAGCGCACCTGGTGGCAAACCCGGCTTACCGCGCTCATGCTCACCATATTTCTCGTAGTGCTGCTGCTGCTAACCGTTGCGCTCATTATTATGCAGGGCGCCATCCTGAAAATGATCCTGCAGAAACTGAATATTGCAGACGCCGTTTCGCAGTTTTCCATCGGCCTGGTGCGCTGGGCGCTCATCGTGCTGCTGTTCTTTTCTATTATCTCCGTGATCTACCGCTGGGGGCCGGCTACCAAAAAGAAATGGAAGTTCATTTCCGCGGGTTCTACCTTCGCCAGCATTTCCATGGTCGTGGTAACACTGGGATTCTCTTTCTGGGTGACGAATTTTGCGCAATACAACCAGATCTACGGTTCTATCGGTACCATTCTCGTGCTGATGCTCGTGGTATATTTTAATTCATTTATACTGCTGATCGGCTTCGAATTGAACACCAGCATCAGCACGCTGCGCGAAATAGCCGCAGAACGGGAAATGGAGGAAGCGCCTGAATTACAGGGACTTTCATGACCTCTCCGTTAATATCATATCAATTTACCGCTGAAGATTTTCTAAATTGGGATAGACGGCTTTTTATTCCCTGCGAAATGCTGTAATTTCATGTTGAACCAAATCAGGGAGCCTATGAAAAAGCAAATTCTTTTACTGCTTTTAGCAGTGTTTTCGCTTGTGGCATTCCGTTTTCCCGATTCGCTGGATATCGGGGCGAAGCTGCCGAAGGCTGACATTAAAATGAAAGACATTTCCGGCAGGGAATTCTCGCTCAACGACGTAAAAAAGGCCAACGGCCTGCTGGTGATGTTCAGTTGCAACACCTGCCCCTACGTAAAACGCAACCAGGACCGCACCCGCGAAATATGCCAGTTTGCACTGAAAAACAACATCGGCGTGATACTGGTCAATTCCAACGAAGCGGAACGCACCGGCGGCGACTCTTACGAAGCCATGCAGAGCTACGGCAAAGGGCAGCGCTACAGCTGGCCCTACGTGGTGGATAAGGACAATGCCATTGCGGACGCCTTTGCGGCAGACCGCACACCGGAATGTTACCTCTTCAACAAAGACGCGATGCTCGTGTACAAAGGCGCGATAGACGACAACCCCGGCAGCGCCGAAAGCGTGCAGACCAAATACCTGCACAACGCCATCGCCGCCATGATCAGCGGCAAACCCGTACCGGTCACCAGCACCGCTTCGGTAGGCTGCGGCATCAAACGTAAAATGTAAGACCAGTTCATAATAAAAAAGAGGCTGTATCATAAATCATGATCAGCCTCTTTTTCATTCCTTGATTTGCTTACAAGCTTCAGGGGTTTGCATACATGCGCGCGATTTGGCTTACCGACCTTTGGATCATGGAAATAAAACAAATTGCATTGGGCAGCCAGGGTTTGGTTGTGCCGGTGATCGGCCTGGGCTGTATGGGTATGACGGGCTTTGAAGAAGCACATATGTACGGCCCCGCGGATGAGCAGGAAGCCATCGCGACGATTCACCGTTCGCTCGAGCTGGGTGGAAATTTTTTGGATACTGCCGATCTGTATGGTCCGCTGAAAAATGAGCAGCTCATTGCGAAAGCAATCAGCGGTAAACGCGATCAGTATATTTTGGCCACCAAGTTTGGCTGGGAAATCGATGACAACAATAAAGTGACCTGGGCCATCAATGGTAAAAAGGACTATGTAAAAAAATCTTTAGAGCGTTCGCTAAAGAATCTCAATACCGATTACATCGATCTGTATTACCTGCACCGCCTGGATAAAAATACGCCGATCGAGGAAACAGTTGAAGCCATGGCAGAGCTGGTTAAAGAAGGTAAAGTAGGTTATATCGGTCTGTCGGAAGTATCGTCTGAAACGGCTAAGCGGGCGCATGCCGTACACCCGGTCACCGCAGTACAAAGCGAGTATTCTTTATTTGAACGAACGGTGGAAGAACGCGGGGTGTTAGCAACATTAAATGAACTGGGTATCGGGTTTGTAGCTTACTCACCATTGGGCCGCGGTTTTTTATCGGGACAGATCAAAAGCATCGATGACCTGCCGGAGAACGATTTCCGCAGGGCGATCCCGCGTTTCCAGGGCGAAATGTTTAATAAGAACATTGAATTGGTCAAGGCAATTGAAGCCATGGCTGAAGCAAAGAACGTCACTTCTTCGCAGCTGGCTTTGGCCTGGATCATGAGCAAGGGGATTTTACCGATCCCGGGAACGAAACGCAGAAAGTACCTGGAGCAAAACCTCGCGGCGACTACCATTGAGTTGACGGAGGCGGATCTTTCACAACTGGAAAGCATCGTGCCTTTGGGTACGGACACGGGCGCACCTTATGATGAGTTCAGTATGGGCTTAATTGATTAATTTTGTTTATGCACGCCATTAACTCCATATCAGAATTTCACCGGTTGCTGTCATTGCCCGAACCTCGCCACCCGCTGGTGAGCGTGATCAATCTGGCGGAAAGTGTTTTTTTGGAAGACGAGATCTGGAAAAGTTTCGTTAACCGCTTTTACTGCGTGGCGCTCAAACGCGAAGCCAAAGGCAAGACCAGGTACGGACAGCAGCATTATGATTACGATAAAGGAGTATTGAGTTTTACCGCGCCTAACCAGGTGCAACAACTGGACCTGCAAAATATCGAATGCGGGTCCGGTTATCTCCTGATCTTTCACCCGGACTTCCTGTTGCAGCATACGCTGGCGAGCAGCATTCATCACTACGGTTTTTTCGATTACGCGGTTAACGAAGCGCTGCACCTGTCTGCCGGGGAAGAAGATGACCTGATCACGATCCTCCATAAAATTGATAAGGAGTGCCAGCATATCGATAAGCATACCCACGAGATCATTCTGACGCAGATCGAGAGTCTGCTAAAATACTCCAACCGTTTTTATGAGCGGCAGTTTTTGACCCGCAAGAATAATAATTCAGCTCTGCTGACCAGGTTCGAGCAGTTGATCGATGACTACTTTAACAGCGACGTACAGGGTTTGCTCACGGTACAATATATTGCTGCGCAGATGAACCTGTCGCCGAACTACCTGAGTGACCTGCTTCGGGTTCATACCGGGCAGAACACACAGCAGCATATTCATGAAAAACTGATCGCGAAAGCCAAAGAAAAACTTTCCACGACCAGTCTTTCGGTCAGCGAGATCGCCTATGCCCTGGGCTTTGAGCACGCGCAATCCTTTAGCACGCTTTTCAAAAAGAAGACGAATTTATCGCCGCTGGAATTTCGTCAGTCTTTTAACTGAAGTCCGTCATTTCCGTCATTGCCCCACCATAAACACCGCGTTGCCGAACAGCAGCTTCCCATTCTCCCAGAAGCTCCTGAACAGCGGGTTATCCAGCAGCAGCACCACTTCCCCCTGCCCCACTTCCTTCACGCCGAACAGCAGGCCGTCGTTCAGGCGGAGCTTGGTTTGCGCGCCCACAAAACCGGTGAGGTAATCGTTCTTTTTCAGCACGCCCACATTCCAGCCGTCTGATTCGATATAGGAAACCAGCTTATCGCTTTGTTTGAGCGTGTAATAATAGTCGGGATAACCGAATGCCAGCGGATGCGTTCTGTCCATATGCACCTTATAGATAGCCCCGGGAATGAATTGCGAAACGCTTTCGCGCTCACGGTTGGCGTAAGGTTTCAGCGGGATGTACGGATCTTTTTTCTCTCCTTCTTTTTTATCCTTATCCTCTTCTTCTTTTTTGAGTTTAAAGCCCCATTCTCCCTGTGCAAGCTGCGCAACGGCGTCTTCCACCGCAATGAGCCTGCCGCCGGCGCTCACCCAGTCTTTCAGACGCTCTGCGGCCTGCTTGTCTGCCAGCGCGGGGTAATAACCATCCGGCAGGATGAGCACGTCGAGATCGCGCCAGCCGGGGTTGCTGAGCGACGACGCTGGAATAACGGTGAGCGGGTATTCGATCTGCTGCTCGAAGAAATGCCATATTTCGCCCATGCCGAGGGAAGACACGCCCTCTCCCGCCACCACGGCCACTTTCGGCTTGCGGATGTACCGGATCTTGTCGGACCCGAAGTCCGCCCCTTTATCCACGAAGCCGGTCGGCACTTTCACCAGCGACACTTCCATTTTTGCGGCGATGGCCGTAACCGCATCCAGCGAGGCATTGCCCGCTTTGGTGATGATGAGCGTGCCTTCGGGATACGTTTTTCCCGCAATGGTGAAGGGCGCTTCGGAATAACGCACTTTGATGTTCCTGTTCAGCAATGCCGCGAGGAACTTCAGGTCTTTAGCACTGTTCCAGGGCGCCAGGAAAGCGTAAGTATTGCCCTCCGCGGGCGCGTTAACAGCCTTTTCGGGCTGCGCGCTTACTGCCGGATCGATCTTACCGGCAACAGCATATGCAGGCAGGCCATAGGCGTAAGGAAGCGCCCAGGCGGTGATGTCGTAGGTCACGGAATCGGTGAGGCGCGCCACCGGTTCGAACAATACCCTCACGAGGTTGGAACGCGGCTGGTAAGCGCTTATCACCAGGTCGCCTTTTTCGATATTGAATTTTTCCGTTTTACCCGTGAAATAATTGAAGCCCGTGCCCGCGCTGCCGCCGGTGGCAAAGCCGGTCACAATATCGTTGCGGCGCAGGGTCTCGGCGAGGGTCTGCAGTTTTTCCATGTTGCCCGCACCTTTCACCACATAGGTTTTATAATCGCCGGAAGGTTTGCTCCGCGCGTCCGTGAAGTAGCGGGTGAATTCCTGCACCAGCTTGTCCGCATTGGCGGAAGATACTTCCACGGTGGCGATGCCGGTAGTGAAATGATGTTCTATCCTGTCTTTCAGCGTAAGCGTATCTCCCTGGCGGGTGGTGATGGCCAGGCCCGCGCGGCCGCTCCCGCCCTGCTCGTAGGTCATACCGATGGAGCCGTTGTAGGTGGGATAAGTATCGCCGTAGCTGGGATAGAACAGGTCGAACTGCTCGCGCGTGAAATACAGCCAGCCTTTGGCATCGAAATAAGTGGCGTTGTGTTTGCCGATCTGCACCTGGAAAGCGCGCTGCCATTCGGTGATCGCATCGTGCAGCGGCTCTGCCGCGGGCGCGAAATAATACGGCGCGTCCACGCCCTGCTCATGGAAATCCACATGCACCTGCGGCATCCAGCGGTTGTATTGCAGCACGCGCTGCCGCGATTCGGTCTGCGTTTGCCAGGCCCAGTCGCGGTTCAGGTCGAAATAATAATGATTGCTGCGCCCGCCCGGCCAGGGCTCGTTGTGCTCCCTTGCGTACGGCGTGGCGTCGGCATTTTTGCCGCGGGTGGAATTATAGAAGTTCACATAACGCTCGCGGCCGTCGGGGTTCAGGCAGGGATCGATGATGATCACGGTATTCTTCAGCAGGTCCTGCCGTTCGGCGTGCAGCGTGTAAAGCGTTTTCATAGCGGCTTCCGTGCTCACGGCCTCGTTGCCGTGCACGTTGTAGCTGAGCCAGATGATAACGGGCTGCGCGCCCTGTGCATTGCCCGATACGAGGCCCATATTATGCGCGCGGATCTCTTCCAGGCGGGCCATATTTTCAGGGCTGGAAATAATGGCCATCATCAGCGGGCGGCCTTCATAGGTTTCGCCATAGGTTTCCAGCTTCACATTCTTTGCCGTAGCGGCCACCTCGCGGAAATATTCCGTCACTTTAAAGTGCGGCGTGAACCGCGTTCCCAGCGGGTATTTCAGATATGTTTCCGGGGAAGGCTGCGCCTGCGACGTGGTCATGGCGCCTAACACAGCCAGTACTAAAAATATATACTTCATAGTTGGATTGTATCCCCCTAAGATAGGGGAAATTGCGGCGTGGATTCGCTGGAAAATAATATTAATTTAGCTGGAAATGATGCCATTAATGATGCGTTCCCTTATTTTCCTCTTATGCACCCTTTCCCTGGATGTTCTCGGCCAGCAAACCGGCCCGGAACAATACACCGTCACCAAACGCATAGAAGCCCGCAAATATGCCGTGGCATCCGCCCATCCGCTGGCCAGCGGGGCCGGCACGGAAGTGATGAAAGCAGGCGGGAACGCATTTGACGCGGCCATTGCCACACAGCTCGCGCTGGCCGTTGTATACCCGGAAGCGGGCAACCTCGGCGGTGGCGGCTTTCTCGTAGCCAGCATGCCCGATGGCAAAACGGTCGCCATCAACTACCGCGAAATGGCGCCCGGCAAGGCCCACCGCGACATGTACCTGGACGGTGCGGGCAACCCCATCGTCAAAAAAAGCCTGGAAGGCCACCTGGCAGCGGGCGTACCCGGTACGGTGGCGGGGCTCATCGCTACGCATGCCTATGCAAAACTTCCGTTCGCCAGGCTGGTGGCGCCGGCCATCCGTCTTGCCGAACACGGTTATATTATCACAGCCGCGGAAGCGCGCGGGCTCAACCGCCACCGCGATAATTTTTTGCGGCTGAACACCAGGCCCGTGGCTTTTGTAAAAGATACACCCTGGAGAGAAGGTGATACGCTGGTGCAGAAAGACCTCGCCCGTACCCTGCGGCTGATCGCTGAAAAAGGCGCGGCCGGGTTTTATGCAGGAGAGACCGCGCAAAAGATCGCGGAAGAAATGCAGCGCGGCGGTGGCATTATTTCCGCTGAAGACCTGCAAAACTACCGCGCTGAAGTGTTGCAGCCCCTCCGCTTCAAATTCCGCGGCCATGATATATTGACCATGCCCCTGCCCAGCAGCGGCGGCATCTGCCTGCAACAGATGCTCGGCATGGTGGAAAAACACCCGATGGAAGACTGGGGCTTTCACAATCCCAAAAGCGTGCAGCTGATGATAGAAGCGGAACGCAGGGCGTATTCGGACAGGGCGGAATACCTCGGCGATCCGCATTTCGTGAAGGTGCCCGTTAAAACCCTCACCGATCCCGCTTACCTGCAGCGCCGCATGGCAGACTTCACGCCCGGCCTCGCTTCTCTCAGCGCGCGTGTGCCCGCCGGCGTTATCAAAGAAAGCGAGCAGACCACCCACCTCAGCGTGGTAGACGCCCAGGGCAATGCCGTGGCAGTGACCACCACCCTCAACGGCGGTTATGGCTGCGACGTAGTGGTAGGCGGCGCAGGTTTCCTGCTCAACAACGAAATGGACGATTTTTCCGTAAAACCCGGATCACCCAATATGTATGGCCTGCTGGGCAACGAAGCAAACGCCATCGCTCCCGGCAAACGCATGCTCAGTTCCATGACGCCCACCATTGTGCTGAAAAACACACAGCCCCTGCTGGTAACGGGCACCCCCGGCGGCTCCACCATCATCACTTCCATGTTCCAGACGCTGGTGAACTCCCTGGTGTTCGGCCTGGATGCGGACCAGACCGTAAACGCACCGAAGTTCCACCACCAATGGCTGCCCGACGTCGTGTATATCGAAAGAGGATTCCCCGAACCGGTGAAACATTCGCTGGAACGGATGGGCTACAAGCTCACGCCCCGCGAATCCATCGGGCGGACGGAGCTGATAAAGATCCATGGCATAGGCAAACTGGAAGCCGTGGCCGATAACCGGGGCGACGACAGCGCTGCCGGAGAATAATTGTACATTCGGTATATAAAAAACAGACCGGTTATGAGTATTTACCTGGACAGCCTGAAGAAACGCCTGCTTTTTTACAGGGAACTTGCAGAAAAAACATTCGCCCAGCTGAACGACGAACAGATACACTGGCAGCCCGCCGGCGAGCCCAACAATATCTACATTATCGTGAAACATATGAGCGGCAACATGCTCAGCCGCTTTACCGACTTCCTCAGCACAGACGGCGAAAAACCCTGGCGCGAGCGCGACGCCGAGTTCGAGGACAATGAGCCCGGCGCCACCAAAGCGGATATGACAGCCACCTGGAACAAAGGCTGGGACTGCCTGCTGCAAACGCTGGACAGTCTTACCGACGCCGACCTTACGAAGATCATCCACATCAGGACCGAACCTTTGATCGTGATAGACGCCCTCAACCGGCAGCTTGCCCATTACCCCTACCACGTAGGCCAGATCGTATATCTGGGCAAAATGATGAAGGCGGATAACTGGCAGAGCCTTTCCATTCCCAAAGGCAATTCAAAACAATTCAACGAGCAAAAAGCAGCAGGCAAATGAAATACCTGATCTATACCTGCTGCCTTGCGGCAGTATTCGCTTCATGCGGCAGCGGAAAGACCAATAGCCTGCTGCAGCACAAAAAATGGAAAGTGTACGACGTGGCCGTGCCTTCCTCCGACCCGTACAACAACGTGCAGATCACGCAGGCGCGCGACCTGAAAGACGGTTATTATTCAGACGCCTATTACCAGTTCCTGGACAACGGCCTGTTCATCGCCACCATTGCCGGCGTGCCTGACAGCGGGAAGTACGAGCTGCTCAGCAACGGGAAGATCATTTCCATTACCAGCTCCACCGGTTCCCGCAATGCGGAGCACCTGGTGGAAGTGGAGAAGCTGGACGAAAATAATTTCGATATGAAAGTTGCCTCGGGCGACTATCATTTTATTTTACGCACCCGGAAACAATAATATGTTCAGCATTACAGACAGCACGCCCGGCAGAACGGCACAGATCGAAGGCAGGACCTGCCTTTTCTTTTCGGGTTTCGCCTACCTGGGCATGCATGTTTCCCATACCTTCCGCGACATGCTGGCCGAAGGCCTGGCACGTTTCGGCAGCGTATACCCTTCTTCCCGCATCGGCAACCTGCAGCTGCGGCTGTACGAAGAGCTGGAACATTCGCTGGCTGCGCAGCTTCACCAGCAAAGCGCCGTTTGTTTTTCCTCCGGCTACCTCGCCGCGCAGGCCGCTGTAACCTATGCCGTGAGTAAAGGCGAAGCCCTCTATTCGCCCGGCGCCCATCCTGCCATCCGCTTTCCCGGCGCGCAGGCGCCCGCCGGCAGCTGGGCGTCATGGATGGAAACCGTGGTGGAAAAGATCAATAAAGGAGAAGATCACCAGTACGTGATCGTCGCCGATGCGGTGAACCCGCTCACTGCCATCATCAACGACTTCAGCGCGCTGAAAGCATTACAGCGCAAAACGCTGGTGCTGGTGGACGACAGTCATGGCCTGGGCGTGCTCGGTCCCGAAGGCGAAGGCATTATTTCGCTGTTACCCGCCAACGAGGCTATTCACTATCTGATCACCGCTTCGCTGGCCAAGGCCTACAGCCTGGAAGGCGGCATGGTGGCCGGTCATGCCGCGGATATAGCCGCCATCCGCAAGCTGCCGCTGTTTACCGCCAGCACGGCCATGGTACCGGCTTACGCCTATGCCTTTTTGCAGGCGCAAAGTTCTTTTGCCAACGCGCGTAAAAGATTGCAGAAAAACATCCTCACCATGGAAGGGCTCACAGCAGGCATCGCCGCCATCAGCCACCAGCCCGGCCTTCCGGTGTTCGTGCTGGAAGACCGTGAAGAAGATGTGAACGACTACCTGCTGGGCCGCGATGTCCTTATCTCTTCCTTCGCCTACCCTGACCCCCAGGGGCCGAAGGTCCACCGGGCGGTGCTTTCAGCGCTGCATACCCGCGCGGACATTGAGATACTGATGGTGCAGCTCGTTCAATTTTACACCCAATTATAACCCTTGTATATGATCAAAAGAACCTTTGCCACACTGGCCGTCCTTTGCCTGCTTTTACCCGCCTTCGCCCAGCAATCGCTGCTGTACAAGGTTTCCGGCAAGGGTCTCAAACAGCCTTCATATGTTTACGGCACCATCCACCTCATTTGCCCGGATGATTTTTTCCTTCCCCCGCACCTTCAGAAAGCATTCGACCAGTCCAAGTCCATTTACCTGGAAATAGATATGGACGACCCCGCCATGATGGCCACCATGCTGGGGCGCCTGCAGGAAACGGACGAGCAGTATTCCCTGGAAAAGGCCTTCCGGCCCGACGACTACCGCAAGCTCGGCAAATACCTGAAAGACAGCATGAACATGGATGTGACCATATTCAAAAAAATGAAGCCCCTGGTGATCCTTTCCATGATATTGCCAAAGATGCTGAACTGCCCCACCGCCGTAGCCTACGAAACCAAATTCGTCAGCATGGCCAAAGAGCAGCAAAAACCCGTGCTGGGCCTGGAAGGGCTGGACGACCAGATAGACGTGTTCGACGCATTTCCCGATACCCTGGAAGCGCGCATGATCATGGATTACATCAACGACCTGCCCAAACAGAAAGCCATCTACAGCCGCATGGTGGCCGCGTATAAGAAGCAGGACATCCAGCAGCTGCACAACTTCCTCGGCGAATCGCCGGAGTTTGCAGGGTATGAGGACAAGCTGGTGTATGACCGCAACCGCAACTGGATACCCGTGATGGAAAAGGCCATGCAGCAGGAAACCGTGCTGTTCGGCTGCGGCGCCATGCACCTGGGCGGGGACCAGGGCGTGGTGGAGCTTTTGCGTAAAAGAGGTTATAAAGTGGAACCGGTCACGAAATAGGGCCGCCCATGGCGCTGACAGATATTGGCAAGGCCGTCCCGCGGGGCGGCCTTGCTTTTTGTACCTGGAAAAACCGGGTTCGTGTATGACCAATCCGGTTGATCCTTTAAATTGACCTGTTGGTGTATCAAATTTTCAAGCCGCCCGGCCGCGCAATAAGTTTGCATCATCAAAATTACCTGTATGCGAACACTTTTTACCTCTCTCCTTTCCGCCGCTATGCTTATGACCGCTGTAACGGGCAGCGCACAGCAAAAAGACACCGTTCCCGCTCCTTCCGCTAAAAAGGACAGCATCCCTGCCCCCTCCGTTAAACAGTTAAAAGAAGTGAACGTGACCAGCAGCGCCCCGCAGATCACCATGCAGGGCGGCACCATGGTGGTGAACGTTTCGAAGTCCGCCACCGCGGCGGGTTCCAATGCCTGGGAGATCGTTTCCAAATCTCCCGGCGTAACCGCGGACAATTCCAATACCCTCCAGCTGAACGGCAAAAATGTATCCGTTTACATCGACGGGCGGCCGAGCCGTCTCAGCGGGGAAGACCTGAAGAACCTGCTGAACAGCACGCCCGGCAGCAACATCGAAAAGCTGGAGCTGATGAGCAACCCTTCCGCCAAATACGACGCGCAGGACGGCGCCATCATCAATATCAAAATGCTGAAAAGCAAGGATATGGGCACCAACGGTTCCCTGACCCTGGGTGGCGGCTTTGGCCGTTATGCCCGCGGCAACAGCGGCCTCACCCTCAACCACCGCACCAAAAAAGCGACCCTGTACGGCGGCTACGATTATATTTACGCCAAACAGTTCACCCATACCACCGCCGAGCGCTTCTTTCCCGGCAATTATATCCTGGAAGACAGCGACTACAACCGCGAAGAGCGCAACAGCCACAACCTGAAGGCCGGCGCGGATATCGACTTTTCCAAATCCACCACCGCGGGTTTCCTGGTGAAAAGCATGTTCAACAACCGCCACCGCAACAACGATAACCAGACCACCCTGCCCGATTCCCTTTTCCGACAGACCGCCACCGGCCGACAGACCCTGGTGAACCCCAGCGTGAACGTGTATTTCAAGACCGGCAGCGAAAAGCACAAGAACGAACTGAGCATCAACGCCGATTATTTTAATCACGGCAAAGACTGGAACGACGATTTCAACGGCCACTACTTCACCGTCAAAGAAGTGCCGACCGGCGACCCCACCAATATCCGCAACAATACCGAATCCCGCATCAACCTGTATTCTTTCAGCGCAGACTACACCCAGCAGCTGAAGTTCGCCAAGCTGGAGGCCGGCCTCAAAACCACCTTCACCGAAACAGACAATGATACCCGTTGGGAGAACCAGTTGAACGGAAAATGGGAAAATGACGCCGGCAAAACCAATCACTTCATCTACAAGGAAAACGTAAACGCCGCCTACGCCGGCCTTACAAAGACCATCAAGAAATACACCATCCAGGCCATGCTGCGCGCCGAGCATACGCACGCTACCGGCAACAGCCTGACCATGGACCAGAAATTCGAGCGCGATTACGTGCAGCTGTTCCCCAGTGCGAGCGTGAGCTACATGAAAAGCGCCAAAGACCAGTTCAGCTTCAGCTACCGCAGGAGCATCACCCGCTTCGGGTTCGACATAGTGAACCCCTTCGTGACCTACCAGAACGCATACAGCTACCGCCAGGGCAACCCGAACATCAAACCCGTGCTGTCGCAGACCATCCAAGGCACCTGGAGCCACAATTACTCCCTGTTCACCACCCTGGGCTTCAACCGTGTGAAAGACAACCTGAGCATGATCTTCAACCAGGACCCGGACACCAAGGTGCAGGTAACCAGCTTCGACAACCAGACGGACTTCAACGTAGCCTACCTGAACGTGGTGTGGGTGAAACCGATCACCCCGAAGATCCGCACCACCTGGACCGTTACCGGTCTCTGGCTGGACATCAACACCAATATGAACGGCATCGCCTACCAAAAGAGCAGCGTGACCGGCATGGTGAACATGCAAAACACCTTCACCCTGCCCAAAGGCTTTACCGCTGAGCTGAACGGCAACTTCCGCGGGCCTTTCATGGCCGGTTACGCCATCATGAAAACCGCGGGCGGGCTGGATTTCGGGGTGACCAAGAACGTACTGAAGAACAAAGGTTCACTCAAGCTCGGCATCGTGGACATTTTCAACACCCAGCCGATGCGCTTTGAAGTGAAATACGCCAACGTTCACAACCTTGCAAAAATCAATAACGACACCCGCGTGGTGAACCTGACCTTTAACTACAGATTCGGCAGCAGCACTGTGAAAGCGGCCAAAACCCGTAAGAACGCCATTGAAAGCGAAGCGGGAAGGACCAACGCACAGCAGGGGCTGTAACAGCAACCCAAAGGAAGCTTTCCGGCACAAGGCGGAAGGCTTCCTTTTTTATTTTATTATATTTGGATAAACACAGCAAAAACCACCATGTTACTGGAACAAACAGGAAATTTCTTCAAAACGGAATGGAAACGGATACTGATACTGGCGCTCATTGCGGCGGTGTTTTTTGCCTTCTTCTACGGCTTTATCTATACGCTCGACCCGCAGGCCACTACCAGGGCGTACGAAAAACACGGCGGGTTCATACTTATCACGCTGAAGTCCATCGCCGAATTTACCATCACCTATTACGCGCTCATCTTCCTGGCCTGCCTTCCTTACCTGCGCGACCGGAAGCTGGGAAAATTCATTTTGATGATCCTGCTGGTGTTCGGGGCGAAACTTGCCTACACCTTCCTGTTCGAATATGAGCAAACCGACTTCAACGCGAACAGTAATTCGGAGAACGTCCGGAACCTGATGGTTCACAATAAGCTGCTGTTTTACTGGGTCATCACTATATTCTCCTACCTGTTCCATTTCTTTGTCTGCTTCGTGGTAGCCATTTTTATCGACTACAACAACCGCAACAAACGGGAGGACGAGCTGCAGAAACAGAAGATGGACGCAGAGCTGAGCGCCATCAAATACCAGATCAACCCGCATTTCCTCTTCAATTCCTTAAGCTTTATCTACAGCAAAACCGTGCCGCTGAGCGGGGAGGTGAGCAACGCCGTGCTCCTGCTGTCAGACATCATGCGGTATGCATTGGGGAAAGAAGAGGACGCGGAAGGGAAAGTAGCCCTGTTCAAGGAAATAACGCATATGAAGAACGTGATCGAGATCAACCAGATGCGGTTCAACAACAAGCTGAGCATCCAATACAGCGAGCAGGTAGACAACCCGAATGCGCGCATTACCCCGCTGATACTCATTACGCTCGTAGAGAACGCCTTCAAGCACGGCGACCTGCTGGACCCCGCCAACCCGCTGGTGGTGAGAACAGAATCGGACCAGCAGAAGATCCGTTTTTATATCAGCAACAAAAAGAAAGCGGGCCCCAAAGAGCTGAGCACCGGCATCGGGCTGAACAATGTAAGGCAGCGCCTGCAGCTGATGTACGCCAGCAAACATACCTTTACCGTGACCGAGAACGAACATTTTTATACCTCCGAACTCATCATAAACCTCTAGTATATGATCAATTGTATTGTGATAGACGACGAACAGCACGCCATAGACCTGCTGGCCCATCACATCAAACAGACGCCCTTCCTGAACCTGCTCTACTCCACCACCGACCCGCTGGAAGGCCTCCAGCTGCTGCACCAGCACAAAGTGGACCTCATTTTCCTGGACGTGCAGATGCCGTCTATGACCGGCATCGATTTCATAAAGGCCATCAACGGGAAATGTAAAGTGATACTTACCACCGCTTACAGCGAATACGCCATGGAAGGGTTCGAAAATGAAGTGGTGGATTACCTGCTGAAGCCCATCTCCTTTGCCCGCTTCATCAAAGGCGCGCAACGCGCTCTTTCGCTCATTCAGCCCGTTACCCCCGGTACCAAAGAAGAGAACGATTTTATTTTCGTGAAAACGGAGCAGAAAGGGAAGCTGATCAAGATCAATATCAAAGATATCGTGCTGATAGAAGGACTGAAGAACTATGTGAAGATACATACCCGGCTGGGCGAGAAGATCATTGCGCTGCTGAATATGAAAGACCTGGAAGAACGCCTGCCCGCCAGCGAGTTCGCCCGCACCCACAAATCGTTCCTGCTGGCCACGGGCTTTATCAGGATGATAGAAGGCAACCTCGTGTACCTGGAGCATACGGAAGAGGCCGTGCCTGTGGGAGATACCTACCGGGAAGGGTTCATGAACCAGATGAAGGAAAAGATCATGACGAATAAAAAATAAAAAGAAACGCTCCATAAAGGAGCGTTTCTTTTTACTATTGATTTAACAATTCCACTTTCCAGGTGATATCCCAGGTTCCCTGCCGGAAAATCCTGAATTTGAGCGCGGCGAACAGATCGTACCGGTCATTTTTCCCGAAGGTAGATCCGGGCACCCACCATTCGTACTCGCGGTAAGCGGTATTAAAAGGATAGGCGCAGTCGTATTCCAGCCGGTCGTCGTATTTGCGGTAAGCGAACACGTAATCTTCCAGGCGTTTGCCCTTCTGCTTGCTGCCTTCGGGGAATACTTTCGGGTTGATCACGTTGCCGTTCTGGTCTTTGAAGCGCCATACCATCTTACTGCCTCCCGCGGTATACTTAAAGCTTTCGATCCGGATGTTCACCGAATCAAAATAAGGAGAGCAGTTGTCCCAGTCCGTATCCGCACAAACGATCCACGCATAGTCGTTCTCGTATTCATACTCCGCTCCTACTGCCACTTTCACTTCCACCGCATTTTTGATGATGCGGGAACCGGCGCTGTTGGATACTTTTACGTCGATGAAATAAGTAGCGGAATCCATACCATAGCTCTCCTTGCGGAAGATCAGGCGGCCATCGGCCCGGTTGATCTCAAACACGGGGCGTTTTACGACATGTTGTTTTGCCAGCAGCTCTTCGATGCTTTTTTCCTGGCCGGTCTTCTCCTCTTTCCATTCAATGGCGTCCACCTCCTTCAGCATTTCAGGCGCTGGCTTGCCGTCCCAGCGGCGGATGTCTACCAGTTCAACGGCAATAGGTGTGTTGGACCGGTCGATGATCAGGTCGCCTTTTAATACGTCGCGGCCGGTTTCGAGGGTAATGATCTTGTCCTTATACCGGATATTTTCCCCGAAGTAACCATCCTGCAGGTCCACCTTACGGCAACCGTACATGGTTCCGCCGATCAGGGCGGCGCCCAGCGCTGCAATTGCGATATTCTTAATTTTCATGGTTCAGTTATTTTTAATTCCGTCATGGAAACGGCAGGTCATTTAAAAGGGAATCCGAAGGTGTGCGTTCCGTTGAGCACCTGTATCACCCCGTTGGTGGCCTGGAGATCGCTGGTGATGATATTCCCGCTGCTCACCCAGGGATTGTAGAGTTTGGGCGGATTGGTACTGTTGTCTGCATTTTCAGGCCAGGTAGCTGCCGCATTGAACCTCCTGGAGCGGGTATATGCGAAACCATTGGGATCCCAGAGGCGGATAAATTTCGGCCCCGCCTGCGGTACGCCATTGTAGTCTTCCCGCAGCGGGGAATCCACCAGCATGGAATCGTTCAGAACGGTTTTGATATACACCCCGCCGCCGTCTGTATTGTTCAGGAAGGGCACCTCATCGCGCCACACCTTTACGTTCGGGAAAATGTATTTGCTCATCGCCTTTCTCAGCACTTCCACGCTGAGCGTATCCAGTTTGGCGCCGCCTCTTCTGTTCAGGAAGTTCACCACGCACAGGTCTTTCGGCGCAAAAAAAGTGATGTTGTTCTTTTTCACTTCTTCCGCCAGCCCGGTTTTATCCAGTATCCAAACGATGGTATCAAATTCGAAAGGCCGCGACTTGAGGAAGTCGTACACGTTCATATCCAGCTTGCCGCTGTGAACGCCCCCGTCCGTATAATGTTCTTTTTTGCAGGCGGCAGCCAGTGTAACGAGAGCCGCAAGCATCAGCATGTATTTCACTTTGAATATTTTCATCACGGTAGTTTTTAAGATTAATAACGCTGCCAGTAACGCATTTGCTCCATATTCGGATTGTCCACGAAAGCTTTGTTGGATACCGGCCAGGTCCACGCGCCATCAGTAAAGTCCGCCTGGTTGATCGTAGGCCTGGTAGGCACTTTGGTGTAGTCCGGATCGGTGAGGAAGCCGGTTCTTACCAGGTCGTAGAAATAATGGCCTTCACCCAGCAGCTCGCGGCTGCGTTCTTTGAAGATCTCCAGGTACAGATCGGCATCGGCGCCGGTGTAAGGAGGCAGCCATACTCTTTTGCGGATGGTGTTCAGGTCTTCCCTCGCGGCGGCATAATTCAGCAATCTCGCATTACATTCCGCACGCAGCAATACCAGGTCTGCCACGCGGAAAACGATAATGTTCGCATCGTACAGGAACCTGGTAGGATCTACCACAGACGCATATTTAACGAACACGGAGTCGTTGGGCTTCACCGAGCTGTTAGACCTGGTGAAAAGCACCCTGTACCGTTCGTCTTTCTGATATTCGGGGAACATCATCGTCAGGTTGGTCATGCGGGTGATGGTGCGGTTGGCGCTGGTATAGCTGATCGCCCACAGCGGTTCCTGTCTTGCGGCCCATTGCGTGCCGAATAAAGTGAGGTTGGCCATGGAAGTGTTCCGGCCAAATTCGCCGGTGGCCGCGTCGAAATCAATTTCGAAGATACCTTCGGTGCTTCTGCCTTTGAAAATATTCGGATATTGAAGGTACCCCATCGGTTTGGTGGGATCGGGCACGGAGTCTCCCAGCATTTTATATACACCGCCGGTGATCACCTGGGTGGCGTAGGTCACGGCTTCCGCGTCTTTATGGCGCCATGCCAGGGTATGCGCAAGCGTGGCCTGGGCGGTACCCTTGGTAGCCCTGAAAGCATTTTTACCTGATGCGGAGTAGCTGTTGGGAAGTTCCGGCATGGCCTCTTTCAGTTCTTTTTCCACGAAATCGAGCACGGCATTCATATCTGTTCTGCCCAGCTTTTCTGTTGTACGCGTTTTGGTTACTAACGGCACATTTCCCCACACACGAACCATGTAGAAATAGGTGAATGCCCGCAGGAAACGCGCTTCAGCCACATATTGCGCACGGGTATTGCCGACGAAGAACTGGTTGTCGGGCACGCGGTGCGCATTTTCGATCACAATATTGCATTGTTCAATGATCTGGTAAAAAGGGGCCCAGTTGAAAAGGATATCGTCCCACTGGCGGGTGCCTCCCCATTCAGTGCGCAGCCTGTTCTTCTGAATAGCGGCGTCTGTACCGTCGCGGATCTGGTCCCTGGTGTAAGACTGCCAGATCAGCCCTCTCCTGTCTCCATACATATAAAAACGGGGATGGTAGCCATTATCATCATTGGAGTTCTTCGGGCTTTCCACGAGCGTTTTGCGCAGCAGTGCATAACCGCCGGCCACAGCTCCGTCCAGGTCGCGCTCGGTGGACCAGAACTTGGCATCGGGGATCTGGTCTATCGGGTCTATATCCAGCTGTTTATTGCAGGATACTGCTGTGAACACCGCGAGGCAAAGCATCACATAATATATTCCTCTTTTCATACAATTTCGTTTAATGGATTAAAATGTCAGGTTTAACCCGAGCGTTATTTTGCGGGACAATGGATAGTTCCTGCCACGGTCGTACCCCGAAGGGAATTCGATAGCTTCCGGATCGCGGCCGGCGTATTTGGTGAGGATGAATACATTCTCTGTATTACCATATACCATCAGGCGTTCCAGGCCGAACCGCTTAAGGAAAACGGGCGACACGTTGTAGCTGAGCATCACGTTCTTCAGGCGCACGAATGATGCGTCTTCAACAAACGCGCTTTTGTAATCGTAGATGTTCCAAAAGGTCTGTATGGAACCTGTCCAGTAATCGAGCGTGGGGAAACGTGCGTCCACACCGCCGCGGTCGCCGGGGGCGAAGCCGTAGATGTCGTATTCGCCCAGCGGGGGAATGCCGCCCCAGTCCTGCGAGTTGCCATTGAAATAATCAAACTTGGTGTAGTTGGGGAACTGGCCGCCGCCGCCGGTTACTTTCACAGAGTTCCAGTAACGCTGCAATGCGGAGTTCACCACTTTTACGCCGAACCTGAAGTTGAACATCATGTCCAGTGTAAAACCTTTCCAGCTGACAGTATTCACCCAGCCGCCGTCTACTTTGGCGGTAGGGTCGCCTACCCAAACGCGGTCGTTCACTTCACGCGTGCCGTCGCCGTTCAGGTCGTTGATCTTAAAGTCGCCGTTCAGGTCCAGGAAGCGGGGAGAACCTTCGCGGTAAGGCAGGTATCCGTAGTCGAAGTACAACTTGTTACCGGTGAAAGGATCCACGGGCACTTCGCCGTTGCTTTGCCATACGCCGTCGTTCACCATGAACACATAACCGTAGGGCGCGGAACCAACCTTCACCATGGTGAGGTTATCCACGAAGAACGGGCGGTTGTTGTTGGGCAGCTTGGCCACTTTGGTGGTATTGTTGGAAAACATGAAACGGGTGGTCCAGCCCACGGGGCTTTTATCGCCCAGCACGTTCACGCTCAGGGTCAGTTCATAACCGGTATTGAGCATGTCTATCCCGTTCCTTTTGATGATGGTATACCCGGCACTGGTGGGCAGCAATTCATCGTAGGTGCCGCCTTCTGTATAACGCTGGTATAGATCGCCCACGAGGCTTACGCGGCCTTTGAATGCGCTCAGTTCAATGCCGAGGTTGGTCTGGTCAGAATATTCCCATTGCAGGTCAGGGTTCTGCATCTGCGCGAAGTTCTGGATGGCCACGGGCGTACCGCCGTAAGTGCTCACATAGTTTTCAGCCGGCTCGTTGAAACCACCCGCATTGGCGTTCAGCGAGCTTACGCTGGCGAAATTCTCCACGTACTGGTTAGCTGTTTTACCCCAGCTCAGGCGCACCTTCGCTTCGTTCAGCCAGGGCAGGCTGTTCTTCACGAAAGGCTCTTCCGCAATACGCCATGCAGCCGAAACGGTAGGGAAATAGCCCCATCTTTTGTCGGGCGCAAGCTTGGAAGAACCGTCCGCGCGCAGCGATGCGTCTACCAGGTATTTTTCACGGTAACCATAGTTGATCTTACCCAGCACGGAAGAAGTGGCATTGGCGCCGTATCCTGTTCTGGTAGTGGTTCTGCCCGGGCTGAAACCAGACACCACCTGGATGTTGTCCGATGGGCCTCTTTTACCGTCTATCTGCGTGGTTTCGAGGGTATTTTTATTGAACTCCTGCACCAGGAAGGCGCCGAAATTGTGATCGTTATTGGGCGTGAAATAATTGTAAGACAGCTGGTTGGTCCAGGTATAGGCGTTGCTCACGGCATTGTACTGACCCGCGTCTGAGAAACCATTGTTTGCCACCGCTGCAAAGAAATAATCACGTTTGTCCGTCGCGTTGCTCAATGATGCGGTGGAAGTGAAAAGCAGGTTCGGGATCACCTGGTACATCAGCTGGAGGCTGGTGTTGATGGTATTGGTATAGTTCTTATCCCTGTTCTTGCTGTATGCATCGAGCATGCCGCCGCCATAGGGACTTTTATCCGGCACCATGTACACGGAGGAAGGAATGCTCCAGATGCCCTGCGAGTTGATGCCCTGGCCGTTTTTGCTGTTACCGCGCGAACGGTCTGTACGGCCCAGGTAGGTCTGCATCACGATCGTGGTCTTTTTGTTGGGCAGCAGGCGGCCGGTGAAGTTGGCCGTGTAACGTTTGAAGCCGGTGTTGATCACGATCCCGTCTTCGCTGTAATAACCGCCGCCGATGCGGTAGTTGCCCATCTCGTTGCCTGCCTGTATGCTCGCGTCGTAGTTCTGGATCCTGCCGGTGCGGAAATACATGCTCTGCCAGTCGGTAGAGTTATTAAAGAAAGGATTCAGGGAATCGGTCATCTGGATAGGCATGCCGCTCATTCTCTGGTCGTAGGGCGCAAACCGGGTCCAGATATCGACCTTGGCTTCGCGCTCTGCCTTGCCGCCGAGGATCGGGAAAAGAGAAGGCGTAAAGCTGATACCGTTGTAAGCGCGCACATCGATCTTCGGCTTGCCGGTCTTTGCGGTTTTGGTTTTGATGATGATAACCCCGTTGGCTCCGCGGGAACCATATACGGCCGCGGCGGCCGCGTCTTTTAATACGTCGATGGATTCAATGTCGTTAGGGTTCAGCCACGAGATCGGGCTGTTGCCGGAACCAAAGGCATTCACGTTGAAACCTTTGGCGGACGCGCGATCCGCCGGCACCTGGATGCCGTCCACGACAAACAACGGATCGGAAAAAATACGGTCGTCGTTGAAGCTGGAAGCTACACTGGCGTTACCCCTGATGAACACGGGAGCGCCGACGCCGGGCGAACCGGCATTGTTTACAACAGCCAGACCGGCCACGCGGCCCTGCAGCAGGTTCACCACGCTGGCCGCGGGAATGTTCTGGATCTCTTCAGCGTCCAGGCGGGTCACGGCGGTGGTCAGCGTTTTGCGCTTCTTCTGCTCGTAACCGGTGATCACCACGTCTTTCAGCTGCTGCGCATCCGACTGCAGCACTACGGTATAGGTGGCGCGGCCGTCTGCTTTGATCGTGGTTTTGGCATAACCCATAAAGGTGAATTCTAGCACCGGGTTTGTACCTTTTAATGTGAGCGTGAACTTACCGGTCTCGTCGGACGCGGTGCCGTTGGAAGTTCCGGCTTCCCGGACAGATACGCCTGGCAGCGCATCGCCCTTACTGTCCTTAACAGTGCCGGATACTTTTCGATCCTGTGCCATGGCAGCGGAATACACCATCCCCATGAGGATGACCAACAAAAAGAGTAGCTTTCTGGTCATAGAAATTGAATTGATAAAAATATAAACGTTGGTTGATCTAGTCCCTGTCCAATTAAAAAGAGTCGCTTATCATTACAAACTATCAAACGAAAGGTATAAACTCTAAAAATTTGTTAAAACTGCAGTGCAGTAATCGTGATAATCTGCAGACAATTACGGAAGCTGGTTCTCATATGATAAAAAAGCAGCAGGGGCGCCATGCTATATCATAGCTATCAATTGCTTATGCAGTAAGGATTTTAGCAAATATCCGGCGTACCATTATTCACAATAAAATCCTACTGGTTTGAGTTAATTTAACACCTGTTAAACGGATGAACCATGACATTACGATGACAATACAGGAAGACGGGATTTTTTGAACCATGATAAATGTTTGCCGGAACTGCGGAGAAGGAACTCACGGTGCAGGCTATACTAAACTGAAACGCACGATCAACGCTGCTTTACGCGGCAATGCCAGATTCAATTGGCAAACATTTTGCGAATGACTATTTTTGTCGGATTAAATAACGCTGTTCCCTGAGAAAAGTACGTAAAATATTGACCATCACCCTGCTGACCCTGCTGGGACTGGTACTGTTGGTCAGTATCCTCATCAATATCCCCGCTGTACAAAACCTGCTCGTGCGGGAAGTGACCGCGCGCCTTTCAAAGCAGCTGCAAACACGCGTGGAGATCAAACACGTCAATTTCCGCCTCTTCAACAGCATGCGCCTCGAAGGCGCCCTCATCGAAGACCGCCACAAAGACACCATTTTATACGCCGGGGCGCTGCAGGTGCGCATTACAGACTGGTTCTTCATACAGGACAAGCCCGTGCTGAAGTTCATCGGCCTTGAGGATGCACAGATCAACCTCGTGCGCCCGCGCAACGATTCCCTCTGGAATTACCAGTTCATCGTGGATGAATTCGGCGGAAGCCCCTCCCCTCAGCCAGCTACAAAAAAACAGTCCGGCATCTCCCTCGATCTCAAACGGGCGGACCTGCGCCGGGTGAAATTCAATATCATCGACGCATGGGTAGGCGAAGACATGCAGGTGGCCGCAAGCCGTATTTTCCTCGATGCAGACAGGCTGGACCTCCGCGCGCACGATGTGCATATCAACGAGCTGCTGCTGGACAGGCCGGAGTTCATCATCTCCAGCTACGCCGCCAGCCCGCTGCGTAAAAGAAGAGCCCCTTCCGTGGCTATTCCCAAAGTGCCCGCCGATTCCCTCAAACCCGTTCCCCTGCGCTGGAATGCGGACAACTGGAAGCTGGTCGTGAAGTCCATGAGCATCAAAGACGGCGTGCTGGGCGTGAACAATCTCAGCGATACCGTGCCCAGCACGCCCGGGGAGTTCGACCCCTCGCGCATCCGCTTCGGCAATATCAACCTCAGCATCACCAACAGCAGCCTGGTAAAAGACAGCATCTTCGCGGACCTTGCGCTCACTACCAAAGAGCGCAGCGGGTTCGAAGTGAAATCACTGAAGAGCCGGTTCAAAATGAGCCCCGTGGAAATGGAATTCAGCAACCTGGACCTTCTCACCAACAACAGCCGCATCCGCGATTACTACACCATGCAATATGAAGACCTCAGCGATATGAACGACTACGTGAACAACGTGATCATGCGCGCAAGGTTTAAAGATACCCGCCTGGCTTCCGAAGACATTGCGTATTTCGCCCCTGCCCTTTCTTCCTGGGATACGGAACTGAAGATCAACGGCCGGGTAGACGGCCCGGTCAGCAATCTCTCAGGAGACAGCCTCGACATTAAAGGCGGCAACCACACCCGCCTGAAAGGCACGGCAGACATGCGCGGCCTGCCAGACATCGACGAAACGTTCATCGATTTCACCGCGAAAGAACTGGTGACCAGCGGGCAGGACCTCCGGCAGTTTTTCCCCATGCTGAAAGACATCCCGCAGGTGCGCACAGACCTCATCACCAGCCTCGCCTTCCAGGGATCATTCTCCGGGTTCGTGAACGACTTCGTGGCCTACGGGAAATTCCAGACCAATCTCGGCAACCTCGATTCCGACCTGAACTTCAAGACCAGCAAAGACGTGCCCGTTTACTCCGGGAACCTGACCACCTATAACTTCCAGCTCGGCACCCTGCTAAACACCGACCTGGTGACCACCGCCAGCATGAAAGCAAAAGTGAAAGGCGAAGGCTTTAATTTCAAAACCCTTAAAGCCGCCGTGGATGCGGACATCCAGAAGATCGGGCTGTACGGGTACGATTACCAGAACCTGAAAGCCGCCGGGGAAATGAGCCGCAAGTTCTTCAACGGCTCGCTCACCGCCAATGATCCCAACCTGGATATGGATTTTGCCGGTACCATCGACTTCAACAGCCGCCTGCCTATATTCAACTTCTATTCCGAGGTTCGCTACAGCGATCTCAAGGCCCTGCGCCTAACGGAAGACTCCATTACCCTTCAGGCCAAGGCTGACCTGAATTTCGCCGGCAGCAACATCGATAACTTCGACGGTACCGCCCGCCTGTACGATGTATCGCTGTTCAAGAACAAAAGCCGCGTGGAATTCGACTCACTGTCCGTTTCCACCCGCACCGAAAACAACCTGAAAACGCTGCGTATACAGGGTAACGAGGTGAACGGTTACGTACAGGGCGCCTACAGCTTCATGGAACTCCCCAATGCTTTCAGGCTGTTCCTCAACAAATATTACCCGAGCTATTTCAAAAGCCCGCCTGCGGCCAATGCCGGGCAGGACTTCACCTTCTCCTTCGAGTTCGGCCAGGTGGATAAGCTCATACGCGCCTTTACCGACGATGTGAAAGGGCTGAACGGCACCCAGGTGTCCGGCGCGCTGAACACGCTCAGCGGGCAGGTAACGCTCAACGCGGCCGTGCCATATGCCGCCTACAACGAATTCGGCGTGCGCAACCTGCTGCTGAAAGCAAACGGCGATTTCGAGAAGATCAACGTAAGCACCAGTATTGGCAACGTACTGTACAACGACAGCACCATATTCACCAATCCCCTCATCGTAGCCAGTTCCGGCAGGGACACGTCTTACATCAAGCTGGACCTGAAAGCGGAAGACACGACTGAACTCGACGGGTTCTACGCCCGCGTGATCACCGTGGGAGACGGCGTGAAGGTCAATTTCCTGAACAGCAGCTTTACCGTGAACGGCAAGCAGTGGAGCATGACGCCCGGCAACGAAGTGTACTGGAGCACCCACTTCCTGACGGTGAACAACCTGCGCATTTCCCGGAACGACCAGAGCATTACCATCAGCACCAACGAGTTCAACCCTGATGAATCCACATTCCGCATTGCGCTCAAAGACCTGAACCTGGCGGACATCATACCTGCCGGGCTTACCCATACCCTCATTGAAGGCCTTGCCAACGGCACTATCAATGTGCATGATCCGTTCAACAACCTGCAGGTGGATGCGGACATCAACACCACGCAACTGCGTATAGACAACGATTCCCTCGGTCTTGTAAGCCTCAAAGGCGACTACGACAGCCGCATCGGCGAAGTGCAGTTCGATGTACAGTCAGACAACTCGCTGGCCAGCTTCAACGCCAAAGGCACCGTGGGCATAAGCGACAGCAACCGCGTAGTGAGTGCGTCCACCAATCTCAACAATGCTTCCATCAGCCTGCTGGATAAATACCTCGGCGATTATGTCAGCGAGCTGACAGGTACCGCCACCGGCCAGCTGACCGTGACCGGCACCACCGACAAACCCTCCTTCCGCGGGAATGTGAAGGTGCAGAACATCGGCATGAAAGTGAATTACCTGGGCACGTATTATAAGATCCCCCTGCTGCATGTGCATCACATGGACGACAACCTGATAGAAATGTACCCCTTTACGCTGGTCGATAAGTTTAAGAACCAGGCAACCGTGAACGGGTTTATCAGTCACCAGAACTTCTCGAAGATGAACTTCGAGTTCGACGTGCAGTCGCAGAAATTCCTCTTCCTCAATACCGGCGCGGCAGACAACAACCTTTATTACGGCGACGTGATCGCCCAGGGCAGGGTGTACTTCACAGGGCCTATGGACAACCTGCAGCTTCGCGTGCTGGCCCGCCCGCTGAGCGGCACACACTTCTACCTCCCGCTGTCTGACAGTAAAGACATTGGCAAACACGAATACATCACCTTCAAACAATACGGGAAAGTAGTAGAAGAACCAAAGAAAAAAAGCAATGTAAAGCTGAACGTGAAAATGGACATCGCCGCCAATCCGGATGCGCAGATAGACGTGATCATCAACGCCGCCACCAACGACGTCATTTCCGCGAACGGTACCGGCGCGCTCACCATCAATGTGAACCTGGACGGGGATTTCACGATGTACGGCAACTATACTATCAACACCGGGACGTATAACTTCAGCTTCCAGCGCCTTGCCAGCTGGAAATTCGATATCGACAAGAACAGCACCATCACCTGGAATGGCGACCCCGTGGATGCCAAGGTGAACATCACCGCCAAATACAGCCTGCCCAAGGTGAGCCTTTACAACCTTAGCACCGCCGCGGTGACGGGCAATACCAATGCCAGCAACCAGGATGTGCTGAGCCGTTCGGAACGGGTAGATATCCTGCTGTACCTGCGCAATTCCCTCATGCAGCCCACCATCACTTACGAGATCACCTTGCCGGAAGTAGGTTCCCTGGCTTATGAGAGCGGTATTGCCAGCCAGCTGAAAGAGATCAACCAGGACCAGAACAAGGCCCTGTACCAGATCAGTTACCTGCTGGCCACCGGCCAGTTCCAGCCGCCTGACGGTTCCGCCAACGTGGCCATTACCGGCAAAAACAGCGTGGGCCAGGCTTTGAGCGCACAGGCTTCCGCTATTCTGAACAACTTCTCCAACACGTTCCTGAAGAACGCCGGCATCGGCTTCAACGTGAACTATACGGCTTACAACTTCAACAACAGCGCCAGCAGCAGCTACGACAGGAACCTGGTGAGCACCGGCATCACGAAAACCTTCTACAACAACCGCATCCGCGTGTACGTGGGAGGTGATTACGACTGGGGAAGGGTGAGCGCCACTTCGTCGTCGCAGAACTTTGCGGGGGACTTCAGGGTAGAATACCTGCTGAGCCCCGACGGCCGCATCCGCATCAACGCGTTCAGCAAAACGGACTACGACGCTTACAGCTTCAACAACCGCACCCGCAGCGGCCTGGGCCTTTCTTATGTGCGCGATTACAATAAACTTTCCGAACTGTTCAGCGACAGGCGCATCCGCCGCATTGCGGACAGCACCAACCGCGCCGCGGCAGCACGGCGGGCAAGGGAGGATAGTTTGAATGCGGCGCCGGCGGATACGGGGCGCAAACCATAATAAAAAAGCCGCTCCCAACCAGGAAGCGGCTTTCGCATATCATTAAAAAGAGCGTTTATCCTTTCAGTATCTCATGCCCCAGCTTGTCGCGTTTGGTTTTGAGGTAGAACTCGTTGTGCGGGTTGGGCGATACCTCGATGGCCACATTTTCCACCACTTCCAGGCCATAGCCTTTCAGGCCGGCGCGTTTGCGCGGGTTGTTGGTGATCAGGCGCATCTTGGTCACGTTCAGGTGGCGGAGGATCTGTGCGCCAACGCCGTAGTCCCGCTCGTCCATGCCGAAACCCAGTTCCAGGTTCGCTTCCACCGTGTCTTTCCCTTCTTCCTGGAGCTTATAGGCTTTTAACTTGTTCATGAGCCCGATGCCGCGGCCTTCCTGGTTCATATACAGGATAAGGCCCTTGCCTTCTTTTTCCACCATCTGCATGGCGGCCTGGAGCTGCTCGCCGCAGTCGCAGCGGAGGGAATGCAGGATGTCGCCGGTAAAACAGCTGGAGTGAACGCGCACCAGCACCGGGTCTCCCTGGTTCCAGTCGCCTTTTTTGAGCGCCATGTGCATGTCGCCGGAATTCACCTGCTTGAAGGCTATCAGCTCAAAATTGCCGTATTTGGTGGGCATTTGCACCCGTACTTCCTCTTCAATGAGCGATTCCGTGCGGAGGCGGTATTCTATCAGATCCTTAATGGAGATCAGTTTCAGGTTGAATTTGCGGGCTATTTCGCGGAGTTCGGGGAGGCGGGCCATAGATCCGTCCTCGTTCATGATCTCCACCAGCACCCCCGCAGGTTCGAAGCCTGCCAGGCGGGCAAGGTCTATCGTGGCTTCGGTGTGGCCGGTACGGCGCAGCACCCCGCCTTTTTTCGCTTTCAGCGGGAAAATGTGCCCGGGCTTGCCCAGTTCTTCGGGCCGGGTATCGGGATTGATCAGCGCCTGGATGGTTTTGGCGCGGTCGTGGGCGGAAATGCCCGTGGTGCAGCCGTGACCCAGGAGGTCCACCGAAATGGTGAAGGGCGTTTGATGCAGTGCGGTATTGTCCCTTACCATGAGTTCCAGGCCCAGTTCCTCGCAGCGTTCCTCTACGAGGGGAGCGCAAATGAGGCCTCTGCCGTGCGTGCTCATGAAATTGATGATCTCCGGTGTAACGTTGCGTGCAGCCGTGATAAAATCCCCCTCGTTTTCGCGGTCTTCATCATCCACTACAATAACCAGTTTCCCCTGTTTTATATCCTCAATGGCGGATTCGATGGTATCCAGCATAATTTGTTCCTCGGTTAGTATAAAAGATGTGCAAAGTTAGCATATAAAGTTGAGGATTTGGGGAACGGCCGTTAGCCGCTACCCTTTGGGTAACTGTGGATAACTCACCATATTATATTTATTTTAATTCGAATTATTGAAAATTCTACTGTTAATGATAAACATTTCAGGCCTGAAATCAGTTATTATGAGGAAGAAATCAAAATCTAACGGCACATAACTGCGATTCAGTTAACATGTAACAATTTGTTAATTTCAAGTTAAAGTTCGAAAAGCATATTTCGTCATCTTTGCAGGATCATCAAATAGTTTGTTATGGGATTTAAAAAGTTACTCACTACATGCCTATGCATGCTGGGAATCGCCGTTGCTTCAGCGCAGGTGACCACCAGCGGTTTGAACGGAACCATTAAAGACGCAACACAGGGCCTTCCGGGCGCAACCGTTAAGGCGACCCACCTTCCTTCAGGAACTGTTTACGGCACCACTACGCAGCCGGACGGCCGTTATACCATCCCAAATATGAGGGCTGGCGGTCCATACCGCGTGGAGGTATCTTTTATCGGTTATTCAGCGCAAACATTTAATGACATCCAGCTGAAACTGGGCGTTTTCTATAAACTGGATGCCACCCTCGAAAGCGGCTCACAACAGCTCCAGGAAGTGACTGTTTCAGGCCAGCGGGGCGGCATCATCAACCCCAATAACAGCGGTACCGCGGTGAACATATCCCGCACCCAGATCGAGAACCTGCCTACGGTTACCCGCAGCGTACAGGATTTTGCCCGTCTCAGCGCGCAGGCCAGCACTTACACCAGCGGCTCAGATGGTTCTCCTCTCGGTATCTCCTTCGGCGGCCAGAATAACCGCTACAACCAATTCGCAGTAGACGGCGCAATGGCCAACGACGTGTTCGGCCTTGCGGCTTCCGGTACCAACGGCGGCCAGGCAAGCGGCAACCCCATCTCCATCGAAGCGATCGAGCAGATACAGATTGTGCTCAACCCTTATGACGTAAAACAAAGCGGCTTCGCAGGCGGTGGCATCAACGCCATCACGAAAAGTGGTACCAACGATTTTCATGGCGCCGCTTATTTCCTGTACCAGAACAGGAACTTTGTTGGTGAAAGCCCCAACGCCGCCAAGTTGAAATACGGCAAATTCAGCAGTAATACTTACGGTATCGGCCTCGGCGGTCCGATTATCAAGAACAAATTGTTCTTTTACCTGAACGCGGAAAGAGTGGAGCGTACTTCACCGATCGATTTCAACCCGGCTGACCCCGGCACCGGTACCACCAACTATACCGAAACCCAGCTGAAAGCGATTTCCGACAAGGTGAAAAACACCTGGGGCGTGGACCTCGGCGGTTATACCGCACAGGAAAGGGAGTTCTCCAACACGAACATTCTCGGCCGTATAGACTGGAACATCAGCAACGTGCATAAACTGACCCTGCGCCACAGCTACAGCGAGGCATCGAACGTAGCGGGCACCAGCCGGGCGAGGGACAATGCATTTTTTTACAATAGCTATTACAGCTTCCCTTCCAAAACCAATTCCACCACGCTGGAACTGAACTCCATCTTTTCCAACAGGCTGAGCAACGAGCTGCGTATCGGTCTGAATATTGTAAGGGATAACCGCAAATACAACGGCGATCCTTTCACCAATGTGCGCATCAACGATCCGGGCACTACCTACAACGTGGGCAGTGAATTCAGTTCACAGGTGAACGCCCTGAAACAGAATATCATTACCATCACGGATAATGTGACTCTCTACAGGGGCAAACACACGATCACCATCGGTACCAGCAACGACATCTACAACATGAAGAATGACTTCATGCAGGGTGCATTCGGCGCTTACACCTTTGGTTCGCTGAATGACTTCCTGAACGATGGCAAGCCTACCCAATACCAGATCACCTATACCACCAACGATACCCTGGCCCGCGACGGCGTTACTTTTAAAGCCGCGCAGCTTGGCCTGTACGCACAGGACGAATGGGACGTGGCGCCTAACTTCCGCCTGACCTACGGCCTGCGTGTTGACATGCCGATATTCCCCACAGACCCGTCGAAGAACGAGACGTTTGCGAAAGAATTCCCCGGCTATTCTACAGACGTGCTGCCCAAATCCAAACTGCTCTGGGCTCCTCGCGTAGGTTTTAACTGGGATGTAATGAACAACGGGAAAACACAGATCCGTGGCGGTGTAGGCATTTTTACCAGCCGCGTGCCTTTCGTGTGGATATCTAACCAGTATAACAACACCGGTAACCTTTATACCGTTGTAAACCTGAATAACGCCGCATTACCCGCCAGCTTCCGTATGCGCTTTGATAAAAACGATCCGTTCTACGGACAATACAGCGTAAAAAACCTGCAGGCCCTGGGAATTACGGTATCTCAACGCGCTTCTGCGATCAATCTCACAGACGAGAACTTCAAATTCCCGCAGACCTTCAAAACAAACCTGGCACTCGATCAGCAGCTGCCCTGGGGCGTGATCGGTACACTGGAACTGAACTACTCCAAGACCATCAATAATGTGATCTGGACAAACCTCGCCACCGAGCTCACCGGCAATACCATGACCCTTGGCGGCCAGGATACAAGGCCTACCTGGAGGAAAAAGACCACCCCTTCCGGTTTTGAGCAGGTTCTGCTGCTGGAGAACACCAGCGAGGGATACACTTACAATCTTTCCGCAGAATTCACCAAAACCACTTCCAACGGCCTGTTCGCCAAAGTTGGTTACTCTTTCGGCGAAGCCAAGTCCCTCAACGACGGTACTTCCTCTACCGCCAACTCCAACTGGCGCTTCCCACCGAACGTAAACGGCCTGAACAACCTGGACCTCGGTTACTCCAAATACCGTATGGGTCACCGTGTATTCGGCGCCGTTACAAAGGCTTTCCGTTACGGCAAGCAGAAACAGTGGGCTACTTCAGTAGGCCTGTTCTACAACGGCCAGTCCGGCACACCTTACACATGGGTTTACTTCAACACGGTTGACCCCACTGGCGACGATCTCGGCAGCAGCGGCAACAACGACCTGGTATACATTCCCACTGCGGCTGAAGTATCCACCATGCGTTTTGACGTGATCACCAAAAGGAACGCCATCACCGGCGCGGTAGAATATACCCGCAGCGAAGCTGAACAACGCACTGACCTGGAAGAGCTGATCAAAAGCGACAAATACCTGAACTCACACAGGGGCCAGCGCGCGGATAAATATGCCGTAAGAACACCCTTCGAGCATGTGTTCGACTTCAAACTGGTGCAGACCATTCCCATCATCAAATCACACAAGGTGGATATCACTTTCGATATCATGAACGTTGGCAATCTGCTGAACAACAAATGGGGCCGCTCCTACTTCATCACGAACAACGTGGCCACCCCCATCACCTTCAGGAACAACAATGCCGGTCCTGTGTTCCAATACGACAAAACCCGCCTGAACGATACAGACGGCAAGATGACGCCTTACTTCACCAATAACTTTACCGCCCGCTGGCGTGGCCAGCTGGGTGTGAGGTATAGCTTCTAAACGAACCAGCATAGTCTAAAAGGAAAAGCCGGCCAAATGGCCGGCTTTTCCTTTTTATGATATATGGGGATCAAAACTTCACCGCCACACTCGCCAAAAAGTTCAGCGTCTTCTGCGGGGTACCGGTTGAGTTCCAGTATTCTTCATTCAGCAAATTATTCCCTTTCAGGGAAATGCGGAATTTCGGTTGATCGTAATACAACGCCGCATTCAGCAAAGTGTAGCCGGGCAATACCATCAGGTTGGCGGCTTCAAACCAGGAATCGGATACGTAGTTGCCGCCGATGCCAACGCCAACGCCTTTTATCTTTCCTCGGGTGATGAAATAGCTCGCCCAGAGATTCGCCACGCTATTGGGGCTGGCCGTCAGCATCTTGCCCTGTACTGCGGGGCTCGCTTTTTTATAAGTGTTCTCATTGTATGCATAACCGGCTACAAGGTTCAGACCGGAAACAGGGTTGGCGATCACTTCCGCCTCAAAGCCCCGGCTGAGCTGCGTTCCGTCCTGCACGCTATAGGTCTTATTATCAGCCCTTACTTCGTTGCGGATGGAATTGGTCACATCAATATTGTAATAATTCAGGGTGGCATTCAGCTTGTTGCTGAACACGTCCAGTTTCACGCCGCCCTCCCATTGGTTGGCGTATTGCGGCTTCAGTTCCAGGATGCTGCCGTCAGGCTGCGTGGCGGGCGCGAAGTTCGCGTAGCCGTTCATGTAATTGGCGAATAACGACACTTTGTCTTTCACCACCTGGTACACCAGTCCCAGCTTGGGTGATAATGCATTTTGATTGTAAGCGCCGGTATACTTCCCATCGGCCAGCGCATAAGTGCCGTCTGTTGTAAAATGCTCCGCGCGGAGGCTCAGCATGGCCATCAGCGTGGGCGTAATGTTGAACACATCGGAGATATAAGCGGCGTAGCTATGCGTTTTGGTGGCAGTGCCCCTGAAACCCGCGGCATAAGACCGGTCGTCGATCCTTTGAGCGCTCATATCGGGAATGTTCTTGCGGAGATCTACCGTATCGTAGTTAAATATCGCGCGGTACAACTCGTTGTAGTTATAGTTGTAATCCAGGCCGATCACTACCCTGTTGCGGAAAGAACCGATCTTGAAATCACCGATGAAATTCTGCTGCAGCTGGATGTTCCCGAAAGTCTCTGGGGTTTGGTTGCGCATGCCGCGCACCAGGGAATCTTCACCCATGAAGGTGAGCGTGGTCCACAGCAGCGATTTATAGAACCCTTCGGAATAAAGATAGTTGGTTTCCGACCGCCACTTGTCCGAAAACTTGTACTGGAACTGCGCCTGCACGTTATTAATGCCATTGGCTACGTCCACCCCGTTGTTGATGAGCGATTGTTTATACGGGAGATGCAGGTCCCTGAAGTTGCGCGACTTCATTTTGTTCTGCAATGCGGCGGCGTTGAAGGCAATAGAAGTAGTGGTATAGTTCCCCCTCGTCAGTTCCGCCTCCACGCTCAGTTTTGCCCGGTCGTTGATCTGGTAGGTGAAGCTGGGCGCGATCGTGTAGTTCTTATTATATCCCTGGTCCTGGAAAGAGCCTTCGGACTGGAAGGCGGTATTGAGGCGGAACAGCATTGTTTTTTCCTTGTTGACGGGCGTGTTGATATCGGCCGTGATCCTCGCAAATTTGAAGCTTCCTCCGGTGAAAGTTACCTCGCCGCCAAAATCCTCATAAGGCTTCTTCGTCACGTAGTTGAACACACCGCCGAAAGAAGTGTTGCGGTTGCTGCCGAACAGCGTGCCGGAAGGGCCTTTGATGGCTTCCACGCGCTCGAGGATGACCGGGTTAAGCGGAACGATGGCGCTGGTAGCCATGCCGTTGCGCATCCCGATAGTGCCGGCAAAGCCGCGCATGCTGAGGCCCTGGGAACCGCCGGCGGAAAAGTTCGGCACGGCGCCGGAAATGTTGCGGTAAATATCGGTACGCTCTATCACTACCTGCTCTTTCATCACGATCTGGCCCACAGTATGGTATACCTGCGGGTTTTCGAGATTTTTGATCGGCAGGCGGGCGATCTGCTCACTTTCCTTGGTCACAAATTTATTGGAAACGCCGCCGGTGATGGTGAACTCTTTCAGCTGGGTGCTGGATACCTGCAATTGCAGGCTTACGGCGGCGGTTTGGCCTTTTTCCACTGTTACGTCGTGGCGGAGCGTCTCATATCCTACCAGCGACACTTCCAGCTGGTATTTGCCCACGGGCACGCGGTTGATGTAAAATTTACCGTCTTCGCTGGTAATAGCATGTTTCCCGGCGCCTTTCACCACTACGGTCACAGCTATTGCCGGCCTTCCTTCATTCGTCTGTATGGTTCCTTTGATAGACCCGTATTCCGGTTCGTTGCTCCCGTTGAACGCAAAAGCGGCAAGGGGAAGAAGTAGGAACAGGGATTGTATAAGCTTCTTCATCGTTCGTAAATAATTTCCGCAAAGGTTGCCATAACGGCAATGGCTAGTTTTAACATTCGGGAAATTCTTTTACGCAAAAGGGAAATTGACCCCGGCGTGACAATGGGGCCATTTGAAATTTGAGACGACGGGGGATATTCAGCTCTTTACCACCCATTCCAGGAACCCCGGCATTACGCCCGCCCAGGTGGCCATGTCGTGCCTGCCGCCCTGCACCAGCTCGTACCGGATGTGTTTCCCCTGCTCATATCCTTTTTCTTCAAGGAGATGCACCAGGTCTTCGGTATCATCCACCGCATCTACCACGCCGTTCACATTGCGATCGGATTCTTCGTCCTGCGTGCCTGCTTCAAAAAAGAAACGGAGGTCCGGGTGAAAACGCCCCTCCTGCACCTGGCGGTGCATGATGCGCTGAGCGGGATTATTATCGGAACTGCGCCACCAGAGCGAGCCGGAGAATACGCCTGCTTTGTGGAACTGGTTCGGGTTGTTCCACACGATGTCCAGCGCGGAAAGGCCGCCCATGGAAAAACCGGCAAACGCTTTATCAGGGAAATGCCGGTGATAGCGGTTTTCCAGGAAAGGCAGCAGTTCTTTCATGATAAACCGTGTGTAAAGCG
Source organism: Chitinophaga sp. 22620 (assembly GCF_052044405.1). Classification (NCBI taxonomy): domain Bacteria; kingdom Pseudomonadati; phylum Bacteroidota; class Chitinophagia; order Chitinophagales; family Chitinophagaceae; genus Chitinophaga; species Chitinophaga sp. 22620. Next base: position 268,187 of record NZ_JBQEMV010000004.1, on the reverse strand, counting down.
CCGCTTTACAGCCGCGGCCCTGGTAGTCTATATGCCGGGCCGTACCGTATTCCTGCATGCGTTGCGGGCCTGCATGCACGGCCACTACCCAGAGGGAAGGGTGGCTGGTGTCCTGCAGATGTTCCAGCATAGCCGGAAAGCCCAGCTGGTCAAGATCCTGACCATCGTTCATCAGCAGCAGGTGCGGCGTATCTTTCGTATTGCCGGGCAGATATACGTCGAAAGTGACCTCCCTTTGCAGGAAAAGGGAGTATTGTCCGAAGGATTCTTTTCTGGGAAGCATATGCGGCGGGTTTCATTACTAAGTTAAGGAAATACCACCAGAAATGTTATTTTACAGGACTGAAAACTGTATTATGAAATTGTTCCATATCCGCATATTGCCTCTGCTATTGCTGTTCCAGCCTGCCTTTAGCCAGAAGGCCCCCGCGCCGAAGTACGAAGCGGACCGCTCGCTGAAAGCCTCCGCGCCGGATGCGGCTTATCCTTTCCTGCTGGTGACAGACCTGACCATTCCCGGCTGCAAACCCGGCGCTGAATTGTCCGAAACGCAAGCGTCCATCGCGGATGCCGCGGGCACGCAGCTGCGGATGCTGGTGAGCAGCATACACGCCGGCGCTGTGTTGCAGGAATGCCGCCGCACGGATTATTACTACGTGAAGGATACGGCGGACATGCGGACAGTGATGGAAACCTTTTACCAGGACAACTTTTCCGGCTACCAGCGCAACATCGCCATCCGGCCCGACCCCGCCTGGAAAACTTACCTGGACACCCTGCTGCCTGCCACCAGGTAGCCCCCTGCCTGCCGTTCAAATAATTCCTGTACCACCTTTGAGAACCCGCAAATTTTCATGAAATTCGTATCATATCCTTCGCCATACAGGCGTGTATCCATAAAACCCGAGCCGTTGACTGAAAACTTCCATACCTGGCAATCCGCACACCTGGGCCGTGAATTCGAAATGCTGGTATTCGGCGATGCCGGTTACCCGCTGATCCTTTTCCCTACGTCCATGGGCCGTTATTACGAAGGGAAAGACCGGGGACTGATAGAATCAGTAGCCTGGTTCGTCAGGAACGGAAGGGTGAAGATCTATTGTCCTGACGGGATAGACACACACAGCTGGTACAACAAACAGATACATCCCGCCGGACGGGCGCATAACCACACATTGTACGACGCCACTATCCTCAACGAATTACTGCCCCGCATTGAGGCCGAAACAGGCCATAGCCGTGTAGCCGTGGCCGGTTGCAGCTTCGGGGGCTACCATGCGGCCAACTTTGCCTTCAGGCACCCGGAAAAAGTAGCTTACCTTTTCTCCATGAGCGGCCTGCTGGACATCCGGAGCAGAACGGACGGGCATTACGACGACAATATCTACTTCAACAATCCCATGGATTATATGCCGGATAATGCGCATCCCGACCTTTGGCGGATGGGCATTGTGCTGGGAGCGGCCGAACGGGACGTTACCCGCGGGCAGAACGAACAGTTTTCGGGCATCCTGCAGACCAAATCCATACAGCACTGGCTGGACGTGAGGCCCGATATGGAGCACGACTGGCCTGCGTGGAGGCAGATGCTGCCGCATTATTTGTCTTTACTAAAGCACTGAGCGTGAAAAAGATCGGGATCCTTTACGGGCAGGAGAACACGTTTCCGCAGGCGTTTATAGCCCGTGTAAACCGGTACTGCGGCGCCGGCCTCATAGCGGAACCCGTACAGATCAGCAAAGCGTTACAAGGCGGCCCTCCGGAATACGCCGTGGTGATAGACCGCATTTCGCACGATGTGCCTTTTTACCGCGCCTGGCTGAAGAATGCTGCCCTGCAGGGCTCCGCGGTGATCAACAACCCTTTCTGGTGGAGCGCGGACGAAAAGTTTTTTAACAACGCCATCGCATTGCATACAGGCGTGCCCGTGCCCGCCACTGCGCTGCTGCCCAGCTTTGAATTGCCGGACGACACCACCGGGAACAGCTTCCGCAACCTGAGCTATCCGCTGGACTGGGAGGCTATTTTCGCCGAAACCGGTTTTCCCGCCTACATGAAACCCTTTGCAGGCGGCGGCTGGAAAAACGTATATCGCATCAAGGACCGGGAAGAGTTTTTCGAGGTCCATGCACAAACGGGCCGGCACGTGATGCTGTTGCAGGAAGAGATCGTTTTTCAATCCTACTTCCGCTGTTACTGCATCGGCGGCAAATACGTGCACATTATGCCCTATGAGCCCCGCAATACGCCGGACAAGCGGTACGATGCGGATTTCCTGCCGGATGAAAGACTGAAAAACACCATCACCCAATATACCCTGATGCTGAACCGGGCGCTGGGCTATGATTTTAATACCGTTGAATTTGCCGTGAGAGACGGCGTTCCCTACGCCATCGACTTTTGTAACCCCGCACCCGACGCAGACCTTCATTCCGTTGGCGAAGCCAATTTTGAATGGGTGGTGGAGCATGCCGCCCGGTATGCCATAGAAAGGGCTACGGAACAGGAAAACGGTAAAGACAACCTCACCTGGGGCAGCTGGCTGAAGCAGGCCGTGCAGCAGGATCACAAATAATTACGAACTTCACCGCAGAAACGCATGATAAGACATGAATTACGGAGCCTTTACACTCGGAATTGAAGAAGAATACATGGTAATGGACCCGCAAACGCGGGAACTGCGTTCGCACGAGCAAAGAATCGTGGAGCATGCGCAGAAAGTGATCAAAGATAAGGTGAAAGCGGAAATGCACCAGGCTGTGGTGGAAGTGGGCACACAGATATGCGCCAACATCGAGGAAGCCTGGGAGGACGTGCTGCTGCTGCGCAAAACCATCACGCAGATCGCGGGAGAGCTGGGATTCAGCATCGGTGCGGCCGGCACGCATCCTTTCTCCAAATGGGAAAAACAGCTCATCACCGACCACCCAAGGTATTTTGCGCTGGTCAATGAAATGCAGGACGCCGCGCGATCCAACCTCATTTTCGGCCTGCATGTACATGTGGGCATGGAGAACCGCGAAATGGCGCTCCACATTGCCAACAGCGTGCGTTATTTCCTGCCGCACGTCTTCGCGCTCAGCACCAACTCCCCTTTCTGGGAAGGCCGCAACACCGGCTTCAAATCCTTCCGCACCAAGGTGTTCGACAAATTCCCCCGCACCGGCATCCCCGATTATTTCACGAGCATCGAAGAATACGACAACTTCATCAAGCTGCTGGTGAAAACGAACTGCATAGACAATGCGAAAAAAGTGTGGTGGGACCTCCGCGTGCATCCTTTCTTCAACACCGTGGAATTCCGCATTTGTGATGTGCCGCTCACCCTCCAGGAAACCATCACGCTCACAGCACTGTTCCAGTCCATCTGCGTAAAGATCTATAAGCTGCGCACGCAGAACCTCAACTTCATTATTTACAACCGCGCGCTGGTGAACGAGAACAAATGGCGGGCATCGCGCTATGGTATAGACGGGAACCTGATCGATTTCGGGAAGGAAATGGAAGTGAACACCCGCGCGCTGATCTACGAGCTGCTCGACTTCGTGGACGATGTGCTGGACGACCTTGGTACCCGCTCCACCGTGGTGGACGGCGTGAACCGCATCCTGGCGGAAGGCACGGGGGCGGATAAGCAACTGAAAGTATTCGAAGAAACCGGCGACCTGGTGAAAGTGGTGGATTATATACAATCGCAGTTTCTGCCGTAATTTTGTGGTGGAACTCGTCATTGCGAGAAGCAGCGCGGGGGATTTGTGCAGGAGGGCGACGAAGCAATCTCCAAATATGGGGCTTGTCACTTCAACGGAGGAGATTGCTTCGTCACCCCTCCCGCTTTGGCGCTGCTGCTCCTCGCAATGACGTAGACCATTGAAAAGACTTAATGAACGAATGAGATCGAAGATCCCATTTGGCAAATAGAAAAGACGAAATGAACAAATGAGATCGAAGATCCCATTCGACAACTTAAAAGACTTAATGAACAAATGAGATCGAAGATCCCATTCGACAACTTAAAAGACTTAATGAACGAATGAGATCGAAGATCCCATTTGGCAAATAGAAAAGACTTAATGAACGAATGAAAATTGCGATACTAGATATGTACGACGGCGTTCCCAACGAGGGCATGCGCTGCATCCGGGACCTGCTGATGCAATTTGCGGAAGCGGCGCAGGTGCCTTTGCAGATCAACGAATTCGATGTGCGCGGGCAACAGCAGGTACCGGACCTGCAATACGACGTATATATCTCTACCGGCGGGCCCGGCAGCCCTGTGGACAGCGAAGGCAGCGAATGGGAAAAGGCGTATTTCCGCTGGTTGAACAGCGTGCTGGACTGGAATGAAAAACCAGGCAGCCGGAAAAAACACGTCTTCCTTATTTGCCATTCCTTCCAGGTGGTGTGCCGGCATTTCCAGCTGGGAACGGTTTGCCGCCGCAGGTCTCCCGCCTTTGGCGTGTTCCCCGTTCACAAAACAAAAGCAGGCGAAACAGAGCCCGTTTTCAACGGCCTGCCCGAACCATATTTTATCGTGGACAGCCGCAACTGGCAGGTGATCCAGCCCAACGAAGCAAAGCTCACCGCCATGGGCGCCGAAGTGCTTGCTATCGAAAAAGAAAGGCCGCATGTGCCGCTCGAAAGAGCTACCATGGCCATCCGCTTCAATCCGTATATGATGGGCACACAGTTTCACCCCGAAGCCGATGCGCCCGGCATGCGCAAATACCTGCTCACACCCGCTAAAAAACAACGCATCGTGGAAGAGCACGGGCGCGAAAAATTTGATAACATGCTGGAACTGCTCACTGAGCCGGACAAGATCCTGCTCACGCATAATACGCTGCTGCCCAACTTCCTGGAAGAGGCGCTGGCGTACCAGTTTTCCCAAACCAGACCAACATGATCCCGGAAATACGCCAGGCTTATAACCAGCAATTCTCATCCGCCAGGTATGCGGACCTCCTGGCAAGCCTGACCGTGGAAACCGGTGTCACGCCTGCTTTCAGGGTGGCTGAAACGCCGGTGTTCGTTCCGAAAAAATTGCAGGAACAACTCCTTGCCGCAGGTGATGCGGTGATAACAACCCTCCTCCGGCCGGACCTGCTTAGCATTACCGAAACCGCCATCCCGGCGGGGCTGCTGGTGCCGAAAGAAAACCATCACCCGCAGTTCATCATCATCGACTTTGCTGTAACCCGCAACGAAGCCGGCAAACTGACCCCGCAGCTCATAGAGCTGCAGGGCTTTCCCAGCCTGTTCGGTTTCCAGGAGCTGCTGGCTCGGCAATACCGCCAATATATGCCCGTGCCCGGAACATTTTCCACTTTCGGACCGGGGCTGGACCGCCAGGGTTACGTGGAGCTGCTGCGCCGTTGCATACTCGGCACGCATCAGCCTGCCAATGTGATATTACTGGAAGTGCTGCCGCAGGAACAGAAAACGCTGATCGATTTTGTGTGCACCGAGGCCTTGCTGGGCATCCCGGCCGTTTGCGTGTCTGAACTGATCCAGGAAGGGAAGAAGCTCTTTTACCTTAAAGACGGCGAAAAGGTGCGCGTACAGCGGATCTACAACCGCATGATTTTTGAAGACCTGGCGAAATATAAAGAGCAACTGGGCACGGTGATCAATTTCCAGCATGAGCTGGAAGTGGAATGGGCCACGCACCCTAACTGGTATTACCGCGTCAGCAAGTTCCTGTTACCCTATATCCATGGCCCGTTTGCGCCCAAAGCCTGGTTCCTGCACGAGCTGCCTGTGCTGCCGCAGGACCTGGAGAATTATGTGCTGAAGCCCCTGTTCTCCTTTGCGGGCCAGGGCGTGATCATAGACCCCACGCCGGCGGATGTGGAGAAAATTGAAGACCCGGAGAACTGGATATTGCAGCAGAAAGTGCAATACGCTCCCGCCGTCGAAACGCCTACCGGCCCCGCCAAATGCGAGATACGCCTGATGTACTGCTGGCCCGACGATGCCGCTGCGCCCGTGCTGGCGCAAAACCTCGCCAGGCTCAGCAAAGGAAAGATGATCGGCGTGAACTTTAACCGCGACCTTGATTGGGTGGGCGGCAGCAGTTGTTTTTTCGAACCTTAAATACACAACATATGCAAAGGCTAAACATCAGTTCAGGCGCTCCCTGGGAGGCCAAGGTAGGCTATTCCCGCGCAGTGCGGATCGGCAATGTGGTGGAAGTTTCAGGCACCGTATCGCAGGACGGCGATAAGGTGATCGGCATCGGCAGCGCATACGAACAAACCAAACATGCGCTGGCCAAGATCGAAGCGGCGCTGGTCAAAGCAGGCGCCTCCCTGCACGACGTGGTTCGTACGCGCATGTACGTTACCGATATTTCAAAATGGGAAGAGGTGGGCCGCGCGCACGGGGAATTCTTCCAGGCCATCAGGCCCTGCACCACCATGGTGGAGGTCAGCAATCTCATCGGCCCCGAACTGCTCGTGGAAATTGAGGCAACCGCGGTAGTGCCATCCAAAGGGTAATCTCCCGGAAGGCACCATAGAAAAAGCCACCCCTGTGAAGGATGGCTTTATGTTGCGTGCGATTGTAATCGTTTATTGACCCACTTTCTCCTGCCAGGCCAGCATGCCGCCGGTGAGGTTCACGAGGTTGGTGAAGCCCATGGTCTCAAGAACCATGCATGCCTGCCCGCTGCGGTTGCCGCTTCTGCAATACACGACCAGTTCCTTGTCCTTATAATCTTCCAGCTCGTCTACCTGCATGGCGCGGATGTCTCCCAGCGGAACATGTATCCCGCCGATATTGTACTCCTCTCTTTCATGCGGCTCGCGCACGTCTACCAGTATAACGTCTTCCCCGCTGTCCAGGCGTTTTTTCAGTTCTTCGGGTGTGATTGTCTGCATGATGCGAAATTTTTTACAAATGTAAAGATTCTATTGTTCCACCGGCTGGTTTTGCACCGGGGCCGCTGAGTCTTTCACGGGCCTGGTGGCGCTCAGCCAAAGATCCACGCTTTCTCCGGCGCGTATCAGGTTCAGCTCGCCCAGCTCATTCCTGCGCGGGGGGCTCTGCCTGAACACGAATGCGCCCAGCGTATCCGTCACGCCGCCGTCTATCAGCACGGTGCCGATGTTCAGGTTGCTGGCAGCCAGCACTTCGCGGGCTTCCATATAGGTCATGCCCACCGTCTCCGGCACAGGATTTTCCATGCTGCCGGTGCCGCTGCTCAATACCAGCGTAATATTGCTGCCTTCGGGTATTTCCTTGCCCGGTTTGATGGGCTTGCCGTTGAGCAATTGCTGCAAAACAGTGTTGGTGGCAAAGTCCGGCTTATAAATGGTATCCCCGATGTTCAGCCTGCGGGCGCGCAGCGTCATTTCGGCGCTGCGGTAGGTAAGCCCTTCCAGGTCCGGCATGGGTACCATGGGCGGCACTACTTTGTTGACCGTGAGGTAAATGGTGCGGTGGCTTTTCACAACGTCGCCGCGTTCGGGCGTTTGCTCGTATACCAGCAGGGCCGGCATGGTATCAATGTAGATGGAATCGCGCACTTCCACTTCAAAGCCAAGCCCCTCCAGTGTGGCCGTAGCGTCTTTGATGCTTTTGCCGCGAATGTCCGGCACGGTCACTTCTTCGCCATGGCGGGTGAGGAAACCGAGAGACATGAAGAAAAGTATTCCCAGCAGCACTATCAGCCCCAAGATCACGAGAATATTGAAGCCGAAGGAACGCTTTGTGATATTGTGAAACATTTTCATATTAGCAAAGTATACTTAATTTTTAACAGCCGCAAGGCATTCTTCAATAAGCATGCCGTAAAAGGCCGTCAGCGTAAGGCCCGCCGCCCGCACCTGTTGCGGCACGAGGCTGTTCTCGCTCTGCCCGGGCATGGTGTTCACTTCCAGGAAATATACTTTGCCGGTGCCTTCTTCGAGGATAAAATCCGCCCGCACAATGCCCTTGCAGTTCAGCCTGTTATATAATTCCTGCGCGGCCGCCCGGATCGTGTCCGCCGCCGCGGGCGCTATTTCTGCCGGGGTCACCTCGTTGGTGATGCCGGGGGTGTATTTGGCTTCGTAGTCGAAGAACTCTTTCGTGCTGCGGATCTCCGTAAGAGGCAGCACGGTCAGCTTACCCTGTGTGCGGAACAGCCCGCAGGTCACTTCCGTGCCTTTGATGAACTCCTCGATCAGCACCTGGCTGTCTTCGTTGAAAGCCTTCAGGATGGCGGGTTCCAGCTCCTCCGCTGTATTCACCTTGCTCATGCCGATGCTGCTGCCGCCTTCGGCGGGTTTTACGAAAACGGGAAGGCGCAGCTGGCCGAGGATCTCCGCGGCGTTGTAAGGCTGGTCCCGGAAAATATGCACGGAACGGCTCACGTTCACCACGTTCAGGGCCGCCACTACTTTGTTGCAATAGCTTTTGTTGAAGGTGAGCGCGGAGGTCACCATACCGCAGCTGGTATAAGGGATGCCCAGCATCTCGAAATATCCCTGCAGGCGCCCGTCTTCACCCGGCGTGCCGTGAATGCCGATAAATACGGCGTCGAAGCTGATCTTCCGGCCGTTCAGGCTGAGCGTGAAGTCGTTTTTGTCCACCGGCACGGCGGCGCCTTCAGGCGGCGTGTAGGTCCAGCTTTCTTTGGTGATGATGATCTTGTAAACGTCGTACAACGCGGGATCGATGTTCTTTTCGATGACTGCTGCGCTTTGCACGGAGATCACGTATTCTCCGGAGTATCCGCCGGCTACCAGGGCTATATTCTTCTTCATAGATGGCAAAATAACAAAAAAGGAAGGCCCAACATACCGCTGGTACTTCCTTTTCGGTGAATTATTTCAATTTTTGAACTGTATTTGCTGGTTAGATATGCAAGTGAGCTTTCTTCGCCAGCAGCTCGTCCACGGTTTCCTGGTACATTTCATCGGGCACACAGCAGTCTACCGGGCATACGGCCGCACATTGAGGCTCTTCGTGGAAGCCCTGGCATTCGGTACATTTGTTGGGCACGATATAATATGTATCAACGCTGATGGGGGCGTTGCGCTGGTCCGCGTCCATCTGGCTGCCGTCCATCAGGGTAAATGTTCCTTTTACAGTGGTTCCGTCTGCAATTGCCCACTCTACACCACCTTCGTAAATCGCATTGTTGGGGCACTCAGGTTCACAAGCTCCGCAGTTTATACATTCGTCTGTTATCTTAATTGCCATATTGTAAACTTTTTGTTTAGGATGTAAGCCATTAATTTTGCTTCAAAAATAGAATTTCTACAATTTAAATACTCAAAATATTTTTCGGGGATATGATGGAATTATCGCAAAAATTAGCAGTACTGGGCCGGCTGGAGGCGTATTTGGGCGGGAAAGGCACGGAAGAGGAGCAGGAAAGCCTCCGTTTGGCAAAGCAGCTTGCTTTTGCGCATAACGGCTGGTTCACCCCCGAATTCGTTGACCTTTCGCTGCAAAACATCTGTAAATACTACCTGGCCCCTGAAAAACTGGAGGCCTGGGTGGCGCAATATCCCGGCTTCGGCAGGCCGGCAAGCCGGAAAAAAGTAGGGATCGTTGCGGCGGGGAATATTCCCCTCGTAGGGTTCCACGACTGGCTCACGGGCTTTCTGAGCGGGCATGAGATCAGGATCAAATTGTCGTCCAAGGACAATATCCTGCTGCCGCATATTTTCGAAAAGATCGCGGAATGGGCGCCGGAAGCCGCGCAAGACACCGTGGTGGCGGATATGCTCAGGGACTGCGATGCGTACATCGCCACCGGGAGCAATAATTCCGCGCGTTATTTCAATTATTACTTCGCTAAATACCCTCATATCATCCGCCGCAACCGTACTTCCGCGGCGGTGCTCACCGGCGCCGAAAGCCCGGAAGAGCTGGATGCATTGGCAGATGATGTGATGCTCTACTTCGGGCTGGGTTGCCGGAACGTTACGAAAGTATATGTGCCGGAAGGTTATGATTTTGAACCCTTGCTCACCGCGCTGAAAAAATACGACCGCCTGGCGGACCATCACAAGTACAAGAACAATTACGATTACAACCTCGCTTTGTACCTGCTGAACCTCAGTCCGTACCAAACGAACGGCAGCCTGCTGCTGCATGAGAGCGAATCGCTCTTCAGCCCGCTCAGCGTGCTGCACTACGGCTTCTACCGCAACCGGCAGGAGCTGGAGGCGCAGCTGCGGGAAAGCCAGGACCTGCAATGCCTCGTGGCTGCAGACGCTGTCCCTTTCGGCCAGGCGCAATATCCTTCGCTTACAGACTATGCCGATGGCGTGGATACCGCCGCCTTCCTGGCTTCGCTCTAGCCGGGCGGATTAACAAAATGTCATTCACCTTGTTATCTTGACAGGCATTGCCATACTTTTGGCAGTGCCTGTGCCGTTTAATTAAGGAGCTTTTAACGATTGGCATAAAAATCTGTTAAATACTTCCGTGTTACAACTTACATCCTCTTATCTCCGTTAAATTTGTAAGGAAAGGCATGTAAATTGATCTTAGGTTGTCTGAGAACTTTTTCTATCAACCCTTTAAAAAACCAGTGCAAATATGAAAATTTCGCAAGTTGCGGGTACTATCCTGATAAGCGCGGCCACTGCGTTTGGGAGCATATTTGTTTACAGTAAGTACTTTCAGAAGGAGCAGCAGGGTATTTTCCAGAACGGCTCCGATACTATCCCTGTAAATTATGCCAGTTACATGCCCGGCGCCACCGGTAACACCAATCTGACCCCTCCTACTGATTTCCAGCAGGCGGCGAAGATCGGTACCCCGGGAGTGGTTCATATAAAAACGAAGATCAACCCCAAGCAGCTGGGGAATAACCTCCAGAAAAGGAGAAGCCTCCTGGAAGAATTTTTCGGGGAGGATTTCGACGAAGGGGATGGCGGCCGCCGGTATTACACGCCGGGCCAGATGGCTTCCGGCTCCGGGGTGCTGATCTCGGACGACGGGTATATCGTTACCAACAATCACGTGGTGGACGATGCGGATGAGATCTCCGTGACCCTGAGCAATAACAGATCTTTCACAGCCAGCGTGGTGGGAACAGATCCCAGTACGGACCTGGCGCTGATCAAAATAAAGGCCTCCGGCCTCCCCTACCTCCTGTACGGTAATTCAGACGATGTGCAGGTGGGCCAGTGGGTGCTGGCGGTAGGTTACCCGCTTAACCTGGAAACCACCGTTACAGCAGGCATCGTGAGCGCCAAAAGCCGCGCCATCGGTATCAACCGCCGCAACAGCCGCACCGCGATCGAATCGTTCATACAAACGGACGCCGCGGTGAACCAGGGCAACAGTGGCGGCGCGCTGATCAACACTGCTGGCGAGCTGATTGGCATCAACTCGGCCATTGCTTCCCCTACCGGGGCTTACGCAGGATATTCCTACGCCATCCCGGTGAACCTTGTGAAGAAAGTGGTGAACGACCTGATGAAATTCGGCAACGTGCAGCGCGCCTACCTGGGAATCGAATATAAAGATCCCAGCACAATGACAGAAGGAGAGCTCAAATCCCTGAATATGAGCCGCGATATGGCCGGCATCAAGGTATTGGGCGCACCGTCTACAGGCGCAGCCGCGCAGGCGGGCATTAAAGAAGGAGACGTCATAACCAAGATAAATGGTGTAAATACTTCATCAATTCCGGAGTTGATGGAACAGATCAGCCGATACAAACCAGGTGATAAAGTCAGCGTTAACTACTTACGCGGCAGTAAAGAGTATACCGCTAACGCAATTCTGAAGAACCTCGACGGGAATACGGATATTGTAAAGCTGGGTGTACTCGATTACCTGGGGGCTGATTTCAGATCGCTGCCCAAAGAACTTTCAGAGAGCTATGGCATTGACGGGGGCGTACTGGTGCAAGGCATCGGCAGCGGGCTGATCAAAAAACAAACGAACATGAAGCCCGAGTTCATTATCCTGAAAGCGGGCGAAACCAAGGTGAGGAACCTGGAGGAACTGAAGAAAGCCCTTAATGGTAAAAAGCAGACCAGGCTGGAAGGTTTCTACGCGCGTGACCGGTACGCGAACATCTACTACTACGATCTGAACTTCGCCAACAGCGCTGAGTTCTGACGCAGTTAAATATTACAGACATTAACATGTGTTTTCATATAGGTTTTATAGGTTAGGATTAAAGGGCTCTTGTTTCCAGGAGCCCTTTTTTATTGATCTTATGGAATCTTGTAAAAATAAAGGCCCCGGCATACGCCGGGGCCTCATTATGGCCATTATTGTAAAGGCTCACAAGAATGACCATATATCCTATGAAAACCCTATACTAAATTTAGTATTATATGTAATAACCGTATTCCGCGAATTGGTAAACGCACAGAAATGGCTCGTTAACGATCGTAAAGCTGCGGTAAATGATAACCGGGAGAAAGGTAAAAGGGCTGAAACCGGGGGTTACAGATTGATCACACCTTTGAGTTGTGTGAAGAACTCATCCTTTTTGCGGGAGGAAATAGGGATATTCTTCTGGTCGCTCATGATCACGGCGGTGCCTAAGCCCTTGATGATCTTGACAATATGGTGGATATTGATCAGGAAAGACTTGTGCACGCGGTAAAAACCCTTGTCGGAGAGCATTTCCTCGTATTCTTTGAGGGATTTGGAGATCAGGTGGGAAACGTTGTTGATCAGCTGGATCTTGGTATAGCTGTCAAAAGCTTCACAGTAGATAATATCTTTAAGGTCAATGACATTATACCCATCGTTGACGGGTATTACGATCTTGGAGAACGCATTATCATTGTTTTTAACGTAATCTTTAAGGATGGAGGCCAGTTCGTTCAGCCGGCCTTTTTTGCTGCGCTTCACTTTCTCCAATGCATCCTCCACCTCGCTCACCTTGATAGGCTTGAGGAGGTAATCCAGCGCGGCGAATTTGATCGCCTGGAGCGCATATTCCTGGAAAGCAGTAATGAAAATCACCTCAAAGTTAAGGACAGGGAACATTTCCAGTAACTGAAAACCGTTGTGTGGGGGCATCTCAATATCCAGAAACAAAACATCAATAGGGTTATTCTTGATCATCTCCGCGGCCTCATGGATATTTTGTGCTTCGCCTATCACCTTAACATCCTTGCAGTAATTTTCTAAAATGTTTCGCAGGATATGAATGTTGCGGACCTCGTCGTCAACAATGGCAGCTTTTATAATACTCATAACATCTTTACAATGGGAATCAGGATTTCAACCAAGGTACCTTCCTTGTTGCCGAATCCAGACTTAAATTTATCAATAATTTCTAACTTTCCAACGCTTCCATTAAAAGATTTAATAATCTGGAGCCTTTCCTTTATAACACTAAGTGCCGTAGATTCATGCTTGGCAAGCCTTCCGGTCTTAATACTGTTCGCATGTTCCCAGCCTATCCCGTCATCATCCACTGCGCAATACAGCAGGTCTCCCTGCATTTCCAGGCGCACCAGCAGGTGCCCGCTCCCGTTCTTGGGGGCCAGCCCGTGCTTGACGGCGTTCTCAAGTATCGGCTGTATCAGCATGGGCGGGATATAAACGGTATATTCCTTCAATTCCTGGCTTAACTCGAACCGGTATACGAAAGAATTGGCAAAACGGATCTTTTCCAGCTCCAGGTACCTGGCCAGGAAAGCGATCTCCTCTTCCAGCGAAATATAGCTTTTCCGGCTATTGTTCAGCATCTGCCGCATCAGCGTCGCGAAATCGGCTAAGAAGTTCAGCGCCTGCTTTTCTTCCTTCTCCAGGATAAGATGCTGCACGGAATTGAGCGAGTTGAAGATGAAATGCGGGTTCATCTGGTTGGTGAGCGCCTTCGCCTCCAGCTCCGCGATCCGCCGGTTGTATTCCGTTTTGCGCTTCTCCCCTCCCTTCACGCGGTTGATGATATAGCGGAGAATGAGCAGGATGGCCATCAGCGCCAGCAGCACAAGAATGCCCCTTGCCCACCATTCCTGGTACCATTGCGGCAGGATGTTGACCCGCAGGGCTATGGGCCTGCTCCAGTCGCTTTTGTACTTGCGCGCCCTTATCAGCAGGGTATAATCGCCGGGCTGCAGCTTGGGATACGGCACGATGTTGCTCATGGTGGTCACCCAGCCGGAAGCGGTATCGTTGGAAAAATTGTATTGGTACTCCACCAGCTCCGGCAGGTCGTAGGCAATAGCGCCGAATTCCACCTCGAAGGAGCTGCCGCGCTGGTAAATATGCTGAAAGTAAGCCCTGGGCAGGTAATTGCTGTCGCCATAACGGATGGCGTTGAGATAAACCGTCGGCGGCACGGTATCTACCGGAATATGGTCGCGGGAGAAATAACAGAGGCCGTTGGAAGTGGCGATATACAGGGTATCTCCCGCATGGCTCAGGCCGCGGATATCGTCGCTCATGAGCCCGTCGTTGGAAGTAAGGTTGCGCAGCAGCACGCGTTTGCGTGTATCTATGACCGATACGCCGCGGTTGGTGGCCACATAAAGACGGCCGTTGCCGTCGTAATAAAGCTGCTGGCAGATATCGCTCACGAGATTATCCGCCGTCCTGAAATGGCGGACCACCTGGTTGTTCTTCAATACAAAAACTCCCTGGTCGCTGGTGCCGATCCAGAGGAAACCATCTATCCACTGCAGGTCCTTGATGCTCTGGCTCAGCCGGGGATCGTCCTGCACGGGAATGGGCTGGTGGTTCCCTTCGCTGTAAAAAAGCCCCGTGCCGGTACCGAGGTAATAGGACGTATCGTTTATGCAGGCAATGGAGGATACCTGCGTTTCGAGGTTGCTGAGGTCCATAGGGCGGGCATCCAGGCCGTTCACCAGCCTGTTCCTCGCCACTACCCTCACCTTGCCTGAAGGAGTTACATCCAGGTCCTTGATGCTGCGCATCCTGAGCGCTTCCCGCGGCCGGGGCATGCCGGGAGCGTATTCGTAAATGGCATTGTCTGTACCGATCACGACGCCGCCCTTTGGCATGGGCAATATGCTGAGCACGCTGTTGCGCCCGCCGGTAGAGTCCAGCGGGTAACGCCTGATGTGGCCCGCGGGGTCCATGATGTTCAGCATGCCGGCATTCTCGCCAATGTAGAGCAGGCCGTTGCGGCGGTCTTTAAACACGCTGTAAATGGAATGCGAATAAAGCCCGTTCGTATTGTCGAGGTAGGAGAAATAGAAATTCTTGAAAGGAATGTAGTACACCCCGTCCCCATAGGTGGTGATCCAGATATTACCGTCGCGGTCGTTGAGGATGGAGGTGACGAAGTGATTATTCAACAGCCTGTTGAGCTTGCGCTCGCCTTTAAAGAAATCCTTGATGTAGTACAGCGAACGCGGGGTGCCTATCCATAGGTCATCCTTGTCTATGCTCATGCAGCTGATCTCTTCGGTAATCCCCCATTCCGGCCCTTTAAAAAAAGGAATGACGTCGCCGGGGGTAAAAGAATACAGGGTATTGTTCACGATCACCACGGGGTTGCGGCGGATGCGCGCGCTAAAATTTTCGTCCTGCACGGAAAATGCGGGGGTGAGAAATATCTTCCGGAATTCGTTGGTGCTGTCTTTTACGCTGGGAAGGTGAAAGTATTTCTGCAGCGGCTGAAATATCGAATCCTTGCTGAGCAGCCCCATAACGTCCATGGGCATGTCTCCCAGCCTGTAGACGGATTGCCGGCCGTTGTAATATACCACAAGACCGGCGGTGTTGAGAAACCAGATATTCCGCGTAGTATCCTCGAAGGCATACAGCATGTAATGGCTCCGGCTGGTATATACCAGGCTGGTATCGTTCTCATCATTGTGGAGAACATGCCGGTAGTAGTAGGAAAGGCGGCCGTTGTTGGTGAAGAACCAGATCCTGCCGCGGGAATCGGCGGCGAGTTTGATCACGTCGTTATCTGTAAGCCCGTCTTTTTTGGTGTAGTTGCGGAAGCGTTTGCCGTCGAACTTACTGACGCCGGTGGGCGTGGCAAACCAGATGAAACCTTCCCGGTCCTGCACGGCGCTGTATACCGTAGCGTTGGCAAGCCCATCCTTTACGTTATAATTGCGTATTACCAGGCCCTGCGCAGTTGCGGAACGGGACAAAACCAGGCAAAAGAGCAAAAATGCTATGTAACGGATGGCTTGCATCAACAGCTGATGGCTTAAATATGCTTGATTAATACGCTCTTGCAAACAATACCCTTTCCCTGGAAGGTTTACCTGTCAGGATGCAGCTGCCTGCTTCCTGGGGATTGTCCAGGGGAATACAGCGGATCGTTGCCTTGGTGCGTTCTTTGATGGCTGCTTCCGTTTCCTCGGTACCGTCCCAGTGAGCGGAAATGAACCCGCCCTTTTCGTCCAGCAGCTTTTCAAATTCTTCCCAGGTGTTTGCCGGCGTGATATGTTCTTCGCGGTATGCTTTCGCTTTGTTGAACATTCCCTGCTGTATCTCTTCCAGCAGCGCAATAATATGCTGTGCGATGCCGTCGAGCGATACGCTGGATTTTGTTTTGGTGTCTCTGCGCGCTACCTCGGCCACATTGTTTTCGAGGTCGCGGGCGCCTATGGCGAGGCGTACGGGCACGCCTTTCAATTCATATTCCGCGAATTTCCAGCCGGGGCGGGAATTGTCGGAGTCGTCGTATTTTACCCGGATGCCTGCTGCTTTCAGTTCCTTCACGATGCCCTGTACTTTTTCGTCTATCAGGCCTTTCTGGTCATTTCCTTTGTAGATAGGCACGATCACTACCTGGAGGGGAGCGATGCGGGGGGGAAGGATGAGCCCGTCGTCGTCGCTGTGCGCCATTACGAGCGCGCCCACGAGGCGGGTGGATACGCCCCAGGAGGTGGCCCAGACGTATTCCAGCTTGTTCTCTTTGTTGGAGAACTGCACGTCGAATGCTTTGGCAAAGTTCTGCCCCAGGAAGTGGGAAGTGCCTGCCTGGAGGGCTTTACCATCCTGCATGAGCGCTTCGATGCAGTAGGTATCTACCGCGCCTGCAAAGCGTTCGGAGGGTGATTTTACGCCTTTGATGACGGGCATTGCCATGTAGTTTTCCGCGAAATCGGCGTACACATCCAGCATCTGCCGGGTTTCGGCGATGGCTTCCTCTGCGGTGGCGTGGGCGGTGTGCCCTTCCTGCCAGAGGAATTCGGCGGTACGGAGGAAAAGGCGGGTGCGCATTTCCCAGCGCACAACGTTGGCCCACTGGTTGATGAGCAGGGGCAGGTCGCGGTAGGACTGGATCCAGTCCTTGTAAGTATTCCAGATGATCGTTTCCGAGGTGGGGCGAACGATCAGTTCTTCTTCGAGCTTGGCTTCCGGGTCTACCACCACGCCGCCGCCGTTGGGATCGTTTTTAAGGCGGTAGTGGGTCACCACGGCGCATTCTTTGGCGAAACCTTCCACGTGGGCGGCTTCTTTGCTGAGAAAACTTTTAGGGATAAAAAGGGGGAAATAAGCGTTCTGGTGGCCTGTTTCTTTGAATTTGGCGTCCAGCACGTCGCGCATATTTTCCCAGAGGGCAAAACCGTAGGGTTTGATCACCATGCAACCGCGCACGGCAGAATAGTCGGCCAGACCGCCTTTCAGAACAAGGTCATTGTACCATTGCGCATAATCCTGTGACCGGCTAGTAATCTCTTTACTCATATTAGACTTTTTCTTTTTCCGTTTTCCCCGGGTAAGTTGAATTTTCAAGTACCTGCAAAACAATCGTTTAGCGGGAGGTCTTTTCCGTTCATCCGTTACAGTTGCCATTCACCAGAAACCCTTTATTTACAGGGGTTCCAGCACAATTTATTGGCGTAATATTTGTTCTATTAATAAACGGAAACGACACAAACCTACGTTGAAAACAGCAAACCCCGTCAACCGGGTGTGCGAAGATAATAAAACGCTTTGTGGTGTAACCCTTTAACGATAAATTTCGTTTAAATTGAGTAAATTTACATTGTTAATCAAATATCATCAGATGAAACCTATGATATATAGTGCAGTAGCCGCCCTGCTTGTGTTCAGCAGCTGCTCTACCGCATATCAAACCGCACAGACGCCGGATGATGTTTACCACTCTCCGGTGACACAACGAACTGTGTATGCCAGCAACACTGCCAGAAATACGCAATCCGCATCCAATGTAGAAGAAACGTACGATGACAATGGCGACACCTATGTGACCTATGAGGACGAAGACGACGAGCGTTATGATTACGCGCGCCGTATTGACCGTTTCAGCAGGGGCTATAATGGCAGCTACTGGGATGGTTATTACTTCGACAGTTTTTATGGCAGTCCGTATATGAGCAATTACTACGGCGGTGGCTTCGGCTCTCCGTGGTATGGTTCGTACTGGGGCCCTTCCCTGACGATCGGTCTGGGCTGGGGCGGCGGCTGGGGTTACAACCCCTGGCGCTATAATGGCTGGTATGGTCCGTCTTACGGCGGATGGTACGGCGGCCATGGCTGGTATGGCAGCGGATGGTACGGCGGAGGCTGGTACGGAGGCTACCCCGGCGGGTATTATCCCGGCGGCGGATGGCATGGCGGCGGCGGTTATTACACCCGTCCTTCCAACTCCTGGGGCCCGAGAGGTTCTTCCAGTTCCCGTGTGTTCAATTCCCGCGACAGCTACACTACTCCGAGACCGAACACCCAGGGCCGTTCAGTTCCCCGCAGGAGCTTCAACGGCAACGGTACCGAAGTGCCCGCAGGAAACTATAACAACAACGGCGGACGTACAAGCAACGCCAATAATAGTAATTCTCCGAGAAGAGTGTTCCAGCGTTCCGCTACCGAACGCCCGGTGACCCAGCCCAGCAACAGCAGGCCGCAGCCGGAACGTTCCAGCAGAACTTACGAACGTAATTACGAAAGGAGCACTCCTCAACGTTCAGAACCTGTTTACAGGGCGCCCGAACCGCAGAGAAGCTCGCCCGCACCCAGCTCACCGTCCAGCACGCCATCCAGGACATTCCGTCCCAGAGGCGGCAGGTAAGATCATATCTTAACAATCACGTATTATCACTGCATAATACGTGATTGTTAATTCTTATATTTGCTCTCGCAATATTTTTCACCAGACTTATTAAGATGAATAAAAGGATCGCATTTCTTTTGATAGCCATAGGTGTATCCAGCCAGGTCATGGCGCAGGATGAAGGGGATGCCCTGCGGTACAGCCGCCTCGCCCCGGCGGGCTCGGCCCGTACACAGGCCATCGGCGGCGCGGCGGGTTCCCTTGGAGGCGATATCTCCGCCACCCATGTGAACCCGGCAGGCCTCGGCTTTTTCAAAACGAGTGAAGTGAACATTTCGCCCGGTTTTTACTTCCGCAACAACAACTATAACTACATGGGAAGCGCCACGGATGCAGACAAAAGCGGCGCCCTGCTCAGCAACGCCGGTATTGTTTTCGGCCTGCCCAACCGGCGCAACCCGAACTCGCTGTGGAAAAACTTCGCCTTTTCGCTGGATTACAGCAGGATGGCGAATTTCAATAACAAAACTTATATCGCCGGCGTGAACAACACCACCAGCTATTCAGACCGCTGGGTGGAAACGCTGAACAATGGCGGAAACCCGGTTAGCCTGGATGATGCCGAATATGCATATCCCCTCGGCGCCAGCCTTGGTTACTGGGGCTTTTTGCTGAACAGCGACCGTGATCCCGATGGTAACCCGACGAATTATTATACCGTCGTGAATCCCACCAATCCCGGGGGCATCGACCAGCAGGACGTTGTGAAGGAAAAAGGCGGCCTCGACGAGTTTTCTCTCGGCTTCGGCGGCAATTTCAACGATCAGTTCTACATGGGGATCTCTGTGAACTTCCCCACTATCCACTACGAGCGCACCAGAACTTTCGCTGAAGACGACCTGTCCAACGACAACGATAACGACTTTTCCTTCTTCGAACATACCGAGAACCTCACAACGGATGCGGTGGGCTTCAATTCCAAGCTGGGTATCATTTATGCGCCCATGCCCAGCCTCCGCCTGGGTCTTGCATACCATACGCCTACCTGGTACAATATGCGCGACGCTTCTACGGCCAGCCTGTTGCTGAACACCGAAAACCTGCCTGCGGACGGCCAGTCGGAGCGTTATGTGACTACGGAGAACAATGTGACGGATGGTTTCCCGGTAGAATATGAATACAGCCTGCGCACTCCTTCCAGGGCCATGGCCAGCGTATCCTATATTTTCGGCACCAGTGCGGATGTGAAGCAGCAGCATGGTTTTATTACCGCGGATGTGGAATATGTCAACTACGGCGGCACGAAATTCAAATACAACAAGGGAGCGGCCGAAGACCAGCAGATCGCAGACCGGCTGAACAACGTAATAGACAACTCATACAAAGGCGCGGTGAACCTGCGTCTCGGCGGTGAAATGAAGTTCAACGTATTTGCAGTGAGGGCCGGTTTCTCCTACTACGGCAACCCGTACAACTCCGACTATTCTGATGTGGACGCGAGCATCAAAAAAGTGAGCGGCGGCGTTGGGTACCGCAACAGGGGCTTCTTTGCCGACCTGACTTATATTCATACGCTTCCCACGGAAGATATTTACGTTCCCTACACCCTCAGCGAAATGCCCGTTTCTGCGGCTTCAGCGGACCTGAAGGGCGGGAACGTGGTGATGACCGTAGGTTTCAAGTTCTGATCATATAAATTCCGGATACAAAAGGAGGAAGGGCTTGGCTCTTCCTTTTTTTATGCCTTCAATTGCTGCATCACAGCGGTTTCGATGGCATCTCCTTCCCGCGCGTCGAACCACTGCATGGCAGCGTCGCGGCGGAACCAGGTGAGCTGGCGTTTGGCGTATTGGCGGGTGTGGGTCTTGATCCCGTCTATGGCTTCCGGGAGCGTTATTTTGCCGTCGAAGTGATCGAAGATCTCAGAGTAACCGACGGTCTGGAGCGCGTTGTGGCTGCGGAAGGCTTCCACGCTGCGCACTTCATCCACGAGGCCGGCGGCCATCATGCGGTCCACGCGCAGGTGAATATTCTGGTGCAGCAGCTCTTTCGGCAACTGCAAACCTATTTTGATCACCTTAAAATCACGCTGCTGCTGCCTGCCGGAACGGAAGGCGGCGATAGACCGCCCTGTGGCTTCAAGCACTTCCAGGGCGCGGAGGAGGCGGTGGGGATTGTGTATTTCGGCGTTGGCGTAAAAGCCGGGATCTTTCCGCTGCAACGTTTCCTGCAGCCATGGCAGGCCTTTCTGCTCGTATTCATCACGCAGCGACTGCCGGACCTCTTCCGGGATGGCCGGCATCTGGTCCATCCCTTCCAGGAAAGCGCGGATATAAAGCCCGGTGCCACCGGTGACGATGGCGAAAGGCTGGCGGGAAAAGATCTCGTCCGCATACCCCAGCGCAAGCTGCTCATACATGGCGGCATTCACTTCTTCCGTAATAGAATGTGAGTTGATGAAATAGTGCGGCACAGCCTGCAATTCAGCACTATCGGGCTTTGCGGTGCCGATGGTCAGCTCGCGGTAGCACTGGCGGGAATCCGCAGAGATGATCTCGGTTCCCAGCCGTTCTGCCAAGCGTATAGCCATAGCCGTTTTACCTACTGCGGTAGGCCCGGCGAGTACCACAACCGTATTTTTCATATGAAAGCAGGCATCGTTTGGAAAAAATGCCGGATTGAATTTATTCAGGGCAGCTTTCCATTCAGCAGATGCTGATGTTTGGACTTATTTTATAACAGTAACCGGGCCGGAACCCGGTACAGGCGGTGGTTTTAGAACATGGTCTCTTCTTCGCCGCCGGTCTCTTCCAGGCCGTCGTCTTCCCCTTCGGTTTCTTCCCCTTCTTCGCCAAAACCGTCTTCAGACATCCCTTCGCGGTTCAGGTCATATTTTTCTTCCATTTCCACGAGTTTGTCGCCAATGAGCCCCTTGGTGCCGTACTGGCTGGGCGCCAGGCCTTCCTTGCGCACGCAGACCGGATAGTTCAGCTTGGTATTCTCCTCTTTGGCCACACTGATCAACTCCACAAGGAATGTCCAGTTTTTGGCGTAGTCGTAGAGATAGATGAATTTCTGGTTAGGATCTCTTACCATGGCGCCGATAGGCGTGTCCGACATCAGCAGCGGCTCCACTTTACGGGG
Organism: Chitinophaga sp. 22620; assembly: GCF_052044405.1. Taxonomy (NCBI): domain Bacteria; kingdom Pseudomonadati; phylum Bacteroidota; class Chitinophagia; order Chitinophagales; family Chitinophagaceae; genus Chitinophaga; species Chitinophaga sp. 22620. Next base: position 246,115 of record NZ_JBQEMV010000004.1, on the reverse strand, counting down.
CTGGGCGTCTTTTTCGAGGAGGATCTCGCGGCCTCTCTGCCAGTTATCGTTGCTACGGAAAAAAGTAGCCTTATGCTTGGAGTCAAACTCATATGCGGTTAATATGGCTTGATGGAACTGCAAAAAATTCTGGCTAGGCTTTACCGCAATGTCTCTGTAGACACTCTCATCTTCCTCCCAGTAAACTCGGAACTTCAATACCGGCATATGAATTACATTAAGCGTAAGGCAAAAATACCAAATTATTTAACAGGGGTCAAGTCTAGTTCTTTGGCTTTCTGCAACATATACTGGTATGCTGCGTCGAAAGAATTGGGTATCTCCCCGTCCAGTATGGCTTCCCGGATGGCGTTTTTGAGGTCTCCCACTACCCTTCCCGGCTTCAGATTGAACGTTTCCATGATCATTTCGCCGGTAATAGGCGGCTGCCAGTTGCGGATGCGGTCGCTTTCCTCCACTTCCTTCAGGCGCTCGCGCACCAGCTCGAAATTCTCCAGGTAACGTTTCACTTTGGCCTTGTTCTTGGAGGTGATGTCCGCTTCACACAGCATCATCAGCGCATCCAGGTCCTCACCCGCATCGAACAGCAGGCGGCGTATAGCCGAATCCGTTATATTTTCCTTCGTGAGGCTGATAGGCCGCAGATGCAGTTCCACCAGCTTTTTCACCAGCCGCATGCTTTCGTGCTGCGGCAGCTTGAGGCGCGCAAAAATACGCGGCACCATTTTGCCGCCTACCGCATCGTGACCATGAAAGGTCCAGCCATGGCCTTCTTCGAAGCGTTTGGTGGCGGGCTTGCCGATGTCGTGCATGAGGGCGGCCCAGCGCAGCCAGAGGTCGCGGGTATGGCGGGAAATATTGTCGATCACCTGCAGGGTGTGGTAAAAATTATCTTTATGCCCTTTGCCTTCCACGGTTTCAACGCCCACGAGGTCCACCATCTGCGGGAAAATAATTTTCAGCAGGCCGCCCTGGTACAGCAGATCGAGGCCGATGGAGGGTTTGGACGACAGCATGATCTTGTTGAACTCATCCGTGATCCGCTCCTGGGTGATGATCTTAATACGTTCCGCATTGTCTTTAATAGCCTGGAAGGTTTCAGGGTGTATCTTAAAATGCAGCTGCGACGCAAAGCGGATGCCCCGCATCATACGCAGGGGATCGTCGCTGAATGTGCGGGCGGGGTCCAGCGGGGTGCGGATGATCTTGTCCGCCAGGTCCTGCTGCCCGTTGAAAGGATCGAGCAGCCGGCCGTAATCGGCTTCGTTGAGGCTGATTGCCAGTGCGTTGATGGTAAAATCGCGGCGCAGCTGATCGTCTTCCAGCGTGCCGGGCGCCACTTCGGGGTTGCGGCTGTTTTCGCTGTAGCTTTCCTTGCGGGCGCCAACGAATTCAATTTCAATATCTTTAAACCTGATCTGGGCAGTGCCGTAGGTCTTGAAATAGTTGACTTTAATGGCCGGGTCGAGCAGTGAAGCCACCCGGTGCGCGAGCGCGATGCCATCGCCCACGCAAACGATATCCATGTCTTTGGTACTGCGGTTCAGCAGTTTATCCCTCACAAAACCGCCAATGAGATAACAGGGTACGCCAATCTGGCGCGCCGCCTGTGCCACGCTTCCGAACAACTCCTTTTCCCGTGCTGTACAGGGAATCTGCATATACTTTCTACTTGTTTAAGGCGCAAAAGTACTCAATTACGGATGATTTCCAGTGCGCCATCTTTCCCGATGCGCACAATACGCGAAGGCTGGGCAGGCGTAGCGTCCTGCTGCCGGTACTTCACGGTATAGTCCACTCCCTGCCTGATGGCTTCGCTCACCTCGCTGAAAACGGCAGGTGAAGGCTCCCCGCTCAGGTTGGCAGAGGTGGACACGAGCGGCTTGCGCAGCCGTTTGATAAGATGCCTGCAAAATTCGTCCTGTACAATGCGGATGGCAATGGACCCGTCCTGGTTCACGACGCTGGGCGCCAGGTGCAGCGCGCCTTCGTAGATGACGGTGGTGGGCCGGGTGAATGTTCTGAGCGTTTGCTCAATATCGGGAGGCGGATGCGCGAGGTACCGCACCAGGTCTTTTACATCGGCCATAAGTATTACGAGACTTTTGGCTTCGCTGCGCTGTTTGAGCGCGTAGATGCGCTTTACGGCCTGCTCGTCCGTAGCGTCGCAGCCAACGCCCCAGATAGTATCGGTGGGGTAAAGTATGATGCCGCCGTTGCGAAGCGCGGCAAGGCTTTGGGTGATATCGTCTTCAAATTCCGTCATGCTTAAATGTTTTCATACACGTTCATCACTGCGGCAGCGCATTTATCCAGTGTGAAAAGCTGCGCGTGGAGAATGCCTTTCTGCTGCATGTCGGCCCTGAGCACTTCATCTGCCACTACCTGTTCCATCGCATTGGCAATGGCCGCGGGCTGGAAGGGATCCACGTAGAGCGCGGCGTTGCCGCCGGTTTCAGCAAAACAGCTGCCGTTGGATGTAATAACGGGCGTGCGGCTCCAGAGGGCTTCCAGGATGGGAATGCCGAAACCTTCGAACATGGAAGGGTACAGCAGCGCCAATGCGCCCTGGTAAAGGGCGGGCAGGTCCGCAAATGCGAATTTATGCGTTTCGTTGAGCCAGATCACCTGCTGTTCCAGGCCTTCCTTGCGGAGGTATTCCTTCACTTCCTTTTTATAGCCGGTACCATCGCCAAGCACCACCAAAGGAAGGTCCAGCTTGCCTTTCAGGGACCGGAGGGCCTGCGCGATGCCCATCAGGTTCTTCCGTTCTATAACGGAGCCCACGTACAGGAAGTAATCCTGCGGCAGCATGTACTTCGTTTTCATTTGCTTCACATCGTCCGCCGTGTGCTGCCGCTGAAAGGATGGGTCGCAGCCCTGGTAACACACGCTGATGCGCTCTTCCGGCACGCGGTAGAACTCCATGAGGTCCGCTTTGGTCTGCCCGCTGATGGCGATCACGCGGCTGGCTTCGCGGCAGGCGTACACAGCCTTGCGGCGGTACGTGTATACGTCGATGGGATTGTATTGTTTCGGGTAGCGCTCAAAGATCAGGTCGTGCATGGTGACCACGCTTTTGACCCCGCTGTTGTGGATGCCGAAAGGCAGCTCGGCGCTGAGCCCGTGGTAAATGTTGATGTGATGATGCCGGAGATCGTTCACCACCCAGCGGCTGCGCCATACCGGCTTCAGCCAGCGGTGATGCGGCTTTTGGGGCAGAACGGTGCGCATGCCCGCGGCCGGCTTGAAAAGCGGTTTGGATTTGGGGGCGAACAGGAAATAATGATGCTGCGGATAATACGCCGCCAGCGACGTCACGAGGGTACGGCTGTAATTTCCCAGGCCAGTGCGGTTCTGAAAGGCCCGCTTAGCGTCGAAACCGATGTTCAAAGCAAATAGTTTGATTCGCGGGCAAAATACTGAATTTGATTTTTTTAATTCCTGTAAAAATGCTAATTTAATTGTCCGCTTATAATCACGGGAACTTTAGCATCGGACAATTTCTTCCTGTATCGTGTGTTGTGATTTACTTTCAAATTTCTAAAATTAACACTGTATGCAACCCGAAGTAAGCCGTAACCATATTTCTTCCATTTAAACCAAAAACGTTAACAAGTATGAAGCCCAATGAACAGGTACTAAAGCCGTTCTTTGCACAATTCCTTGAGTCGCAGCAAAAGATCGCGCTTCCCAAACAACTACAGACAATCGAAAATAACTGGACCAGCAAGCTGGCCGATGTTCCCGATCAGACGCATAAATATCCTTCTGACGGGGACGAGGAATGGTGGCTGTTATAAATTCCACCAACATTCATTCATCATTGCAAGCAATGGCTCCGGCCGTTGCTTGTTTTTATTTGCCCGCTTCATGATTCTTTGCATTACGCATTCGCAGGATACCTACACCATTGACCTTGTGCAGCAGCGGCTGCACCAGTTGGGTTATACCGCTTTCCGTTTTAATTCAGATGAATTCGGTACCCGTTACCGCCTGCGCTACCGGCTAACTACTTCAGGCCCTCGATACCAGCTGCAATGCGGCAGCCAGGTGATAGACGCGCAGGACATACAGGGTGTGTGGTACCGCAAGCTCTGGGCATTGCAGGTGCCTCCTTCGCTGGACCCTGCTTATGTTCCCGCATTCCTCAAAGAATACAACACTTCCCTCAATATATTCCTCGACGCGCTGGACGTGCCCTGGATCAACCGGCTGGACCTGGACCATGCCGTGGGCGGCAACAAACTGCTGCAGCTTTCCGCCGCACAGGCCACCGGGCTGCATGTTCCCCAAACGCTTTTCAGCAATCACGCCGAAGATGCGATCCGGTTTTACGACGACCACCAGGGCGAAGTAGTGGTGAAGCTGCATGGCGCACTGTCCAAGACCATGGATGGCCGCGGCGAGTTCTTCCCTACCACCCGCCTCCGCAAAGAGGACGTGCCCATGCTGGAGTCGCTTTCCGCCTGCCCGATGATCCTTCAGGAATATATCCCCAAAGACCGCGAGCTGCGCGTTGTGTATATCGACGGCGATTTTTATACCGGCAGCCTGCGCGCGCCCGAGCTGACCGACTGGCGGACCGGCAGCACGACCCTCATTCAATGGGAAGCGCACGAGCTGCCCGGACATATCGAAGAAAAGATAGACGAGATGATGCGCTTGCTGGGCCTGCAATTCGGCGCCATAGACATGATCCTTCAACCCGATGGCGAATATGTATTCCTGGAAGTAAACCCACAGGGCGAATGGGGCATGCTGGAAAAATACCTCGGCTTCCCGATATCCGCCACCATAGCGGAAAAGCTCGTCAACCGCATCACCCATGAATAAAGTCCTGATCATTACCCATACGGCGGACAACGAAGCGCTGACCTCCGTTATGCAGCATATCAAAAACCTCGGCGGCGAAAGCATCCGGTTCGATGTGGACCGCTACCCCATGGCCGCCCGGCTCACCACCCAATATGCCGGCGGCCGCTGGCAGCTTTGGCTGGAAGACGAGAACGGCAGCCACTCCCTGGATGATATTACAGCAGTATGGTACCGCCGGAGCTACAACATCGGCAAGGGCCTGGAAACTGTGCTGGACAAGGAGTTCCTCCCCTCTTCCATCGGCGAGGTGCGGCGCACGCTGTTCGGCATGCTCGAAGGGCTGCCCTGCTTCCAGCTGGAACGTTACAGTGTATACCGCCGGCTGGACAGTAAAGAAGAACAGCTGCGGATCGCGGCGGGCTGCGGGCTGGAAGTGCCGGCCACGTGCATCACCAATTCCCCCGAAAAGCTGCAGGCGTTTATGAAAGCCTCCGGGAAGCCCATTGTTGCGAAAATGCAGAGCTCTTTCGCGATTTACCGCGAAGGGCGCGAACACGTGGTGTTTACCAGCGAGATCAGCGACAATCACCTTGAACAGCTGCAACAGCTCACCTACTGCCCCATGACCTTCCAGGAAAAGCTGCCCAAGGCGCTGGAGCTGCGGGTAACGGTGGTGGGAAAAGAAATATTCGCTTTTTCGATAGACAGTCAGCAGCTGCCCGAAGCGCAGACCGACTGGCGCAAGGAAGGCGCCGCGCTGGTAGAGGATTGGAGGCCCTTTACCCTGCCGGAGGCAGTAAGCGCCGGGCTTTTGAAGATGATGGACGTTTACGGCCTTAATTACGGCGCCATAGACCTGATACTTACGCCCGAGGGAAAATATTATTTCCTGGAACTGAATGCGGCGGGGGAATTCTTCTGGCTGGACAGGCTTTGCGGGCATTCCATTTCCCGGCAGCTGGCGGCGGTGTTGCTGCAACAGGCAGAAAGAAGAGAATAAGGGAGAACAACTGTGCGGTATTATATTATTTTTGCGGAAATTAATTATTAGACAATGGACGTACAGCAACAAATACTGGCTGCATGGAATGACCGCAGCCTGTTACAGCAAACACAGTATTCCGATGCCGTGAGAGCAGTGATTGAGGCCGTGGATAAAGGAAAACTCCGTGTAGCGGAACCGGGAGAGAACGGATGGAAAGTGAACGAATGGGTAAAACAGGCCATCCTGATGTATTTCGCGATACAGCCGATGGAAACCATGGAGCTGCCTCCTTTTGAGTTCTATGACAAAATGAAGCTCAAGACCAACTATAAGGAGCTGGGCGTGCGCGTGGTGCCCCATGCGGTGGCCCGTTATGGCGCATTTATCGCCAAAGGCGCCATCCTGATGCCTTCTTATGTAAATATCGGCGCATATGTAGATGAGGGCACGATGGTGGATACCTGGGCTACGGTGGGTTCCTGCGCGCAGATCGGCAAGCACGTGCACCTGAGCGGCGGCGTGGGCATCGGCGGCGTACTGGAGCCTTTGCAGGCCAGCCCGGTGATCATTGAAGATGGCGTGTTCGTAGGTTCCCGCTGCATTGTGGTAGAAGGCGTGCATGTAGAGAAAGAAGCGGTACTGGGCGCCAACGTGGTGCTGACGCAATCTACCAAGATCATCGACGTGAGCGGCCCTGAGCCGGTTGAGTACAAAGGCCGTGTGCCGGCGCGCAGCGTGGTGATACCCGGTACTTATGCCAAGAAATTCCCGGCGGGCGAATACCAGGTGAGCTGCGCCCTGATCATCGGTCAGCGTAAAGCCAGCACAGACCTGAAGACGAGCCTGAACGACACCCTGCGCGAGTTCAACATTGCCGTATAAATATTTTCCAATATATTTTTGAAAGCCGTGTTATGCGCGGCTTTCATTTTTTTACGGCAGTTTTTTGCCGAAAAAAGTATCGCCGGAATTTGGAAATAATCAGAAAGTACGTACTTTTGCAATCCCTAACACGGAAAAAGATGCCCAGATGGCGAAATTGGTAGACGCACTGTGTTCAGGTCGCAGCGCCGGCAACGGTGTGCTGGTTCGAATCCAGTTCTGGGCACCTTAGTGGACAAATCGGAATACTTCTGGTTTGTCCACTTTCATTTTAAGCAAACCCGTGAAATTGGCTCCGGCCATAACTCAATATTTTATTACCTTTGTGCCTCATGACACACCAATCACCATATTACCTCCAGTCGATCATTGTCGCCTAACGCAGGCCCACAAAGCATTCCCGCTTTAATACTCCCCGGCTACCTGCGTTGAAAGTCATCAATTAATTTATTGAAACCGGCTTGCTATGCTTATCCGCATACGCAAGACAGAATTGTTATACCATGTCGGCACTACAGTCGTACGGATGGAATGAACATTTTATGCGTCATTTCGAAATAAACACATCTCAGAACCTCGAAGCTGCGAGAGTCCTGTCCATTCAAGGATTTAAACATCTGCTGATCACCGGAACAGGCAGCGTGGAAGCACAACTCGCCGGCGCACTTATCAATAGCCGCGAACCGGAAGCCTATCCCAAAGTAGGCGATTGGGTGCTGGTGAAACGTTACGATGAGGAGGGCATCATCATCGATACACTGCCGCGCATCAACGAACTCAGCCGCAAAGCACCAGGTACGCAAAGCACGCGGCAGGTGCTTGCTGCCAACATCGATGCGGCGTTTATCGTGCAGGGGCTCGACCGTGACTACAATCTTATGCGTTTGCAACGTTACCTGCAGCAGGTCGTGCAGTGCAATATTCAGCCTGTCGTCATTCTAAATAAGGCAGACCTCATACCCGATCCGGAAACTTACCGGCATGAGGTACAGGAACTGGGATACCATTGCCCGGTGGTGCTCACCAGTGCGCTGAATCAGACGCAGCAAGAAGAGTGGACGAGTCAATACCTCCTGCCCCGGCACACTTACATCCTGCTGGGATCGTCAGGCGTAGGCAAAAGCACACTGCTCAACAGCCTGCTGGGTTACAGGCTACAGGAAGAAGGCGCTACCAGCACTGCTAACAGCAAGGGAAAACATACCACTACCGCCAGGCATCTCATCATGCTTCCCAATGGCAGCATGATCATCGACGCGCCGGGAATGCGCGAGTTCGGCATTACGGGAGAGAGCGGAAGTGAAGGCGTACACCACCCGCTGATAGATGAACTGGCACCGCAATGCCGGTTTGGCGATTGCACCCATCAGCATGAGCCCGATTGCGCCATCATAGCAGCTGTCCACAACGGTACATTGCCTGAGCTGGTATACCGCAGCTACCTGAAACTATTGCGGGAGCAATACCATTTCCAAGCCAGCGAAGCGGATAAGAAGCGAAATGAAAAGCAGTTCACTAAAATGGCTAAGCAGGTATTCAGGCACCGCAAAAACAGTAAGTATTAAAACCGGTGATTAATGAGAACAAAGCGGCCTGTGAGTACACAGGCCGCTCTCATCAGGATCAAGCAGAACTGGCCGACACCAGGCTTCTGTATCATTTTCCCAAAAACTTCCACAATCTTCTGGTTTTAGAAAGTGAGTCACCCATCGCCACATGCAACCAACAAAAAGGTAGCCCTAAAGAGCTACCTTTTTTATTGCCGGTTATCCGTTTGTATTACTTTCCATATGCGTAAACCTCCGCCACGCTGATGAACGGCGGCCGGTTACTGTCGGGCAGGTAAATTTTCAGGTACCTCCCGGTCACTTTGGTTGCATTGTCGACGTTCAGCATATCCCCGGATCCAAAAACGCCTTCACCCGCCAAAGCCCATGTGCCGTTGGGGTCGCTGCTGTCACCAAGGTAAAACTGTACGGTTTTCGCATCCGTATTGCCACCGCGCCTGTAAATGCTGAAATAGGCGATGTTCTTCACCGCAGCCATGTCGATGATGGCCCAGTGCGGGGAAGGAAGGTCAGGCCCCCACTGGGAATGCCAGTATGTACCCAGGTCTCCATCCACCAATGTGCCTTTGCCGCCGCCATCGCTGGCCTTTTCATCAGACACTGACAGCACTTCCCAGTCCGCACGGTCGATCGAGTAAAAATCAGGCAGCTTATCCGTTGCCCAGGCCGTGGCGAAGGTGTCGATGGACTCCGGCTCAGGAATGTACAGCGAACGGTAATGGAACTCAGTACTACCCGGAGCGTCGATCCCGAAGCTGAACGATGCCGCGGGGAAACGTACGGTAGTGTCGGTTCCGCGGCGGTTGACAAACTTCACTTCATTCAGGATCATGCCTTCCGCGGGTGCAAACCATTCGATCGATCCGGCGGTTTCCGACAACGAGATGGCCTTGATCCGGCGGTTCTGAAGGGATGCGGCGTAAGTAGGGCCATAGGTGGAACCGAACTGCGTGTAGGTAAGCGAACGGTGCCCGAAATTATCCATGGTGTATATGTTAAAAGAATAGGATTTTTCCCCGAGCCCGTTGAGCAGCACCTCGATGCTGTCCCTGCCGGGCTTCAACGCCAGCGGCAGGATCATAGAGTCCTGCCCGCCGTTCCAGGATACGATCACCTCTTTGATGTTCTGTGCGTTTTCCATCCACAGCCGCATCATCAGCCTTTCCTTACCGGCGATGAAGACCACTGAATCCGGTTTCACGGCATAAATAATTTCCCCGCCTTTTATGTATTCCTTGTGAACATCCGTGAATTTATCGCATGAGGCAACCACCGTCAGGATGCACAGGTACGAGAAAACATGCAGTATATATTTCATGTGCTTGTCAGTTTAGGTTGATGTTTATTTCCGTTCGCCGTATACGTCGATTTCCGCCGGATGGGTAAACGTGGTGCTTCCCCAGGTGGAGCGGACAACGATGCGGATATATCGTACCGGTTCCTGGGAAAGGTCGAAGGTGAATTCGTGCCCGTTTTCGCCTGCGCGGAGGTCGTCGTCCGTAACCGTACTGCCATTGCCGGAAGGTTTGATGATCTCCGTTTCCATGATCTTCTTCCATTCGCTCCAGTCGCCGCTTTGCGAAGGCGTGGTCACTTTCACATAGACGTCGAACTGCCTGGGATTGCCCCAATTATAATAGCTGTCGCTGAACTTACGCTGAAAAAGTACGATGCGGCTCACTTTCGCCGTTACCCCCAGGTCAAGCGTAAAGGGTGCGGGCATCGAGGAAGATGGCGAATGGCCGAAGGAGGTCAGGTCGTCGTCGATCATCTTCTGGTCCGAACCTTCCCAGTTGGTGAAGTTCTGGTCGTTGCCCAGCTTCATGATCTTCATGGCGGCCTTCGGAAGGCGTTCCTCGAACAGCGGCGTGAGTTGCCGGCCCGGCGGGAAGATGGTATCGGAGCGGTTGCCGAAGTTGTCTTTCACTACCAGCCCGAACACCCGCGATACCGGCGGATAGCCGCGCAGGGCCTGAATGCCTTCCTCAATCTGCGAGCTGATGATGCGGACCAGGGTCATACGCCCCAGGGAATCCGGCGTGTACATCTCAAAAGCGAGCGGCGATTTGAGCTCGTTCATCCAGCTGAAACGCGCCCCGCCAAAATCGCTCTGGATCTGCACAGTGGCAGCCGTCAGCCTGAGCGGCGATTTCATCGGCTTAATCGTGCACTTCACCGGGTCAGACACTTCCTGTGCCCGGTTGACCGTATACAGCAGCACCTCGTGCTCGTTTTCATCGTTGAAGCCCATAACGGTCACCTTATTGGAGTACATGGACGAAACGGACTCGTACTGCTTCCCGGTAGACAGCGTGTATACGGCTTTCACGCTGATCACTTCCGCCTGTTTGGGAATACGGTAGGTGATCGTGGCGCCGCCTGGCAAGTTCGTCACCGCTACTTCCGTTACCTGATCCGGTTTCCCGGTGGCAGGCGAGATCGGTTCATTTGTCTTTTTGGTACAGGCCTGCATTGCGCCTGTAAAAACGATGACCAGTAAAAACAATTTTTTCATAACCTGATATTTTGACCTTACCACCCGGGATTTTGGATGAGCAGGGGATTTTTAATCAATTCTGTCTGCGGGATCGGCGCGAAATAATCCCTGTAGGTGAAGCGCTGGAAATATACCGTCGTAACGGAATAGTAATCTTCCGCTTCCCTGCCGTTAACATTCCATCCCTGGATGGGGCGGTTCCTTTCCTTCATGGCTGTTTTCCAGCGGTTGCTGTCCCACATGTAAACGCCTTCGGCTGCAAGCTCTATCTTTCTTTCCTGCTGGATGATCTGCCGCATACCTTCCTTAGACAGCGGCTTGCCGGGCTGGTTGGAATACTGCCTCCAGCTTTCGAGCACACCCTTCAGACCGGCACGGGCCCGTACTGAATCGATGTACTGGTATACTTCTGCGTCAGGCGCGCCCTTCGTTTCGTTAAGCGCTTCCGCGAAGAGGAGCAGCAGGTCCGCAAAACGCATTTCGGGATAAGGATAACTTTCTTCGGAAACGCTGTTGGCGTCGCGCCAGGTAGTGTTCATGGAAACCAGCTTCTTCGGCCAGTACCCGGTGGCATTGTATTCGCCGGGGTTGAACACGGAGGAATACTCGCCGAAACGGTTTTTGGGGAAAGGGATGTCCTTTTCGTCTACCGGCTTGTAGAAGTTGCCATACCAGCGGCCCCGGTCGAAACCGAATGTGGAATAGAAACGCATTTCACGATCGAAGTTGAGCGCGGCCGTTTTTTCACCGGAGGCGATGAACAGGTTGTGCGCCTCGTCTCCCACCCGGATATTGTACCGGCTGGCGTAGGGATACGACACGTCTTCGTTGATGGGCACGCCGTTATTGGAATAGAACAACTCTACGGTAGACAAAGGCACACTCAGTATCCCGGTATTGCCGGAAGGCGTGGACGTGCCGGCTTCCATCCGCGCGAGGGCCGTGATCTGGTAGTCCCAGTTGGCCGGGTAGGAAGAGTTCGCCCAGACGATCTCAGGGTTCCAGCGCTGGGTAACTGCGCTCCGGAGGGTATTGATGAGTAAAGTGGTATCGGAAATATTCTTGCTGTTCACAGCCCTGAAGTCTGCAGGCGTATACAAACGGTGGCCTGCAGACCGGCAGACATCTATCGCCGCTCTGCAGGCGCTGACGGCACTGTCCCACCGCGAGGCGGCGAATTGCTGGTTGAAGAAGGGAACGCCTTCATGGTTTTTAAACCCGCTATAATCGCTGTTGCCGTTGAAAAGCGGGCTGGCCCAGTACATGAGCACCTTGGCTTTTAGAAAATAGGCCACAGGGCGCGAGAACCGGCCCAGCTCTGTGCTTTTGCCTTCGATGATCAGCGGCAATGCATCGGACTTTATCACCTCGTCCAGGAGCTCCAGCACGTACTTGAAACATTCGTCGATCGTTTCGCGGTACACGCGGATGCCGGAAGTGGATTCGGTCAGCGGGGTATTTTTCCTGAGCGGCGTGATGGGGCCGTAATACTGGATCAGGTAAAAATTCAGGTAAGCCTTGATCAGCTTGACCTCCGCCTTCATCCGCGCTTTTTCGTACTGGTTGATGTCCTGCACACCGTCTATATTTTCCAGGAAGGTGTTGCAATCGCGCATACCGGCGTAGAGCGAGCGTACCATGGTGCCGCCGGAGCTCCAGTAATTGGTGATGGCCAGCACCGCGCTGTTTTCCCCGAGGGCGAACTGCATGCCGCCCTGGGTACGGCGGTCGCGGTTGAAGATCAGCTCCATGGCGCCGAGCATCGCGGGATTTTCATTCCAGCCGGCCGATTTGGGAATGCCCCAATAACAGGTCGCCAGGAATTTCATGGCGTTGTACCGGTCCGAAAAAGCGTTCTCGATCGTCGGGATGTTATCGGGCACTACGTCGAGGAATTTGTTGCAGGAGACCGCTCCCGTTAAAACGCTGCAAAAGACAGCTATCTTAAAAAATACTTTCTTCATAAATGATCTTTTACAGGCCAATGTTAATTCCTACGTTATACACTTTCTGCAGGGGGTAATCGAACCCGGAGCCCGCCATTTCGGCGTCCCAGAGCTTGAACGCGCTCCACAGCGCCAGGTTTGAACCGCTGGCATAGATCCGCAGGTTGCTCACTTTATATCTTTTCAGCCAGTCTTTGGGAAAGGTGTAACCGACGTCTACAGACTTCAGCCGCAGGAAGGCGCCGTTCTGCATGAACCAGGTGCTGTGCTGCCGGTTGTTATCGATCCGGTAGTTGGCGAGCCGGGGCCAGAATGCGTAAGGATCCCGGTCGGACTCAGACCAGTAGTCGTCTGCAATGACCTGCATCACGGCATTCTGCCCTACCCTGCCATCGTCGTTGTCCCCGTCGATGAACGGCGTCACATTGTCCTGGTTGAGCCAGAAAGATTCCCTGGCCAGGCCCTGGAAAAAGAAGTTGAAGTCGAGCTGTTTCCAGGCTACAGACAAACCGAAGCCATAGATGATCTCCGGAGTGGTTGGATGGCCGATAGGAACGAAGTCGAGGTTGTCTACTTTGCCGTCGCCATTGATGTCGCGGTATTTGATGTCGCCCCCGATATAATTGCCGAATTCCTGCTTGGGGGAGTTCTTCACTTCGGCTTCATCCACGAAGAGCCTTTCTGCGATCAGCCCCCATGTTTGCCCGAGGTTGGTGCCCACGCGCGACAGCCAGCGGTTGGCGCCATAATCCGGCTCCTCCCATTTGATGACCCTGCTGGTGCTGTAGGTGAAGGTGCCGCGGCCAGTGAGCTGCAGGTTTTTACCAAAGCTCTTGTCGTAGTTCAGCTCGATGTCGATGCCTTTGCCTTCAGCTTCGCCAAGATTGGCTTTCACCGCGGGCAGAATGCCCATGGTGGCGGGGATGATCCTGTCCTGCAGGATGTTCTTCCTTCTTTCTTTATACACTTCTATAATGGACGAAAGGCCGTTGACGAGGTTAAACTCCAGCACCAGGTTGGATTTATAAGAGCGTTCCCATCCTATCTGGTCGTTCGCGTACCGGCTCACATTGATACCGCCAGGGTTCTCGTTCATATTGATCCCCCAGTTCACATTGTAAGGCGCATTGAGGTCCACTTCGGAAAGATAGAAGAAACGTTCCGACGCGCTGCCGATCGCTTCGTTCCCGGCAATACCGTAAGAACCCCGGATCTTCAGCTGGCGGAAGGTGGAAGTAAGGGATTCGAAGAACGGCTCGTTGGAAATCACCCAGCCCGCGCCGAAAGAAGGGAAAAAGCCCCAGCGGTTATCCCTGGAAAACCGTTCCGACGCGTTGTATCCAAACGCGAACTCCGCAAGATACCGGGAGTCGTAGTTATACGAAAAACGGCCGGACAGGCTGAGGTTGCGGGTAGGCAGCGAAAGCTGGATCGTGTTGGGTGCGCCCTGCTTGAACTGGCGCGCGGTGAACACCAGCAGGCCGCTCACCGTGTTCTTGCCGAAATTATTGTTATACTGGCTTGCGCCTTCGAAATAAAAACTGTTGGAAATGGTGCGGCTGGTATTGTTGGCGTCATAGTCCAGCGTTTCGCGGCCGGTCCTGGGATTGAGCCGTACGAGCCGGTAAGAATCGTCCTTCAGGTCGAAGGCGGAAATATTGTAGTAAAAAGGTACGTAGGCGCGGGAGATCTGGTACTCAGACCGCCGGTCGAAGTTCACCAGGGCCCGCATCATCAGGCCTTTTACGAATTGATCCAGGTTTTGTTTCAGCTCCACTGTAGTAAGCATGTTGCTCCGGCTATAGTCGCGGTAGCCGCGCAGCGCTTCGGCGTAAGGGTTGAGGTAGTTTCCCGTTTCGAAGTTCCCGAACAGGATGTGTTTTGCATAGGAGAACGCGGAGTCGGGCTGGTAATAAGGCTTAAAGCGCACCGGGTTCGCCTGCATCACTTTCCGGTACATAGACGAGCCTCCGTCTATAGGACCGGTGTAGTCGTCGAAATTCGCCACGAACCGGGTGGACATTTCGGTGGTCTTCGTCAGGTTGATGTTGACGTTGGAGCGGATGGAATATTTGTAGAGGTCGATGTTCGAATTGAAATCATTTTTTTGGTCGACGCGCATATTCCCTTTATCCCTGGTTACGGCGCCCGCCACATAATACCTGGCCACGCTCCCGCCGCCGGTGAAGCTGAGGTTGATCCGGTTGTTGACCGCCACGTCTTTGAACATGGCTTCCTGCCAGTCTGTAGCGGGATAAATGTCCCGGTGCAGCCCCATTTCGGTGAAGGTGATCTTCTCGTCGGTGTAAAGCGTCTGGCCGATGGGGTCGCGGGTCTTCACCGATTCGTTGTGCATTTTCATGAAGGTGACAGGGTCGGCGGTCTTGATCCGTTCGGTGGGCATGGAGAAGGAGTTCTCGATACGCACATCCACGTTCATCTTTCCTTCCTTCCCTTCCTTGGTGGTAACGAGGATAACGCCATTGGCGCCCCTTGCGCCATAGAGGGCGGTGGCAAGCGCATCCTTCATGATGCTGAAGCTGGCGATATCGTCCGGGTTCAGCCGGGCCAGGTCGCTGGTGTTCAGCTCAATGCCATCGATGAGGATGAGCGGGTCCTTTTTGGCGGAGGCGCCGAAAGAAGTGATGCCCCGTATGAAGAAGGCGGTATTGTCCTGCCCGGGTTCCCCGCTTCGCTGGTAGGCGACCACGCCGGCCAGGCGTCCGGCCAGGGCGTTAGTGAGGTTACTGCTGGGTATCCGCAGCTCGCCCGGTTTGATGGTGGTCACGGAAGCCACCATGCTGGATTTTTTCTGACGGGAATATCCCACCACCGCTACTTCGTTCAGGCTGCCCTCCTGTGCGTCCAGTACGATGATCAGTGTACGGCTGTCGCTGATGAAAACCGTCTGCGGCTTATAGCCCACGAATGAAAAAACGAGGCTGTCGTACTGGTTAGCCTTGATCGTGAACTCTCCTTTTTCGTTGGTCATCGTGCCGGTCTGCGTTCCTTTGATGTAAACGGATACATGCGGCATCAGGCCGCCCGCCTTGTCTTTCACCACCCCTTTGACGGAGACCGGCGGCTGCGTGGACGTGCGGACCTCCGGCGCCTGCCGGTTCAGGATGACGATGACGTTGTTCTCCAGTTTTTTGTAAGACAGCTGCGTGTTCCGGAGCAGCTGGGTCATTACGGAATCGATGGACGCATCTTTGGTATTAATGTTGATCTCAGTGCCCGGCGGAATCGCCTCGGACTGAAACACGAAGGAATACCTGCTCTGCGCCTGGATTGTCCGCAGAACACGCTCGAAGGGCGCACCGCTGAATTTCAGGGTAATTTTGTCCTGCCCCGCAAGGTCGTTCGCCAACAAGGAAGACCCGGTAAAAAGCGCAAGAAAAAATAAAATTTTCATTGCAACCAATTGCTTAAACATATAGCCTCGGCTATAGCGGTACGTGTTCATCATATCTTAAAAATTCGATTGAAAATCAACCGGCATTGCTCGGCCGAAGTTTGTTGATTGTTTACAGCAGGGCACGTGGAGGCCCTCCGATTTCAGCATAAATCTGGGATCGTTAACTAATCATATGCAACGTGAATTTGGTTTAAGGCGCTATCAAAATTGTGTCGTTCTTCATTTTGTAATTGAAACCGCCGGCTACCTGCAGTGATTCCATAACGCTTTGGATATTTTGGTTTTCGAAAATGCCCGTATAACGCCGGGCTTTCATGTCGGCATCTCCCTGCACGATAACGCTCACGCCATACCAGCTCGATAAAATATTGGCTACTTCATGGAGCGGTTGGTTGAGAAAGACCAGTTTGTTTTTGATCCATTGCGCTTCGGCAGGAATAGAGTCTGTTTTTATTATTTTGATTTTGGTTATATTTTCCTGGAGTTTTCCCTCTTTCGGGCGCTTATCATTCATTTCTTCGGGCAGGCCGGAATCGTTACTCACAATGAGTTTTTCGTCCGGCGACAGCATATAGCTCAGTTGTTTTTTGTGGTTGACAGAAACCTGTACTTTCCCCTTCACCAGCGTTGTGGCGGTCGTCTTTTCCTCGGGGTAGGCACGTACGTTGAAGGCGGTTCCCAGCACCTTGATGGTGACGGTGGCCGTCCTGATGATCATCGGGTGGTTAGGGTCTCCCGCCACGTCGAAATACGCTTCTCCAGTGAGGGTCAGTTCCCGGCTGTTTTTGCCGAAACTGGCGCCGTAGGAGATGCGGCTGTCGCCGTTCAGCCAAACCCGCGACCCGTCGGGCAATGTCAGTTTGGAGCGCGACCCTTTTTCAGTCCCGACGATATTCTGGCGCGTCCGGGCCTCTTTCCCGACGGAATGCCAATACCAGGTTCCCGCCACGCACAGCAGAACAACGGAAGCGACCGACAACGGGATAATGCGGCGCCATGTAAAGATCCGGCGTACCTTCGGCACAGGCGGCCCGCCGCCGTTTTCCGAATGCATGGACCTCACGATGCGGTTCCAGCTTTTCTCCCTGCCCTTCCGGTCTTCATCCGTCCGTTCCGGCCCATATTCCAGGCCGAACAATTCGTCTATCCTGCCGGCAAGATCCTTGTCGTCCTCGTTTCCCTGCAGCCATTTCGACAATTCAAATTGTTCTTTGAGGGAAATGCTCCCTGCTTTCTTTTTTGCGAGCAATTCAATTAAACGGCTTCTATGCATGGCCTTGACGATAAGTTCTTCTTTTGTATGACAACCGGACAGGCCGATTTACGTAGTCGCACAAAAAAAAAATTCCGGAATTCCCGGAAAAAACCCGGGTACCGGGCATCTGGTAGTATTTATCAGGAGGAAATACGGGTAAAGGGGGTTAGTTAGCGGCTGCTCCGCCGCGGCAGGATCACCTGGCTTTCTTCCAGGACGGCGGCGATCTTTTTCAGGGAATGGTAAAGCTGGGTTTCCACCGTGCGGATGGAAGAATTCAGGATCTTGGCAACTTCCCGGCAGTTCAGCCCTTTTTCTTTCACGAGGTAAAACACGAGCTTCAGCTTAGGCGGCAGCTGGTTGATGGCCTTCTCGATCGTGCGGATCTCTTCTTTCCCGATCATGGACGATTCAGGGGTGGTAAAGGAAAAGAGGCTGCTGTCGTCCAGGTCTTCGATAGCCACGTCGCTGACGTTCTTGCGGGCTTTAAGGTAATTGATCGAGGCGTATTTAATGGCGGTGTAAAGGTAAGCGGAGAGGTTGTTGATATTGCCCAGCGTCTTGCGGTTCTGCCAAAGCCGGATGAACACGTTTTCCACGATGTCTTCCGAAGCCTGCTCATCCGCAATGATCTTCCGGGAAAAGGCAATCAGGTCGAAATAGAACAGATCGAAGACCTCCCTGAATGCATTTTCATCGTCGTTCTCGATCCGTTTGGATATTTCAGACAATCGCATATTTTCCAATTGCAGTGATTTATATGAAAGACGACAATATCAGTACGATGTGGGGATCAAGTTATTGGATTTTTTTGATTTTTTTATTTTTTTTCAGAATTAGGGAAGAAGGGTTATCCATCCTCCTTCCCCGTCATAAATTTTAAAATGTAATTTCCTGCTGCTATATTAGCGACCGGCCATGACTTATTCCTTTTAAGAAATATTCAAAAATGAAACGACCCATAAAGATCTTAACCGGGGCTTCCACCCTGCTGATGTTATTCCTGAATACCACCGCGTTGCGTGCACAGTCCGCAACCGGGCGCACCTTTCAGAACCCCCTGCCGGTGGAATTCGGCGACCCGTATGTGCTGCATGTAAAGGACAAATATTATATGTACGGGACCGGCGGCGGCGCCAAAAACGGATTTGCCGCCTACTCCTCCACCGACCTGGTGAACTGGAAAAACGAAGGCCAGGTATACTTTGCAGGCAACAAAAATGGCTGGAGCGACTCTGCTGCCGCATGGAACGGGGCATACTGGGCGCCTGAAGTGTATGAATACAAAGGCAGATTCTACATGTTCTACAGCGCGCAGTGGAAAGACAATCCCAATAAGGAACTTGAGAACTTCCGCATTGGCGTGGCCGTGGCAGACCATCCCACAGGCCCGTTCACCGACGTCAGCAACAAGCCGGTCTTCGACCCCGGCTACCCTGTGATCGATGCCAATGTGCTTTTTGACAAAAATGGCAAAGTCTACCTTTATTATTCCCGCTGCTGCTACAAACATCCCGTGGAAAGCGAAGTGGCCGCCTGGGCCAAACAAAAGGGCTGGTTCGATACAATCGAGGAAAGCTGGGTGTATGGGGTTGAGCTGAAACCTGATTTCAGCGGTGTGACGGGAGAACCTGTCATGTTATTGCGCCCTCCTGTAAAAATGGACGACAAGCAGGCGGAATGGGAAAGCCGTTCGGTTACGTCCAAAGAAGTGAACCGGCGGTGGACGGAAGGTTCCGTTGCATTCAAAAAAGGAGACACCTACTATATGATGTACTCCGCGAATTATTTCGGCGGCAGGAACTACGCGGTGGGATATGCCACTTCAAAAAGCCCGCTGGGCCCGTTCACCAAGGCGGCTAATAATCCCGTTTTGCAGAAGAACGTTGAAAAGGGAGGCGTCGTGACCGGAACAGGACATAACAGCATTACCTATTCGCCGGATGGCAAAGAGATGTTCTGCGTATATCATGCGCGGACGTCAGCTACAGGAGACCAGCGCGTTGTTTTTATCGACCGGATGAAGATCCTGAAAGACGGGAAGCTTGTTGTGGAAGGCCCTACTACCGCACCGCAGGCTGTACCTGCAAGCAAATAACAGTCAAAAATACATCCCAATAAAAAAACAGCCGGCAAAGAACCGGCTGTTTCTTATTTAATGAACTTATAGCCATCCTATCTCCTTTTCCTGTACAGCAACAGCGCCGTTGCAAAGATCAGGAGCGCTCCCGGTATCACGCCGAAGAAAATTACCCGCATGGTAATAATGCCTTTATCATCGGTATCGATCCTGTCTTTCGATTTGATGGCGCCGGTATTTACCGGGAAGGTGCCATAGGTGAACCAGCGGAATATCTCCGTGATCAGGGGCTGGTTCCATATATACGGTTTGCGCCGTGCCAGTTCGCCCGAGCTCATAAAATCTGCATCACCGGTAACAACGATCCGCTGCGTTCTGCTCCCTACCTTTCTTTCCGCTGCAACAGCCAGCGCTTCATTGTTTTTTGCCACCAGCAGCGGAGTGGTTTGAAAGCCATGCCCTCCCCCATATCGAAGGCTTACTGCGCCCACCATGGATACCACGGCACGATCGGCCCTGTATGCCGAAAGCCTGGGGGCAATGTTCCCGGCGCTGTCGGAAAAGCGGGCGAGGATAAAATCGGGCGCATAATCCCGGCTTTCTTCCTGCAGCGGCGCTTCGCCCGGCTGCACGTCCAGCTGCTGCAGCAAGGGCTTCAGTACTTCCTGCGACCCCGGTTCTGTGATCACAAAGAGGTTTCTGCCGCCGGCTATATATTCATCCAGCTTTTTTTGGACCGCCGGAGAGAAGGCTGTTTTCGGATCCGCTATCACCAGCACGGAAGTATTTGCGGAGATGTCCTCATTGTCGAGATTAACGGTGTCTACATTGAATCCCTGGTTGATCAGCGCGCCCCTGAAGGTAAGCTCGTTCACAAACATCCTGAAGGCCGCATCTCCCGCTTTTGTGATGCTTCTTTCCCCGTTACCCCTGAGAAAAGTGATAACAGGTATTTCAGATGGCGTAACCAGCCGTTTCAGCGCAGCGGTGAATTCCTGCTCGCCGGGATATATCCGGATGTCGTTGTAGTACCGGAGGAAGGTCTTTTTATCGCCATATTGCAGGAGCCGTACGAGACGGTTCTCTTCCGGGCCGAGGTCTACCATTTTTTTGATCTTTTCGGGCGGCAGCACTTTTTTGTGATCCAGGTCCTGTATGTCCGCTACTTTTTTTGCGATGGCGGCATCGCTTTCGCCGGGGTAATTTTTGTAAAGGCCTTCGTTGTTGGAAAAATCATAATAATACACGTAATCCATTTCCAGGTCCGGCATAAACCGGCGGTACGGCGTGAGTATCCGTTCATCTGCGCTTTTTTTCTCCGGTGCGCCGAGATAATAATTATTGTCGAGGATGTTTACATAGGTGGTGATCTTCAGCGGCTTATCCATTTTTGTGATCAGTTCGCGGCTTTGCGGGCCGAGCGTATGCATTTTCGTGGCCGTCATATCGATATAACCCGTGAAAGCCGGCAGGGAACTGACATAGCCGGTAAGGAAACACACCGCTATCAGCCCGAGGTACCTGGCGGTGCGGATGTAGGGAGATTTTGCCTCCCGCTGATCCTGTAACCGCATAGCAGTAATGGCCAGGAAAAACCCGATCACGAGGAAAAAATAAAAAGCATCCTGCGAGCTGATCAGCCCGAAAATAAACTGTTCCGTTCTGCCCGCGATGGACATAAAATAAGTGATGTGCCGCACGGTATCGTTGCCCTGGAACAGGCCGCCGACGAAGTTGAGGCCTGCCAGTACCGCCAGTGTGCTGATGGCCGCTACTACCTGGTAAGTGGTGAGCGAGGACATAAATAACCCGATGGCCGCGTAAGCGCAGATGAGCAGGTAGAGCCCCAGTGCGCCGGAAGCCAGCAGCGTCCAGTCGATATGCTCAATAAAAAAAGAGCCCGAGATGCCGTACAAACAAATGATGACGAGCAACAGCGCGCCATATCCCATCATGGCGACATATTTTCCCAGTACGATATCCCTTACCTTGATCGGCGAGGATAACAGCAGCTTAATGGAACCGCTGTGCGTTTCCCGGCTGATGAGCCCCATTGTGAGCAGCGGGATGTAGAAATACAGCGTGTTCTTTACGCCCGGGTAAAATCCTTCCTGCAGGCCGGCAAAGACCATGGAGGTAACATCGGAAAAGTGATTGCCCATCCGCTGCGCCCTTCCTATCATCTGGAGATAATAAATAAAATTGACCCCGATCTGTATGGGAAACACGATCAATATGAGCCAGGCTACCGGTGAATGGAACAGGAGGCTCAGTTCCTGCCGGGCTATTCTGATAATTAATTTCATGGTTGTGCGGCGGGTTTAGTTTTTTTATTGGATAACTGTGCGAAGATGGCGTCGAGCGAGCTTTTCTCCAGCGTGATTTCCTTCAGGCGCCATTTCCGGTGAACGCTCGTTTCGATGAGGTTCTCCGCTATATCGGCGGCAGGCTCGAATCGTACCCGGATCGTTTTCTCCGTCAGGAACTCCACTTCCTTAATGCCTTTGATAGCTCTTAATTCTGCTTCCGGCGGCGGATTTTCCAGCGTGGCGATGAGGCTGTCCGGTTCGATATAGTTGTTGAAAGATTCCATCGTGTCTTTGAACACGATCTTGCCGCCTTCGATCATGATGATATCCTGGCAGGTAGCCTGTATTTCCGAGAGAATGTGCGAAGAAAAGATCACCGCGCGGTCGGCGGCTATTTCTTTGATGAGCTGCCTTACTTCCAGTATCTGGTTGGGATCAAGGCCATTGGTAGGCTCGTCCAGCACAACCAGCAGCGGCGTATGGATAAGCGCCTGCGCAATGCCCACCCGCTGGCGGTAGCCGCCGGAGAGGTTGCCGATAAGCCTTTTGCTGAAATGCGCCACGCCGCATCTTTCCTTCACCATATCCACTGCGGCCTTTATCCGGCGTTTTTCTATCAGCCGGATATGCGCGCAGAAAGTGAGGTATTCATCTACGGTTTGCTCGAGATGGAGCGGCGCGTTCTGCGGGAGGAAGCCGATCCTTTTTTTGGCCTCTTCAGGGTGCGTTCTCATATCGATGCCCTCGATCAGCACGCGGCCCTCGGTCTGGCTTAACACTCCGCAAAGGATGTTCATGGTGGTGGACTTGCCGGCGCCATTGGAGCCAAGCAGCCCCACGATGCCGTTCCTATTGATCCCGAAGCTGACATCTTTCACCGCCCAGTCTTTACTGTAGCGGTGCGACAGCCCTTCAATTGTTACGATATTTTCTTGCATGTGCGATTGGTTTAAACAACAGGAATTGATGGCGCCGGCAATTGCCAGCGCCCTCAATGGAACAGGGAAGAAGAGGAAAAAATTATGGATTCAGCGGCCAGTCCGGGTTGAACACAGTGGCATTGGGCCACAGCTGCCGCAGGTACTTGTCGCTGCCGGGCAGCAACTCGTAGTCAACGCCTTCGGCGGTATGTTTGATGGTCTTCCGGAAACGCGCTTCTTTATTCAAACGTTTCAGATCGATGACGCGCATACCGGTGAAGACCAGTTCGCGCCTTCTTTCTTCCAGTACAAAACGAAGAACGTTTTCATTATTATTACCGAAGTCCGCCAGTGTAAAGGCTTTATACGCGGCGGGCGTGATCCTGTTCAGCCGAAGCTTGTTGATATCGGCCAGGGCATCCGCCGCCTTACCTTCCCGGGCAAGGCATTCCGCGCGCACGAGGTACATTTCCGGAACGTTGAGATAGTTGCTGTAATAGTCCCCGCGCAGGAAGATCTTCACCCCGTACCGGCTCATATAGTTGAACGGTGGAGCGGGCGGCCAGCCGTCGGCGAAATACAGCGTCCAGCGCTTATCGTCGTTGGTGAAAAGCGCCGTCAGTTCAGGGGAGGCACAAACGTCCATCCCCAGCCCGAAAGGGCGCAGGAAATGACGGGCCACGATGGTTTCGGGGTTGAGCTGCGCGTCAGGGATATTGGTCCAGCCCAGCGGCGCGCCGGGAATATTGGGAAATGGCCCGGGGATGATGACGTTGTAGGTGTTCATGTCTTTCAGCTCACCCTGTAAGGAAAGCGCGAGGTCCGCATTTTTGCGGGCATTGACATAATCGCCCATAAACAGGTAGGTTCTGGCGAGTAAGGCGTAGCCTCCGGCTTTGGAGGCCCTGAACTTCGTCAGCTTATTCTTCACCGGGAGGTCGGCCACGGCGGCATGCGCATCGCTTAGTATCTGTTCGTACACCTCTTTTACCGAGTTCCTGACAAACTTCGCATTGATATCTGCTATCAGTGCGATAGGAATGCCGGGCGCCGTCGCTGCCGTGGCTTCGTCATAATGATGCGCGTAAACGTTCACCAGCTGCAGGTGCTCCATGGCACGGCCAAGATAGGCCTCCGCGCGTACGCTTCTCCGGTTGGCGTCCGTACCTTCCGTAGCCTCCATGATATTATTGATGATCGTGTTGCAGTAAAATATCCGCTTGTAACCTTCGCTCCACAGGAAGTCGTTGCCCCCCTGGTCGTAGGGCGAGGTATTGAACGTATAGATCAGCCTGCCATAAGGCTGCTGTTTCGTATACAGGTTGCCGGGCTGCCCTTCCGGCAGGAAAGCATCGTCCGACATAAGATCCCAGTACTGGTCCCCGAAATTGACCATGGTACCGGAGTTGAGCATATTTTCAAAATCGGTCACCGTGATAGGGATGAACTTATCTTTCGGTTTTATGTCCAGGAACTTGTCGCAACCGGATAACGCTATGATGAAAATGATATACAGATGTAATTTCTTCATGATTCCTCGTTTTAGAATGTGATGTCAATTCCGGCCATGTACACAGGCATCACCGGCAGCCTCCTGTTGGCATAGGTGCTGGCAAGCTCGTACGCTTCGGGGTCAATGCCCGCATCGTTATTGTACCAGCTGAAAGGATTTTGTACCTGCAGGGTCAGCTTGGCGGACGACAGCTTTTTGATGCGCGGCAGCATCGGCGCGAAGTTGTAAGACAGTGCGATATCCCTTACTTTGATATAGTCCGCCTTCAGCACGTTCCGGTCGTTGGCGAACCAGATGAGGTTGTAATACTCGCGGCCGTTGTTAGCCAGATCGGGCGCGGGCAACATTCCCGGTACATTTTCGTCGCCCGGCTTACGCCAGAAATTCATCATCCTGGCGTCTACGTTCTTTCCACCGAAATTGCTCTGGATAGGACTTACCACATCCCTCATCACGTTCCCGCCGTTGGCGATGATCATGATGCTGAGTGAAAGCTGTTTGTACGTAAAGCTGTTGGTCAGGCCCATGGTATATTTGGGCCGGAGCGTACCGCTGTATGCCAGGCCGTTGACATCGGTCATATTCGCCACGATGGTGCCGGACTGATCATAGTTCTTTACCACTTTACCTGCGGCATCGTATACCATCACAGAGCCGTTGGTGGGGTCTAGCCCGGCGTATTTGAAGCTGAACAGCGCATCCATCGGGTAGCCGATGCGGTTGACGCCGTAGCCCTGTGTGAGCATGTCATATCTCATGTCGCGGAGATTGATGTCCGTCATCTGGTTCTTGTTAAGGCTGAGAGCCAGCGTGCTGCTCCAGGAAAAATGTTTTCCATCGATGTTCCGGGAATTGAGCGCCATTTCGAAGCCTTTGTTTTTCATGCTTCCGTAATTGATCAGGGCGAAAGGAAAGGCATTGGTGGGATCTGTCAGCTTCTCACCCAGCAGATCGGTGGATTTGCGGATGTAATAATCCAGCGATCCGGAAATGCGGTTGTTCAGCACGGCAAAATCAATCCCGATATTGGTAGTGGCCGTTTTCTCCCATCTCAGGGATTTGTTGGGCGGATAGAGGATATTGGTGCCGGTGGCTCTTGTTTCGTTGACGAAATCGGAGCTAGCCTGCAGGAAGGGGCCGACCGACCTGGCCACGTTGCCGCCCAGCCCGTAGGTGGAGCGGACGCTCAGGCTGCTCAGCCAGGGGATGTCCTTCATGAAATCTTCCTCCGTCAGGCGCCAGCTCGCACCTACCGACCACAGGGGCAGGTAACGGTACCGTGGATCGGTACCGAAAAGGTTGGAGTTGTCGACCCGCACGCTGCCGGTCAGGTTGTACCTGCCGTTGAAGGTATATCCCGCATTGGCATACGCCGAAATGTAGCGTTCTTCCTGGTACCTGAAATTGGTACTGTTGTTGAAGCTCCAGAAAAAGGTACTGCTCAGCGATTGTGTCCCCTTCAGGCTGCCGAGCGCATATTCGTCCACGGGCTGGAACTGGAGGTTGTTATCGTTGTACCCCATTTTGAACAGCGAGGTGGTGGCATTCGAGATGGCCCGGCGCTCCACGCCTGCCAATGCCGTCAGGCGGTGCCGGGATGCGATTTCCCGGTCGAAGTTGAGTTGCGCGCGGGCGGTATATGATTTGGAATTCCCTCTCGTTTCGTAGACCTGTCCGCCGTCGGGCACGTTGTACACGATCTCACCCTGCGGGTCGATCTGCGCCGCATCGTTGATGAGGTTCTTGGCGTAGTAGGAATCGGATTTGAAATACTGTTTCTGATAGCTGGTACCGCGTTCCGTCTGGTATTTGAGATCGAGGGTAAGTCCGCGCATGATCTTTACCGTGAACCCGCCCTGGAGCCGGAAGTAATTCGACCAGTACGACAGCTCGGCCTTATCCAGCTCATCCAGCGGGTTAAAGGTTTCATCGTGCAGCCCCAGTGCCTTCAGCCTTTCGATCTCATAAGGGGATTTAAGCAGGGTGAACGGAGCGGAGCTGCCGTCCGCATTCCTGAGAATTTCGTACGGCATGTTCAGATAGTATTTTTCCGGGTCGTCGCGCTGGTATTTTCCATTGCGGAGATTGGTGGTCACGCCGACTTCTGCATCCAGCCATTTGAACACTTTTACATAGTCCCGCAGGCCCACGTTTACATCCTCGTTGCGGGTGCGTAATCCATACCCGCTGTTGCCGGTATAGTTCATGAAAACGTTATACCGGTGGATATCATTGCCGCCGCTGGCGGAAAAGCTCTGGCGGTGTTTGATACGGTTGCGCATGTACAGGTCTTCCAGCTGGCTTTGCCCGTCGTAGCTGCGCAGGCGGTTCAGGATACCGTCCAGTTCTGTTTCACTGATAAGGCCCTGTTCGTGGTTATACAGCGCTTCCAGCGCCTTGCTCTTGCCTTCGCGCCTGATACCGTCGTTGAAGGAAGGATGCCATTTATTAAAAAGTTCCTGTTGCATATCCACCATCTGCGAGGAATTGAGCAGGTTCAGATAACCTGCGTCTGGTTTGGCGGTGAGGAACGCGGTGCTGCTGAAATTGACGGTCAGTTTACCGCCGCCCTGGCGGGTGGTGATGGAGATCACGCCATTGGCGGCCCTTGTGCCGTAGATAGAGGCTGCCGCCGCATCTTTCATCAAGGTCACATTCACCACGTCGGCAGGATTGATATAACCCAGGTCGCCTTCATACGGGAAGCCGTCCACCACGTACAGCGGCGCCTGGTTGCCGTAAAGCGTGGAGAGCCCGCGGATGGTGGGAACCCCGTTCTGCATAAAAAGGCCTGGCACCGTGCCTTCCAGCCGGTCCATAATATTGGTTTCCATCCTGGCGCCCAGTGTTTTTTCCGTGATCACGCTGAAAGACCCGGTAGCGCGTTCTTTGGGGATGGATTGATACCCTGTGTTGGCGGTAACATTCAGCTCAGTGAGGTTGGAAGAAACGACAGACAGCGAGATATTACCGAGGCGGCCGGCTTGCAGCACGGAAGCGGTAATTGTTATTTCTTTGGTTTTATACCCGATGAAACTGATGCGGAGTACATTCCCGGCTGTAACAGGCAGCGTGAAGCTTCCTTCCGTGTCGGTAATGGCGGACCGGTTGCCGCCGATGACCGTCACCGTGGCGCCGATCAGGGGAACGCCTGTGCTGTCTGTTACCCGGCCGGTAACCGGCAATTCCGGTGGCGGCATCGTTTCACCTCCCGCTGTACGGGTGGGTTTGCTGTATAAAAGAATGGTATTGTCTGCTATTTTATAGTTAAACGGCTGGTCTTTCGTGATCAGGTCCAGGAAGCTGGTAAGCGGCATGTTCTGGACGGATACCGATACCGCGCCCGCTTTCTGCAGGAGTTCTGATTTGCCCCAAACCACGAAACCGGTTTGTTTTTTAATGGCGGCGAACACCTTTTTCAGCGAAACATCCCTTCCGGAGAAAGTAACGGATTGCGAAAATGAGCTGGCTGATACATGTAAACAAATGGCGAGAAGGAGAACACTGGTAAATCTCATGATCCGGAGCATTTTGGTTGGGAGCCGGCACGGCAAGTCCCAACGGCTCCAGTAAGCAGTTTTTTGCATAGATTTGCAACGTTTGGTTGTTAAAAATGGAGGTCTCGAAACCCGTTTTAGTCAACCGGCAATTTTAGCCGGAAGTGTTAGCCGCACTTCCGGTTTTCTTTTTGCCGGGTTGACCGTCTTTAGTTGATTTATGATCTCACGTATAATGTTTCATGTTTAAGGCATCACGACCAGCCTGCGCCCTTCTTCGAGGCGGAAATGCACGTCGGACCTTTCCAGGCCGGCCAATACATCAGAGAGTTTCAGCGTTCTGCTCATCTCCCCGAAGAACCGGACATCCGGCACATTTCCTTCATATACCACTTCCAGGTCGTACCAGCGTTCCAGCTGCCGCATCATTTCGCGCAGGCCCATCCCTTCAAAATTAAAGAGGCCGTTCTTCCAGGCTGTGGCCTGTTCCACGTTGGCGTTGCGCGTCACTTCCATGCCCGCGCCTCCCGCCTGGAGCTGTTCGCCTGGCTTCAATACCACCGTGCCGCCGGTTCTGCCGGTAAGGGATATCCTGACCGCTCCTTCCACCAGTGTAGTGTAGCTATTACTTTCATTCGTATAGGCGTTTACATTAAATACCGTACCCAGCACTTCGAGGTCTATTTTCCCGGGCACTTTCAACCTGAAAGGCTGCGCGGCATTTTTAGCCACTTCAAAATAAGCTTCGCCCGAAAACTCCACCATCCTTTCTTTCGCATTAAAAGCAACAGGGAACCGCAGGTAGCTGGCCGCGTTGAGCCAGACCTTTGTGCCATCCGGCAACACAACCCTGAACTGCCGGCCTTTAGAGGTGGTAACGGTGTTATATTTCATTTCGCCGGTGCCCGCATCTTCAGGCGAGTATTGCAGCCCGTCATTTTTCAGTATTACGGTGGTGCCGTTCTGCCGGGTGATGACGCCGTTGCCGGCACTGTCCAGCACCATTTGCGATCCGTCGGCCAGTGTAAGGACGGCGCCATTTCTCCCGGGGTCCACATCCGGCGGCTGGCTTCCGGCCACCATGGGCGCCGGCTGCGGCTGATGATACTGGTTGAAATACCAGGCGCCGGCGGCAACCAGCACTATCACAGCGGCGGCCCATCCCCACCTGTGCAGGAAATGCACCCGCTGCACCGGTTTGGCAACCGGGTCGCCGGCCAGCTTATCCGACTTCAATATCAGGCCCGCCACTTCCATCCAGTGCTGCCCGTCGTAGGCCGGCAGCGGCTGCTGCCCGTGCTCCTGCAACCAGCTTTCCACCTCTTCGATGGTAGCGCCGGGTTCGCCCAGGTCCACCAATGCGGTGAGCTCGTTCAGTTCTTCCTCCGTGGCGTCATGCGCCGCCAGGCGTGCCAGTAAATATGTTAATCGGGCGTTATGTTCCATTCAGGTGGTAATACAGGTAAACGAAGACTTTTTATGCCCCCTCATCTATACCAGACAATTGAGGGGAAGAATGGTACCGAAAAAAAGTAAAGTTTTTTTTCCCGGCAGGTGCATATTCAGATAAGGATATCTATTAAAATCAGCAGGAACAGCGGGTAACCGGCCTTTTGCAGGGAGGCCCGGATATTTTTAAGGGCCATTACCAGCAGGTTTTTCACGGTGCTGACGGCCAGGTCCATGTGTTGGGCTATTTCACTGGTGCTCAGCGCCTGTTCCCGGCTCAGGCGGTAGATCTGCCGTTGCTTTTCCGGCAGTTGCCGGACGGCTTCGTTCACCAGGGTCAGCAGCTGCCGGAACTCGATCATTTCCGCAACGGGCAAGGCTTTGCCGGCGTCTTCCCCTTCAAGCCCGACGGTATGCATCACTTTGTCGCGGATGGTTTGGCGGCGCACGTAGTTCACGGCCAGGAAAAAACAGATCTTCTTGATCCAGGCGGCCGGTTGGGCAACTTCCGTAAGCTGGTCGCGGGCTACCCATATTTTAAGAAAGGTATCCTGCACCAGGTCGTCCGCCACGGCCATCGATCCCGTAATGCGCGCCGCCATGGCCAGCAGCCGCGGGGCGTAGATCTCGAAAAGCTTCCTGAACGCAGATTCATCGCCGGCGGCAATCTGTTTATAAAGGTCAGGAACATCAATAAAATGACCGTCGTTCAATGAAGCGATATTAATGATTAATGTAATGCGCTATTGAATGGTGAAAACGAATGGTATGAAAAGATCCTGGTTGAAATCCTGTTACCGGGCAGTAGCGACCCCGGTAAATATGTCAAATCTGGGGCGAATTTCGCCAAATTCTGCCGGATATGCAATAATGCGCCTGGTCGAGATATGGCCGAAGGGCTGAAACCGCCCGCCCTGCCGGGATGGAACTGGCAGACATGCCCTCTTGTCCCGGGGGTGGAGATAACAGGATAAACTATAGCATAATTAACCGACCATTCAATTTATTGTGCTGTCAGCTAACCGCTCCGTACAGGTTCGAATCCTGCCCCTACAGCAAAAAAGACCGGAACAATGCCGGTCTTTTTTTATTTTCCTTTTCTTCGGATACCTCCCAAATAAAGTAAGGGCTGTTCCATGGTTTTTATTATTCCTTCAAACTTCTTTTTGCGCGCTCAGGACTTCTCCCGGGCGATCTCAATCATGGCAGACAGCTCTTCCACGGCTATCTCGTTCAGCCCGCCGAAGCCGGCAACGTTAAACCGGATGTTACCCTGAGGGTCTACAATGATTTTGGTAGGAATGGCCTTTACGCCATACAAATCAGCCACCGCGCATTGCCCGGTAGTTTTATCCCTCAGGTCCATCAGCACGCGGAAAGTAAAATGGTTATCTGTAACGTACTTCTTTGCCGCCGCGGCAGGATCGGCTTCGCCTTTATCCATTGTGTGCAGGAAAACGAAGGCAACGCCCGGATCATTTTTGTATTTGTCCACCGCCATTTGCATGGAAGGGAACGAAGCCTTGCAGGGGCCGCACCAGGTAGCCCAGAAGTCCATTACCACCACTTTCCCTTTCATGTCGGACAGGGACACTGATTTCCCGTCCGCATCTTTCAGCGTAAAGCCGGCCGCGGGCTGGTGAACGGCTTTCTTCATCACATCATTCCTGATCTTCAGCCGTATGTCTTTCAACAGGCTGTCCTTTCTCCGTTCAAATCCTTCTTCAGAGGCGTTTACGGCAATGTATGCCTGACGGTAATTGTCGTTCGCCTGGCGGTCGGCGAAATTCGCACGCAAGGCGTTTTCGATCAGCGGAAATGCGTCCTTCAGTCTTTTAGTAGCGACCAGGGCGCTCAAATATGACGACTGCACACCGCGGTTGGCGCCATCGTTATATTGGGATTTGATGAAAGTATACGCTTCTTCAGCCTGGCCCAATTTAATGAGTACGTTAGTATAACTGGAAGCCGCCAGGTTCAGCATGCTGCCGGTCTGAAGCAGGCTGCGTTGCGCCTGCCTGCCCGTATCCCCCTGCTTTAAAAGCGCATGATATTGGTTATCCAGCGAATCCACCACCGGCTTCAGCCGGATCCTGAGTTGCTTCGGGTCGATAGGAGGCACTTGCAACAAGGTGTATTCATACAACCCGGAATGATTTTCCTTTTTCAACAGATCGAGGTAATACCACATTTTTACGGCGTTCCGTTTTTCGCCAAAATGTAGTACCAGCGTGTTTATCGTAAAGCCGGGCGCCGGCTTCCCGGGGAACTCTTTTGCCAGCTTCAGGTACATGTCTTCAAGCTGTCCGCCATCCCTTATCCCCTGCAATTCGCCCGCCATGCGGTTATAGGCCAGGTCTCCCTTTGGAAACTTTTTCACGCCCCGTTCCAGTACAGCTTCTGCCATATCGTTTTTCCGGTTCACGGCATAATAGGTGTACGCAAGCATCCAATCCTTTTCAGCGCTGCTTTCCAGCAGCGATTGCAATTTGGCGTTCCGTACCGTCGTGTCTTTTATATCCGCCAACTCCTGTGCTTTTTTTCTCGTTTCCGCCCAGCTGTTCTGCGACTTCGCTTCATGAGCCACGAACAGGCCCACCATCAACACCAGTATTTTACCTATTTTCATGATTGTCTTTTTTTTGATTGAGTGTTCTTTGTATTAATCCCTGTAAAAAAGATGGGCGATCTCCCCGAAGCCCGAAAAAGTGTCGGTGGCAGTATTCCCCACAACATCGCCCAGGTTGTCGAGATCGAAATAGTACACTTTACCTTCTGCGCCTTCGTTAGCCGCCACCACCAATCGTTTGCTCGTGGAGCGAAACAGCTTCACGTCCGCGATCTGCACGCCTGTGGGGAATGAGAATACCTGCCTGGAGCTGTTGGCAAGCATATCGTACAGGTAGATATTGTTGCCAGCGGCGTAATAAAGGTGCTTGGCCACGCTGGAAGTGGCGAACGCGGTGGCCTGCTCAATGCCGGGACTGTTCCCGATCTTCTGGTTTATACCGGGTGTAGTATTGGACAAAGAAAGAATGTACCGGCCGTCGGCTCCCTGCATTACAAAATAATATTCGTCGCTCATCGCGCCCATTACGCCATAATCGGATGCGAGCATGGTCATACCAACGTTGCCCATATTGAAAGCTGCTGCATCGCTTCCGGAAGCGACCGTCAGCTCGCGGTCCAGGTAGCTTGCCTGCATGAAGCGTTTGTGCCTGTTGTCGTAAAAGAAAGTAGCGTACTGCGAGGAACTGATAATGGCGGGGAACAGATCGTAATCACCGGGCAGCCTGTCCGAAAAAGGCTTTAAAACCTCCGCTGGAAAAAAGACCGGGCCCAGCCCTACATGCAGGCCTCCGTTGGCGATGATGTACTGGTCTATCACAGATTTGCCCACGGCATAGCAGGGCTTGGAAACAAACTGCTTGCCCTCGGGAAAAATGTCCGTAGTGGAGCCGTTCTGCACGAGGTCGTTCGCATTGAAACGATAAACGCCCTGGTCGGTAAAGAAATTGATCAGCGCGATACTGCCAAAGGGGTCAGTAGCCGCGAATGCGCCCAGCGCCTTGCCGGGATAAGTGGTATTATTGATAATCTCGGCAGGGTTCAGGAACTGTTCGCCGTCTTCGCGGATAAACGACAGCAGGGCTTTGCCGTTCCTGTTGTTCGAAACCAGCCAGCCTTCATAAAATCCTCCGTTTACGGTGAGGCGGTAAATCATGAAAGAGACGATGCCTGTCCGGGTATTGGCCACCTTGTATTCCAGTTCGTATCTACCCGGCTCAAGCACGATGCTAACATCCAGGTCTTTGTTACGGGAGAGAATAATGGTATCGCCCCCTACCTGCCAGGCTTTCCACTGGTAGGTGTAGCCATCCCTGGACGGGATGGATTCCGTCAATACCGTAGCTACCTTTAAAGTTTCGAACTGGGTTACGGTAAAGGTAGAATCTGCGGTTTTGATGGACACCGTGTTCTGCTTTTCAAAATGATAATCCTGCTTATCTTTCTGGCAGGCGGTGAAAAGCATGATGAAACTTATGAATAGAAAAATGTGTCTGGTCATGTCTGCCGTTTTTTCAATTAAAATGTTACGCGGTTACCATTTTCGTCGATCAGGGGACCGTTGGCGGCTTCGTGTTCCAGCAACGCGTTCCGCAAACGGACCGGCAGGTTATAAATGCCGCTGGTGCCCAGCGCCTCGTAAGAAAAATCCGAGAGGCCAGTCACCTGTATCATAAACCGGAACTTCACCGCGCTGAACGTTCCAAAAGCGCTTTCCACATCGGGCCAATAGGTGGGCTCCACGATCCTGCCGGTGATCTTCACCAGCATCTTTGACAGGTTGTAGCTGCCGCCTATCTCCTGTCCAACGGCTCCCGGAGTAAAGTCCTTGCTTTCGGCTACTTCGGCTACGAGCCTGAACTCGCTGTCCGCCATTTCGGGGCTGTTGATCACAATAACGGGATAGTCCACGGTAAGGGCGCCAGCGGGAAGGGTATGTTGCGGCAGGATAAAGTCCACATTCTGGCGCGCTGTAGTGCCTGCTCCGGCTTTCACCGCGATGGTCCTGGGATAGTCTTTCGCCCCGCCCACCACGCGCATCTTCAGGTAAATGGTATCCTTGGCTGCCGGCGCCGGCGAGAAAGCGAACGAATAGCTGACGCTGTCGATCTCATATTCGCCCAGGTAAAAGGCAATGCCGTCCCCCCCGCTGTAGTCCATCAGCTCATCTTTCTGGCAGGAACAGGCAAGCGCTGCAATACACAGTATGATAAAATATCTCATGGTCGGTTTTTTAATTGTAATTGGGATTGAATTCCAGTTCCGGATCAGGGATAGGCAGTACATACTTCGCCAGCGATACGTCGGTGGACATGAACTGCATCCGGGTGATTTTCCGGCGTTTGTAATAAAAGAACAACTGTCCTTCGGCATAAAATTCCTTCTGGTATTCCTTCGTGATCTCATTGCGCAGGGCGGTAGCCGTAATGGTGCCGGCATTCAGTTCGGCGATGCCCCTGCCCTTGCGGACAACGTTCAGATAAGCGGCTCCCTCGGCCGGCGTAGCTGCGCACTCGGCCATGATGTAATACATCTCCGACAGGCGGATGGCGGGCACGTACTGGTCGAGCCGGTTGGAATCCAGGGTATTGTTGGAAGCAGTATAGGTTTGCCAGTACTTCGAAGGGAAGGACGAACCGCCGTCCTGCTCGATACGGTAGAGGTACCTGAAGTCGGTACCGCCGCCGGAAGACGTTTCATAAAGTGTCTGGAAGTTTCCACTGGACCGGGTAAGGCGCATATTGGCATTGCCGTAGAACCGGAAATACTCGTTGTTGACCCAGTTCAGCATATCGCGCACGCGGATGCAGAAGACCTGCTCCGTGAGGTACAACCGGTCCCTGGAAGCCGGCGCCGCCGAAGCGCGGGCGAAGGTAATGAGGGGAAACCTGGCCGAATTCACCACCACTTCCGCCGCATTGAACGCGCTTTGCATATCTCCCGCATACAGGCGGATGCGGGCTTCCAGCGCTTTCAGGGCATAGTAGTTCATTTTGATGCGCCTGTTCGCAGACCCGGTAAATACCGGATCATAGTCCTTCAGCAGGTCTTGCGCTTCGGCCAGGTCCTGCAGCGCCAGGTTCACCACCTCTTCGGTAACAGAAGGCACTACCGGATTTTGGTCTACCGTTTTTTTATACGGTACGGCCTTCTTCCCTGCGCCGGCAGTATATTCCTGGCCGAAAATCCGGAGCATGTCGAAATGCAGCAGCGCTCTCAGGCCCAGGGCCTCCGCCCGTATGGTAGCGTAACCGGCCGCGCTGAGCACATCCCGCTTCGATTCCGTATTCAGGATCACCTTGTTGGCGCCGGCGATAGCGGAATAGGCTGTGCTCCAGATGGCGCCGGTATAGCCGGTCACTTCGCCCGAAGCATAATTCAAAGCCCGGGTTTCCAGAAAAGGCGCGCCAACGCCGGAAACAGAATAGTTCTGCGCCAGCGCCGACATAAAGCCCATGGTGAGGTTATCGCCGTACAGCGCACGGCTGGCCAGCTGGGAATATACGCCCGTGAGCGCCTGCTGGAAGCCGACTTCCGACTGGAACAATTCCTCCTCCGACAAAGTGGATTTGGGCGCAACGTCCAGGTATTTGCTGCAGCCCGCGAGCACGGCGGCAAGCAATATACAAGAGATATATCTGAAAAGATTCTGCATGTCATTCGTTTTATAAACCAACTCTTAAGGAAAGGGAATACGTCCGGGCAAAAGGGTTGCTGGTGCCCCGCTCGATCTCGATCGTGCTCAGCCGGAAAAGGTCGTTCGTGATGGCCGTAACCTGCAGGCTCCTGAACCCGAGCCGCCTGACGAAAGCGCTCCTGTAAAAGTTATACCCGAACGATGCGGAGGTCAGCGTCAGGTTGTTATCGTCCTGCACGAAGCGCGAGGTAAGCCTGGTGGGCCTGGTAGACACCCCGATGCGGGTATATTTGCTATGATCGCCCGGGCCCGACCAGCCCAGGTCGTACGCCCGCCGGTCCACATTCCAGCTGGGGTCCACGGATTCCACCCGGTCTATCAGCGTCTGGTTATACAATTGCCCGCCGAACTGGTAGTTGAATATGAGGTTCATCTCGAAGCCTTGATAAAGCAGGTTCGTCCCGAAGTTGCCGTTCCATTCCGGGATGCTTACGCCATAAGCCACTTTATCCGCCGCGTTCCATTCATAGGTCTTTTCCCCGTTGCGCTTCAGGAACACTTCCGAGCCCGTGGCAGGATCCACGCCCAGCGAACGGACCACATAAATGGCGTTGATGGACTGCCCTTCCTCGAACAACACGTTCGGCGCCTGTTGCTCCTCGTTGCCCGCGTTCAGCTTGTCGTTGGACGCCTTCAGTTTGTTGGAGAGTTTCTTCAGGATGTTCCTGTTCGAAAAACCGTTCACGTTCACCGACCACAACAGTCCTTTCGATTTATTTTCTATCAGCTTCATGCGCGCGGAAAACTCGATACCGGTGTTCTCGATCTCGCCAAGGTTTTCGCTGAAGCTGGAAAAGCCGGTAGACGGAGCAAGCGTGATCTGTGTAAGGGCGTTTTTGGTGTTTTCCTTATAGAGGTCCACCCGGATATCCAGCCGTTCAATGAACAACACCGCGTCGAGGCCCACATTAGCTTTATGCACGTTCTGCCAGCTCAGGAAGTCGTTGCCGAGCCCGATGAGCGTGGCACCCAGCTCGCCGTAGTAGCTGGTGCCTACGCCAAAGCTGTACCTGGACCTGGCGCTGTATGCCGGGATGTTCAGCGAACCGGTAGTACCGTAGCTGGCGCGTACTTTCAGCCGGTTCACTATATCGCTGGTGCTGAACCAGTTTTCGTTATGCAGGTTCCAGCCTGCGCCCGCAGACCAGAAGGCGCCATACCGCTTGTCCGCCCCGTATTGGGAAGAACCGTCGCGGCGTGCGGAGAGGTCCAGCAAAAAGCGGTTGTCGTAGCTGTAGCTGCCACTGAATACCACGCCCAGCCTCCGCACCGTGCTTTCGTCGCCCGTGGGCCGGCCGTTGGCTTCGTACTGGGCGGCAAACAACAGGTTATCGAGCTGGTCGTACGGAAAGCCCTGGGTGACCATGGAATAGTACTTGTTGGTGGAACTGGAGAAATTGAGGCCCAACGTGGAAAACAGCTGATGCCTGCCCGTGGTGAGGTTGTAGTTCGCCGTGGTAAGGCTTTCGTAACTATGACTATCTTCATCGCGCACGATGTAGGAGCCTTTCTGGTTCAGATCGGTAACGGCGTCGAAGCGGCTGTCCTGCGCACTGAAAAACTGGTCGGCCCCGGCGCTCTGCTTGTTGAGGCTGAAGCTGGATTCGATATAGAAATCCGGTGTTGGCATGTACCGTACCTGGAAGTTGTTGGAGATCCCGAAATATTCTGAACTGTTCACGGAATTGAGGGTGGCATCATACAGCGGGCTGGGTATCCTGCTGTAAGTATTGTTCAGCCGGTGGATCAGCACATCTTCCAGCAGCTTTTTAGGCCTGCCGTTCTCATCATAAGGCGCCCAGTAGGGGTTCAGCCGCACGTACTCGCTGAATTCGCCGTAGGGCGATTCATTGGCCTTATTCTGGAACAGGCGGATGGAATTTTTGAACTGCACTTTTTTCATCAGGTAGCTCAGATCGAACTGGCCGGAATAATTCTTCCGGTCCTGCCCTTTCATGACGCCGTTCTGCAAATCCGCCATTATCTGGATGCCATATCGGATGGACTGGTCGCCGCCCTGCAGGTATAACGAGCTGCGGTTGCTGTAGCCATTCTGTACGGGGATAGACAGCCAGTCGGTATTAACGCCGCTTTTCATGGCTTTGTACCGCTCGTTGTACAGCACGTCGCGCGCATGTTGCGTTTGTGCGCTTTCGGAGGTATAAACTCCCGCCCGTTTCTCAAAGTCCAGCTTCTCTTGCGTGTTCAGGAGGTTGTACACGGAAAGGTCGGGTGTGGTGAAGCGGAAATCGTTGTTGAAGGTGACCTGGATCTTCCCCGGCTTGGGCGTGATGGTGGTCACGACCATCACGCCGTTGGCGCCGCGGGAGCCGTAGATCGCCGTGGCGGAAGCGTCTTTCAGCAGGGTGATGCTGTTGATCAGGTTCATATCGAGGTCCACGATGCGCTGGAGGCTCACTTCGAAACCGTCGAGGATGAAGAGCGGCGCATTGGGATTGTTGGAAAGCTCGCCGCTGAGATTGGGAAACGAGTTCTGGCCGCGCATCTGGATTTCAGGCAGCTGGTTGATGCTGCCGCCCGTCACGTTGTTGGGAACAATGCGGAAAGACGGGTCCAGCGCGGAGATCGCAGCAAATACATTATTGGCGCTCACTTTCTTCGCCTCTGCGCCTGAGATGGTTTTGGACGCGCCGGTGAAGTTGCTGGCAGAGCGCTGGAACAAACCTGTCACCACTACGGTCTCGATATTCCTGATCAGGCGCGCCAGCCTCACGGTAATGGTACCGTCTCCATTGACAACCAGGCTGCTCTTGCCGTTGCCTTCCGTTTCTTCC
This sequence comes from Chitinophaga sp. 22620, assembly GCF_052044405.1. NCBI lineage: Bacteria > Pseudomonadati > Bacteroidota > Chitinophagia > Chitinophagales > Chitinophagaceae > Chitinophaga > Chitinophaga sp. 22620. The sequence goes on along the minus strand of NZ_JBQEMV010000004.1, from coordinate 207,918 downwards.
GGCCGCCCGTTCACCTGCACCGTCATTTGTTCGAAAACCGGCGTTGTTCCGCGCATCCTGACACCGGCGGGTGAATAACCCACCGAGGAAAATACCACGAGGTCCCCGTCCTGCACGTTGTCTATTTTAAAGCGGCCCTGCCTGTCCGCCATTTGGCCAGAAGGCTTGCTCATGATGGAAACGGAAGCAGCGTCCAGGGGGTTGCCTTCCAGGTCCGTCACCCGCCCGGATATTGCCAGGGTGGGCGTGGGAGCGTTCTGTGCAGGAAGCTGCGGAAGTTTGCCCGGCGTGATATTGATGGTATTGTCGCTGATCTCGAAATTCATTCCCTGGCCCTGTAGCAGCTTGCCCAGGAAATCGTGCAGCGGCATGTTTTCCGCCCGGACGGACACTTCGCGCGTCTCCGCAGCCTGGACGATGGATTTTGAACTGAAGAAAACGAAATAACCGGTTTGCCGTTGCACATCCCGTAATACCTTCCTGATGGTAGTTTTCTGTCCGTTGAACGTGACGCTTTGCGCGACGGCTGCTGCCTTTACCTGGAAAAGCGCGGCTAGTAGCAGGGCTGCTGTTAGCTTCATCACTAATATGATTTTGGTTAATCGCCGGTTCCGGACAGGCTGCCATCGTGGCCATACCTTCCCAAAACCATGCTCCGAAGCGGTTTTTTGCATAACTTGCATCAAGTTTGGTTGATAAATAATTAGTGGTCTACATCGCTAAAAAAATCAGCTGAAAACATCCGGGAGTGGTCTCAACACTTCCGGTTTTTCATTTTTGGCATTTACATTCGGAAGATCCGGGCGTATTCCTTTACACCCGTACCTGAAGTGACATACTATTTAGAGATAATCAGTTTATTTCCATTTTCGATCCTGAATTTCAGGTCCGTTTTTTCGAACAGCCGGATGAGATTGTTCAGGCTCATTTTGCGGCTTACCTGCCCGTAGAACGGTGCATCCACGGGTACGCCGCTTTCGATCACCACGGTGATGTCGTACCAGCGTTCTATCTGGCGCATAGCTTCGGCGAGGGTCACGTCTTCAAAATCGAACGCCGCGTTCTTCCATGCCAGGGCCTTTTCGGAGTCTACGTTCACCACTTTCAGGCTACCACTACCCGACTGCGACTGCTGCCCGGGCTGCAGCACCTTCTGTTCATTGCCTGCATGCACGCGCACCGAGCCTTCCAGCAGCGTGGTATACACCTGTGATTCGTTATCGTAAGCATTGATGTTGAATTTTGTGCCCAGAACAACGACTTCATCTCCTTTCCTGAGCATAACGATGAAGGGACGTTGCACATCCTGGCTGATCTCAAAGTATGCCTCGCCGGAAACCTCCACCCGGCGCTCGTTCCCGGCAAATGCGGTGGGGAAGCGGATGGAGCTGCCGGCATTCAGCCATACCTTCGACCCATCGGGCAAAGCGATCTGAAACTGCTGGCCCTTGGGTGTGGCGATCGTATTGAAACTGCCGGCATGCTGCCCTTTGGCACCCTCTTCGTAGCGGAGCTGCCCGTTGTTCAACATGAGACTGGAGCCGTTCTGCTGCGCTACCATACCATTGTGCAGGCTGTCCAGCGGTACCTGCGTACCATCGGCAAGGGTGAGCATCGTGACGCCCGCGGCTGGCATGATGTGAACGGAATCCATGGAAGCCATGCCAGCAGGCTTTCCCACAGGCGTTCTCAGGAGAAAATACCCGCCCAGGCAAACAAGCACGGCCGCAACGGCTGCGGCCCAGCCCCAGTGGCGCAAGAAGAATATACGGCCAATAAGAGGCTCCCGGCCGGCGCGGATCGCCTGCAGCACAGCCGCCGGTTGCAGCGGAGCGGCGGGCACCTCGCGGGTACTCACCTGGTCGTACAATATAGACAAAAGCTCTTTGGCCTCCAGCTCATTGGCAGGATCGCTGAGCCATAACATGAGCTCGTTCTCCTCTTCCGGAGTGCAGGTGTTGGCGGCATATTTGCCCCATAAAATTTGCAGGTGTGCTGACGTCATAAAATTCCCCCCTGTATTAAAAAGACAATTGGCCTTTCCCTGCGGGTAGGCCGATGCAAAAAAAATTCCCGAGATCTTATATATGCATATTTTCAAACCCTATCCGGCTGAATTCCAGCATATTTAGCAGAGATCACGACATACAATAAATGGCAATGGCGAGGGCCAGCAAGTGTGCGTCCAGGTAAGTACGGATACCCTGCAAAGCCTGTTTCATGTGGTATTTGACAGTATTGATGGAGATTCCCAACGTGTCGGCGATCTGCTGATAGCTCATGTCATGCCCGCGGGACAGCTGATAAACGGCGCGCTGCTGCTCCGGCAAACGGGCGATCGCCTTTGCAACAAGGGCATGATATTCCTTCCATTCCAGGGATGTAGCGGTGGAATCATCGCCATCCTGCATATTTTCCGCCATCCGGTTAAGGATCACCTTTTCCATGGCAAGCCGTTTAAGATAGTTATAGGCTTCGTTGCGGGCAACGGTTTTCATCCATGCGGGGAAAGAATCCAATTCATGAAGGACCCGGCGTTGCTGCCAGATCTTAACGAATACGTTCTGGGTGATCTCTTCGGAGAGGAACTCGGACTTTGTAACAGCCAGGGCGTAATAGTAAATATTATCTTTATGATAATTGAAAAGCTGGGCGAAAGCTTGTTCGTTACCTTTACTTACCTGCAAAAGCAAATCCCACTCACTATTTCCTTGGGTGACCGGCAATTAGTTAAATAAATTTTATACGTATTAAAGAGAGGATATACCGAAACGAGTCCTTAGCAGGCGTAAATATAGTCGATTTAGGAATTAAGTAAGAATTCCATATTAATCTGATGGAAAGTTGAAAAGCGTTGATGAAGGAACGGACATATACCAGAAAACCGGTAGAAGATAATTCCCGGTTATTGTGTAGTAGCATGAGAGGAGCTATACCCTAACTTTGACAGATAAAACCTGGCTCCCAGGGGGTATAAAACCGCCGGATACAGGAGGTTGAAGGTCTTTAAACGTTAAAAACAAATCGTAATACACCAACATGATCATCAAAAACCAAAAGCATTCCCGGATATCATTTGTTTTCCATACGCTGCTATTTCTTGCTGCTACCCTGTTCTGCCAGGCGCAGACAGCTTTAAAGCCGGGAGACAATTCCTTCGATAAAAAATGGCTGAAAAGCGGGAAGTATGAAATGGCCTGTTTCTCCCTGGACGGCGGGATGAATAAAACAGAGATCAGCTCGTTTGTAATTGAGATCAATTCAGGCAGCGGGCCCCTGGCTATTTATACTACTTTGAAAGTACCCGGTTCAGAGGACCATTGGAGGGACACCAGCATAGTTGACGGGAATACTTTCAGGCCGGTCTATCGCTCCTCCTTCAACAGGAACAGGGAAATGGTCCTGAAATACGATAAAGAGGTTACCGGGCATTACTACGACAAACAAACCAAAAAAAGAAGCGCCATTAAGGAACCTGTAAAAGAAGCTTTTTTCGACAGCTACAGCTACCCGTATTTGCTGGCGCTGCTCCCGCTTGCATCGGGTTATAATGCCGATATGACCGTATACGATTATAAACCGGGGAATGCCACCAACATCAAAAAAACGCTTATCGAGGAAGTGAAGAACAGCCTGTATGTCAGTGACCTTACCGGCGAGCACAAAAGCTGGCAGGTAAGCGTGTATGAGCAGGCCACCAACGAAAAGTATGAGTATTATATTGATAAGGAAACACGAAGATTATGGAAGGTGGAGGTTTTCTCCAAGGGCCAGCATATCCTGATGGTTGATAAAGAACTGGATTATAATCCTTTTAAAACCACTTTCGATAAGGTGGCCACATTAAAGATGCTGAAATCCGGCAGCGCTGTGATCAGCGGGGAAGCCTTTGCAAGGGATAACCAGAATGAAGGGGCGCTTGGGGGAATAGCCGTACTCAATGTCAATAAGAAACAATATGCAAGGGCCGGTACAAAGATCGTCCTGATACCGTATACAGCTTTCTTCAAGGAATGGATGAAGGTGAACGAGGCCTCCAGGAAAAAAGGAAGGGCTATTCCGCTTCCGGCGGAAGTGGCGGAGTGCATGAAAGTAACCACCGTTTATGACGACAAGGGGCATTTTGAATTCGTAAACCTGATGCCCGGGGAATATTTGCTTTATACGGAGTTCGGCTATACGCATACTTCCATACGGACGGAGGTGACTGGCTATTCTGATAAATACATCAACGGCCTGTACCAGAGCACATACACCCATACTACCACCAACGCTTACGACGTCAATGCTTCGGCCGGTATTAAAAAGGTGGTGACCATAAAAAAAGAAGGTGAAAAAGTGGAGGTGAAGTTGAGGAAGACCTTGTAGAAAAAATTGACTGTTAAAGACGCCAGGAAAAGGACAAACCGGAAATTACGGTTTGTCCTTTCCTTTTTGTGGACGATCCTATTCGTTGCTGTTCCGATCCGGCGGCGTTACCCCCAGCAGGTGCTGTACAAAAAAGTCGCGGCGCCTGATGCGGCCGTAAAGCCCGCCATCGGTATGCCCTACGCCTGGTATCGGGAGGAATTCGAAAGTTTTGCCGCTATTGATCAGGGCGTTGATCACCCGGTAAGTGGATTCCGGCGGCACATTGGTGTCTGCCTCGCCCACCATCAGTAAAAGTTTGCCTTTCAGCTTACCCGCATTGGTAATGTTGGACTGCTCGTCATAATGCCGGCCCACAGGGTATCCCATCCATTGCTCGTTCCACCATTGTTTATCAACGCGGTTATCGTGGCAGCCACAGGAAGACACGGCCGCTTTGTAAAACTCCGGATGGAAGAGCAGGCCCCCGAGCGCGTTCTGCCCGCCGGCGGAAGTGCCGTACAGCCCTACCCTGGCGGTATCCACAAAGGAATATTTTCCGGCAAGGGCTTTGATCCACAGAATGCGGTCGGGAAAGCCGGCATCCGCGAGGTTTTTCCAGCATACGTCATGGAACGCCTTGGAGCGGTTGGCGGTGCCCATGCCGTCTATCTGCACTACTACAAAACCCAGGTCCGCCAGGCTTTGCATCTCTGTATAATAACTCATGAAGCTCTTCGGCACAAAAGCGTCGTGCGGCCCTGCGTAGATGTTTTCGATCACGGGGTACAGCTTGCTGCTGTCGTAATCCGAAGGGCGGCACATGATACCCCATATATCCGTTTTCCCATCCCTGCCCTTTGCCATGAAAGGAACCGGGAAAGGCACGCCCGTGGCCTGCCAGGCGCTTACGTCGGCTTTTTCGAACACTGAAATGAGCTTCGCGTCCGCCGTACGGCGCAGTTCATGAACAGGCGGTACATTCACCTGCGAGTATTTATCGATGTAATATTTCCTGTCGGGCGAAAAGAACAGCTGGTGATTGCCTGTTGCCGGCGTGAGCTCCACCAGCTTGTTGCCGTCCAGGTTGATGCGGAAGTAGTGCACATAATAGGGATCTTCGCCTGGCTGCATTCCCCCGGCGCGGAACCATATTTCTCTTTTCTTCGCATCCACACTGTCGATGCTGCGCACCACCCATTCGCCTTTGGTGACCTGTTTCTTTACCGAGCCGGTAAGCGTATTGACCAGGTAGATGTGGCGCCAGCCATCTTTTTCGGAGGTCCATACCATTTCGTTGGTCTCCGGGAGGTAGTGGGTGTAGATGCGGGACTCATAAATAAATGTAGATGTTTGCTCATCCAGTATGTTCCGCGTAGCGCCGGTAAAAGCATCCACTTCGATCACGCGGAAACGCTGGTGGCCGCGGTCCACCTTTTCATATAAAAAATAGCGGGGATCTTTGTGCCGCCAGTGCAGGACCGGCGGGCCAAAGAAATCGAGCGGTTCCGCATTTACCTTCACCGCCTTTTTATCCGCTACGGAAAAGATATGCATCTCATATGCGGGGAAAGAATCCCCCGGCTGCTTGTAAGGATGTGAGCGCAGCTGCCCGCGGGTAGTGCCGGGAACGTCCGTGAGCACATAATGGACCGCGGAATCCTTTACCGGGCGCGTACGATAGCCGATGAAATATTTGCTGTCCGGCGACCAGGCGAGCGCTTCATAACGCGCCGCTTCGCTTGTGCTGTCGGAACCGTTAGTGGTAAGCTGCAGCAGCGCGCTGTCTTTAGCGGATTGAATAAATACGTTGCCGCGGATGGTCCTGGCGATCCATTGCCTGTCCGGCGACATTGAACCAGTCGAAAAGTTCCTCCAGCGCGACGGCCCCCGTTGCAGCACCTGCGATTGCGGCCTGGCGGTTGCCCGCATTTGGGCCAGCACAGCAGTGTCTTTTATTTCCTCTTTGCGGCCGGAAGAGGCCTGCACCAGGTAATATATCTTTGAAGAGTCTTTATTGCTGCCCACCTCGTACCAGAATTTTTCTCCACCGGGAAGCCAGTTGGCTTCCACATTATGCCGGACGATCTTTCTCCGGGTAATGCTGTCCAGTAGCTGCACTTGGCGATACCGTTGCATGATATCTTCATGGGCGGGGCGGTAAGGCGTCCGCGCAATCTGCTGTGCCAGCAGCGTTCCGCCGGAAAGGCAGCACCAAATAAAGAATCCCAGAAATTTGCTGTATTTCATAAATATATCCTGTGCGGTCAAATTAAAAACTGAATAGCCATTTCCCCTGTTTATCATGCTCTTAAAAATACTAATCGCGGGGCTCTGTTTTCAAACGATTTTTAATCACTTCTGCTCATATCTTGACCGGTAGCAATCTGCAAGTCTCTTTGCGAGGTGCGACGAAGCAATCTTCAAACATTGCGTTATCTATATTCAGTGCGGGAGATTGCTTCGTCGCCCCACCCGCTTTGGCGCTGCTGCTCCTCGCAATGACGGACAGCCTTTGCTTCGTCATCCCACCTGCATTAGCTCTGCTGCTCCTCTCAATGACGAGCTTTACAAATTATAAAAAGATCAGGGCCATACAACATTGTATGGCCCTGATCTTTTATGCAAATCCCCCCGCTCCGCAATGACGGTTTTATTTTTTCTGCTGCGACAGGAAAGTAACCAGCGAAGCAAGCTCTTCGTAGGACAACGAATTGGCAAGGCCCGCGGGCATCATGGACGTTTTCATTTCCTTGCGGGACAGGATATCGCTTGTTTTAACAGCGTATACATTCCCGCCAATATCTCTCAGCACCACCCTGGCCGCGGTTTCTTCCGTAACGAATCCTGTGTAGCTCTTGTTGCCTTTCGCCGTGATCATCACCGTAGCAAATCCCTGCGAAATGGAAGCGTTGGGCTTCAGGATAGATTCCGTGATCTGCTCCCGGTTCATGATAGAACCGACCTGCCCCATAAAGGGGCCTTTCATTTTCTCGCCTTTGCTGATGCTGTGGCAGGCCACGCAGCCCTGGCTGGCGAAGAGCAGCTTCCCTTTGGCAGGGTCTCCCTTCAATTTATTGATGGCCAGCAAAACATCTTCGATAGACGATTTGCCTACCTGGCCTTTTTTGCTTTTTATTTTATCGAGGTCCACTTTGGGTTCTTTGGCTAAGGGGGCATCAGCTTTTTTGGGTGCTGCAAATGCGGCGATCTCCATCCTGTGGCGGGCGTCCAGGTCCACGAAGTACTGCTTTTTCGCAGTGCCTCCTTTCAGGGCTTCCGCTTTCAGGAATTTTTCGATCGCGGGCGATCCTTCCCAGCGCACGGCCTTGTAATACGGGCCATGCGAATCCGGCCTGGTGCCCCACCACCATGAAGCGTCGTATGTGTCTTCTTTTTTGTAGAGGCGCGCCAATGTAACAAGGATCTGTTTTTTCAGCTTCTCCCCTTTCGCGCGCGGATAGGCAGCTATCAAGCCGTTAACGGCTTTCATATCGTGCATATAACGCAGGGCCCAGAGTGCGAGGGCTGAGTTTTCACCGTTCACCGCCGCTACCGCGGAATCCACCGCATGAAGGTTCACCAGTGCCTGAACAGCCAGGTGAGGCAGCACAATACCCGGGTTGGGCGTAGCGTGAGGCCCTTCCACATCTTTGGCGGGCGCCGCGAATGAAGCGGGCACTTTGGTTTGAAGCAATGCCCCGGCAGCTTCAACACGGCCCAAACGGCCCAGCCCGATGATAGCGGCGGCACGTATGCGCGCTGAAGAATCTTTAAGGCCTTCCATAAAAGGTTCGCCCGGAACATCTTTCAGTATGTCTTTACGGTCTGCCAGCGCCCGCAGGGCATGTTCCCTTACCGTGGCGTCTTTGGTTAAAGCCGTTAAAGCGACAATGCCATCACGGCCTGCGGCTTGCGCATATGTATAAATGCCGGCTACCCGGGCATATAACGGCAACGTCTCATCGGAAGCTACTTTCAGCGCAGCGGCAATGGCCTGCGCATCATTGCGGGCGATCAGTTCCTGGGAAGCATTCAGGCTGGCCACTGCGCTGGATGAGCTCAGCAATTGCGCAAGCTCCTGCACCGAAGCTTTGGCCAGCTCAGGAAATGCCTTATAGGTCCAGTTCTCAGGCACCGCGCGGATCACATACCCTTTATCAGGGCTGCCGGAATAACCCGCTCCGTCCCATGCCGACAGGTAAAGCCTGCCGGAACCGTCCACATCCAGGTCCGTGATCTGGGGCAGGGCCATGAACTCTTCTTCCTTCTGGGTGAATGTAGGGCCATCGGGCGTTACGCGGTGCATGTACAGCATGCTCCGCCCCCAATCCGCCATCATGGGCACGTTATTATATTTCTCCGGCCAGCCGGGCTCCGCCATAAACAGGGCGCCTGTGCCCGAGCCGCCGCCAACGTCTACGAGCGCCGGTAATATTTCATCTGTGAAATGCTGGAACAATACCGGGTAACCGTATTCTCCGCTCTGTATATGATGCGAGAACCGCACGTTCCATCCGCCGCCGTCGTTGGTATTTTCCCTTGTAAAAACATTCATGTAAGGATCAATGGCCACATCGTATACGTTGCGGGTACCATGGGTGAATATTTCCATTTCCGTTCCGTCAGGCCGCACCCTTACGATGCCGCCGCCCAGCATGGTCAGCTTTTTACCGGAACGGTCCGTTGCGTTGTGAAACCCGAAATCGCCCACGGCAATATAGATCCAGCCGTCAATACCCATCCTGATGCCGTTCGTGGCATGGTCGGTACCACGCTCCTGGATGTACCGGGTATTGCTGAGGTTTTCGATAAGCGGCTGGGAAGGCCCGTCTGCCTTGCCGTCGCCATCCTTATCCTCGAACACTACCAGGGCCATGCCCGTAGCTTTGCCGGTCTCTTTGGAGAACGTGGTGTGCAATACGTACACCTTACTGCCGAGCACCAGGATGCCGCGGGGATTATCCACCACCGCGAATTCTGTATGTTCGTCCATTTTGCCGTCATTATCCTTGTCTACCAGCTTGAGGATGCGGCCTTTCCCGGGGTCTTTCCCCAACGAGCCGATCATGTCTACCCCCACGAACACCTCACCGGTAGGCGCAACCGCCAGGCAGGCGGGGCTGGGCGTTATATCCGGGCCGGCGAACCTTGTGGTCGTTAACCCCGGGGGATCGGGGAAAGCGGGCTGTGCGTCTCCAAAGAATTGTTTTGCGCCGATCAGCAACGTAAAGGACGAGACCAGGGCAAGAGGAAGTTTGATCATTTGTATCTGCTATTATTTTAATATGCTTACCAAAAAGAGTGGGGCAATATTAAAAAAATAAAAAATTTCCGGGGGAATTATTTGAGGGGCGGTGTACATCGCTCTAAAAAAAAACCCACCAGGCAAAGCCCGGCAGGTCATGTATGGTTGGTCAAGATCGAAAAAAAATTACAACATATCCAGTATCCCTTCATTCTCAATAATGATCATCCCCTGCCTGTCCGTCGTAATGCCTTCCTGCAGCTTATATGTATATCTCGGCACATGGCCTTCCATCACCGTGGGCAGGAATACGAAGCGGACAGAGGGTATCTCACGCAATGCTTCCCCCACTTCAAAGATATGGGTGGAGATGATGAAAAAACATTCAGCGAAACCCGCAAATGCGGCGGTAACGGACAATGTAGCGTCGTAAGCGTCTTTTACATTCGTGCCTTTGAACAGCTCATCGAAGATGATGAACAGTCTTTTTCCTTCGCTCACTTCTTCCGCTACTTTTTTCACCCGCAGCACTTCCGCGTAAAAATGGCTATAGCCTTTATTGAGATCGTCCGGCACATTTACGGAGGAATAGATGCCGTCGAGGATGGAGAATTCCAGCTCCCGCGCCGCAACGGGGAAGCCCATATGCGCCAGGTAGAGCAGGATGCCGGATGCTTTCATGAGCGTGGATTTCCCCGCCATGTTCGCGCCGGTGAGGAACAGCACGTTACCCTCTTTGCTGAAGCCAAAGGAATTGGGTACGCCTTTATCAAGCCGGGGATGCCTCACCTCCGTTGCTTTCAGGAAGTTGGCGCTGCGCGGATGGGCTATGGCAAAGGAAAAATCCTTTTCACGCGCCACCGCGCCAACGGCGATGTACACGTCCAGCTCGTAGGTAGCGTTGATGAGCGCCAGCAGCTGTTCTTTCCAGGCGCCTGCCACCAGGTAACGCAGGCGCGCGGCCTGTGAAAGCGACAGTTCATGATCCGCCGGCATGTCCAGGAAAACAACGGCCTGCGGGTGGCGCAGCACCTGCCCCGCTCTTTCCGCCCAGGTGGCCCAGGGCGTGCCTTTATGCAAATCATCCTGTTCCACGCGGCGCAGCAGCCGGCTGCACTCGCGCAGCATCAGCAGGCAGGCATGCAGGCCTTCCTGCTCGCGTTCGTAGGTTTCATCGCGCGTGAGTGAGGCCATGGTCTTGTTTTTGGCCATCCTGATGAGCGAAAACGCGGGGCTTTGTTCCCTGTTTTCTTCCAGGTATGCTACCATAGCGGTTATTGCTTCGTTCTCAAACGGGAACTCCGCCGGATGATCGCAGAAATAACGGAAGATGGCGCTCCTGGCGTTGATGGCTTCCACGTCCGTCATCGGGCGGAGGAACATCTGGTCCAATAGCTGTAACCCGCCTTTGGTCCGCACCCGGTTGAACAGGCTGAATATAGAGCCGCTGTTGTATTTGCCCAGCAGCTGCAGGTCGTCGAGCGTTTGCTTGTCGGCAATAAAACTCATGAGGTTTTCTTTTCTGTTTTTTTCCGGGACAAAATGTCCAGGATCCCTTCGTTGTTGATGATCACCATGCCATGCCTGTCTGCCGTAATGCCTTCCCTGAGCTTATGCGTGTATACGGGCTTGCCGTTTTCCAGCAGCGTGGGCAGGTACATAAAACGGATGTTGGCGCATTTTTCCTTTAGCACCTCTCCCGCCTCTATGATGTGTGTAGACACGATGAACATGCAGTTGCGCCGCCGCGCGATGGCGGATGTAACGGCAATCGTGGCTTCGTAGGCGTCTTTTACATTCGTGCCGCGGAACAGCTCGTCGAAAATGACGAACAGGTATTTGTCGCGGCTCAGCTCCCTCGCCACGTTCTTGATGCGCAGCACCTCCGCGTAGAAGTGGCTGGCGCCCTGGCTGAGATTATCGGGCAGGTTGATGGTGGTGAAAATACCGTCTCTCACGGCAAACTCCATCCTGGAGGCTGGTACGGGAAAACCCATATGCCCCAGGTACATCGCGATGCCGAGAGATTTCATGAAGGTGGATTTACCCGCCATGTTGGCGCCTGTCAGGAAAAGCACATTGCCTTCCGGCGTGATCTCCAGTGAATTCTTCACCGGCTTTTCCAATGAAGGATGCCAGAAGTTCTCCAGCATCACCGTCTGCTGCTCCCGCGCCACCGCTTTGGGAAAAGTGTATCCCCGCTCCCGGCCTGTTTTGGCAACGGACAGGAAGGCGTCGGCGAGATAGATGCGGTCCAGCAACCGGCGCAATGTGTCCCGTTCCCGGAAGCGGAGCAGCTGGTCGTATGCGGAAAGCGTGGCAAAGGAGAACTTCTGTTTCCCGTTCTCCGCCAGCACAGGCTGTAAAGCGGGGTTTGAAAGCAGCTTCTCCATCGCGGCTATTTCTTCCCTGTAAGGTATGCCAGCCACCTGTTCGCGGGTTTCATTTATGAAAGTGCGCGTTGCCAGCAGGATGCCAACGAGGCTGGCAACGCCTTTTTCGATGGCTTTGTAGGCGGTATCGGCGGCGATGATCTGGTTGAACTTCCTGGCCAGGTTATCTTCCTGGCGGCTGAGCTGGGTGCGCTCGTCCGTGTCGGACAGGTAGTGCTCCGCGGCGTCGAACCAGTGGCTCTCGTAGGGAAAGCGCACTTCGTGCTCCGCGAAATACCGGATCACGGAACTGCGCGAATTGATGGCCTGCTCGTCGGACAGCGGGCGGCGGAACATGTCTTCCAACAGTTCCGAGCCGCCTTTTGTATGCGTGCGGTTAAACAGCGCATAGATGCCATCATTTCCTCCCTTACCAAAGAGATGGAGATCGTTGATCGTTTGTTTGTCAGTCATCAGACTCATAACGTTGCTTTTATTTTCTCCGGCGCCTGATGAGCAGGATAGTGCCGGCCAGCAGTATGGTGCCGGGCCATATCCACATCAGGATGGTTTTTGCTGTTTTTGCGCCGTTCTTCTTCATGTGTATCTGGTTGTCTGTAGGCGCAGGGCGGCTTACATCTACCGGCACATTGCCGTAAGACAGCCAGTGGAACATACCCGGGATGAGGGTGAAGTTGGAAGCGCCGTAGCGGCGGATCGGCGGGGTCATGCCCTCGTTGCTGATGCAGTCCGCATCGCCCAGCACCACGATGCGCTGCTCTTTTTTACCCACCTTGCGGGAAAGGCCCATCATGGTCACGAAAGTGGCCTGCTTCTCACCGGTGGAAGGATCGAGGCTGGCGGAGTCGTTCACGAAGTCGATCGTCTGCAACTCGTTCCAGGTCTTCATCGTATCCCTGCTGGCAATGATGGGCGTGAATTTGAATCCTTTGTCTTCCGCTTTTTCGAGCCCGGCTGAGTTCACCATGCCTACCCATTGGCCGCGCTGGTCCATGTTGTCGAATATTTCGGCCAGGGCTTTACCTTCTTTGGTCGGCACGCAGATCACCACGTTGCCCGCTACGTCCTGCTTGGGCTGCACGAGCTGGCCGGGTATGGTTCTGAGGCCGAACTGCGCGATGAAATCTTCCATTACTTTGGAGCCCGGCTTCAGCGTCACCACCAGGTTGCCGCCCGCGGCGATGTAAGCATCCAGCTTTTTGCTGACAGTGGAATCCGGCGCTTCTTTCAGGTCCGCGATCACGATGATGTCCATGTCTTTCGGGATCTGTTTATCGCCGGAAAGGTCCAGCGTTTCCACGTCGGAGCCCTGGTTGGTGAGGGCGTAGCGGAAAGTCCTTTCCGAAGAGAATAGCGTATAGTCCTTCGCGCGTTCGCCTTCCAGCTTGCGGCCGCCTTGCAGGAAGCCGATGCGGGGCAGCTTCATCACCTTGCGTTTGAACGCGGCGGTGATCTCTGCTTCGCTGGGGAACTTCATCATGTCTGCATACAGGCGCAGGTATGATTTCTGGCCGTTCTCCCTTTCTACAACACGCACAAAAGTGTTGCCTTCGGCGCTCAGGTCGATTTTCTTTTTGATCTCTTCGGGCTTGAGGAACATATCAACATCGATGTCCATCCCTTCCGCCCTTTTCTTCGCCTGCACGTCCAGCGGCTCGTCCTTCGGGTCTTTCGGGCTTCTGAAGGCGGGGTTCACAGATTTGTCGTAATAGTATACGTAACGGAATTTTGTTTCCGGCTTAAAACGCAGGTACTGGCTGAAGCGGTCCTTGTCCTCATTCACCTGCGAGGGCAGGCCGTTGAAGGCCTCACGGTCCAGCAGGTTCACGTAAGTGGTGATGGTGAGCCCGCCGGTCATTTTACGCACCACGTCCTGGCTGGCGGGTGTGAGCGTGTTCCTTTTCGTTTCGGTGGCGTCGTAATAGCTCATCATTTTCGGCCGGGAAGTGATATATCCCAGCGTGAGCGCCGCGGCCAGCGCCAGCGAATATTTTCCCCATACGGATGCAAAGGAGGAATGCGCGCGGCTGGCCTGCAGCCTGAGCACGGCCAGGCCGAGGAACAGGCCGATGATGATCATGAAATACAATACGTCTTCAGAACCGATCAATCCCCTGATCATCGTACCGGTGCGGCCGGAGATAGACAGCCAGTAGGTGAGGTCGCGCACGAATTCGATATCCTGCCATACTTTGCCGATATAGCTCAGCAGGCCGAGCAGCACGAGTGTGCCCAATGCCGCTACCACCTGGTAACCGGTGAGGCATGACATAAAAAGGCCGATGGCCGAATAGGCGCACATCAGCAGGTAAAGGCCCAGCAGCCCGGAAGATGCTTCCTGCCAGCTGAAGTTATCTATTTTGATCCCGCCGATCAGGACGTATACCAGCAACATGGCGATCATCACCAGGCTGTAGAGCATCATGGCGAGGAATTTCCCGGAAATGATCTGCGAGGAAGTGAGCGGCGAGGAATACAAAAGTTTCACGGAACCGCTGCTCAGCTCGCGGCTCATGAGGCCCATGGTGAGCAGTGGCATGTAGAGGTAAAGGTAGCCCTGTACAGCCGGGAACAGCGACAGCTGCCCGCCGAACAATCCGTAAGTGCCGGCTCCGATGCCGTCTACCAGTTCCTGGTAACGCACCAGCTCCTGCAATACGCCGCTGAATACGAAAGCCGTCTGGAAAGCGAATATCACGAGGATCATCCAGGCAATGGGCGAATAAAATAATGTATAGAGTTCCGCTTTTGCGATCTTATATATTTGTCTCATTTAATGACGTCTTTTTTAGGTGCATTATTTACCGGCCTTCCCGGACAGTCTTGCGAATACCGCATCCAGCGAGCTTTTCTCTACTACCAGTTCCATCAGCCCCCAGCCGCGTTCCACGCTGGTGGCGGCTACGCGCCGGGTGGTGCTTTTCTCGCCGTCGTACCCGACGCGGAAACGGTAAGGTCCGATCTGCTCTACGGAGCGCACGCCTTCCAGCTGCAGCAGCTCGTCTCCCGCGGGCGGCTCGTCCAGCGACAGGATGAGGCTGTTGGGTTCGATGTAGTTGTCGAACATATCCATAGTGCCTGAAAACACCAGCTGCCCCTGGTCTATCATCTTGATCTCCTGGCAGGTGGCCTGCACTTCGGAGAGGATGTGGGTGGACAGCAGTACGGAGCGGTCTTTCGCGATCTCGCGGATGAGGTGGCGCACTTCCACGATCTGGTTGGGATCGAGCCCGTTCGTGGGTTCGTCCAGCACCACGAAGCGCGGGCTGTGCACAATGGCCTGGGCAATGCCCACCCGTTGCTGGTAACCGCCGGAGAGGTTGCGCAGCAGGCGGTCCCTGAAATGCAGCACGCCGCATCTTTCAGCAGCTTCGGCCACCGCTTTTTTCACCTGCGATTTATCCACCAGGCGGAGGTCCGCACAGTAGGTCAGGAATTCTTCCACCGTGAAATCAAGGTGAAGCGGCAGCTTTTGCGGCATAAAGCCGATGTTCCGTTTGGCGGCTACAGGGTTCTTATCCAGGTCTGTACCGTTGATGAACACTTTACCCTTGGTTTGCTTCAGCACGCCGCAGATAATGTTCATCGTGGTGGATTTACCGGCCCCGTTGGAGCCCAGCAGCCCCACCACTCCCTGGCTGCGTATCTCGAAACTGATGTCGCGCACCGCCCATTGAGCGGTGTAGCGGTGAGAGAGATTTTCTACTTTTACGATGGCGTTTTCCATTCAGTTTTGTTTACTTAATTGTTTGAAGGCAATGCTGAAACAACCAACTCCTTCCCTTCTACCTGTCTTCATCCCGATTATTGATGAAAGGTAAATGCAGCCCACGGACGGCCCGGGAATTGCGAAACAGGAAACCCCGATAAACATCGGGGCTCTGCTTGATGCTTATGAAGAGGACATTATTTGCCTGATTCTTTACCCTTTTGCGGAATTTATTAAAGACACATCTCTCCCGGACGGATCGGCTGCTTATATTGGCGGAAGGAGCAAAAGGCAGTGTTGCATTTTTTCCGCCCGGGCGATGAAATGGCCGCCCTCCGCCGGTTTGCCGGAGAGCAGCCATGAACAGGGATCAATAGGTCGCGTTAGCGATGGCTCTTACGTCAATACCGTATTTATCCTTATAGTGTTTGACGAGGATATCGAATTTTTGTTTGATCAGCGGATAGTTGTCAAGGAACGGCGCCATCTGGGCATCCGTGCGCTGGGTGATGTGCATCAGGAAAGAACTGATGTCGTTGCTTTTATTCGAGGTCCAGCTAAAGTCGCTGAAGCCGAGCCATTCAAGCGGGTTGCCGTTAGGAAGATAAGAAGAAGGCAGGAAGCCCATTTGCCGGTATGCCTCGAGGTTAGCCGGGTTGGCGGCGTTCACGGGAATGGCGGGCTTAGGCGCGGTGTAATTGCTCACGCCATAGAACGCCGTGGGAACATCTATGACCCCATTGCTCTGGTAATAGCTCCACATCACGCCAAAGACCAGGTTCCTTTTCGCCACTTTCTGTTCGGGCGTCAGGGTACGCAGGGAGGCGTTCATGCCGGCGAATGTAACAGACTTGCCGACCACTTTGTAATCGAAGTAGAGATATTCCCTGCCTGGCGGAAAACCAACGCGGTACTGGCGGATGCTGTCTGTTATGAGCACCCGGTAAGGAATGCCGCCCTTTTTTTTGAAGTCTTCCGGCAGGAACTTCAGCCATACGTCCTCCAGCAGTGCCAGCATATCGCCGGCATAGGCAGGGTTGCCCAGCACAGCGGTATCGATCTTGCTGGCGCTGGAACCGGCGGATTGGGTCCATTCAAAATCCTTCTGGGTGAAGTTGTACAGGAAATACGAACCGTATGTATCGTACAGCTGCTGTATCTTATCATTCGCTTCTTTCGGTGCATTGCCCTGCGGCAGCACGTAATCCGGTTTTATTTCTATCGGCGGCCCGATAGCTACGTCTTTTTTACAGGCGGCCAGCAACAGGCTGCTTATAAACGCGAGGAAGAAAATGTATTTCATGTGAATGCGTGTCATGAGTTCAAAAATTTATTGTCCGATCCGCTCCGGCATGGTAGCAGAGGGATTCTGTGTGAGCTTGGGATTACGCAACAGCAGTCCTGAAGGGAAAGGCAGCGTGTATGCCGGGTCTTTCTCCGTAAGGGAATATTGCAGGATGGGCTCGGCGACGTCGTGCTGATAACGATGGCTGATAGCCGGCCTGCCGTAGCGGCGCAGGTCAAACCAGCGGAAACCTTCATAGCAGAACTCCTTCCGGCGCTCGTTGCGGATCTCTGTGAGCAGCGCGGCTTTGTCGCTGATGCTCACGTCTGCATAACCGATAATACGGCGGCGGCGCAGGTCGTTGAGATCATTCAGCGCATCGCCCAGCTTGTTTAGCTGCAGATACGCTTCTGCGCGGTTCAGCAGCGCTTCGGAAGTGCGGACGGCCTGCACGATCACGTTCGGGCCGTTGGATATGAGCTTGTTCAGCAGCACGGTGCCGCCCGATTGTCCGAGGAAACCGTATTTGGCTCGGACGTCGTTCGCACTGAAGCCCGACAGGAATTCCGGGGCGGGCCTGTATTCAGTCTGGCTATACTCCTGGAACGTGCCGCCATACATCCATTCAACTTCCGCGTTGTCGTAGTTTATCCAGGGACCGGTCGTGATGCCGGTGAGATTCGGGATAGTGGCGCCAAATTCAAAGGCTTTGTTCGCTTCTGCTGCACAGTCCGCCCATTTATCCATATGGAGGTACACCCTGGAAAGCAGGATATGGATCGCGGGCTGGTTGATATGGAAATCCTTACGCACTACAGGCAGCGGGTCCATCAGGCGGGCGGCTTCGTTCAGGTCTTTGAGCACAGCTTCATACACTTCCGCTACCGTATTGCGCGCGGGGAACTCAGCGTCTACAGTAGAGTTCATTTTCAGCGGCACAGCCGGCCCGGCCGGGTTCTGGTTGTAAGGATCGCCGTAAAGATTGGCCAGGGTGAAGTAGTGAAACGCACGGAGGGCAAGTGCTTCCGCCTTTACCCGGTCCTTTTCCTGCTGTGTGCCGATGGCATCGTCCACATAATCCAGCACGGCGTTGCAGCCTTTGATGCGTTCATACAGGGCGTAATATGAAGAGCTGGTAGCAATGTCGCCGATACGGTCGCCCAGGCCGTTTTGCTCCGCCTGGCGCGGCTGCCAGGTATAAAGCAGGAAATTGGTCTTTACCCCGTCCGTGCCAACAATAGGAAAACCGAAGTCCTTACCATATTCAACGAAAAGGTCCACATCATCGTCCATGAGATAGACGGCGCTTGCCGGCTGATCCGCCCCGGGATAACCGGACCCCAGCAGCAGCTCGCGGAAGTCCACTACGGTTTTAGGCACTACGTCGCTCTGGGATTTTTCCTCCAGGAACTTGGAGCACCCGCCCAGCGCGAGGGCGGCGGCGATCATCGGTATTGCAAATAATTTATTTTTCATGCGCGTCATTGTTAGAAGGTCATGTTAAATGATACAGAAGTCACCCGGCGAGCAGGCCATCCGGCGGTTTCAGGATCGTATCCCCTCCAGTCTTTATCGAAAGCGATAAAGAAAGGATTAGTGAGACTGAAGGAGGAAGACAGGTTCCTGACATGCAGTGTTCTCAGCACAGCCGGGCCGAACTGGTAATTGAGAGCCAGCTGGCGGCAGCGGATGAAACCAGCATTGGCCACCATGATATCAGAGTTGTTATACAGGTCGTAAGGAGAAACGAAATTGCCCGAGCCCGGCGTGAGCAATGGCAGCGCCACATAAAACCTGTTCGGGTTGCCCGGCGGAACGGCCGGAATGTTCGTGTACTGCTCGTCTCCCGGCTTCTTCCAACGCTGGTCAAGTATCCGCGGCGCGTTCTGCTCCGGCGTGGGCGCTCCGGAAGGATTATAATACACGGGCAGGCGTTTGTCCGCACCGAATGCAAAAGAGAACATGGCCGAGAACGAGAAGTTCCTATAGCGCAGCGAGGTGCTGAGTCCGCCCGTAAAGTCCGGCTCAAGCTTGCCGGTTTCCACCAGGAAGTTCCTGTAATCGTCGCTCAGCTTGCCATCCAGGTAATTGAACCTCGGCACGCCGGTGTTATGGTTCAGGCCAGCGAAGGAATAGGAATAAAAGGTGGAGTATGGTTTTCCGCTCAGCACGGCGCTGCCGTTCAGGTAATCATTCAGCAGGTTGATCTTCTGGTTATCCTTTACCACGTTGCGCGTACGGCCGCTGTTGATGGCCAGCTGCCAGGTAAAGTCTTTTGTGCGTATAGGCATCACATTCACGATGAAGTCGTAGCCATAGTTCTCCATCTGCGAGCCGAACACGATCGCCGCATCCATCCCGTTTTCCACCGGCACTTCCCTGGGAGACAGCACATTGCTCACCTTCCTGAAGTAGTTGGCCGCGGCGCTCACCCTGCCGTTGAACAGTGAGAGGTCCAGGCCAAGATTCCAGGATTTGGTTTTTTCCCAGCCCAGGTCAAAGTAAGGCAGCGACTTAATATTGAGGACATACTGGTTGTAAAGATTGCTCAGGCCGCCATCGGTAGCGATGAGATAAGGAGATACCTCCTCCACCGCGTTACCCTGGAAGCCGTACGTAGCGGAAAGGTCCAGGTTATTCAGCCAGGCCAGGTTCCCGAACCATTTTTCGTTCGCTACGCGCCATTTGCCGCCCACGGACCAGGTAGGCTGGAACCGTTTATTCTTATCCTGGCCGAAGCGGTTGGAAGCGTCCACACGTGCGTTAAAATTGAACACATAACGCTGATCGTAACCGTAGAATAAGGATACATATTCGCTCAGGTAATTACTTTCCTGTGTTGTAATGCGGGAGTTGAGACGCATGGCCTCATGCAGGTCCTCCCGGTTGCCGCTGATGAGCACGGGCTTCTGCGGCACGGGCGCATAACTTTCGCCGCGGTACCGCAGGTAACCGTAGCGGGTGGCCAGGTCGCTTTCCATATCTGAGGAACGCGCTTCTATACCACCCTGCGCCGTTACGGAATGCACTTTGTTAAATGTACGGTTATATACGAGGCTGTTCCGTAGGGTATAGCTCCTGTTGGAAGAGTTCTGGAACGCTGCCAGCCCGCCGAAAGGCAGGCGGCTGCTTTTTTCCTCGGCGGAGTTGGAAGGCACACTGCCGAAATCGTAGCCGCGCTCGTTTGTGATATACCAGGAAAGCTCAGTGGCATATGATTTTTGCCGGGTAGTGGCAGAAGAATAAGACAGCAGGCCCTGGTACTCCAGCCCTTTCGCCAGCTGCAAACGCACGTCTGCAGTGGTACTGAGCGTACTGTTCGTATTATCGGCGCCGGTGTTGTCAATTTCGTTCTGTATGTTATAGAGGTAGCTGTTCTTACCGGGAATGGAGGTACTGCCGGCGCCGCGTTTTTCGTGGTAAAACAAGGTGCCGTCCTCATTATACATCGGTATCGTGCGGGAGGTGTTATAAGCATAATCGAAAGGGCTTACGCCGTAAGCAAAACCTTCGGTATTATTCACGCTTCCGTTCAGCATCAGGTTTACGGTGAGGCGGCTGCCCAGGCGGAGCGTGGTGTTGGAGGAAGCCGAGAAAGAACGGAGGCTGTTGCCTTTCGCCTCGCCCACCTGCCGCTGCATATTCAGGGAAGTGCGGTTCATCAGCTTTTCCGTACCGCCGGAGATGCTCAGGCTGTGGTTCTGGCTGAATGCGTTGCGGAAAAGATGTTTAAACCAGTCCGTATTCTGGTTTTCCAGCTTACGGAACCCCGTCATATATTCATCATAGCTGATCTCCTTGTTTTGCAGTTGCTGGATGAGCGCGCCATAACCAATGGGCATCACGCTCTGGGTATAGGAATCCCGGCCTTCGTACACTTCTTTAGAGAACTTCATGAGCTCCTGCGAGTTCATAAGATCATATTGTGCATATTTCGGACGCTGGCCGAGGGAGAAGCTGGTGCTGTAAGACACGGCTATTTGCCCCGGACGGCCTTTTTTGGTCGTCAGCACGATCACACCGTTAGCCGCCTGCGAGCCGTAAATGGCGGTAGCGGAGGCGTCTTTCAATACGGTGATCGTCTCGATATCGTTCGGATTCAGCCACGAAATGGCGTTGGAAGCGATGAGGCGCAGGTCGTTCAGGTCGCCCGCCAGGCTGCCGCTGTTGGGCGGCAAGGGCAGCGGATCGCGCTGGATGATGCCGTCTACCACCCATACCGGTTCCTGGTTACCCAGGATGGTGGAAGTACCACGGATGCGGATCTTGGGCGTAGACCCTACCTGGCCGGATTGTACCATCACGTTCATACCGGGCACCACGCCTTGCAGCATCTGGTCGATGCTGGTTTCGCCGGCTATTTTTATATCATCGGCGCGCACGCTGTAAATGGAGCCTACGTAATTGCCTTTGTTGATGCTGGAATATCCGTTCACCACTACATCGTTAATGGAAAGGTCGCGGGTGCGCATGGTGATCAGCAGTACGGGAGCGCCGCTTTCCGTGGATTTCAGCAGGCCAGCCTGCTCACGTTTGATGGTAAAGGCGGCGAACCCGTTGACCGTCTGGCGGAATCCGATCTCCACGGGCTCATAGCCCAGCATGGAGATCACCACCACGGCATTGTCAGGAATATTGACGAGTGAAAAGTTCCCGTTGATTGCGGAGATGGTGCCGATATTGGTGCCTTTTATGCGGATAGACACGCCCGGCAGGGGTTCCCCAGATGCAGACCGGATACTGCCGCTGGCAGAGCCCGGCGGAGGCGCAGGTTGCGCCGCGGGCGCCGCTTTGCGGGACAATGCGATCGTCTTGCCCTTGATCATGTAAGTGACCGGCAAGTCTTTCAGCACCAGGTCCATCAGTTCCTCCAGCGGCATATCTTTTACAGACAGCGTAACGTTGTGATTCTCGTCGATGGTGCTGGCGTTGCTGAACACCACATAGCCGGTTTGCGCCTTTATGGCGGCAAATACGTTCTTTAAAGGTATAGTCCTGGCAGACAAGGTAACGGTCTGTGCGTGGCCGGAGGCAGAGGCCTGGAAAATTGCGGCCACCAGTAGGATCGCAGTCAGTTTCATCACTTTTATCAATTTTACACTGGCATGATGGGATCTCCCTTCGGTCGGTCTCATAGCCAGGATGATTTTGGTCGGGCCGTGGTTTTCCCGGTTACCGGGCGGCCAATAGCATTTTTTTTGCATAAATTGCAAGCGATTTGGTTGTTAATAAATGAGAATAGCAAGTCCGTTTAAGCCTCAACCGGATCATGTGAGACCGTCACGGCTGCAATCCGTGACGGTTCTTTGTTTGGCTGGTTCTTAATCTGATATTTTTTTACCCCTTTGTTCTGCCGTTGTATGCTAGTTGTTCAGCACGATCAATGTGCGTCCTTCGATCCTGAATCCCACGTCTGTTCTTCTTAATATTTCCAACAGATCGGGCAATGCGATCTGCCTGTTTATTTCCCCCAGGAATGTAATGTCCGGTATACCATTTTCATATACGACGCTGATGTCGTACCAGCGTTCCAGCTGGCGCATCACGTCTTCGATGCTGGCTCCTTCGAAATTGAAGAGGCCGTTCTTCCAGGCCATGGTTTTATCCAGGTCTGCGCCAAGTACCTGTATGCGGCCGTCAGCACGGCTCACGCCGGCCTGCTGGCCCGGTTTCAGCACCGGCTCTTTGCCGGCATCTCCCGGCGTGGCCACTTTCACAACACCGGTGAGCAGCGTTGTGGTGATATTTTTTTCATTCTCGTAAGCATTCACGTTGAAGGACGTGCCCAGTACGGCGATGGTAGCTTTGTTCGCCGCGTTCACGAGGAAAGGCTTCGAAGCGTCTTTGGCTACTTCAAAATACACCTCCCCGGTAATCTCCACTTTGCGCTCGTTGCCTGTAAAAACAACGGGATAACGTACGGAACTGGCTGCATTCAGCCAGGCCTTTGTGCCGTCAGGAAGCGTAACCCTGAACTGGCGGCCGCGGGGCGTGGTCATTGTATTGTAAGCGATGGCGGTGGCATCGCTGCCGGCATCATTATAAGTCAGTTGTCCGTTAGCAAGCACCACATCTGTGCCGTGCTGCTGCGCGATCACGCCGTTGGCCAGGCTGTCCAGCACTACCTTGCGGCCGTCGGACAGGGTGAGGATAGCGCCTTCGCGGCCTGGCGGTATTTCCGCCGGCGTTGAGGCCACATGGGGCTGACCGGCTTTCTGCTGCGCGGCCCAGTACCAGGCGCCGGCGCCGAGGAACAATACGGCAGCGGCCGCCCATCCCCAGCGGCGCAGAAAATGCAGGCGGTGCACCGGTGCGGGCGCGGGAGCGGCAAAGGCCGGTATTTCTGCTGTGATTTTTTGGGAAATGCGGTTTGCGTCGTAGGCATAAAAACGGCGCAGCCCCTGGGCTACCAGCTGCGGGTCGGTCAGTTCCCGGAGCAGCCTGCGGTTGTCCTCAGCGGCGTTCAGCCATTCGTCTAATGTACGTTGCTCATCTTCATCCAGGCTGGTTTCCAGGTATTTACCAATCAGCCGGACGATCTGGTCATTGTTTTCTGTCATGCCCATATACCCCTAAAACAACTAACGCGTCAAAATCTACCGGCCGCTCTAAAAAAAAAATTCAGGTTCGCAGCAGCGAAAGAGCTGCGATGAGCACGGGCAGGGAAATGAGTTCATTTTTCAGCAGGGCGACGCGCAACAGCCCTACTCCTTTTGCTTTCTGGTTTAGAACCGTCTGATAGGCCATATTCAGCTCCGTGGCGATCTCCTGGGCGCTTTTACCGTCTATGACGGCCAGGCGCACCACGTCGCGGCAGCGGGGCGGCAGCTTTTCGACCTCTGAAAAGATCAGCTGCATGACTTCTGTCTTGATGTATGCTTTTTCCACGTCCGTATCCAGCCGCTCCGCGGCCTTTTCCAGCGAGTGATGAACATCACCATGCCGTTTCTGCGCCTTCAGGTGGTTGAGCGCGGCATTACGGGCGGACGTATATAAAAATGATTTCAGGTGCGCAATGGAGGGGAAATCTTCCTTTCTTTTGAAAGCCTGGATGAAACATTCAGAAACGATGTCTTCCGATGCCATGGTATTTTCCACCATCTGGTCGATGAAATAGCAGAGCGGCCGCATAAAACGTTCATAGACCGCATGCAGGGCTACCCGTTCGCCCCGCTGAAATAAAATGATCAGTTCGGCGTCTTCGTATGACAGATCGGTTGACAAATTCGTTGATTCCAATGACGGGTAAATGTAAACAATCTGGGAGAATTTTAAAAGGCGGGCTGTAATGGCCCGCCAGCGCGGGTAACATGCGAGGCAACGTCCGCCCGTGCTCCGGGATAACCAAGCGGAAATGACAGGCTTTCAGTTCTGCCGTGAACGCTCCCCGGTCACCGGTCAGGATTTCTCCACGATCTTTTTCCGGTGCTGCTCACCCCATTTTTGCATGGAGCCTAATACGTCGGAAAGCGTTTCGCTGTAAGGCGTCAACGCATACTCCACCGTCACAGGCTTCGTATCGCGAACGGTGCGGCTCACGAGGCCGTTCATCTCCAGCTCCTGCAGCTCTTTCGATAATATACGCGGCGAAATGCCGGCTTCCCTCGACAGCTCCCGGAACCTGTATTTGCCGCCCCTCAGGATGGCCAGCAGCACCAGCTTCCACTTTCCACCTACTACATCCAGCGTATCCTGGACGGCCATCCTGGTCCTGGCGCAGGCCTCGGGATCGAGTTTGCAGGAATGTTTCTTGTTCATCGCTTTAATTTTTGCCGGTATCCTTTATGTAACCGGTATCCTAATTGTAACAGGTAACAAATCTATATCATTCCCCGGTAATTTTGATTTCAGAAAAAAAGCAATGCCAACAGCAGTAAATTTTCAAGCCGGCGAAAGGCTGTCTTCATTAAAAACAACATCAAAATGAAACTATTCGAAAAACTAACATTAGGAAAACAAACGGTTAAGAACCGCATGGCGATGGCACCAATGACACGCAGCCGGGCCACTACTGACGGGGTGGTGAGCGATCTGACCACGGTATACTATACACAAAGGGCCAGTGCGGGACTGATTATTACGGAAGGTATTAATATTTCAACGCAGGCCCTGGGCAGCGCCTGGACGCCCGGCATATTCACCCCGGAACAGATAGACGCCTGGAAAAAAGTAACCACATCTGTTCATGATAACGGCGGCGTTATTTACGCCCAGCTCTGGCACACAGGCCGCGTCGGGCATTCTGTGGATAGACAGGGAAACCTTCCTGTTGCGCCGTCGGCCATTGCCATCAAAGGGCAGCAGCATTTTACCGCGCAGGGGCCAAAAGATTATGAAACACCCCGGGAACTGACGGTCAGCGAGATCAGGCAAACCGTAAAGGATTACGGCCAGGCTGCGAAGAACGCCATAGCAGCGGGGTTCGACGGCGTTGAACTGCACGGCGCGTTCGGATACCTGCCGAACCAGTTCCTGTCGGAAAGCGCCAACCGCAGAACCGACAGCTATGGGGGAAGCATTGAGAACAGGAACCGTTTTGTGCTGGAAGTAATGGAGGAGTTGGCGGAAGCCGCAGGCAGCGGCAAAGCCGGCATCAAACTATCGCCCACCAACGCTTACAACAACATAGAGAACAGCGATCCTGTTGCGCAGTTCACGCCACTGATCGGGGCATTGAACAAAATTCCATTGGCATATATTCATTTGATGCACCCGATGTATCCTTTAGATAATTACCCGCATTACCCGAAAGATGTAATGGAAACATTCGGTCCTCTCAGCAAACACCCCGTGATCGCGAATACCGGTTATACTAAAGAAACAGGAGAAGCCGAATTGGCGAAAGGAATCGCCAGGATGATCTCCTATGGCGCATTATACCTGGCTAACCCGGATCTGCCCAAAAGGTTTGAGCTAAATGCAGCGTTGAATGAGCCGGATAGAGCAACTTTTTTTGGCGGCGGGGAAAAGGGATATACCGATTACCCGTTCCTGACCAATTGATCTTAACCACAAACCAGCGGCGGGTCCTTTTTAAAGGATCTGCCGCCGGTTTTGCATGCAAGCTATACTTTAAGCATGCCGTCCAGATCCATCCCGCCCAGCCAATCCCTGACCAGGGAAGCCGGCAGCACCACCGTAGCTGTTCTGCTGAACCGCGCGATCACAATACCGCACCACCTGCCATCCGGGCCATATACCGGCGCGCCGCATTCAGCTGACCTCACATGCGCATCGCAAAGCCAGGCTTCTTTAAAACCATCCCTTATCCTGCTTTTGCCGCCTTCATATAATTCGGAAGCATGCGTTGGCTGCTGCACCGGGCGCTCTCCCAGGGCCACTTCCTTGTATATAAGACTGTCGCCCCTCTCCAGCCCGATCTTTATCGTTTGCATCGGCGGATACTTTAACAGCTCGTTGCTAAACCCTGTTGCATCTTCCGGCCTGGCTTCATTGATACAGACAAAAACATCTCCCCGCCGTATACCCGCCTTGCCTGCGGGGCCGTTCGGATCAAGGAACTCCACGGTTGCGGCATCGCTTTTATCTATCAGCATCAACCCGAGGTAACCCGCTGTGCTTCGCGGAGGCATGTTGGTTGCGGCAGTGCTCACCACTCCCCTCTTTTGTTGCCCGGAAGGCAGCGGCACATAAATGAAACTGCCCAGGGCAGGAACTTCAGCCTGAACATCCCGGCTGATGTCATCATTACGGTCCGTGATCCTTTCAGCGGAGAACAATAACACGAGGTCGTTTTCCTTATGGCGGGCCAGCACCTTCAACGGAACACTTTTGCCTTTGGCGGAACGGAGCACAGGCGATTCACCCAGGTCGGAACTTTTACCAATGATCCAGGTTCCTTTGCGGCTGGCTTTCCAGATGGTGCCGGCAGTCTCCTTTTCTTTGTTGTTCAATCGGCTGATGATATTAACCGGTAAACGGCTCTTCTCAATTTCCAGCGATGGCAGCGGCCGTTCGGGCATAAGCGCGGCATGTGCGGAAACAGCCCCGGCGCTGTCTTCTGCGGGGTATTGGGTATAATTCTGCTGCTTCAGCAGGGAGGTCCAGTGTTTTTTGTATTCATCCACCGGTACATGGTAGTTGATCCCTTCTCCGGCCTCACAGCGGCTGTTCAATCCTATGACCTTTCCTTCCAGGTCGAATACCGGTCCGCCGGAATCGCCCACCTCCATGGTACAATCCGATACCACGAACCTGTTCTTATCAAGGGGATCGGTGACATACCCGAAGCGGACATTCGGCAGCGGCATGCCTGTAGATTCCGGGTAAGCTAACATCAGGCAGGGAGTGCCTTTTGTGAGGCCTGCTGAAGAGCCCATTTCCGCAAAGGGCCAGGCGCCCGCATCCAGTATCTTCATCACAGCAATATCCGGCAGGGTTTCTTCGGCATTCAGGTCTATTCTCCCCTGCCCCTGCGCGATGGCGGTCCTTCCGTCCGGGAAAAATATTTTGTAGGTCATGCCGGGCCGCACTGCATGCGCCACCGAGAGCATATATCCATCCGCTGTAACGACCACCGCGCTGAAAGGCCCGCCGGCCTGGGCGCGCTTCAGGGTATCATACGCGAATGCCTTTACGGAAGCACCCCATGACTTTTTGATCGCCTGCTGAATAGCCGTTTCTGTCGCGTTTTTTTGTTGCGCAAGTACTCCCGCACCAACGAACAGCAACACTATAAGCGCCGCCCCTGTTTTTATCTTGTCGAATTTCATATGAATTTTGAATGGTACTATCGGATGTTCCTGCAAAAAACGTCTCCGCTACGGGAACGGCTTTGCATCTTTCCAGATAGGGATAGATAATTTGATCCGGTTGGTTATAGTCCGCAAATTAGTTGGAACAGGAATAAAAAACAGACAAGTATGGTACAGAAGGTAAAATGCATTTTGGGGCGGCATCCGGGGAGATGAGCAATAACATATATCCTGTTGGCGGGATATTTGCGGCCGGGTAACATAAACACTGCAAAAGCAGTTTCATGTTAAAACCCGGAACCCATGTTTGAAGCGTTTACCCACAAAAAGATAACGGTCGCTGATTGCCACATCGACCTGGTAATGGCTGGAGAAGGCCCGCCATTGCTGCTATTGCACGGCTTTCCTGAAACAAAGGCCGCCTGGCATCAGATCGCGCCGCAACTGGCTGCATCTTATACAGTCATACTGCCGGACCTGCCCGGCTACGGCGATTCTACAGGGCCGGTTCCCAATGCGGATAACAGCAATTACACCAAACGCAGCATGGGCAATATCCTGGTGCAGCTGATGCGACAGCTGGGCTTCAGCACTTTCGCGCTGGCGGGCCACGACAGGGGCGGGCGTGTTGCCTATCGCATGGCGCTCGACCATCCGGATGAAATATCCCGGCTTGCTGTACTGAATATCATTCCCACGCTGGAAATGATGGACAGGTTTACTTATGATATGGCGGTGAAGATGGGGAACTGGATATTCCTGGCACAGCCGGCCCCGCTGCCTGAAAGGCTTTTACAGGAGAACGCTGAGTTCTATCTCGATTATGTATTGGATGACTGGTCCGTAACACCGGGGCTCATTTCCCCGGAAGCAAGAGCCGCATACCTGCGCTGCTTTAAAAAGAAAGAAGTAATAGCAGCCATGTGCGCGGAATACAGGGCTTCAGTTCTCGATGCTGCTTATGACCAGGAAGACCGTGCAAATCACCGGCGTATACGCTGCCCTGTTCTGGCACTGTGGTCGGAAAAAGATTTCTCCGGACCGGAAGGGCCGTTGCCGGTGTGGAAGAACTGGGCAGACCAGTTATCGGGCGCGGCTTTGCCGGGAGGGCATTTTTTGATGGAAGAATGTCCTGATGGGGTTTTGGAGCAGTTCCTCCGTTTCTTTAAAGTGTAAAGTGAAGTTATTAATGCAGAAACCAGTTCCTGAATAATAAGGACAGGCCGGAAAAATTCCCGGCCTGTCCTTTTATTTTGTTCAACTACTACCCAACCCAACCAGGCAGAAGATTAAACTATTTTTACTTCCTGGCCATCTCTATCATCGCCGAAACTTCTTCCACCGCGATATCGTCGGTACTGCCGGCGCCGGTGAACTTAAAACGGATATTCCCGCTCTTGTCGATCACGAATTTCGTCGGTATGCCAGTCACCTTATAATCTTTCACCACCTTGTTCTCCTCCGTTGCCGGATCTTTCAAATCCATCAGCACTTCAAAAGGATAGTTATTCTCCGTCACATATTGCTTTGCTTTCTCAGCAGCATTCTCTTCTTTTTCCCATGTATGGATAAAGAGGAAACGGACATCCGGATCATCCCTGAATTTCTCCATCGCCATTTTCATACCGGGGAAAGACTTTTTGCAGGGCCCGCACCAGGTAGCCCAGAAGTCCAGCACCACGATCTTCCCTTTCAAATCCGCCAGGGAAACAGTTTTCCCGTTCACATCGGATAATGTGAACGTGGGAGCGGGAGTATTGATGATCTGCTTGGCCAGGTCTTTCCTGACCTTTTCAGCTATCTTTTTATTCAGCGCATCCATGTATTCCTCATAACCCGCTGTGCTTCCCTTTACTTTTACATACAGTTCCTGGAGGGTTTTCTTCATGTCCGCATTCACCAGGCCGGCCGCTGCTGTTTCGTTAAGAAGGTCGAATGCCTCACGGTTCCTGCCCAGTGCGGTAAGGACATTAGCGTAGGTGGCATTTACATTAGGCCTGATCCTGTCAGAACTGTCGTGCGCTGCTGTGATGTACTTCAGCGCCTCGTCGTATTTTTTCTCCTTATATAGAATATCCGCGAGCATGGCACTGGTGTATACATAGGCTGATTTAACAAAGCCGTTCGCTCCCTGGTCGCCACTTTTCGTGGCCAGGTAGCTAAGCGCCTGCGCCCGGGCTTTCCGGCATAATTCGGCGGCTTCCCTGGTGTGCCCTTTTCTCAGCAGTCTTTCGGACAGGCCTGCCAGGCCTTCGGGCTTCCAGATGGGCGATTGCAGCTTATCCGCATACAACATCATTTTTTTCAGGTCGCCGGTTTCCAGGTAGGCTCCTGCAACAGCATGGGCGGCATAGTCATATGGGATGTTGTCTGTCCATGGTTTTGTTGGCGGGAATTTCGCTACCCAGTTTTTATAGGCTTGTTCTTTTTTCACGGCATCCTTTTCGTTGTATACGGCCGTCGCTTCCTCGTTCCTCACCACTTCTCCCAATGGGAACAGGGTCTTTAACCTGTTCGTGATCGAATCGCTTACTTTCTGTTTGTTCAGCATGTAGAAGAAACGGCGGGCCAGCAGCCAGTCCTTTTCCTGGTTGCTGCTTTGCAGCAGCGCATACAATTTCGTTTCCAGCGTGCTTTTATCAGCTTCGTTTGCAGAACGGGCGAGCCTGGTGTAATACCGTTCTGTTGTATCCGATCCCCGGTTTCCCGATTGTGCGGATGCATGGTTGGCACAGGCCAGCGTAATTAAAAGACACGGCAGCAGAAAGACCTTTCTCATATTTTACGTTTTGAGTTGTTGATTAGTATTCATTGTTATCATCCCCTGGCCATACCGATCATGGCGTCCATTTCTTCGAGGAATGCATCTTCTCCCCCGGCGCTGTTCCCTACGGTGCTGAAACGGATATTCCCCGCCCCGTCGATGATGATCTTGCATGGAATTGCATTGACCATATAGTTCGTTGCAGCAGGGTTCTTTTTGGTGGCCGGGTCTTTAAAGTCCATCAGTACATTGAACGTGTATTTCATATCCCTGATATAATCCCCCGCTGCTTTGGCCGCATCGGGAGCCCTTTCCATGGTGTGGATAAACAGGAACACCACATCTTTCTCATTTTTATACCGGTTCACCGCTTCCTGCATCCTGGGGAAAGACGCTTTACAGGGGCCGCACCAGGTAGCCCAAAAATCAAGCACCACCACTTTGCCTTTAAATTCGCTCAGCTTAACCGTTTTGCCGGTAAGGTCTTTCAGCTCGAAGTTATAAGCCGGCTTACTGATCATTTTCTTTGCTACTTCTTCCCTTGTTTTTTCCTTAAACTCTTTATTGATGTTCGTAACAAGATCAGCAAAACCGGTTTCAGAGCCGTTAACAGCCACATACGCCGCCTTGAACCGCTCCTTTATCAAAGGGGTGGCGTTGCCGCTTTTCAGCAGCTGCACCATCTCGGGATAAGCTTCGTTGTACCTGTTCAATTGAATGAGATAGTTGAGATAGGTGGCTTTCAGTTGTGGAACGCCCACCGCGGTCTTCCGTGACCGTTTGTCGTATATCCGCCTGGCGTGAGGAAATCCTTCTTCGTATTTCCCGTTGGCATACATCAGCTCGCTGAAGATCCTTGAAAACTCGTCCATCCCCTCGTGAGTGGTATCCCCGTTGAGGTCGGCAAAAGTCTTCCGGATCAATGTTTCCCCCAGCCGGTAATCCTTCGCCGCGATGGATTCGCGTGCCGCATAGGAGAAAGCGCTTGTTTTATAAGTGCTGTTCCGGATCATGTTCAGGTACTCCATTACTTTCTCCGGCTTGTTTTTGCCCAGGAAGGTAACGGCCACGAAATACCTTGAGCCGTCCAGGTTGAAGCCCGGCTGCGATCCGAACCGTGTTACCATCTCCTTGTAATTCTTTTCATTCACCGCGGGATCGCGCTCGGCATAGATGCGTTCTCCCAGTTCGTTAAAAGCCGTTCTGCCATTCGGGAAACGCCGCCGGATCAGCCCTTCCGTTTGTTCGCTTTTATCTGCATTACGGGTAGCGTTGTAGTAGCTCAGCAGCAGCTGAAGCTCGCTTTCATTTTTGCTGCCTTCCAATGCAGCAAGGGTATCCTGCAAAGCCGCAGTGTCCTTCATGGCCATTATGGCGGTAAGCCTGGGATTGGCGGGGCCGCGTTGCGCAACACTGGTTAATGCCAGCAGTGAGCATAGTAACAGGGAAAGTAGTTTCATGGTTTCGTGATTTATAACACCGATGGTTGCAAATGGCAACGGAGCGGGTAAATGACCGCCCGCTCCGTTGGGTGTGCGGTTAATATTCCGGGTTATCCTCCAGGTTTGGATTGGCATTCAGGTCCTGCGTGGGAAGCGGATACAATTGCTGGAACGGCTTCCAGGCGGGCTTGATCAGGCTTAGCACCGTGGTGGCCCTGTTCAGCCTTTTTAGGTTGAACCACCTGTCTGCCTCGGTGAATAATTCCACCCACTTCTCATGCTCTACGGCAGCCAGCAGCTGCTCTTTCGTGGTAGTAAGCAGCAGCGGAAGTATCTGTGCGCGTTGCCGCACTTCGTTGATATCCTTCACGCCGTCTTCCACTTTTTCCTGGTTGGCCCTGGCTTCCGCCCTGGTGAGATACATTTCCGCCAGCCTGATCATTACCGGGTATTCGTTGCCGGCAGTGGCTGTGCTGAGTTTGTACTTATAAGGATACCAGTATTCTTTTCCCGCATAGGTCATGGATCTTGTCCAGGAAACCTTGCGCTGGTCGTTGGCTTCGAAAGTGTTGGCCAGCGTGTCGTATAAAACAAACCTGGGCGTGGTGGCAGAGGGCAGAAATTCGGAGCCCATGATCGTTGCCGGCGTGGAAGTGCCTGCCAGGGAGATCTGCCAGATGGTCTCGTTGCTGTTCATCAGGAACACCTTATCCAGGTCGGTCACCAGGCTGTATACGCCGCTGTTGATCACTTCTGTAGCCTCGGCTTCCGCACCGGCCCAGTTGGACTGGTACAGGTATACCCTGGCGAGGAAAGCGGAGGTTACATACCGGTTGATCCTCGCCCTTTCGCCGGAAGGATATACGGGGCTCAGCAATTGCTTTGCCTCCGTGAGGTCTGCGATGATCTGCCTGTATACGTCCGCTACTTCCGACCTTGGCAGCTGGCTGGTGCGCAGGGCGTCTGTAGTGGTTACCAGCGGTACTTCCCCGAAATAATTGACCAGCTGGAAATAGCACCAGGCCCTCCAGAACCTGGCCTCGCCGAGTAATTGATTCTTTAAGGTGGCGGAAAGAGAGGGGGCGGCAATAAGGCCTTCGATCGCGAAGTTGGCCCTGCCTATTCTCCTGAACAGGTTGCCGTAATGCCCGGTAGTTTCACCGCCTGCGGCCAGGGTGTTATTCTTAAAATTGTCGAAGGAAGTATTGGTAAGATAATATCCTTCGTCGGAACTCATGGCCCCGTACCTGATGGAACTTAAAACAACTGATTCGAACCCGCTGGCGATGCCGCTGTAAATGCCCATCACAACGCCGGTGGCGGTGGATGAATCGGCAAAGGCATTACCCGAGCCGATAGCATTGGGCGGCGTGTTAATATCGACGTATTTTTCGCAGGAGTAAAGACCGGTCGCGAATGCAAGGGAAACGAGCCCCAGGCAACTATTCTTTATATTTAATAATCTCGATTTCATGCTGGTAATTTTAAAGTGTAACATTAATCCCGGCCGTGATCACCCGGAGCGGGGGCATGGCTGTGCCCGTTTCCGGATCGTAAACATATTTCTGTTTGGAGGTCCACCAGAGGTTCTGGCCCTGCAGGTACACCCGCAGGTTGTCCGCTTTCAGGCGCCCTGCTAACTGCTTGGGGAACGCGTAT
Source organism: Chitinophaga sp. 22620 (assembly GCF_052044405.1). Taxonomy (NCBI): domain Bacteria; kingdom Pseudomonadati; phylum Bacteroidota; class Chitinophagia; order Chitinophagales; family Chitinophagaceae; genus Chitinophaga; species Chitinophaga sp. 22620. The sequence goes on along the minus strand of NZ_JBQEMV010000004.1, from coordinate 174,356 downwards.
GAAAGGTTCACATTTCTCAGGCGCAGCAGGGAAGCATTCCCGAATACGGCGTCGGAGCTGCCGTAAGCGGAATAGACACTGGAAACGCTGGTATATCTCGGCACAGCCGTAACATCACCCGGCTTCTGCCAGCGGTTCAGCCAGAACGTAGGCTGGTTGCCGGTGCTCAGCACGCCTGGTGCGGAAGTAGGGAGAATGTTGCCGTCCTGCACGGTATACTGGAAGAAAAAGCTGAGGTCGAAGTTTTTATAGGTGATAACGTTATTCAGCCCACCATAGGCCTTGGGCGCCGTATAACCGGCCACTGCCCTGTCGTTGTTAAAATTAGGCGTGAACGTGAGGCTGTCCTTCCCCGCATCCCGGTACATGGGTTTCCCCGTAGCGGGGTCTACGCCACGGTACTGATAACGCATGACGTAGCTCAGCTGCTGCCCGATGGCTTTGGCGTTATAAAAGAAGTAACTCTTGCTGGCGTCTACGACTTTCGTTCTCGGGATGGTTATATTAAATGAAGTGCTCCATTTGAAATCTTTCTTGCGGATATTGACCGTATTCAGTTCAAGTTCGAAACCGGTGTTCTGTATCAATGCATCGAAGTTGGCATTGTAAGAATTGAACCCGGCCTGCGAAGCCATGGTCAGGAAGCCCAGCTGGTTGGGCGTACGGTTCCTGTAATAATTCGCGGTCATTTGCACGGCATTCCTGAAAAAGCCCAGTTCCATGCCGAATTCCATCTTGTAAGTGGTTTGCCATTGCAGCGTTGGATTGTCTACCCTGCTGGGCACCAGTGCTGCCACGCCCTGGTATGCCGAGGCCGGGTTGTACAGGTTGCGGTACTGATAATCACCGATCTGATCGTTGCCCGTAACGCCATAGCTGGCCCTCAGTTTACCGAAAGAGAGCCATGAGAATGATTTAGCGAATTCTTCGTTGGAAAATATCCATCCGCCGCCAACAGACCAGAAGGTACCGAAGCGGTTGTTGGGGCCGAAGCGCGATGAACCGTCCCTTCTTACTACTGCATTGATCACGTATTTCGAATCCCAGTCGTAGTTTACCCGGCCAAACAACGAGTTATACCTGTACAATGTATAACCTATGCCGGGCGTGCCGTACGTGCCCGCGCCCGCAGGGGTTCCGAGTAAAGCCGGCGTGCTGTAGTTACCGGCGAAGATGGACAGTGATTCATTCAGGCTGTGCTGAAAGGTAGCGCCCAGCAAGGCAGAGAGCCGGCCCTTGGCAACGGTAGTGTTGTAGGTGATCTGCGGCTCGAATATATAGGATTTCTGGCCCAGCGCCTGGAAAGTAGCAGAGTCTGTTGCCGGCCCCACAAGGGGATTTTTAGACAAGGCGGGAAACTGGTTGTTCTGATCCAGTGATATGTTGTTATAACCAAAAGAAGTTTTCACGTCCAGCCCCGGCAGAATGGTATACCGCAATACCGTGTTGGCCATCAGGTTATTGGTTTTGCCGATGTATTTCACCAGCAGGAAAGATTCCGGGTTCGTGAAATTACCTGTCCAGGCCAGGGAACCATTTGTGTTATACAGCGGAAGGTTCGGCGGGAGGAGGTAGAGCGTGCTCATGTCCTGCCGCAGCAGATCGCTTTCCCCGTAAGAATAATTCACGGCAACGCTTGCATGGAATTTTTTGTTCAGCGAGGTATGCTCCGCATTCAGCCTGGTGGAGATGCGGTAGTCATTATAATCGCCGGGGAATACGGTGGTCTCTTTATGGTAACCGGCATTCAGCAGGAAACGGTTACGCTGGTCGCCGCCGGATACGGTGGCCTGGGCGTCTGTAGTGCTGGCGGTGCCGCCCAGGTATTTTTTCTGCCAGTCGGTATTCGTGTTCTGATCCCAGAGGAGCAGGTCGGGCGCGTTGGCGGCGGTGGGCGTAATGCCATCGTTGGCATAAGCTTCTTTGCGCATCTGCAGGTATTGCTCCGTATTCATCATGGGGATGAAATGGCCTACTTTCCCCGCGCCGCGGTATACGTTGATGTCCAGCTTGGTTTTACCGGCCTGGCCTTTTTTGGTGGTGATAAGCACTACGCCGTTGGCCCCGCGTGTACCGTAGATGGCGGTGGCGTCTGCATCCTTCAGGATGTCTATCCTTTCTATTTCGGCGGGATTGATGATGCTGAAGGGGCTGATGCCGCCGTTGGCAGCAAAGGATCCGCGGCCGTTGAGGTCGTTGGAAACGGGGACGATGCCATCTTGTATATTGAAGGGCACCCCGTCTATGATATATAAAGGCTGCGAACCCGCGCCGGTAGCGTCCAGCGTGTTGAGGCCACGCACCACGATGGTCACACGGGAGCCGGGAAGGCCGTTGGATTGGGTGACTAGTGCGCCCGCTACCCTGCCCTGCAGGGCGTTCAGCGGGTTGGCCACGGGTTGTTTGGCAATTTCATCCGCGGTAATAGAGCTGATGCTGCCCGTGTTCTTCGCCCTTGTAGTGGTGCCGTAGCCGATCACCACCGTCTCGTTCAGCCCGCTTACGCTCATCTTCAGCGCCACGTTGATCTCTTCCCTTCCGGAAATTTTGAAACGCTGCGTTTCAAATCCTATATAGGAAACGACCAGCTCCGCATTCTCCGGCACATTCCGGAGAATGTAAGTACCATCGGGTTCCGTATGTGTGCCGAAAGGCGTTCCGGGAACAACGATGGAAACTGCCGGCATCGGGTACCCCTTTTCATCGGTCACTTTTCCTTTGATGGTAATGTTGTCGCGCACCTGAGGTTCTTCAGCCGCAACGGGCACCGGCGAAGGGGCGGGCGCTTTCCAGGAAAGCACGATGGTTTTACCCTGGATCACATATTCCAGCGGCTGATCTTTGAGCAATGCATTGAGGAAGTCCTGCAACGGCATGTTCTCTGCTTTTACAGATACCGGTCCGGCTGCTTTGAAAAATTGTTCATTGGCAAAAACCACGTAGCCGGTCTGTTTTTCGACGGCGGAGAAAGCCTGCTTCAGGCTCGCTCCCCTGGCTGAATAAGAAACTTTCTGTGCTGTTCCGGAGGCATAGGAATGAACAAGTGCAACAGTCAATAAAAAAGCGGTCAGTCTCATGATCCTCACGATTTTGGTTAGGCGATGGCATCTGGCCGGGCTTCCCGGCCGCCAATGGCAGTTTTTTTGCATAAATTGCAAGAGATTTGGTTGTTAATTAAATGGTTTGTCAGACCGGTTTGATTCAATTGAGTCCTGCCGTCATGGGGCCAACCATGGCGGCTTCTTTTTAAAATTTAATGGTTGATCTTACATCATTCGAATTACTCATGTCTTATTATAGGTGATTAGTCTTTAAGGCAATATGATCAGCCTGCGCCCTTCGAGCCTGAAATGCACATTCGATTTTTGCAGCACCACCAGCAGGCCCGACAAGGGAATGTCCCTCGTCATTTTCCCCCAGAAAGTAATATCAGGCACGCCTTTTTCATATTCAACCTCTATATCGTACCATCTTTCCACCTGCCGCATAAACTGCTCCAGCGTTGCGCCTTCAAAATTGAAAATGCCGTTCTTCCAGGCCATCACTTTATCAATATCCACATCGTCCGCCACCTTTATGCCGTCCCGTATCTGCGCCTGCTGACCGGGTTTCAGCAGCGCGCCCCGTCCGCTGTTTATTACCCGCAAACTACCTTCCAGCAAAGTGGTATGAATAGCCTGCTCGTTTGTATAAGCATTTATATTAAAGTGCGTACCCAGCACTTCTACCTCAGTGGCATTATTCACCACTACGCGGAAAGGCCTGTCTTTGTTCTTCGCCACTTCAAAATAGGCCTCCCCTGTTACTTCCACCCTCCGCTCTTTCCCGGTGAATGCCGTGGGATACCGCAGGGAGCTGGCTGCGTTCAGCCATACTTTGGTATCGTCAGGCAGCGTTATCCTGAACTGCCGGCCGCGGGGCGTGACCATGGTATTAAAAGCCGTTCCCGCCGGTTCCCCGGTTTCATCATACACCACCTGACCGTTCTGCAACCGTACTTTCGCGCCGTTCTGCGTGGCAATAACGCCGTTGCCCAGGCTGTCCAGCTCCACCTGCGAGCCGTCCGCCAGCGTGAGCACCGCACCGGTTTTGCCCGGGGCGATATCTTTTGTACCGGCAGCCGCCACAGCAGGCTCCGGACTTTTTTCACGGACACTGAGCAGGTAAGCGCCCAGTCCCAGGGCAAGAACAGCCACAGCGGCCGCCCAGCCCCATCTTCTCATAAAATGGATGCGGTGTACGGGCACGGGCGGAATCTCCTCCCCCGCACTCACCTGTTCCATCAGGCGGGCATACACTTCCTCCTGCCAGCGGGCCAGCACAGGCTCGTCTGCGCTGAATTCGCCCGTAGCCTCCAGTTCCGCTTCCCAGGCCTCTACCAGCAGCTTTTCTTCAGCCGTGCAGTTGCCCTGGTTGTAGCGTTCAATCAGTTCCCTGGCTTTAATTGCGTCCATATAAATCAACGTGGTTCATTAAATAGTCGGGCGGGAATATCAAACCGGGTATTAAAAAGAAAAAAAATTACCCGGCCAGATCTGCAAGTGCCATGATAACGGCTACACCGGTGTATCCGAGGGTGTTTTTGATCAGCAGCAACGCCTGCTGCACCTGTTTCCTGGCCGTTTCAGGGGAAGTGCCCATTTTTTCTGCGATCTCGGCATAACTGAGGTGCTGCCCCCGCCTGAGCAGGTAAGCCTCCCGCATGCGGGCGGGCATTTTTGATACGGTAGCCTGGATGGCCTGCTGAACTTCTTTCAGTTCCAGCCGGAGTTGTGAAGACGGGGGAAGGGTATTAACAGCAGTATCGGTGAGCAGCGCCAGGTAATCGCGGCGGGTGATGTTTTTGGCGATATAATCCCGCACCTTGTAGCGCACGCTGCTGTGCAGGTAGGCGGCGAGAGAACCTTGTATATCCAGCTCTGCCCGGCGCTGCCATAATGAAAGGAACACATCCTGGAGCACGTCTGCCGCTTCTTCTTCTCCTCTCAGCATCCTGGCTGCCAGAGTAAACAGGTCTTTCCAGTAGCGGTCATACAACAGCCTGAAGGCGTCAGCATCCCCCTGCGCTATCCGCGAAAGCAGCTCCCTTTCCACATGTGTATGTTCGGTTGACAATAATTCTTTGATTTAGCAGCCGGTTGCAAACTATAATAAAAATGGCAGAAAACGATCATATTCGTCGTAATTGCGTGGTAGCTAAATGGTTTGACCTGTTACAAAAAATGAAGGCCGGAATTACTTCCAGCCTTTATTCTTCCCGGTCTACGGGCATATTTATCTTTTCTCCAGCTTCAGCACTACGCTCGTCCTCGCACCGGATATTTCCGGGTTGAAGCCCACCTGCATCAGGAATTCGCCGGAATACTGCCTGCTTTCATCGATAGCTGATTTTGTACCGGGATAAAGGCTGATCTCTTTCAGCCGGTAAAGCGCCGCGGGGTCCAGGCCCTTTAAGCGGATGGGGTTAGCACTGCCTTCGCCGTAGCGATTGCTGACGAGATAATTGAAAATAACGCCCTCCGAACGGTCTTTCGCAACATACGAAACGGAAGCCACCGCGCCCTTCCGCGGATCGGCCAGCCGGTATTGGTCGCCCCGCCATACAAGATGCCTGAATGAATTGTATTCACCGATGGCCTGCCGGCAGTAAGCCAGGTCTTTTTCTCCCAGCTCGCTCACCACGATATCGAATCCCAGCTTGCCCATCATGGCCACATCGGTCCTGAACTTTATGGGTTGCTTCCCCCAGTCCGTTACGTGGTTAGCTGTGGCAATGGCAGGGTAGAAATAGGAATATTCCCATTGGATGAAGATGCGTTCCAGCGGATCGGTATTGTCGCTGGGCCAGTATTCGGTGAAATATTTCAGCGCTTCATAATCCACACGGCCGCCGCCGCCTGAACAAAGCATCATGGGCACATCAGGATATTTGGTGCGGATGCGTTTCAGCACATTGTACAACCCGCGCATGTATTCGATGTAGAAATGGGACTGGTTGCCGCCGAGATAAGCGGAATGCGCGTTAAATATCACTGCGTTGCAGTCCCATTTAATATAGGCCAGGCCCGGGTTACGGGTGAAAAGATCATCCACCGTACTGTATACGAAATCCTGCACGGCGGGGTTACTGAGGTCCAGCACCAGCTGGTTGCGGAAATAATGCTCGTTGCGCGCAGGTTGCCTGATCACCCAGTCCGGGTGCTTTTCGTACAATTCGCTTTTCGGGTTCACCATTTCCGGTTCCACCCATATCCCGAACTTCACTTCATTTTTTTCAGCTTCCTTCACCAGGCTGGCGATCCCGTTGGGCAGCTTGCTTTTGTTTTCCTGCCAGTCGCCCAGGCCGGCCTTGTCGCTGTTGCGGGGATATTTGTTGGCAAACCATCCATCGTCCAGCAGGAAAAGGTCCACGCCGAGTTTTTTAGCATCGCGCAGGAGGCCTTTCAGCTTGTTTTCATTAAAATCGAAATAAGTGGCTTCCCAGTTGTTGAGCAGGCTGAGCCGGTTGCCTTTCCCGTCCAGGATGCGGTAGTTCCTGGCCCAGTCGTGCAGCTGGCGGCTGGCGTATCCTTTTCCTTTGTCAGAAAGGATGTACAAAAACGCGGGCGTTGCAAATTCTTCTCCAGGCTTGAGCGCATAAGGAGACGCATAATTATTGATGCCGGAGATCAGCCGGAGGTTATCCTGATAGTCGACCTCAATATCGGTCCTGAAATTGCCGCTGTATTCCAATGCGCCGTACAGCACCGTTCCTTCGTCTTCGGCGGCAGGTTTGTCCAGCGAGATCATAAACACGGAAGGCTGGAAAAGATTAGCCCTGGTACCCAGTTTTGAATCCAGCGTTTTGATGCCGTGCGTGATCTTCGATTCCTCGGGCTGCATTTCCCGCGCCCAATCGCCATGGTACTGGTTCAGCCAAAAGCCCTGCGCTTTCAGGTACAGGTTGGCGGAAGCGAATTTCTCCAGCACCACGTTCCCCTTTTCCCGGTGGCTGATCGCGGACCATTGTTCGATCACGTCCTGCCGGGGGTATACTTTGTAATGCAGCACCACTTCAAAATCATACACCGGGTCTTTCAGGGTTATTGAAAAAAGAGAGATGCTGTCGCCCAGCTGTTTGTGCTCATGCTTTACATATTGTAAGTCCAGCGAGCGGTTGCCATCGGCATGCACCACGGAGATGGCCGGTTCCAGCAGGTTGCGGGAGCCCGACGGCGTATATGCCGCATTCAGCAGCCCGGTATAATCCGTGGTCTGTTTATATACGGAAGGCGCCAGCTTATATTCCTGTCCATTCGCCAGCTTCCTGCCGAAATAGATGACCGACAGGTCTTTTCCTTTGCCGGCTTCCAGCACCAGCGCATTGTTCCGCGTTTCGATGGGGATGATGATATCCTGGGCATGCAGATTGGCGCCCGCGCCGAAAAACATCCATATGGCCCAGCAAACAGCTTGCCTGACCTTATACTTTCCTTTCCTCCTGCAATTCATACGTATTCTATTCTGTTGTAAAATATTGAGTGTATTCAAATTCCTTCCCATCATTGCTGCGGGCCCTTATACCGGTTGTTGACGGTGATACCCGGCCAGTTATCCGTTCTGAAAGGCCCTGCGGGCAAACCTTCTTTATTGCAGAGATTGGCGTTTCCTGCATCGTCCGCCCAGGCATACCTCACCGCCACAGGCTTTGCCACCTGGCTGCTCTGCACCGTCACCCCGTTGCCGGCGATGGTTGCTTCTGCGGGATAAAATTTCCTGTCCTCCCCTGCTACTTCAAAACCGCTCAGCACAGCCGATCCCGGGCGTATAGCCAGGCCCGTGCCCGTTGAAGAAAAACGGATGCGGATGCGGCCGCCTTCGGTTGCGGATGACTGGTACACCGGCCCTGAAGCGGTCACCGCTTTGCCGTAAGTATCGCGTAACGCCAGCGCTGCCAGCCGCTCACCCACGTCTTTTTTATTGCGGGGATGAATATCTTTTGCCTCGCCCACATCGATGGTAACGGCCATGCCTGTACGAGGCAGGCTCAAGGCAGCGGCCTGCGATTCGCGTATCTCGGCCCAGGCGCTGCCATTGTTGCTGTTGCCGTTATTCGCGTTGAAGCTGGTGAGCTGTACGAAATAGAAGGGCATTTCCCGGTTCCTGAAAAGATTTCGCCAGTCGTTGATAAGCAATGGCAGGGCGTACCTGTATTCATACGCGGTAGATGCATTGGCTTCTCCCTGGTACCATATCACGCCTTTTATGTTCAGTCCGCCGAAGGGATGCACCATGCCGTTGTACAGCACGGAAGGATAGTCGTTGGGTCCTATCCCCGTCCTGATCTGCAATACTTCCTGTATGCCATATGCCCAGTTGCCCGCCAGCGAATAATGATGACCGTTCACTGTCATGGACAATTCACTGCTGTCGCCCCATATGCCGCCGCCCCCGCCGGTATCCTCTACCTTTACGGCGATCACGTTTTTTCCTGCTTTCAGCTGGCCTGCGCCGATGGTATAATGACGGTCCACATTCCATCCCCTGCCCGTTCCCAGCGGCAAGCCGTTCAGGAAAGTCTGGTCGCTGTCGTCTATCTTTCCCAGCTGCATCGCAGCGGGCAAACCGGCGTCTTCATCGCGGATGAAAACTGTTTTCCTGAACCATACCACACCGTCCAGCCGCGATAAGGGTGGCTGTGTTTCCCATAAGCCGGGCAGGCGCATCTCCGGCCATTTGCCGTGATCATAGTCCGCCGATTTCCATGCGGCGCTGTCCGCAACATCCGGCATGTATTGTTGCAGCTGGCGGAGGTATTCATCTTCTTTCTGTTTCCTTGCCGCGGCCAGCTGCTCCATGCTCCGTTCGGGTATTGCCTGCATCAATGTTTTATAATGATCATCCTGCGCCAGCGCGGCATGACTGATCCATGATTCTATCTGCGTACCGCCCCAGGAGGAATGGATCAGGCCGATGGGCACATTCAGTTCCTGCTGAAGGCGGCGGCCGAAGAAATAGGCAACGGCGGAAAAAGATGGTATACTCGCGGGTGAGCAGCTTTTCCAGCTTGCTTCATCCGATTGCGGGGAAGGCAATGCAGCTACATTCCGGGGAACGGTATAAAGCCTTATCTGCGGGTGCAAAGCTTTACTGACCACTTCATCAGCACCCGGCACACCGCTCCAGCCTTTCACGGGAAACTCCATGTTCGACTGGCCGGAGCAGAACCAGATATCGCCCGTCAGCACACCGCGTAAAACGATCGTTTCTCTGCCCGCCACCGCGAGGTCATACGGCCCGCCGGCTTTCTCCGGGGCCAATGTCACCTGCCAGTTCCCGGTTCCGCCGGCGCGGGTTGTTTTTTTCTGGTGATGCAGCCTCACTGTGACCTGCTCCCCGGGGCTTGCCGTGCCCCAGATCCTAAGCGGAACGTTGCGCTGCAGCACCATACTGTCTCCGAATATCTCCGGCAGCCTGGGTTGCGCTTTTGCATTTGCCACAGAAAGCATGCAACACAGCCAAACAAATATTATCTGCTGAACGGGTTTCATCGCTGGTACTACTGTTAAATACATAGCTTTATTTTGAACGACCTTCTGCTGAGTTACTGTTACCTCCCGGTATTCACCGTTTTTAATTCCCCGTTCACTTTCAGCTTCACCTGTTTCCGCGTGGGCGATGAAATGTTGTAACGGGTCACCACACCGTCTTTCCATTCAAAATCAACGGTGCAGTTGCCTCTTGCCTTCAGCCCTTTCACTTTGCCCGCGGGTTTCCACAGATCGGGAATAGCAGGCAGGAGCTCTATATAACCGGCATGGCTTTGCAGGAACATTTCCATGATCGCCGCGGCGGCGCCGAAGTTGCCGTCTATCTGGAAAGGCGGGCCTGCAGAGAACAGGTTGGGATACACGCCGCCACCCGCGCCATAGTTGATGTCCGTACGGAGCGTGGGTTTCAGCAGTTCGCGCAGGAGCTTGAAGGCGCGGTTGCCATCGAGCAGCCTGGCCCAGAAGAGTTGTTTATAGGCAATGGCCCAGCTGGGACCATCGTCGCCTCTTATTTCCAAAGATTTTTTTGCAGCGGCCGCCAGTTCAGGCGTGCCGTTGGCCGTGATCAGGTTTGCAGGATACAGCCCGTACAAATGGGAAATATGCCGGTGCTGCGGATCGGTTTCTTTGTAATCTTCCAGCCATTCCTGGATACGCCCGCTGGCAGAGATGATACCCGCGGGAGGAAGCTGCCGCAGCTGCGCGCGCAGATCGTCCGCAAAGGTTTTATCCCGCTTCAGTTTCTCCGCGGCTTCGATCACGTTGGTGTACAGTTCACGGATGATCTGGTTGTCTATCGTTGCGCCCACGCAGATGCTGGCATGGTTGCCGTTCGGCAGCAGGAAAGAGTTTTCAGGGGAAGACGAAGGCGAGGTAACGAGCCATCCTGTTTTTTCATCTTTCACCAGGATGCTTTTATAAAATAACGCAGAACCTTTCAGGATCGGGTAGATGCTTTCCAGGTAAGCAACATCGTCTGTATACACATAATGTTCCCATAAATTGTTGCACAGCCAGCCCGAGCCGGATTTGGTAACGCCCCAGGATGCGCTTTCGCCGGGCTCTGTGAAACCCCATACGTTGGTGATCACATGCGCCACCCATCCTTCGGCATTGTAGTAGGCTTTGGCGGTTCTTTCGCCGGGCTTCACCAGCCCGCGTACCAGTTCGGTGAGCGGGAGGTTCAGTTCGGAAAGATTGGCCATTTCCACGGGCCAGTGGTTCATCTGAACGTTCACATCCAGGTGGTAGTCGCCATTCCAGGGCGTGCGCACCTGGTTGGCCCAAAGGCCCTGCAGGTTCGGCGGCAGAAGCCCCACCCTGGTGCTGCTGATGCTCAGGTACCTGCCAAATTGCAGGAAGAGCACGGGCAGGGACCTGTCTTCTTCCGGGTGTTTATAATAGGCCGCCAGCCTTTTATCAGTGGTCAGACTTTCCGCCGGGCCGCTCCCGATGTCTACGGCAACGCGGCCGAATAGCCGGCTGAAATTGCGGAGGTGCAGCTGCTGCTGCACGGCATATTTTTTTTGCAGGGCGGCATTCATATTTTTTTCTACAAGCTCCTTGTAATCCGGGCGGCGGAAATCCGTAGCCGTGGAAATAAAGATCAGCGCTTCATCCGCGCCTTCCACCACCAGCTCATTTCCTTTTACGAGCTGTTTCCCGCCAGTATTCACGATCCTCACGCGGGTGAGGTATTGCATGCCTTTGCCGTCTGTGCCGTTATCGAGCTGGCCGGCCAGCGCCAATACCTGCCCGTCGATGGAAGCGGTTCCTTTTTCCGGGCGGCTGATACCGGCGGAAAAACTGATCTTCCCTTTTGCGCTGGCGCTAAGCCTTATCACGTCCACATCGTCGCCGAAGCTGGTGAAATATTCGCGGCGGTATTGCACACCGTTGATGCTGAAGGCGGTATGGGCAATGGCGCTGTCCAGCGAAAGCCAGCGGCGGTAATTTTCGTAAAGAGCGGCAGCGCCATCGTAACGGTAAGTCAGCGACAGGTCCGCGAGCATCTGGAAACATCCCCATTGCGGGCCTCCGGAGCCCGGGCCCAGGCACACAAAGTTTTTATCGATCAGCTTTTGCGCTTCATCGTTCTTTCCTTCGGACAGTAGTCTCCTTATTTCCGGGAGCTGCCGGTACGCCTCGTAGTTATTGGCATCCTGCGGGCTGCCGGACCAGAGCGTGATATCGTTCAACACCACTTTTTCCTTCTCCACGCCTCCATCGGGCGTCATACCCAGGCGGCCGTTCCCCAGCGGCAGCGTTGCTTCCCACTGCATGGCGGGCTGGTCGAACCAGAGCTGCAGGGGGCGCTGCTGTGCGGACAGTGTGAAGGAGCATAAAAGCAGGCAAATGCCGATCGTTACTTTCATTTGTATATCCTTTGTTTATTCAGTTCTGTTTATTTTTTATATCCCGGCGTCAGCTCGCTCAGGTTGCTGGAAGCGCTTTCGCCGCTGGCCACTCTTTTCACCCTTACCCGGATGTAGCGGATGCGGGGTGTTTCGGCAGAGAAATTCACTGTGTACGGGCCTTTCCCGTCATCAGACCGGCTCACTTCTTTCAGGAGGATCCAGCCTTTGGCCAGCGCATCATCTTTCCAGCCTGCATCGTTGCCCGGCACGGAAGTGGCTGCATTGGTAATATCGGCAATCCCCCATATTTCGTATTCTACCGGGTTATGGCAGCAATCGCGGCCGGTCACTTCCATCGTTCTCAGGCTGTCGTACGCTTTTCCCATATCGAAAGTAAAATGATGGGGCAAGGGACTGCTGCCGTCCGAATGGAAAATATTCGGGTAGCCCTGCGGCCCCACCGAACCGTCCCAGAGTTTTGAAACGCTTGTCTGCCCTTCATACGGCTGCACGTCATACGGCAGGCTCACTTCCCGGAAGAGAGACTTATCGCACTTCACGATCCCAAATTCTATCACCGGGAAAGTATCAACGAGGCTTGCTGAAAACGTGTCCAGCGCCATGCGGTCCGGTGTGTAGTACGACTGGTAAGCCACTTTGGTGCCGTATTTGAAATCGTTCAGCGTAATGGAATTCTGGTCAGGAGGCAGCGGCACTTGTTTTTGTTCACCAGCTGTATTAACGTAACGAATATACGTAATTGTGTTCGTTGAATCCGGCGCCAGGAAATTGAGCGTGATCTCGTTGCCGTTATCGTTCAGCAGCTTGTAGGGATCCGTGAGATTGACCGGCCGGTTCATCAGGCTGTTCCTGTATGTACCGCCATACACCCTTGCATTTTGTATCTCTATGGGGATGGAGCGGTTGCCGTTCTTGTCGAATGAATGGACGAAAAATGAATAGGTGTATTCCTGCAGGCCGTTGATGACCGTAAAGACCGTATCGGAAGGGTTATGCGTTGAAGCAGCCACTTCCGTGGAATCCGCATAATTGTTCCAGTATATCCGGTACTTCGTAACGGAAGGATCGGGGCTGGGCTTCCAGCCGATGCCGAGGCGGAGATTGCCGGCCCTGGTGAAGGTTTGCGTGATGGCGCCCGGGTATTTGAGCTCCTGTCCGTTGAGGAAGTCTTTGAAATCATCCGGCTTCTGCGTGCAGGATGCCAGCAGGCAAACCAGGCCAGTGATCCAAAGAAGGGATGAATTTTTTATACACATATACGCTCTTTTATGGATTACCTGGGGTCGCCCCAGAATGTCAGTTCAGCTACGTTAAAAAAGTTATTGGTCAGCGATGCATTTTCCAGGCACTGGAAGCGGATGTATCTCACTTTCGGCAGCTCAAGCGAAAAGCCGAAGCTGAAGCCGGCGTTCCAGGTATCGAGGTCTGCATTGGTGTATTGCGGGTTAGGCAGGCCAGATGGTTTTGCCGGAAGGCGGAAAGTACCGAGGTTGATCCACCCGTTGGCCGATATTTCTCCCACACCAGGCGCGCCGGGGCCACTGGGCAATGTTTCATCCACCGGATCCGATGCGCGGCCCCACAGCGTCCAGGTGAGCGGCGCGCCGGCCTGCCAGAGCCAGTTGCCGCTTCCGTCTATTCCGCGGTTCCAGATCGTATACCGGCTTAGCTTAGCCGCCTGCCCCATGTCGAACGTGATCACGGCCGGCCATACCAGCGGCTGGATAGGCTGCTCGGTATGATAACCCGGCGAGCCGGTATTGCCGTTCCACAGGTTTTGTATCTCCCAGCCAAAACCCGTACGGACGTCGGATGGCAGCACATAGCCGTTGAATTTTGATTTATCCATCTGCACTTCATAGATCGGTTTCACCGTCGTGAAGAGCGTGTCTGATATATTTCCCCACTGGTCCGTAATATATATGCCGAACTGTTTGGGAATGGTGTCGTAACCTCGCAGGCTATACGAAATCGTATCGCGGTTGGTATAGTTCTGGTTGATGATCTCCAGCTGGTTGGTGCGCGGGTCGCGGCTGATCGTGATGATGCCCAGGTTGGCCTTTGAACGGTTCAGCACGTTGATGTTGATCCCGCCGAAATCCGCTTTCGTTCCGATGGTGGGAAAAGCTTCCAGGTAGGCCGGGGTGCCGGGATGCACGGTCACTTCCACCGGGTCGGACATTACGTTGGCGCGGCTTACTGTATGCAGCGTCACTTTATAATCCTGGCTCTTTTCAAAACCGCCCACATGGATCGTATCGGAATAAAACGACGACTTGGTCTGCCGGCTCGCGCTGCCATTGATCATATAGCTGGCCTGCACATACAGCACGTTTTCGGAAGCCGGCAAATCGTAGGTAATGATGGCGGAACCGGCTTCGTTCTTCACCTGCACATTGGTGACAGACCCCGGCTTCGTTTTATCGGCAGACACGACGTCTTTGTAATCGGCCACCTTGCTGCAGGAAAATATCGCCGCCGCTATCAGTACCGGCAGCAGGCGCCACAACATTCTTTTATTTCGGTTTGTCATAATCATATTTTGAACGATTCGCGAAGAGGTTTACCAGTATGGAGTTTGAACCAGGTTGGGATTGGTGATCAGGTCGTATTCCTGGATCGGGAATAAATAATCCTTCAACCCGAACGCGGGCTGGTATACGGTGCTCAGCTGGTAATAACCGGCAACCGTCCTGTTGAACACGCTCCATCCCTGGAAGGGGGTAGACAGTACGAATTGCAGCTCTTTCCAGCGGCGGAGGTCCCAGCCGGCCTGGCCTTCGAATGCCAGCTCGATCCTTCTTTCCTGGTGGATGATCTGCCGCAAGCCTTCTTTGGTGGAGGGTTTGGAGGGATTGCGGGAGTATTGCGACCAGGAAGCCAGTACACCCGGCAGGCCTGCTCTTTGCCTTACCTTATCGATCCAGGAATACACTTCCGCACCCGGGCCATTCACTTCATTGAGGCATTCCGCGTACAGCAGCCACAGGCCCGAAAGCCGGATGAAGGTCCAGGGATAGGTCTGCCATACGGTGTTCTGGCCGGGCACAGACTGGTAATGCACCAGTTTCTTAGGCCAATAGCCGGTAGCGTTGTACCGCGTACGGTCCGGCGGGGAAGCGTAGCCGTTCACGGCATTCACGAAATTGGGATTGTTGTCGTTCGTATTGCCTGAGCCGAACCAGGTGGCGCCGTCGAAGGATACGCTGGAATAATAACGCGGCTCGCGGTTGAAGTTACCCTTCACGGTCGTATAATCCTGTTTGATATAATAACGGTGCGCTTCATCCCCGGCCTGCAACTGGTAACGGTTCACGTAATCCCAGGTTTTGTCTTCATTGATCGGCACGCCGTTCTTTGAATAGAATATTTCAGATTGTGAAACAGGCACAGAGAAATTCGAATAAACGGCGAACACATTGGCAGCGGCCTCGGCGGTAACCCTTGGCATGGACATATACTGCCATCCGTAGTGCGGGTTGAGCGTCCACACCTGCTCAGGGTTCCAGCCGTCCACGAAAGCGCCCTGCAAGGTGAGCAGCTGCCGGGTTTGATCGGACATGCTCACGATATTACCCTGTATCCTCAGCTCGTAAGGCTTGGCGCCGGCCGCCACAGCCGCATCGATGGCCGCTTTACAGGCATCGGCCGCGCGTTGCCATTTTGAAGGGTTTGCCGTTGCGGGAAATAAACTTTGTCCTTCCTTACCTTTAAACGACGCATAATCGGGATTGCCGTTAAAAAGCGGGCTGGCCTGCGTGGCGAGCACTTCGGCCTTTACCGCGAGCGCAATCGTGGCCGTAACGCGCCCCGCTTCAGCAGCCGCATTCTGGATAGCGGGCGGCAGGTCAACGATCGCCTCGTCCAGCGTTTTCACCACGTAATTGAAGCAGGAGTCCAGCGTTTGCTGTTTCTGCCGCACTTCCTCCGAACTGGCGTTGATGGGAATGGCTTTATCCGCAATGGGAATAGGGCCGTACATCCTGAGCAGCCAGTAATGGTAATAAGCCTTCAGGAATTTTGCTTCAGCCGCCCATCTTCTCCTGTCGTAGGGTTGCACGTCCAGCGGCAGGTGGATGTTGTCCAGGAAAATATTACACATGCGGATGGATTCCCAGAGCTTGAGGCCCATGTTATACCCGTCCCAGTAATTATGCAGCGGATTAAGACTGTTCTGCAGCCCGCGCATGAGGTTGAAGCCGCCGTCGCCGCCCTGGCCGCCAAGCGTGGTCTGGTCCTGCATGTTGATAGGGAACAGCACTTCGCCGGAAGCGGTAAAGCCTGCGTTCCTTCTTACGTCCGACAAGCTCTGCAGGTTGGAATAACAGCCGAAGAGGTAAGCCTGCGCTTCGTTGGCGTTGCCGAACGAGCTGGCCAGCGTGGCCACATTGTCGGGCGTCACATCAAGGTATTGTTTGCATCCGGGCAAAGCCGCCAGGGTACAAACAGCCAGGAATATTCTGATCAATATTTTCATATCCTCTTTTTTAGAATTCGAATTTTAAGCCGAGGTTATATACTTTCTGTATCGGGTATGCAAAGCCGTTGCCGGCCAGTTCCGGATCCCAGAGTTTGAATTTGCTGAATGTAAACAGGTTCAGCCCGCTGAAATAAATGCGCATGCTGTTCATATGGATCGGCCTGCTCCATTTTTTGGGAAGCGTGTAACCGCCTTCCACGGACTTGAGGCGCAGGAAGCTGCCGTCGCGCAGCCACCAGGTGCTGGTTTGCTGGTTGTTGGGAATTTCGTATGTGGACAACCTGGGCCAGAGTGCATACAGGTTCTGATTTTCTTCAGACCAATGGTCGTTCGCATACGCTTCCAGTATCTGTGCGTCCTTGGCGAATGGCGCCGTGCCGAATACGCCGTCGTCGAAGTTTGTAGTGGCAGTGGGATTGATAAAGAACGAGGACCTGGCCGAACCCTGGAAGAATGCGCTGAGGTCAAAATTCTTATACCCGACAGAGAAGCCGAAACCATAAATGATCTGCGGTGTGGAAGGCAGGCCGATGGGCACCTGGTCGTCCTGGTCTATCACGCCGTCCTGGTTCACGTCGCGGTATTTAATATCGCCGCCCATGGGCAGGTAATCGCCGAATACCTGTCGGGGTGAATTGAGGGCTTCTTTATCGTCCACGAAAAGCCTTTCCGCGATATACCCGAAGGGCTGGCTGATCATCCTGCCGGTGCGGAAGCTCCATGGGTTGGGATATTCAGGCTCTTCAAGATGGATCACCTTGTTGCGCGTAAGGGTAAGGTTGCCCAGCGCCGAAGCCCACAGGCCCGAATTGAAGTCCTTCCGGTAGTTGAGGTTCAGATCGATCCCTTCAGAAAGGGCTTTACCCAGGTTGGAGCGGAGATTTCCGAGGGCGGAATTTTCTATCCCAACGGTAACAGGAATGTACCCACGCTGTATGAGTATGTTGTACCTGTTCTCGCGGTACACCTCCGCGGTTACATTCAGGTTGTCGAAGAACGTGATCTCCGCCGCCAGGTTCGTTTTGCGGGAAGTTTCCCAGGTTACGTCGGGATTGGGATAAGCGTAGATCACCGTTCCTTTCATGGTCACCGAATTATTGGTGCCGAAATAAGCGCTGCCGCCGGAATTGGGCGCTACGTTAGACAAATAGAAGAAACGCTGCGTTCTGGGATCGCCGATGGCGTCGTTGCCCACCAGGCCAATGCTGCCGCGCAGCTTGAGCCGCGTGATCACATTTTTTATCCAGCCGCTCCAGAAATCTTCGCTGGATACCACCCAGCCCGCGCCGATCGTGGGAAAGAAACCAAAACGGTGCGCCGGCGCAAATTTTTCCGAGCCGTTGTAGCCGAAATTGAATTCCGCGAAATACCTGCTGGCAAAGGAATAGCTTGCCCTGCCTGAAACGCCGAGGTTTCGGTTGGGCAGCGACGCCTGGAGATTGCCCGCATTGCCGTTCAGCGTCTGCTGGCGTGTGCCGATAAGGGATGCGCCGATGGTATGCCTGCCGAGCGCGCGGCTGTAATCGATCCTTCCCAGCATGTACAAATAAGTGTTCAGGTATTTGGGCCCTTCGTTGTACCCGAGGTATTCCCTTGCAGCGCCGGGCTGCGGGTTGAGCCAGCGGAGCTTATAATCGCCGCTCTGCTCGTCATAGCTCTGTACGTCGTAATAAAAAGGAAGGTAGTTGCGGCTTACATCAAAATACGAATAGCGGTTGGTGCTGAACAGGCCGAAGAACGTTAAACCAGGCGTAATGAACTTCAGGTTCTGGTTCAGCTCAAACTGTGCGGACATCCGCGATTCGGAAAAACTTTTATACCCGTACATCAGCGAAGCATAGGGGTTCGACTGGAGATTGCCGGTCTGGTTGATCGCATTGCCAAAAAGGATGTGCTGGGTATTGCGGTTGGCGCTGTCCGGTTCAAAAAAAGCCGGGAAGGCAACCGGATTGGAATGCAGCGCCTGCGAATAGAGGTCCGTGGCAAAACCGCCGCCCTGGTTGCTGATGGGGCCGGTATATTCATTGAAATTACCCCAGAGGCGCACACCCACTTCCGTGGTGGAAGTGGCTTTAATGCTGGTGTTGGCCCTCAGCTGGTAGTTTTCAAAACGCATGCCTGAGTTGAAGTTGTTGACGGGGTTCACCTGCAGGATGCCATTGTCTCTCGAATAAGATCCCGCCACATAATATTTTGCAAGATCGTTGCCGCCGCTCACGCTGAAATTCGCGCGGGAGGTACTGGTGCGCTCCTTGAATATCTCGTCTATCCAGTCTGTCGCGGGATAGATATAAGGATAAAGCCCGCCTTCCCCGTTCAGTGTTTTTTGTGTGCCGATGATCTTGTTCGGGCTGTAGAAAGGCGTGGCCAGCGGATCCCTGGTGGTCAGCGCTTCGTTGTATGTGCGCATATAAGTAATAGGGTCTGCGAGCTTAATGCTTTTGGTAGGGGAAGAGATGGCGGATTCAACCCTCAGCTCCACTTTGGCTTTGCCCGCTTTACCTTCCTTGGTGGTAACGAGTATCACGCCGTTGGCGCCCCTGGCGCCGTATAACGCGGCGGCGCTGGCGTCTTTCAGGATGGAGAAGCTCGCGATGTCATCTACCTGCAACCTGGCCAGGTCGCTGGCGGTCAGCTCGATGTTGTCCACCAGAATAAGCGGGCTGTTGCTGTAACCGAGCGTGGTAACGCCGCGGATAAAAAAAGAAGAATTGTCCAGCCCCGGCTGCCCTCCCCTTTGAAATGAAATAACGCCCGCGACCCTTCCCGCCAGTGCGTTGGTGAGGTTGCTGGCGGGTATCTTCAGTTCCCCCGGTTGTATGGAAGTAACAGAGCCTACCACCGCTTCACGCCTTTCACGACGGCCGAATGCGGTGATCACTACTGCGCCCACGGTGTCTACCGCCATGGACAGGTAAACCGTTACCGGCCGGCCTTTCTGCACCACCAGTTCCCTGGACTGGTAACCGACACAGGAAAATTCAAGAACGGCCTGGTTGCCGGAAACATCCAGCGCAAAGCCGCCCGACCGGTCTGTGCTGGTTCCCTGCCTGGTTCCTTTAATGACCACCGATGCACGGTCTATCGGGAGCCGCGTCAGGCTGTCTACCACATGGCCGCTGATGGAGCCGGCGTTTTGCGCGGAAGAATCCGGTGAAAAGATAAGCAGGGAAATAAGCAGGAGCAGCACTGCCGGCATGCGGCAACGCAAACACTCCCGGCTGCTGAAGCAAGAAGATCTGATGTTCATATTCTGGCGATTGTAAATTGATTGGCACCTGACTATGCTAAAGCCTCTAATACATAGTGGTTGAATCTATTGGCTGATACATAACGTGTATAACATAACGTGCTGACGCATAACGTGATTAGAGCAATTTTTCATTGCCATAGGCATTGTACTGTAACGTAGCGCATTGTGCTGTACTATACTATACTATATCGCTAAGTTATTACAATATTCCGATCTTCCAAAAAAATTGGTGGTTAAACACAAAGAAGTTTTCAAGTAAGCTTTGCCGTGGAATAAAGCGGCGGTTATTTTTCGCGTGAGATCTCGAAGATGCATGCGTCCGCGGGCGGCACGGAGAGCTGCTTTTGCCCGTTCAGCAAACGGGTGTCACCGGAAAAGAGCTCTTTTATTTTCCAGCGGATATTCTTCCCGTTGCCCAGTAATTTAGCAGGGATGGTCATGGATTGTTCCGTGGTGCTATAATTGAATAAGGCGATGTAAAGCCTGCCGCCGTCCTGCCGGTAAAGCTGCTCCACTCCCCTGTTGCCGGTGTTGGCCAGCAGGGGACGAAAACTTTTCCCTTTGGCGGCCAGTGCCAACAGATCGCGGTTCTGCAAAAGTTTCCTGGCGGTCCAGGTCCATTTGCCGGGGGTGGAAAAATCGTCGCCGGTAATGATGGAACCTGTTACCACCGCGGCTGCCAGCCTGGCCCTGTTCACGCCGTCGCTTTCGCTGGCAAACACGATATGGTCGGCGTCCACATAATCGTACAGGTACGACTGCCACCATCCGTAGCCGGTGCTGTTCATGGTATACTCGGTATTATCCAGGCTGCTGAATGCATCGCAGGCAATGCGGCGTACATGCACATAGCGGGCGGTGGCCAGGTTGGGGGAGATAGCCGCGTACACCAGCATTTTGTTGCCCAGCACGCTGTCCAGGAAATGCATACCTTTTTTGAATGCCTGCATACCGGTGGTAACGGCGGGGTCGGAGAAACGGTCTGATTCCTGCGCGCCATGGCCGAGGAAGTCTATTTTGATCATTTCAAAACCCAGTGATCTCATGCGGTTGATAGTATGAACGATCCTTTGCTGTGTGGCCGGGTGGGTGGGATCCATTGCCCTTCCGCCGTCTATATCCAGCATGCGGCCGTTTTGCGTGGTCCATGTTTCTTTGTAGGAGTAACCGGCAGCGCCTTCTACCTTGCGGTCGGATTTTCCCCAGTCTGCAAAAGGCGTCCAGTATATACCGGGCTTTAATCCTTTCTGTTTGCAATGGGCCACAAATTCGCTGAGCTTGCTCACATCGCCGTCTATGCCGCCGGGCGTCATGTTATCCCAGAATGCATCGAGGTCTATGAACAGCGTATGGTCCGCCGTCCTGAAGCCTTTGAGGCTGTCGGCGAAAAAGTCCACCACTTTCATTGCCTGGTCGAACCGGATCTTTTCGCGCAGCACGCCCCAGCTGTTCCAGCCCATCGGCGTGGAGCCTTTCCAGTCGGCGATAGACCGGGGATGCAGCTGCCTGTTCTCTTTCGCAAATATTTCCATTCCTTCCCGCCAGTCCGCAAAAAAACCGATCATCATCTTCGGGGAAGAAATCCAGCCATCAACGGGCAGCACTTTGCCGTGCGCTACCACATCATGCGTGATGGTACTGTCCGTGAAACCCGCCAGCAGCGCAACGCCTGCCGTTCTGCCGGTTTCGTTCCCTTTCAGCAAAAATCCCGTTTTCCAGCTGTCCTGCTCCAGCGAACCCATTACCAGGCCTGCATTATCTTTCACATTATACACCGCGCCCACCTCGCTTCCTTTAAAAGTGGCCCCGGCAAAAGGCATGGCATTATACCTCGCCCACATGTCGTTGTCGAAAGGCACGTACAGCGCCCGGTTGTCGCCCGGCCTGTTCCACAACAGGCTGTCTGTGGCCAGCGGCGTCATGGAAGCAGCAGCAGCCGTATGTTGTAACCGCAATTGGGTAATAAAACTGTTATTGCCGCGCAAAATATAGAACAGCTGCTGCAACGATGTGTCGCCTTCGAAAGAAATAGTATACAACCTGGCCTTGCCGAGGCTGGTATGCACATCGCTCACCTTATAAGCTGCCTTCCCCGCTTTCCGGCTGTCGCCGGGCCTTGCCGCCTGGTAAGCGGCATAGGCTTCTTTGATCATTATTTTCCCGTTCCAGGTAATATTGTACTGCCCCCTGTCCAGGTCATACACGATCCTGCTTTTATTCCCCAGGGGAATGACCAGTTCTGCCTGCTGCGCTATGGCAGGTGCGGCGCACAATAAACAAAATGAAAATATCATGGCGGTCAGGTTCCTGTAGCACATAGCAGTTGTATTATAAAGATGATCCAAATATAGTCTATTGTTTCCCCGCGATCCCCGCCGGGGAAAAAAGAATGAACATTCCTACCATGATCATCAGCAGTAATCCATAGTACAGGTAGCGGCTCTTCCAGGGCACAATATTCACCGCGGCCTCGCGGGGAAGCGTATATACCTCTTCCATTGGCTTCAGCCGGCCGATCAGCAGCATCATGGCCGAAACGACCACGAATAATATGGCCAGTACGTGCAGGTAATGCAGCCCGGTATCGAACAGGAATTGCGTAGCGGTATACACGGCCACAAAAAATATGATCCCGGCCTTGGCGGCCAGGGGCGGCACTTTTTTGGTCAGCAGCCCCACCACCATGATCGTGAAAACAGGTACGCTGAAGAAGCTGCTCACCTTTTGCAGGTAATTGTAAAAACCGCCGTCGAAATACATGATGTACGGGGAAAAAAAGATCGCCGCGATGGTAACGCCCGTTTGCAGGACCTTCCCGCTGCGCAGCAGCCGGCGTTCGCTGGCGGGTTCGCCGTTCCGCTCCAGCCAGGGTTTGTACAGGTTCATGATAAATAATGTGCCGGTGCTGTTGAGCCCTGCATTGAATGTGCTGAGCGCTCCGCCGAAAACCACCGCAGCCACCAGGCCGATGAACACCGGCGGCAGGATGTCGCTCACCAGGCGCGGGAAAGCCGTGGCCGTGTTTTCCAGGCTGGGATACAGGTGCACGGCTATCAGCCCGGGCACATTCAGCAACAGCGGAGCGAACAGTTTTCCCACGCAGGCAAGGGCAATGCCCTTTTGGCTTTCTTTCAGGTTTTTGGAGGCCAGCGCTTCCTGCACGATATACTGCTCCATACCCCAGTAATAGATATTAATGAGCAGCATACCGGTAAAGATCGTTCCGAACGGCAGCACATCGCCCGGCCCGCCGATCGCATCCAGGTGCTCCCGGTGAGACAGGGTAAGGGTTTCAACGCCGCGCCAGATGTCGCCGCCGCCCAGGTAACGGAATCCGTAATACACGATCATCGCCCCTCCTATCAGCATACCAATGCCCTGCACCACGTCCGTGATCGTTATGGCACGAAGCCCGCCGAGCACGTTGTACAGCAGGCCTATCGTGCCTACCACGAGCACGATAATGCGGATGGCGGAAAAATAGCTGATGCCCAGCCATTGATCGATGTGGAAGATGCCGTTGACCGCTACCGCGCAGCCATATAAAACAGTCGGGATCAGATTGACGAAATAACCCAGGAGAAAAACAATGGAAACGATCCGTTGCGTTTGCGCGTCGAAGCGCTTGGCCAGGAAGTCCGGCGTGGTAACCGCGCCTATGCGCAGGTACATCGGCATCAGGAACTCCGCCACTACCAGCATGGCCAGCACAGAGCTCATGCCCCATGCCATTACCGACATGTTGGTGGTGTATACGAATTCGTTCTCCCCGATGAACTGGTTGGCGCTCATGTTCGTCAGGAACATGGAGCTGCCGATCATCCAGAAGCCCAGGCTGCGGTTGCCCAGGTAAAAGCTGACGGGCGTTTGCTGCGTTTTTTTGCGCGTGGCATAGAACGAAACAGCGGCAGCCGCCACCGTTACGAAAAGGAAGCTCAGAAGTATAGTAGGACTCATAAAAAAGCAATCATAATGACCCCCTGCGCAGGAGAATGGTCGGTATTACTTCCTGTATTTTTTCACGCTTCAGCACAAACTCAGCGGCCTTCTCGGCCATTTTTGAAAAATCCGTGGAATAGGTGGTGATGCCGTCAAAAATGATCTCTTTCACCACTTCGTCGTTATGCGAAAGGATGCCCACATCCTTCCCCAGCCTGAAACCCTTTGCCTTCGCGTCTTTCAGCATCTGCCAAAGCTCCGCATTGTTGATGGTAAAATAAACATATCCTTTTTCGATGGAGCCGGGAATATATTCGGTGCGGATCAGGCTTTTGATCTTAAAATCTTTCACGAACTTTTTATAAGCCTCAATGATCTCGATCGGCGTATCAGAAGCGGGCCGGTGATAATGGATCATCCCGCGGAATTTACGTATCGCGGGCGCCAGCTGTGAGAAAGCGGCGTAAGAGGATTTCCCGAACTCCTGCACTACATAGGAAAAATCGCCCTCCATCGCCTGGTAGCGGTCTATCATCAGGAATTTGTTCAGGGGCAGCGTAGCCAGTATGCCGGCCGTGCGCTTATGCGGGATGGGCGCCACCACGTACATGCCGTAGCGGCCGCGGACGTTGGCAATGATGCTTTCCAGTACGTCTATATTGTTATGATGGAAATAGATATCGATCGTGGCAGGTGTGCCAAGGCTGTCGCGGAAGGTTTTGAAGAACACCTCCTGGAAACTGTCGAACGCAAAAATGACCAGCGCGATCCGCAGGTTGTTCTCCGTATTTTCCGTCGATACATAAAAACCGATCCGGTTCTTCGATTCCACGATGCCGCGGCTGACCAGTTCTTTGTAACCCTTTGCAATGGTTTCCCGCGCAAAGCCCAGCTCTTTGATCAGGTTATTGACCGAAGGGAGCATATCCCCGCGCTGGATCAGCTTATCGTTGATGGCATTGATAATACCCTGTACCAGCTGCTCGTGTTTGGACAATCCCTGGATGTTTTCCAGCTCCCTGATCTGTTCGTATATATCCTGCATTGCAAATAATTGGTTAACAGCTGTTTATAGCTATACTATTCTATCCTACAATGTAAATATATTCAACAGTTTTGAAAAATCAAATTATAACGCGACGGGAGTTACCGCCCTTTTTTGCATTTGATCAAGTAGAACGGATAATTCTCTGTGACTTCCGTGATCTCAAATAACCCTGCGTTACCGAACTCAGCATGGATCGATTCTTTATCGTAGAAAAACATTCTAACACCGCCGAACATTTCATAACGGTCTTTACTGATCAATTCACCCTGCCCGTAAGTATGCGCATCTTTCGAAATGACCGTAAAAACCATGTAGCCATTTTCAGCAAGCTGATCATAGCAGTCGCGGATCAGTTTCGCCCTTTCGCTTTCGTCCAGCAGATGTATCAGCGCATAACAAAATACACCGTCGTATTTGTTGTTATCAAAAGGCATATCTGTTACGGATCCATGATGTATGACCATCGCTGTGCCGTAATGTTTCCTCGCCATTTCAATCGCAGTTTTTGAAATCTCAATGCCTGTTACAGCCATTCCGTTGTCTATGAAGATCTGCGCATTCCGCCCATAACCAATACCAGGAACCAAAATGTTTTTTACGGATTCCCGGACAAAAAGATCCTTCGTCAATACGGCTGATCTAGATGGCTCGAAGCCCCACATCTCGTGTTTTTCGTTGAAGGCTGATTCCCAGAACTCCGGTTTACCGGTTTCATTTGACATGTTTAGTTTTATGATGAAGTTACATTATCTACGGCTGTTCATGTTAGCACGTACTATATTATTTTTTTGCCGCCACGCAACCTTTATTAATATGCTGCCGTAATATTTATTATCCCAAAAATTATTCTCTACAGCTGTTATTCACAGCAACTTCCCTGCTGCCTATTATGATTTTTTTAATCCATTTATGATTATTAACAATCTAAAATTGTGATTGCTATGAAAATCAATTCCACACAGGCTGCCGGTCTTACGCTCCGCATCACCGGCACATTTGCAGCGGCGCTGTTTGGCGCGCTGCTGCTGCATGGCTGTAAAAAATTCGACGACAAACCCAACAAAGCAGTAACCCTTCAACTCATCGCAGACAATCTTGTTTCTCCCCTCGGCGCCACCGAATCGCCGGACAACACCGGGCGGCTGTTCATCCTCGACCAGGTTGGAAAGATCTGGATCGTGGATAAGGACGGCAATAAGCTGCCCGCTCCTTTCATCGACGTTACCGGCATCATGGTGCCGCTGAACGCGGGCTACGACGAACGCGGGCTGCTGGGCTTCGCTTTCCATCCGGATTACAAGCAGAACGGGAAATTTTACATCTACTACAACCGCCCTCGGCGCGAAGGTACCAGCTTCAACAACCTTAGCCGCATCGCGGAATTTAAGGTTTCTGCAAATCCCAACATGGCAGACATGGCCTCAGAAAAAGTACTGCTGGACCTGGATGATCCACAGGGCAACCACAACGGCGGCACGCTTGCCTTCGGGCCGGACGGTTATCTCTACATCGCTATTGGCGACGGCGGTGGCGCGAACGACGTAGCGCCGGGGCACGTCATGGATTGGTACCTGCCCAACGCAGGCGGCAACGGGCAGGACATCGATTCCAACCTGTTCGGCAACATCCTCCGGATAGATGTGAACAGCGGCAGCCCCTACAGCATTCCCGCCAGCAATCCCTTTGTGGGCAAGGCCGGGAAAGATGAGATATGGGCTTACGGTTTCCGCAACCCTTTCCGTTTTTCGTTCGATATGGGCGGCAACCACTGGCTGTATGCCGGCGATGCGGGCCAGGTGCTGTATGAAGAAATTGATGTGGTAACGAAAGGCGGAAATTACGGATGGAACGTGAAAGAAGGCACCCATTGCTTCAACGCGGCCAACAACAGCGTAGAGCTGCCCGGATGTCCCAATGTGGACGTGTTCGGCGCAAACCTCATCGACCCGGTGATAGAGATCAACAACAGTAATAACCCGGCGGGCGGCAGGATGACCACCGTTATCGGCGGCAATGTTTACCGCGGCAACAAGATCCCGGAATTCAGGGGCAAATACCTGTTCGGCAGTTTTTCCCAGCCAGGCAATGTTCCCAATGGCGAGCTGTTTATTTCCAGCCCGCGCAGCGGGGACGGGTTATGGTCTTACACCGAAGTAACGCTGAAAGACAAACCTTCCGATCTTGGCTATTACCTCAAAGGTTTCGGGCAGGATATGGAAGGGGAAGTATACCTGACCGTTTCCAGCATGGCCGGGCCTTCCGGCAATACCGGCAAAGTATTTAAACTCGTGAAGGAAAAAGGCCACGGGCACGACGACGATGACGACGACAATCGCGGCCATGGCGGAAAAAGATAAACATACTGCCATAAATTGAGAGAAGGCTCGTTCCGGTTACGCCGGGACGGCCTTTTTTTATCGAAAAAACTTTCCCCTCCGCTACTACCATTCCCCGTTTCAATTGTCTCATAGTAATAAAAGCGCATCCCGGCAGGGTAATTGTTGCCGGAACGTCAACCAAAAGGCCGATGTCCCTTTATGAACATACCGCTCCGGCTGGAGAACGCAAACACACTATGAACAACATGAAACAGATAAGCGGCTTTTGCTGGTCCCTTGCGGCAGGTGTGATAATTCTGTCTGCCATGCAGGCAAAGGCCCAGAAAACCCAGGACCTGGATGTAACGGGCGCCTGGATGCAATATAGCGATGCACCGAACTCATTGTACCATCATCTGGCGGCTGAAGCTTTCGGTTACCTGGACAAACGGGCGAAGGAAGTGGCGGCCCTGCATTCGCTCCCCGAATGGCAGCAGCGGCAGCAATGGCTGCGGCGCAACTTGCAGGAAGCCGTGGGCGCCTTCCCTGAAAAAACCCCGCTGAACGTGAAAGTAACCGGCGTTCACCGTAAAGCCGGTTACCGGGTGGAAAACATTATTTACGAATCCATGCCCGGGCTGTATGTAACAGGCTCCCTGTTCATACCCGGCGGCCTGAAGAAAGGCGAAAAAGCCCCTGCGGTCGTATATTGCAGCGGCCATTCCGCTAACGGCTACCGTTCGCCCGCATACCAGCGGGTGATGCTGAACCTGGTGAAAAAAGGATTCATCGTGTTCGCCTTTGATCCCGTGGGGCAGGGCGAGCGGCTGGAATATTATGACACCGCCTCCCGCAAGTCGCGGCACAAATGGCCGTCGAACGAGCACTCCTACCCCGGCGTGCAGGTATTCATGACCGGCAACACGCTGGCCATGTACATGATCTGGGACGGCATCCGCGCGGTAGATCTCCTGCTCACCCGCAAAGAAACAGATCCTGCGCGGATCGCCATCACCGGGCGCTCCGGGGGCGGCACGCAAAGCGCTTACATCGCTGCTTTCGACGACAGGATCAAAGCAGTGGCGCCGGAAAATTACATCACGAACTTCAGCCGCCTTTTCCAGTCCATCGGTCCGCAGGACGCTGAGCAGAACTTCCTCAACGGCATTGCCCGCGGCCTGGACATGAACGACCTGCTGATGGTGCGCGCGCCCAAACCCGCACTGATGATCACCACCACGAGAGACATGTTCTCCATCCAGGGTTCCACCGAGGCCGCCGCGGAAGTATCCGCCATGTATGCGGCGTATGGCAAGAAGGAAGATTTTATGATGGTGACTGACGATGCACCTCATGTATCCACTAAAAAGAACAGGGAAGCCTTGTATGCTTTCCTGCAAAAACATCTCAGCCAGCCAGGCTCTCCGCTGGACGAAGAAGTACAGCCGCTGAGCGCGCAGGAATTGCAGGTTACGCCAACCGGCCAGGTGCATACCTCCATGAAAGGAGAAACCATTTTCAGCCTCAACCTTAAAACAGCGCAAAAGAAACACGAAACACTGCTGGCTGCACGGAAACAAATGCCGGCCTATCGTCCCGCCATGCTGGATGCTGCCCAGAGAATCTCCGGCTACCACGCTCCCCGAACGGATAAAGCGCCTGTATTCACTGGCCGCCTGCAAAGGGACGGTTACGTGATCGAGAAGTTTTTTATGGAAGGCGAGGGCAACTATGTGATCCCTTACCTGCTGATGAAGCCGGATCATGCCGTGAACAAAGCGATCCTCTGGCTGAGGCCCGCAGGCAAAGCTGCAGATGCTGCACTGGGCGGAGAAATGGAAAGGCTGGTGAAAAACGGATTCACCGTGCTGGCGCCTGATCTTCTGGGCACCGGCGAAACCGGCCCCGGGAAATTCATCGGCGACTCGTACATCGACAGTATTTCCTACAACCTCTGGTTCGCTTCGATCCAAACCGCCCGAAGCATCACCGGCATCCGCGCGGGCGATGTGGTGCGGCTCTCTCGTTGGCTCGGCAAAACCGGCATCACCGAAGTGTACGGCGTTGCGCTGGGTGAAATGGCGCCTGTGCTGCTGCATGCCGCGGCCTTCGATAAAAGCATTGCACGCGTGGCGCTACTCCGGCCCTGTATTTCCTGGCACTCCATCGTTTCCAGCCGCATTTACCAGTCCCGCTTTGTGCAGGGCGCAGTGGCCGGCGCCGGCGGCGTGTACGACTTACCCGATCTTGCTGCCAGCCTTGCGCCGCGCAAATTATTGATAGCAGGAGCTGTGGCCGGCAACGGCGGGCCCGTTGCCGGCGAAACGCAGGACCAGGCATTGATAGCAACAGCTTACCGCCGCGCGGCAGACCAGCTGAAAACCGCGCCGGCAGACAATATACAGGATGCGCTTACCTGGTGGCTGAAAGACTGATGTATGAATAATTAAATCCAGCAATTTATGACGAAAAAGATATGGTTCCTCTGGCTTTGTTTAACGGCACAGCACGCCATGGCGAAAGATTACCCCATCACCGCATTCGGCGCGAAGCCTGGTACGGTCAACACCGTGTCCATCAATAAAGCCGTGCAGCAATGCCATGCGGACGGCGGGGGCCGGGTGATCGTTCCCGCAGGCGTTTTCAGCTCCGGCACGATCGTGATGAAAGACAATGTGGAGCTGCACCTGCAAATGGGCGCCGTGCTGCAGGCGAGCGCCAGGCCGGAGGATTTTCCCGCGCAGCCCCAGCCTGCATACCGCTCCCAGAAAGACCCGGGCGGCTGGCATGCGCTGATCTATGCCAACGAAGCCACCAACATCGCCATCACCGGCCCCGGCACGATCGACGGCAATGGCGCCAAACACCCCGGCAATCCGAAGAACAAGCTGGGCAGCGATATGGACGGAAGGCCGCGCAACGTTCTCTTCATCTCCTGCCGCAACGTAAAAGTGGAACAGGTGAGCATGCTGAATGCAGCCATCTGGAACCAGCATTACCTGGATTGTGAAGACGTGGTGGTAGACCACGTGAACGTATACAACCACGCCAACCGAAACAACGACGGCATCGACATAGACGGCTGCCGGCGGTTCCTCCTTTCCAACTCCGTATTCGATACAGACGATGATGCGATCGTGCTGAAAAGCACCGGCGCCGCGCCCTGCGAAGATGTGGTGATCACCAACTGCATCGTTTCCAGCTTCTGCAATGCCATCAAAGCCGGCACCGAATCTACCGGCGGCTTCAGGAATATATCCGTTTCCAACTGCGTGATAAAACCCAGCCGCAACGAACACCCTCCCATCTACGGCACCCGGCGCGGCATTGCGGGTCTTTCCCTTGAAATTGTGGACGGCGGCAGGATGGAAGGCGTCAGCATCAGCAACATCACGATCAGCGGAACTGATTGCCCGTTGTTCGTAAGGCTGGGCAACCGCGCGAGGAAACATACCGCCGCCGCTGAAAACCCGCCCGTCGGCACCATGAAAAATATCGTAATCAGCAATGTGACAGCTTATGGCACAGGCAATTATTGTTCTTCCATCACGGCCATCCCCGGGCATTACGTGGAAAATGTCTCCCTGGCCAACATCCAGTTCTTTAACCGTGGCGGCCTTCAGCCCGGTAGCTATCTTCCGGGCTTCGAAGCGGTAAAGGAAGATGAAAAGGGTTACCCGCAACCAACAGCATGGAAAGAACTCCCCTCTTCCGGCCTTTTTATCAGGCATGCTAAAAACGTACAGGTAAACGGCCTCATGCTCGGCGCTTCCGCAACAGACCCGCGCACGCCGGTCATGGCGGAGGATGTGGAAGGCTTGCAGGTAGCGCAGATCGCAAGATTGACCAACTGCACGGCAGACATATTCTTCAAAGGGAAAAATGTACGCCTGGTAAAAATTGAAACGCCTTTAGGCTGGGAAAAAGAAGTAACAAAGATGGATTAGTGCCGTCATTGCGAGGAGCAGCAGAGCTACAGCGGGGGTGCGACGAAGCAATCTCCTCCGTTGAATTGAGATGGCCCAATATTCGTAGATTGCTTCGTCGCGCCTTCTGCACAAAGCCCCGCGCTGCTCCTCGCAATGACGATCACCGGTACAAACAAACGGACAATTATCCTGTGCCATAAAAAAACGGAAGAGCCGAAGCCCTTCCGTACATCTATGTCAGTTTTGGTTTAGTCTATACGCTATTTCCATAGCGGGTTTTGTTCTATCGCTTTGTTCAGCGACATTTCCAGGCTGGGTATCGGCAACAGGTTATGTTTTTCTGAAACGTTGTTGTACCCGCGGGTAGCATACCTTAGGTTGGCCGGTGCATTCAGCCCGTGATCCGCGCCCACGGCTTTCATTACGGGTACAAAAATACCCCAGCGGATAAGGTC
Source organism: Chitinophaga sp. 22620 (assembly GCF_052044405.1). NCBI lineage: Bacteria > Pseudomonadati > Bacteroidota > Chitinophagia > Chitinophagales > Chitinophagaceae > Chitinophaga > Chitinophaga sp. 22620. The sequence continues at coordinate 143,026 of NZ_JBQEMV010000004.1, read as the reverse complement.
GTGTTTCCGGAGTGACTCGAAAGTAAGTTCCCTGGCCCGTTCCTGCCGTAATACCTCAGTGAAAGCTTCCTTGTTCAGGCCGGCCAGGTCCGCTTCGGTAATATTGGTAGCATCGGGCAGCAGCTTGCCGTAACCGCGCCTGCGCACCTGGTTGATGGCGTCGTACGCGGCGGCAGAGGGGCCTCCGTTCACTTCATTGTCCGCCTCGGCAAACATCAGCAGCACATCGGAATAGCGGATGACGGGGAAATTGGTTGGGCCGTAGTCTGTACTTCTCGGCAGCACGGTTTCGTATTTCCGCCGCCACTTGGCGCAGCTCCTGGTATAAATATCCGTTGCGGCCTTGGGCACTTCTTCCGTACCACTGCTGCCACGAAAGCTGTAAGGCGCTATGTTCCAGTCGCGGCGCAGGTCGCCGGCGGCATACATTCTATACAGCGTTCCGGTGGCGCCGATCCTTTCATAGGCGTAACCCGCCACGTTATCACGGTTGAGCGTGGAAGCATAGTTCACAAACCTGCCGCCCATTTTGAGCGTGCCGGTGCTGTTGCCGTAAAATTCTATTTCCCACATCACTTCATTGTTCTGCACATCATACAGGTCCGCGGTTTCGTTGATGAACACCTGCTTGTAGTCCGGATTCAGCCGGTGAATGCCGGATTGTATCACGCTGTCTGCCCACGCGCGTGCTTCTTCATATTTGCTCACGTCCTTCAGCGGCTCGCCGGCCATTTTCAGGCATACCCTTGCCATTACGCCCATGATGGCGGTTTTAGAGATATGTACGGGTTTTCCCGTCACGGTATAGCTGTTCACCAGGTCCTTCGCGGTTTTCATATCGCTCAATATCTGGCGGAACACTTCAGCGGAGGGAGTCCTGGGATTGTCGGTATTCCGGCTGTCGTCGGTAGGGTTCAGCAGCAGCGGCACATCGCCCCACAGGCTCACCAGGTGGAAGTACATGAACGCCCTGAGGAAAAGCGCTTCGCCTTTGATCACGTTGCGCGCTTCTTCATTCATCACGGGCTTGCTGATATTGGCCAGCAGGTAATTGGCGCGGTTGATGCCCTTGTAAAGGTCGCGCCACACGGCATCTACGTATACGTCAGCGGTATTGTGGTCGTAGGCCATGGCATTGGCCGTGGCGGTGTTCTGCTTGTAAAACGCTTCGTCGCTGCCATGCGCCAGGAAAAGCGAAAGGTACAGGCCGTAGGTGGCGTCTATGGCCAGTGCATTGTATACGCCCGCCAGGGCGTCATTCAGCTCCTGCTCGGTGCTGTAATATTGTTCGGGTGAGGAAAAATCCTGCGGCCTGGTGGCCAGGAACTTTTTGCAGGAAGTGCCGGCCAGCAGTGTGATCGTAATTAACAGGACGGTTGTCTTTTTCATGTTCCTTCTTTTATAATGTCATGTTAAGGCCAAAGGTGATGGTTCTGGCGCGTGGATATACAGAGTAGTCGAAACCGGGTGTGAGCGCGGAATCGAAGGCGGACACCTCGGGGTCGAAGCCTGAATAACGCGTCCAGGTAAGCAGGTTTTGCGCGGATACATACAGGCGCAGGCTGCTCAGGCCGGCTCTTTTGATCATGGTCACCGGGAAGTTGTACCCCAGCGCCATCGTTTTCAGGCGGAGGTACGAACCGTCTTCCACCACGCGGCTGGAGTACCCAAAGTCCACCGGGCCCTGGCCGTTGGTGCGGTAATAGGTATTGTTCTGGTTCTCCGGCGTCCAGCGGTCTTTGTAAGTAGCGAACATATTCTGATGCATCCTGCCGCCGCCTTCAAATATGATGCGGTTGGCGTTGAATATCTCCTGGCCCGCAGCGAACTGGAAAAATATATTCAGGTCAAACCCTTTCCAGGAAAAGTTATTGGTGAAGCCGCCGGTGTAATCGGGATTGGGATTGCCTATCACGGTACGGTCGTCTGTATTGATCTTGCCGTCTCCATTGATGTCTTTGTATTTGATAAACCCCGGCTGCGTGGTGGCGCGGTTGGTATGATAGGTAGCCACGCCGTCTTTCAGCATATATGTACCAGGACTGGTTTCATCGAAATCGTTATACTGGTAATTGCCTTCCCAGATGTAGCCATAATATTGCGCAATAGGCGCTCCCACTTCGGCGGTGTACAGCGGCACTTTACTGAAATCGAGGTTCCAGAGAAGGATAGACAGCAGTTCACGCTGCCCTTCCGCCAGCTGCCGCACTTTGTTCCTGTTGAAAGAAATATTGAAACCCGCATTCCATTTGAGCGCCGTTTTATCCAGGATATCGCCGTTCAGCGTAAATTCCAGGCCCGAGTTCTCCACTTCGCCAATGTTCTTGAACGCATTGGAAAAGCCCATGGACGTGGGCACTTTCGCATCCAGCAACAGGTCGGAGGTTATTTTCCTGTAGGCATCCGCTTCCAGCGTCAGTCGCTGGTTGAAGAAGCCGAGGTCGAGGCCGATATTGGTCTGGCGCGTGCTTTCCCATCGCAGGCTTTTAGTGCCCAGTTCTGAAAGAATGGAAGCTTTTACCGGCTGGTTGTTGAAGCTGTATGCAGTGGCCGCGGGAAGCGTAATGGCGGAGAGATACGCGAAGTCGGACACACGGTTATTGCCCGTTACCCCATAACTTACTCGCAGCTTCGCGTTGGAGATAAATTCCAGCGGCTTCATAAATTCTTCCTCATTGATCCTCCAGGCCACGGAACCGGAAGGAAAAAAGCTCCATTTGTTGCCGTCGGAGAAACGGGAAGAGCCGTCTGCGCGGAAAGAAGCCGTCAATAAATATCTATCCCGGAAAGTATAATTGACCCTGCCGAGAAAGGAAGCGAGCGCGGACGATGAAGCGCCTGAGTTCACCGTCACGGGCGTGCCTTCGCGCAGGCCTGCTATACCCAATGCCTCGTTCGGCACCATGTTGGCCGCGTACCCGCCCAGCGAGCTTTTATTGGTTTGCACGGTAAACCCTGCCACTGCATTGAGCCGGTGAAAGCGGTTCAGTTCCTTGTTGAAGGTGAGGGTATTCTCATTCAGGTAACTGCTCCTTTCCACGAAATTCACCGAACCGTTCACCCCGTAGTTTTTGCCTGACAGTGTGTTCGGGCTGCCCTGGGCGGTTTTGCTGTTGTTGAAGGCTTCCGTTTTGATCTTTTCTTTCGTCATGCCGCCGGTAACGCGCAGCGTAAGGTATTTCCCGAACAGGTATTCGGCATACGCATTCACCATCGTGATGTCGGAGATCGTTTTCCGGTGCTCGTTCTGAACGGAGTACAGGGGATTGAACCGCATGTCCGCCAGGCCATTCACCAATTCGTCCACTTCTTCGTCTATCAGCGTTGAGCCGGAGTTGCCGGTTACAGGCCTGAAGCCCCATACGCTGTACATGAGGTTGGTGGAGAACACAGTTTCGCGGCCCACAGCGGGCATGGTACCGAATTTATCGAGGTGGCTGAGGTTGGCATTCACACCTACTTTGAAATTGCTGCTGATGGCCGTTTCCAGGTTCATGCGGCCCTGGAACCGGTCGTAGCCGGTGTTGATGATCACGCCATCCTGGTTCAGGTAGGAACCGGAGATGGAATATTTTGTTGTTTTGGTGCCTCCGCTAATGGAGATGTAATGGTTCTGCATAGGGCGTACTTTGAATATCTCGTCCTGGAGATCGAGGCCGGGCACGTTCCTGTAATCTTCAATGCTTTTGCCGTTGGCGAGATAGGCGGGATTGGCCAGTGAGCTGTCGCGCTCCACCTGGTATTTTACGAATTCATAAGGATCCATCAGTTCCATTCTCCGGATATTCTGCTGGATGCCATAGTAGCCGTTGTAAGTGACAACGGGCGGACCTTCGCGGCCTTTGCGGGTGGTGATCATCACCACGCCGTTGGCGCCCCTGGCGCCGTAGATGGCAGTGGCAGAGGCGTCTTTCAATACTTCTATGCTTACGATTTCCGCGGGATTGATCGCGTTGTTGTCCGAGTTTTCCATCGGGAAGCCGTCTACCACGTACAGCGGCGAATTGTCCTGCGTTACAGAATTGTTCCCCCTGATCACCACTTTCATTTCCGCGCCCGGCTGGCCGTCCACCGAACTCACCTGCACGCCTGCCACACGGCCTGCAAGCGCTTCTTCGAAGGAACGTACGGGCGCTTTGTGAAAATCGGCCATCTTAACAGACGAAATGGAACCGGTGAGATCGCGCCGGCGCACTTCACCGTAGCCGGTCACTACCACTTCCCGCATGGATTCCGTAGTGGCTGAAATCCTCACCACGATTTCGGGCCCGTTCACCGCTGTTTCTTTTTTTTCGTACCCAACATAGCTCACTACTATCACCGCGCCTTTCGATGCGGCGATGCGGAAGCTGCCGTTGGCGTCCGTTACGGCGCGGGCGCCGGAACCCTTTACCATCACGGAAGCGCCGATCACTTTTTCACCGCTTTTTTCATCCACTACGGTGCCGGTAATGGTACTGTCTGCCCGCTGCTGCTCAGGTGTTTCTTTTTTGCGGATAATGATCATCCGGTCGTCTATATAAAAACTGAGCGGCAACCCGGAGAGGCATTGCTGCATAGCCTGCTGAACGGTTACATTCTTTACCTGCAGGTTGATCTTGTCGATCTTGCTGATAAGGTCTTTATCGTACATAAAATCGAAGCCGCTCTGTGTGCGGATAAGCTTCAGTATCTTTTCCAGCGGCGCATTCTTTTCGTTGATGGTGATGTTCTGCGCGTAACCGGGACCGGTAGCGGCCTGCAAGGCAACGGAGATCAGCAGCCCCAGGGTAAATTTCATAAACAGCGGAAACTTTAAGGCATAGCGCAGCCGCTTACCTTTTCCGGTAATCTTTTTGAACATTCAATTGCGGTATTTTAGTTGATAAATGCCCCGGCCTTTTAATTACTGCCTTCCCGGCCGGAGCGCATCCGGTTATATATCCTGCTTACCTGATCACTTTGATCGTCCTGCCTTCCAGCTTAAACTTCACTCCTCCTGTTACTTCCAGCATTTTTAATACTTCGGCAATGCTCCTGCTCCTGGACACTTCGCCGCCTATGCGGAACGGCTTCGGGTCGTATTCATATACCACATCCACATCGTACCAGCGGGAGATGGTGCGCATGACGGTTTTAAAATCCTGCCCGTTGAAAATGAACTCCCCGTTCTTCCAGGCGGTCTCCATGTCTGTCTCGGCATTCCTGATGCTGAGCCTGCCATTCGCCAGCACAGACTGCTGGCCCGGCCGGAGCATGCTGCCGTTCACCCGCACCGCGCCTTCCAGCAGCGTGGTCTTGATATCCGGCTCGTCGTTGTAAGCGTTGATATTAAAATGTGTTCCCAATACTTCCACGGTATGGGCGTTGCTGATCACTTTAAAAGGTTTGCCCGCGTCTTTGGCCACTTCAAAATAGGCTTCGCCTGTCAGCTGCACGCTGCGTTCATCCAGCCCTGCGAAGGAAGCCGGGAACACAAGCGACGATGCGGCATTGAGCCATACGCGCGTGCCATCCGGCAGGTCTATGCGGTACTGCCCGCCGCGCGGGGTGCGGATGGTATTACGTTTCGCCGTTCCGCCGGCTGCGCCGTTCTCCGGTTCGTACAACAATTGACCGTCCTTCGTTTTGGAGATGCGGGTATCGCCCTGCCTCGCCAGCTCCCCGTCCGCAGCGTCCGTCAGCGATATCTGGTCGCCATTGCCAAGGGTTAGGATAGCCTTATTGCTGCCCGGCAGTATCTGCGGCTTTACCGCCACGGTTTCCGCCGCACCGGGGGCGGATGGTTTTTTATTGTTCAGGTAGAACATCACGCCTGTTGAAAGCAACAACAGCACTGCTGCCGCGGCGGCAGCCCTGTAGGCGGTAAACATCTTCCTGCGCACCGGTGCCGGCTGCGGGAGCCCCGCCTGCTGAAGCGTACCGGCCCAAAGCTCCGCGTCCAGGTGCTCAAACAACTGGCTGTCGTCCAGCTTCCGTTTAGCGGCTTCGGATTCATACCAGCGGTCTACCACAGCCCGCTCTGTATCGCTGGCCGTGCCCTGGATGTATCTCGTCAAAAGTTCTTCTGCCTGTTGTCGGTTCACAGTATTGGTATTAAGCCCGGAGGGCTGCTTTAATAATAAGACAATCGGAAATGAGGAAGGTAGTATCCCGGGGAGAAAAAAATTTTACCGCATGCAGGCCAGCAAAACGATCGCCACAGCACCGGAGTCTTTCAGGTTCAGCCTGATCTGTTGCAGCGATTTATGCATTTGTTTTTTTACAGTTTTATCGGATATGCCCAGGCGTCCGGCAATTTCTTTGTAGCTGAGATTTTCTTTCCTGCTGAGCTCGAATATTTCCTTCATCCTTGGCGGCAGTGCCTGTATCTCCCTTTCGATGGCGGCGGCCAGGTCTTTTTCGTCCAGCCGCTCGATGGTGGCGGTGCTGCATTCGCTGGCGAAGCTGCCCAGCGCGTCGAGATAGGCGCTGTGGAATTTGTTTTTGCGGATAAGGTTGATCACTTTATGCCTGGCGGATACATACAAATAGCCGGCGAGATTGGAATATTGCTGTTCCCGTTTTATCCATATTTCGCTGAAAACTTCCTGGATCACGTCTTTTGCTTCTTCCTCGTCCAGCAGCATTTTATAAACATGCCCGTAAATGACGCGCCAGTAACGTTCATAGATCTGCGCAAAGGCAAGCTGGTTGCCAGCCTTCAGCAAGCCGGCCAGTTCCGCGTCTGATAGTTGGCTGTATGCATGATCCATAATGTGGTTGATAAAACGCTTTAAGTAGACGGTACCCGTTTACAATATTAAAAAATTGTTTTGGTTCATTCGTCATATTTCGGCGGGGACGGCGTAACGGGGTTTGATGTCATTGCTGTTTAAACGGCTGGTCATTGCAAAATGCCCGTTGTTGCGGAGCAACGGGGGTTTGTGCAGTAGGCGCGACGAAGCAATCATTGGCTTATCACGCTCCAGGCGCTGTTTCCGCCATGGTCTTATTGGTTTCCGGCTTCGCCGGCTGGTGCTGTTGTTCCTGTTTTACCAGCCACCGCGTTGCTTTGTATTTCGGCAACACGTCGTTCATTTTTTTCTTCAGCCATTTGGATACAAGCTCGAATACAATGAACCCGATCATGATAGACACCACCCATTCCATTTTAGTGTAGGTATGTTTGTCCACCACCGTTTTGTGCGCGGTAAGGCCCCATAAATTACGGATGCTGCGGGTGGTGAAGAAGTGGGACACCAGGCGTGTGGACGCCATCCCTATTACAAATCCCAAAAAATTACCGACGTAATTATTATAAATGTATTCAACGAATTTCCGGATGACCCCGTTCATATAAATGAATTTTAACATACTAATATAATCCCTATATCCGGATTATACCAGCCTGCCGCATAAAATTCATATTGATCCCCGGATGCCGGAAGTGAGCTGATAAAAAAATGGCAGCCCCGTTAACCTGCCGGCGCTATGAACTCCGGGGTTAACGGGCTGCTCCCTTCTCACGATTGAACCATTCTTTATCTTTCTTTGCCCAGCCATTTCCTGCTGCTGACGATCAGCCTGTTCCTCCGTCTTTTTACAGAAATGGCCTGCTGGTATTGTTCCCCGGCATTGCGGTGCTTGCGGTATGCGGCAAACACCTGCGAGGCCGTCAGTATTCCCACTATCTTTAATTTATTATCTCTCTGCACTACCGGCAGGTATTCCAACCCGTAGCGGTCCATGAGCTGGATCGCTGTATCAAGGCTGCTTTCGGGGTATATCCATGTTTTGGCGGGCAGTACCAGCGAAGCGATATTGTCCGTGTCGTGCGCCTGGTACAGCTGCTGCAGGCTTACGATGCCAACAAAGCGGCGCTCGCCGTCTTCCACTACCAGCGGCAGCTGCGGGTCGCCCTCCGTGCTGAGGCGCGCTTTTACCTGCGTGGTATTTTCTTCCGGCAATGCGCTCATGAAGTTAAACGCCATACCATCCGCCACTCGCAGGTGCTGCAGCATGTCCGGCTCGTAAGCCTGCGGCGTGCTGATGCCACGGCGGCGGATCTTTTCCGTCATGATAGAGCCTTTCATCATAAAGAACGACACGAAATATGAAGCCGTGCAGGCGCCCAGCAAAGGCAGCAGCCCGTGAGCCTGCATGGTGGTTTCCAGCGCAAATACGATAGCGGTGAGCAATGCCCTTGCCGCGCCCGCAAACATGGCTGCCATGCCGATCAGCGCACAGGTAGGCAGGTTGATGCCGCTTTGCGGGAAGAAATGCATTACCAGCATGCCCAAACCCAGTCCTGCCGCGCCCCCGATCGTGAGCAGCGGCGCCAGCGTCCCCCCTGAAGTGCCGCTGCCGAGGGATACAGACCATGAGATGAATTTCAGGAAACACAATCCCAGCACCAATTGCAGCGAAACGGAACCGGTGAGCAGGTCGGTGATATTGTTATATCCAACGCCCAGCGTGTACGGCGCAAAATAACCTGTAACGCCGATAGCCACCGCGCCGATAGCGGGCCACCACATCCAGTGAACTGGCAGGTGCTCGAAGAGATCCTCGATCAGGTAAATGCTTTTGGAGATCAACGCGGAAGCCACGCCTATCACCGCTCCCATGCCGGTATACCAGATGAGCGCGCCATAAGTGGGCGCCTGTATTTCAGGCATCGCAAATACGGGTGCGGTGCCGAAGAGCAGCAGGTGCATGGCCGCGCCTGTTGCGCAGGCCAGCGCCACCGGTATAATGGAGCGGGGAGAAAATTCGAACAGTAATAATTCTATTGCCAGCAGCACAGCGGCCACCGGCGTTCCGAAAATGGCGGACATACCCGCTGTGGCGCCCGCCGTTAGCATCACTTTCCGTTCATTCGGCGAAATGCGCATGATCTGGCCTGCAAAAGAACCGAATGCGCCGCCCGTGGAAATGATAGGCCCTTCCGCCCCGAACGGGCCGCCGGTACCGATGGAAATAGCCGCGGAAAGCGGTTTCAGCAGGGTGATGATGGGTTTGATGCGGCTCTCGTTCGTGAGCACCTGCTCCATGGCTTCAGGTATGCCATGCCCGCGGATGGCCGGGGAGCCGAGCCGGGCCATCAGCCCTACGATCAGCCCGCCAACGATGGGTATGGCCAGCACCGAGATGCCTAACGCGTTGTGCGCCGGACTGGTTTCATGAAAGGAGATTTCGCCATAGAAGGCCAGGTTCGTGATCAGGCTGATCAACGCCACCAGCAGCTTTGCAATGAAACCGATGATCACGGCGTTCAGCACCGCCTGTATGCTTAAAAAAAGTACCCTGCGGGAAACGGGCCTTTCCTGCCCGGGTTGTTGCCCTTCATTCAACAAGTCGTCCAGCGAAGGTGCAACCGGTATTTTGCTCATCTTAAATCGGGATATTTCCTGCAAATATATTGCCTTGGCAATATTTTATCATAAATTTTATTTTAAACGGCACGAATAGTATTGCAATAGCAATTAATTAATTTGTTCTAATTTAGCGCCTATGAATCATCACCCGCATTGTTTCCTGCATCAGCATTGCCTGCCTGAATGGAAGGCCGCCATCGCCGCCAGTGCGCGGCTGGTGAGCTTTAAGAAAGGCGCGGTCATATTCCGCGAGGGCGACCCGGTGGAAGGTTTTTATTTCCTTCACAGTGGCAAAGTGAAGGTGCATAAACAATGGGGCGAGGAAGGCAAAGACCTGATCATCAAATTTGCCGGGGAAGGCAATATGCTGGGGCACCGCGGCCTGGTGTCCGGCGAAGTGTATCCTGTTTCGGCTACTGCCGTGGATGCGGTGGAAGCCTGTTTTATCACGCCTGAATTCTTCCGCAGCACCATGCTGGTGAATCACCAGCTGGCCTACAGCATGATACTGCTGTATGCGGATGAATTACAGCAGGCGGAACAGTCCATGCGCGACATGGTGCATATGAATGTAAAAAGCCGCATCGCCAAAAGCCTGCTGAAGCTGGAAGAGATCTTCGGAAAAGATGAAGATGGATATATCAACGGGCATCTCAGCCGGCAGGACGTGGCTTCTTTCGCCGGCACCACTTACGAAACCCTTTTCAAGACGATCAATGAATGGACGGCAGACGGGCTGGTGGCGGCATCCGGCAAACAACTGGCCATCCTCAACAAAAAGAAACTGCGGAACATCGTGCAATAAAAATATCCCGCCTGGACAGGCGGGACCTTCATTCCACATTTTTATATGACTAAGTTCCTTTGATGCAAAAACAAGCTGAGTCTGCCACCGTTCTATCTTTCCCGGACCAGGGCTGAAATTAAAGTCGTATACGTACCGGTTTCAAGGCTGAATACAGCAGTACCGTTCTTCACCGTCACCGGCCCCTCTTCTTTCATATTCTTATGCTTACCGGTTACCCACATTTTCAGCGAGCGGACTTCCGCCGGTAATCCTTCCAGCGTTACCTGCCGCGTGGTTCCGTTGTTCACCAGGTGGATAGCGTAGGTTCCCTTTGCGGGATCACCGAGGGCAGCGATGGAAATATCCTTTTTCCCGGAAACGGCTTCCAATGCTTTGAGGCCCGGCGGTGTGGATGCAAGCTGCTTCAGGTTCCAGAACCGTTGCGTGGGGCGCAGCGGGGAATTGTCGCCGAAAATGCCGCCGCCCGCCATCGGGGAATAATCCGCCGTGAGCTGCCATTGCAGGATAGATGCGGGCTGGCAGATATTGAGCAGGCGGGTATAAAGATTGATCTCTTCCCGTGCATAGGTTTCTTCTTCAAACACCTGCGGGTAACCCCATGCCTGCGCATCGATGCTGCCTTCGCCGACGATCAGCGGGAGGTTCAGCCTGGTAGCCGCTTCCGCCCATTTCTCCAGCGTAGGCTGGTCCCAGCCGCGCCAGCTATGGAATGATACTGCGCCGATGTAAGGCCGTGCCGCGGTATCCTGCATGGCGGGATCAATAAATGAATAAGTGGTGGCGTCTGAATTATCGCCCAGCAGCATTTTTGTTGCCAGGCCGCGCTGCTGCAAATGCGCGCCGAGGCCTTTGATGAATGCGGCGTGCTCCTCCCCGGTCTGCCGGATGTTGATGCCAAGGTCCGATTCGTTGAAGGAGAACATGCTGATCTTAACCCCGTATTGTTCGTCCAGGCACTGGATATAATCGCCGATGGACCGGTAGATCTCCTGTATGCTGGCGTAATCCAGCGGGTTGCCCCAAACGCCCTCCGGTGTTGGCGTGAAGCGTGGCGTGCCCACTACGGCCCATGCCGGGCCGGACCATGCGGACAATATCACCGGCATGCCCAGCTTATCCAGCCGCTGCGCCATTTCCATGGCATTTTTCACATGGGGATGCAGCCGGCCTTTGCGCGCGGAATCCAGCGGGTTGTCTGTTTTCCTGACCTGCCAGAAGCGCCAGGGCATCTCCACCCTGCCCCAGGCAATGCGCATATTACGAAGGCAATAATCGATCACTTTCGGGTCTGTTCCCGGGTTCTGCAGCCTGAAGTTCCCGCCGAAGCCGTCGAACACCCGGCCGGGACCGGCGGTGCCGATCTGCAATTTCACCGGCTGCGTGTCTGTTGTGCCGGAAGCTTCCAGTGTGAATGAACTTTTCGCGGTTTCGCCGTTGGCGAGCTTCCCGGTATGAACGGGTATGTATAGTTCAAAGTCGCCGTGGCGGTTTTGTTTCAGCTGCCATGCGCCGGGCGCCGGTAAGCTGACAATGAGCTTGCGTTCAGGCGCGTTAACAACGACACGGCTGGCACTGCCCCGGTTTCCGGCGCGCAGCGGTTGGGCCGCGGCGCTGTTTGTTTGCAGGGAGGCGAGGCCGTACCATTCTTTGGGAAGCCGGATGCAAAAATAGATCCCTTCCGCAGGCACATCCGCATTGGCTTTCACCTCAACCTGTACGCCGGCCGAACCGGCTTTAATATCCTGCACCGTTTCTGTAAAGGTCAAAGAGCCGATAGCAGTGGTTACTACCTGCTGTTTCCCTTTCCGTTCATATTTCGGGCGTTGCCTTTCCTTTCCGGTGGATATCTCCGCTTTATTTTCCGTTACCAGCCGGAGGGAAGTTTCAAATTCCATTAGCTGGCCGCTTATCCTGATGCCCCTGATATTGCCCCAGGGCGCCAGTTCTGCTTGTGCGGCGGCCGTGCCGGCACAGCAGATTAACAGGCTTATAAAACCCAGTATCCTGATCATCATATTTTATCGGGCCGTTTTGTTGGGCAGCCGTATAAAAATAAGCGGAAAAACACCTGCACAGGGTATTGTTTTGTTAAAGAATAGGTAGCGGAATGTTCTGTTTTAAACACAAAAAAGGCGGTATGCCCGTACCGCCTTCCTGTTTGCGTCAACGCTGCGCACCGTTTTAATCCCAGGCCATGAAACCTTTGTACGCAAAATAGAGGATGCCGAGGTAAACGGTGTATTTGACCAGCTTCTTTGCGATGGTATAAGCCAGCGCCAGGCGCTGATCTGTTTGTGTGGTGTTTCCCATATGCTACATCATTTTTGTAATGTAAAATTAGTCAGGCATGGGATGGCGGTATTGTACAAAAACGAACTTGCTCCGGGCAAATTCATGGATATTGTTAATAGGCAAAAATAACACGCTCGTATTAGCCATAGAAATGCTTAAAGGAATATATTTACTATCGTAACCCGTAGGCAAACAATATTCAAAGAACCAAAACAACACCCGATACCGTAAACAGTAACCGATCCTTGGCAATCTAAACCGTCTCAGCACTCTTTTTTTCTCATCTAAACACACCTGCATGAAACATTTCATTCTGGCGGCAGGATTGCTTTTTCTTAGCTCTATCGCGTCCGCACAATTAAAGGTCGGCTCCAACCCCAGCCAGATCAACAGATCTTCCATCCTTGAACTGGAAAGCACCCGACAAGGGCTTTTACTGCCCCGGATACCCGGCAGCAACCTGACCCTTGCACCGCTGAGCACCGCTCCCGACGGCATGATCATTTACGTGTCTGATTCGGCCAGCTTGTTTATCCGCAAAAACAATTTATGGCAACGGATGTCTGCAGACAGTGTGGGCAACGCCTCCAACTGGAACATCCTGGGAAACGCCGGGCTCGATTCCGCCGTTAATTTCCTTGGAAGCACCAGCCAGCAGCCGGTGATCTTCAGGACCAACAATGCGGAACGCATGAGGCTTACCGGCGGCGGCAACATCACCGTCGGCATGAATGTGATCCCCGCAGGCACCAACCAGGTACAGGTGATGGTGATAGACCAGACCACAGGCATGCTCATGCAAAGAACCATGTCTGAAGCGGCTTTCAGCAACGCTATCGTTTCGCTCAACGGCCAGCGCGATTCCGTGCAAACATTCCGTACAGACAGTGCCGTTACCACCGACCTTACCATTTCTTCCGCCGCAGGCGTGCATACCTTCAACGTTCCCACGCAGGATGGCAGCGGCTCGGTTTCCCGAGGTTTCCTTTCGTATGCGGACTGGCTGCGTTTCGACTCCTCTGCACGGTCGCAGATACTGGCAACGGCGTTCTCCAACACCGTCTCTCCCACCGGCCTCAGCCTTAGCGGCGATTCCATCAGGCTGCATGCCGCCGATGCCACCAATCCCGGCGGCGTATCTGTTACTTCGCAAACTTTCGGCGGGGCCAAGAATTTCAGGGACACGCTGAGTGTTGGCCTTGCACAAGGCACGGCAGCCAATTCCACCTTCCAGCTGAACGGCTCTATGTCTGCCAACATCACCAAAACAAATACCAATTACCCCGTTACCGAAACAGACAACACCATCCTGGCCGATGCCACCAGCGGGGCATTGACCATCACCCTGCCGCCAGTTACCAATATCAGCGGGAGGATCTATACCATCAAAAAAGTAGGAACGGGCGGGATAGACAATGCCGTCACCATTTCACCCACCGGCGGCACAATAGACGGAGGCACGAATTACATCATCTACAACGACTGGACGTTTGTAACGCTTCAAACAGACGGCACCGACTGGTATGTGATCAAAAAATAATGCCTCATCAAACAAAGTCTATGAACATACGGCCTCCCGGATGGATCGTATTGCTGTTGCTTGCCTGTTGGCATCCCGTTGCTCTCAAAGCGCAACTTAAGCTGGGCGCTAATCCCGCCAGCATCAGCAAATCTTCCATATTAGAACTTGAAAGCAGCAGGCAGGGCCTTTTGCTGCCCCGCGTGCCAGATACCGCCGTGACTACGCTGGCCGCAGCTCCAGACGGTACCATTATATATTTCACGCCGGCAAACAGCATCCTCGTGCGCAAGGAAGGAGCATGGCGGCAGATGACGGACGCCTCCACGCCCGGCTGGCTGCTGAACGGGAATACGCTCGCCGGCACGGTCACGCTCGGCACGGTGAATAATTTCGCGCTGCCTTTCATTACCAACAACCAGGAAAGGATGCGTATTGCGGCCAATGGCGCCGTGGGCATCGGGAATGCAGCGCCATCCACCAAGCTGCATATCACTACCGGCACTGCGAACGACGGCGGGTTGAGAATGGAGAATCTTACTTCTTCATCGGCGATCACGACGGGCAGCGCTGTTGGCGCATTGGGAATGGACGCAACAGGGAAAGTAGTGAGGGCGCAAAGACCCGTTATTTACAGCGGCGGCGCGGGCGCTAATGGCGCGGCAGGCGGCACGGCCACTGCGGATGCGGTCACCAAAGTATGGATAGCCAATGTAAATAATACCGCGACAGGCACTCAAACCATCAACTTCCCCACCAATGTGACCTTTACAAACATACTGAGCATACAGGCAATAGCCGTGGGAGGAACGGGAACGGCAGACGCGCCGGTCGTATCCATCACAAGCAATACGCTCAGCTCAATGGTCATCAGGGTGCTGGAAAGCTCGACGGTCGTATTGGCCAATGAGGCGCTGACGCTTCACACGAACACCGGCACCAGGATCTATATCAGGGTAGAAGGCAACTAAACGTCAAAAAAACATATTGCGGTTTCCAACACACATATTATCCTTTCTGAAACTGCTGCTTCCGGCACTGGCTTTCATCTGTCCTGCGGTGCATGCCCAATCCGGCATATTCATCCCGCCCGGGGCGGATATCATGGCTTATAAAGCAGACACCGTTTCGATCTTCGGCAACATGGACAACCGGGGGCGCTTCGGCTCTGCTGTTGGCTCTGTGGTACTCTTCTACGGTCAGCAGTGGAGCAATACCGAAGGGGCGTCATTGCCGGACGAACGGTTTTACCATCCGTCAGCACCCGCTAACGGCGGCATTTTCCGGTTCATGCAGCCGCAGGATACCAGCGCTACTACGCAATATGTTTTCGGCGGCTACAGCGCCTCCGGCAATGCAGGCGCCAGCTTTCCCAACCTCAGCATCAACAATACCGCGAACGTGCAGCTGGCAGACCTGAGCGATATCAGCATCCGCCACAACCTTCATTTCGAAAGCGGCCATATTATCCTCAATGGCTGGAATATTTCCGTAGGCGACGATTCCCCGGGCAGTATCACAGGCTATTCGCACCAGCGTTTCATCGTTACCGGCAGCACGCCTTACGGCGGGTACCTTTACCGCAAACAGGCGAGCGCGGCAAACGGCCAGCTTGTTTTCCCCGTAGGCAGCGGCGCGGGCAGCTACACACCGCTGGCCCTGCGTTACAGCGGCACAACAGCGGATAATTTCGCGGCCAGGGTTTTCGACAATGTGCTTTCCCATGCGCAGACCGGCAGCATCCTGCAAAGCAACCGTGTGCTGAAAACCTGGCATGTGCGGCAGGCGCGCCCGCAAAGCGGCGCCGAAACCATCGTATGGCTGCAGCATAATCCACCCGAACAGGATGCAGGCTTCGCCCAAAACACCGACAGCAGCTTTATCACCCGCTTTATCGTTCCCACCGGCTGGGATACCGTGAGCCCCGCAGGATTTACGCGCCCCGGCAACTTCACCACCGGCATGCCGCTCACGGAAGCGTTGGTACATACCCGTAGTTTTACGGGGTCGGGCCATCTTTTCCTTTCCCTGCTCACCTACAGCAAACCACCGGCACCAAGGTTCCAGGTATCCCTTATCTTCGATGCTTTCCGGAAAGACATCCGCTGGGTGCAGACCAGCTGGCTCACCCTGCGTGAACAGAACGTGCAGCATTTTGAGCTGGAACGCCGCCGCGAGAACGAAAGCAGCTTCCGCACCGTGGCGGTCATTCCTTCACAAACGCCCACGGGCAACAGCCAGGTGAACCGCAGCTACCAACACGTGGATGATAATTATTATGACAACTGGAGCTATTACCGGTTGAAGACCGTCAGCCGGAACGGCGACAGCGCCTATTCTCCCATCCGCGCCGTGCCGAACTATTACCAGATCACCGTTTCTCCCAACCCCAACCGGGGAACGTTTAACGTGAGTTTATTCGGCATCCGGAACCTGCTCAGGATCGAAATGTACGACATGAGCGGCAGGCTGGCCGCCAGGCAGCAGATCGCCGGCAACAACACACCGGTGTCCGTACCCAACCTGGCGGCGGGTATGTATATTCTCGTCTTTTATGATACCGACAACAATCATCTCATCATCGACCGTCAGAAAATAGAGATCATTAAATGACGAAAGGCCGCACGCTTTCGCGTACGGCCCGGTCACGAAACAGGGTTCCAGGTTATTTGATAAGAACGGCCAATTGTTTCTCGAGATTCTCCCCTCTCAGGTTTCTCGCCAGTATTTTGCCTTCCGGTGATATCAGGAGGTTAGCAGGTACGCCGCGGATATTATACATCTTAGCCACTGCATTGTCCCAGTATTTGAGATCGGACACATGGGTGAACGATTCCAGCCCGTCTTTTTTAATAGCGGCCAGCCACAGGTCTTTTTTCCCCGGCTGGTCCAGCGACACGCTCAGCACCTCGAAGTTCTTCGCCTTGTATGCTTTATGCGCAGCCACCACGTACGGATTTTCCGCGCGGCAGGGCCCGCACCAGGACGCCCAGAAATCCAGCAGCACGTATTTGCCTTTGAAGTCGGACAGCTTTACGGGTTTCCCGTTCACATCGTTCTGCGTGAAATCCGGGGCAAGGCCGCCGATCACCAGCTGGCGTTCCATGTCCATCATCTTCCGGAAATTCTTTCCTTCGCGGGTTTCGCGCACTTCCTTGTCCAGGGCGGCAAACATGGGCTCCAGTTCCTCCAGGTTCATGTTGTTCGCAACAGACAGTTCTTTCATCGCCACGATGCTGAAGAAAGACTTCGGGTTGGTCTGGATGAACTCGCGCTGCTTGTTTTTCCGGAGATCTATCGCCTGGCGGAAACGACCGTCCAGCCATTTCATGAAAGTCGTATCGTTGCGCTGCACTTCCGAAGAACCGCCATAGATTCGGTTGATGGAAGCCATCGCGGAATCGTAGCCGGAGATGAACAGCTTATACTTTGCGAACTCCATGTTCAGCGGCGAGCCGGTGATAACGGCTTTGCTGAGCAGGTCGGCGCTGGTGATGCTGATCTCGCCTTTGTCCAGGTAAAACAGCAGGCGGTCCGGCTCGGTGCCGGGTTGGGCGATCAGCATCATCATGGCCATGTCCGTGTATTCCACTTCGCCTTTGAACTCAAAAGCGCCGTTGACCAGATCCGCTGAATCCACTACAGGACTATCACCTTTTTGCCAGTTCAGGTATACTTTGGCGGGCGCGTTGTAACTGCCCACTTTTCCTTTCAGAACATATTTGACTTGTGCGAAACCCATTACAGGGCATACCACAGCGGCCAGTAACAACCATTTTTTCATTATCGGTGCTTTAGTTTGAATATTTTTTAGTTCTCCCGTATCATAATATCCACAGGTTCCCCGGGAATGCCTTCTGTTTTGCTTACAATGACGCCGTTGTTGCCGGTGCTGGTGTTCAGATAATACACCGCTCCTTCCACGCCGGCTATCAGCTGGTTGCCGTTATTCGTCATTCTCAGCATGGTAATGCGTTTGCCGCCGAAGCTGGCATCCAGCGCTTTTACTTCCTTGTTGAGGGGATTGTAGCGGTAGATCTTGTCATTGGAGGTAAAAAAGAAGACGCCGACGGGAGAGCTTTGCCACAATGTGCCTGCCGTGAGCAGGGCCGCACCGGGAAACTCGCGTTTGCCCAACGCGCCAAAGCGGCTGCGGTCCTCCGACCAGTCGACGCTGAACCGCAGCTCGATCTTTTTACCTACGCTGTCCACAAACGCGTAAATGGAATTGTCGCTGAAACGTTCCATGTACAGCAGGTCCATCCCCAGTTTTTTAGGATTGAACAAGGAATCGGTCACGGTGTAGGTGGTATCGTAAAAGTTGGAAAGGCTGAAGCGCACGAACTGCTTTTTCCGTTTTTCAAATCCCAGGTAATAACCGGCATTAGGCTGTTCGTACGCATTGGTGATGATGCGCGGATGCAGCTGGTAATCGCCGCCGATGGGCTCGCCCCAGAAGCCATAGTAAGGCCAGAAGGGAGCGGTTTCTGTGGCGCCCAGGAAAAGTTTTCCGTTAATGATGGCGGTGGTGACGCCGGCGGGCATGTTCAGGAAAGTGCTTACTTCACGGGCTGGCGGCGCAGTGTAGAAGTTCTCTTCCAGGGTTTTGGCTTTCAGCAGCGTATTGGCATCCACCTGTATTGCGCCGGTGCCTTCGCCGCTGTAGGTAACCCAGAAATAATTCAGCTGGTTCATATAGAACTGGTTCCTGACGGGCACTATCTGCATGGCTCCGCCGGGAATGCCGGAGTTGTTGATAGCCGTATAAATATCGGGCTGCAAAGTGCCGTCAGGCTTTACGAAGCTGAGCACCGTGCGGTTATTGTCGTTGCTCAGTACCAGCGTTCCGCGGGTGAACTGCGTTTGCCCTTTTACAACGAACTCGTAATAGTATTTCTGTTTGGTATTGTTGTCCGTCACGATCAGCAGCGCATTGTAACGGTTGGCACCCAGCCCGAACACGATGCGCAGCTGCTGCCCTTCGTAGTCCACAGACATGGCCCGCTCGGGCACGCTTATTTTCCAGGTGCAGGAATAATCGTTCTTTCCCGATCTAAGGGTGATAACAGGCGCAATGATCAGGCTGTCGCCCGAAGTGGCGTTATACGCGGTATCCAGCCCGCTGATCACGGGATCGGGTACGGAGATGTAGTCGTAATTCCCTTTGTCTTTGGAACATGCGGCCAGCACCAGGATGCCGCCAAGTATGTATAAAAGATGATTTCTCATGTTTCGCTGTTTGGCATTAAACAATCCGTGCGCCGGTTTCGTCTGTGAAATAATATCTGTTATCCGCCGGGTTCAGCTCCAGCAGGTATTTCTTTTCAGGGTTGGCAACGCTGAAGAAGTTGTACTTGCCGGCGCCCGCGGGCTCCAGTGTATATCCTGCCTGCGGGTTTTCCGCCACCCAGCTGATGGGGCTGGCCAGGAAGTTCTTGAAGCGGCGGGTAGAATACAATACCTTGGGCAGCACCTGTGCATCGAATGCAGCCGGCAACTCGGTAACGCCGGTGGCGCGGATGAACAGCTCGTGCTTCACACGCGAGTAATTGCCCAGCTCCATCTGCCAGGTAGCCCACCAGACGGGCTTTTCGAGCCGGTTGGAAAAGATCACCTTCGCGGAATCGTACGCGGGATTGGTAACGGTAAAGTCTTCCGACGGCACCAGTCGCAGCTTCAGCCGCACGGTTTTTCCCGTGAGCGCAGGATCGGCGGCAAACAGGATAATGGGCACTTTAGTGCCCCCGCTGTCCGCAGGTATGAGGTATTCTTTTTCAAGGGATTTGTAATGTTTGTCCGCCTCGGCTGTGGTATTTTTCTCATCCACCGCAATGCGGAAGCTGCGCGCCTCGCTCCTGCGCATGCCCGCGATCTTTACAGGCAGCCACACGGTGTCCACGGATTTTTCGGGATACAGCGCGAATGAGTACATCACGCTGTCCGTCCGCTGGTTGTTGCGGGCGGGATCGTTGAAATCGAAATAAATATTGTCGGGCGCGGTATAGAGCTGCTCTTCTGTTTTTTTACAGGCGGAAAAACAGGCGCTTCCTATGATGATATATGTCAGAAGTTTTTTCATCGCTGTTGTTTTTATCGGTTACCGTATGCGATCTCATCGTCGGGGAAGGGGAATACGTAGATAGCGTTCCCGCCGCCGATCGTGCTGCCGGAAGGGCCGGGTATATTCGCGTTCAGCCGTTTGTACATGTAGAACATCTGGCCCTCGGAGAAGAACTCTTTCCGTGCTTCTTTCTTCAGTTCGGTCATGAACACGGTTTTGGAAGGATCGCTCAAACGCACGCCGATACCGCGGTTGAGGCGGACGGTATTGAAATAGTCCCAGGCGGCGGCAGGGTTCCTGTCGAACGTGCACTCCGCGGCGATATAATACATTTCGCTCAGGCGGATGGCCGGCAGCATAAGCGCATGCAGGTTGCGGTCTCCGTCGCGGGCGTATTTCATCACGCGCAGGTAAGAGCCGGAAGAAGCCGATCTGCCTTCGAACCACTGCTTGTACCGGTAATCTTCCGCGCCAACGCCGCCCACTTCATAAATGTTGCTGCATTCCGCCGGAGACACATACAGGGCGGTCACCCCGTTGTCTATCACATCGCGGATCGTTCCGTTGGCGTTGTTGGCATAAATGCCGAAGATCAGTTCTTTATAAAGGATGCGGTCTTTCTTCTCATCATCCGGATTAAGAAAGTCCGTGGCTTTGGTGAAAGGGAATTTGGCGGAATTGATCACTTCCAGCGCATGGCTCAGCGCCAGGTCCTGCTCGCCTTTGCTGAGGTACACCCGTGCCAGCTCGCCGCAAACTGCGTAGTAATTCAGGCGGTGGCGGCGCTCCTGGAGGAACAGGTCCGGGGCATCGGCTTCGGTGGTGGTATCGCCGCCCGGGTAACCGACCTTGTAACCGGGGCTGAGGATCGGATCCGCCGCGCGCAGCAGTTCTTTCGCTTCCAGCAGGTCTTTGATCATGAGGTTCAATGCGTCTTCCACTTTAAACAGCTCCGGTGTTGCGTTGCTGAACTTCGTTACGTAAGGAATGCCCTTGCCGTTTTTATTCACGGCATACGATTCGGCGAACAGCCGCAATGCATCGAAGTGGCAAAAGGCGCGCATCGCAAGGGCCTCTCCTTTCACAAGCCCGTAATTGGCGCCGGTGAAAAGGTCCTTCTTCGCATCCACGTTCTCCAGTATCAGGTTGGCATTGGCCACCACGTTGTAAAGACCTTTCCACATCTCATCCCTGCGGCTCATGAAATATTGGTCCTTGTAGTTGAAACGCATGGTTGGCCCATACATCCAGGGATCAGTGAGGTCTACGGTGTAATTCTGCGCCAGCGCGTCCAGGGTGCCAACGGAGAGCTCCCGGCCGAAAAGGTCTTCTTTGGTGAGCCTGCCATACAGGCCGTTGATGGCTTCCTTGAACCCGTCTTCGGTGCTGAACAGCGCGTCTTTACTTACTTCGGAAGCCGGCGTCACATCCAGCCACTTGCTGCAGGAAGCCAGTAAACATATGGTGAGGATCGATATCAGGTATTGCTTCATGTCTTCAGTTTTAGAATCTGGTGGCTAATGAGAAAGTGAAGCTGCGCGCAAAGGGATAATCTATGCCGCGTTCTATCTGCAGGCTGGACCAGTATGCGAGGTCGTTCAGGTTAAGCGCCAGGCGCAGGCTTTTCATCTTCAGCCGCTTGTAGAGACTGGCGGGCGCTTCCCACGAAGCGTATACGCTTTTGAACTCCAGCCTGTTCTCCTGCTGCACAAACCTGCTCGTAGCCTTGGTAGTGGTGAGGTCCGCAATATTTTTGTAGAAGGTGCGGTCTCCCGGTTTCCGCCATCGTTCGGCCAGCACGCGGCTGTCCACGTTATATTTCGGATCGGCATTCTCCACGCGGTCTATCAGCGTCTGGTTATAGATGTCCCCGCCTACTTTGGCGTAGAAGCTGAATTCCACCATGAAGTTGCGGTATACGATGCTGCCACCGAAGTACCCGTCGAAATCGGGCGTCATATCGCCTACCGCCACGGTGTTGCGCACGTCATAATCGTAAGTGGTGGTGCCGTCGGGGCGCTGGAATATCTCGCGGCCGTTCTCCGGGTCTATGCCAAGGCTGCGCACGGCGTAGATGGTGTTGAGGCTCTGCCCTTCCTGGAAACGCAGCAGGGGCTTGGTCCTGAGCGCGGAATCCTCACGCTGGTTCTTGTCCACCTGTTCGTTATAGCTTTTCAGGGAGTTGGAGATCTTCGTGATGATATTGGTGTTGCTGCCGATGTTGGCGTTCAGGTTTACGGACCAGTCCTTGCCGCGCAGCACGTTGGCGCGGAAATATACTTCATATCCCTTGTTCACCATTTCGCCAAGGTTATCCTTATACTGGCTGAAGCCGGTGCTGGGCGCCACGTTCACGTCGGTCAGCAGGTCTTTGGTGAGCTTGCGGTAATAACGCGGCGAAATGTACAACCGGTCTTTGAACATGGAGATCTCCATGCTCAGGTCGTAGTTGCGGGTGCGCTGCCATTTCAGCTTCGAGTTGCCGTAACCTGCAAACACGGCGCCTACGCCGGTGGAATACCAGTCTGCCGTATAATAATTATAAGTGGTATTGGAAAGATAAGCCGGGAACGATACATCGCCGGTGAGGCCGGTGGTGGCTTTGAGACGCAGCTGGTTAAAGATGGTGTTGCGCATGAACTTTTCGTTGTGCAGGTTCCAGCCGATGCCGTAGCTCCAGAAAGGCGCCATGCGCGATTCGGAACCGAACTTGGACGATCCGTCCACCCGCACGGTACCGTCCATCAGGAAGCGGTTCTGGTAGGAATAGTTCATGGAAAGGAAGGCGCCGATCAGCCTTTGTTCTGTAACAGAACCTACCGGCGCTTTGTCTTTCTCATAACCGCGCGCGAAAGACACGTCCGTAAAGCGGTCGTTGGTAAAGCCCTGCGCCACGAATTCGCGGCCGGTATATTTCGTAGACTGAATATTGGTACCCAGCGAGAAATTGAGGAAGTGCGAGCCCTGCAGCACTTTGTTATAGTTCGCGGTCAGGCTTCCGTCCACCTGCGTTTCCTGGATGGTCTTGTAATAATAACGGCCGCGGTCTTTCAGTGCATCGCCTTTATCGTAATAGAAGGTATTGCTGAGCGGGGACACGAAGCGGTCGTCTGTGCTTTTCCGCTTGGTAAGACTGATATTCCCGTTGATCCTCCATGCCGGGGAAGGATTGTATTCAATCGCGAAGTTGTCGATGAACTCCGTGTATTCCGTTTTGTAAAAACCGCCTGTAGTGGCTTCGTACAGCGGGTTGAACACCGGCGCCAGCACGCGGTCGCCGCTTATGCGGTCCTCGTTGCTGAGGTAGTTCCACTGATCCACGGTAGGCATGATCCTGCCGGCGGAATCTGTGCGCGGGTAATAGGGGTTCATGCGCACGTAGTTGGCAAATGAACCGTATGGAGATTCCGTTCCGTTCACCTGCGAAATGGTGAAGCTGTTGCGGAACAGGAGCTTATTATCTTTCAGGTTGTAAGAAAGGCTGTTGGCCAGGCTGTACCGGTCTCTGCCGGAACCTTTCATCACGCCGTTGTTTGTCTGGTAACGGGCGTCCACGCCATAGCGGATGGTGGGGCTGCCGCCCTGCAGGCTGATGGAATGTTTCTGCCCGAAATCGGTGCTGACGGGCTGGCTGAGCCAGTAAGTGTTCACGCCGCTGAGTACATTCTTCCTTTTCGCGTAATATTTCTGTGCCAGCTCATCCTCTGAATCGATACCTCCGTTGGAGGTGTATAATCCCGCCAGGCGTTCATATTCCAGCTTCTCTTCCGCGTTCAGCACGCTGTAGGCTGTGAGGTCCGGAGTGGTCACGTTCAGCTCGTAGTTGTAATACACTTCCAGGCTGCCTTCCTTCGGCGTTTTGGTTTGTATCACCACCACGCCGTTAGACGCCCGCGAGCCGTAGATGGCTGTAGCGGCGGCATCTTTCAGCAGGGTGATCATTTCAATACGGTTCACGTCCAGGTCGTAAATGGTTTGGATACCCACCTGGTAACCATCCAGCATGAACATCGGGAGGTTGGTGATGGTGGCGAGCGAGCTGCGGGTGAGCAGTTTGGGGTCGCCCGCGGGAACGGCCGTGGCCCCTCTTACGTTGATATTGGGCAGCTGGTTCGGGTTGGAACCGGCGAGGTTGTTTTCCACGATGCGGAACGAAGGATCGTAGGCCTGGATGCTGGCCAGGATGTTCTGCGGGTTGAAGCGCTTGATCTCTTCGCCGGTGATAACGATGGCGGAACCGGTGTAGCTTTCTTTCTTGAGTTTCTGGTAACCATTCACCACGAAGTCTTTCATAGACTGTACATCCGTCAGCAGCTTCACGTCCAGCGAGCTGCGGCCGTTCACTTTTATTTCCTGGGTTTTGTAGCCCAGGTAGCTGAACACCAGCACTGCGTCTTTCGGTACGTTGCTGAGGGCGTAGCGGCCTTTCTCGTTGGTTTTGGCGCCGTTGAAAGTGCCCTTCACCACGACTGTAACGCCGGGAAGCGGCATGCCCGATTCCTCGGTTACCTGGCCTGATATACCCGCCTGCTGCTGCACAACGGCTTCCAGCTGGAGCGGTTGCGGCGCGGTGGTCCCCGCATTGCCGGCTTCAGTTTTGGGACGGGCTGGTTTTTGATTTTCTTTGATGTAAACGATGAACTGCCCTGTTGCGGCTTGTTCCGCTTCAAGGCCAAGCGGCCGCAGGAACTGGTTCAGGTAGGCGTCCATTTTTTCAGCCGGCTTTTTGGAAGCGGGCTTTGAGAGGGAAATGCCCTGGATGGTAGCGCCGATGTAATTGATCCGTACTTTGTACTCTTTTTCTATCTGCAGCAGCACGTCCTTTAATGGCAGCGGCTTCCCGTCTGCCGGCTGCTGCACCGCAAAATACCCGGGCGAAGCCTTTGCCGTACCGGCGCCCCCGCTTACGGCCGACAAGGGCAGCAGCAATGCAAGGGCCAGGCTTTTAAACGATCTCCCGGCGTAAAATTCTACCATAACAATAGATTTTTGGTTGGTTGTATAATGATTTTGATTCCCCCATTCCAGGCATAACAATGCCTGTTCCCGATCTTAACGGGAATTATTCTGTGACATAGCTCCCGGCTTTACCGGGAAGACCTCGTAATGAATGTGCTTAGTTCTGCTTGCTGATCTTGTATACGTTCGTTCCTGTTTCTTCTATCTGTACGTTAAAGGTGCGGGATATTGTCTTAAAGAAAATCCCTATATCGTCTAATGGTATGCTTCCTGTGAATGTCTGGTCGCCGAGGCCGGCATCTTCCGGTTCTATGATCACACTGGTATTTTCCTGCAAGGCGCGCACCACATCCCTGATCGGCGCATCGGTAAAATGAAGCACCTTCGTGCGCCATGAGCAATAGTTTTCAGGGTTCACCTGTTTGTTCACCAGCGAATCTTTCAGGGATGAATAGGCGA
Source organism: Chitinophaga sp. 22620 (assembly GCF_052044405.1). NCBI lineage: Bacteria > Pseudomonadati > Bacteroidota > Chitinophagia > Chitinophagales > Chitinophagaceae > Chitinophaga > Chitinophaga sp. 22620. Next base: position 117,590 of record NZ_JBQEMV010000004.1, on the reverse strand, counting down.
TCATGTCTCCCGGCTGCATGGTGATAGGTGCGGAAGCTTTATTCTTCAGTTCCAGCTGTACCTTGCCATTGCTCAGTACCACCTGCGTTTGCCCGCGGCGGGTGTTTACATTAAAAGACGTGCCCAGCACGCGTACCGCCATATCGTTGGTGAGCACGATGAACGGCTCCGCGCCGGGTTGCTGTTTAATATTAAAAAATGCTTCCCCGCCCAGCAACACTGTCCTTTCTTTACCTTTTCCCCACCCGGTTTTCAGCGACAGGCTTGAATTGCCGTTCAATCTTACCTCCGAGCCGTCAGGCAGCAGGATCGTTCTTACCTCCAATTGACTGGTTTGGTAATGAATGTATTCTTCCTTATTAAAAAGCCAGAAAGATACCGCAACGACCAACACCGCTACTGCAGCGGCATACCCGATCCAGCGGCGGCTCCGGCGTTTGCCAGCCACGGGCATATGCACCACCTTGGCGTCATCTGCTGCGCTTTCCATGCTGCGCACGATGCGGTCCCAGGTTTCATCTTCCGCCCCGGGAGGCGGTGTATGCGCCTGGCTATGCAGGGCCAGCAGTATCTCTTTCGCTTCCAGCAACTCGCTCTCCTGCCCGGGATGACTGTCCAGCCAGGTTTCCCAGAACGCGGCTGCGGTCTCATCCTGCTCAAGCACCCATTTCCGGAACCCGGGATGCTGCAAAAGGTCTTGCGTCGTGAAATTGCTCATTATCGATACTTATATGGTAAAGCAGGAAACGGGTAAAATCTTAGCGCGTTTTCCCACTTTTTTTTGAAAAAAAATTAACTGATTACAAATGAACCAGTTGTATTGCCAGCAACAGGACGCATTTCAGCCCGCCGCTGTGTTTTTTAAGGAAACTGAGGGCTTTGGACAGGAGCACGTAAGACGAATTCAGGCTCAGGTCCATCAGGTCGGCGGTTTCCTGCGGGCTGAACCCTTCATAAAAGCGGAGGTGCAGTATTTCCTGCTGGCGCGGCGGCAGCTGGTCCATGATCTTCACCAGCTTCAGCCGCAGTTCCTGGCTGGATTGCGCTTTGATGATGACGTCTTCCGGGGAAGCGGCCGCGGCAATGGTTTCTGGCACTTCCCCGATGTGCACGGCGCTTTTCTGTACCTGTGCGGTGATCCTTCTTTTGAGGCTGGCCAGTAAATAAAATTTGATGGAATCTGTGGCGGAAAGCCTTTCCCGGCTTAGCCAGATGGTTACAAACAGGTCGTGGATACAGTCCTTTACCAGGCTTTCATCCGCCTGGAGCTTCATGCCGTATCTGAATAAAGCGGGAAACCAGGTGCGGTATATGAAGGCAAGCGCCTCCTTATCTCCTTCCGTCACCTTACCCCATAGTGCTTTATCATTCAGGCTGGCGTACAACTCGCGCGTGTTTTAGATTTTGATGGACTGTGATACCGGATAAAGATATGTATGGGAAAGTTAGGATGCAAGGTGATTTTAGTGGGAAATATAGCAGTCCGCCCCGGCGGCCGTGGCTGCTATATCGATTTTTCACGCTCCCGGCATAGCGGGCATGCGGCTCATTCCGCCTTCAGGCTTTTCACCGGGTTCATGATGGCGGCTTTCACGGCCTGGTAGCTCACGGTTGCCAGCGTGATCACCAAAGCGCCGGTAGCGGCCATTACAAATACCCACCACGACAGCTGCGTGCGGTATTCATATTGCTGCAGCCATTGGTGTAGCGCATACCAGGCCAGCGGGACGGCGATGGCGCAGGAAATGAATACCAGCATCACAAAGTCCTTCGACAACATCTGCCATAGATTGAATACGGATGCGCCCATCACTTTACGGATGCCTATTTCCTTGGTGCGTTTTTCCGCCACGAAAGATGCCAGCCCAAACAGGCCCAGGCAGGAAATAAAGATGGCCAGCACGGCAAAAAAAGTGGTGAGGTTGCCGATACGTTGTTCGTCACTGAATTTTTTCGCATACTCATCGTCTGTAAACTTGTACACGAAAGGACTTCCGGGGTTATATTTTTTGAATACAGGTTCTATTTTCGCCAGGCCTTCCTGCATGGGCACACCGGGTTTTATCCGCACAGTGATCAGGCGGGCCCAGCTAGGCTGCAGGTGGAAAATAACGGGCCGTATGGGCTGGTAGGGCGATTCCATCACCATATCCTTCACCACGCCGATGATCACATGATCCTGGTCCAGCCAGCGGATCACCTGCCCCACCGGCTCTTTGAAACCCACCAGCTTTGCAGCGGATTCATTCAAAATGAAAGCGCCGGTATCTGAAGGAAAATTCCTTGAAAAGTCGCGGCCTTCTTTGATCGTCCATCCAACGGTGCTGCCAAAGTCGTGCGAAACGGCGATCGTACCGGGGCTTACCTTCAGGCCCGGGTCTTTACCCTTCCATTCTACAACATTGTTGGACCACACTTCAGTGGGCGCGCTGTTGGACTGTGCCATATCAGTCACCGCGCCCGTCTGCAGCAGGTCGTTCCTGATGGCGTCGTAATGCCCTAAAAAATCCGGCGTATTTATATCTACCGTGATCAATCCTTCCCGGGTATACCCCACAGGCCGGTTGCGGGCATGCTGCACCTGCCGGTACACGATAAGCGTGCCGATGATGAGGGTAACGGATACGGTGAACTGTACCACTACCAATACCTTGCGGGGAAGCGCGGAAAAGCGCCCTGCCCTGAAAGTTCCCTTCAGCACTTTCACCGGCTCAAAGCCGGAAAGATATAAAGCGGGATAACTGCCGGAAACAAGCCCGGCAATAACCGTAAATCCAAGTATCAGCGCCCAGAACAAAGGGTAAGCCCAGGGAATGGACATTGTTTTATCAGACAGCCCGTTAAAGAAAGGCAGCGACAGTTGCACCAGCAGCAAAGCCAGTACCAGCGCCAGGAAGGTCACTATCAGCGATTCGCTGAAGAACTGGCCGATCAGCTGCCCGCGCAGGGAACCGATGGCTTTCCGGATGCCCACTTCCCTGCTGCGTTTTTCGCTTCTTGCGGTGGAAAGGTTCATGAAATTGATACACGCCAGCAGCAGCACAAATACGCCGATGATACCGAAAAGCCACACGAGCCTGATGCGGCCGCCAACCTGCCGGCCATTCTCGAACTGGTTGTACAGGTGCCATTTTTTCATCGGGTGCAGCAGCAGCTCTTCCCTGGCGTGTTTCACATGCGGAGTGGGAAGATTCCTGATCTTCGCGCTTAATTTATCGATATCCGCGCCGGGACCCACTTCCACATACAGCCGGCACATATGGTTGTCCCACTGCGTTTGGGCAGCTTTGATCCAGTATTCTGTATCGTTTACATACCGTTCCCAGGGAAGCAGTATTTTCAGTTCGCCGTAAGTTGTGTTATAAGCCAGGTCTTCAAATACGCCTGCAACGGTCATGTCGAACTTGTTATCGACGCGCACGATTTTATCGACCGGGTCTGTATCCCCGAAAAGCGCCTTTGCAGCGGATTGCGCCAGCAATACGGAATTCGGATCTTTCAGCGCGTCCTGGTGGCCGCCCAGCATTTTTAAAGTGAACATGCGCGGAAAAGCTTCCTGCGCCCAAATACCCATTTGTGATATTTTTTTGTCACCGGCGGCGAGTATGTGGGCTTGTGTAAACGAAGCAAGGGATATGTTCGGGAAATCGGCTTTATACTGGTCACGGAGACTGTACCCCATTGGAATGGAAGTGGTCGGACCGGTGTACGTGGCATCCGTCATATCGACATTCACCATTACCTGCGCCAGCCGGTCGTATTTTTTATGGGAGGTATCAAAAGATACTTCATCCCATATCCACAATCCAATCAGCAATGCCACAGCCATACCTGTGGCAAGCCCCACAATATTTACCCCCGAATACATTTTGTTGTTCAGCAGGTTACGCCAGGCTACCTTGAGATAGTTTTTCAACATAACAGGAAAGGATTTGCCCTGAGGCCGCCAAGAAAATGCCAGAGTTTTCTGCCGGTACTACCCAGCAGCGTATACATTATATTATTTTAGTAATTGTCCGGTTTTGATACACGGGCTGTCCGGGTATGGTAAAACGATAAAAAAGCCGCACCAACTCAGTCGGGGCGGCTTTTTCAAACAATGAAATTCCATTTATTTACTCGATCAGCCCCAGTTCTTTTAGTTGCGCAGCCGCTTCGATCAGCATGGCGCCGCTTAGTTGCGTGCTCAGGTCTGTGGTCGTCACAATGCTTGTCCATTTGCTGCCGAAGAGAATGGAAGGCCGGTAGGTGCCTTGCTGCCACAATGTTTCCGCGTTCAGCTTCAGGAAGTTCACGAACTTCGTTTTGTCTGTCGCGCTGATGTTCCCGTCTGTGATCAGCAGCATCAGGTTGCGTACCAGTATGCCTTTGAACAGGCCGCCATCTCCGCCGCCTTCGTCCTTCATAATATTGCCTTGTGTAAAATCCCCGGTAAGCGCGTTGTTCGCCGTTTTGAGCGCATCGTTCAGGTATACGGCCTCGCCGGTGATCTTGTACAGTTCCACGCCGGAGCCAATGTATACACCCTGGTTGTAGGTGAACTTCCAGGCTTTGTTGGTACCGGTGCCATCCAGCCCGTCCCATACCAGGCCGGTAGCTGGATCTACCAGGTTGGCCTTTTGCCATTGATAGATCTTTTTGGCCCAGGCCAGGTCGTCGGGCTGCTGGTTCAGCTGGTAGATCCTTGCCGCAATGATGCAGGCGGGCGCATTGGCGGGCGTGTTCTTGTTCTTCCGCTCCTTGTTCCAATAGATACCGCCGCCCCAGGTTTCATCCCAGCCGGTTTTAATGTCGGTCCACAGCAGCTCGGCGGTGGTTTTATATTTCGCGTCGCTGGTGGCTTCGTAGGCACGGAGGCAGGCCAGGGCCAGCCACTCCATATCATCGTAAAAATGATTGATGTAGGTATTGCCGTTCTTCACGCGCATGCCTTCCAGCAGCTCGTCCATGCGGGTTTTCACCTGCGGGTCGTTGGTGCGGATGAAGGCGTCCAGCAGTACATCCAGCGCGTGAGCGTTGCGCCAGTAGTGAAAGTCCTGTTTGCCGGCGCTGTTTTCGTTGTAATATTTACCGGTCTGGTTATAGAAGTTGCCCAACAGGGAAACGTAAGTTGAATCGGCATTTTTTTCCCAGTTGAAAACGGTGGTCTTTTTCCCGGCGCCCGGTCCCGGACCCTCGTCCACCGGCTCTTTGAGGCAGGCGCTCAGGGACGTGATCAGCAGGGCGCAGGCAAATAATCTGATCGGTATGTTCATAAAGCGTCTTATTTAATGATGATTTCGTGCGTGTAGTTCTTATCCCTGTAAAAGAACAGGTTCACATCGCAGTTTCGGGTATCCACTTCGGTCCTGAACTTGTAACAGTAGTTCCAGCGGTCGTTGTTGGTGATCGGGCGCAGTTCCCAGAAAGAAGGCGGCGTATTGGCGGTGGGACGGTTATTGTCCGCATTGGAGCTGCCGATCCATTCATCGCTTTCCACACCGGCCGCGTTCTTCACTCGGATGCGGAACTTGTACCGTTCGTCGCGGCCCCAGGATTCCTGCCTGAAGGTAATGTTCTTGTCTGCCGCGCTCCATGTGCCGTTGCCGGCATAAGCGGTCTCGAAGAGGAACTTGTCATCCGGCGCAAACCACAGGCCGATGCTGAGTATTTCGGTGGCCGTAGCGGTGGCATTGTTGAAATCGAGACGGATGCGGTATGCCTTGGTGCCGGTGGCATGGGTACTTTCGCCTTTTTCTTTCAGCAGCTCGCCATCCATATAAAAGTTATTGGGCGTGCCGCTTTTACGGTCTATGAACTGGAATTTGCCGTCTTTCAGCGAAGTGTATATTTCAAATACGCCGGCGGTGATCATTTTCATCTGCAGGGCATTGGCGGCATCGCCTCCCGCTTCTGTGGCGGTACCGGTGAGGAATATGTCCACGGGTATTTCAGCAAACCCTGCGGGCCTTTCCACTTCGATGGTCCTTGTTTCGGAAGAAGGCTGAATATTAAAACCCTTGCTGGCGGAAACGTTCCACTTCAGCTTACCGGTGCCCAGCGCGGGAATGCCTGCTTTGGCGGCCAGCGTGTTCAGGTCCTTGTGGCTGAGGGTGAGTTTGTTCTGTATCCCCCCGCCGTCTGAAGCGATGCGGCCAAGCGGCGCGCTGAAGTCGCCGGATTCTTTGTCGAACACTACTTCGTAGAGCACGAGCGAACCGTCTTCCGCACGGGCCTGCTCCCACTCGAAGCTTAACGCCGCGCTGGTAGCGGGTTGCAGCTTGGTGAACTTATTATTGACCGGCGCGCTCAGCTTTTCGACGGGCTTGAGATTGGTGTTCAGCTCGTAGTCGTTCTTTTTACAGGCCATGAATAGGATGGCCGTCAGGAAAAATGTTATCGGGAAATATCTTTTCATAACATGAGTTTATAATGTTGTGATTTTTACCATCCGGTATTTTGGCCAAGGTTCTTGTTCTGGTCGGTTTCGAAAGTAGGTACGGGCCAGAGGTAATGTTTCGGATTAGTGAAGGCCCTGTTCTCCACAATAATATACCCCTTCGGATCCCGGTTGAAGGCGCCGCTGCTCACTTTGATGCCTCTCACGGGCCTGTTCAGCACCGTCTCCGCGATCTTCCAGCGGCGGATATCAAAAATACGCAGGCCTTCAAACGCCAGCTCTGCCCTTCTTTCGCGGCGAACGATGTCGCGCAGCTGTTCTTTGGCGCCGCCCGGGAATTCGGTGGCGGCTGCTTCCGTAAACCCTGCACGTACGCGCAGCAGGCGGATGCTGCGGTTCCAGGCTGCGGCATCCAGCGTGCCCAGTTCGTTGAGCGCTTCTGCATACATCAGCAGCACGTCCGCATAACGGATAACGGGCAGGTTGAGGGTGGAATTATAGTTGGAGGCGGTGCGGTCGTAAAACTTGCGGAAGTAATAACCGGTGGGCGAAGCCCCCTGGTCGTCCACGCTGTTGGTGGCCGGCACGGAGCCCGGCTGTGTAAGGATGGTCTGCACCCTGCCCTCAAAATCGGTGATGGTAGCGCCGTGGTGGATAATTGTAGCGGTAAAGCGCGGGTCGCGGTTCACATACGGGTTGTTCTCGTTGTAACCTGAACCGGCTTCGTTGATCGCTTTGCCGTTGAGCATGATGTAATCGTCCACCAGGTCCTGCGTGGGCACCAGGGTGCTGCGCAGCAAGGCTACTGTTTGCGGGAGAAAACTGCGTTGTGTGCCGAAGGTTCTGCCGCCGCCGTATTGTATATCCAGGATGGTTTCGCTGTTGAATTCATAGGCGGGCAGGAACAGGTTGCCGTAATTGCCCAGCAGCGAATAAGTGCCGTTCTGCGTGGAATTAATCAGCAGCTCGCATTCTTTCCGCGCTTCATCCCACTCGCCGTTGAACAGCCTCACTCTTGTGCTCATCGCTATGGCGGCCCCACGGGTAATACGGCCGCGGTCTTTTTCGGCATAGGCGGTATTCACGGGCAGATCGTTCCTGATCGCCGCCAGCTCGTCCAGCACAAAACGGATGATCTCTGCTTTGGAAGTACGCGAGATCGTTTTTGATTCTTCAACGGAGATGAGGTTGGTGAAGAACGGCGCGTCGCCGAACCAGAACGCCATCTCGAAGTAAGAATATGCGCGGATGAAACGGGCTTCGGCAAGGATGCGCTGTTTCAACGCGGCGTCCATCGAGGGCACCCGGTCTATGTTCAGTATCACGTTGTTGCATTTGCGGATGGCGCTGTAACGGTAGCTCCACTCTCCTCTCACCCTGCCAATGGAAGGATCGTAGCTGCCGGAGGCAATGAGCGACACGCCGTTGAAACCGCCGCCGGACACAAATGCATTGTCGCTGAGGGCTTCATCTCCAAAGAAATGCCCGTCGTCGGACATATTCTCGTAGCAGCTGGCCAGCGCATCGAGCGCATCCTGCGCATCGCGCCAGTAGGCTTCGTCTGTGAATTCCCGCGTGTTAGGCTGGTCCAGCTTCCGGCAGCCAAACAGCGAGGCGGTGAATAACAGTATGAACAATATCTTTTGCATAATTAAACCTGTTTAGAATTTGATGTCCAGCCCGAATGCGAACGTTGCGGCATTGGGATAGTTGCGGCCCGCAATGGCGTTGTAGTTGGAAAAGCCCAGCTTGTCGTCGTACTGTGTGAACTCGGGGTCCACACCCAGTTCCCTGAACCTCTTCGGCATAAATGTGACCAGGTTCTGGCTGGTGAAGTACAGGCGCGCGCTTTGCAGCTTCACGATGCCGGTCACGGATTTCGGCAGGGTGTAGCCCAGTTGCAGGTTCTTCAGCCGCAGGTATTTGGTATCAAACATCCAGTAGTCGGAATACGCGAAGTTGTTGGCGTTGGCGGTACCGATGGTAAGCCTGGGATAGGAAGCGCCGGGATTGGTGGGCGTCCAGCGGTCTATGTGCTGCACGTACGCATGGTCTTCGTTGTTGTGGAAAGCCTCCACGATGTCTCCTCTCAGGAACTGCGAACGCCTGCCCACGCCCTGCCAGAACATGGTGAAATCCCAGTTCTTCCATGCAGCGTTATAAGTAAACCCGAACGTATACCGCGGGAAAGGATTGCCGAACACGTAACGGTCGTCCGCATCTATCACGCCGTCCTCATTGCGGTCTATGTACCGTATATCGCCCGGCTGCACCTGCTGGTTGTAGGCAAACGGCACTTTCGGCGCGTTCTTGATATCGTCCAGATTCTGGTAAAGGCCGTTGGAACGGTAACCGAAATAGGATGCAATAGGGAAACCTTCGCGGATGATATAAGCGTAGTCCGCCCCACGGATGGATTCCTGGCCGAAGCGGATCACGCGGTTCAGGTTATCGGAAAGGTTGGCGGCGATGGTATGGTTTACGGGACCGGTTTTGCCCCTGTAGCTCACCGTCAGTTCCCAGCCTTTGTTCTCCACTTCGCCCACGTTCTGCAGGCTGCTGCCGATGCCGGCGGTGCCGGGCACTTCCTGGGTGAGGTAAATGCCGGTGGTGCGTTTGTTGAAGAAGTCGAAGCTGGCGCTGAGCTTGTTATTGAAGAAATCAGCATCCACGCCGTAGTTGCTCATGGTGGAGATCTCCCATTCCAGCAGCTCGTTGTAGGGCGTAAAATCCGCGCCGGGATTGGCGGTGTTGTTGAACGGGTATTTGTTGGGATTGATGTTCACACGCGCCTGGTAGTTGAACCCGCCGATGTTGGAGTTGCCCACCTGGCCCCAGGAGTACCTGAATTTCACATTGCCGAATCGGTCGCGGAAGCCGTCCAGGAAGGCTTCATCCGTTACGCGCCAGCCGAGGGAGAAGGCGGGGAAAAACTGCCAGCGGTGGCCGGGCGCCAGTTTGCTGGAGCCGTCGTACCGCCAGGTGAATTCCGCCAGGTACCTGTCTTTGTACACGTAGTTAAAACGCCCGAAAAGGGAATTCAGCGCAAACAGGTTGGGATTGGTGATATCATTGTACATGCCGATGGTCGCGTAATCCAGCGTACCGTCGGGTTTTGGTATGTAACCTCCGCCGATGGTCCATTCCTCGTCGAGATTGGTGCCTGCGAAGCGGGTGGCACGGAATCCGTAAAATTCATTCACAGCATCGCTGCGCGCACCCACCTGGCCTTTTACGTAATGTTTGCCAAAGGTGTTTTCGTATTCGGCGGTGGCATATACGTTCGTGGCCATGTCTTTATATTCGGACACGGTCATCTGATTATTCACCGGCGGGTTGGCAGTGGTATAATAAGGCGCATAGCTGTATTTGTTGACGCGGTTCCGGTAATTTTTGATGGAATAGGTACCGGAAGCGTTGAAGTTCAGGGTGAAGTGGTTAACGGGCGTGATGGTGATGTTCAGGCCGCCCAGCAGGTTGTCCCACTCTTCGCGGTTATACCCGCCCTGCGCCAGCTGCGCGATCACGTTGTTGCTGTTCAGCGCGGGCACTACGAAATTACCCAGCGAATCTTTCACGGGATAAATGCGCGGGGTGCGGATGGCATCACGGATGAGCAGCCCGATGTCCGGCTGCTGTTTGTTGTAATACGATTTCGTATAGGCGAGGTTCATGTCCACCTTCACGTATTTGCTTACGTCCACGGAAATATTGGCGCGGGCGTTATAGCGTTTGTAGTTGAAATCGATATCGGAAGGGATGTATTTGTTCTGGAGCATATTGCCCTGGTTCACATACCCCAGCGAAAGCAGGTAGCTGGAGCTTTTGCCGCCGCCGGTGAGGCTGAGGCTGTGGTTCTGCTGCGGGGTGTATTCGCGCAGCATTTCGTCCACATAAGCGGGCTCTGAACCCCTGTTTTTCCAGTGTGCGATCTGTTCGGGCGTGAACTGCGGGGTTTTGCCGGAGTTCACCAGCGCTTCGTTCTTCAGCGTCATGTATTCCCATCCTTCCACCTGGCGGGTCATGGTGGTGGGCGACTGCCAGCCATACATGCCGTTATACATCACGGCGGGCTTATCGTCCTTCTTCCCTTTTTTGGTGGTGATGTAAATAACGCCGTTGGCGGCCTGTGAGCCGTAGATCGCGGAAGAGGCGGCGTCTTTCAAAACGGAAATGCTTTCCACATCATACGGGTTCAGGTTGCGCAGGCCTTCGTTGCCAGCCTGCACGCCGTCTATGATAATGAGCGGGCCGTTCCCGGTAAGACTGCCCACCCCGCGGATATTCAGCACCATCGCGGCTCCCGGCTCAGCGGTATTCTGCTGAAGGGTAAGGTTGGGCGCCGTGCCCTGCAAAGCCTGGAACATGTTGGATACGGGCCTGCTTTCGATATCTTTCGTGGAAATGGTGCTGATGGCGGCGGTCACCTGCTTCTTCCGCTGTGAGCCGTATGCGGTGATCACCACTTCGCCCAGCTCTTTCGAATCGGCGCTGAGCACGATGGTGATGCTGGTGCGCCGGCTGATGGGCACAATGGCCGGATTGAATCCCACGAAGGTGCATACCAGCGTGCCGTCCATGGCAGAAGCGGGGAGCTTTAATGTAAAATAACCTTGTTCGTTGGTGACGGCGCCAATGTTCTGGGCGCTTTGCAGGCGAACGTTCACACCGGGAATCCCCTCACCGTTATCACTCACCACCCGACCGGAGATGGTCACGTCGTCCTGCTGTGAATTTACGGTGGTGGCGGCGTTTCCCTGTTTCAGGATGATCTTGTTGCTGATCAGCTCGTAGCGGATGGCCAGCGGGGAGCAGATCATTTCGAGCACTTCTTCGAGCCGCTTGTCCTTTACGTTCAGCGTGATCTTCCGGGCTGCCGGTATTTCGTCGTTCGAGAAAACGAATACGTAAGCCGTCTGCTGTTCGATCTTTTCGAGCACTTCGGTGAGCCGGGTGTCTTTCACCTGCAGGCTGATGCGCTTGTCCAGCGGTTTCCGGGTATCCTTTGCCTGTTGTTCCCCTGCGGTGCCGGCGGCGGCGAAAGTATGCTGCGCCTGGAGGCCGGGCAGGCCCATCAGCGTAAGGCATAAGAATAGCATCAGGAACAACGAACGGAAAGGCCCCACGTTAGGTTGTGGTCTTTCTTTCATAACGTTAGCGAAATTGTTTAGCGAAATTGATTTATAAACTACTTTGATTGACGTGATCATTCACTGATCAGCAGGGTGCTGTCTGTGACGCTGTATTTGAATGTCCTGGACCGGGCCAGGTAATATAAAATGTCCTGTAAATTGTTGTTCTGGAACGAACCTGTCATACGGTAATGGCGCGGCGCCTCTGATATGAAGATCACTTTCTTGCCGAAGCTGCGCTCCAGCTCGTGGCCTATCTCTTCCAGCGATGCGTCGCGGAAAATGAGACGGCCTTCGGTCCATGCTTTTTCATCCGCGCCGGAAGTGGCCTCTTTTACAATATCCTCGCTGGTCTGTCGGTAGGTTACTTTTTCGTCGGGAGTGATGTAGAACGTATCCGGCGGAAGGTTGCCCTTGCCGTATTTGGGAATGAAAGCCACTTTGCCCGTGGTAACGGAGGTTTGCACCGGCTCATTGTCGTATGCGCGCACATTGAAGGAGGTACCCAGCACCTTCACGGTGCCTTTGGCGAGGTGGACAATGAAAGGCCGTTCCTGGTCTTTCGTTACATCAAAAAAAGCTTCCCCGCTGAGATATACTTCGCGGCTGGTGCGGGAAAAAACTTCCGGGTAAGAAAGCCTGCTTTCTGCATTGAGCCATATTTTGCTGCCGTCCGCCAGTTCTATCACCGCGCGGGTGGCTTTACCGTTCTGGCGGTTGAGCCATTGCGCAGTGTCCTGCATGGCCCGGGCAACCGGAATGGATGCATCCGGAAGCTCCTGCCGGGTGTAGAGAAAAACTGCGATCAGCAAAGCCACGGCAGCGGCGGCGGCGGTGTACAAAGGCCACCTGCGCCGGCGGGCGGTCAGTTCTTCTGCAAACATCGTTTCTTCCTGCCTGAACCCGTTCATCTGTGCAGCGGCTTCGTCACGGTCAGGAAAAGAAGCAGCTGCCATCCCCTCCTTTCCGTTACGGATCCTGCTGAGCGTTCTTTCCAGCGCCTGTTCTGTTTCCGCGGAAGACAAACCTTCGTGCGCGGAGAAATATTGCTGGAGGAGGTGATAGCGTTCCTTCAGGTCGTCCTGTTGCAACAGCCCTTCCAGTTCTGTCAATTCAGCCGCTGTGGCTTGCCCTGCCAGCTTCCTGGCCAGCAGTTCTATGAATTGTTCTTCGTTGATCATCTTTCTGTTGAGCTGTTGTAGTTATTAGGACAGGCGGATTGCCGGAATTACGTACAGGGGATCAAAAAATATTTATGATCAGCAGCAGCCACAGCATAGCGGGCGGTTCTTTCCGTTTTTTACCGGGCTTCGCGGAAAGAAATGGCGCGATGGCCTCGTTCAGCCGGCGGATGGCGCGGAACAGCTGGGTTTCCACCGTCCTGGGACTGATGTTGAGGATCACAGCCACGTCTTTATAACGGAAGCCTTCGTCGCGGATGAGCCGGAATACTTTTCGGCACTGGTCAGGCAGGCGGTTCACCTCCTGGTCCAGCCGGTGGTTCATTTCCTTCCATTCCATTTCCTTTTCGGGATCGGTCGGGGCGCTGAGCTGCGCCAGGCCATCGTCCAGCGGGGCAATGCGGAAGGTGGAGAATTGTTCGAGGTAATTGAGGGAATGGTTCTTTACCGCCACAAAGAGGTATACTTCCAGGTTGGCCACGGTTTCCAGCTCCTGGCGGCGGTTCCAGAGCTTCACGAATACGTCGGACACGATCTCTTCCGCCGCTTCGCGGGAATTCACATATTGAATACAGAAACGGAGAAGGCGGTCATACAACAGCCTGAACAAGGCGGCGAATGCCTGTTCATTTTCGCAACGTGCAATTTGGAGCTGCAACTCCCTGATTTTGGCGTGGATGGCTGTCATGTCACTTAAACCCTCTGTTCCGGCTGCTCCTGTTTTATGGCGCAAATCACCGGTTTGTTATGATAGGACAGGTATTTTTGGAAAAATACGTACAAACCGTGAAAAAAATCCGGGAGAGGGGTTATTATTCCGTCCTAAGGCTCTTTACCGGGTTCATGACGGCCGCCTTTACGGCCTGGAAGCTCACCGTTGCCAGTGTCAGCGCCACCATCCCGCCGGCGGCAAGCAGGAACACATCCGGCCCCAGACCAACATGATAAGCAAAACCATCCAGCCAGCGGGCCATCAGCCACCAGGCCACCGGAACCGCCAGGCATATGGCCGCCATCACGGCGGTCATAAAGTCTTTCGACAGCATCAGCACCACATTGCTGACCGTAGCGCCGAGCACCTTCCTGATACCGATCTCTTTCCTTTTCTTTTCCGCGGTATAAGCCGCCAGCCCAAACAGGCCGAGGCAGGAGATGATCGCGGCCAGCGCCGCTGCATACCGGGAAAGTGCCCCCACCCTGCGCTCCGCGATGTATTGCGCCTGGTAAGTGCCGTCCAGGTAGGAATAATTGAAGGCAAAACCGGGATTAAAACTTTTATACAGCGCTTCTGCCTGTGCGAGCGCCTTCTTTTCCATGCCTTCTTTCATTTTTACCATCACGGTGCCGCCATGGTTTTCCAGCTGGAAGAACAGCGGCTTGATATCTTCATGCAACGACTGGAAATGAAAATTGCGGGTCACGCCAATGACCTTCACCTGCTGGCCGCCGAAGTCAATGATCTTGCCCACCGGGTCTTTCAGGCCCATGGCTTTCACCGCCGCTTCGTTGAAGATGATCCCGGACCTGTCTTTATCCAGCTCACGGGAAAACGTACGGCCTGCCGCCATGCGGATGTCCAGCAATTCCAGCATATCATAGCTGAGCAGGAAGGGACGGAACAGGAGCGTGTCCTTTTGCCATACCTTGCCAACGGAAGGCGCCCCCATCACGTTGCCCACCATTACAGACGCGTTGGCCACGCCGGGGATATTTTTCATCGACGCCAGGAAGGTTTCCATCTGTTCCGGCACCCGGCCTTCCGCGTCAAAATAAATTACATGGTCTTTATCATATCCCAGGTTGTGCGACTGCATAAAACCGATCTGCCGGTATACCACCATCACTGCCACGATGAACACGACCGAAAGCGCAAACTGGAACACCACCAGGCCTTTCCTGGCCCATAAAGCACCCGCGCCGGTTTGCAGGTTGCCTTTCAATACCGTTACAGGCCTGAACCCGGAAAGATAGAACGCGGGATAGATCCCTGCTGCAATACCTGTAAAGAGGGTAATCCCCGCAAGGCCTCCGATAATGGCCGCATCAGGTTTTAATGCCAGCTCTTTGCCTGTAATACCATTAAACGCCGGCAGCAGCAGCCACACCAATATCAACCCGAATACCAGCGCAAGCAGCGTCATCAGCAGCGACTCGCCCATATACTGCCCGATCAGCGCCAGGCGGTTCGCGCCTACGGATTTGCGGATGCCCATTTCTTTCATTCTCGCGGCGGACTTTGCAGTGGAAAGGTTCACAAAATTGATACAGGCGATCAGCAAAATAAATATAGCGATGAGCGAAAATAATTTCACATATCCTATCCTGCCGCCGGACTGCTGCCCGTTCACATAATTGCCATACAAATAGCTGCCCGAATAAGAACGGAGGAATATGTCGCGGCCGTTTCCCATAAACCGGCTGAGCTTTTCGTTAAAGGCGGATACTGGCGCCTTGTCATTCAGTACAACATACGTAAGGAACGGCCCACGGGCGGCCATAGGGGCCTGTATGCCGAGCATTTCCTTAAATGCGCCGAAAGGCAGCAGGAAATCGAATTGTAAGGAAGATGCGGCAGGCACATTCTTTAATACGCCGGTGATGATGCTGGTCCTTTTAAACTGGTCGATCTGCCAGCTGATCATTTTTCCCGTGACATTTTCAGTGGTATGAAACAGGCGCCTTGCCAGCTTTTCAGTGATCACGATACCGTCCTTGCCATCCAGTGCCGAAGAGGCGCTGCCTTGCAGTAACGGGAACGTAAATACGTCCAGGTATTCTTTCCCGGCAAACAGGCCGGCTGCTTTCACATGTTTATCTGCCACCGTCAGCGGTACCTGCGGGAACCAGTCCGGCGGCGTAATTACGGTGGCTGCTTTGAGCTCCGGCATTTGCGCGCGCATGGTTTCCGCCATCAGCGCGGGCGTTCCGGGCGCAGTATGAATGCCGTCTGCAAACGGCGCCCGCTCCATCACCTGATAAAGGTTTGGATCGTTTGCGTGAAATTTATCGAAACGCAGCTCATCGTTCACCCATAAAAAGATCAGCACTGCGCAGGCCATACCGGTAGAGAGCCCTGCGAGGTTCAGCAGTGTGAACTGCCGGTGCTTCATCATTTGCCGGAAGGCGGTTTTCAGATAATTTTTAAACATAACCCGGGTTTAATTTTCGTACGGCCTTTATAGTTACCCGTATCCAATGGAATGCCATAATCAATCAGTGATCAATCTCAATATATTACATATTGTTTTCCAAATCTACTTGTTCGCTTTTGAAACAGGCGGCGTCCGTTCCCGGAAGATACCAAACGACGCAGATATCGTAGTTGTACAGCATACAGCGCAGATGCCACGCGCGTCGCAGTCACCGGTGTATCGGGGCCAATGCTGACGGGCGGTTTGATAAAAAAAGGGCCGGTCTTTCAACCCGCCCTTTCACTGTTTTTCAAAAATGCCCGTTATTTAGAAGGTTCTACATTCTTTTCCTGTTTGATATTCCTGCTCTTCTCCCCTTCCACTTTCACAAAAGAAGCGGCCCGGCCTTTTGCGGTCACCGCCGTGATGTCCGCCCCTTCTACATTCTCCAGTCTAATGATGGATTCGGCGCCGGTGGTTTCGGGAAGTTTCCAGTTCTGGAGGGTGATGTCCTGCCCGTCCTCACAAACAAAAGCCGGCCTTTGGTCATTGGCGTCCAGCCTGAACACGATGTTCTTCAGCTTCAGGCCTTTCACATGCCGCGCCCAGATGCCGTATGCGGGGATGGTGGGGCCGAAGGTCTTCACTTCAGGGTATTTATCGATCGCCTCGGGCACTGCGTGGCGGGCGTTCTCAAGCGTACCGCCGCCGGCCAGGCTGATGTCGATATTTTCCAGCGTAAGGCCGGTAATGTAATGCCCGGGAACGCCGGTGATCAGAATGCCGGAAGGCGGGGTGAGCTGTGTGATCTTTGAAGAGACGGCTTTCACATTCCGGACGGTTACATTGGTGAGCGTGCCGGTGGGCTGCTGCGTGTCTTTTCCTTTTCGGAACACGCTGAGGCGTGAACCCAGGCGGAAGAGCATGGGCGTTTTTACGTTCTCCATGGTGATGTCGCTGATGTCCACATTGCGCAGGTGCGCGCCGTCTACCGTCAGCAGCTTGATGCCGCCGTTGTTCGTATCGTAGATGTGGCAGCGGGAGATCCTGATGTTCTCGAAAGGCGCCATGGATTCCGTGCCCATTTTGATAGCGCCGTGGCCGCTTTTCAGCCGCATGTCCGTCACAGTGATATTGCGGCAGGCCATGATGCTGGAAGTTGTCTTGAAACAAAGCGCATCATCGCCGCTTTGTATGTCGCAACGCGCGATCTGCACGTCCTGGCATCCATCGATGTCGATGCCGTCGTTGTGCGCCACGCCGTGGCTGAGGATCTTCACATCCTCTATTTTTACGTTCTTACATTGAAAGTAGTGGGAAGTCCATGCGGCGGCAAATTGCAGGCTCACGCAGCTCACTTTTACGCCGTTGCAGCGCACGATCCTCACCAGGAAGGGGCGGCGGCCCCAGCGCAGGGATTCGGAGCGCGTGTCCGTTTCTATCTGCCGGGCCTTAAGCGCGGAGCCCTGGCCGTTGATCGCGCCTTTGCCTTCGATAGCCACATTCCGCGCATCCACAGCAGCCAGCAGCGCCCAGCCAACATCTATGCCCAGGCCGTCGGTAAAGGGATCAGGATTCGTATAGTCGTCCACATTAGTGCTGCCCAGCAATACGGCATTTTCTTCAAGATGGAGCGCGACGTTATTTTTCAGGACAACCGTACCGGAAAGGAATTTCCCGGCGGGGACGATCACTTTACCGCCGCCGCTTTGGCTGCAGTCGTCGATAGCCTGCTGGATGATCTTTGTATTGAGGGTTTGCCCGTCACCCACGGCGCCGCGGGAGGCAATATTGATGTCCTTCGCCGAAGCCCGGGCGCCAAGGAGGAGAAACATCGCAACCAGCAGACCGGCTGCGGGTTTGCGGGAAAAGACATTGGTAATCATAACTGGTGGAATGCTGTTTCCTGCAATTTAACAAAGCGGCTTCCGAACTCCAAAGGAGCTGAAAATATGCATACATCCCGCGCAAAAAACACCAGTATTCAATGGCCCGGGCGGGTAAAATGCACGGTCTCCCCCCCTTTCCCCATGATCACTTCCGCCGCAAGATCAATGAAAAGCCCGTGGGCCACAAGGCCGGTGATATGATCCAGTTCCCGCGCCAGTGCAGCCGGGTCGGCGATCAGCCCGAAATCCGCGTCCAGCACCTGGTTGCCTTCGTCTGTTGTAAACCCTTCGCGCAGGATGCAGGTGGCGCCCAGCTTTTCCAGCTGCCGCTGCACGAAGCCGCGCGCAAAAGGGATCGTTTCGATGGGCAGCCTGAATGCGCCCAGTTGGGCTACCAGCTTGCTGCTGTCTGCAATGATCACTTCCCGCCGCGTTTTTTCCGCCACGATCTTTTCACGGAGGAACGCGCCGCCACCGCCCTTGAGCAATTGCAGTTTCGGCGTGAATTCATCGGCGCCGTCTATCGTGATATCGATCTCTTCAACGGAATTTATATCGACCAGCGGGATGCCGAGCATCAAAGCCAGGCGGGCGGTTCTTACGGAGGTGGGAACGCCGCTGATGCGGAGGCCGCGGAGGGCGATCTCATGGATAACGAATTCGGCGGTGGAGCCGGTACCCAGGCCTACCACCTGGCCGTCTTGAATGAGCTTTACGGCCGCCATGGCTGCGGCGTGTTTTTCGTTGTTCAGTTGCGCGGTCATTCTACAATTTACGCAGGCGCAGAGATTCTAAAAAATTAATGTAGATTTAGAATGATGAAATTCCACGCTACCTTATGCCTGGCCCTGCTTTTCTGCACCGGGGCGCTTGCGCAGCGCCCTTTTAAGGTGATCGCTTTTTTCACGGGCAAAAACGACCAGGCACATATCAGTTTTGTGCGCGAAGCCCATCAATGGTTCCCCG
Source organism: Chitinophaga sp. 22620 (assembly GCF_052044405.1). Lineage (NCBI taxonomy): Bacteria > Pseudomonadati > Bacteroidota > Chitinophagia > Chitinophagales > Chitinophagaceae > Chitinophaga > Chitinophaga sp. 22620. The sequence continues at coordinate 98,912 of NZ_JBQEMV010000004.1, read as the reverse complement.
CCATGGGCGCGAAGTATCATTTCACTTACGACTCCACCAGCAACTGGGATAACCTGAACACCGCTTTCCTGGCTGATTACAACGTAGTGATCTTCCTGGACACGCGGCCCGAAAAACCCGCCCAACGGGAAGCTTTCCGTGCATACATGGAAAAAGGCGGCGCCTGGATGGGTTTCCACTTCTCCGCGTTTGCGCTCACGCCTTCGCAATTCCCGCAGAACTGGGACTGGTACCACAATACTTTCCTCGGCTCAGGCTCTTATGGCAGCAACACCTGGCGCCCCACTTCCGCGGTGCTGCGGGTGGAAGATTCCACACATCCCGCCATGAAAGGGCTGCCCCGAACCTTTACTGCTTCTCCGAACGAATGGTATCGCTGGAGCAACGACCTCCGCAAAAATCCCGACATCCGCATCCTCCTGTCCATAGACCCGGCCAGCTTCCCGCTCGGCACCGGCCCCAAGCAGCATGAGATATGGACCAGCGGCTATTACCCGGTTGTGTGGAGCAATAAAAATTATAAGATGGTGTACCTGAACATGGGCCACAATGATATCGATTACGAGAACAGGACCAATAAAACGCTGTCTTATACCTTTGATAATCCTGTGCAGAACCAGCTGATCATTAACAGCCTGCTGTGGCTGGGCGGGGCTGTGCAATAAAATCAGAAACTACTCCCCGTCAATAAGATCAAATTATTTTGCTTTTCTTCCCGCGCCAGCAGCTTCCGCACATCCATCTCCGGGTAATGCGGCGCAGCCAGGCGGGCCAGCTCAAAAAAACCTTTCACATCACGCGGCTTGATCTGCTGATAGGTCCAGGTACTGGCCGGGTCCGCATGCGCCAGCATCCAGCCGAACGCTTTCCTGAGACTTTTGCCGCCAGGCGTTTCCATTGTCCATAGGTTGAGCTGTACATTTTCCGCGAGACGCGCCAGTTCAAAAAATCCTTTCAGGTTCATCTGCGAATAATTCCAGGAAAGGGTGCGTGCCAGCTCGTGCGGCTGGCTGCCGTCTTCCTTCAGCTGGCTTTCGATGCGGGGTATGGTTTGCTCCCGCAATATTTTCCGGGCCAGCGCCGTATCGCCCAGGAAAAGGGAGATAGACACTGTTTGCACGTCGTACCAGGTACCGTGGTTATTATGTTCGTCCGCTTCGTCCGTCCCGATGGGGCTGGTGCGCATCCATTGCAGGAAGCTGCCGTACCACTGGCGGATAACGGTACTTTCATCCGCGTTCAATACATTGGAACCTTTTAATAACATCACGCCGTCCAGCAGCTTGGCAAGACTTCTCGTGTCTATCAATCCAATGCCGCGGCCCTTCGTGATGCCGGGAATGGACTGCCCGAAATCCAGGTTCGGATTCATGCGCGTGGCGGGATCGATGAACCAGGCACGGAGCAAACGCGCCGCATGGGCCGCATAATCCTGCCTGCCGGTGTAATACCATGCAATGCTCAGCAGGTAAACGTCGCGGCAGAGCGCGTTATGGTATTCCGCATCACGGATGGAAAAACGTTCCGGGTTCACCTGCCCGTCTTTCCGGATATAGGGCAGGCCGTCCTTTTTGGATGAATCAGGCCACCAGTAAGGGCCTACGCTCATATAATCATGCTTATCCCCACTGGGCGGCATTTTATCTTTGAACACCACGGAGTACGGTCCGTTGTGCAGGGCCTTATCTGCTTCCTGTAAAATATCCGTAAGCGCTTTCACCGCGGCCGTGTCGCCCTGCTGTACAAGCTGTTTACCTTTTATCAGCGCGTCGGGACGCATCAGGAAAGTGCGCGGCGTGTCCGCAGCGAGGCCGTTCAGGCTGAACGCCAGGCAAAGCAGGAGTTTACTCCATGACAATATATTTTTCATTGCTGATCTTTTGTTGGGAGGATGTGTTGCCATTGCCGCCGAAGAGATTGTTTTCCTGCTTCAGCTGCGCCGTGGCATAGGATTCCAGGCCGAAGCCGTTGTTGTAGCCTGCCGCGGACTGATCGAGGCCGGGATGTTTGAATTGTGCCATGGCGGTTCCGGAGAGGAACAGCGCGAGGAGCAGGATAAATCTTTTCATAGTTTCCCGTGGAATGAACAAAAAAGAAACGGGGACTTGTTGGCCAGCCCCCGTTCGTTGCATTACTTCATTGTATAGCGTTTGATGCTGATCACCGCTGTTTTGTTGGGATTGCTCGCGGAATTGACGAAGACATACGCCCGGTATTTCCCGTCGGCAGTTTCCAGCCACACGCCATAGTCCTTCGCCAGGCCAAGTGTGTAGTTCACGCCTTCGCCGAGGTCCAGCTTCTGGAAATCGAGGTCGTCAATAAAAATACCAAACTGGTCGCGTGACAGTTGCTGGTCGCGCAGCTGCCATACTTTCATCAGTTTTGTGTTCCTGTTCGCGCCCGCCGGCAGGGTAATACCGGGCAGGTACTGCGGGTCGGCGGCCGGCGCCACCAGCGCGTGGCCGAAAGATGAAGGCGTGGTGCGGTGCAGGTATACCAGGTCGATCTTATCCGCATTCGCAGCGGCATCGGCCTGGTTGTAAGCCGCCATATCGGCGATGGAAATATACCTGGCCCCGGCGTCTGCCACGGGTATGTCCAGCTTCATTTCCATATTGGCCACTTTGAAAGGGCCAAGGTCGTAGCTCACGGTTTGCCCGTTGCTGGCGGTGGCGGTGAATTTAAAGCTCACTTCCTTTCCCCTGGCCTCTTCGCCGGGAACATAATAATACCGGAGGGTGGCGGCCATCGTGTCTTTTGTGAAGGTCACGGAGGTGATGTTCCCCTTGTTCTCGGAAGGATTGGCTACCACTACGCCGGTATCCTGGCCGCCGCCATTCGTGAAAAACGAGCGGTGCTCCAGGTAAGTGGCGGGAGCGCCTGCAATAGACGCTTCCACCTGCGCTGAAACAAGCTTGCCTTTACTGGCGGGGAGCGCAATAGCGTATGCGAACTCCATCCTGACGCCAACGAGGGACGGACCGATACTGCGTTTGATGGCGTCGTTCTGCAGCTCGTTCTTGGGCTGCGGCACCTCGTAATCCTTATCGCTGCACGATGCGAACATCAGTACCGCTGCCGCAAGCGCTGTTGTATATTGAAAGATTTTTCCTGTCATGATTCATTGTTTTAAGAGGACAATTATTTGTCAACCGATACAAACACTTTGTAGGTCTTTTTTACCTGCCTGTTGCCGGATATCACGGTCCAGGACCTTTGCGTGGTCGTGTCCGAAAAGTCCACCCAGGTGGTGATCTTCGGATCCAGCTTGCAATCCTGCGCCAGGCCGAAGCGGGGCCAGATCTTTTTGAGGTCTGTTCCGAATTTCACATTCATTTTGATCGTCTGCGCAACGGTGTCGATCACTGCCTGCTTGCTGTGCACCACCAGGTGGTCCGTACCCAGCATCTCGAAGCTGCTCACAAAACATTCTGCACGGGTGGTGATAAGGAGTCCGTCTTCATCTACAGGATTGTCTTTTTTACAACCCATCCAGATCATCGCGGAAAACATTACCAGGAAAATTGCTGAAATATATTTTTTCATCTCTTCGGATTTTTAAATTATAACCATGGTGTGTTCTGTGTGAGCTTGGGATTGCGTTCCCTTTCTCCCAGCGGTATCCTGAAAATGTACACGCGCTGGTATGCTCTTTCCTGCTGGTTCTGAAACACGCCTCTTGTGGTGATCTCGCCATGGGTATCGCGGAAATCGCGGCCAGGGCCGCCGGTAGGACCAAATACCCTTTCTATTGCCCTCCAGCGGCGGAGGTCCCAGAAACGATGGCCTTCGGCGAACAGCTCCACGATGCGCTCCTGTTCAATGGCGTTGAAGAATGCTTCCTTGCTGGCGGTTTTATCAGCTCCCAAAGGAGGCAGGTTACCACGGCGGCGTATCTTGTTCAGCAACTCAATAGCTTCCGCATTCGGTCCGCCAATGGCGTTGGATGCTTCCGCATACATCAGGTACACATCTGCCAGGCGTATCCAGGGATAGGTGTAGTTACCATCGCTGCGGCCCAGGCCGGCGGTATTGCGGAGGAATTTGCGGAAAACGTAGCCTGTGTTGCAACCGTCAGTGTTATATACATTATCGTACCGGATGCCATTCACCACGATGTTAGGCGAGTTCCAGGTGTTGTAGATGAAAGGAATGAAACCGGTCGACTTCAGGGAGTTGAAGGCGATGCTCAGCTCATAGTCCCACATGATGGAAGACTTCATGCGGTAGTCCCTGTTGGCGTAGCTCAGCGGGTTCAGCGCGGAGTTGGGCCGGGTTCTTGCATCGGCCACGCTGGGTTTCAGCGGGATCAGCGGCGGCGCGAAATCGCCGGTGGTGGTCAGCTGGTAGCGGTCGGCAATTTCAAAGCGCGGGGTCATCCAGCACTGTGAGCCTTCGTGGGAACGGCCGGCCACATCGCGCATCAGCTCCTCTCCCTGGCCGGTGTTGATGCCGCCATGGGTAAATGCCAGCACAAATTCCGTGTTATTGTCGTTCGCCACCGGTGTGAAGAGGTAATAATAGTTCGGTAATATTTCCGCTTTGCCGAGTGTGTCGATCTCACCGGGATCGCCATTCCTCCAGAGATTGAGGCCCATTCCCAGGGACACCGTCCTGAGGTCGGCGGCGGCCTTCGTATAGGCGTCGGTGGCTTCAGCCGGGCTGGGCTGAAAAGTTTCCAACTCAGGCCATCCATACTCGTTCCAGCTTGCCCAGTACAACATCAGCTTTCCCCTGAGCGCAAGCGCGGAGGCTTTGGTAAAACGGCCCTGTTCGGAAGAGGCCTGCGGCAGCTTTTCGAAAGCATACGTAAGATCGGCGTAAATGGAATCCTTGATCTGCTTGATCGGCGTACGCGTGATCTGGGCTATCTCATACTGGTTGCCTGGGTTGATCACCTGCGTAAAGTAAGGCACATCGCCCCACATCGTGATCAGCCTGAAATACACCAGGCCCCTCAGCAGGCGCGCTTCGCCCATGATCCTTTCCAGTTCGGGAATGGCTGTGTTGCCTACTTTCGGGATGAGCGTCTTAACATTCTCTATCACATAATTCGTTCTGTTCACGCCGCCGTACAGGTAACGGAACATCCTGTCGTAACGGTCGCCGCCACCGGAAGGTGAAGCCGGGTTCCAGTTGCCGGTGGGATAAGCGCCGCCTTTTTGCAGCGAACCGCTGTTGAGGTCGTCGTTCACGGTAGAACTGGTGCCTCTCACGCGCTGGAATTCGGCCAGCCCGTCGAAATAATATTCACGGTCAAAAAGCGGGCGGACGTCTGCATACGCGCCCATCACGGCTACTTTTGCATCTTTTTCCGATTTCCAGAACTGGGATTCAGGAAGTTCCGTGGTAGGCTCCTGGTCCAGCAGGTCCTTCACGCAGGATGTAGCCAGTACACACCATCCTGCCGCTATCGCCAATAATTGTATATGAATGCGTTGTCTTTTCATTTTCGTACTTTTTAAAGGCCTACGTTAATACCGAAGGAATATGACTTGTTTAACGGGTAAGCATTACTCCTGTTGCCGGTCAGTTCCGGGTCGAGGCCGCGGAATTTGGTAATGGTGCCAAGGTTTTCAGCAGAACCGAATATCCTGAAGCTGTATAATCCCAGTCTTTTCAGAAGGTCGGCGGGAATGGAATATCCTACCTGCACATTCTTGAAACGGATATAGTTCAGGTTGTCCAGCCAGAATGAAGTTTCTGAACGGTTATTGCCAGAGCCGCCAAGGCGGGGCCACTCTCCGTCGGGATTGTCGTGGTTCCAGGGAAGGTTCCACTGGTTCCAGCCCCATGCATAACGCGCGGCGGACGGGTTTACGTTGTTGTAGTTATTGATCCAGTAATCTTTACGGCCGGTGGCGGCGGTGATAAGGAAAGCCACGTCAATGCCTTTCCAGGCAACATTGCCGCTGAAGGAAAAGTTAGAGGTAGGCCTGTCGCGCTGAACATTCGGATAGGCTTTTTTATCGTCGTCGGTGATCTGTCCGTCGCCGTTCAGGTCCTTGCGGAGCAGGTCGCCGGGAGATGCGCTCTGCGGGGTATTGTTATAAATGTCCTGCCAGGTTCTCGCAATACCAATGTCCTCGAAAGTGAGCAGGTAGTGGTAAGGCATATCCAGGAATACCCAGCCTTTCGGCAGGAACTCGTTCCATTTTTCGAGATTGGTCCTGTTGTAGGACGCGTTGAAGTTCACGCCGTAATTGAACTGCCCCACCCTGTCGGCCCAGGTCAGGTTTGCTTCCACGCCGCGGTTGCGCAGCTCGCCGATGTTCTGGCGGGGTGCAACGTATGCGCCGGACAGCAGCAGGGAAAGGTCCGAGGGCCTTAACATGTCCGTGGTCAGACGGTCATAATAATCCAGCTCAGCGGTGAGCCTTCCTTCAAAGAAACCAAGGTCCAGGCCAAGGTTGAGCACCGTGGAGGTTTCCCAGGTAAGGTCCGGGTTCACCAGCTTGCGGTAAACAAAACCCTTCATCATATCCTGTCCCAGCATGTAGTGGCTGGTAGATAAAGTGGACATTTGCTCGAAACGGTCAATACCACTGTTATTGCCGAGGCTTCCGTAAGAAGCTCTCAGTTTACCGCTGCTGAGTATCTTGCCGGTGATGGGTTTGATGAAGTTCTCTTCGGTAAAGCGCCAGCCTACTGCCACTGAAGGGAAGAAACCGTAGCGGCTGCCTGGCAGGAACTTGGAAGAACCATCATAGCGGAAGTTTGCTTCCAGCAGGTATTTCTCAAAGGCGGTATAATTGATACGGCCGATGTAAGAACGCAGCCCCTCAGTGCTGGAGTTGCCGGACGCGCTCTGGATAGCCGGGAGCGCCGCATCCACTTCATGAAGGTCAGGATGTATCCTGTCGTTGCGGCTGCTGTTCTGTATGCGGGTATTCCAGTACTCTTCGCTGTATACGCCCAGCACCGAAATTTCGTGGTTGTCCGCGATGGTACGGTTGTAGCTGATGCGGCCCGTCAGCATGGTTTTGTAACCGGTGGTGGTGAAGTTGCCGATGCCGGCGTTCTCTCCAACATATACACGGCTGCCGGGTGAATTGGACTGGAAGTTCCAGGCCTGGTTGGGAATGTTGGCGTTGTAACGGAACTGGTTGTTGTAGTTCAGGGAATAGTCTATCCTGCCGGTCAACCCTTCAATCGGCGACCAGTCGAAATACACCTGGCCATTGGCTTCCTGGCGGTTCTGGCGGTTCAGCGTGTTCTGGTACACGGTGTAAGGATTATACGCCTGTGCGTCTTCGCCATATGCCATTACGCCGCCGTACCGGTTGGTAACGGGATCGTAAGGCGTAATGCCCGCGATCGCATACTGCATGTCGAACCCGGCGGTATTGGTGGAATTATCGTCCGTGAAACCGTCTTCCAGCGCATATACCATTTTGGACCAGTTGCCGTTGAATTTTACACCGGCATTCATGTTCTTGCGCACTTTATAGTCGTAGCTGAAGCGGGCGTTATATTGTTTGTAGTCGTTGTTGATCTGGAGGCCTTTTTCATCCAGTACGCCAACGGACATAAAGAAATTTGACTGTTCATTGCCGCCTGATGCGGAGATATTATAGTTCTGTATCTGGCCGTCGCGGATAATAACGTCCCACCAGTCTGTATTCGGGTACTTCAGCGGGTCGATCATGCCGAGGGCCATCCACTGGTCGATGGTGCCGTCTTTAAACAGCCACTGGGAGCGGGTAGTGCCTACTGAAGCCTGGCGCTGGTGCAGGGTGAGTGCACGCGGATAGTTGGCCATGAAATCGTATGCGCGGGTGGGCTTCTGTACACCGAAGGTGCCGTTGAAGTTAATGGCGGTCCTTTTCTGGCCTTTGCCGGATTTGGTGGTGATGAGGATAACACCGTTGGCCGCGCGGGAACCATACACAGAGGCGGAGGTCGCATCTTTCAACACCGAAATGCTTTCGATGTCATTCATGTTAAGACGGTTGATGTCCACGTCGGGCATACCGTCTACCACTACCAGCGGGTTGGCATTGTTCACCGTGCCGAGGCCGCGGATGATGAGGGCGGCGCTGTTGCGGCCAGCCATGCCGCTGCCCTGGGAAACTGCCAGGCCGGGTACCAGGCCGGAGAGTGCGGAGGACGCGTTGGGCAGTGAACGGTTGGTGATCTTTTCGTCTACCTTCACGGCAGACACTGCGCCTACCAGGTTCACTTTCTTTTGCGTGCCGTAACCCACTACCACCACTTCGCCGAGCGCTTTCTGGTCGGTTTTGAGCGTTACCAGCACTGCTGTGCCCGAAGTGTAGGGCACTTCCTGCGTGGCGTAGCCGATGTAAGTGATCACCAGGATGCCGGAGGAATTCGGTGCATTCTTAATGTTGAAATTGCCACTGGCATCAGTGGCTGCGCCGGCGGAGGTGCCTTTCACGGCCACGCTCACGCCCGGGAGCGGAGCCTTCTGATCGTCTGTTACGCGGCCGGTAATGGCATAGTTTTGCTGTGCCCGGGCTGCGTTTGCCACGAATACTGCCGCGAGCAGCAACATGCAGAAACGGCTAAAGGAACGCCTGCGTAAAAAAGGAGGTGAATGTTTGAACATAACGCTTAGTTTGAGAATGTATCAGCAATAAAAATGATAAGGCCCGACTGCTTAGCGGACATTACGGACAAATGCCGTCAGGATAATGCAAACGTTTGCATTTCTTTACATATGAAACAGTTTTTGTGTTGATTGCATACGTGGAAACTGATTTGATTTTGTGATTTAAGTTTAGTCTCTTGTTTGGTGTGTAGGTCAGATTTTGGCAATATCCTACTCCTGCTTTAACAAATGTATAAAAAACAATCGATTGAAATAAAAAATTCCAAGCATTTTACCGATTCATGGTGTTTTCTTGTTGGAGTTATGAACAAACATGCATAGAAACCCGCTACGGTAGCTTGTTTCAGCTATCAAAAATGGAACGGAAAATATCAATTTTTGTCATTATATTATGTGAAATTTTACCCGCCCATGCTTGCAAATTATCTCCGGATCGCCCTGCGCAATCTCTGGCAACATAAATTATATACGTTCATTAATGCCATAGGGCTGGCCGCCGGTCTTGCCTGTATGTTGCTCGCGGTATTATTTATGCTGGATGAGCAAAGGTTTGACAAATTCCACCTTCATCATTCCGACCTTTATCGCATCAATACCACGCTGGTGGCCGATGCGGGCGCTCCACTGCGCACCACGGGCGGCACTGGGCAGGTACAGGGACCGGCTTTCAAGGCGCAGATACCGGAAATAAAACAATTCACACGCGTCATGGGCGGTGATATTTATGGCGACATGCATACAGGCAGCAAGGCTTTGCGCCTGCAGCAGCTGTTCGTTGACCCGAACTTCCTGGAGACGTTTACATTCCCCCTCATCACCGGCGATGTAGCCACGGCCCTGCAGGAAACGGATGCGGCCGTTATCACGGAAAGCACTGCCATGAAGCTTTTCGGCAGAACGGACGTCACCGGCCAGCCTTTATACCTGGATGCGGACCCGTCGGCGCAAAAGCTGGGCAAACCGCTTACCATACGGGGCGTAGTGCAGGATCCGCCGCCGCATTCTTCCATCCGGTTCGACGTACTGATGAACTTCCGCTTCCTGCAGCTTTCCTTTACGGACGAAGCATGGCTGAACGCTTACCTCGGTACTTTCATTATACTGCAACCCGGCGCCAGCCTGAAGGCGGTGGAGGATAAAATGAACCGCATCTACCAGTCTGCCGCCACCGAGCAGCGCAGCAACCATCCTTTCGACCCGCAGATAAGCTACAGCCTGCAAAAACTTACAGACGTGCACCTGAACCCTTTGCAGGCGGAGAAAAGCAGTACGGAAAACGGCATCGTGAACGGCAGCGATCCTGTGTATTCCAGGCTGTTCCTGGGTATTGCGGCCTTTATCCTTTTAATGGCGGTGATCAATTTTGTGCATATCACGAATGCAGGCGCCCTCAAACGCTCGAAAGAAGTGGCTGTACGCAAGCTAAATGGCGGCAGCCGGGGCCAAATTATCCTTCAATTCCTCCTGGAATCAGCAATCGTTTGCATTATTTCGTTTATCCTTGCGGGTGTTTTTACCCTGATAGCCTTGCCAGTATTCAATGAGCTAAGCGGCAAACATTTGCAGGTTACTGATGCGCCGGGACTGGCAGGTTACGCGGTATTATTACAGCTGGGCATCATTTTCCTCGCGGGAATATACCCGGCTTACGTCTTGTCAGGATTCAAACCCGCTTTGGTACTGTACCGCAAACCTAAGCTCAGCGGTAAAGGCTGGTTCGGTAAAAGCCTTGTCGTGCTGCAATTCTCGCTGGCCGTATTCTTGCTCATCGCTTCGCTCAGCTATTACCGGCAGATGGAATTCATCCGCACCAAAAGCCTCGGTTATAATCCCCACCAGGTGATCCGCTCGCACATCGCGGGCAACCGTGATCCCAAACCGGCTCAGCAATTCCTGCGTTCGGAGCTGCTGCGTGAGCCCGGCATCCTGTCTGTCACCTTCGGCGGCGACGCCGGGGCCATGACTGCCAAAACCGGAGAACGCAACATCGAAGCAGTGCATATGGTGATCGACGAAGCGTATCTCTCCACGATGGAGATCCCGCTGAAAGCAGGGCGCAACGTATCCGCCGCGGAACCTTACGGCATCCTCGTCAATGAAGCTTTCGTGAAGGCCGCGGGCTGGGCGCAGCCTATCGGCCAGACCATCGCTGCCAATGAATACTTCGACAAGATCCCGCGTACCGTTACGGGCGTGGTGAAAGACTTCCACAATGGTTCGCTGCATCACCGCCTGCAACCGATGATCATGTTCCGGCATGAGTGGCACAATGGCGGCTTCTGGGTGAGGTACGACAAAAACCGCCAGCAGCAGGCTCTTGCGGCATTAGAAAAAACCTATAAAACGATCATGCCCACAGCCGTGTTCGGCTACCAGTTCATGGATGAGCTGAATGCAAAAGCTTACCAGCAGGAGCTTCGCTGGAAAAAGATCATCACCGCCGCTACCGTATTGTCTGTGCTTATCTGCTGCCTGGGCCTCTTCGGCATCGCGCACCTCTCCACGCACCAGCGGATCAAAGAAATTGGGATACGGAAAGTATTGGGTGCCGGCGTTCCGGGGCTGGCGGTATTAATGGGCAGACAATTCCTGCAACCTGTGGCGATTGCGCTGCTGGTGGCTTCGCCGCCCGCGGCATGGGTGATGCAGCGCTGGCTGCAGCAGTTTGCCTACAGCATCCAGGTAAATGGCTGGACCTTTGCGCTCACGGCCGCGATCATTCTTTGCCTGGCATTGGCGACGGTGGCCTGGCATACCATGGCGGCCGCGTTAACGAATCCCGCCAAAAGCATAAAAGCGGAATAAGACGGATCAGTCTACGTTCAGGATAGTTACATGAAGAAATGCTCGGAAATGATCTTCCCGTCCTTCACCGTATACACGCACAATTCCTCCCATTTCGCGCGGCCTCTGCCCTTCATGGTCAAGTCCATACCCGATACAAAAGCAATGATGTTGCCGGTAATAACAGGTTCATTTACATAGATCTCATGTACTTCCTCGATCATGGAATTGAACTTTTCACCTTTTTTGATGATGTTGTCCAACCCCTTTTCTTCTTTTGGAAAATCAGGCGTTTCGTAGGGTTCAACGCTCACCACATCATCAGCGAAAAGTTCTTTCTGCGCCGCTTCGAAATCGCCTTTGCGGCAATATTCCACCAGACGTTGTGCAATTTGTTCAGTAGTCATAACCGTAGTTTTTTGGTAGGTTAAATATCCGTTTTTTATCCTTGCCGGCAGCCGGCTTCACGCAAATAATCATGCATGAAAAATAGTTTTCACGCCCTGACAATTGCAGTTTTTTTGCTGTAGTTTTGATAGCCCGCATTAAAAACCTGCGCATCTGTTAATCATGAACCGTTTACCCGTCCTGGTGATCTGCTGCCTCATCAGCCTTTCCTCTTTTGCCCAGTCAGCTTTGGATTCCGTACTTCAGCTCAAATCTTTCAGCGGCGTAGTGGCCGTGTCACAAAAAGGGAAGATGCAGTACCTGAAAAGCCATGGATCCGCCAATCTTGAAACCAATACGTCTTTACAGACGGGCGACCAGTTCATCATCGGTTCCGTCAGCAAACAGATCACCGCCGTACTGGTGCTGCTGGCCGCGGAAAAAGGGCTTGTACAGCTACAGACCCCCATCCGCCGGTACCTGCCGGATTACCCGGATACATGGGCGGACAGCGTTACATTGCATCAAATATTGAACCATACCTCCGGCATCGTGATGTGGGGAAAGCCGCTGGCTTTCAAACCGGGCAGCAAATTCCAGTATGCGACCATTTCCTTCAGCGTAGCGGCCGATGTGCTGGAAAAAACAAGCGGCAAAACCTACGGCGAACTTGCGGCCGAATTGTTCGAACGCTGCGGCATGCGCCACAGCACGGCTACTACAACAGGTATAAAGCGCCTGGTTACGCCTTATGAAAAAGGCAAGCCCGTCACATTCGACTATACACGTTTACCCATACCGGGCGGCGGCATTGTTTCCACCGCGGAGGACCTTACCCGCTGGAATCAGCAGCTGCATACCGGAAGGATATTGAAGGACAGCAGCTACCGCCTCATGATCACCCCGTCCTCTACCCGGCCCCCGCACCGCTGGGGAACTGCGGGTTACGGTTACGGCATTCAGATCATGGACGGCGAGCTGAGCCATAACGGTTATATGGGCGGCTTTCATTCCACCTGCATCTGGTACCCGCAGCAGCAGCTGAGCCTGGTGATATTAGAGAACATCACCCCCAACCCGGACGATATGGACGATGCCTACCGGCTCCAGGATAAGATCCGCGAAATAATCCACCCTTAATACAAAACGCCCTCCAGTAGGGCGTTTTTCCATTCCGGCCACCGCTGCCCCGCGTCTTTTGCCACTGGTATAATATTCCCCGCTCCCAATAAATTTTATTCCATTTTTGCGTTTTTAATCCCCGTATCGTTCACCATGGCTCGAACCACCCCTGATAACAGGCCGTCTTTCTTTCACCGTAAAGTTTTTATGGGTGTTACCTGGCTGGAGATGATCCTCTATTTTCTGGTATTCGCATGCCAGGGACTGATTCTGGCGGTGCCGACGGCGCTCTCCAGGAAAGTGGCTCCGACGTGGCTGATATCCGTGGCGGTGGACTCGGCGTCTATGGGCCTGGCCTGCCTGCCAGGGTGGTGGCTGATCTTCCGCCGGTACAGGGACCGCCCGCTGAAGAAACGCTTCCTGCTTCACCTGTATGCAGCCCCGGTATACATCATCGCATGGCTCGTGATGATGGACGTATACCACCTGATCATCGGCCACCCGGTGATCTCGCTGAAAGATTTTGCGCTGACCTTTTTCCCGACCCTCGTTTTTTATGTCCAGGTGTTTGCCATGCTGCATGTCTATCATTTTTACCGTGAGCGGGAATCGCAGCTGCAAAAGGAAAAGGAACTCTCAGCCCTGGCTTTCAACAGCGAGATCAACGCGCTGAAAGCACAGATACAACCGCATTTCCTTTTCAACACCCTCAACTCCATCAGCGCCAGCGTGCCGGCGGAACAGGAATCCACGCGGGAACTGATCGCCCGGCTGGCGGATACTTTCCGTTATTCGCTGTATTGTACCGAGCACGAGTGGGTGCCGTTGCAGGAAGAGATCCGCTTCATCCGCACCATGCTGGAAGTGGAGCACTCGCGTTTTAAAGACCGGCTGCAGTTCGACATTTCGCCCCTGAACGGGGCCGCCAATATCCTGGTACCGTCCATGCTGCTGCAGCCTGTGGTGGAAAACGCCGTCAGGCACGGGATTGCACCAAGCATAGACGGCGGGCGCATCAGCATTGCGGTGGAACAGCTCCCCGGGAAACTGAAGATCATCATCAGCGATACCGGCGTGGGTTATGCCGGCAATCCGCAGGACCTGCTGGCTTCGCCCGGCGTAGGCTTGAAGAATACCCGCCAGCGGCTTGAACTGTTATTTTCGGAAACCATACATATCACCCGCAACCAGCCTTCGGGCCTGGTATTTACGTTCTACATTCATACCAATGCCCATGCAACGGAAAACAGCATTGATCATAGACGATGAGGAAGCATCCCGTTTCCTGATCAGGGAATACCTGGCGGACTTCCCCGAGATCGCCGTCTCAGGCGAATGCCGCAACGGTGCCGAGGCCATCCGGGATATTAACGCCATCCAACCGGACCTCGTATTCCTGGATATCCAGATGCCCGCCATCAACGGCTTCCAGGTGTTGCAGGAGATCACGCACATACCGCTCATCGTGTTCACCACGGCTTACGACCAGTTTGCCATCCGCGCGTTTGAGCTGAATGCGCTGGATTACCTGCTGAAACCCTATACCAGGGAGCGCTTCAGCCTGGCTATGGAAAGAGTGCGCAGGAACACGCAGGGCCAGAACCTTCACTTCCTCGCGGAAACCAATACCATCAACTATCCCAGCCGCATACTCGTTGAAAAAGGCAACCGCCTGAAGAATATCGCGGTGGACGATATCCTGTACCTGAAAGCGGAAAAGGATTACACCCAGATACATACGGAAGGGCAGTCGTACCTCAGCTCACAAGGCATCGGTACGCTGGAAAAGCGGCTGGACCCGGAAAAGTTCATCCGCATCCACCGCTCGCATATCGTGAATATCCTCCACGTTAAAGAAGCATACCGGGACATCAGCAAAATGTTCGTCGTGATGCAAAACGATACGGAGCTGAGCATCGGGCGCAATTACACGGAGAATCTCAGGAAACTTATCTACTGAATTCCGTCGCCCGGCGCCGCAGTTGGTCCGGCTTACCGGCAGTTGGTCGATACGGACGCGGGGACATTTATATCGTCTGTATTTTCCTGTTATAAATAAACAGCATGGCAAGGTTGATCATTTTCATACGCAGGTATTTGCTGCTGCTGCCCGGCAGAGGCCGCCCGCGCGTGCGGATACAGGCAGGCAGGAACCGTTTGCGGGTGTAGGGGGATGCGCGTTCTGCCCATTACGGCTGCGCGGCCCAGCTAATAGCGTTCCTGAACAGGGCCGTGTAGTCTGCATTGCGGAAAAGGTCCGGTGAATGGCCCATGAAAATGTAGACGTTCTTTCCCGGCATACGCGGGTTGCTCCAGATCACGGGATGGTCGCCCATCTTTTTAGCGGTACCGGGGGAATAAGTATTTTCATCCACGCTGGCGATCACATGCACGTTGAAGCGCGGGCTCCTGTCGTAGGTATACCATTCTTCCTTTTCTATCCAGAAAGCATTTTTAATTCCTTTCATGACAGGATGCGCCGCGTCTTCCACCACCACTTTCCCTTTCGCAAAATCCGCGATATAATCTTTGAAACGGATGCCGCCCATGAAGTCCGAAAACCACTGCCACATAGGAAAACCGTCGAACTCGCCGAGCAGCGTGGCGTGATGGAAACCGATCCAGCCGCCTTTCCCTGAGCGGATATAGTCCTCGAAAGCCTTTTCGGCTGCAGGCTTCCAGGCATAAGGCGGGTAGTCCAGCTGGATGAACAGCTGGAAATCCTCCAGGAAATCTTCATTGATCAGGTCTGTGTTCTGTATGTATTGAATGCTGAAGTTGCTGTCTGCCGCCAGCTGGTCCAGCCAGGGCTTTGCCGCTCGTGTGTAAGCGATATGATGGCCGCCGGGCTCCGCCAGCGCCAGTACTTTGAAGCGCGGCGTTTTTGCCGGTTGCACAATTTCGCCGGAAAGAAGGCAGGTAACAGGGCCGGAACTTTTAGCGGAGGGAACGATCACCGAAGTATCGGGCCGGAGCATGGACAGGCTGAAACCGGCCAGCAACACCAGGACTATTACCGTTTTCGAAAATTTGCGCATGAAAGCAGGGCGTTTACGTGGAAGTTCAATACACGCAATCTACAGATAGTCCCTGTTATTTACAATACTCCTCCAGCTTTGCCCCGGCGTACTCCGCGCCCAGGTCTTTCGCTTTTTTCCAGTCGCTGCAGGCGCCGGCCTGGTCGCCGAGGTGCTGCCGGGTGTTGCCCCGGTTGAAATACACGATGGGGTTGAGCGCATCCAGCTCGATGGCTTTGTTGTAGTCCTGCAGGGCGGCTTCATATTCGCCGGCGTCGTCCTTGTTCACCGCGCGGTTGATGTATGCTTCTTTGAATTCGGGGGAAAGCGAGATGGCCTTATCGTAATCTTCGCGGGCTTTGGCGCCCAGCAGTATTTCCTCTTTGGCGATGGCCCTGGAATACCAGGAATTCGCATTCTCCGGGAAAATGCGGATGGCCGTTGTAAAGTTGATCACGGCCGCGCCAAAGTTCCGCTGCCGGTACGATTCCATGGCCAGCTCGAAATAATGGGCCAGCCGGCCGGTGGATTCATCCTGGAATTCCTTGCTGTCCGCCCCGGCAAAGGTGCCGTAGCCATCCAGCCTGCAGTCGTGCTCATACCCTTTGATTGCCAGGTCTATGGCCCAGCACAGCAGGTTATCCGCGTCCACCGGGAACTTCGGGGAAAGCGTTTCCAGCTCCCATTGGCCGTTCTGCTGGCTGATGGATTTCGTTTTCATCCCGTAAACTGCCGTAAGGAAGGCGGCCAGCTTTTCCAGCTTCTCCTGCGCGTCCGATATAAAATACACGTCAAATTCCGCCAGCGCGTATTCAGGAAAGCCGCTGCCGGTCATCCTGTTATATACGTCCGCCGCAAGGATCACTTCTTCGGGGAATTTGGCGATAAACTGCTGCCGGGTGAAATACCTGTCTGCCATCCTGGTCAATTTTTCAAGAGGCAAATGTACAGGTTTATGCGGAAACGTTACCTGCTGTAGGCGCGGGATGTTTATCTTTGCGCCTATGCCGGCTTTATCCCAGCTACCGTTCAGCAGTTTACTCAGGCGCATTGCCAATATTGGCGTGCGGCAGGGAATGCCTTTTATTGAAGCCAGGCGTACGCGGCTGCTGAACCTGCTGGCCCTTCCCTGGGTGCCGCTGATGTCCCTTTTCTGTATTCTTAACGCAATTCAGGGCAGGTATCTGTTAAGCTGCCTCAACGGGCTGAACGTGGCGGGCAGCCTTGCCGTGCTCTGGCTTCACCAGCGGCAGCGTTACCTCAGCGCGCGGATGCTGCTGATCGTTTACAGCATTGTGCTGTACAGCATTACCGCCCTCGTTTACCGCAACGGCGCGGAATATTTCCTGCTGAACATCCTCATTGTCACCATCCTGGTGTACGATAACATCTGGTTGATCGGCTGCCTTTCATTGATCACCATTTCGTCCTTCCTCGCCATTCACTTCACCGGCGGGGACCTGCCCGGCCTGGTACCTGTTCCCCGCATCGTGTTCAACGTGGTCTGCGCCCTCATGTTCCCCATCCTTGCGCTAAGCTATTTCAAGCAGGTGCATGCCGATTACCAGCAGGAACTGGAGACCAGGCGCCAGGCCCTCGCCGCGCTGAACCGCGACAAGGAAAAACTGTTCTCCGTGATCGCGCACGACATCCGGGGGCCGCTTGCCACGCTGGAACTGCTGCTGGACATGTTCCGCAAAGGCGAATACAACGAAAGCAATATGCTTGAAGCTTCCGAAGAGCTGTACAAAAAAGTGCACCATCTCGGCGGGTCGATCGACAATATGCTGCGCTGGAGCATGGGGCAGATGCGCGGCATCAGAACGGCGCCCGAACACTTCCCTCCCGCCCCGCTGACCGATGAGATAATACAGATGTTCCAGCCGGGCATCGAAGGAAAGTCTTTGCAGGTAACGCAGGAAATTCAGGGAGATATTTTTGTGTATGCAGACCGGGAGCAGGTAGCCGTTATTCTCCGCAATCTCGTCAGCAATGCCATCAAATTCAGCCACCCCGGCGGCCATATTCACGTTGCGGCCGGTCAGGAGAATGGAACCGTCACCTTTACCGTGCACGACGAAGGCATCGGCATTCCACCGGAGAAGATGGGCGAGCTGTTCTCCTTAAAAACCATTCCTTCCTACGGCACCGGCGGCGAAAGGGGCAGCGGCCTGGGGCTCTTGCTCTGCCAGGAATTCACCCATCTCAACAACGGGCAATTGCTCGTAAAAAGCAAGCCCGGCGCGGGCACCCTCTTCACCGTGATGCTCCCTGCCGGCTCCGCGGATGCACGTTCAAAGGAGGAAGAGGAGGACGAGAACGATTTTACCTGAAATATTAAAAATGCCCGCCTGTGAGATCACGGGCGGGCTTTCATTTGATATCACGTTACTACTTAAAAAATTTAGCGGGCGATGATGAGCTTTTTCACGATAAACTTCCCGTTCTTCTCCACGCGCAGGTAATAGATACCGGCGGGATATTGCTGCACCGGCAGTTCCGTTCTGCTGGAAGTGGCCTGTTGCCGTAAAAGGCTCTTCCCTTCTGCATTCAGCAGCTCCATCCTTTCGCTGCCGTTCCAGTTTTGAATGCTCACGGTGGCGTTTTTCGCCGCGGGCTGCGGGAAGATCTTCACCAGGCTTTCTTCTTCGCTCATCATCTTGAAAGCGGCGGGCGCAAAAGCCTGCGCGGTATCTTTTATCACGATGTCGTCTATATAGGTTTTGAACGCACCCACATCCGCCCCGCGGTCGTATGCGATCATGATCCTGTCGATCGTTTTGCCGTTGAGCCAGTTGCCGATGTAACAGGTCTGCTTCTGCCATGCGTTCACCGTTCCGCGCCCTGCGCCGGGATGCATAGACACGCCGTTGATATCCGTTGCGCCCGCATCGCGCAGGTTGCTGCCGTCCGTCATCACCAGGTCCACGCTCACGTAGCGCGACAGGTTGTTGGTGGGATACGCAAGCCAGGTAAGCCGCGTGCCGGCATTTACCGGGATGTTCACATCAAAAACGCGGAAGTAATGATAAGATCCGCCGCTGGACGCATTGTCTGTTCCCCCTATCCTCAGCGATGCATTCCCGGTGAAGCTCGTTTCTCCCGTAACAACGCCGCAGAGCGGGCTCAGCACGCTTTTCGGAACGGAACTGGGATCGGGGCTGTCCGTCCAGGAAGGCATGGCGTCGTAGCCGGGTTGTACGCTGGTGCGGAACCAGAGCGGCGCCACGGAAAACGGGATGTTCACATTCGTGCTGAGCAGCGTATTGCCTTTCAATACGTTCGTGGCCTGGCCGGCGAGGCGTAGGTAGAAGTCGGAGCTAAGGTACGAGCCGTCTGCACTGGAGGTGAGGAAATATTGGTTATGCGGCACATCAAAATAACTGTCCGCCATTTTCATGATATTGGTAGCCTCGTCGTATTCGTCGAACATGGCGATGTAAGCGGTGTTGAAGCCCATGTTCTTCAGGTTGTACACCTGCCGCCAGAAGAACTCGCCTTTTGCACGCGATATTTCGTTCACCGGGCCGCCGTTCCAGTTGCTCCATGCAAAACCGGGAAAGATCACCGGCTGGTAATCGATGCCGTTGGTATTGCAATAAGCCAGGTCCGGCACCAGGTGATTGTTCTTAAAATTGTCCGCGCCCGCGATGCTGTTAAAGCGGCCGACGGACCAGGGAGACAGCATGTCGAAACTATCGTACACCGCGCTGTATCCGGGATGACTATCGCCGCTGCTGGTACGCCAGTGGGTAGGCACTCCTCCGATCACGTAATACCCTTTTGCTTTCAGCCAGTTGATGATCGCGATGCTGTGCGCGGGCACATTGGGGCGGCCGGTGAAACCGAAACCCCAGAGGCAGATCACGGGTTTACCGTCCTGGTGCGCATAGTAAGGTGAATTCACCACACCGAGGTTATTCTCGATGTGCAGCCAGTCGTTCTTGAAATAAGTGGTATCGTCCGCGCTCATGTCGTACATGATGTAAAAGCTGCGCTGGTATTGCTCTGCGGCGCGGCGCAGGCGTACGGTGACGCTGTCGCGGTTGCTTTTGAACACGCCGTCGCGGGTTTCGCCGAGAAAGCGCTGTAGGGCAGCGCCGTCTATGCCATGCTGCTGCATCCATGAGAAGTGCAGGTTGATCGTTTGCTGCTGCCAGGAAGTGAACAGTTTGGCGGGGTTGCCGATGTGGGTGTTGCCCAGGTTGGTCTGGAACATGACTGCCGCGGGATACTCTTTCACATCTGGGTAAGCTTCAAAAGAGATAGCGCCCGGCGCGGGACTACCATTGTTGGAATTGTACTGGCCTGCGCTCCAGTGGCGCCACCTGGCTACGGGGGAACCGTCTCCGTAGGCGTTAAACCATGCCTGGTAACCGCAGATCACTCTTCCTTTGACAGACTGCGCCACAGGCGCTACCTGGGCTAACGCGGGTAAGCAACACACTAACAGCAAATTGAGTACGTGGAATTTTTTCAGCATTGGATGAAATTTTTAGGGTGAAGGAATGATGTTTACATAGTCCCCCAGCTTTTGTTTGGCTTGGGGCCCATTTCCAGTTCAAGGGTGCCGCCGCTTACCAGTTGCTCATGTGTAAATACCGGCTTCAGCAAAGGCTGGCCGTTGAACTTCGCGCTTTGAATGTATTTGTTGACCACAGACGCATTGTGCGCCAGTATGGTGAATTGTTTGTTACCTGCCAGCCGGATGCTTACTTTTTCGAACAGCGGACTGCCGATGCTGTATTCAGGAATGCCGGGCGTTACGGGATAAAAACCCATGGAAGAAAAGACTACGAAGGCGCTCATCCCGCCGCCGTCTTCGTCGCCGGGGATGCCGAAAATGTTGTCTTTGAACCATACATCCAGCAAAAAGCGGATGCGCTTCTGCGTCTTCCATGGGCTGCCCGTGAAGTTGTAGAGATACGGAATATGAAAACTGGGCTCGTTGCCCATTGAATATTGCCCGGTGAGGCCGGTAGCATCCGGGAAAATGCTCCAGAACTCGTACTTGCTGCGCCCAAGCCCTTCACGGTACAGCTGGTCCAGCGCGGCTTCCATTTCTTTGGCGCCGCCGAAAAGATCGCGGAGACCGCTGATATCGTGCTGTACCTGCCATTGATAGGTGTAGCCGTTATTTTCGTCGTAGAACTCGCGGCCGCCCATGCCGCCGTCTATCTTCGGATCTATTTTGATCCAGTTGCCCCGGCCGTCTTTTGGCATGAACATTTTTGCCTGCGGCTGCCAGAGGTTCTTGTAATTCAGCGCGCGTTTTGCAAAAGCGGCCCCGTCGTTTTTCTTCTTCAGCTCGCCGGCCAGCTGGCCCAGCGCCCAGTCGTCGTACGCGCCGCCCAGCGTTACCGCTACCGCCTGCCGCTTTTCGAAGCCGTGCACCATGGGGTCTGTTTCCTTTTCCCCTTTGGGTAAGGCAGGAAAAAAGCCTTTGGTGAGATAAACATCGTCCAGCGCACCTTTCGGGCCATTGCGCCAGGGCAGCATGGTAGCCTGGTTCGCATTTTTCTTCATGCCTTCGTAAGCCTTTTCCACATCAAAATTGCGGAGGCCCTTGCGGTATGCATCCAGGAAGGTAACGGAGGAATGGAAGCCGTTCATGCAGGCATGATCGCCGAAGAGCACCGGGAAGGTGGGCATCCAGCCGCTTTGTTCGTACATGTTCACATACGACTGCAGCATATCTTCTTCCTGCTGCGGGTTGAGGATGGTGCGGAGCGGGTGATGGGCGAGATAGGTATCCCAGCTCCAGTCGTCCACGTAGAACGGGCGGGTGGCGCCGGTGTGCACTTTTTTATCGTAGCCGGAGTAATAAGACCCGTCTTCCGTGATATCCACCATGCGTTCGTAGCAGCGGTACAGGGCCGTGTAAAAAGACCTGCGCTGCGCGTCCGTGCCGCCGGTTACCTGCACCTGGTTGATCACCCCGGCCCAGGCTGCTTCGCCTTTCTTTTCCAGCGCATCGAAGGTGACGCCGTTGCCGACTTCTTTCCCGAAATTCTTCCGCGCCTGCTCCGCGCTCACGAAAGACACGGCGTACCGCAATTCTATGGCTTCCGGAGAGCCGGCACCGAAGCTGATCTGCTGCCTGCCGGTAGTACCGGGTGAGCTGAATTCGCCGTAGAGGAATACTTTCACATCGTCGTGCCAGGTTTCCACCGCGGCCACCCGCTGGTTGTCCAGCCATTTCCATTCAAAGAAACCCTGGTTACAGGGATTGAACTGAAGGTGCTTCGGTTTGCCCGCGGGGAAAGTGAAACGGAAAATACCCGCTTTTTCGCCGGGCGTGTAGCGTACCGTGATATCATCGTCTACCAGGTAGGTTTCGTACACCCAGGGGCGGGTCACTTCCAGGTCGTGATCGTAAGCCATGGCCTGGGGCGCAGTGGCGCCGGTATAGGGTTTTACGGCAAACACTTCGCCAAGGCGGTGGGAAACCACCAGCAGCGGGAAGCTTTTGATCTGGTCGTCGATATAATCCGCCCTTACCGGGTGCATGCGCATCATTTGGTTAGGCAGCTGCACCGTGGGGCGGGTAGGCTGCAGCAGGTGGCCGACGTTCCCGATCTTCGGGTCCACATAAGGCAGGAAATCCTGCGCGAAACCCTGGTGCATGAATAATAACAAAACACCTGTCCATTTTAAACATTGTTTGAGCATAAAGTATATCCGTTAATTACTTTGGAAATTGTTGACAATCGATATGCAGTCCCGGGCGGTATCCCCCTTCATCGTCGCCCGGAGGGCCGACGCGGGAACAGGCAAACAGGGCAGCCGGGAAATGTGAACAGGGAGGAATGGCCATAAACCGTGATCTGTTTTCATCGTGGAAACGTTGGGTGGAAAATATCAGATCACAAAGTAAATTCCGGGGGCTTAACAGGAAGTATAATAAACGATTAACAGACCCATTAATTTCCGCGCATTACCGGAATTAATCCGTTAATGGGGATGTTGCTGCTGGAAAACGCCCTTAAGCGGGAACAAAACGATGGGCATTCGTTCCATTGGCTGCGTTGGGAAGATAATTGTTTTTTAATAGCCCCGTAGAGACCGGAAAGTAAATATTATTATTTATCTTTATGTAAATATTTATTGATAACCTGGATAAGGACGATAAAACCCGGTCTTTATCCACTTAAACGATATTGAAGGAACCCTTACCTATGAGGCCTCTTGCTTTAGCTGTAACGGCGGCTATCTTATTCACTCTTTCGCTGCCCGCAAGAGGTCAGTTGCTTTCGCGCACCCCACCGCCAGATACGGTAAAATACCAGATGAAGGACGGGGCGTTCCTGGCTTTCAGGCAGGTGAACCTGAGCATGGGGGAGATCGGGTTCGAGATCGTGGTGAGCAGTAATATCAAAAGCAAGAACGGGCCGAAACTGGAATTCAGGATAGACCGGCCGAAGGGTAAAAAGATCGGTTCGCTGAAGATCCCTGATACGGCGGACACGACTTTCACGATCAAACTGACCGGCCAGCTGCGGAATGCATTCGGCATTCATGATCTTTTCCTGGTGGCCAAGGGGGAAGGCGAGTTCGAGATCTCCGGCTTCGGGTTCATTCACAATTATTTCGCGGAACGGTAGCAGGCTTTCGGTACAGGGGGTTTATTTTTTTGTATTTTTCAGGGATGAAGCGACTTATTTGTATGGCTGCCGCGGCCATTTTAACCATTCACGTCTCAGCACAGGAAAAAAAAGCGGGCAACCCGGTGTTCCCGGGTTGGTATGCGGACCCTGAAGGGATCATCTTCGGGAAAAAGTACTGGATCTATCCCACCTTTTCAGCTCCTTACGGCAAACAGGTGTTCCTGGATGCGTTTTCGAGCCCGGACCTCGTTAACTGGACCAAACATCCGCACATACTGGACACGAATGCCGTCCGCTGGGCTAAGCGGGCCGTGTGGGCGCCGTCTGTTATAGAAAAGAAAGGAAAATATTACCTGTTCTTCGGGGCCAACGATATCCAGAACGACCAGCAATTAGGCGGCATCGGCGTTGCGGTGGCGGACCGTCCGCAGGGGCCGTTCAAAGATCACCTGGGTAAGCCCTTGGTCGATAAATTCCATAACGGCGCCCAGCCTATCGACCAGTTTGTGTTCCATGACAGCAGCGGACAGTACTACCTGATCTATGGCGGATGGCGGCATTGCAATATTGCGCGGCTGAAGGAAGATTTCACAGGCTTTGAGCCTTTCCCTGACGGTACGGTCTTCAAGGAGATCACGCCGGATAAGTATGTAGAGGGGCCGTTCATGTTCCAGCGCAAGGGTAAATATTATTTTATGTGGTCCGAAGGCGGCTGGACGGGGCCTGATTACAGTGTGGCGTATGCCATTGCGGATTCTCCGCTGGGGCCCTTCAGGCGTATCGGGAAAATATTGCAGCAGAACCCTGCCATTGCAAAAGGCGCGGGCCATCACTCGGTGATAAAGGTTCCGGGCGAGGAGAGCTGGTATATCGTTTATCACCGCCGCCCGCTGACGGAAACGGATGCGAACAGCCGCGAGGTGTGTATAGACAAGATGGAATTTGATGAAGAGGGAATGATAAAACCAGTAGAGATCACGGTGGAAGGAGTGAAAGCGAAGAAGTTGAAATAAGAATAATAAAAGAGGTTGTTTCAATATGAGGCAACCTCTTTCATTTATCTTAAGAATTTTCTTCCCCCTCTTCTATCTCTCTTTTCTCCTGTCGCTTCATTGCATTATAAGCAGATAAAGCATCTAATTCCATCATAAACCTGTCGGCTTCCTCCTGGCTGCGAATAACTCTTGACAGGTTGTTGTCGATGACGCGAACGTTCGACGGCCTTGCTGGCCTTTTGGGCGCCGGCGCTGTGGCCATCCTGGCCATCTCTTCAAGTTTTTTTTCTACGATTGGATTCATACAATAAATTTATAGTTCTTTTCTCTGTCTTATCTCGGGATAACCTAAATACATAGTATCTATACAGATCTTTGAGCGACCTCCGATAGTTGAAATTTTCGGATTTAGGCTTAAGGAAGATTTGCCCATTTTCGTCAGTTTCAAAATCACCGTTCCTCAGTTGCCTTAAATACCAATCCACGCCAAATGTCTCAAAATATTCATCCAGATAATCCTTATTGGTGATAAACATACGATGGTACAAATAAGCTCTCGGATCATCCGAGCCATCCAACCCAATCTGAAAATCAGCATTATTCCGAAGAAATAAAAGGCAAAACAACAAAATAGTAGAGAATACCTTGTCAGGATTGTCGTGAAAGACTCTCGCAGTATCATCAATATTTCCTGCGTCGTCCATGGGACCGAACGCGAGATTGTACGTGTTCGGCAACATCGGATCGTTTAATGCTTCAATACTCACTTTCAACAGCACTTCCCCGCCCTCCTTTAACGGTGCATAAAAAGTCATAAACGAAAAATCTTTCGATAACTCCTCCTGTTCAAATGTATCCTCAAGGTTAACTCTAATCATCCCAAAACTCATTTCAAAGATCAGACTTGTAATTTAAAAATTTGTTGCACACAGCAACGAAAAAAACGAAAATGAACAGGGAATGAACAGAAATATGGTCCTGGCTGTTTCATTATGAGAGAAGGCTGATCAAGGTCATCATTCCCGGTGATCCTTCTCATTCCCTCATTTCTCCAAACCACCGAAATTTACAGCATGAAAAAGATCATCGTAGCCCTGGATGGCCTCAAACTCTCGCTCTCAAGTATCAAAACCGCCATACATCTCACTAAACAGGAAAATGCACATCTCGTCGGCGTTTTCCTGGACGACTTTACGCGCAACAGCTTCAGCATGGAAGAAGCCATTCATCATAACAACCTGAAAGAACTTTCCGAAAAAGACCAGCACCAGCGGAATATCGCGGTCAAGGAATTTGAATCCCACTGCCGCGAAGCAGGCATCAACCATGCAGTGCACCGCGACAAATCATTCGCCCTGCCCGACCTGATGCGTGAAAGCATTTATGCGGACCTGCTGGTGATATCCGCCGACGAAACTTTCACCCGTTTCACCGAAGCGCCCCCCACCCGCTTCATCCGCGACCTGCTGAGCGGCGTGCAATGCCCCATGCTGATCGTGCCGGTGGAATACAAAACGCTGGAAAAAGTGGTGATGCTGTACGACGGCGCGCCTTCTTCCGTATTCGCCATTAAAATGTTCACCGGCACACTCCCGGAGATCAATAAACTGCCCACGGAAGTGATCACAGTAAAAGAGGAAGACCTTCACCTCCCCGAAAATAAACTGATGAAGGAATTCATGAAACGTCATAATCCCCGCGCGCAATACACGGTGCTGAACGGGGAGCCGGAAGCCGCCATCCTGGACCGTTTGCGGCAGGAAGGAGAGTCCACCCTCGTGGTGCTGGGAGCTTACCAGCGAAGCACGGTAAGCCGCTGGTTCCGCAGCAGCATGGCGGACACGATACAAAAACACCTCAAATGCCCACTGTTTATCTCACACAATTAATATTGCCCGGCTGACATGAATCACTAATTTTGTTTAAAATTCCCGAGTAATGCCCCTGCGTGAAGCCACTACAGAAGATATCCCGGCCCTGCATACCATCCGCATGGCGGTGCGCGAAAACGTGCTCCGAAATCCCGGGCTGGTGACCACCGCCGATTATATACGCTACCTTACTACCGACGGTAAAGGCTGGCTGTTTGAAGAAAACGGTGAAATAAAAGGATTTGCCATCGTGAACACACGCGCCCATGAAGTCTGGGCGCTGTTCGTGCACCCCGATGCGGAAGGCCGCGGCATCGGCCGCCGCCTGCACGACGCTATGCTGGAATGGTATTTTGAATACTTCGAAGAAACGCTGCGCCTGGGTACAGCGCCCAACACCAGGGCGGAAAAATTCTACATCGGGAAAGGCTGGAAGAACCAGGGCATCAGGCTGAACGGCGAAATAAAATTCACCATGTCTGTTACGGACTACGAAAAAATGTAAGCCTATGCCTGCGCTTTGGGTTTGGAAAAGCCCCGGCGCGTCATTTCGCCCCAGGCTTTCCGTTTCCTGAAAAAGTCGAAATACCCCCTGATGCCCGCCCATACTACAAAGGGATGGAAAAAGAACGGTTCCGACAAGGCGGCCAATATCAGCTTGAATATCTCTTTCCGGCGCCGGTACTGGTTGTAGGTGAACACCTCCATGTAAATGGCGAATATGGAATTGAGATACCCGAAAAAGATGATGAACAGCAGGAAAGCAAAGAACATATGCCAGTTGATCAATCCCCAGAAGGCCATCAGCAGGAACACGATGAAACCGATGAATTCTATCAGCGGCGCCAGCATTTCAAAGAAAAGCCAGTAAGGATAGCTGATCACGCCCAGCAGGTCGTAGCGGGGATTGAGGAATATCTTCCTGTGAAAACGCAGGGTCTCTATCGTACCTCTCGTCCAGCGGTTGCGCTGGCGGTTTAGAATGGTACCGGTTTCCGGCGCCTCCGTCCAGCAAAGCGGGTCGGGGATGTAGGTTACTTTATAGGGAATATCCTGCTCGTGCATATAACGGCGCATGCGCACCACGAGTTCCATATCTTCCCCTACGGTATCTATATTATAACCGCCGCAGCGGATGGCTATTTCTTTATCGAATGCGCCGAATGCGCCGGAAATGAGCAGCAGCCCGTCCAGCCGCGCCCAGGCCATGCGCCCGAGCAGGAAAGCGCGGATATACTCCAGCGCCTGCATCCGCGCGAGATAATTCTCCGGAAGATATACCCTCGTCAGCCGCCCGTTCGTGATCTCGCAGGAATTGGCGATCCTTATCACGCCGCCGGATGCGATCACTTTGGCTTCGCCTTCCTCCAGGAACGGCTTTACCATTTTAAGGATAGCGTCATGCTCCAGGATGCAATCCGCATCTATACAAATAATGTAATCGTTGCTGGCGATATTAATGCCCACATTCAGCGCATCGGCCTTGCCGCCGTTCACTTTATCCACCACCACCAGCTTGTTGTAAGCCGGGTGCTTCGTTTTATACACCGCCTTCACTTCCTGCGTGGGAATGCGGTAGTTCACGTAAAACTCCACTTTCTCCAGCTGGTAAGCGTCTATCAGCTTCTGCAGGCTGTCGTCCTTACTGCCGTCGTTGATCACGACCAGCTCCAGCTTGTTATAGTACAACGACAACAATGACCTTACGTTCTCCACGATGGTAGCCCCTTCATTATAAGCCGGGGCCAGGATGCTCACTGTAGGCGCATGCGGCGATGCGGCCAGCAGCCTGTAATCCGTGATCTCGTTCTTATTGAGGTACTCCCTTGTTTCATTGATGGAATTGATGCCGATGAAAACGTAAAAACAGATCAGCGTAACGGAATACACGAAAATGCCTGTTACAACGATATACACTAATATTTCCGCAAGATCTTTCATCGCGTCATTTCGCTTTTGATGTGGAGATATATTTTTTCATACGGATCGCGGAGGGCGGCGGCCTTGTGCTGCAGGATGCCCATTCCCCCGCTCACATTGCGGGCAATCGCCCTGGCTGCGCGCAATTTCACGGCGGGGTCGTCGTTTTCCAGCTCCCGTTCCAGGAAAGGCAGCACCTCGTCATTCGCGATATGCTCCAGCGCTTCGAGGATCAGCGTACGGTTATGTTCGGTTTCCCAGAGATACCGGTCTTGCAGCACCGCTGGCGTTGCATCGTCGCCGATGCGCACCAGCGCTTGTATGGCCTGCCCCCGCACTTTCGGGTTATCGTGTTTCAGGCAGGCAATGGCTTCTTCTTTCACCTGCATCTGCTGGTAGATCTCCGCCAGCTTCAGCGCAAAGATCACCACGCTGTCGTTTGCCGAAACAAGCCAGGACGGCAATGCTTCGAAATGCCCCGGATCCAGCGGCTGCAGCTGTTCCAGCAGCTTTACCTGCTGCCATGCGTTCATCGGGTATTTCAGCGTACTGAGGAAACTCAGCCCTTTAAAGCCGGAGAAGGCAAGCAAGGCGGTTTGCGCTTCGGTGCGCACGTATTCGTTGCTGCTGTTGGTAAATGGATGGATGAGCGGCTGCATGTCCTGCTGCTCCATCATGTACAGCTCGTAGATCCCTTTCGCCTTTTTATACCAGAGCCGGCTGTGAAATTTTTTCAGCGAACTTTTCTTCAGCCCCAGTTTTTCATATAAATAGATCACATTGCGTGACGCAAGGCCAATAAGGTTCTTCTTGGTATTGATCAGCTGGTTGATGGCGTATTGTCGGCCCACGCGGTATTTCCGGCGGTCCTGCAATTCTTCCGGTATCTCTATCTCGTCGTCTTCCGAAAATTCGCCCAGCAGCATCTGCCCCAGCCACTGGTCAAAGAATGCCTGCACGTTCTTTTCTATCAGGAAACGGCGTTTACGCGTGCCCAGGTAGATACGCGTGAAAATGAGGATCAGCAGGATGATGGCTGCAAAGAACGCCGTATAGGCATACAGCGTGTGCTCAGGTATGGTAGTAGGTTTGATCAAAATTGTTATTTGGAATTCAGGAGCTTTTTTACGCGGATAGAAAGTTCGGTCAGGCTGAAAGGTTTGGTCATATAATCATCCGCGCCGAGTTTGAAGGCCTCTTCCACAATATTCTCCTGGCCCATGGTAGATAATACGATCACCTTCATCTGCTTGCCCCCGGATTGTTTTACGGCGCTCACGATCTCCAGCCCGGACACTGCCGGCAGCATAATGTCCGTCAGCACCACATCAGGCTGCTCCGTTCTGATGGAATCCAGCGCGGACGCGCCTTCGGAACAGGATATGACTTCGTAGCCTTCTTTCGCGAGTTTGATCTCAATGGTTTTCCGGATCAGGTTATCATCCTCAGCAATTAGTACTTTCATAACAGTAGGTTGTCTCAGTTACATAAATATATAATATTCCGCTGAATTGTAAGAAGTCCTATCTTTATTGATATTTAAAACACCGAACCTACTGAATATGCGGTTTTTCTTGCTGATGACTGTAAGCCTGTTTGCATCCCTGCTGGCTGTTGGTCAGGATTCCGATCAATTATTCCAGGAAGCCCGGAAAGCGGCTTTCGACCGAAAAGACTACCCTGAAGCCATCCGCCTTTGCCGGCTGGCGCTTGCTAAGAGCCCTGATTATGCGGACATCAGGGTGTTCCTCGGCCGTGTATACACGTGGAGCGACAAAACAGACAGCGCCCGTGCTGAATTCCAGTATATCCTGCAACGGCAGCCCGAGTACGAAGACGTATACGTAGCTATTGCCGATCTCGAATACTGGAACGACCGGCCACAGGACGCGTTGCAATATGTGGACAAAGGGCTGGGCTACCATCCTCAAAGCGAAGAACTGCTGTTGCGCAAAGCGCGTATCCTTGGTTTTATGAAACAGCTGCACGCTTCCGCGGAATACGCGAATAAAGTGCTCGCCATCAACCCCGGCAACGCCGCCGCACGGTCGTTGCTGAACGGCATCAAGGACCAGGTAAGGAAAAACAAGCTGGACCTTAGCTACGACTATACGTATTTCGATAAGCGGTTCGATCAGGCCTGGCACATGGCCAGCATCAGCTATGGGCGACAGACCAATTATGGTTCTGTTATCGGCCGGGTGAACTATGCCAATAAGTTCGGGGAAAGCGGCGTACAAGGCGAAATAGAGGCGTATCCGCGCTTTTCGAACACCTTTTATTCGTACGTAGGGTTCGGTTATTCCAACAGCGACATCTTCCCGAAATACCGCGCGGGCTTTTCGCTGTATGCCAACCTGCCAAAGAGTTTCGAGGCTGAGCTCGGCTTCCGTTACCTCTATTTTTCCAGCAATACCTGGGTGTATACAGCATCCATCGGGAAATATTACCGCAATCTCTGGTTCAACTTCCGTACGTTCTTAACGCCCGGGGAAGACAACCTGAGCAAATCCTTCCACCTCACCTCCCGCCTGTATACCGCCGGGGCAGACGATTACTGGACCTTCGGCCTCGGCACCGGCATTTCGCCCGACGATCAGCGGAACAACATCAACTACGAGATCAATACCAGCCTCATGAGCTACAAAGCGTTACTGGGCTGGCAAAAAACATTCCTCAAACAAAATATCATCGGCCTTTACGGCACCTGGTACTATGAAGAATACAGGCCGGGCACCTACGGCAACCAGGTGAACCTGCAGGTAAGCCTCATGCGCCGGTTCTGATCACCTGTTCACATATTTCCTGTACAGCGAATCGGGCAACAGCTGCTTCGTTTGAACCAGCTGGTTGTTCTTTTTCCGGTAATGCCCGAAACCTGCATCCAGCTTGCCTGCTGTGTCTTCGTCGCTGTCGGGTTCAAGATCCATATTGGGTAATATTTTGAAAAGGCTGCCGCCGTTGAGCAGGTAAGTGCCGGCCACGTAGTCGGACAGGTCGCTTTTAGTCTGCATCAGCGGGTATTGGTGCACGTTACGGAAAGCCCTGGCCGTATCCAGCCCGCTGCCCACCCAGGTTACGTAAGGCGGGGCTGCAAAGCCGTACTGCGCCTGCAACAGGGCGGTGACAGAAGGTGCCACATCAAGGTGAGAGGAAATGGAAGAGAATTTTGCGGAACGCTGTATCAGCGGCGAATGCACCAGCAACAGGGTATGATACCGGTCGAGCTTGGAGCGCATGGGTATCTCCGGCAGCCGGTGGTCGCCTGTAACGAGCACGATCGTGTTGGCGTAATCCGGCCGCTGTTGCAGCTGCTGGAAGAAACCGCGCAGCGATTCATCCATGTATAAAATAGACGCGTATACGGCCTTATATTGAAGATGCGCGGCCTGTTCCTCCGCCGTCAGCCCAAGGGAACGGATGCGCTGTTCCGCCATGGCATCGTAGCGGGCCTGGTCCGGTATTTTGAAAGGGGAATGGGTGGAAACGGTGAGCATCACGTCCAGCCGCGGCTGGAGAGAATCTACGGGTGTTGCATCCAGGTATTTGCGGAACAGCGCGTTATCGGAATAACCCCAGGTGAAACCGCCGCTGTTGACGGGCAACAGCTCGTATCCGCCGCCAAAGTTGTTCTTATCGATAATCGTATCCACTCCCTGGTTCTTCACGAACTGGTCCATTTTGTCAAACCCCGCTTCGCCGGCGTACATGAACCGCGTACGGTAACCGTTGTGTTTGGCAAGGTTCATCAGCGTAAGCGCATTGGGCAGTTCGGGCGCCATCTCCGCAAAACCGTTTTGGGCAAAAGGCAGGGAACCTAAAATGGAAGGCAGCACTGCGAATGTGCGCCCGCCGCCGCTTAAAAAGTTCTCCCAGTATAAACTACGGCCGGCAAGCGAATCCAGGAAAGGCGTGAAGCTGCCAAGGTATGCGCCCTGCCCCGAAAATGCTCGGCCCAGCCCTTCTACCAGCACGATCACGACGTTCGGCGGCCGGTCGCCTTTACGGAAATAAGGCAGCAGGGTATTACCCGCCGGCGTATGCAGAAAAGGATATTTGTCAGGCTGTACGTATTGCACGCGGAACATTGAATCCGCCGCCATTTCTTCACCCAAACCATCCCCGTCGTCTTCAGACGGGAAAAAATACTGCTGGCTCCGCGTCAGGAAATACCCGGTTTTGTTCAGGATGATGTTCCCTGCGTATTCAGAACGGACGCCGCTGCGGGTAAGCGCTTTGGAAACCGGTATCCAAAAGAAAAACACTGCCAGCAACACAAACCAGAACCCTCTTCTGTCCCCGTTTATTTTTTTCCTGTACAGCAATATCATCGGCACTACCGCTGCAATGAGCGCCGCTGCCAGCCCGATAACAGTGACCATCGGCAAGCCGCCTCCCGCGGCCGCGCCCACGGTCTGCCGGATGTCTTGCAGGGAATAACCGTACAGGTCGGCGCCCAGCGGAACATTGGTTTGCTGGAAGTAAAGGTTCAGCGCGAAGCTGATGATGGCATACAGGCTGATGAGCGTGAGATAAAAGACGTCTCCCGCCCTTTTGCTGACAAACATGTACAACAAGAGGTAGGGTATTACGATCCAGCGGATGATGCTGAAGAACGTCAGTACGTCTGCCCACAAGGCACGCGGGATAATAACGGCCGGTGAAGCCGGGAACCCGATCATAGCGAGATCTATTGCCCTGATGAGCACTATCAGCAACAGCAGCAACAGCGATAACAACAGGAAGCGGTTGAATGCCGGTATCCAGAAATGCAGTTTGGGCACTTTCATATGGTTCTGTCTATTCTTTGCTGAATAAGCCCCGTCACCAGCGCTACTTCCGCCGAAGTCTCCTCCAGCAGCGCATACACATTGTCGGGGTTAAATGTTGTCATCCTGTCAAATTCAAGGGCAAGCCGGCCCAGCTCTCCCAATCCTGTGCTGGACGTGGTTCCGCGGAGCTTATGGCCGATAGCGTTGAGCCCTGCCAGGTTCTCCTCTTTCGCAAACTGCTGCATCGTCTCCACGGCCTTTTGCAGCTCAGACCGGATCAGGGCGAGAATTTCCTTCCCCACGTTATCTTCTCCCAGGTATTCTTTCAGTACGCTTTCATCAAAATGTTTCGACATGTCTCTTTCTATAATGGTCTCGTCCGGCTGCCGTTCTGTGTCACCCAACAGCCATTTGCGCAATTTTTCAGACAACGACGCCTCCACGATCGGCTTGGACAGGAAATCGTCCATTCCCGCGGCCATCGATTTTTCCCTTTCGCCGCTGATGTTGCCGGCTGTAAGCGCAATGATGGGCACGCGCCCCTTGCGCTCCATTTCCCGTATCTTAAAAGTGGCTTCATAGCCGTTCAGCTCCGGTATCTGGATGTCCATGAGGATCATATCCGGCATGCGGTGGCGGCAGATCTTCACTGCGTCCAGCCCGTTGCCGGCCTCGATGATGGCGGCGCGCGGCATGAGCTTATGGATGATGGTCTTGGTGAGCAGCATGTTCACGGAATTATCTTCCACCACCAGTATGCTCGCGTTGGTCTTCCGTAGTTTCTGCGCGGCGTCTTCGGAGAGTTTGGTGTTTGCCTGCGCCGTTTCGCCTGTGAAAGTATGGTCCGCCTGCAATTTGAGATAAAAATAAAAAATACTGCCCGAACCGGGATAGCTGATCAGCTGCAGCTTACTGCCCATCAGCGCAAGTATCTTGTTGGAAATGGCCAGGCCAATGCCCGTACCGCCGTAACGTTTGGTGGTAGAAGCATCTTCCTGCGCAAAGGCCTCAAATATCTTTTCCTGTTTGTCCGGCCGTATGCCAATGCCCGTATCCCGCACTTCGAACTTAAACGTGATATCATCTTCTTTCGGGCTGGTAAGGGCCGAAATGCGCAGCTTGACGGAACCTTTTTCCGTGAACTTCACCGCGTTGCCCAACAGGTTCACCAGCACCTGCTTCAGCCGGAGCGAATCGGCAAATATGAAGTGCGGCAGCTCTTCCGAAATGTCGAGCACAGCTTCGAGGCCTTTGGTGGTGGCCTGGAACGACACGATATCCATCGCTTCGCGGCCCATTTCAAACAGGTCCGTCCGTTCTACGTTCAGGTCCAGCTTACCGGCTTCTATCTTTGAAAGGTCAAGTATGTCGTTGATGATGCTCAGCAGCACATTGGCAGACTGGTGAACGATGGAGAGATATTGTTTCTGCGTCTCGTCCAGTTTGGTTTTCATCACCAGGTCCGTGAACCCGATGATGCCGTTCAGCGGCGTGCGGATCTCGTGGCTCATATTGGCCAGGAATTCCGACTTGGCGCTGCTCATCTGCTCCGCCTGCTGTTTGGCGGCGATGAGCGCCTGCTCCATCCGCTTGCGTTTGGTAACGTCTGTAGCAATACCGAGATAACCGATAATGTTGTTCCTGAAGTCGCGTATGGCCGTCATTACGAGCGATACCACGCAGCGGGAACCGTCTTTTTTTACGTATATCCATTCCCGTTGCTCGGAACCTTCTTTTTCGGTTTTGTATACGAAAGCCCGCAGGCCTTTGATCTCCTCTCCTGCTTCGCGGGAAAGCTCCCGCGCCCTTTCCTCCAGTTCTTCCAGGTCGTGCACGACCGAGGCGGGCTGTTTCCCGATCATTTCGTCTGCGGAATAACCGAGCATGCGTTCGGCCCCTTTATTGAACAGGGTGATGATGCCGTTCGTATCCGTGGCGATCATGCTTACTTCGGAAGCGGACTGCAGCACTTCCTGCAACAGTTTCCTGGAATTGGCCACTTCCAGCTGGGCGAGTTTTTTCTCGTTGATGTCCTGATAAGAGCCGTACAACCTCCTGCACACGCCATCCTCGAACTCGGCATGGCCCTGTACGCGCATCCAGCGCTCCTGGCCTTGCATAGTGACTATCTGCACTTCCATGTCCCAGCTTTTGCCGGTACGCATGGCACGGTTGATGGCGCGCATAACCGCGGCCTGGCTTTCGCCTTTTTTGAAGAAACCCACGGCAGACGGCAGGTCTGGCTCGTAAGAGTAAGGCACGCCGTGCAATTCCTTGGTCACATTGGTCCAATAGATCTTTTCCTTCGCGGTTTCCGCCACCCATCCGCCTACACGGGCCACCTGGTTCGTTTGTTCCAGCATTTCCGTGGTGCGCGCCAGGTCTTTTTCCAGCAGGTAGCGGTCGGTGATATCAATGGCATTGGCGATGATAAACGGTTCTTCGTTCAGCGCCTGTTCCAGGTAATTGCTGTACATCCAGATGCGGCGGGTGCCGTTGCGGTGAATGGTGGTCATCTGTCCTGAAGCGCGGCCTTTGGTGATGATCTCTTCAAGATACAGCTGGAACGAGGGGTGATGGCTGGGCGGCATGATGTCGCGGAGGTTCTTGCCCACCATTTCTTCGGTGCTGTAGCCCAGCAGGTTGGCTCCCGCGGCGTTCACGGACAGGAAGTTGCCTTCCACGTCGTGCGTGCTCATGAGGCCCTGGCTATGCTCAAAAAAGGCGCTTAGTTTCTGTTGGCTCTTCTCCAGCATTTCTTCCTGTTTCCTTTCTTCGGTAACGTCCCGGCCGATGGCGAAGATGTTGCCGCTGGAAGGCTCCGGGTTCACCGCCCAGTGTATGACGCGGTACCCCCCGGTTGTTGTGCGCATGCGCCTGGTAAACCTGACGGTGGAGTTACCATCGGCGAGGGCGATCAGGCTTTCGCGGGCCGCCTCCAGGTCGTCCGGGTGAACGAGGTCCAGTATGGGCATGCTCAGCAGCTCATCCACGCTCCAGCCCAGCATACGGCTGAAAGCGGGGTTCACCCGCCGGAAATATCCGTCCAGCCCGGCAATACAGATCAGGTCGTTGGAGAGTTCGAAAAGGTTTTCGAAGTGTTGCAGCTCTTCATTCTTCCGCCTTTCAGCAATAAGCGCAATAACGGTTTCGGCAAGAAGCTTCATTCCTTCCTGCTGGCGTTTGTCCAGGCCATTAGGTTTATAATCGCAAACGCAAAGCGCGCCCAGCGCGAAGCCGTTCTTGTCTATCAGCGGGTAGCCTGCGTAAAAACGGATATGCTCCTTTCCTGTCACGGCCGGCAAAGCGGAAACCCTGCTGTCTTTCGTGGTATCCGGTATTTCCAGCAACCCGTTCCCAAGAATGGTCAGGCTGGAGATGGACCGGCTCCGCGGCGTTTCATGAATAGGCATGCCCGTGGCCGCTTTGGTCCAGGTACGTTCTTCATCGATCAGTGAAATAAGTGAAACGGGCACACCGCAGATGCGGGAAGCCAGCTCAGTGAGTTTATCGTATTCTTCCTCCCGCGCAGTGTCCAGGATATGGTAACTATGCAGCGCGGCGAGCCGTTCTTTTTCATTCGGCGGAACAGGCGGTGTATTCATATTGCTGCTATCCTCAGGGATATTGGTTGTCCTCTCTCTTATATAAATGTATGCAAAAAAATTACGCAAAAATAAGAAAAAAAGCGCCGTAGAAGAATCTCCGGCGCTATACTAACGTATCTTATGAAAAACACTAAAATTGCTTAGAATACAGCAAAGATCGGCTGTTGCGCCGCTTAGGGAACTGACCTGCGTCATGCCAGGACATGATCTTTGTTAGGCATCCTACTGTTGTTTGCCATTCGCCGCCAGTGCCAGTGCCTGCTGCAGCAGCCCGTCAAGATCAGCCAGGGGCAGGGGTTCCTCCAGGAAAAATATCTTCATGCGTGCGCGGCCCTCCTGCAATAACCGCGGATGTTCCAGCTGCCGGCCCTCCACAAAACCAATGTACGGCTGATGCAGGTCCCGGTGCACCCAGAGGTAACAGAACATTTTGCCCTTGTAACAGAAAAAAGGCATCCGGTACTTCCAGGCCTCGGCAACATTGGGCCCGAGGGCGAGGATACGCTCCCGCATGCACAGGAACATACTTTTTACCGGCTCTTCCTTGTAGTGAAAATATTCATCGTTGGGCGTCATGCAAGCATCTTTTATGTAAGATACCAACCGGCATCGACAATCCTACGCCAGCATCGCTTCTTTCAGATAGCCGGAAGCGTAAGGCGACTGAAGTACCTGGTCGCGGAACGCCGGCTTGCTCACCTCGGCTTCCACCGCGGCGGGATCGCTGAGGTCCAGGCGGGAGAACAGCGGGAAGAACTGCGGGTCCGTTTGCAGCAGGTGCAGCAGTTCCATGGCCAGGGCTTCCGGCTCCGGCTTGGGTTCCGCGCTGCGGAACAGTTTCCGGCGCTTGAAGAACGAACCGATGGTTTCCACCACGCCAAATAAAGTGCTTTCCGCGGAAGGCGCCTCGGTGAGCGTACTTTCGTCCGCCACCGGTACCTGCAATGCGTCCCAGGCTTTCAGGATGCCATTGCCGTAGTATTTCTGCCATTCGGGAAACAGGTTGTCCTTCGCGGCGGCAGTGTACAAGGCATGCCGCACCGCTTCCACCTTCAGCCATTTGCGGCCTTCCTGGTAATAGCCTTTCTGCTCCATTTCTTCGCGGTGAAACGCAATGTAGAGCGCGGCGGCCGCGGCTACCTGCGGGGTGGCGGACGAAGTGCCCCCGCCGCTGCGCAGGAATTTATGTTTCGTGGAAGCCCAGGGCGTATTGGGCGTATAGGCGGCCAGCGCCTTGGTCATACGGGAAGCGGGGCCCCAGGAGCCCTGCATATATTGCGTGCTGATAGCGCGTTCGCTGCCCGGCTGCAGAAAATCCACGTCATATGGCTGATGGTTGTACATCGCGCCGGTGGCGGCAATTACGCGTTCGAACGCCGCGGGATACATGACGCATTTGGGCAGCAGGTTGCCCGTGCCCTTGTACCAGCAGTTGCTGGCGGCAGACACGATCACGATACCCGCCTCGTACGCCTTATTCACCGCCCTGGCCATACGGTTGCTGGGTTTGCCCGCCATGCTCATGGTCACTACTTCGCAGCCGGTTTCTATGGCGTAGGAAAGCGCCTCGCTGAAATTCTTGTCGTTCATGATCACCACGGATTCCGAGATACGCATGGGCACCACTTCCGCAAGCGGCGCACCGCCAATGAATCCTTCGTATTCTTCGAAAGTATCCGTCAACGTTACCTTGTTGCCGGCCAGCAGCACCATGGTACCCAGGCCATGACCGTCCTGCCCCGATTCCGGCTTGTCTATCGCCTGCGAAGGATCTTCTTTTTTTACAAAGCTGCGTTGCCGGGCCACGTCCAGCTTTGCCGGCAGAGCGGGATGGCCGGCGACGTACCCGGTATCAAGATGGGCGATGCGTACATGCGCGCCGGGTTTGGCACTCACGGCTTCGCCTGCTTTTTTTAACTGGGAGTGTTCATCGTCCAGGTGCCAGCCGATCTTTCCTTCGGGATGCGCGGGCGGCCATTCGCGGATAAAATCGGGATTGTTGGCGTCGCCTTCGCGTGTGGCCCGTTTATCCTGCGCGGGATTCACGCTCAATACGGGCTCTACCGTTGCTTTCCAGCCCTTCGCCAGCAGTTCCTGCTGCAGCGCATGGGCCGCGCTCCAGGCGTGCTCATGGGGCGTATTTTTAAGCTCTGCCAGCAGGCTGTTGCCATCCTGTTCCAGCACCTCAATGTCTTTGCCGCCGGTGAGGTCCGCATCGGGTTTTTCTTCGAATTCGATCAGCAGCTGCGCATTTTTTTTCACTTTCACATTATCCCATTGCTCTTCCAGGGAAATATCGCGGCGGATGGGCTCCGGGCGGAGGTCCGGTGAACGGACGCCTTTGACTTTGGCGGCATCAGGGATACCGATGGTGAAAGGAAACGCGGCATCGAAGGACGGGATGATACTGCCGTATTGGAAGAAGTTGGGGCGGGGGAAATAATATTTTTCGCGGATCTCGTCTATCAGTATTTCAGCAGTGGCCTTTTTCATGGAAGGCTGTTCGAACAGCTGTATAAATGCTTCGGTGAAAATACCGTTGGTTTCACCGTCGTAGGTGGTCTGGTCGTCCTGGCAGGCGGCCATTAGCTTCACCGCCGCTTTTACGTTCGCAGCCTGCGCCGTTTTGCGGTATTTTTTCTGCAAAGGTTCGTACACGCTTTCGGCAAACCGCGCCATCACGTCCTGCTCCGCTTCCAGCGGCAGCTTGCGGGAACGGAGGCCCCTCGTATCCGCGCTCCTGTTCAGGCCCGATTCCAGCAGGGCGCTCAGGTCCGTTTCGTCAGGCAGGGCGCGTACCATGGTGCCGGAATGGCAACTGTCCGACACTACCAGGATGCGGGTGCCTTCGCGGAAATTGCGGAAAGCCTCAAACAGCTCGTCGTCCAGCAGTTCCCGGTCATAAAGGCACCAGGTCTGGTCGTTCCTTTCCTGGTCGAACCCTTCCGCTTTTTCGTTCCGTATCTGGCTGCCGTGGCCGGCGTAAGTGAGCAGCAGGATGTCTCCCGGTTCCAATTTCTGCGCATGCGAATGGAGCGCGTCCAGCACGGCGGCGCTGGTGGCGGCGGTATCGTGCAGGGAATGCGGTTCGTAACCCAGCCCGCGGGCATAGGATTCCCAGAAAACAGCATCGTTGACGGCGGCTTTCAGTACAGGCACATCGGGATAGTGTGCGGTATCGAGCTTGTTGAGCCCGATGTGCAGGGAATAACCATTAGACATATCGTTGGGGTTTTAAGTGTGGTGAATCAGGTTCATTAACGCGTTCATGCTGGCCGGTTCGCGGAAGTAGGAAAGGTGGTTGCTGGCCACTTCCTGCACCTGCGTTCCCTTATCCAGCGCGGGTATGGCGAACATGCTCTTCAGGGTAACAGCCATGTCGTTGGCTTCTTTGTCGTACAACGCGAAAGACAGTCCCGGATACACGACCTTTTTCGTTACCACCGCCGCCACTTTGCGCAGGAAAAAATCATCGCCTGAATAATTTTCCAGCAAAGCCGTGTTCCCCGCAATGATGTGGTATTCCACGCCGGGTTTCATGGGTGAAAGGGCAAGGTCCTGCAGCAGCGGCGAGCCGGGCGACAGTTCCTTCAGCGTTGTGCCGGGGTTCAGCTTCAGGTGTTTGAGCAGGTAAGCCAGCCCGGTAATGGCATATTTCACCGGCCCGGTGATGTTCAGCGCCTGGGTGAGCAGGTCCGTTGCCGTGCCGCTCAGCCCCGCCATTTCCGAGCCGGAGCAGGGGGAACCGACGAGGATTAGTTTTTTTATGTAGCCGGTATCTTTCACTTTTTCCGTCAGCCAGCGGGCTACCAGCCCACCCATGGAATGCGCCACGATGGTGAGCTCCGGCATGCCGGGCTGGCCCATCCAGGCGTCTTTCAGCGCTTTGTCGAGCAGGGCGGCAGTGGTGGCCACGGGGGTGGAAAGGTTTTCGTAATCGTAAGTGAGCAGGTAGTCCGGCGGCGAATCCTGCGCCATAAAAACTTCTTTCATATATTTTGTATCGCCGATGATGCCGTGTACCAGGAGCGTGGCTTTTGCCCCGGGCTTTATATGATCCACCTGCTTCCAGCCGCCCTCGCCTGAAGCGTAAATTGCCAGCGTATTCACTTGTTTGGGGCGGAACACTTTCTTGAAATACAGTTTCACGGCGGATGCAAGGCTGCGGGAAGTAACGGGTGAAGAGGGCAGCTTTTCGACATAGATATTCCCTTCATCATCCGCGTATCCCAGCGGCACGTACAGTTGCAGCTCATGGTCGTAGCCGAACGGCACGATCACTTCTTCCCGGTCTTCCTCATCCAGCGAACGCATGGCCGCGCGGGGAGGCGCCTGCTGTATCACCAGCGGAGAGCCGGGTTCCAGCGTCTGATCCGTATACAGCTCTATGGCGGCAACACTGCCGTTCAACCCGTTATCTGTCAATTCAGTTCCCCAGATATCCGGCGAAGGCGTATCGGTCATATCACGTGTATTCGCCTCCGTTAGTGCCACCGCTTTCGCGGAAAAACCTTTCGGCGCGGTAATAGTGAACGCCCCGAAATCGGCCGTTCCGCCCGCCGGCAGCTGCTGTTCATTCGTTTCCGCCACGCAGGTAACGGAGAAACTGAAAACAGACCACGCAGCCTGGTCGGCCGCCTGCTCCTCCGCTCCCCCGCCCAGGTCCCTCACCGCGGCGGCCCTTTGCGGCGCCAGGTCCAGCTCCAGGCTTTCCTGTTTGTAGCGGCTTACTTCAAATTCCGCGGTGGAAACGATAACCTTCAGGTGATCTGTTACTTCGTTCAGCTGGTAATTCTTATAAGCAGGGTCGATGCTTACAGGGATGGTGGCGGAAAATTTGTTATTCGCCGCATATGTCAGCGCAATGCCTTCACCGGGCAAAAGCGCCGGCTGGTCTTCACGCACCAGGTCAGTATAAATGCCGTATTTGCTGCCCAGGTACAGCACCTGTATAAAACAGCGCTCTACCGGCGCGTCGTTCTTCAAAGTGATGTGCAGCCGGAACGCGGGATGGCGGCCGTTCCGGTAATGCAGGCGGATGTTGTCCCCTTCTGCCCTTTCTCCTTTCGCATTTTCGCTGAGGGCCTGCCCTTCCACCACTTCCCAGTTGAATATAAAATGATCTTTAGTCAGCAACGGATCAAGATGCTTCAGTTCCTTCACCGCCCGCCAGTTGGCAATGGCGCTCACCTTTTCCAGGAACAGCGCGGCATTCCGTTCCCTGCGGAACAGCGGCAGCCCGCCATTATAATCGGTGAGCACATATTCCCCGCCTTCCAGTTTTCTAATTTTGTATTGTGCCCCTTTTGTACCGGGTGAAAACGACAATTGTAATCCAGGGAACGCCCCGGCATTGTACGCATCTTCCAAAGCCTTGTCTGCCCTGCTTTCCACGATCATCAGCGCACGGCTTGCTTTCAGCACGGATGCTCTCACATTCAGGCTTTCCGTATCAAACCCATCCAGCGTGATAGCGGCATGCAGCGGGAAAACCGCCGTAACAGTCGCATCCGCCGTCTTTTCCCCGTCCTTCACCCGCATCACGTCGCCAACGGCAATACCATGCAGCTCGCCGCCGTACAGCTTCCATGTGCCTTCCGCTTCGTTGAAGCGCACTTCGAACACGGGTTTGTATGGCTGTATGGAGGAAGAAAGGAACTGCTGGTCGAGATCCCCGTCGTTCAACGAAAACGCCACGGGATGCTGCCTGTCTGCCCGGCTGCTGACGGTGATGGCCAGCCGCTGCACCAGGTCGCGGTAGCTGGCGGCCGTGCCGCCGGCGCGCAGCACTTCGGCGAGCTTACCGGTAAAAAGCCCGCCACGCATTGATTCCTGCGCCTTTTCGTCGCTGCGGCAGGCGGCCAGGTGCACATAACGGGGAATGGTGATGGTGGCGCGGCCTTCTTCCACCGTATAAAAATCCAGATCGCCATAGCCGATAAAATCTTTGAACGCCACCCTGTTCCGGGCGGCGGGCTGGAAGCGGAACTGCACATCATCTTCGTTCACCAGCGCACGGGTGTTGTTGCCCGAGTGGCAGCAGTCCATGATCACAAGGCAATGCGCTTTCGTTTTCGAGAACGCTTTCCAGACCAGGTATGCCAGCTCTTTATCGATAAGGTCGCGGGCGGTGGTCCGGCTGTCTGCACATACCAGTGTTTCCAGCTTGCGGCCGGGATTGGCATAATGAAATTCTTCCGGCGCGTCGGTCTGCGAGCCGTGGCCGCTATAAAAAAGCACACAGACATCTCCTTCGCCGGCCCTATCGAAATGCCCGAACAATTTGGTGGTGATATTGGCGAAAGTGGGCGCTTCGTATTCCAGCGCCGTATGCTGCGATTCGCGGTAGGCGGCTATCTGGCGCTCGTCTGCCGCATTGGGCGCGAGGTAGTAGGCGGGGAGGTATTCCATACCGGGTTGCTGGGCCGCCTGTTGGCGAAAAAGCAGGTCCATTTTCAGCACGTCATGTATGCATCCGCTGAGCGCGCCCCGGGAATAGGCATTTATGCCCACGAAAGCGGCATAAAACTTACGTTCTTGCATATCAGCTAATATTTTAATGCGAAACTAAGGGGTTACGGTTTATCCTTTCTGTCGTTGTATGTTTTGAGGTCATATCAAACCTACTACTTTATTGAGGCTCAGACAAATAAAATTATAATTTCCTGTAAAATTCGTAATTTACAGTGAATTGTTACTCCAAAAAAGTACACCGGGAAGAACCGGTTTAGAGATCGTGCGCAAAATTTAGCAACATTTATTTACCCCGAAGCATGAGTCATGAAAACGATCATTATTTCCTTTGCGAACAGCACGGATGCACCACTAAAATCCATAACAGCTGAAGACGAAGGCATTCACGGCATCCTGATTGCCAACAGGCGCGGCAATTTCAACGTACACCGCGAATCTTACGCTACCATAGCCAATATGAATACGGCTTTCGGCGCTTACGGCAATGACGTCGGCATTTTCCATTACGGCGGGCATGCCGGGCAAACCTCCCTCCTTTTCAACGACCAGGAAGCCAATGGCGTGGGTATTGCTTATCAGCTCAAGCCCAGTATAGAAAGCGGCAACCTGAAGCTTGTGATCCTCAACGGCTGCAGCACGGCCAAACAGGTGAACAAACTGCTGGAGCTCGGCGCTCCCGCTGTGATCGCGACCAACTGCCCGATAGAAGACGGGGCCGCCGGAATTTTCGGCGTGGAGCTGTTCAAAAACCTGGTGCAGAAAAGAATGAGCATCCGCAGCGCTTTCACTGCCGCGCTCGCCGCCGCGCAGCTGGCTACGGCCAAGCCGCTGGGGGTAGACGAGCCTTTGCACCGCGACCTGCACATCCCCGGGGACGCGCCCCGTGAACCATTCTGGGGATTGTTCTACAAAACGGCCGACGCGGTAGACAG
This sequence comes from Chitinophaga sp. 22620, assembly GCF_052044405.1. Lineage (NCBI taxonomy): Bacteria > Pseudomonadati > Bacteroidota > Chitinophagia > Chitinophagales > Chitinophagaceae > Chitinophaga > Chitinophaga sp. 22620. The sequence continues at coordinate 54,851 of NZ_JBQEMV010000004.1, read as the reverse complement.
CAATCCCCTGCCAGTGGTAGTTGAAACGGCCCCCGAGAATTACGAGCCCAACCTCCAGTTGACCCAGTCCATCTTCAACGCCCTCGTAGCCGACAAAAACGTTCCCGCGGAACAGCTCAATATCCGCAAACAACAGGAGATCATCGAAGACAACGTGTTCCAGAAAACGATCATGGACGTGTTCCCCCACCCCATTGCCATCCAGCTCAAAACGCTGTTTGCCGCCGAATACGGCGCCGAAGCGTTGAAACAGCCCGGGCGCAGGCGGCTGGAACAGATCGGGCGGGTATTCCACATTACGGCCGAGTTCATAGGCATCATCATGATCTCCCAGCTCTGGGAACTGAAAGTGACCGGTCGCGTAAAAACATTCCCTGAACCGATCGCGCAGCTGCTGGAAAATTATTTTTCACTCAGTATAGACGAGCGCTCCGTTTACAATTACAGCAACCTGATCCGCGACATCCGGAAATACATTGACTCACTCGGTGATGTGAATTATTTCGTGAGCGAGCTGGATACCCTGCGCGAGGAAGACCCCGCCAACCGCCCGTTCAGGGAAGCCTGCGAATTCCTCACCTATATCCGCAACGGTACTTATTTCACCGTGGCCAATCCCAACAAGCCGGCCATCATCAAAGAAGAAGAAGTGCCGGAGCTGTGCCTCCGCGCGGAATCCATGCTGTCCGCCTTCTTCGGGAAGCTCGGATTCCTGCACCGGTATACGCTTACCAGCATCCAGAATATCCGCATCAACAAATACCGGCACGATACGCTCACCGTGTTCGACCACCAGGTGGTGAAACTGATGAACTCCAATGCCAGCCACGAAGTGAACTATTACCTGCTGGCCAAACACCTGGACAACAGCGGCGTGGTGCTTACCAAACAGAACCTCACGGTATTCAACGTAGAACGGCGGCAATGGCGGGGCGATTCGCTGGAATTCCTGAACCTTTCGCCGCTCGTGTTGGATATCAATTCTTTCGAAAGCAAAGCGGACCGGTCTAACCTCGTATTCTACGGCCAGTACCGCGCGGCAGACGATGTGTACGTGTTCCGGAACGTGAGCAAGCTGGACGATGAGATGAACCGCGTGGAGATCAATATCAACCGCAGGTTCGGCAGAACCGAGCAGCAGGAACAGGGGCGTTACGAAGCCGTCTGCCAGCAGCTCACCGCGTTCAAGCACCTTGCATTGCAGGCTTTGACGCCCCAGGTATAACAACAGACGGACGGAGCTCATACAAAAAAGTCATAACCCCACAACAGCCAGATGGAACCGATCATCAACAGCCCCTTTAAATTCCTGGACCCTTACGGAAGGGACGATTATAATATTTTCTTCGGGCGCGACGAAGAGATCAACCAGCTATACCAGCACATCCACAAAAACAGGCTGGTATTGGTGTATGGCACTAGCGGCACCGGCAAGACCAGCATCGTGCAATGCGGCCTGATGAACAGGATGGACGATACCGACTGGACGCCGTTCTTCATCCGCCGCGGCGACAATATCAACGATTCGCTGCTGAATAACCTGAAGCAGGCAGTGAACACTAAAACCGAAGTGGAAACCGGCGTAACGGCCGCTCTTTCCGGTAAAAATGCGCTCATGCAGGCGCCCAGCCCGCGCACTTCGCCCATCCTCAAAAACAGCAACACCGGCGACCAGGTGTACGATTCGCTTAAAAGCGTGAACCTGCGTTATCTCCGTTCCGTTTACCTCATTTTCGACCAGTTCGAAGAGCTGCTCATTATGGGCAGCGAGGCTGAGAAGAAAACATTCATCGGCATTATCGATCATATTCTCACAGATCCTGAGCTGCAATTTTGCAGCCTGCTGTTCATCATGCGCGAAGAATTTTTCGCGGGCCTCAGCGAGTTTGAAAAAGAGATCCCCGACTTCTGCGACCGCCGCCTGCGCATAGAGCCCATGAACGCGCGGAACGTGGAGGAAGTGATTACCCGCAGCTGCGAAAAATTTTCCATCGGCCTCCAGGAAGGCCCTGAAAACGCGCGGCAGATCATCAGCATACTCATGGAAAAAGGCGTGGTGAGCCTGCCTTACCTGCAGATCTACCTGGACCAGCTCTGGCGTTCCGTGTATATGATCACGCCGGTAAAAACCACCGCACCGGGCAAAGATTATCCTGCGCTGACCTTCAACAACGCCATCATCAAACGTTTCGGCGGCATGCAGGAGGTGCTGGAACGGTTTGTCCGCGAAAGGATCACCGTGATACAGGACCTGCTGGAAAAAGAATTCCCCGGTATCCCGGAAGACTTTGTGAGCAATGTGCTGGACGCATTCGTGACCTCCGAAGGCACCAAGCGGCCGCTGGCCTATATCAGGATCAACAACGGCATCTGGTTCACCGGGCAGGCCCCGCCATACCTGCAAAAACGCCCGGGCGGGCTGATGATACGCTGCCTTTCCGAAATGGAGAAGAACAAGATACTGCGTACGGAAGGGCTCACCTATGAGCTGGCGCACGATGTGCTGGCCGGGCTGATAGACAGCCGCCGCACGGAAGACCAGCGCCGGGCGGGCTTTACAGACCAGCAGATACGCAGCCGTTACAGCGGTTACCAGAACAAGGTCAGCGAACTGCTGTCTAACAAGGAGATCGAATCGTACCGTCCGTTTATTGAACAGCTCAATCTTCCCCCGGAGATCATCGCGTTCTACGAGGCCAGCGTGCAGCAGCGGGACAGGATCGCGCAGCAGCGCGCGGCGGAAGCGCAGAAGCTGCAAAAAATGAAAGAGCGGCAGCGCCGGTGGAAATGGGGCTGGGTGTCCGGCGGGCTGCTGCTGATACTCACCACGGGATTGTATTTCTATTCGCAGATGCTGCGCAGGGAATTCAACCGGAACGAGAGCCTGGTGTTCATGGGCTATAACATGAAAAACCTTGACCCGGTGGAAGCGCTCAACCTTTTCGGGCCTATCAAAGAAAAAGTGTACGGGGAAGATACCAACAAGGTGAACGAAAAGCTGCTGGAGTTTATGCAGTCGCAGGGCATACAGAGCCTGTTTGCCAAGCGCAACAAGTACCTGCCGGTATCGTTAATAGAGCAGGGCAGGATCGACATTTCGGAGGACGGGAGATTTATAGTGCTGGATAAAACGCCTGAAGCACGTTCCATCGTACGGGATTTCATGCTCTTTGATAATAATGGCAGGCCTTCGGATAGCGCATATCAGCTAACGAATATTACTTATGCTTATTTCACCAACCGTCCTCACATCCTGCTGCTGTACATCGAACCTTCGGAAGAAATGACGGAGCGAAAAAAAACGCTGTGGAACCAGATAAACGCGCCCACCCGCAGGCTTCCGCCTGTAGAGCCGCCTGCATCTTTACAGGCATCAATGTTCATCCTGTTCGATTGCATTAAAAAAACAGGGGATACCATCCGCTTCACCTCTCCCCAGCAGCACCTGCACACTGCGGATGAGGTGGAGGACAAGCCCCTTCTTCCCGAGAGCGAGTTCGATTCACACCGCGTACGTTTTACCGAAAATGGCAATCTGATCGTACCTTACACGGACCTGGATGCCGGCGGTTTCCTGAAAGACACGCTGCAGCTGCGCGATGGCCGATACAATATTATTGCTTCCCTGCCTACTTACACCACCGTTACCACGCCCCGCGACTATTCACAGATACTTACGATCGAAAGAGAAGAGGATGGCGAGGAGTACGTGAATATCTATAACACCGACGGGCAGCTGTCGCGCAGGATACGGAATATCCTCTTCGGGGACTTTACTGAAGATGGCGCGCTGATCTGGGGAGGCGATAAGGAACTGAATGTATTGAACGGAAGGGACACGCTCCGTTTCGAGGTTAGTAATAATGTGAATTACGCCTTCGGCAGCCTGTCACGAAAGAAGCTGCTGGCAAGGCTGTGGGGAAAAACACTGGAGCTGATAGATATGAATGGGCCCTCCAGCCAATTGTTCGATGAAAGACTGGTGGCGAGCAATTTTGAGAAGAACGTGTTCATCACGCGCAGCTACGACCCGGAGCCAGGGCCCGAAATAGGCCCGCTGGATACGCTTACAGGCATTTATTTTAAAAACGGCTTCCTGCCTATAAGAGAGCATACCGATACACTCCGGCGGCGCGACCTGGAAGGGAAGCTCGCAGCAAAGCCCTACACTCACCCGGATGGTTTTAAATCCGTGCGATACAACCGGGGGAAGGACGAAATACTGCTGCTGACCAAACAGAACAAACTCATCGTGCTAGACAAAGACCTCAGGGAAAAAACGGCCATGCAGCTCACTGCCAACGACCGCTGCGGACTGTCAGACAGCGGGGAAATATTATACTACGTGCTGGATAACTGCCTGAGTGTATTCGACAACAATCTCCAGCTGCATGTATTCGACCCTCAACGGGCATGGGCCCAGCTGCAGCTGCCTCTCTTAAAAAGGGATGTGACGAAACAGCGAAGGAAGGAACTGGGGCTGGAGTTCAAATAAAAAAGGGTTAGCGCGACACCCTGCCTGAAATGCCGCCTTTTATAAACGCGTTGATCTCGTCTTTGCCGATCAGCGCCCAGTCTCCCGGAACGCTTTGTTTCAGCACACCGCAGGCGGTGGCGAAATTGACCGTTTGCTGCGCGTCTTCACCTGTCATCAACCCGAACAGCATCCCGGCGGTAAAGGCGTCGCCGGTGCCGATCGGCTCTTTCACGGGCGGCATCGCTATTTTTAGTTCGCTGAAATACGGCTGGCCGTTGTGCATGATGGCGCCGGTGTAAAGCAGGTTATCCCCCTCCTGGAGGCGGAAGCTCATACCCAGCGTGCGCAGGTGCGGCATATGCGGTTTCAGCTGATGGCAGGCGCTGATGAACCTGTCTTTCCAGGAAAGAGCATCTTCCGTTTGTATATTGAAATAGATCTTCAACGCATCGAGGTCCGCCACCGCCACCTGGCAGGGCCGCAACAGCGCGGGCATTACTTCTGAAGGCGCTTTGCCATATTGCCAGAGCGTGGCGCGGTAGTTAAAATCAGCGCTGATGATGATGTTCTTTTCTTCCGCCTTCCTGATACCTTCCGCGCATACTTCGGCAGCGGAAGCGGAAACGGCGGCGGCCACGCCGGTCCAGTGAAAATATTGCCGGTCCTGCAATACTTCATCCCAGTTGATCATGCCCGGCTGCAGCTCGGTGAAGGAACTTCCCGCGCGGTCGTAGATCACGCGGGTGGAACGGATAAAATTGCCTGTTTCGGTGAAATAAAGGCCCAGCTTGTGCCCCCCGTACAGGATATGATCCGTTCCCACACCGTGACCTTTCAGTTGCTGAATGCCCGCGGCTGCCAGGTCGTTGTCCGGCACGCGGGTAACGTATTGCGTTTGAATGCCCAGCCTCGCCAGCAGCACGCAGAGGTTCGCTTCAGCGCCCGCATACCAGGGCGTGAAACCGGTTGCCTGCAGGAAACGTTTATCGTCGCTGCTATGGAGCCGGAGCAAAAACTCACCGAAAGCTGTGAGGCGGTTATTCATGATCCTTGATTTTGTGGAAAAGTAGATATTTTCCGTGATATCGCGGGACCGTGCATCAATGCAGCTCAAATAACGCTTCTATCTCGACAGGAATATTATCCGGCAGGGAACCGAAACCCACGGCGCTTCTCACGCCAATGCCATTTTCACTGCCCCATATTTCCGCGAACAGCTCGCTGCAGCCATTGATCACATAAGGATGCCTTTCAAAATCGGGCGTGCAGTTCACCATTCCCAGCACCTTGATCACCCGTTTCACCTTGCTGAGGCTGCCCACGTGGGTTTTGATAGTGCTCAGCATGGTGAGGCCCACCTGCCGCGCGGCCAGCTTACCCGCTTCTATGTCCATGTCTTTCCCGATGCGCCCGATGATGAGGGATCTGTCGTTCTGCACGGGGCCGTGCCCGGAGAGGTACAAATATTTCCCGTCTACCAGGTACGGCTTGTAAACGCCCAGCGGTGCAGGGGCGGGCGGCAGTACCAGGCCCGTTTTCTCCAGCTGCTCTTCTGCATTGTAATTCATACGATATTGTGTTTTTATAAGATTGTATCCAGTATCATAACACCCGCCAGCCCGGCAATGCCTACGATCGTTTCCATCACCGACCAGGAGAGCAATGTATGTTTCAGGCTCAGGTTAAAATATTCTTTGAACATCCAGAAGCCGGCATCGTTCACATGCGAGAACATAAGGCTGCCCGCACCGACTGACAATACCATCAGTTCAGGACTGGCCAGCCCCTGCCCCACCAGCGGCGCCACCATGCCCGCCGCCGTAATACCCGCGATGGTGGCGGAACCCACGCATGCGCGGATAATAGCCGCCATCAGCCAGCCAAGCGCGAGCGGGTGTATTTGCCAGGCCCGCATCGCTTCCGCGATCCGGAGGCTCACCCCACTGTCTGCCAGTACCTGCTTCAGCGCGCCGGCGCCGGCAATAATGAGCAGGATCATGGCAATGTCTTTCACAGCTTCGCCGTAAATATGCATCACAGCCCGGACGCTTCTGCCCTGCAAGGGTCCAAGCGTAAAAGCCGCCACCAGCACGCAAAACAGCATCACAACAGGCGCTTCACCCGCAAACTGCAACCATGGCCTGCCGGGCATAACCAGCTGCAACAAGGTGGTAACGATCAGCAACAGCACAGGCAGTAAAGCGGTCAGGAAACTGACGCCTTTGCCAGGACCGGCTGCTTCAGCCTTCTCCTCTTCCTTGTCCGGCCTGAATAGCTGCAAAGGCCCGACTGGCATACCTTTCAGGCAGACAGAAAATACCGGCCCCGCGATGATAATGGCCGGCACTGCAACGATGAGCCCGTACATCAGTGTAAGGCCCATGTTCGCATGGAACTGGCCCATGAGCGCCACCGGTGAGGGATGCGGGGGAAGGAAGCCATGCGTGACAGACAGGGCCGCCAATGCCGGCAATCCTATATATACAGCCGGTAATTTGTAACGGTAGATCACCGAAAAGATGAGCGGCACCATCAGCACAAACCCCACACCGTAGAACAAGGGAATGCCGATGATAAAACCGGCCGTGAGCAATGCCCACTGCACGTATTTCGGTCCGAGCCCGGCCATCAGCGCCTGCGCGATCCGGTTGGCCGCGCCGCTTTCAGCTACCAGCTTGCCCAGCATGGCGCCCAGCGCCAATATCACCAGCAGCCCGCCTACCGTATCGCCGATGCCTTTCTGCAGAGCGGCGGGAATTTTTTGCAGGGGAATGCCCAGCCAGGCGCCCGCAATAATGGCTACCACGAGGAATGCCAGGAATGCGTTCATCCTGCCCGCCGTGAGCAACAATACCAGTAAAACAATACAGCAGACTACGATCACAAAAGCCATGTTCCGTTCCGGTTTATCTACAATTCGTCTGTCATCAGCATCCCACGGCCTCCCGCGGCAACAGGCGCCGGGATCAGCGCCTCCCTGCGGGAAGCGCCGGTCCGTTGGGCCTGTACTGCTGCATAGGTGATGAAAAAGTATATAGTGAGGCTAAATGAATACATGATCATTGTTTATCCCACCAAACTCGGGTTGTCAGGAGGTCCGCCCCCTGGCGGGAAATAGCGTCGTTGTAATTCGTTCTGTTGATGCCCTGCTCCTGCACAGGATACGGCAGCCTCCTGGGAATGGTCCCGTTCGTGGCATTGCCGGGAAAGTTCACAGGCGTCAGCTGCGGGTAACCGGTGCGGCGCCAGTTGGCATAAGCCTCCTGCTCATCCAGCAGCAGCGCTACCCAGAACTGCGAATGTATCTGGTTCATCTGCGCCTCGAACGTACCGGCCATATTCAATGCATTCGCGGTGGCATAAGCATTGATCTTCGCTGGAGCAATAACGCCGGCGGCGCCGAACAGCGACCAGTTCCGCATGGAGATCTCCATACCGGCCCGGTATGCGTCCTCCGCATTACCTGTCGCCCAGCCGCGCAGGATGGCCTCGCTTAGCAGGAAGTTCATTTCAGCGGCAGACAATACGATCAGCGGCGCGGAATACTGCAGGATGGTGGCAGGGTTCGGCTCGGAGAAGGTGACAAAGTCCGCCGGTTTGCCGTTGGTGCCGTTAGGCATACCTTTTTGTATGGCAGAAGTGGTATCGGCATTCGCGCCCTTCCACACTACTGAAACCACCGGCAGGCGGGGATCGTTGCGGGTCTTCAGGAAGTCGATGAAAGTTTTGCTGTATTTACCGTACTCGGTATTCCTTTCGCCGTTAAAACCGGGCTGGTACTCCTGCCCTACCAGTTCGAACGCAACGGGATTGTCGTTGTAGGTTTGCGGGCCGTTGGTATAACGTACCACCGCCTGGTCTGCCTCGGCAGTGATCACTCCGCCCTGGATGGCTTTGGCAGCCCATTCCCGGGCCTTCTCCGGCGCTCTTTTGCTCATGCGCATGGCCATGCGGAACATGAGGGAGTAAGCGAATTTTTTCCACTTCGGGATGCTGCCTTCAAAAATAAAATCCGCTTTGCCGTATTTGATCTGCGCATCGTCGAAGGAAGCGATGGCGCTTTCGAGCTCCTTCAGCAAGCCGTCGTATATCTCGCTCTGCGGGTCGTACTTGGGCAGGAACACCAGGTTGGAGGTGGCTTTGTTCGCATCCGTGTAAGGCACGTCCCCATACAGGTCGGTGATGCGCTGCATGATCATCACGCGCCAGATGCGCGCGGCGGCTTTTTTATTCACCAGCTCAGGCTGCTTGTCCGCCGCCTTGATCAGTTCGGTGATAGTGGTAAGCACATTGGTGTAAGTATACCGGAAATAAAATCCCTGGTAAAAATCGTACACACCGTATTTATCGCCGGAGCCGGCCACGGTAATTTCCTTGCCGGTGGCGAAGTGCTGGATATAGTTGCCGCAGGTAAGGTACGAAGTGTAGAAGTACACGCGGTCGTACACATAATTCCCTTTCAGGATACTCTGCGAGAACAGCAGGTCCACGTTAGGTTCCGTTGATGCGTTCGGGTTAGTGTTCAGCTCCTCGAAGTCCTTGTCGCAGGAAGTGAGCCCCAGCGCGGCGCCCAGGAGGAGCGTGTATGTATATCTGGCAATTCGTTGCATAGTCATTTCGTTTTTTTCGTTTACTACAGTTTTACCATGAGGTTCAGCCCGAAGCTGCGCGTGCGCGGCACGCCGAACATTTCAAAGCCCTGTGAATTGGAATTGTTGAATGTGGATTCCGGGTCGATGTTCGGCGCCTTTTTGTGCAGGATCGCGAGGTTCCTGGCCACGAAGGAAAGCGACAGCGACTGGAATTTCACATACGGGATCTTATCCACGGGTATGCTGTAACCCAGCACCACCTGCCGCAGCTTTATGAAATCGGAGGAATACACGAAACGCTCTGACTGGAATTTGTAGTTGTCGTAATATCCCTGCAGGTCAGGATACTGAAGGGTCATGCTGAAGGGATGATCCAGTTCGTCTACCCCGCTCACCGTGAGCCCGCCGTCGCGGCCCGGCAGCGTGATCTTGTGCAGGCCGAAGCGGGTGGCGTAAAGGTTGGTGCCGGAATATACGTGGCCGCCGAAACGCGCGTCTACCAGGAAGCTCAGGTTAAACCGTTTATAGGCGAAGCTGTTGGCAATGCCGCCCGTCCAGGGAGCAACGCCGGTGCCAAGGTCTTCAAGGCCGGTGGTCACTTCCCATCCATTGGGCTTGTAAATCGGAAGGCCCTGCGCATTTCTCTTCACTTTGTACCCTTTGATGGTGCTGTAGGGTTTGCCCACTTCTGCGAAAATGAAAGCGTAGCTGTTCACCGCGGCATCCATTTGAATCTGCTCCAGGCCGTCCGCCAGCTTCAGCACTTCGTTCTTGTTATATGCGCCGGTGAAGGTCACTTCCCAGGAGAAGTTCTTTCCTCTTACGGGCACGCCGCTCAGCATCAGCTCCACGCCTTTGTTGCTCATTTCGCCTACATTGATGAGGGTGGAGTTGTAGCCGGAAGCGGGGGAAATGCTCACGTTTACGATATCGTCCGTAGTCAGGCGGTTGTAGTAGGCGAAATCTGCGCTCAGCCTGCCGTTCAGGAAACGCGCTTCAAAACCTGCTTCTATGGTGCGGGAAGTATAGGGTTTTAATGCCGCGTTGGGCGCCTGCAGCAGACCGGAAGTAGTGCCGCTGGTTTGTGTGGGCGCCTGCAGGGGCTGACCGAGGTGGCCGCCGCCCGCAACGAGACTGTAGGTCTGGTTCAGCGCGTAGGCTGCCGGGGCGCCGCCGCCCACCTGTGCCCAGGATGTGCGGAGCTTGGCGTAACTGATCCACGACGGCAGGGCAACCGCTTCGGAAAGCAGGAAACTGGCGCCTACCGAGGGATAGAAGATGTTGTTGTTATCAGGGTCCAGGGTGGAGAACCAGTCGTTGCGGCCGGTGGCGGTAATGAACAGCATATCCTTATACCCGAGGTCGATGGAGCCGAATACCGAATTCACGGAGGAACGGATCAGCTGGTTGGTGGTGGTGAGGCTCACCACGTTGGAGGGATCGTAGAATCCCGGCACGGAGAAGTCGTTGCCCAGCAGGATCGTGTTCTTTGAAACGGCTTTCCGCCTGTTGCCGCCGGCCAGCACGTCGAGCGTGAAGTTCTTGCCGATGCGGCCCTGGTAGTTCAGCGTCAGCTCGCCGTTTGTTTCAGTGATGCCGTTATTCTGCTGCTGGTAAAATCCTTTGGGCGCATACGCGGTGCCGGTGGGCACAACGCCCGTCCAGTTGAGCATCGTGTAATCGTGGTTCACGCGGCCGCGGAGGAAGAGATTGTCCAGTATGCTGTAACGCACGCTTACGTTGCCGATAAAGCGGTTGCGGTCGTCGTTGTTGATGAATTTGTTCACCACGAAATACGGGTTGCTGGCGAAGCCTGAAGGGTTCCAGAGCGTTTCGCTGCCGGTGAGCTTGTCGTAGCCGGGCGAAAGATTGCGCACGTCCACATTATTGGCGATCATATAAGTGCCCCAGTTCGGGTTGCCCGGCGCATCGGACACGTTGGCGCGGTTCTGCGCCTTTTCGATGTTGTACTGCGCGTAACCGTCTACCTGTATGCGTTTGTGGAGATTGGCCACCACGCTCAGGCTCATGATCTTTTTATTGAGGTGCGAATTGGGCACCAGGCCGTGGTTGTTCATGTCAGACAGCGAGAGGCGGTAGGTGGCCACATCGCCGCCGCCGGTGGCAGCCACCGTGTTGGTGAAGGTGGTGCCGGTGCGGTAGAAATTTTTGATGTTGTCTTTCTGCGCTACGTATGGGCGCGCCACCCCGTCGAACTGCATCACTTCGCTGCCGTCCAGCTTCGGGCCCCAGGAGAGGCGGCCGGTGTTGATGGCGTCGTCTTTCGTAACGGGTTTGTTGCCGCGCTGGCCCTGGCCGTATTCATATTGCCAGTCCGGGATCACGCCGGGCGTTTCCATGGTGAGCGTGGAATTATATTCCAGCCCGATGCCTTTTTGTTTAACGCCGCGTTTGGTAGTGATCATGATCACGCCATTGGCCGCGCGGGAGCCGTAGAGTGCCGAAGCGGTGGCGCCTTTCAGTACGGTGATGGTCTCGATATCGTCAGGGTTGATGCCGGCGATACCATCGCCGCGGTCTGCATTGAGGCCGATGGAAGCGTTGCCGCTGGCGGGGGTGTTGGTAGTGGAGTTGTCGATCGGCATGCCGTTGATCACGTACAGCGGCTGGTTGTCTGACCCGAAGGAGCCGTTGCCGCGGATCACTACCCTGCTGGAGCTTCCGGGCCCGCCTGCGAGGCCGGACACGGATACGCCGGCCACTTTACCGGCCAGCCCGTCCGCCACGTTGATCTCGCGCGCCTGGGTAAGATCTGCGCCTTTTACTTCAGATACTGCATAGGTAACCGCTTTGCGCGCTTTTTTGATGCCCAGGGCCGTAACCACCACTTCGTTGAGGGCTTTGGTATTTTCCGCGAGGGTGATGTTCACGTGGGTTTGACCGGCCTGGAGGGTAATGGTGGTATTATTGAACCCGATGAAAGTGACCACTAAAGTAACAGGCGGTTGGGGATCCGGTATAGTAAGGGAGAAGTTGCCTTCCGCATCCGAAACGGCCCCTATTCCTTTGGCGTTGGCGACAGAAACGGTGGCGCCGATAATTTTCTGGCCATCGGCCCCGGAAACGGTGCCGGTGATCTTAAGCGGGGATTGGGCTGAGCTTTCCAGGCAAAGGAACATACTGCATAACAATAGCAGTGTTGGAACAGCAGCCAGTTGAATTGTTTTCATCGCTGTGGTTTGGTTGATAAATATTTCGAATAATGCAAATTCCTACACTAAAAATACTCATAACGGCGATAATTGCAAATTATTTGCAGTATTTATTTGCATATTGTGCAAAACATTTCAACAATGCCTGCAATTTTTCAGAACAGAAATTATTCACGATATTGATTAACAACTACTTAATATTATGCACAGCATACGCGAACCTTTCACTTTACGCAACTATGCGAAAAAAATGCAAATTTGTCGTGTTATATCTTATTTTTGCCCCCGAAAACAGGCAGACTGAGGAAAGAAAGACCGGTAAAACTTTGCAAAAGCTGAGAATTTTCACTAACTATCAACCGCAAGTGCAATTTTTAGATGACTATGGACACGAACATGCAGGACCAGTTACCCCCGGTTTCCCTGACCAAAAAGGCCAGGAAGGAACTGATCATCAGACAGGTGAATATTCACACCCGGGTTACCTACAGCGACCTGGTAAGCCTCATCAACGTATCTGAAGACACCATCCGCCGGGATGTGAACGAGCTGGCGGAAGATGGGGAAGTGGTGAAGATCAAAGGCGGCGCCATGTCTATCGCCTACCATTACGGGCATGAGTCTGAGACCTACGCACAGAACAATAAAGTAGTGATCGCGGAAAAAACCCTCCAGCTGCTGCAGGACGATATGATCGTGCTGATAGGCGGCGGCACCACCATCCGCGAATTCATCAAAAAAATACCGCCCACCCTCAAGGCTACTTTTATTACTGTAAATGTGCTTTCCGCCGTGGAACTGCTGGATAAACCGATGATCAAGACCATCGTGATAGGCGGGCAGATATCCGCCTACAGCCAGATGACCGTGAGCGGCGAAGTGTTTGAATACCTCTCCAACATCAAGGCAGACCTCTGCATCATCGGAACCAACGCCATAGACCCCGCGAACGGGCTCACGGACTCGGACTGGGAAACCATCCAGGTGAAAAAAGCGATGATCAAGGCGGCGGATAAAGTGGCTATCCTGGCTATTTCCGAGAAGCTGAACTCCTCCATGAAAATGAAGATCGCTGACCTCCAGGAAGTGCATTACCTGATCACCGAGCTGCCGGCAGACAGCGCGGAGATCCAGCCCTACCGGGCCAAGAACCTGACGATCCTTTAAATCTCACAACCCGTTCTGCATCCGGTATTGCTCTTGCAATTTTTGGGGCGCGGCACTATACCAGGCGCTCTGCACGGCGCTCACCAGCAGCGATTTTTTCACTTTCCCGAGGCGGACGGTCGTCCAGCCCTGCAAGCCCCAGCCTCCTTTCACCGGGCAAAAACTATTATCGTCCTGCCCGCAAAAAGCGGCCTGCACTTCCGGTGTAAAGCCGAAATTGACGGTATGTTCCGCTTCGTTCACCGTGGCGAAAATGCGTTTTTTTGTGCGGAAAGCGGGGTTGCCCCAGTGCTGCACCTCGTATGCTTCCGGCATGGACAGGCACAGGGCCCTGAATGTATCCATCGATATCATGCCGCTAATTTACAACATGCCCTCCCTCCCGAATTGTAAGAATCCGACATTGGTTACGTACATTCGTTTTCATGGAACGGACATCCCCTCATTTCAGGAACGGCGCCTTTCACAACGAGGTGCCTACGGAGATAATGGTAAAGGGCACCTCCATGCTCAAGCTGCTGCTCAAATTCTTCCGGAAGCCGCCACAGGCGTACCCTTCCGCACCCGTGCCCACTGTGCATAACAGTCTCAAAGAAACGCCTGCCGGCGAAACGGCTATCACCTGGTTCGGGCATTCGTCGTACCTCGTGCAGGACCGCGGGCTGAACATCCTCGTGGACCCGGTCTTCAGTAACCGCGCCTCCCCTGTTCCCTTCACGGTGCAGGCTTTCCAGGGCAGTAATGCATACAGCGTAAAGGACCTTCCCGATATCGATATCCTCATCATCACCCATAACCACTACGACCACCTTGACGCGCGCACCATCCGCCGCCTGCGCCACCGCGTGAAAGCGGTGTACACCTCGCTGGGCGTGGGCAAAACGCTGGCGCATTACGGCATGCCGGCACAGCTGATCACGGAAATGGACTGGTGGGAAAAGAAAGAGATCAACCCCGGCACCTCTCTCACGGCCACGCCTGCACGACATTTTTCCGGCAGGGGCCTGCTGCGCCGCGACAGCTCGTTATGGTCTTCGTTCGTATACGAGAACAATGGGAGGAAGATGTATATCGGCGGCGATTCGGGCTACGGGCCGCATTTTAAAGAGATCGGTAAAAAATACGGCCCTTTCGATATCGCGATACTTGAATCCGGCCAGTACAACGTGCAATGGCCGAACATCCATATGAACCCCGAAGAAGCCGTGCAGGCCGGCGCGGACCTTGGCGCGAAAGTGATCATGCCCGTGCACTGGGGGAAATTCGCCCTGGCTTTCCACCCCTGGAATGAACCGCCCGCCAGAGCCGTGAAGGCAGCGGCAGAGAAAAGCATGCGCATCACCCTGCCCCGGATCGGCGAGCAGGTGATACTCGACGTTTCCTACCCGGATGCGCATTGGTGGGAATGATCCTTATTCCGCGCCTTCTTTGAACACACCCGTATCCGCCTTGTCCAGCAGCGCCATCAGGCGTTTTACGGTCTCCGGTTCGTCGGCGGCGATATTCCTGTTCTCGTAAGGGTCTTTTTCGTGGTCGTACAGCTCAATCACGGGCATTGCATCCCTGTAGTATTTTGTGAGGCGGTAACTGCCGGTGCGCAGCGTAACGCCCTGGCGGAAATAACTGAAGGCCGCATTGCGGAGCGATGGATCTTCCGCTTTGCGGGTAAGCGCTGAAATGCTTTCCCCGTCTCCTTTATACGGCATCTTTACCCCGCACAGCTCCATAAGCGTGGGGTAAATATCCACGGAACTCACTACCTGGTTGCAATCTATCCGGTCCTGCTGTTGCGGGGTTTTGAGGATGAATGCGCTGCGCAGGGCGTATTCGAAAATGGTATGTTTCCCCCAAATACGATCGTCGCCCAGGTGATAGCCATGATCGCCCCACACCACGATCACCGTATTTTTATCGAGCCCCGCTTTTTTCAAAGCGTTCAGCACCTTACCGATCTGTGCATCGGTGTAGCTGATGCTGGCGTAATAGGCGTGGCGGAGCTTCCGCGCATATGCGGCGGACAAGGGCTGGTCCAGCTTTGCTTTTTCCGCTCCCAGCTTATATTGGTTGAATTCCTCGCTGCCATGCAGGCTGGCGGTATGTACGTTCTGCGGCAGCTCCGGGGAATGCGTGAGGCTGATATCTTCTTCTTTATACATGTCCCAGTATTTTTGCGGCGCGGTAAAGGGCAGGTGCGGCTTGAAGAAACCTACGCCCAGGAAAAAGGGCTGATTTCTCTTCGCCAGTTCCGCGATCCTTTCCACTGCCAGGTTTGCCGTCAGTCCATCGGGATAACCTTCATCTTCCACCGCCGCGGCTTCATATGGCGGCGCCTCCCCTTTCAGGGTAATACGGCTGGAGCCGTCCGCATACGCGAAAAAAGCGTTCCAGCCGGTTTGCCATTTGCCGGGATTGAACAACATTTCGGTCCAGCTGTGCGGCAGCTCCACCCGGCCGCTTTTCGGGCCGGTGTAAGGATATGCATACCCGTCCGCCGAATGGCTCACCTTGCCGATGCCCACCGTATAATAACCGTTCCTTTTCAGCTGCTCGATGAAGGTTTCCGGGAGGGCGCCTGCCGGGCCGCCGTTGAGCGTTTTTGCCGCCACTTCGTTCGTGAGGTCCACTTTTTTGCGCGGGTAACGGCCGGTAAGTATGCTCATGCGCGAAGCGCCGCAGGTAGGCACCGTTACATACTGGCGGCGGAAAACAGTGGAATGCGCGGCAAGACTGTCGAGATGGGGAGACTTGACCTCGCGGTGGCCATAGCAGCCGAGATCCGGCCGGAGGTCGTCCACGAAAATGAACAGTACATTCGGCTTTTGCTGTGCCTGCAGCGCCAGCGGAAAGAGCAGCAACAACAGTAGAGATTTCATCTTAGTAAAATATGCATTATTTGTTACACGCGGAAGTAGTCTCCCCGGGAAGCCCCATGCGTAGAAGTACGGATAAATTCAGGTAGATGCTCCCTGTTCCGCAGCCGCCCCTGTCAGTAGATTTGCAGCATCAAACATCAATTAACCCCAAAAAAAATTAACGAAGATGTCTACTGAAAAGAAACCACTGAACGGCTACACGATAGCCGGTGAAAAACAAACCGTTTCCAATCTGCAAACCATCCGCACGCAGGTACTGCAAGACCGTACCATTTTCAACATGCAGGCGGTGGGGCGCAGCTACAAGCTGGCGCAGGCTTACAAAAGCGTGCGGAACCTGCGGCTGATGGATCCGAACAAGATCCAGCTGAAAACATTTGCGGAGTATGTAACCATCAACAAAAAATTCCTGGACCTGGTACCCCTGATCGAAGAAAAGCCCCGCCCCGTTTACAACGCCAACGAAGCCTACCTGAACACCTATACCTGGCTGCGTTTCCCCAAAGGCAAAGTGCTCGTGCTGGTGCATAACGACGTGTACACCCAAACCAAAGACCGCGTGGAACGCTACGTGATGGACCTTGGCAGGGATGGTTACTGGGCTACCGTTCATGTGGTTCGCGGCGGCAAACCAAATTTCATCCGCAACTACATCAAAAGCAAATCCCCTGTGGGCGTAGTGATGGTAGGCGCCATTCCCGCCGCATGGTTCGAAATGAGCGATGATTTTTACGGCGCCAGCAGCGAGTTTCCCTGCGACCTGTTTTACATGGACACCAACGGCACCTGGGCAGATGCCGACGGCGACGGGAAATACAACGCCGTTACCGGCGACGTGATCCCCGAAATATGGGTAGGCCGCATCTGGACGCCCACGCTGAACGGCAACGACGCCGCGCTCATCAACAATTACTTCGACCGCAACCACTTCTTCCGCACCGGTAACCTGGGCCATTCCCGCTCGGCGCTGGCTTACGTGGAAGACGACTGGACCGGCTTCGACGATTGTGAAATGGACCTTATGACACCCCCAGCCTATATCACCAAATACACTAATCCTGACATCACAGATGCGGACCTTTACAAGGAAGAAGTGAACAAGACGCGCTCATTCGTGCAGCTCTGTTCACATTCTTCCCCGCATGTGCACTCCTTCCACATTCCTTCCACCGGTACCACCGAATGGATAGACCGTTCTTATTTCCGCGACAGCCGCGCCCCGAATGCGCACTTTTACAATCTTTTCTGCTGCAGCACCGCCCGCTTCACGGAAAACGATTACCTGGGCGGCTGGTATATTTTCGACAAATCCGGCGGGGAGACCAACTACGGCCTCACCGCGGTAGGCAGCACCAAAACGGGCTCCATGCTGTTCTTTGCAGACTTCTACGATCCCATCGGCAAAGGCCGGTGCATTGGCGACGCGATGGTGGAATGGTGGAAAGCGCGCGGCTCCGATCATGACCTGGGCGAGCGCCAATGGTTCTATGGCATGAGCATCCTGGGCGACCCGACGCTCACCTGGTGGAAAGGCGCAGTACCCCGCCCGCTGGAACCCGCCGAAGGTTCCGTGTTCCATCACTATCCCCGTACCATGACGTTCAAATGGGCGCCGGTGAACATCCCGGGAGCTACCTACAGTATCGAGATCGATGCGCACGGTGCAGTGAACAGCGGCGAATGGGCCGCACAATCTTTCCGGAGCTTTGCAGTATACCATGGCCTTACCGGCACAAGCTTTTCCCACAACTTCGTAGGCGCCCAGCCAGGCCGCTGGAGAGTAAGGGCGAAGATCGGCGACAGGTATTGCGCGTGGAGCTGCTGGTGTTATTTCCGTTTTACCATTTAGGGAGTATTCATTCAGCATAGACAAAAAGCAGCCGGCTCGCCGGGCGATGCGCGGCTGCTTTTATTTTGAACTTAATATGCATTCAATGCGTTATTGATAATCTAATGCATCCCGATCACTGATCTTTTGCAACAGCAAAGGGTTAGCAATTGGAAATGTCAGCTCCTGGAAGACCTCCAGGAGTTTTTTTATTATACGCGGGCAAAAATATTTTCCCGGAATTTGGAAAAATGAAATAATGACTTACTTTTGCACTCCCTGAAACAAGATGCCCAGATGGCGAAATTGGTAGACGCACTGTGTTCAGGTCGCAGCGCTCGCAAGGGTGTGCTGGTTCGAATCCAGTTCTGGGCACTCAAAAAAGACAAATCGGTTTAGGCTGGTTTGTCTTTTTGCTTTTCAGGAAATCTTCATTTATACCGGGAGGTCTTCATCCCATATCTCAGAACCAGGTTAGTTTTATTATAAGAATGGAAAACCGTTTTTGTCTACTCTTTTGTATTCAAACAGCTTGTTTTCCATTGCTAAATCGTCAACCAAAAGATTAGGAATCTGGATGACCGTACCATCCTTAAACTTCAATCCTGCGACCGCAAACCTGCTAAAAGGATTTCGCGATTGACGAATTCTGGTGATCGTGTACTCCAACAGGTCCTTTTTATCATATTTTACCGGTTTGTCAAGACTCCCAAAATAGAAAATATCATTACCTCTTGACATTATCAGGATCTTATCCCTGACATGCTTGTAGTATCTGAAAAAGAAAATAAGATGCAACCCTCCTCCTATCAAGAACATCACTGATAATACCAGGATCAACACCCCAATATCCATCAGATTCAAGGGCTTCATCAGAACCACTATGAGCAATACAATAGAAAGAATAAAACTTATCCCACTTGTCCACAATAAATAATTCCAGGCTGATTTCGGTGTCAGATAATATCTAAAATCTTGTGTCGTAAAATGTATCAAATTGTTTTGAAACCAGGTAATTTCTTTTTTAAAGCCAGCAAGATCGAATGAGGATTGCTCGAAATACTTTTTTATGAAAGAAAACCCATCTTCCAAATGAATAAAACTTTTAGTAAACAATGTTTGCTTGTCATCAAAGTAATGAAGGACGTATTTTTGATTATAATACAGCGCAACCTTCAGGAAGTCGTTGTTTTTCCCTTCAATTGTAATTGAAGGATTGGTCAGGCCGATTTCGATTTTTTTTCTTTGGGTTTCCCAGGGAAAATTGCTAATTAAATCCACGGTTTCTTCGAAATTGCGTTTCCGGATATCAACAAATTCTCCTGCCTCGAAATTTTTGTATTGAACTTTAGAAATCAATTGTGTCATAGATCAGCAATGATGAAAAAAAGGTAATAACAGATGAGTCAGAATTGCCATCCGGGAAAAACAACATTTTTGACGGGTAGTGAAATACTGCGGGAGTAAATAGGAAATGCGATAAAGAATAGAGATAATTTTGCATATGCAAATATATAATTTAGGTCTGCATAAATTGTTAAATAGATATTCTTTCATCAGGATGTTGCTGAAAAGCATCCGGCACGAAGCATAGAATTGCATTGCATTTATTATCAATTTATTATTGCTATAATTCTATGGAGAATTTTCCGCCGCGTTTTATTAATGCCTTATATTTGGGCTTTAGGGCCGCGGAGCGAAACTCCCCTGCCGGTGAACTTTATAATGTACTAACCCGCTACCATGCTGGATTCAAAACAATTACAATCGCTGTACGAACAACGGAATTATCAGCAATGTCTTGAAGAACTCAATCTCCTGCTGCTTTTTAATACACACGATACGGACGCTTTATTACTGAAGGGCAAATGCCTGTACCAGGTTGCCCTGGGTGAGGCCCAATCCGGCAACGAGGCGGATTTCACCGCCGCTGCCAGTTGTTTCGAAGAAGTGCTTGCACTATCGCCTTCCCACGAAGAAGCCATGACTTTTGCGGCTTACATCAAGATATTCATTGCGCAGGCAGATCTTCCTGCCGCCATCGGTTATTGCAGCCGGCTGGCCGCCTCCGCAGATCCCATGACGCGGGCTGGGGCGCTTGGTTACCGCCAGGAGGCGTATTACCAGACCGGCGAATTCGATCTCGCGCTGAAAGACCTGGAGTTGCTGGCGGAGCTGAACAGGGAGATCTATAAAGACAACCTGCCCGCGCTTGACCAGGAATCCGGCGATGTTTATTTCAGGAAGGGAAAGATCCACCTCGAAAAATTTGCCGACCACAGCAAGGCGCTGGAAGCTTTCAGGGAAGTGCTGAAACACGGGCATGCCGACTTCAGGGTGTATTGCCGGATAGCAGAAGTTGCGCTCGACAACGGGGATTACGAGACCGGCGGAGAAGCTGCCGTACCGGCCTTTTTTACCGACAGTACGGACCCCGGGGAAGAGCGGCTCGCGCTTTACCACCAGTTAGAAGCGCTTAACGGCCAGGGCATTCACCATCCATCGCTGGTGAAAGCCATGTTCATAGGGCAGCGGATATTTGCCGATGCAGTAGGCGCGGATACAACCGAGCTACTCAGCTTTGCGAAACAATACATAAAAATGTACCCGGACTGGTTCTGGGCCTGGCATTATGCCGGCGCCGCCTTATACGATGCAGAGAACTACGAAGCGGCGCTGCCGTATCTTACAAAAAGCCTTGAGCTGGGAGGCACCGCCATCGGTTTACAGCGTTTTATTGAAACGGCCTGGCATGTAAACGGCGAGCTGCCGGCTATTACAAAATGGCCCGCCGACCTGCCTATGTTCTATTATAACGCAGGCGTTAATTTCAGCGAATTTGAAGCCTTGCTGGCCGGCACTCCCGTTGCGCCGGAGCTGCTGAAGATCAGGACCGCGTTTTACCGGGCAGCCTACGATGGCTTTTATGATTATTTTCACCATAACAAAGGAAAAGCCGGGTTCGACGAAGGCCATATTTTTGCCATGTGCTGTAACAATTACGGTATTGCGCTGACCGCCGGCGGAGCGTACGACCAGGCTGCCGACGTGCACCAGCTGGGCTATTCGATATCTCCTTTCTGGGAGCAATCGAGCAGCCTTGGAACTGCCCTGATGCACCTGAATCGCTTCGATGAGGCCATTGCGGCATTTGACCGCGCCATCAGCGAAGGCCGGGAGTTCATGGAGTTTGCAGACTACATCGAGCTAAAAGGAGAGATACTGACCGCCCTGTCCAGCCTGGGCCACATCGAAGAGCTGGCGTCGCTGTTGCAGCGTACCGAAGAGGAATACAATGACTTTATCGGAAAATACGGCAAGGACCTGCCGGAAAAAGAGCTGTTCATTTTAAGCGAGCGGTATATCACCGTACAGAATGCGCGGCACGACCTGCTCAGCAACGGCAGTACGGAAGATGCCGTTAAAGCCTGGCAGGAACAGCTGGTAAAACATCCTGACGACAATTCGGCCTGGTATATGCTGATGCAAAACTATTTCCAGCTGAAGGACTATCAACAATGTATTGCCTGCGCCAACAATTACCAGTCCATAAAAGCGGATGCCATCAAACCCGAGTCTATGCTGAAATTGCATTTTATGCGCGGCGTTTCCTATTTGCAGACTGAAAGATACGGGCAGGCGAAAACAGACCTGGCGAAGGTGCTGAATGGATGCGATCCTGCGGAGGAAAGCGGCCGGGCCAGCATCTGCGACGTCAGCATGCACCTGGCGAAATGTTGTGCCATGCAGCAGCAATGGGAAGAATGCAAGACCTATGCCTGGAACGCCATTTCCTTTTACAATGATAATGGCTGGAAGTGGGATGAAGCATGTTTCGCCACCGCATTGGTTTATGCAGACGCCTGCATGGCCTCCGGCGAAAAACAGGCCGCCATCGGAACGGTGGACGTAGTGCTGGAACTGGCGCCGGATAATAAAGAGGCGCTAACCCGGAAAAAGGAATGGAAATCGGGCGGGCTGTTCTCATTTCTGAAGAGGAAACAAAAATAACACCCTATAGTTATGGCTAAATACAGAACATCTTTATTCACAGCTGCAATTATCGCCTCGGCCTTTGCCAGCGCGGCTCAGCAGCCGGCCATCTTCCTGGCGGACCCGACCATCTTCGCTGATAACGGAAAGTATTACCTGTACGGAACCAGCAGCAGCGAGGGTTTCCTGTTCTATGAGTCTGCCGATCTGAAAACCTGGAGCCAGGCTGCGGACTCTTCCCGGCGCCTTGCCCTGAAACGCGGGGATGCTTTCGGCAGCACGGGCTTCTGGGCGCCGCAGGTGTTTAAACAGGGGAACAGCTATTATATGGCTTATACGGCCAATGAACAGATTGCGATCGCAAAGGCGACTGGTCCGGCAGGCCCTTTCCGCCAGAACGCTCCCCTGCCGTTAAGCGGATCGGGTAAGCAGATCGACCCTTTCCTTTTCTTCGACCAGGACGGGAAGATCTACCTGTACCATGTGAAACTGCAGAACGGGAACCGCATCTTCGTTGCTGAAATGAAACCAGACCTGAGCGACGTAGTGCCCGGCACGGAAAAAGAATGCATTGCCAGTACGGAAGGATGGGAAAACACCGCAGGCGCCGGTTGGCCGGTGGCCGAAGGGCCGACTGTCCTCAAACATAAAAACCTCTATTACCTGATCTATTCCGCCAACGATTTCCGCAACAAGGATTACGCGGTGGGATATGCCACTTCCGACTCCCCTACCGGGCCCTGGAAGAAATACACCGGCAACCCGGTCATCAGCCGGCATACGGTCGGGCAGAACGGTTCAGGCCACGGCGATGTGTTTTACGATAAGGATGGCAAAATGTATTATGTGCTTCACACCCATCGTTCGGACGACCGCGTGTCTCCCCGCGCTACGGCGGTAGTGGCGTTACGGTTCCGGCCGGTGAACGGCGGCGAAGATGTGCTGGAAGCGGATGCAAAGAGCTTCAGGTGGCTGGAAACAGCAGAATAATTTTGAGGATCAGTTTTTCTTTTCCCGCGCCTTCGGCCTGATAAAAAACAATGCCATCAGCCCGCCTAATATGCCCAACGCTCCCGACAGCTGCATGATCCTTCCATAAGCGCCGATAAATCCCTGGTGGTAAATTTTCATTACCGCATCTTTATGACCGGCGCCAATACCCTCCGGCACTTTGGCATTGCCAAGATTTCCTGCCTGTGCGATAATTTCCTGTTTCTCCTGTGGATCTACGGGCAACGACCGAATGTCTTTCTGCAGCGAAGCTGTAAATAATAACACAGCCAACCCTCCGAAGATCGCATTGGCAAACACCCCGGCAATCCTGGTAATGGCATTGTTGATCCCGGACGCGGTGCCCGACAGGCGGTCGCTCAGCGCGGTCATAACCGTTGCCGTAAGCGGCGCCACGGTGAAAGACATACCCAGTCCCAGCACCACGATGCCTGGGAAAAAAGTGGTCCAGTAACTGGCCGGTCCATTGGTTTGTTTTACAAAAGACAGCATCAGCAAACCAATGCCGGCAATGCACGGGCCCGCCACCAGGAACAGCCGCGGGCCGTACTTATCCGCCAGGCTGCCCGCAAAACGGGCAATCGCGAGCATGAGCACGGTAAACGGTAAAAATGTAAGCCCCGATTGCAGCTGGTTGTAACCCTGCACCTGCACCAGGTTGAGCGAAAGGAACAACATGCCCGCGCCCAGGCCCGCATACAGGAAAAACGTGAGCAGGTTCGCGCCGCTGAAAGTTAAGTTGGCAAACAGCTTCAGCGGCATCATAGGGTAAGCGCTTTTCTTTTCCACCACGATAAAGGCAATGAGCAGCAACACCCCCGCTGCCAGGGAAAGATATACCTGCGCATGCCGGAGGCCCAGCTCCGGCATGCGCAGAAAACCAAATGTCAACATGGCCAGCCCGAGGGCGATCAATATGGCGCCCGCGAAGTCCGGCCGCTGCCGGGTATTGTTATCGGTGTTCTCTTTTACTTTCTTCCAGAGCAACAGCAATGCAATAATGCCTATCGGCACGTTGATAAAAAATATATACCGCCACAGTCCCGCATCAGCCAGCGCTCCGCCCAGTATCGGCCCGCCCAGGGTCACCAGTGTTGTAACGGCAGACCAGGTGCCGATGGCTTTGCCTCTTTCCTTTTCATGGATGGAAGAAGACAGCAGCGACAGGCTGCCCGGTATCATAAACGCACCGCCGATGCCCTGGATGATCCTGAAAGCGATCAGCAGGCCTGCAGTGCCCGCCAGGCCGCAGGCTGCGGAGCCCAGGATAAAGACGAATATACCGGCCATGAATATCTTTTTGCGGCCCAGCCTGTCGCCCAGCGTGCCGCCGATCAATATCAGCGCGGCCAGCATGAGCAGGTAGGCGTTCAATATCCAGAACAGCTCGGCACCGGAAGCATCCAGGTCCTGCTGAAGGGAAGGCAATACAACATTCAATGCCGTGGAATCTATAAAAGCCATGGCGGAGGCCAGTATAACGGGAATCATCAGCCATCTGCCCTCCGCGCTTTTTAATGCGACTGTTGCCATAGTTTCTGAGCTTACCTAATTAACGCACGGGATGGAAGAAATGTTCCACCCGGGAGCGGGATCAGATAAGCCCATGTTGACCAGCAAAGCCCGTATCACGGAGCTTCAAATTTCCACAGCTGTGCGTCGGTACCATTCCAGTTCCATGACCGTACGTCCGCTCCGGGCGTCGGACTCCCATCGGCAATATCCACCACGTTGTTACTTGATCTCGACATAATGCGGTACCAGCCCCCTCCTGCAGGTTCAATGCGCCACAGCTGGCAATCGTTCGGGAACACGTCCCAAACCTGGATATTCGCGCCACGGTCTATCCCGCAGGCATCCAGGTCCAGCGACTTGTGGTTGGGCAATTCAGATATGATCTTATAAAAACCGTTACCCTGGTAAGTAAGGTTCCACTTTTGACCGTTACAATCAGTACGTGTCCAGGTCCTTACATCAGCATTCCCGGTGGCGCATCCCGCAATATCAAGGTATAAGCCGGCGCCCGCGGTGGTATTCACCTTCGACCTGATGGCATACTGCCCGTTGGCTATAGGATTGGGCACATAACACGGTGTTCCGGGGCCGTTTTGTGTAACACCCGAATTGGTGATACTTACCGGCATAATATTGCCCGCCGCATCAAAGAACATCCTGTCGAT
Source organism: Chitinophaga sp. 22620 (assembly GCF_052044405.1). Lineage (NCBI taxonomy): Bacteria > Pseudomonadati > Bacteroidota > Chitinophagia > Chitinophagales > Chitinophagaceae > Chitinophaga > Chitinophaga sp. 22620. Next base: position 29,557 of record NZ_JBQEMV010000004.1, on the reverse strand, counting down.
CGCTACCTGGCGTTCGTGGATATTGGTGCTGGTACGCCGGTGATAAACGAATAAATACTCGTCGCTGCAGCCCGGCTTCCTGATCACGGCATTGTGCCCCGGCCCTTTTATCGCTCCCCGGGGAGATGTTATACGGCCTTTGTAGGTCCAGGGGCCCATCGGGTTCGACGAAGTGGCATATTCAACATGGTAATCATCATTGCCGAAATGGTTGATGGAATACATCAGGTAATAAATGTTGTTCCGTTTGATCACGTATGCGGCCTCGAAATAGTTAGACGGCTTATTATGCCCGCGGGTGCCGGTCAGCGATATCATATCGCTGTTAAGCCGCTGGATGTTGAACGTGGTGTTACCCCAGTACATATAAGCCTGTCCGTCGGTATCGATGAACACCATCGGGTCTATGGGGTCAGTGCCGTCGCCGGTTGCCAGCGCGCTGCCTTTATCAACGAACGGGCCGGTGGGGCTGGTGCTTACAGCTACGCCTATTTTTTTGGCTGCGGTAAAATAGAAATAATAGTTCCCGTTGCGTGCCACAATAGCAGGCGCCCATCCATCCGTATGCGCCCAGCTTACATTCGCCAGATCAAGCACAATGCCCTCATCCGTCCAGTTCAGCAGGTCGGTGGATGACCAGGCATGAAACTGGCTGGCGTTCGGCCCGGTAGCGGTCGGGTAAATGTAATATTTGCCATTGGCGTAAATGATATCCGGATCGGCCGTTGCAACGGGCAAAACAGGATTGCCGCTCATCAGGCCAACCGCGCTCAGTATCGACGCGTTAACACTTAAAGCAGCTGGTTTACCGGTTTCTGCGGGTGAAACTTCCTTTTCAGCGCATCCTGCAAAACTGAATACAGTGATAACCGTGGAAATTAGCAGTGGAATGGTCCTGTTACGTTGTTTTTTCATCGGGTTTTGGGTTTGGGTTTACAATAGTATTATCGTGGAATTGACAACTGTATTACGTGGCTGAGGATGGATCGTTTGAACACCAATACCGGCTGCTATGGGCACAATTTTCGAATGGGTATATTTAAATTAACAAAAAATGACAGGCTAAAAACGGGAACAAGGTAAAATGATTCAATTTGACCAGATATTGAAACGTTTTGACTACCTGACTTACCCATTTTATTTTGAAATTCGCCCTCGTCTGACAAAAGCATTTACCGGGATTTCCCGCTATTATAATCGTTAAAAACTGAACAAATTAATTATGACAGTGTTGGCTCAGCATTTCAGGATGGCTGTTATCCTTGCAGGTAGTTTCTTTCAGTCTGTGATCTGCCTCGCGCAGGAACAAAAAGCACCCAGCTACCCGCTTATCACACATACCCCCTACTTCAGTATCTGGAGCAGCACGGACCAATTGAACGGATCTGTTACAAAACACTGGACAGGAGCAGACCACTCCCTGATCGGGATCATTAAAGTAGACGATACCTGGTACCGTTTCCTCGGGAAAGAAACCGACGAGTTCATGACCGTACTGCCAACAGCCGACGAAACGGCCTACCAGGTGGCTTATACACTAGATAATCCCGGATCGGAATGGTTCAGCCCGGATTTTAATGACGCCGGCTGGAAAACAGGCGGGGCGCCGTTTGCGGATGACCGGCAAAAAGCAAAGACCTTCTGGAACACGAATGATCTCTGGGTGCGAAGGACCTTTACGCTGAAGGAAAATGAAAGCTTCGACAACCTCTTCCTGAAGATCAATCACGACGACAATATCGACATCTATCTGAACGGCCAGCCGATCTACCATAAGCAGGGCTGGGTAAACAACTACACCTACCTGAACCTGGGAAAAGAGCTGAAAGCCAACCTGAAAGCAGGTAAAAACGTACTGGCTTTCCACGTGCGCAACACCGCCGGCGGCCGTTTCCTGGATGCGGGCATCGTAAGGAAAATAGAAACGCCGGCCAGCAAAATGATCGTGGCGGCGGAACAGCAGGAAACAGACGTGAAGGCCATGGAAACAAAGTACCGGTTCCGGTGCGGAAAAGTGGACCTGGTGCTGACATTCACTTCTCCTTTGCTGCTGAAGGACCTGGCGCTGTTATCCACGCCCGTATCCTACATCAGCTACCAGGTAAAGTCCAACGACGGCAACAAGCACCAGGTATCTGTGCTGCTGAGCGCCAGCACCGATATCGCCGCTAACCTGCCCACACAGCAGATGACGGCCAAAACGGCTGCCGCGGGCGGTATAAAGCTGCTGCAGGCAGGCACCGTAGAGCAGCCCGTGTTAATGAAAAAGGGCGACGATCTGCGTATAGACTGGGGGTATTTTTATGTGGGAGCTGCTAAAGATCACTCCAGGCAATATATTTCCGCCGATGAAAAAAACGGTATCCGCCAGTTTTTACAGAACCGTTATGAAGGCCCCGCTGAAAGAACGGGAAAACGTTTAAGCCTCAACACGGTGCTGACCTTTGGCCAGGTTGGCGCTGAGCCCCTGGAAAAATTCATGCTGCTGGGTTATGATGAAGTATATGCCATCCAGTATTTTGGCAAAAACCTGCGCCCCTGGTGGAATAAGAACGGCGGCCAAAAATTCGGCGTGCTGATGAATACAGCGGCTGTTAATTATAACGCCGTGATGAAAAAGGTGAAACAATTCCAGGACACGGTTTATACAGACGCCCTTAATGCCGGCGGGACGGCTTATGCGGAACTCTGCGAGCTGGCCTACCGCCAGAGTATCGCCGCCCACGCATTAGTGGAGAGCCCGCAGAAAGAGCTGCTGTTCTTATCCAAGGAGAACTTCAGCAATGGCTGCATTGCCACCGTGGACCTCACCTACCCTTCCGCCCCTTTATTCCTCGCCTATAATCCTGAGCTGGAAAAGGGTATGATGAACGGCATTTTCTATTACAGCGAAAGCGGTAAATGGACCAAACCTTTTGCCGCACACGACCTGGGCACTTATCCGCTGGCAAACGGTCAGGTATACGGGGAGGACATGCCCGTGGAAGAAGCCGGCAACATGGTGATCCTGGCGGCCGCCATCGCCAAAGCGGAAGGCGGGGCCGGCTATGCAAAAAAACACTGGCCTACGCTTACCACCTGGGCCAAATACCTGGACAAGGAAGGTTTTGATCCGGCCAACCAGCTGTGCACTGACGATTTTGCCGGCCACCTGGCCAGGAATGTGAACCTTTCAGCGAAAGCGATCATGGCGCTGCGTAGCTATTCTTTCCTTGCCGGTATGCTGGGTCATAAAGAGGACGAACAGTATTACCTGGAGCGCAGCCGCACCATGATGCAGAACTGGATGAAACTGGCCGACGATGGAGATCATTACACGCTGGCCTTTGAAAAGAAGAACACCTGGAGCCAGAAATATAACCTGGTATGGGATAAGGTGCTGGATTTTAATCTTTTCCCGCAAAGCGTATTCGACAAAGAGATAAGCTATTACCTGACCAAACAGCAACCATACGGCCTTCCCCTGGATTCACGGAAAACCTACACCAAGTCCGACTGGATCATATGGACGGCTGTAACGGCCAGGGATAATGCAGAGTTTGAGAAGTTCATCCTGCCGCTTCACAAATATGCCCTGGAAACGCGCAGCAGGGTGCCTTTGAGCGACTGGCACGAAACCACTAACGGAGAGCAGGTGGGGTTCCAGGCGAGAAGCGTGGTGGCAGGTTATTTTATGAAGGTGCTGGATGATAAGCTGAACAAATGACCGTTATGGGGAATGGAGTGAAGGGTTGGCAAAGTTGAGTATCCACCTTATATTAGCTTGCTATGCAAAAACTATTTATAGCTTTCGTGATCCCGCTTGTTGCAGCCGGGAACGCCCTATGCCAGCAAACCGCGCTTGCGGACTATGTGAATACGCTCCAGGGCACAAATTCCAGCCACGAGCTGACCAGGGGCAATACCTATCCAACCACCGCCCTTCCCTTTGGCATGCACACCTGGACGCCGCAGACGGGTAATAACGGGGACGGATGGAAATACCAGTATCACAGGAAAAGCATCAGGGGCTTCCAGCAGGCGCACCAATGCAGCTCATGGTCCAACGACTACGCCGTTTTTTCGCTTTTCCCGGTTATGGACAGCCTTACAGTAAACCAGGACCAAAGGGCCACCGGCTTCGAGCATGAAAATGAAACAGCCCGGCCTTACTATTACAGCGTTATACTCAACAACAGGATCCGCACTGAAATGGCGCCCACGGAACGCGGTGCGCACCTGCGGTTTTCATTTCCCCAGGGGCATAAAGGGAATATCATATTGGACGGCTATACCGGGTTGTGCGGCGTGAAAATATACCCGGAAGAAAAAATGATCACCGGTTTTGTAAATAACGGAAGGGGATTTCAAAAGGGATGGAAAAGTTTTTTCGTCATCGTATTCGACACTCCCTTTACAGCTTACGGCACCTGGGAAAATATAACCGGCGCCATCCAGCCCGGTAGCCTGCAGGGCGAAGGAAAAGGAACCGGCGCATACCTGCAGTTCAAGGAGGGCGCTACCATACAGGTTAAAACGGCTTCTTCCTATATCAGCGAAGAGCAGGCAAAGCTCAACCTGTCCAGGGAACTGGGCCGGCATAAAACGCTGGAGCAAACAAAGGCCGCCGCAAAAAAGATATGGAACGAACACCTGTCGCGGATCACGGTGGAAGGCGGTACGGAAGAGGATAAAGCAACCTTTTACTCCTGCTTTTTCAGGGCCAGCCTGTTCTCCAGGAAATTCTACGAGCTGAATAAAGAAGGAAAGCCTTATTACTTCAGCCCCTACGATGGCAAAGTGCATGACGGCTATATGTTTACCGACACCGGCTTCTGGGATACCTTCAGGGCGCAGTTCCCGCTGAATGCCTTGCTGTACCCGCAAATGCACGGGCGGTATATGCAGGCCCTGCTGCATGCCAACGAGCAATGCGGGTGGCTGCCTTCCTGGTCCTTCCCCAACGAACAGGGCAGCATGATCGGCAATCATGCCATCTCGCTGCTGGCGGACGCCTGGGTTAAGGGAATACGCAGCTTCGATCCTTCCGCGGCCCTGGAAGCCTATTATCACGAATCCAATAACAAAGGGCCCTGGGGGCCCGCCAATGGGAGGGATGGTTACCCGGAATATAACCGGCTCGGTTATGTACCCTATCCCAGGTACCGGGAAGCAACGGCCAAAACACTGGAATATGCATATGACGATTATTGCGCCTATGCGCTGGCTACAGCCTCAAAGCAGGAAAAATACAGGCAGGGGTTCGAAAAAAAGATGTTCAACTACCGGAATGTGTTCGACAGCACCACCGGTTTTATGCGCGGCAGGAACGAGCATGGGGAATGGCTCAAAGATTTCGATCCCGTGGAATGGGGCGGCCCCTATACCGAGGGTAATGCCTGGCATTGGCTCTGGTCCGTATTCCATGATATTAACGGCCTGAAAAAAATGCTCGGCGGAGACGAGGCCTTCTGCGCAAAGCTGGATGCTGTATTTACCGAACCGAACAAAGTAAAAGTGGGCACTTACGGCGGCATGATACATGAAATGACCGAGATGGTGATGGCCAATATGGGTCAGTACGCGCACGGCAACCAGCCGATCCAGCACATGATGTACCTCTACAACTACGGAGGGCAGCCATGGAAAACACAGTTCCATGTGCGCGAGGTGATGAAAAAGCTGTACAATGCAACGGAGAACGGATATCCCGGCGATGAGGACCAGGGGCAGACATCGTCCTGGTACGTGCTAAGCGCCCTGGGATTTTACAGCGTATGCCCCGGAACGGACCAATACGTGCTGGGAAGCCCCGTGTTCCGGAAAACCACGATCAGGCTGGAGAACGGGAAAAAATTCATCATAGAAGCAAAAGGCAACTCGGCGGAGAACGTCTACACGCACCAGACAACGCTGAACGGCAGGCCCTATTCCAAAACATTTATCACTTACCAGGACATCGCCGCGGGAGGCATCCTTTCGTTTGAAATGAAAAATACAGCAGACAGGCAAAGGATGCTGCAGCCGGAAGATCTTCCGTACTCAGTATCAAAATGACAGGCCGCATGGTTGGATGAATGTGTTTTATTCGTTAAATTGTATCCCACAGCTATACCTGACTAATCCACCCCTGTTCCTTAAATAAAGCACCCGTTATGGAAGAGATCGGCCAAATTCTGAAGCATACCAAACCCGGCATCCTGATCGTTGATGATAACGACGATATCCTCGACTACCTGTTGCACGACATGGAGAAAGGTTACAAAGTGTATACCGCCAAAGACGGCGAAGAAGCCTTTTCCATCCTGCAGCACGAATTTATCCAGCTGGTGGTGAGCGATGTGATGATGCCCAGGCTGGACGGTTTTGAACTTTGCGAGAAGATCAAGCTGACGCTGGAACTCAGTCATATACCGGTTATACTGTTAACCGCAAAGAACACGCTGCAGGGCAGGATACAGGGATTAAAAGCAGGGGCCGACGCTTATATAGAAAAGCCCTTCTCGCTGGATCATCTGTATGCGCAGGTGGAAAACCTGCTGGCCAACAGGCTGAAGCTAAAACAATGTTACGCCCAGTCGCCGCTCGTACATATCAACAGCATTGCGCATACCCAAATGGATGCTGCCTTCCTGGAGCGGCTGGTAAGCACCATTCTCGCACACCTCGATGAAACGCAGCTGGACGTGGAGCGGCTGAGCGTGCTGATGAACATGAGCAAGCCTACGCTTTACCGAAAAATAAAATCCATATCCGACCTGTCTCCCCACGACATCATCAACCTCACCCGCCTGAAGAAGGCGGCAGACCTGATCAATTCCGGCAACCACAGGGTAAATGAACTGGCGGAAGAAGCCGGCTATAACTCGCCGGGCCAGTTCAGGAGAAATTTCTATAAGTATTTCAAAATGTCACCCTCCGAGTATATTGAAAAAGCCCATACACGCGCTTATCAAAAATCGCCGTTGTAAGCATCGCGCCTGCGCTCATGGGGTTCAGCGTCAGTAACGTTCAGCCGGGGAAGGGTGAGCGTAAAAGTATTCAATCCTTCATGTACACTGTATTCCAGGCTGCCTTTATGCAGCAGTGCAATGGATTTGGCCAGCGACAATCCTATGCCGGTTCCCGTAGTCATCGTATTGCCCGACCTGTAAAAAGGCTCGAAAATGCTTTCCCTTTCTTTTTCCGGAACAATATCCCCGTCGTTCGTTATACAGACAACCGCATTTTCACCCGCCGGATCCGATCCGAGCGTCAGTACGATCCGGGAGCGGCAGTATTTAATGGCGTTGTCTATCAGGTTGCTCACGATCTTGATCACCCCGTCCTCATCGATATTGCAAATAAGCGCCGCCTCTCCGATAACAAGCTCGAAAGTATTTTTTTTCTTGTTGACGGCAGGCTGAAAGCTGCTATATACTTCCTCAATAACCGGAACGATATTACGTGCGTTTAAATGCAGAACATAATTCCCCGATTCCACCATCCTGAAGTCCAGCAACTGGTTGGTGAGGGTGAGCAGCCTGTCCGTATTCTTATTCATCACCATCACCTCATGCTCCATCCCGGGAATAGCCGAAACGTTCTTGAGGATCTTGCTCATCGGCATTTTTATCAGCGTAAGCGGCGTTTTTATCTCGTGCGCCACCTTGGTGAAAAAGTCGATCTTGGCCTGGTACAGCTCCTTTTCCTTATTCAGCGTAAAGATCTCCATCAGCCGGAGCTGCCGCTCTTTATAACGGTTGCTGTAATATTTCGTCGCGAAATAGATCATAACAATAATAACCAAAGCATAAACAACATAGGCCAGGCCCGTTTTCCAGAACGGCGGCGTTATTTTTATCTTAAAGGAAGTTTCATTGGAAACCCATATGCCGCTGCTGTTGGTGGATTTTATCTTAATGGTGTAGTTCCCCGGCGACAGGTTATTAAAATGGATGATCTTGTTCTTGTCGGTGAAGTTCCAGCTTTCATCGATCCCGTCCAGCATATAAGCGTACCGGATGTTATCCGGCGCGGTGAAACTAAGCGCTACGAAATCGAGGCTGAAAGTTGAATTGTTGTAAGGCAGCTGGATATTTTTCTTATGCAGGAACAGGTAGTCGTAGAACAGGTGCCGGGAGTTGACGGCGGCGTCTTTGTTGAACACCTCCAGCTTCGTGAGATAGATGGGCGGCACATAATCAACCGGGGTAAGGCTTTGCGGGTTAAACCTTATCAGCCCTTTCAGGCAGCCAAAATACATATTCCCTTCCTTATCCTTAAAGGATGAACGGTGATTGAACTGATCGCTCAGCAAGCCGTCGCTTTGTTTGAAGGTCTTTACCAGCCCCGTTTTCATATCAATATAAGCCAGCCCCATGGAGGTGGAGGCCCAGATATTGTTACGTTCGTCCTGCATGGTACAGTACACAATATTGCTGGGCATGCCTGCATGGGTATTATACACTTTAACGGCATAGCCGGCAAGGTCCATCCTGAAAAGGCCGGATTCCGTGCAGATCCAGAGGCGGTTATGCGCGTCTTCCAGGAAGTTCAATATCTTGTTATTATTGAAGGGATCGTAACCGTTCACCTGCACGGACAGTTTCCGGGCCTGCTGACCGGGATCTATGTAATAGATACCATTCCCGTGCGTCCCCAGCCAGATGCGCCCTTTGCTGTCCTGTGTAACGGCGGAATAAAACTCGTCCCGCACAAGGCCCGGCAGGTAATGAAACCGCCCGGCGGCCTTATCGAAACTATACACACCGTTGGAAGTACCTGCAATGATAGCGCCCGCAGCCGTTTTATACAGGATGTTAACGTAGTTGCTGTTCAGCCCGTTATTCGTGTAAGCGGCGTAATGTTGCACGATCCTGTTCTTCTTCAGGTCGAAAACATACAGCCCGTCTTTAAAAGTTCCGATGTACAAACGATCGCCATCCGCCAGCAGCCCGTGTATATTGCCGGGTAAGCCCGGGGCGTTCCTGTTTTCGTTGTTATAGTTCACAAAAGTCCCCTTCGCGGGATCAAATGCGGCCATTCCCTTATCTTCAGACCCCACCCATATCCTGCCGTATTTATCCTGTACCATTTCACGCACTACATTTCCTTCAATAGAGCCGGGGGCAGAGGTCGGGAAGAATTTTTCAAAAGCGATGGGGTGATGCGCGTAATAGTTGACGCCGCCAAAAAAGGTACCCACCCAAATGCCTCCTTCTTTGTCTTTACAGATCGAATAAATAGCATTGTCGGTCAGGGAATACTGGTCGTGCGGCACTTTGCAGATATGCCGTATATCGCCAGTGCGGCTGTTGAGAATGTACAGCCCGGATTCCGTGCCGATCCAAAAATCGGTGCTGTTCACTTTCAGCAGGCTCCTTACAAAAACGCTCGCGCTTTTAACCGGCGACAATGCTATGGAAGTCCATTGCCCGTCGCGGATGCTGAACCTGAGCAAGCCGGTTTGCGAGGTACCGATCAGCAGGCATTCATTTTCCCTGTCTTCGCAGATCGTTTCAATCGTATTGGCGGTGCGCACAACTTTACCGGATGTGTAATACACGAAGTCGTTACGCCGCCCGTCGTACCTGCCCAGCACGCCATTGGCGCAGCCCAGCCACAGCGTGCCGTCCGCGGATTTATATAAGGTCGTGATGTTTTGCAGCGAGGGCGCCCGGTAAGCGTCGATATGTTTTGTTCCGATATTGTACCTGTATAACGCGGTGCCTTCAACAAACCAGATATTGTTATAAGCGTCGCCATGAATGACCCTTACCAGCTGGCCTTTTGTATTGTGCAGCCTGGTGAACGAGCCGGTGGCCGTGTTAAAATAAAACAGGCCTTTGAGTGTAGCCACCCATAAGGTTCCCTTAACATCTTCGTACAGGTGGAAGATCGGGTTATTGTTAGGGCCGCCGGGCTTATCCTCCCCTATCCTGAAGACCTTGAAATTATAGCCGTTGAACCTGTTTAACCCGTCGGGCGTGCCGAACCACATAAACCCGTCCTTATCCTGCAAAGAAGTGATCACAGAATTGTTGGACAAGCCGTTCTCCACCTCGTAATGCCTGAAGTAGATCGACTGTGCGCTGCTTTCATAAAGCAGGAAAAATACTATCACCGTACAAATGAGACGTTTTGCCATAACGTGAAAGCTCAGGGATCATTTAGCGCTTAAAGGCGGCCTTGCGCTCTTTTTGTCAATATTGATAATCAATAATTTAAAAATACGGCAGGTTTGCCGGATACCGAAATTGCGGGGAAGCTGTTGCCAAAGAATGATACAATATAAATCTTTTTTGATTCGAAATAGCGGCACGCTGAGACCGGCAACCTGTAAATTTACTTTTGAATACCTGGTAACAGAATACCTGTGAACATGCGCTGTGCCATGCAGATGTACCGGCATCTGCTTTCAACTTACCGGTTACTTCCTGATTCCACTTTTTATCCACGTCCAAAATTGCTGTAACACTTCAAAGACCAAAATATGCTTTGAGTAATTAAAAGCACAACGCGTTATGAGTAAAATCCTGAAACTGCTTCACAGAAGCATTCCCCTTGCCGTTTGCGGCGGTCTTTTAATCGCTGCCTGTTCCAAAAACAAAATGTCCGACACCGTTGCCAGATTTGATCCGTCCAAACCCGTGACCCTGCAAAGGTTCACACCAGACAGCGGCGGCGTGGGCACGCAGATGATCATTTATGGCGACAACTTCGGAACGGATGCCGCGATCGTAAAAGTATTCGTGAACGATGTGCCCGCCCCTGTTGTGGGCGTAAAGGGCACCACCATTTTCGCGCTCATCCCCTCGCAGGCCGGGGAAGGACCTGTAAAGGTAAAGATCGGCGCCGGAAGCGATACGAAAGAAGTGGTGTCAAAGACCGACTTCAATTATCTTTTTAACCCCGTGGTAGGCACGCTGGCCGGCTTTACCGACAAGGACGGGAGAACGGCGATAGTGGACGGCGATATTAAGAAAGCGCAGTTCGAAGAGCCCTACTGGCTTACTTTTGATCAGCATAAGAACCTCTACCTGATCGAAGAAAGAAGAGGTGTAAGGTTCATCGATTCGGCGCGGACCTATGTAAAGACGCTGTTCAGAACCGGGAACGGCCTGGACAGGCCCAGGACACTGGCATTTAATCCTACGTTCGACACGCTGTACGTTACCAACGACCAATGGGATGAGCGGGGCCTGAGCACCGCGGTGCTTACCCCTGAGTCCGGCTTTACAAGATGGAACTCGCTTATCTTTTCGCAGACCACCAACGGGGGCGACGCCAATCCCGTAACGGGCGACTTCTTTTTTAACTCCTATGCAAAGGGGGAAATGTTCAAATGGGACCGTACCACAAAATCGACCAGGCTGATGTACCGCGTGGATGATGTGAACTGGGAGTTCAATATCCAGTTTGCCCCCGGCGGAGATTTTGCCTACATCGTAGTGGTGAACCAAAGCTACATCCTGCGGACCAAGTACAACAGGGAAACCGGCATGCTGGACGCACCCGTGCATTTTGCCGGCGGAAGGGGCCAGCATAGCCACCTGGACGGCGTTGGGGCGGATGCCCGGTTCGACCATCCGCAGCAGGGCGCCTTCGACAAGTATAATAACTTCTACCTGGCGGACGTCCGCAATCACTGCATCCGGAAAATAACCCCGGAAGGCGTGGTGAGCACATTTGCCGGCAGGCCCCGCGAATACGGGTATGCGGACGGCCCGTTGCGGAAAGCGCAATTCGACCAGCCATGGGGCATTGCTTACGACGAAGCCGCTGCTACGTTTTATGTGGCAGACCAAAAGAACCGCAGGATCAGAACAATCTCCGTTGAATAAATTAATTGCTTTCATAATGAGAATTTTTTACTTATCCCTGATCTTCATCGCCATTTCCATCAAGGCTTTGTCGCAGCAAACAATAGAAGTAACCGGCACCGTGACCGATACCAATCATGTGCCATTGGGGTTTGCCAACGTTGTGGTGAAAGACAGGGTGGGCCTGGGCACCATGACGGACGAGAAAGGAAGATTTAAGATCACTGTAGAGCCATTTCACACGCTGATATTCTCTTATGTAGGGTATACCACCAGGGAAGTGCCCATACGCGACAACCGCGTGGTGAATGTCATCATGCAGTCTTCCAATACCAACGCCCTGGAACAGGTGGTCGTTACCGCCACCGGGCCACAGAAAAAAGTGACCGTTACGGGCGCCATTACTACGGTGGACCCAAAAGACCTGCGGACGCCAACCGCCAATATCACGAATGCGCTGGCAGGTAATGTGGCCGGCGTGATCGCCATGCAGCGTTCCGGCGAGCCGGGCAGCAACCAGTCGGAATTCTGGATAAGGGGTATTTCCACCTTCGGCGCCAACAGCGCAGCCCTGGTGCTGGTAGATGGTTTCGAGCGGCCCTTCAATGAAATAAATATCGAGGATATAGAATCGTTCTCCGTATTAAAAGATGCTTCCGCCACCGCCATCTACGGCTCAAGAGGGGCTAACGGGGTGATCCTGATCACCACCAAAAAAGGGAAGACAGGAAAAATAAACATCGACGGGAAAGTGGAGCATACCTACAGCACGCGTACCCGTACGCCCGAATTCGTGGACGGGAACCAATACGCCGCATTGGTCAATGAAGCCAAAATAACGAGGAACCAGGAACCGGTCTACACCGCCAATGAGCTGGAGATACTCCGCCTTGGCCTGGACCCGGACCTGTACCCCAACGTGAACTGGCAGGACGAAATGCTGAAAAGCGGCGCCAACATCAACCGGGCGGCACTGAACATCAACGGCGGCGCCACCATTGCCCGGTTCTATGTTTCCGGCAGCTATGTGGACGAAGGCGGTTTGTATAAATCAGACGCTTCCCTGAAGGAGTATAAAACAAACGCCAACCTGTCCCGCTGGAACTACAGGGTGAACCTGGACCTGGACGTTACCAAAACCACCCTGTTCCGCATCGGGGTAGCGGGTTTCCTGGAAAAGAAAAATTACCCGGGATTGAAGGACGATATCTGGTATTCTCTCGTGGGCCAGTCGCCCGTTTCCATTCCCAAAATGTATTCCAACGGGCTGGTGCCCGCTTACGGTACCGGCAACAGAACGAATCCCTGGGTGCTGGCCACGCAGACCGGCTACAGGGAATACTGGCGGAACAAGGCAGAGACCAACTTCGTGCTGGACCAGAAGCTGGATTTTATTACCCCTGGCCTGAAGCTCACCGGCCGCCTTGCATTTGACGCCAACAACGAAAACAATATCAACCGGAAAAAATGGCCGGAGCAATACAACGTCGAGAAAAGAAGGGACCGCAACGGCAACCTGGTGATGCACCGCATATCCCCTGAATCACTGATGTTCCAGGAGACCAGCGCTGCGGGCGAACGGGTTTCCGTGTACGAGCTGGAACTGAGATACAGCCGCGCAATCGCTGAAAGGCACAGGATAGAAGGCCTGGCCAAATACTTCCAGCGCGAGCAGCGGCAAACGGTGAACCTGGGAACAGATATCATCAATGGCATCCCCCGCAGGAACCAGTCGGTATCCGGGCGTTTGATGTACGGTTACGACAACCGTTACCTGGCTGAATTCAATTTTGGTTATACCGGCTCCGAGAACTTTAAACCAGGCCACCAGTTCGGCTTCTTCCCCGCGGTTTCCGCCGCCTGGAACATTTCCGAAGAACAATACATTAAAGATAATTTCGACTGGCTGGAGTTCCTCAAGATCCGTTATTCCTACGGAGAAGTAGGCAACGATAACTTCGGCGGCAACCGCTTTGCTTACCTGAGCACGATAGCGGCCGGAGACGGTTATAATTTCGGCGAAAGCATCAGCCCCAACGCCTATCCCGGCTTGTATTACCAGCAGGTAGCCTCCGAGCAGCTAACCTGGGAGGTGGCCCGCAAGCAGGACCTGGGTATTGAAATGAACCTGAGGGACCTGTTTTCCATCACTGTCGACCTCTTCAAAGAAAAAAGAGAAAAGATCTACAAACAACGGTCGCATTTGCCGGCCATGGTAGGCATCGTGAGCCAACCCTGGGCAAACGTGGGCGTCATGGAAAACCAGGGGTTTGACGCGCAATTCAATATGAACAGGAAGGTCAGGGGGATCGACTTTACGATGAGAGGCAACATCACTTACTTTAAAAACAAAGTGATCGCCTTCGACGAAGAAGCCAATAACCTGCCTTACCGGATGACCCAGGGGTTCAGGCTCGACCAGGCGCGCGGCCTGATCGCGCAGGGATTGTTCAAGGATTATGACGAAATAAGGCACAGCCCCAAACAGACCTTCGGCTCCTACCAGCCCGGGGATATCAAATACAAGGATGTAAACGGCGACGGCATCATCAACGACGACGATATTGTGCCCATCGGCGCATCCCGCGTGCCCAGCCTGATATACGGCGTAGGCATGTCCGCCAGGTGGCGCGGCATAGATTTCAACATCCACTTCCAGGGAGCCGGCAAATCGTCGTATTTCATTAACGGGCCCAGCGTATACCCGTTTGCGGAAGGCGGCTGGGGAAATATCCTTACAGACGTGGCCGTGCCGGGCAACAGGTGGATATCAAAAGATATTTCGGGCGATCCTGCAACGGAGAATCCGAACGCCAAATATCCCAGGCTCAGCTACGGCGGCAATCCCAACAACTACCGGGCATCCACCTACTGGCTGCGCAACGGTGCTTACCTCCGCCTGAAAAATATTGAGTTGGGTTATACCCTGCCCCAGCGGATCACCCGGTGGGCGCATATCAACAGCGCAAGGTTTTATGTGATGGGGTACAACCTGGTGGTCTGGGACCACCTGGACCTCTGGGACCCGGAACTCGGCAGCGGGAACGGGATGAATTATCCTCCGGCCAAAACGATCACCGGCGGACTTACTATCAATTTTTAAGGGGAAGTTTAATCCATCTAATGTTATGAACAAAACTAAAGTGAATAAATGGTTGGAAACATCCGGGCAGCCAACCGGGCATGCGGGCCACACCGGTTCCCGGGCAAAGAGATTGGTCGTTCCATTTCTCTGCGCGCTTACAGGGCTCCTGCTGTTGGGTTCCTGCAAGAAGTACCTGGATATGGACCATTTTTTTAAAGACCGCCTGAACACCGACACGCTTTTTACGAGAAGGGACTATTCAGAACAATGGCTGGCCAGCACCTACATCCATCTGCGCAGTGAAAATGCCGACGTGGCCAGTAAGGGCCTTACTCCGTTCAATTTCATCTCCGATGATATGTTCTTTGGAGACAGGGACGATAAATACCGCCGGTACAAAAACGGCGAGTATGATGAAACATGGGACCAATCGTCCTGGTCTTCCTGCTACCAGGGCATCCGCAAGGCATCTATCTTCATACATAATATCGACAAGAACCGGGAGATGTCCCCCGAAGAGATAGCGGACAACAAGGCGCAGGCGCGGTTCCTCAGGGCTTATTATTACTGGCTGCTGCTGAGGAAATACGGCCCCGTTCCTATTGTTGCCGACGAAGGGATCGACTACACCATTGAGTATGAAAACCTGTCCCAGCCCAGGAACTCCTACGATGAGTGCGTGGATTTTATCACAAAGGAACTGGCTACAGCGGCCAGAGACCTTCCGCTGCAACGCACCAACAGGGATGCGGCCCGGCCTACCAAGGGAGCCGCGCTGGGCGCGCGCGCAAAAGTATATTTGTTCGGCGCCAGCCCGCTTTTCAACGGGAACCCCGAAATGGCGGACCTGGTGGACAACACCGGCCGCCAGCTCATTTCCCAGTCGTACGACGAAACCAAATGGGCCAAAGCCGCCGCAGCCGCCAAAGATGTGATCGACATGAATGTTTACAAGCTGTTCACCGCGCCGTTCAATGCCCAGGATCAAAGCGCCACGCAGCCCAGAACGATCGTTCCGCCGTATCATCCGCTTTATTCCGACAATGCTTTTCCCCTGGGATGGAAGGATATCGATCCTTTCCAATCCTACAGCCAGCTGTTCAACGGCGCTTTAGCCTACAACGCCAACCCCGAGATCATTTTTTCCCGCGTTACGGAGCAAAGCTCGGAAGGGATCAGCCAGATGGTGCTGCACCAGGTACCCTTTTCATTAAAAGGCTGGAATACGCATGGCATCACCCAGAAGCAGGCGGACGCCTATTACATGAACGACGGGGCCAATGTACCACTGAACCCGCGTGTAACTGGCTTTACCACCAATAAGGAAGACCATAAGCCGCTGCCTGCCAATGTATCCATGCAGTATGCCAACAGGGAACCCCGTTTTTATGCCTCCGTGGCCTACAACGGAAGCATGTGGGAAGGCACCAGCGCCAGGAAGGTGGAAGACAGGTATAAGCAGGTATTCTATTACAGGGGGCACACAGACGGCAAGCAGCCCTCCTCCCCTGCATTCCATATCAGAACGGGAATGGGGATCAAAAAATATTACAACCCCTTCGATTCTTTCATGGAAGGCGGTTTTGTAGTGCCAAAAATTGAACCGGCAATCAGGTATGCGGAGATGTTGCTGATATATGCGGAGGCATTGAACGAATTGAACGGCACGCACACCATTCCCAATTACCTGGGCACCGGGAGCATTACCGTTGGAAGGAATGCCGCCGAGATCAGCAAATACATCAGCCAGATACGTATCAGGGCAGGCGTACCGGATTTCGACGCCGGCGTGTATGCCTCAAAAGAAAACCTGAGGAAAGCCCTGAAAAGAGAACGCCAGATCGAATTATTCGCCGAAGGGCACCGCTATTATGACCTGAGACGCTGGAAAGACGCTCCCATCGAGGAATCCACACCGGTGATGGGCTGTAATATGAACATGACGGAAGACCAGCGCGACCTCTTCTATATCCCGGTTGCCGTGCCTTCCATGCCCACCATCTTTGTGAAGAAGATGTACCTGTGGCCCATCTCGCACAGCGAGCTGAGAACGAACAGGAAACTGACTCAAAACCCCGGGTGGACAACATTCAATTAAAATAAGAACATCATGAAGCACTTATATTATCTCATCGGGTTATGTTTGTTCATCGCCGTTGGCGCGTGCAACAAGGAATGGGAAGATGAACTTTTTACGAAGTATGTCGCATTCGGCAAGAACGGCGTTGTGCAGGTATATGTGAAATACAAAGAGCAGGGAGGGCATATTCCCGTCAAAATACCGCTTGTACTGAGCGGTTCCACCGAAAATAACACGGACGTGCAGGTAACCATTGCCCTCGACCGGGATACGCTGACCAATTTGAATTTCGACAGGTTCCGGCTCCGGGAAGACCTCTATTTCAAAGAGCTTCCCGCTGATTATTACAATATAAAATCTTTCACCGCCACCATTCCCAAAGGTGAAAGCACAGGTTATCTTACCCTCAACTTAACGCTGAACGGGATAGACCTGGTGAATAAGTATATCCTGCCGTTACAGATCGTTTCCACTTCCGTGTATTCGCCGTCTGTATTGAAGCATTATAAAAAGTCGCTGATCAGCATCATACCGTTCAACGATTTCTCCGGGAAATATTCCGTTGCCGGCGCTGTTTGGGACAGGACGAGGAGCGAGAACAGCCAGACGGCGCTGACAGTGCCTCACAGGAACACCTGGGTGGTCAATGAAAAAGCTGTTTTCTTTTACGCAGGCGTAACGGAGGAAGAAGCCGTGGACAGAGCCTCCTATAAGATCAGCGCGACATTTAACCAGGACAGCACCGTGACGCTGGCCTCCGATAACCCGGCCATCCATTTCTCCCAGCAAAAAGGCACCTATACTGTCAGCAAGAGAATGGACGAAGTGCAGCCTTACCTGGAGAAAACATACACCACCATGTACCTGGAATATGAATATGACGATATTACCAACCCGGCATACCCGTTAAAATACCGCTTTGCGGGATCCATGGTATTGGAGAGGGTGAAGAATACCCAGATACCCGAAGAAGACCAGCAGGTGCAGATACCGGATTGAGCTGCAAAAAATTATACCTCAGGGCCGCCACCTGAAAAAGGGCAAACCAGGGATTATCCCGGTTTGCCCTTTTCTTTTTGTATTCAGGCAAAAATCAAAATAGTTTTTCCTGTGGAGGCTTAACGCCCGCCAAACGCAGGTAAACCGTCGCCTGACCCCGGTGATGCGTTTGATGCTCAAACGCTTTCGCCAATGCCACATTCCTGGTCAGGTCAAACTGCCCGAACAGTTTGATATTTTCATTTAGCTGGGCGGCCGTCATTTTGTTTACCGCGCTGATGACAAAGTCATATCCTGCCGAAACAAGCTTCGTAATGTTCTCTTTGGATTTATCGGTGGTGTTCTTTTCCAAGCCTTCAAGAGGGCTTTTTGTTCCTTCCATCGCGGAGATGAATATGTAGTTGTCTTCGGTCAGGTGCAGCATTTGCTCAGCGAAGGACCGGATCTCAGGCGTGGGCTTAAGGCTGTAACCAGCGTCGGGCATGGCATTTAGATAGTCCAGTGTGTAGGCTTTTGCCCTCTCCCATTCTTTAGCCCATTCGGCGGGCGTGGTTTGGGCATGGGCGAAATTGAGCGCCGCAACGAGGAATAACATCAGGGTAAATACTTTTGATAATTTCATACTGCTTTAGGTTTTATATGGTGATTAGATTTTGCCGGCCGTTTCGGTGTGGATGATCATTTCTCATAAGGGCCAAAACTCGCCGGGGCTCCGGGGCTCTTGCCAGACCAGTTAAAGATAAGGCATCCGGACAAACCGGGCAAAACACGCTTGCACGGGGAGATAATAATCAGTAGTTTTAAACACTTACCACGTTATGTTATGAAACAATATCACCTGAAGGCCTTTTTATTATCCGCCGTCATCCTTTTTTGCGCGGCTACCGTCTCTGCGAATGAACATCCCGGCGGCATGCATACCAAAGCGCAGATCGCCTATGTGAAGGAGCAGATCAGGCAGAAAAAAGAACCGTTTTACGCGGCCAGCATGCAGCTCCTCGCAAAGGCAGACCAGGCGCTGTCTTCCACGCATCATGCACTGGCGGACCTGAGCATTCCCGGGTATTACATCAAACCTAAAGAGCACAGGGAAAACTCCCAATCCATACAAACCGACGGCTTTGCCGCGTATGCCTGCGCGCTGGCCTGGCAGCTCACCGGCGAAAAAAAATATGCCGAAAAGGCGTTGTATTTCTTAAACGCCTGGGGCGCCATCAACACCCGTTATTCCGATTACGACGGCCCGCTTGTACTGAGCTACTCCGGCACTTCCATGGTGATTGCCGGCGAGCTGATGCGGCCTTTTAAAAAATGGGAAAAAGCAGACCGGGAGCGTTTTGCGGGATGGGTGAAAAATGTTTACCGGGAAGCCGCCAACCAGATCCGCCACCGAAAGAACAACTGGGCGGACTGGGGCCGTTATGGCTCCATGCTGGCGGATTATTACCTGGATGATGAGGCGGATATGGCCGAGAACATCCGTTTGATCAAATCCGACCTGTTCGATAAAATAGCGGTGGATGGCCATATGGTAGAAGAAGTAAAACGGGAGAAAAACGGCCTGTGGTATACTTACTTCTCCCTGGCGCCCATTACAGCTTCCTGCTGGGTGGCGTACAATACCACCGGCGAAAACCTGTTCACACTGGAGAACGGCGGCAGGTCCATTAAAAAGGCGCTGGATTACCTGCTTTATTACCAGCAGCATCCGGCGGAATGGAAATGGTTCAACAACCCGAATACTGGCAGCCCCACCTCGGGCACCGGGTTCTGGCCCGCCAATCTTTTTGACGCCATGTACGGGATATACAAAGACGAGACCTACAGATCCTTCACAGCGCCGCATCTCCCGGTCATTTATGAAAAACATCATTTCGCCTGGACATTCCCCACGCTCATGCCGGCAATAGTCAGATAGTTTTATCCATCTGCCGGCGGGCTGCCTTGCGTGATCTGCCTTTTGCTTCCCGGATAAAGGAAACGGCCGTTTCGATCATTTCCTTTTGTTCCGCTACGTTCGCCGTTTCCGCTTCTATATTGACATAACGCCTGTTTTTCTTTCCGTAGAAAACGCTCAGGGAACCATCATCTTTTGCCTTATGATGCTGCAGGATGGCGTTATAACCGGAAGTCCGGACCTTACGGAAAAAAAGCTTATCGGTGGTCAGGAAAAAATTATCCGGATCGCGGGTATCGCTTTGATGAACGGCAGCGGCATCCTTTTCACATTCGCCGCCTTTCATGTAGGTAAGGGCGGAAAAGCCCGCGTCGTCGTTGTTGTGCAGCGCGATCAGCACCACAGCGCCGGAAGGAACCTGGTTCAATACGAAGTTGCTGAAACCATGGATCGCGTTGATGGCTGATTTTGTGCTTTGTTTGCTGTATTCCTGCAACGTGGCTTTAATGCCGGTCTTGGTGAACATCCGGTTAGGATCGAACCGGTATGTTATTCCCCGCTGCGTGAATGTAATGTTCCGCTGGTTATTGTTTCCGATGCTGAGCAAAATGCCGCCTGTTCTCTCCAGCACGGCCCTGGCGGCTTCCACGCCGGTGGTTTCATCGTCGTGCAGGCTGATCATCACCACGTCTTTCCTGTTGCCGTAAGCGGTTACCTTTAAGGGAACGGACCGTTGGCCGAGGGTGTAATGATAAGTTCTTTCATTCCCGGCATACCTTTCGCTCCCGGTTACCACGCCCGCCATGGAAATATAACCGGGCAGATGAAGCATACACAGCAGGAACGATATCAGGAGCATCTTTAACATACGCGTGTTTTGGGCGGAATAGCCGTTATATATCCTGCAAATGGCATTCCAGTTAGTTCACGGCGCATAAAGTGCCTGTAAATCATGACCTGAAGCGCTTTCCCAGCCCGATTAATCTTACCTTCACCGGAATACGGATAATTCTGTCCTTATAACCCTCCGCTTCATGCAAAAGGCCTTCGACACGCTCATCAACAGTTTTATTGACAATAAAGTAGGCATTGCGGAAAATTTCCTGAGCGTACAGCTGGCCGGCGGCCTGAAGAACAACCTGACCCTCCTTTACGCCGGCAAAGAAATGCAGGCCGCCGGTACGGGCAACGGCGAACAGGTGGCGCACGACAAAGCCGTTCGCAGCGATATGATCTACTGGCTGGACAAAAAGCATAACAATGAGCATGAGAACGCCTTTTTTGCCGTGATGGATGCTTTTATACTTCATTTAAACAGCTCCTGTTATACCGGTATCACCGGGTATGAATTCCATTACGCCTTGTATGAAAAAGGAAGCTTCTACAAAAAGCACCTCGACCAGTTCCGCAATAACGAGAGCCGCCAATACTCCATGATCATTTACCTCAATACAGACTGGATCGCCGGGGACGGCGGGCAGCTGTCCATCCACCACGCAGGGGCCGCTTCGCAGGAAATAGATCCCACTGGTGGCAAGACCGTATTCTTTAAAAGCAGCGAGCTGGAGCATGAGGTGCTGGTGGCCAACAAACCCAGGATGAGTATTACGGGTTGGTTGAAAAGGGATTGAGTTTTATTTCATAAACGTCCTCACCACCCCTGTTCTTCCCGGTCACAAACACCGTATCAAAAAAGAAAGGCATGCGGTCCAGTGTTTTCAGCACCATCGTTTCTTCCTCATATCGGGCGCGGCTAAACATTAGAGTTGCTGCCATCTTATACAAATTTCCAGCCTGATCAAATTCCAAAATAAATTTGCGTAACCAAATGGTTACATGTATATTTACCGCACGGAACCGGGAAACATCCGGGGCGAACAGTTGTTTTCACCAAAAAAATGACCGCATCATGAAACCGCTGGTATTTGAACGCACTTACGAAGCTCCTGTGGAAAGGGTTTGGGAAGCCCTCACCAATAAAGCACAGATGAGAGAATGGTACTTCGATGTATCCGATTTTAAACCGGAACCGGGCTTCCGCTTTTATTTCACAGGCGAAAGCGAAGGCATACATTTCAAACACGAATGTGAAGTGGTGGAAGCGGTGAAACCTGAAAAACTTTCCTACACCTGGCGCTACGAGGGTTATCCCGGGCAGTCGCTGGTAACGTTCGAGCTGTTTAAAGCGGAGAAGAACTCCACCCGCCTGAAACTGACGCATTCCGGCACGGACACCTTCACGCACCCGGATTTCGGCAAAGCCAACTGGGCGGAAGGATGGAGCGCGATCCTCGGCGAATCGCTGCGCAACTTCGTGGAGAAAGAGGATATCAAAAAATCCATCCTGATCGACGCGCCCACGGATGTTATCTGGAATATCATACTCAATCCCAACCACCAATGGGGTAAAGCTTTCGGCGGCGGGGCATTTATCGAAACGGACTGGAAAAAAGGCTCATCCGTTATCTGGAGAGACACAGCCGGCGACATCGGCGCCAGCGGCATCCTGGAAAAGTTCCAGCCGGAAACGCTCCTGCATATCCGTTATTACGACGACGTAACACCGGCGGCAGGCGCGCCTCTGGGCGATTACTCGGAGCTGATCCACCTCTCCCCCAATCCGGACGGCACCAATAACCTGCACATCGAAGCGGGCCTTATCACCAAAAAGGATATCGCCTTTCATGCCGGGATGTGGGACCAGGCGATGGCCATTATAAAGGACCTTGCGGAGAAGCAGCCGTAACGAAGGCTTGCACCTTTCTCAACTTATAACGGGTTGATTTGTTAATGATAGTACTCAAAACCACCGCTATGCAAAACAACTGGCCCGTACTGGATTATACAACCTGGAAAGACACCCTGGCCACCGTTCACCGCTGGACGCAGATCGTGGGGAAGATCAGGTTGAGAAAAATGCCCTGGCTGAACCATTCCTGGCACGTAACGCTCTACGTAAGCCCCAACGGCCTCAGCACCGGTAGCATGCCTTACCAGAACGGCATTTTCCAGGTAGATTTCGATTTTGTGCAACACCGGCTGGTAATCACCACCAGCGAAGGCCGGCAGGAAGTGCTGCAGCTAAGGCCCAGGTCTGTTGCCGACTTTCACCGGGAACTGTTCGAAAAAATTGCCCTGCTGAATATAGACGTAAGCATCTACGGCGTTCCCAGTGAGCTGGAAAATGCCATTCCTTTCGCGGAAGATGAGCAGCACAAATCCTATGATCGCGCCCAGATGGAAGCTTTCTGGCGGGCGCTGGTGAAGGTGCACAATGTTCTCACCCGCTTCCGTACCCGCTTTACCGGCAAGTGCAGCCCCGTGCATTTCTTCTGGGGCGCGTTCGACCTGGCGGTGACGCGTTTTTCAGGCCGCGATGCGCCTCCCCACCAGGGTTCCGCGCCTAACATGCCCGCTAAGGTCATGCAGGAAGCATATTCCAAAGAAGTAAGCTCCTGCGGTTTCTGGCCCGGCAGCGACCAATACCCGCACGCCGCTTTTTATGCCTACTCCTACCCCGCCGCGCCGGCGTTCGCCACGCAGCCGGTTCAGCCCGAAGGCGCTTTTTACAGTAATGAAATGGGAGAATTCCTGCTGCCGTACGATGTTGTACAGCAATCAGCCGACCCTGAAGAAACCTTGCTCGCCTTCCTGCAATCCACTTACGAAGCGGCGGCAAACACCAACCACTGGGACCGCCGGGCGCTGGAATGCGACCTGTCTTCCTTTGAAACGGAATTCGGCTGTTATCGTTAATTTTTGGGAGGAGCCTTTGTTTTCAGCTTATTGACCAGGCTGTCTATGGCCGGACTTGGCGGCATCAGCAGCTTTACCCGCTCCGCCCATTGAAGAGCGTCTGCCAGGGCTGCATCGCCCGCATCCAGGGAGGCGGCAAATGCGGCAGCGGTTTCATACAGCGGACTGCTGATCTTGCGGGAATACTGGTTGATGATAAACTGCTTCTCTTCCTGGAAACCCGGAACCTTCGTGCTGTCCTGCTCACCGCTGAGAAATGGTTTCATGGTTTGCCCGTACATACGCGCGTCTTCCGCGCGGATCGAATCCAGGGAAATATTCATGGTATTGCCCACTATGCGGTAACCCGTTTCTTTTAGTTTCGCCAGATCCTTTACCATCCCGTAATACAGCATCTTCATCTTACTGATGCCTCCATGGTGCGCAACAGGCAGCTCCGGCGCGAGCGTTTCCATGTAAGTAATGATCTGCCTCAATTCCAGCGGCCGCCCTTCTTTCCAGGCCTGGCCGGCTGAATTGTAAAGCGCCCTGGAATACACGCGGGCTGCTGTTTTTTTCTTCTGTTCTGCGGGCAGCGAAGTATAATGATCCATGAGAAATACCAGCGCGTTGGAACGCGCGCCGGAAACATTTTCAGCCAGGTACGCCAGTTCTTCCGGCGAAGCCAGCCTGGCGGAAGGCACCGCTTCAACGTAGGCATTTAACACGGTTGTATTATCCAGTTCCAGTTCGGCCAAACGTTTGAGGTAACCGCGCAGGAATTCCGGGGCACGTTTTCCACTCCTGAATTCTTTTTCCAAAGCGCCGGCACTGTTGCCTCCCGCGCCTGCGGACATTGCGCTGGCTGCATGTGCGGAGAGTGAGGCTACCGGCTGAAAACCCACGGCACGGTGCAGCAGGGTTCCTTCCGCGTTAAGATAGAGGTAAGTAGGATAAGCCTTTACCGAATATTTCCCCGCAATAGCTACGCCTTCGCCTTTTTCAGCGTCCAGGCGGTAGTTGAGGAACATGCTGTTGTAGGTATCGCCCACTTCTTTCAAAGGAAATATTTCCTTGTCCATTTGTTTACAGGGGGGGCACCAGTCTGTATATACATCCACAAAAATAAGCTTCCCCTGCTTTTTTGCGGCGTCCAGCAATTCCTGCCAGGTTCCTTCAAAGAATTGCATGCCTTGTTGCGGCTCCGCGTTCGCGGTGGCTGTTGTGGCAAAGCAGGTTAAGAAGAATAGAAATATCGTGATTGAGCGCATGGAATCCGTGTCTGTGTTTAAAGAAAGTATATTTAAAAATAACAAATGCGCTGCAAAAACCAAAGGGCTCATTTATCCGCGGC
This sequence comes from Chitinophaga sp. 22620, assembly GCF_052044405.1. Lineage (NCBI taxonomy): Bacteria > Pseudomonadati > Bacteroidota > Chitinophagia > Chitinophagales > Chitinophagaceae > Chitinophaga > Chitinophaga sp. 22620. The sequence continues at coordinate 4,624 of NZ_JBQEMV010000004.1, read as the reverse complement.
CCGGTATGTACGCGCGATCACTTCATCCAGCACTGCGGCATTTTCCAGTGTTCCCCATGTGAGGTTCCTTGTTTTTGAAAGCCTTGCCTTGCAGAATAGCTGCGCTACGGCGGGCGGCGCTATGCGGATCAGCTCTGTGGCCTGCATAGCCAGGGCCATTTTCTCCACGATGATCCTCGCTTTGAATTCGTAGGCGCCAGGGTCGGACAATAACTGCCGCAGTCCGTCCAGGTGAGCATCGAGGGCGGCATCAAGGCCGCGGGCGGACCGGAAATAATTCATCAGCGCTTCCATGCTGCGCGGCTCTTTATGCATCGCGCGGAGCACATACAGCGCCTGCACGTTACCCGATCCTTCCCAGATGGAATTGACCGGCACATCGCGGTAGAGCCTGGGCATGATGGATTCTTCCACGTAACCGTTGCCGCCTATGCATTCCAGCGCTTCGCCCACTGCGAGCACCGCGCGTTTGGTGTTCCAGAATTTCCCAACGGCAGTAGCAATGCGGGTAAAATGCATGGCCTCCTCATCACCCGGCGCATCATCGAAACCCTTAGCCAGCCGCATAGCCAGCGTAGTGGCGGCTTCGCATTCAAGGCTCAGGTCAGCCAGCACGTTCTTCATCAACGGCAGGTCTGCCAGCCGTTGCCCGAAAGCGCTGCGGTAAGTGCAATGATGGATCGCTTCGGCCACCGCCCGCTGCATCGTGGCCGCGGAACCGATGGCACAATCCATCCGTGTATGCCGCACCATTTCCATAATGTTGGGGATGCCCCTTCCCTCTTCGCCGATGATCCGGCCCCATGCTTCGTGGAACTCAACTTCTCCCGATGCATTGGAACGGTTGCCCAGCTTATCTTTCAGCCGTTGGAAATGAAGCCCGTTCTTTTCGCCCTCCGGGGTGAACCGGGGAACGAGGAAACAGCTCAGCCCCTTTTCCGTTTGCGCCAGCACCAGGAACGCGTCGCTCATAGGCGCGCTGCAAAACCACTTCCGGCCGGTGATCCGGTACACGCCTTTGCCGGCCGGCTTCGCAAAAGTAAGATTGGCCCGCACATCGCTGCCACCCTGCGGCTCGGTCATGGCCATGCCGAACGTAACGCCTTTTTTGTTGAAATAAGGGATATTCCTTTCGTCGTATTCGTTGGAAAGCACCAATGGCAGCCATTCCTGCGCGATATCCGGTGCAATCTCCAGCGAGGGCACCACGGCAAAGGTCATTGTCAGCGGGCAGCTGCTGCCCTCATCTATCTGCTGTTTCAGGTACGACAATACACTGTGCGCCAGGTAACGCCCTTTTTGCCGGGAAGTCCATGCGATGGAATGCACCTGCCCGTGTATGGAAACCTCCATCATCCGGTGATAGGCAGGATGATACTCCACTACGTCGAGGCGGTTGCCAAAGCGGTCGTGGGTGTTGAGCACGGGCGTATGCCTGTTGGCGAGATGCCCTGCTTCCTGCATATCGCGGCTTCCCATCAGCGCCCCGAACGCAGAAGCCTGTTCGTTCATCCAGCCGCCGCCATAGGCATGCAGGGCATCCTGAAGCGCCGCATTCGCCGTAAATGCATTGAAATTTTCCAGGACGGGCGCCTGGTTCAGGGAACGTTGAAAATCAAAACCGGGAGATTGCATAAGCAGAGGTTTTGGATATTCAAATGTACCCCAAATACAACAATTATCCGTTTGCTGCCAGGGGGAAATAAGCCGGGCCTGTCATTGCATTAGAAGAGCCGTCATTGCGAGGAGCTGCGGGGGATTTGTGCAGGAGGCGCGACGGCCCTTTTTAATCAACCTAAAAACAAAAGCCGGAAAAAATTCCGGCTTCTTAGCATATGCACATTTGCCAAAGTTGAGGTATACGTATTGTTCAGGGATTACCCACCATGACTGGCTGGTACTTACATTCCGGTTATGCGTCAACATAACCTGTCCAATAGTAGTGTCCCTTATAATCAGTTGTTATTACCATCTTACTTTCATTTCCGAACGCCTGTTCTGCCGGTATTCTTCCTCGCTGCAAGGCACGCCGTCCTTACACCTGTTCACCGGTTCCAGCTCGCCTTTGTTCGCGTAATAGAGGCGTTTCGGGTCGATGCCTTTATTCACGAGATAATCGATCACGGAGAAGCAACGCAGGGCAGACAGATCGGTGTTATACTGATCCGCGCCGCGGTTGTCCGCAAACGAAGCGATCACGATCTTCCAGTCCGGCCTGCGTTTCAGCACGTCGGCCACCCTGTCCAGCACCTGCCGCGATTCGGTGAGCAGGCGGGCGCTGTTGTAGTCGTAGAGGAACTTCAGCTGCTCCAGCGTACGCCGGTCTTCTTCCTCTTCAGCGGTCAGCTGCCTGCGCACAGGCGGCTGGCCGGTGGTGCCCGTAGTGCCGGTCGTACCGGTGGAAGGCGTCACAGGCGGTTGTTTGCTGTGATCGATCACGCCTGGAGGAGCAATATGGTTCACCCGGTTGGTGTAATCCAGGTCCGCGAAATAATAAATATCATCACGGCCCATGCCGCCTGGTTTATTGGAGGACATATACCCTTCATAGCCATTGTGTTTGAGCACCAGGCCGATATCGTCCGCACCGGAGTTGAAAGGCGCTTTCATATTTTCCGGCGTTTCCCAGCTGGTTTTCCCGCCTTTCACGCGATAGATGTCATAACCGCCCAGCCCGGCGTAGCCTTTGCTGGAAAAGTAAAGGATGCCGTCTTCGTTCACGGTGGGGAATGTTTCCGCCGCGATGGTATTGATCTTATCCCCGCAGTTCACCGGCGAGCCCCAGTTGCCGTCAGCCTGTTTTTCAGCGTACCACAGGTCCGTTTGCCCGAAACCGCCGGGGCGGTCCGACACGAAATACAGGATGCTGCCGTCCGTATTGAGCACCGCATGGCTGGAGGAATGGCCCGCCACGTTAATGCCCGGCAGCAGCACCATCTCGCCCCATTTGCCGCCGGTTTTAACGGACTGGTAGATCTGCAGCTGGCGCACCCCGTTCACCGGGCCTTTGCCGGTAAAGGGCACTTTCTTTCCCTGTATGTTGATGGTAGCATAGAGCGTATCTTCCGTGCGGTTCATGTTGACCGGGCCGATGTGGTAATCATATTTACCGAGCAGCTTCGGCACCAGCTCTTCCAGGTACATCGTGGCATTGCCTTGTGTGTATTGCTGGTATACGTAGGCTTTGTAAAAAGGCTGCTTCGTGCGCAGGTCCGTTTGCGGGTTGGATTCCGCATTGCCGTTGAGCACCAGTTCGCGGTAGCCGTTAGACATCAGCAGCAGTCCCTGTTTGATCACGCCGCTCACCAGGTCGGAGCCGGGTGTGTTCAGTTCTTTGAGCGGTTGGAGCTGCACCGGCGCGGGTTTCCACACGGCGGCGCTGTCGCAGCCGCGCAGCGCTATTTCTTTCAGCTTTATACTGTCTGCATTCGCAGTGGTGAACAGGGCGTATTGCTGCCGGGCGGAATCGTATTGTTCCAGCTGCCGCAGCGCTTCGCCGTAAGCGAAATAAGCCGCCGCAGGGTGATCCGGCCGTGCGATGATCTGCTGGTAAAAGCCCGCCGCTTCTTTAAAGTAGCCGATCTCCTGGTAGCTGCGCGCCATTTTCATGAGCAGGGCCACCGGCGTTCTGTCGCCTTTGCTGCGGGCCTGCCGTTTGTACAGCGCCCCTGCCACCGCATACTCTTCGCGTGCATAGGCTTCTTCAGCCAGTTGCAGCACGCTTTTCTGCTCCTGTGCATACAGGCTGCCGGCAAGCGTCATGGTCAGGATAAAGGTTAAACTGCGTCGTATCATACGTCCTTAAGTAATGGGTTTAAAAATACCGGGGATTCTGTACCGTGAATTTTTTGGAAGGGAATAAAAAGCCGAGGGAGATCTCATGCGATCCGCCCTGGTATCCCGCCATTTTATTCACGTTCAGATCGTAGGAATAACCGATGCGCAGCTGCTGGGTGGCATAGAATTCCACCATGGCGCTGGCCGCGTTCGTCTCCTGGAGGTCGCGCTGAAGGGCCGTCTTTTTCCAGATGCTCACATTGGTGCGGTAAGATCCGCCCACCCATATCCGGTCCCCGATCAGCAGGAAGGCGTTCAGGTCCAGGCTGGTAGGCCCTTTGAAGTCTTCCTTCACCAGGAACGACGGCTTCAGCTGGAGCTTTTCCCCCAGCGGGAACACCGTACCCGCCGTTACATACAGGTGCTGCGTTTTGCGGATGGTGGAATAATTGTTGCCTTTCCAGTTATAGCGCGAAGCGTCGGAGTAAAGGGAAAAAAGATCCATGACAGACACACCGGCGTAGAACTTAGACGTGTAATAATACACGCCGAAACGCGCATCAGGTACCCAGGTGCTGGTTTTGCCGGTGGGAATGGCCACGTCGTCGTTGTCCACGTACTGCAGCGCCGCCCCGTCTATGGAATACTGGCTCACACCGCCGCCGATGCCGATGCACAGGCGTTTAGTGTTTTCCTCGTCCAGCGGGATGCGGTAGGAATAGGAACCGTAGAAAGACAATGCTTCCTGCGGCCCCAGCTGATCGAACAATACCTGTCCGCCCAGGCCCACCCTGCCTTCGCTGGCGGGCGTCACCCCGTCCAGGGATACGCCGCCGGTTCGCGGCGC